>JAUILZ010000055.1 GCA_030432755.1 Gammaproteobacteria bacterium | reverse complement strand
GTTCACCGACCTGCTGGAAGGCGTGACGGTGAACATGCAGACCGACGACATCACCGGGCGCACGACCTACGTGATCCTGGATCCGCAGCGTCGCCGCGGCAGCGCCCATGACATCAAGCCCACCATCAGCCTGGTGGACGCGAGCGGCAAGCCGGTGAAGATCCCCGGCACCGATGTGGACGCGCGCTACCAGCTTCCCCCGGACGCCATCGTCATGCTCGAGGACGGCCAGGAAGTGGGCGTGGGTGACGTCATCGCGCGGATTCCCCAGGAATCCTCCAAGACCCGGGACATCACCGGTGGTCTGCCGCGGGTGGCGGAGCTGTTCGAGGCGCGCAAGCCGAAGGAGCCGGCCATCCTGGCCGCCGCCACCGGCGTGGTGTCCTTCGGCAAGGAAACCAAGAGCAAGTACCGCCTGGTGATTACCGCCAAGGATGGGGAGACCTTCGAGACCCTGATTCCCAAGACCCGGCGGATCAACGTGTTCGAGGGCGAATCCGTGGAACGGGGCGAGGTCGTGGTGGAAGGTCCGCCGCTGGCCAGCGATATCCTGGAATTCCGCGGCGTCGCCAGCCTTGCCGACTACATCGTCAACGAGGTCCAGGACGTCTACCAGCTCCAGGGCGTGAAGATCAACGACAAGCATATCGAGGTGATCGTTCGCCAGATGCTGCGCAAGGTCCGGATCAAGGACGTCGGCGAGAGCAGCTTCCTCCCCGGGGAGCAGGTGGAGAAGGCAATGCTGCTGGACTACAACGACGACATGGAAGCCAACGGCAAGACGCCGGCGACCTTCGTCCCGGAACTGCTGGGCATCACCAAGGCCTCGTTGACCACGGAATCCTTCATTTCCGCGGCGTCCTTCCAGGAGACCACCCGGGTTCTCACCGCGGCGTCGGTCAATGGCAAGGTGGACGAACTGCGCGGCCTGAAGGAGAACGTGATCGTCGGCCGGCTGATTCCCGCCGGCACCGGTCTCGCCTTCCACGAGGAGCGCAAGCGCAACCGCCTCGAGGATATGCAGAAAAACCAGGAACTCGAGGAGTTGCTCGGCACGGTGGACACCGCCGGCGACGAGTCCCTCGAACTGGAGATCAGCGAGGCCTGATCCGGGCCCGTATACCCCGGTCGGCCGGTTTTCCGGCCGTCCGGGACGCGCCATCCGGGGCGTCGATGCTGCGTCGCGGAAAATGCCAGAAAATGGCGTAAAACCAGCCTTGACAGGGGGTCCGGCGACGCATAAAATCGCGGCCCCTTGCTGGTAGCACCCCTTCGGGTTGCCGCTTCCGGCGAGTTTCCCGACACCCTGTTTCGCGATAACCGAGTACGCATGCCAACCATCAACCAACTGGTCAGAAAGCCCCGCCAGCAGCAGGTCAAGAAGTCCAATGTGCCTGCGCTGCAGGCCTGCCCGCAGCGGCGTGGAGTATGCACTCGCGTTTACACCACCACCCCGAAGAAGCCGAACTCCGCGCTTCGCAAGGTGGCCCGTGTCAGGTTGACCAACGGGTATGAAGTTACCACCTATATCGGTGGCGAGGGCCACAACCTGCAGGAACACTCCGTTGTTCTGCTCAGGGGTGGCCGGGTAAAAGACCTGCCTGGTGTGCGCTATCACACCGTGCGCGGCGCGCTGGACACCTCCGGCGTCTCCGACCGCAGACAGGGCCGGTCAAAATATGGTGCCAAGCGTCCGAAATCCTGATTTCGCACGCCTCTGGATAAGGTTTAACTGATCAAGGCTGGCAGTCGGCCCCGGTACGGTCCGGCGGATTCCATCCGCGGGGTCCGGAGACCGGAACTGCCCAAACTCCTGCTGGTGAAGCACTGACAGGGAGTTGGCGCCGGATTCGCCCGGCGCGCATAGACCAGGCTTCACACGATTGAATTTACCGGCGTCTTGGACGCGTCGCTCGCCGGCGCGGTCAGGGATGCCCCGAAATTTTTTCAGCTTTTGCCGCGAATAACCTATGCGGGAAGAGCGGAATTTTTTTGCATTGACTAACTGACGAGAACACCCGATGCCGAGACGCAGAGAAGTTCCCAAGCGCGAAATTCTGCCGGATCCGAAATACAAGGATCAGACGGTCGCCAAGTTCATCAATATCATGATGCTGGACGGCAAGAAATCCGTTGCCGAAAGCATCATGTATGGCGCGTTCGACATCATCCGCGAGCGCGGCAAGGGTGATCCCGTGGAAGTGTTCAACTCCGCGCTCGAGAACGTCAGCCCCGGGGTGGAGGTCAAGAGCCGCCGCGTCGGTGGCGCGACCTACCAGGTGCCCGTGGAAGTGCGCCCGAGCCGCCAGATCGCCCTGGCGATGCGCTGGCTCGTGGATTCCGCGCGCCGCCGCAACGAGAAGTCCATGACCGCGCGCCTCGCCGGCGAGCTGATGGACGCCGCCGAGGAGCGCGGTACCGCGGTGAAGAAGCGCGAGGACACCCACAAGATGGCAGAGGCAAACAAAGCCTTCTCTCATTATCGTTTCTAGCGTCCGCACGTAATCCAGGACACCAGACCCCAAGCCCGTACAGAACAATGGCCCGCAAGACATCCATAGAGCGCTACCGGAACATCGGTATCATGGCGCATATCGATGCGGGCAAGACCACGACCACCGAACGCGTGCTGTTCTACACCGGCATCTCGCACAAGATCGGCGAGGTCCACGAGGGCACCGCGGTGATGGACTGGATGGAGCAGGAGCAGGAGCGCGGCATCACCATTACCTCCGCCGCCACCACCTGCTTCTGGCGCGGCATGTCCGGACAATACCCGGAACACCGGATCAACATCATCGACACCCCGGGACACGTCGACTTCACCATCGAGGTGGAGCGTTCCCTGCGTGTGCTCGACGGCGCGGTGGCCGTGTTCTGCGCCGTGGGCGGCGTCGAGCCCCAGTCCGAGACGGTCTGGCGCCAGGCCGACAAGTATCACGTTCCGCGTATCGCCTTCGTCAACAAGATGGATCGCATGGGCGCGGATTTCTCGCGCGTGCTGGGACAGATCGAAAAACGTCTCGGCGCCAACCCGCTGGCGATCCAGTTGCCCATCGGCGCCGAGGACACGTTCGCTGGCGTGGTGGACCTGGTCACCATGAAGGCGGTGTACTGGGAAGAGGAAAACATGGGTGTCCGCTTCGAGGAGCGCGACATCCCGGCGGAAATGCTCGAAGTGGCCGCCACCTGCCGCGACAAGCTGGTGGAAGCGGCCGCGGAAGCGGACGAGTCCCTGATGGAGAAGTACTTCGAGAACGGGGAGTTGTCCGTCGACGAGATCCGTTCCGGTCTGCGCCAGCGCGTGCTGCGCAACGACCTGGTGCCCGTACTGTGCGGCAGCGCGTTCAAGAACAAGGGTGTCCAGGCGATGCTCGACGCGGTGATCGATTACCTGCCGAGCCCCACCGAGGTGCCGGCCATTCGCGGCGTCGCGGCGGACGGTGAAACCCCGGTGGAACGCCACGCGGACGACAACGAACCGTTCTCCGCGCTCGGTTTCAAGATCATGTCCGATTCGTTCCTCGGCCAGCTGGTCTTCCTGCGGGTGTATTCCGGCGTCCTCAAGGCGGGCGACACGGTATACAACTCCGTGAAGCAGAAGAAGGAGCGTATCGGCCGGCTGCTGCTGATGCGCGCCAATGACCGCGAGGACATCAAGGAAGTGCGCGCCGGCGAGATCGTCGCCGCGGTGGGCCTGAAGACAGTGACCACGGGCGATACGCTGTGTGACCCGGCGCACGAGGTGGTGCTCGAGCGGATGGAATTCCCGGATCCCGTGATTTCCCAGGCCGTTGAGCCGCGCACCAAGGCGGACCAGGAGAAACTGGGCCTGGCCCTCGGCCGTCTCGCCCAGGAAGATCCTTCGTTTCGCGTATCCACCGACGAGGAATCCGGCCAGACCATCATTTCCGGGATGGGCGAACTGCACCTGGAGATCATCATCGACCGCCTGAAGCGCGAGTTCAACGTGGATGCCAACGTGGGCAGGCCCCAGGTCGCCTACCGCGAGACCATCACCCGCGCGGTGGAGCAGGAGACGAAGTACGCCAAGCAGACCGGCGGCCGCGGCCAGTACGGCCATGTCGTGCTGCGGGTGGAGCCCCTGGAGGCCGGTGCGGGCTACGAGTTCGTCGACCAGATCAAGGGCGGCGTGGTGCCGAGGGAATACATCCCCGCCGTGGACAAGGGCATCCAGGAAGCGATGCAGACCGGCACGCTCGCGGGTTATCCCGTGATCGACGTGCGCGTTACCCTGGTCGATGGTTCCTACCACGAGGTGGATTCCTCCGAGCATGCCTTCAAGGCCGCCGGCGCGATGGCGTTCCGCGAGGCCTGCCGCCGGGCGGCGCCACAACTGCTCGAGCCGATGATGGCGGTGGAAGTGGTGATGCCGGAAGAGTACATGGGCAATGTCAACGGCGATATCAATTCGCGCCGCGGCATGATCCACGAGATGGACGAGGCGCCCGCGGGCAAGGTGATCCGCGCCGAGGTACCGTTGTCCGAAATGTTCGGCTATGCCACGGCCCTCCGGTCCGCGACCCAGGGGCGTGCGAGCTATACCATGGAATTCGAGAAGTACGCCCCGGTGCCGGTGAGCGTGGCGGATTCCATTCGCGCCGCCTGACGGCAACCGTCGATACCGCATACGGGAATCAGCATTTCACATTGTTTTCAAAGAGAGTCTGAAAATGTCGAAAGAAAAATTTGAGAGAACGAAGCCGCACGTGAACGTAGGTACGATTGGTCACGTGGACCATGGCAAGACGACGTTGACTGCGGCGCTGACGAAGGTGCTGTCGACGAAGTTTGGTGGCGCGGTGAAGGCGTTCGACGAGATTGACAACGCCCCGGAAGAGCGCGAGCGCGGTATTACGATTGCGACGGCGCACGTGGAGTACGAGACGCAGGCGCGTCACTACGCGCACGTTGACTGCCCGGGCCACGCGGACTACGTGAAGAACATGATCACGGGCGCGGCGCAGATGGACGGCGCGATCCTGGTGTGTTCTGCTGCTGACGGTCCGATGCCGCAGACCCGTGAGCACATCCTGCTGGCGCGCCAGGTGGGGGTACCGTACATCGTGGTGTTCCTG
>JAUILZ010000037.1 GCA_030432755.1 Gammaproteobacteria bacterium | reverse complement strand
CTGGACAGATCGCCGCCGCCGTTTCCGCGCCATCCTCTCGGGTGAAGCCTGCGTCCACCCGGCCTCCGTGTTCGACCCGGTCTCCGCGCGTATCGCGCTCGACCTCGGTTTCGAATGCGGTATGTTCGCCGGCTCGGTGGCGTCGCTCACGGTGCTGGGCGATCCCGATCACATCGTACTCACGCTGAGCGAATTCGCCGACCAGGCCCATCGTATCTGCCGCGGCGCCGACATCTCCCTCATGGTGGATGCCGATCACGGCTACGGCAACGCGCTCAATGCGAAGCGCACGGTGGAGGAACTGGAAACCGCCGGCGTCAGCGGCCTGTCCATCGAGGACACGGAACTGCCGCGCCCGTTCGGCAGTGGCGGCAAGACGCGCCTGGTGTCGCTGGCGGAAGGCCTTGGCAAGATGCAGGCCGCGGTGGCCGGCCGCCAGGATCCGGACCTCGTCATCGCCGCGCGTACCAGCGCGGTGTCCGTGCATGGGGTGGAAGACGCCATCGAACGCGTGCGCGCCTACCAGGACACCGGCGTCGACGCGCTGTTCCTGATTGCGGTGCAGACGAAGGTGGATCTCGAGGCGGTCGCGAAGGTCGCCACGCTGCCGCTGATCCTGGGCGGCGCCGGCCCGGAGATCATGGACCGCGACTACCTCGCGTCCTGCGGGGTGCGCATCTGCCTCCAGGGTCACCAGCCCATCATGGCCGCCTATCGCGCGGTGCACGACACCATGAAGGCGCTCAGGAATGGTACCGCGCCGAAAGACCTGACGGGACTCCCGGACAAGGCCTGGATGGCGGCGATGACGCGGGAGGCGGAGTACGACCGCTGGATGGGATCGTTCCTGGACTAGGTTCAACCAGCCACAGGCGGTGATCGCTGTGGCAGGGCGCCCTGCCGGTCCAGCAGGATGATCACGTTTCCGGCAATGGCAAGCGCGAGACCCACGGTAGCGATGCTGGTCCATGTGTAGCCCTCGAGCGCGGTACTGATCAGAAGCGCGACGATAGGGAACACCACCATGGCGTACGAGGCGCGCCCCGCGCCGATGCGTCCCACGAGAGTGAGGAAGCAGCCGAATCCCAGTACCGTGGAAAACACGGATAGCCAGATCATGCCGCCGATATAGGGCGCGCTGATCTCGACGCTGAATGGCACGCCCGCAACGAGCACATACATCAGCATCAGGGCGGCGCCCCAGGTCATGCCCCAGGTATTGGTCTGGAGGACGGGATAGCCCTCGCGCTGGAAGCGCGCCGAGCTGATCATTCCCGCGGAGGCCGACAGCGTGCCCGCGAGGGCGAGGGTGATTCCGCGCAGCGTATCAGCAGACCAGTCCATTGCGCGGATTTCCGGCGAGAACACGAGGGCGATGCCGACAATGCCAACCCCCGCGCCAACTCCCATGCGCCAGGTAATGCGATCACCGAGTACCAGGTGACCGATCACCATGTTGAAGATCTGGATGCTGCTGAACACCACCGCCACCAGCCCCGTGGTGAGGTGGAACGAAGCGTAGTAGATCACGAAGTAGTTCAGGTTAAAGAGAAACAGGCCGATAAAGGCAAAGCGCAGGTGTCCACGCCAGCCATAGCGTAGCGGCCTGCCTCGCGCGAGACACCAGGCGATCAACACCAGGGCGGCGATCAGGAATCGATAGAACACCGAAACCTGGGGCGCCACCGTGCCGAGCTGCAGCTTGATGACGTACCAGGAGCTTCCCCACAGGACGATGGTGAGGAGATAAAGCGCGCTGTTGGGCATTCCGCGTCAGCCGCTATTGGCGCCGGCAAGGGCCAGCCAGCCGATGCTGAGGAACAGGAAGAGAAAGCCGGTAGCGGTGGCAATATAGGCGAGCTTGAGCAGACGGAACTTTCGATTCAGTACCTGGCCGATCTGGTAAAGATCCGCGACCAGGACGCGGCGCGCGGCAGTGGTTCCGGACAGCTTGCGTTGCATGTAGTCGAGGTATTCTTCCTCGCTGAAGCGCGTGAAATAACCGAAAAAGAGTGGGTTCGGAATACCGTCGATGGAACCCGGCCTGGCGCCGTTCACGGTTTTCGGCGTGATAACCAGGATTGCGAGGAACAGCGCCACCAGTTCGATGAATACGAAGGCGAGAACGATGTTGCGCATCGCCGGTTCGGATCCCGTGAGGATATTTGTCCGCGTGAGCAGGATGGTGAGAATGACCGCGACGATGCCCACCAGCACGTTTGCCTTCTGGTCCGCCAGCATGAGGTGCTGGGTCTGGTTCTGGTGCGCGGTGCGCAGCGTGTAGATGATATCGTGACCGTCCTCTTCGGGGTCGGTGTCGGGTGCTTCCCTGTCTGTTTCCTGCATTGGTGCGGCGCCGGTTCAGGCCGGCGGATTCTGGCTCTCGATATATTGCTGAATAACGCGGTCGATATCGCGATCACGTTGAAACCCCATGGCGGGCGCGCGTTCGAGATCGAAGTCCGCCGGCCAGGCGCCGACGATGGACTCGATGAACGGGTCACGCCGCATGTGGATGCGGGACACTACATCGGGAGGGCCCAGGCGTTCAAGTGCGCTGATCATGTCCGCTACCCGCACGGTGATGCCCGGCAGCGCGATGGCCCCCGATTCGCCGACCGCGTCGGCGGGCAACATCATGGCGTGGACCAGGTTAGCCACGGCGGTATCGGGTGAACAGATCCACAGTTTCATCTCCGGCGCCACCGGGCAGATCGCCGTCTCGCCGGCAAGGGGTTCGCGGATGATGCCACTGGCAAACGATGACGCCGCGGCATTGGGGGCTCCCGGTCTGACCACCACCGTGGGCAGGCGTACGGACAGGCCGTCCACGAGCTGGCGCCGGCGATAATCCTCGATGATGAGTTCGCAGGCGGCCTTCTGCGCGCCGTAGGAATTGCGTGGTGACGGCGGCGTGAGATCCGTCGTCACCTGGCCACCGGCGGGCCCGTATACCGCGACCGAGCTGCTGAATACCAGGCGCGGATTGTTGCCGGCCGCGCGCAGCGCCTCTAGCAGGCCGAGGGTGCCGTGGAAATTGACCCGCATGCCGATATCGAAATCGCGTTCCGCCTGGCCGCTGACTACGGCGGCCAGGTGAAAGACGACATCCGGCGCATGGCGGGTAATCCGCGTCAGGGTGTCTTTGCCTGAAAGGTCTCCGCACCAGTAGGAGACGGCGTCCAGGGTCGATATTCCAGGCGCCTCTTCGCGGGCGTCGAGAAGGATGATCGTGTCGGGCTTTAAGGCGGCGTCTGGATGCGCGAGCAACGCCTGGCAGAGGCGTTGTCCGAGGAAACCGGCGCCGCCGGTGATCAGGATTTTCATGCCATAATGATCGCGCAACAGGCATAACTTTTCACGAGTCTTTTCCATGCAGTACAAGCCGCTTGGCCGCACCGGCGTCATGGTGTCGGAGGTATGCTTCGGCACCATGTCCTTTGGCAAGGAGGCCGACGAGGCCGAGTCCGCGAACCTGTACCGCGCGGCGCGCGATGCGGGCATCAATTTCTTCGACTGCGCCAATGTCTACAGCCGCGGCGCGGCGGAGAGCATCCTCGGTCGCCTCGTGGCAGGTGAGCGTGATAGCCTGGTCATCACTTCCAAGTGCGCCATGCCCATGGGCGACGACGTCAACGATCGCGGGGTCAGCCGGCGCCATCTGCGCCAGTCGGTGGAAGTGAGCCTGGATCGCCTAGGCACCGATCGCCTCGACGTGCTGCTGATGCATCGCTGGAGCGACGACGTGCCGCTGGAGGAAACGCTGCGCGGGCTCGAGGATCTCGTGCGCGCCGGCAAGGTGCTGTACATCGGCGCCAGCAACTATGCCGCCTGGCAGGTGATGAAAGGTCTTGGCATCAGCCGGCACCGGGGATGGACCGGCTTCGACGTGATCCAGCCGATGTACAACCTGGTGAAACGCCAGGCCGAGTCGGAGCTGTTTCCGCTGTCCGTGGCGGAGAACCTTGGCGTGATGACCTATGGACCAGTGGGTGGTGGTCTCCTGAGTGGCAAGTATGGCAGCGACCTGCGACCGGACCAGGGCCGCCTGGTGGAGAACAAGGACTACACCGCGCGCTACGACGAGACCTGGATCTATGACACTGCTTCCCGTTTCACTGCCTTTGCGCATGAGGCAGGTATCCACCCGGTAACGCTCGCGGTTGCCTGGACAAAAAGCCATCCCGCGGTGACCTGCCCGATTCTGGGCGCGCGTGATGTCGCGCAGCTGGGGCCCTCGCTGGACGCGCTGGAACTCGAGATGACGCCGGATCTGCGGGACCGGATAAGCGCGCTCTCACGGGAACCTGCACTGGCGACGGACCGACTGGAAGAGCGCGGAAAGTAGAGCTGAATGGGTGCCGGGGTGGGCGCGATTAGCATGCAACTGTTTAATTTGTCAGGATTTTTGTGTATTGAACCATAAGAAATCCTGATTGAATTGAGGGGCTATAAACGGAAAAAATTTATTGAGATTTAGCGAAATCTTCAGATAATTTGCGGCAAGTATCGTTTACCGGGTAATCGATCATGAGCAAAGAGAAAGCAAAGTCTTCCAGGGACGAAGGACTTGATTTGTTCGACGACGAGGACATCATGGATTCCGATGTCGTGGACCTTGAAGAGCTGGATGACGATATCGACGAGGATGGTGAAGGTCCGTCACTGCGGGTTAGTCCACAGGCGCGCAAGGCGAGGGCAAGGCTGGACGTCAAGCGACGCCTCGATGCTCACCTCGAACGCAAGTGGTTTCGCGACCATGGCTGGGACGACGACGACGAATTGTTCAAAGACGAGTTTTTCGGCGACAACAGTCGTGGTAGCAGGAGAGCGCGTCAACACGCCTGAGTTAAACCGGTCTCAATAAACTCGCGGTTGATTCTGAGATCGGTTCGGATCGCCTGGCTGGTGGGCAGGTGGCGATACCGGTATGATGGCTGGCGCCATGTACATTGACCATATCAACATCCGTGCGCCCGCCGACCTGCTGTCAGAGGTGAGGCGGTTCTACATCGACATGCTCGGACTCGAGGAAGGTTTTCGTCCGGGCTTCGGCAACACCGGGCACTGGCTGTATTCCGATGGCCGGGCAATCGTCCATCTTTCGCGTGACGATTCGGGTGAAACTGTTACGGAGGACGGCGCCCCGGTTTCCTCGCACCTCGACCATGTCTCATTCCGCCTGACCGGCGCGCGCGCTCTCGTGGATCGGCTGGGTAGTGCGGGTATCCCCCATCGTAGCCACTACCTTGCTGACGTCGATATCACCCAGGTGTTCTTTCGCGATCCCGCGGGCATCCTGCTCGAAGCGAGCTTCGTCAATGAACAACTCTGAGGTTCGGCCGGCCGGGCATTGATCGGGCAGTGGGCTTGTGCCACATTTCTTCGCCCGCGAGTCAACTACCCGAGATTCATGCCCCATTCAACGTACCTGCCCGAGAAGATGGGCAGCGCCACGGTTTCCCCCAACGGACGTTTCGAAGCCGGATCATTCGAGGAATTCACGCTTGTCTATACCGCCGGTTATTTCGGCATCGATGACACCGGCTCGATCAAGGTCGTGCACCGGTTCGCCTCGGACATGGGACGTCCGCAGTTCGACGATCCAGCGGGCCCCAATTACACCACCGTGGAAGCCAGCAACGGCGCGGTCCTGCAGGTCGAATACGATCCCAAGCGCAATATCAGGCCCTGGGATAAAACGCTTTATATCAAGGTAGTACGGGGGTTTCTTCGGGAAGGAGATCAGATCGTGGTGCGCTTCGGCGACCGCCGCCAGGGTTCGCCGGGAATCCGCATCCAGACCTTCTGCGAGCACACCTTCGAGTTCCGCGTGCTGGTGGATGCCATCGCCACCTACAACTACGTCGAGCTGCCCGGGCAACCGGAGATCGCCATCATCCCCGGGCCGCCCGCGCGCTTCAAGGCGATCATGCCCACGTCGCGCAAGGTGGGTGACGCATTCACCCTGTCGATCAAGGGAGAGGATCGCTGGGGGAATCCATCCGACCAGTGCGCGCAGACGTTCCGCCTGGAAAGCTCGATACCAGTGGATGGTCTGCCGGATTCGATCACATTCGAGCAGGGTCAGTTCGCACACGTCATCGAGGGCCTTACGGTTCATGAACCGGGCGATCTCGTCATCATGCTGCGCGACGAAATCGATGAATTCACCTGCCTCTCGAATCCCAACCGCGTGGTGACGGAACAGTCCCTCAGCCCCTTCTGGGGCGATCTCCATGGCCAGTCCGAGGAGACCATTGGCACCAACTCCGCGCGCGACTTCTACCAGTTCGCCCGTGACCGCGCATTCCTCGATATCTGCGTCCACCAGGGTAACGACTTCCAGATCACCACGCCGTTCTGGGAGCACCTCAACGAACTCTCACGAGAGTTCAACTTGGATCACCGCTTCGTCGTGTTCCCCGGCTGGGAGTGGTCAGGCAATACCGGTCTCGGCGGTGACCGCAACGTGCTGATGATGGAGGAGGGCAGGCAGATCCATCGCTCTTCCCATGCCCTGGTTGACGATCTCGATGACGTTGCTACCGACGCCAATTCCGCCGAGGGCCTGTTCGAGGCGTTGAAGGATGAGGACTGCGTGGTGTTCGCCCATATCGGCGGACGCTACGCTGACATCAAGGTGGCACATGACAAGCGGCTCGAACGCGCGGTGGAGGTGCATTCCGCCTGGGGTACCTTCGAGTGGCTGATCCACGACGCGTTCGAGCAGGGATACCGGGTCGGCATCCTGTCCAATTCCGACGGCCACAAGGGACGCCCCGGGGCGTCCCATCCCGGCGCCACCAAGTTCGGTTCCTATGGCGGCCTGAGTTGCCTGCTGGCGCCGGAGCTCACCCGCGCTGGGATCATGGACGCGCTACGCAAGCGCCATCACTATGGCACCACGGGTTGCCGCATGGTGCTGGATACGCGCATCGCCCTGGCGGAATCCGGGCGGCGCTACGCCGAGGATCCGTTGCTCGGTCCCACCACCCACGAGATGACGAGCGAAGCGATGATGGGCGACATCGTCGGCAGTGATGCCGCGAGCGTCACTTTCCGCATCGACGCCCTCGCGGACGCGCCCATCGAGCGCATCGACATCCGTAACGGCCTCGAGACACTCGAGACCTGGCGTCCGTTCAACGAGGCGGATCTCGGTCGCCGCATCCGCGTCATCTGGGAGGGATCGGAGTACCGCGGCCGCGGCCGCGAGACCATCTGGGACGGTCATGCCGAACTGCGTGGCAACCGCTTCGAGCGGGTCAGCCCGATCAATCGCTACAACCTGGACAAGCGCTTCGACCCGGTGGGCGACGACCGTCTCGAATGGACCGCGCTCACCACCGGAGGCCTCGGCGGTTTCGACGCCTGGCTGGAGGACCCGGAGGCCGGCACGCTGGTGATCGATACCGCGCTGGTGAAGACGGAGATCCCGGTACGCGACATCGGCCGCGAGGACCTGGTGTTCGAAAACGGCGGTATCGAGCGCCGCATCCGCGTATTCCGCCTGCCGGACGAGAACCCGGTGACGCAGGCGCAACTGGAGAGGGATATCCCGCTGCATGCCGATCGAGACAACGCGCTCTACGTGCGCATTATCCAGGAGGACGGACACATGATCTGGTCGAGTCCGATCTACCTGGTGCCACCGGTTTGAGCAGTCCGGCAGCCGTCAGCACCGGGGTCGTCAGCATCGACAATGCCGATCACTACACCTGGCGAGACGAATGCGACGGCTGGCATCTGCTGTGTGATCCCTCGCTCAGCGTGATCGAGGAACGCATGCCGGCAGGGACCGCCGAGCAGCGTCACCGCCATCACCGCGCGCAGCAGTTCTTCTACGTGCTTGAGGGCGAGGCCGCGCTGGAGGTCGAGGGCACCGCGCATACGCTGCAGGCGGGGCAGGGACTGCACGTACCGCCCGGCTCGCGTCACCAGATGCGCAACGACAGCGACACGCCGCTGCGTTTCCTGGTGATCTCACAGCCGATGAGTCATGGCGACCGCGAAAACGACTGACGGTGGCGTCCGGCAATCGGCGCGCCGGCCTGTCCTCTATAATGCGTACACGGGACGCGCCGGGAGAAACCGGTCGCCCACACACCAGTGAACCCGAGGAAGAAGCGATGTTCGACGCCAGCATGAAGTTCGACCTGGGCGAGGAGGTCAACGCCCTGCGCGAGATGGTGCACCGCTGGGCCCAGGAGCGCATCCGGCCGATCGCCGCCGACGTGGACAGGAGAAACGAATTCCCCGCGGAACTGTGGGAGGAGATGGGCGAACTCGGCCTCCTCGGTATTACCGTGCCGGAGGAGTACGGTGGTTCCGACATGGGCTACCTGGCGCACGTGGTGGCGACGGAGGAGATCGCCCGTGCCTCCGCCAGCGTCTCTCTCAGCTACGGCGCGCATTCCAATCTGTGCGTCAACCAGATCCGTCTCAACGGTAGCGAAGAGCAGCGGGCGAGATACCTGCCCGATCTCGTCAGCGGAAAGAGCGTCGGCGCGCTGGCGATGTCGGAAGCCGGCGCCGGCTCGGACGTCGTCAGCATGAAGCTGCGCGCCGAGAAGAACAGCGACTGCTACGTGCTCAACGGCACCAAGTTCTGGATCACCAACGGCGGTGAGGCCAATACCCTGGTGGTGTACGCGAAGACGGACCCGGAGGCCGGCTCGCGCGGCATCACCGCCTTCCTGATCGATAAGTCCATGCCGGGATTCACCCAGTCGCCCCATTTCGACAAGCTCGGCATGCGTGGCTCGAACACCGTGGAACTGATCTTCCAGGACGTCGCGGTGCCCTTCGACAACGTGCTCGGCGAGGAAGGCCGCGGGGTGCGCGTGCTGATGTCCGGGCTCGACTACGAGCGCGTGGTGCTGTCCGGCATCGGCACCGGCATCATGGCGGCCTGCCTCGACGAGATCATGCCCTACCTCGCACAGCGCACCCAGTTCAGCCAGCCCATCGGCAACTTCCAGTTGATGCAGGGCAAGATCGCCGACATGTACACCAAGCTCAACTCGGCGCGCGCCTATACCTACGAGGTGGCGAAGGCCTGCGACCGCGGCGAGGTCACGCGCCAGGACGCCGCCGCCTGCGTGCTCTACGCCTCGGAGGAAGCGATGGTGGTGGCGCACCAGGCGGTGCAGGCCATGGGCGGGATGGGTTTCATGAACGAGACCCCGGTATCGCGCCTGTTCCGCGACGCCAAGCTGATGGAGATCGGCGCCGGCACTTCTGAGATCCGGCGCATGCTGATCGGCCGCGAGCTCATGGGAGCCATGGGCTGATGGCGGTACTCCAGTCCGCCGTCTCCACCCGCTCGAAGTCGTTCACCGCCAACCAGGCGGCCCACGAGGCGGCGATGGCGCCGGTGCACGCGGCGGTCCAGGCGGCGGTGGCGGGCGGCGGCGAGGAGGCACGCGCGCGCCACGTCGGCCGCGGCAAGATCCTTCCCCGGGAACGGGTGGCGCGGCTGCTCGACCCGGGCTCGCCGTTCCTCGAGATCGGTCTCTTCGCCGCCCACGACATGTACGACGGAGCGAGCCCTTCCGCTGGCATGGTGGCGGGTATCGGCCGGGTGTTGGGGCAGGAGGTGATGGTGGTGTGCAACGACGCCACCGTGAAGGGCGGCACCTACTACCCGATGACGGTGAAAAAGCACCTGCGCGCCCAGGAGATCGCCGCGCGCAATCATTTGCCCTGCGTCTACCTCGTAGACAGCGGCGGCGCCAACCTGCCGAACCAGGACGAGGTGTTTCCCGACCGCGATCACTTCGGCCGCATCTTCTTCAACCAGGCCAACATGTCCGCGCGCGGCATCCCCCAGGTCGCGGTGGTCATGGGCTCCTGCACCGCCGGCGGCGCCTACGTGCCGGCGATGTCGGACGTCACCATCATCGTGCGCGAGCAGGGCACCATCTTCCTCGGCGGTCCGCCGCTGGTGAAGGCAGCCACCGGCGAGGTGGTGAGCGCGGAGGATCTCGGCGGCGCGGACGTGCATACCCGCCTGTCCGGGGTGGCGGACTACCTCGCCAACGACGACGCCCATGCCCTCGCGCTGGCGCGGCGCGCGGTGGCCAATCTCAACCGCGCCAAGAATCCGAGTGTTACGTTGCAAGCGGTGGAGGCGCCGCGCTACGACCCCGCGGAGATCCCGGGCGTGGTGCCCGCCGACCTGAAGACGCCCTACGACATCCGCGAGGTGATCGCGCGCCTCGTGGACGGTTCGCGCTTCGACGAGTTCAAGACGCGCTACGGCGCCACCCTGGTCTGCGGCTTCGCCCATGTCATGGGCATGCCGGTGGGCATCATCGGCAACAACGGGGTGATCTTCTCCGAGTCTGCGGTGAAGGGTGCCCATTTCATTGAGCTTTGCAGCCAGCGCGGTATCCCGCTGGTGTTCCTGCAGAATATCACCGGCTTCATGGTGGGCCGCAGCTACGAGGCCGGCGGCATCGCCAAGGACGGCGCCAAGCTGGTGACCGCTGTGGCCACCACCGCGGTGCCCAAGGTCACGGTGCTGGTGGGCGGTTCGTTCGGTGCCGGAAACTACGGCATGTGTGGGCGTGCCTACGATCCGCGTTTTCTCTGGAGCTGGCCGGGCAGCCGGATCTCGGTGATGGGAGGCGAGCAGGCTGCCACCGTGCTCGCGCTGGTTCGGCGTGACGCCATCGAGCGCAAGGGCGGGACGTGGTCGGCCGAGGAGGAGGCCGCGTTCAAGCAGCCCACCATCGACATGTTCGCGCACCAGTCGCATCCGCTGTATGCCTCCGCGCGTCTCTGGGACGACGGCATCATCGATCCGGCCAAGACCCGGGACGTGCTCGCGCTGTCGCTGTCCGCGGCGCTCAACGCGCCCATCGACGAAACGCGCTTCGGCGTGTTCCGGATGTAGGGGCGTCATGTTCAACAAGCTCCTGATCGCAAACCGCGGGGAAATCGCCTGCCGCGTCATCACCACCGCGCGGCGCCTGGGCATCGACACGGTGGCGGTGTATTCCGACGCCGATGCCGCTGCGAAGCATGTCGCCATGGCGGACGAGGCGGTGCACATCGGCCCGCCGGCGGCGAACGAAAGCTATCTCCTCGGAGAGCGAATCATCGCCGCCGCGCGCCAGACCGGCGCGAAGGCCATCCATCCGGGCTACGGCTTTCTCTCCGAGCAACCGGACTTCGTCGCCGCGGTGGAAGCGGCGGGGCTGGTGTTCGTCGGTCCATCCGCAGACGCCATCCGCGCCATGGGGCTCAAGGACGCCGCCAAGACGCTGATGGAACAGGCCGGCGTGCCGGTGGTGCCCGGCTACCATGGCGCTTCCCAGGATCCCGGAGAACTGGCTAACGCCGCTGCGGAAATCGGTTACCCCGTACTGATCAAGGCGCGCGCGGGCGGCGGCGGCAAGGGCATGCGCCTGGTGAACCGGCCGGAGGAGTTTTCCGCGGCCCTCGCGGGCGCTCAGCGCGAGGCGGCGTCCAGCTTCGGCGACCCGGCCTGCCTGGTCGAGAAGTACATCCAGCAGCCCCGCCATATCGAGATCCAGGTGTTCGGCGACAGCCACGGCAACATCGTCCACCTGTTCGAGCGCGACTGCTCGCTCCAGAGACGTCACCAGAAGGTGATCGAGGAGGCACCCGCCCCGGGTATGCCGGCCGCGGTGCGCGCGGCCATGGGTCGGGCAGCCGTGGAGGCGGCGCGCGCCATCGGCTACGTTGGCGCGGGCACCGTGGAGTTCATCGCCGACGGCGCCGGCGCGCTGCGCGAGGACGGTTTCTGGTTCATGGAGATGAACACCCGCCTGCAGGTGGAACACCCGGTGTCCGAGGCCATCACCGGACTCGACTTCGTCGAACTGCAGCTGCGCGTCGCCGCGGGGGAGGCGCTGCCATTCGTCCAGGACGACCTTTCCATCGATGGTCACGCCTTCGAGGCGCGGGTCTACGCCGAGGATGTCGCGCGTGACTTTCTTCCCGCCACCGGGCGGCTCGACTACCTCGCGTTTCCCGAGGGTACGGAATTTGAGCGCGGGGCCGTTCGTATCGACAGCGGCGTCCGCCAGGGGGACGAGATCAGCCCGTGGTACGACCCGATGATCGCCAAGCTCATCGTCCACGGCCCCGACCGCGGCGCCGCGCTCAACCTGCTAGACGCGGCGCTGTCGCGCTGCCACGTCGCGGGATCGGTCACCAACCTGGCCTTTCTCGGGCGCCTGGCACGCAACCTGGACTTCGCCAGTGGCGCGGTGGATACCGGCCTGATCGGCCGCGATGTTGCGAACCTCGCGGCGGAGGAGCCGCCGTCGGCGGTCGTCACCGCACTGGCGGCGCTCGGCGCCCTCGGGCTGCTCGCCCGGCGCGAGGGAATCGATCCCTGGGACCTGCTTGCCGGCTGGCGTCACTGGACAGACGCGCGCCAGTACGTGCAACTCGAGCATGAGGGGGAACGGCTCTCGCTGGAGGTCACCGGCCTTCACGACGGCAGCTTCGCGGTGATCACGCCGGAAGGGGAACTGCAACTCGCGGTGGCGGCGGACGGAGACAATCGCTACCGCGTCACTACCGATGGCGTGCGCCGCCATGCCGAGGTGGTGACGACGCCGGGCAGGGTGGCGGTATTTCTGTCCGGGCAGGCCGCGACCTTCCAACTTCCCGATGCGCTCGCGGAATCGGCGGCGGACCAGGGCGCGGGTGACGCCGTGTTCGCGCCCATGCCGGGGGTGGTGCGCGTGATGAACGTCGAGACCGGCGCCACGGTTTCTCGAGGCGATGTTCTACTGGTGCTCGAGGCGATGAAGATGGAGCATTCGCTTGCCGCACCCCGGGACGGAGTGGTGGCGGAAGTGCATGTCGCGCCAGGCGACCAGGTCACCGAGGGCGGCCTGCTGGTCGCGCTGGAAAGCGCCGATTCCTGAAACACGTGCAGGCGTACTATGGCCTATGAATTGCGAGTGCGGCTCCCTGCAACCATTACCGCCAGGTGAAAGGTTTCATCCTTGAGTTGCTGCGCTATATAAAAGCAATGTATGCCTGATTTCAGGCCCGTGCCACACCAGTCAGGCGGGGCAACGTTTTGATATAATACGTTGAAGTAACTCGAGTTGAATGTATGTCAGTCATTGACAAAACCGCCGTTAGCAAATGCAGGCTGACCGAACAGGGAAGTGAGTACAGCTATTGGATCCGACAGTCTTATGCGTCGAGACTCGAGGCTCTGGAATCCATCCGGGAAGAGTTCAATAACTGGAAATATAATGATCAACAAGGATTTCAAAGAGTTTATCGAGTTATTCAACAAGCACAACGTTAGGTACCTGGTTGTCGGCGGATATGCGCTCGCATTTCATGGTTATCCGCGTTATACGAAAGATCTCGATATTTGGGTCTGGGTCGACGATTCCAACGCCGCTCACATATTAAACGCACTCGAGGAATTCGGTTTTTCTTCGCTGGATATCAGCCGAGAAGATTTTTTGAGCCCGGGATACGTGGTGCAGCTTGGGCAGCCACCGGGAAGAATCGATTTGCTCACCAGCGTCACCGGCCTCGAATTCGATTCCTGCTATGAATCAAGGGTAACTATCACGTTGCAAGGCGGGACGATCGATTTCATCGACCTCGAGAGTTTCAAGCAGAACAAAAAAGCTGTTGGTCGTCACCAGGATCTTGCCGATCTCGAGAATCTGGAAAACGATTGAGTTCAAGGCAAGGAAGGGGTAAGTTCGCTGCCCAATTGCGCGGCAATCAGGCTTCCGCCAATCCGATCCGGTCCGAAGGATGGTCGAACAGCTCGATAAGTTCGGGCCAGCGGTCCAGGCAGTTCCTTCCCCGGTCAAAGTCTTCCGGCCGCAAACGCCCCCCATCCCACAGCTTCACCCCGTCTACGGTTATGGTCGGGTCGAGCACCATCCAGCAGATCTCCCCCGGCGGATACTCTCCGCAGGTATGAAAATGCAGGAAACGGGGATTGGTGAACACAGAATTGGACCAGCGATCCGGGTTGCTGCGCGCGGAATATTCATAAGTGCAGGCAGGGTGAATGCCCGCATGCCAGGAATCCACCGCGTCGGCGTCGATGTCGAATTGTTCGGCAACCAGGCGGTAATGCTCTTGCACACGCTCAACCTGGTCCACGGGACCCTCGAAGCCGGCGATGCGTCCTTTCTCCACATCGGCAAACATCGGGTCATCCAGTTCGAGGCTGCCCGGCTGGTAGTACCGCGAACCGGTTGGCGTCAGGTAACGGGCAACCGCGACGCGGCCTGAAAAACCGGCGGCCTCCATCGGCCGGGGAACGCCCACAGGGAAGCGCCGGGTCGACACCTCGCCGGATCCCGGTCGCGCGTTTGCCGGGGGCCGGCCGGCGATGCGGGTGCCGAGTGGGCAGCTTATTTCGATCCGGGATGCCGAGAGGAGGATGCCGTTGATGGCGTCCTTGAGATCCAGAAAAGCGCCGTGAGTTGCGCGGCCGTAGGCCGAGGCCAGCGTGCCGGCATCACGGGCGTAGCACATCACGGCGCGATTGCCGGGCGGCAGCCTGTCGAAACGGTTCTGGTCACCGATGCGTGAAAAAAAGAGGGTGCAGTCGTACTGTCGCATCGCCTCGAACACACCGGCCGCTGTCTCCGCATCCGGCGCGCCAACAGGATACATCTCCGGTTCGATGCCCAATCGTCGCACCTCGGAGGTCACCGCGGACACCACCCCGGCATCGTACCAGCCGAGCCCCGGGTCCTCGTGCACGATCAGTACCGTTTCGCCGGCCACCAGTTCGGCGCAATTGGCCACCAGGTTTCGCGCGCCTTCCGCGAGACCGGCAGTGGATTTCATCGGCGCGGCTCCGACTGGACGCTGAGAAAGGTGAACTCCGGGGTGACCACCTTGCGGAAACCATGGTTCATTTCGGCATCGAGACTCAGGCTGTCACCCTCCTGCAGCAGGATTTCCTGCTGGCCGTAGTGATACATCGCTTCGCCCGAGATCGCGTAGATGAATACCACGCCATGGCCGACGTATACGGGGGGTTTCGCCTGCTGGCGAACCAGCGTCACCATGCGCGCCTCGAACTGCAGGTCCGGGCGCACGTGCAGCGCCAGGTTGACGAACTCGTGGCTGTGCGCATCGACGATACGGGTCGACTTGATACCCTGGCTCTTTTTGACGTGGGTGAAATCGACGCGCTTCGATGCCGTGTTGCGAAACAGGCTGATCAACGGTACGTCGAGGGCGCTGCTGAGCAGCGTTAGCGTCGAGATCGACGGTGACACCAGCCCGTTTTCGATGCGGCTGATCATCGCCGCGGATGTATCGGCCATCGAGGCGAGTTCCCTGGCCGACAACCCCCTGCTCTTGCGCAGGTCGTGTAGCGCCGATCCGATCGCCATGTCCACGGCAGCGCCGGCGGCCGCACGGGGTTTCTTACTCATCCGCCCGATTGAGGCGGTAGGCGAATGCCCGCCCGAAGCGTTCGATGAGGTAGTCCCCGCAGGTGATCGGCGGATCGCTGGCGGGATACTCCGCGCCGTATATGTCGCGCGCGTCGATCACCGTTTCCGGCGGCGGATCGAATGCCAGCACGAGCGACAGTCTTTCCCTGCCGGAACGATTCACCACCCGGTGCGGAGTGGACTTGTAGGCGCCGCCGGTCCAGCGCATCAGCAGATCGGCCACGTTCACCACCAGCGTGCCGTCGATCGGCGGGGCGTGGATCCAGTCGCCGTCGACGTCGCGGACCTGCAGGCCGCCTACCGAGTCCTGGCACAACACGGTCAACACGCCGAAGTCGGTATGTGGTCCGACACCGAACTGGTCGGCGCCCAGGTCATCCGGCTGCGCGGGATAGTAAACGTACGAAGCGCGGCTGAGCGGCGGTCCGCCGGCGCCCAGGAATGCGTCCCGCGGCAGCCCCAATGCCAGTGCGAAACCGCGAAGCAAATGATGCGCCACGTCGTGCGCGTGGTGAAAAAACGACATCGAGCGCGGTGGCATGTCGGCGATGAAGTCCGGCCAGCGGTTAGTCCCGCGCAGCGGGTGGTCGTCCGGGGTTTCCCCGGCCTCGTCCTGGTATCCCCAGAGAAAGCTCTCCTTCAGGTCGGTACGCGCGTCGTCGTCCATTTTCGCCGCGCCACAGTCCAGCCAGCCGCGGTGTTTCGCCGAGATCGTGACCTTCGCCTTTTCGGCAGCGGGGCGGCGAAAGAACGCGAGGGCGCTCTCCCTCGCATCCTCCATGACCGTCGTTGGGATACCGTGTCCCCTGATGTAGATGAATCCGAGATTCCGGTTGGCGGCATGCAGTGCATTTGCGACCGGCATCGGGTCGCTGCCATCGCGCAGCCGGGTTATGTCGACGACCGGTATAGCCCCGATTCCGACGTGACGGGCTTCAGCGTAGGGCATGGCAAACGGTCATCCAGATGATGGGTGAAGAAAATGATGCATTATATGCAACTAATTTCTTTTTAAGCAACACTATCACTGGACGAGTAATACCCGACAATATCGCCGTCGGTGGTTACACCGAGGCCGTTGAGGCACCGATTGACGTAGTTGAAATAGCCCACGATCTGATTGGCCTCGAGGATCTGGCCGTCATCGAGGCCGGCCGCGCGCAGCGCCTCGACGTCGCCGCGTTCCATCGCGCCGGGTGACAGCGTCAGTTTTTCCGCGTACTCGAGCAGGGCCAGCTCTGCACCCTCGAAGGCGTCCTCCGGCCGGCGCGCGGCGAGGGCGTCTTTGATCGCCTGCGCGCGTTCCTTGTCGCCGATCAGGTGGCGCGCGTTGGCCCAGTGGTTCGCCAGCGAGTAGGCACAGTCGTTCAGGATCGATACGTAGGAACTGATGGTCTCCTGCAGCCAGGTGGGTAGCGTATTGTCGTCGTCATGCAACGCGGCGCGGTACAGCAGGACATGTCCGCGCAGGGTCGAGGGCCGCAGCGAATGCACTCGCATGACATTGTCCACGGTGCCGTGTGGCGTACGCGCGAGATCGAGAGCCGCCTTCAGCGACTCGTCGGCTTCTTCGTCGCCGATCATTTCTATCCAGGCTGACATGCGCCTCGCTCCCTCAATGGTTCGGTATCAATGACGTTCATCGGTATTCATGCGCCGCTCCAGCCAGCGTACCGCCGCCGAAACCAGCAGGATCAGCACCAGGTACTCGAGCACCAGGATGGTGTAGATCTCCAGCGGCCGGTACTCGGTGACCACGAGCTCGTTGGCCTTGCGGGTCAGTTCCTGCATGCCGATGACCGAGACCAGCGATGACATCTTCAGCATGTAGACCAGCTGATTGCCGAGCGCCGGCAGGATGCGCTTGATCGCCTGCGGCAGGATGACGAATCGCATGGTGTCGCCGTAACTCAGCGAGATCGAATGCGCGGCCTCGTATTGCCCCTTGTCGATCGACTGGATGCCGGCGCGAAAAATCTCCGCCTCGAAGGCGCTGTCCGACAGCGCGAGCGCGATCACGCCGGCCCAGAACACCGAGATCGACAGGCCCGAGATCTGTGGCATGCCGTAATACACCCACAGGATCAGCACCAGGATCGGGATCGCGCGGATCAGTTCGACGTACAGCCGATTGAAGCCCCGCAACCAGCCATTCGACGACAAACCGGGCAGGGCGATGAGCAGGCCGATCGTGATCGAAATCAGTATCGCGGTAAACGACAGTAATACCGTGTACTGGAGTCCGCCCAGCAAAAATTTCAGGTTGGTGAGACCCTGTTTGGTTCCGGGATTGACGACGTACCAGCCCCAGTCCGCGGAACAGCCCGTCAAGAATAGCGGGCATAGCAGGATTGCTAGTAATCTCTTCATTCGATTCCCGTCAATGGTGCAGAATCTTTTGCAGGAAGTCCTGGCAGCGCTTGCTTTCGGGGTTTTCGAAAAATCGATCAGGCGGCCCGGTCTCGACGATCTCGCCGTGATCCATGAAAACCATCTTGTCGGCGACGCGGCGTGCGAATCCCATTTCATGGGTCACGCAGATCATCGTCATGCCGCTTTCCGCGAGCCCCGCCATTACCTCGAGCACCTCGTTGATCATCTCCGGGTCGAGCGCCGAGGTCGGCTCGTCGAACAGCATGATGCCGGGCTCCATGCATAGTGCGCGGGCGATCGCTACACGCTGCTGCTGTCCACCTGACAACTGGCGCGGGTATTTGTCGGCCTGCTCCGGAATCTGAACCCGATCGAGGTAGTGCATGGCCAGTTCCCGTGCGGCGGGCTCCGAGAGGCCGCGCGCCCTGACCGGGCCAAGTGTCAGGTTCTGCAACACGGTGAGGTGCGGAAACAGGTTGAACTGCTGGAACACCATGCCGACCCTGGCGCGAATCGCATTCAATGCCTCGCGGCTGCCGTCGAGTTCAACGCCATCGACGATGATCCTGCCGGATTCATGGGTTTCGAGCTGGTTGATGCAGCGGATCATGGTCGACTTCCCGGATCCGGAGGGTCCGCAGACAACGACCCGTTCGCCGGCCATGACCTCGATCGATACCTGGTTCAGCGCCTGGAATTCGCCGAAGAATTTCGACACCCGGTCGATGCTGATCATTGTCCTCGGTTGCTCTGGCGGCATGGTTGTTCACGGGATGAGTCGCGCAGGGCATTTGATCATAGCGTTTAATGTCACGCAATATATTCATTCTCTTGCAATTTCCTGAGATTCGGGCAATGATTTCGCGACAACAACCCCGGAGACCACCGATGCGATTCCTATCCGTTGTGGCAGCCCCGCTGATGCTGCTTGTACTCACCGCGCCCGCGCAGGCGCAATCCGCGCTGAAGGAGATCCTCAACGACGGCGTGCTCAAGGTCGGCACCACCGGCGACTGGAATCCGATGACGATGAAGGACCCCGCCAACAATTCCTACACCGGTTACGACATCGATGTGATGACCGAGATGGCGAAGGACCTCGGCGTCGAGGTCGAGTTCGTGCCGACCGACTGGAAGACCCTGGTCAACGGCGTGGTCTCCGGTGCCTACCACCTGACCGGTTCGGCCTCTGTCTCGCCGTCGCGCGCCAAGGCGGCCGGTTATTCGACGAGTTACTTTTCGCTGGTCACCGTGCCGCTGATCCTGGCGAAGAATGCCGACAAGTACAAGGACTGGGGCGACCTGGACCAGGCCGGCGTGACGGTCGCGGCCACGCTTGGCACGACCCAGGAAAAGCAGGTCAAGGAATTCTTTCCCAATGCGACGCACAAGATCGTCGAAGCGCCGGCGCGTGATTTCCAGGAAGTGCTGGCTGGACGCGCCGACGCCCACATCACGTCGAACGTCGAGGCATACAAGCTGGTCGAACAGTATCCCGACATGATGGTGGTGCCGGTGTCCGCGCCCAAGGCGCCGACCCCGATCGCCATGCTGTTGCCGCAGGACGACCAGGTCTGGATCAACTATGTCAACACCTGGATCGCGTTGAAGCAGGAGGGCGGTTTCTTCGAAGAACTCGGGAGCAAGTGGAAACTCTCCAACTAGCGCGAATATTTGCAGGCTGACCGGGGGGCGGGAGAATCCGCCCCCGGTTTCATGCTGACCCTCTATGCCATTCCGTTAAGCCTTTACTGCGCCAAGCTGCGCATCCTGCTGCGGCACAAGCAGTTGGAATGGCGGGAATTGCCGCCGCCTGGCGGATACGGCTCGGCGGAATACAAGGTCCTGGTGCCTTCCGGCAACCTGCCTGCCCTGGTCGATGGCGACTGGCAACTCGCCGACTCGGAAGCCATTGCCGAGTACCTGGAGCAACTCCACCCCGAGCCCGCCATGCTGCCCGATGATCCGCGACTTCGCGCGAAGGTTCGCGAACGCTCGCGCTTTCACGATACCCGGCTGGAGCCCGAGCTGCGCAGGCTGTTTCCCTGCATCGACGAGACCCGCCGCGATCCCGCCGTCATCGAGACCCAGGCCGCGGCCATCGACCGGAGATTGCGGCAACTGGCTGTCATGCTGGAGCGGGATCCGGAGGCGGGCAAGGGCGAACTGACGCTGGGTGATTGCGGACTGCCCATCACCATGGCCTGGATCGACGCCCTGCAACCGGCCCTCGGGTTTGACGTCGAGGTGCCGGGGTCGGTGGCGGCTTACCTGGATTCCAATCGGCGCCATGCCGCTGTCGCCGAAGAGCTCGAATCCTATCGACCCCGATTAACCGCCTGGCTGCAAAAGGAGTGAGACTGGATCACGCCACCTGGCCCGAGGTCGATACCTACCTGCAACGATCACGCGGCATCATCGTTCCCGCCGGCTCGACGGAACAGCACGGACCGATGGGCCTGATCGGTACCGACGCACTGTGCGCCGAAACCATCGCCGGGGCGGCTGCCGACAGCGTAGACGCTTTCGTCGCGCCGACGCTTGCCTATACCCCGGCGCCGTTCAACATGGCTTTCCCGGGGACCATTTCGGTTTCGGAAGAGAGTTTCGAATCGCTGGTTGCCGATATCGTCGACGCGCTGCTGCAACAGGGTTTCGAATCGGTTTACTTTCTCAACGGGCACGGCGCCAACCTGCAACCGCTGCGGCGGGTGTTCAGCCGTTTTCCCGGTGCAGCGCTGCGCCTGCGCAGTTGGTGGGACTTTGAATCGGTTAATGACCTGCGCCGCCGGTATTACGGCGAATGGGAAGGCATGCACGCCACGCCCTCGGAGATCGCCATTACCCAGGTGAGACACCGCGTCGTCGAACCGGGCGCCGCCGACGAGCCGCCGCGGAAGCTTTCGCGGGATTACATCGACGCGCACAGTGGCGACCGGCATGGCGCGCCGGAACAGCATCGCCAGCAGTTTCCCGACGGACGCGTCGGCTCCCATTCCGCGTTGGCCACCCCCGACCAGGGTGCGGCCATTCTCGAAGCGGCGATCAGCGCCGTTGCCTCAGACTACAGCCAGTTCCTGGCGCGGGCGGAATGAGCCGACAAGGCGGAGTCCTGTTCGTGTTCGTCGAGGCGTTGCGTGTCGCTGAAGCCGCGGTCACCGGATCATAACGTCCAGGCCGCCTGCTCCGACGCCTCCTCGCCAGGGTGTTCGAAGCGGAACCTGGGCACCCGCGCCTGGGCAGCATCGATATCGGGACGGGAGCGCAGTGCCGGGCCGTCGTATCCGTCGTCGGCAAGCAACCGCGCCGGGTCGTCACCGTTGACGAAGCCGAGATAGGGACCGCCGTACTCGTATCCCACCAGCGCCTGTAACCTGGGGGGATAGTGACGCGCCACCTCGGGAGGATTGGTGAGGTGCTGGTTCTCTTCCTGGCGCAGCCAGCCGAGGCTGTACTGGAAGGCGATACCGGTGCGCGGAGCGTGCGCGCGATTGGCGCCGCCGCCGTGCAGGGTGCCGGCCTGGTAGATCAGCAGCGAGCCGGCGGGCATCTCCGCGGAGATCACTTCCTGCTCCAGTGGCTTGCGGCTTTCGTCCCAGAGATGGCTGCCCGGCACCACCTGGGTGCCGCCGTTTTCCCGGGTGAAATCGCTCACCGCCCACATCGTCTGCACGAGAGTGGCCGGGTACGGATTGCGGAACGGGTACAGGTCACCGTCGCGATGCAGCACCTGGGCCTTCTCGCCGGGGTGCAGTTCCATCACGCCGCTGAAGTTGAGCTGGTAGCGGGCGCATTGTGGCAGCAGGACCTGGTCGCAGACCCCCATGACCATGTCGTGGATGGCGAGTTGTTGCGCGGCCACGGACTTGCGAAACAGCGCGCCAGTGCGACGCGTCCTGGCGCCGAGGAAACCGGCGCTGCCGAATGGCGTGGCCTCGAGATACGGGGCAAGTTCGCGCCCGGCTTCGGCGACCAGGTCGGGCGCGAGATCGTGGATCAGGGCGTAGCCGTGTTCCATCACCGCGGCGGTAACCGCGTCCCGGTCGGCGTCGGCGGGGAAGGTGGTCTGGTTGTTCATGTTGCGGGATGTCGCGGAATCAGGTTTTGTCAAAGCAGTGCGCGTACTGCTCGCGCAGCACGTTCTTCTGCACCTTGCCCATGCTGTTACGCGGCAGGGCATCCACGTGGAATACCTTCTTTGGCTGCTTGAATCGAGCCAACTGGTCGGACACAAGTTCGCGCACCTGTTCCTCGGAAGGCGGGGAATCACCGGTGAGCACCGCCACCACGCCCTCGCCGAAGTCCCGGTGCGGCACGCCGATCACCGCGGACTCGCCGACCCCGGGAAGGGCGTCGAGTACCAGTTCGATCTCCTTGGGATAGACGTTGTAGCCGCCGGAGATGATGAGGTCCTTGCCGCGACCGACGATGGTGAGGTAGTCGTCCTCGCTCAGGGTGCCGAGATCGCCGGTGATGAAAAAGCCGTCTTCGGTGAATTCCTCGGCGGTCTTCTCCGGCATGCGCCAGTAGCCCGGGAACACGTTGGGCCCGCGCACCTGGACCATGCCGATTTCGCCGGCTGGCAACGTCGCGCCGGTTTCGGGGTCCACCACGCGAATCTCCACCCCGGGCAGGGCAGGGCCCACGGTGCCGGCGCGGCGGTCGCCGTCATAGGGATTGGAGGTGTTCATCCCGGTCTCCGTCATGCCATAGCGCTCGAGGATGCGGTGGCCGGTGCGTTCCTCGAAGGCGACATGGGTTTCCGCCAGCAGCGGCGCGCTGCCGGAGACGAACAGGCGAATATGGCCCACCAGATCGCGGTCGAAGCGCGGATCGTCCAGCAGGCGGGTATAGAAAGTGGGCACCCCCATCATGCTCGTGGCGCGCGGCAGGTTGCGGATCATCGCATCGCGCTCGAAACCGGGCAGGAAGATCATCCGCCCGCCGGCCACCATGAGCACGTTGCTGGCGACGAACAGGCCATGAGTATGAAATACGGGCAACGCGTGCAGCAGCACGTCATCTTCGGTAAAGCGCCAGCTCCCGGTCAGCACCTCTGCGTTGGACCAGAGATTGTCATGGGTGAGCATCGCGCCCTTGGATCGACCGGTGGTGCCCGAGGTATAGAGGATCGCGGCGAGATCGTCCGCATCACGCGGTACCGCGTTGAAGGCATCGCCACAGACATCCGCGGCGTCGGTGAGGGTACCGCCGCCGTCGGCGTCCAGGGTGAGTACCGAATCCGCGGACGGCATCAGGGGCGCCAGCGCGGCGAGCGCAGCGGGATCGCAGACCAGGAAGCGGGGCTCGGCGTTTTCGACGAAGTACCCCACCTCGCCCGCGGTATAGGCGCCGTTGAGCGGCAGGAAGGCGCCGCCGGCTTTTACGGCGCCGAGATAGAGCGCCAGGGTGCGCCAGGTCTTGGGCACCTGGGCGGCGACCCGGTCTCCGGGGACCAGGCCACCGGCAACGAGACAGTTCGCCACCCGGTTTACTCCGGAGGCGAATTCCCGGTAGGTCATCACCGAGTCATCAGGGAGTATCAGGAAAGGCTTTTCCGACCGTTCGCGGGGCGCGAGCAGCCGGTCGATCAGGTAATTGGACATGGAAACTTGCCGGGGTCTTGCGGGATCAGGTGGGCAGCAACTTGCGCACGGCGCTACTGCAGACAACCTTGTGATGCTTCATGTAATTCTCGTGATTTTCCTCCACCCGGGCGAGGTCGTAAACATAGTTCACCATCAGGCCGAGTGATTGCTCGCGACCCTTGTCGGACAGATCGGCGCCGGCATTGAGGCGCGCGAGTTCGGCGCCGTTGCGCAGGTGGAAACGCGCCACCGGATCCAGGGGCTCGCCGGAGGGGGATTTTGCCTCGAGATAGTAGCGGGCGGCCAACGGCAAGAGGTCATCGGCATCGGTATTTCCGTCGGGCAATGCCCTGGCGGCATCCTCCTCCGTGGAGGAAAGCCAGCGGCGGAACCCGGGCGCCGGGGAGATCGTGACGAAGGAGCGCAGTTCGGGAAACGACTGCTTGAGACGGGTCGCCACCTGCTTGATGAGGAAGTTGCCGAAGGACACCCCGGCAAGACCGCGGTGGCAGTTGGAGATCGAGTAGAACACCGCGCAGCTTGCCTCGTCGGGATCGAGTTCCTCGCGCTCGCGGTCGAGAATCTCGTCGATGCGCGCAGGCATGTGATCGGTGAGCGCGACCTCCACGAATACCAGTGGCTCGTCCTCCATGGCGGGATGGAAGAAGGCGAAACAGTAGCGATCGGAGGGTTCGAGCCGGCGGCGCAGTTCCTCCCAGCTTCGGATCTCGTGCACCGCCTCGTAGGCAATGATCTTCTCGAGGATATGGGCCGGCGTGGTCCAGTCCACCGGTTGCATGACGAGGAAGCCGCGGTTGAACCAGGAGGCGAACAGGTGGCGGAAGTCGATGTCCACCCGGCGCAGCATCGGATGCGCGCGCACGAGTTCGAGCAGGTCCTCGCGCATACGCACCAGGCGGCGGGTGCCGCCGGGGGCGAGGTTGAGCCGGCGGAACAGTTCCTGGCGACGCGGCTCCGCCGCCGCACCGAGGGCGCGAAAGCGGTCGGGCGTGGGCTCATTCGCGTATTCTCCCGCCAGCGATTGCAGGCCCTCGATGTCGAGATCGAACTCGTCGTTGAGCGCGTGGAAGAAGGCGAGCCGTTTTTCGTCATCCAGTTCGCCGTAGGCATCGAAGATGCGCTCCGCGAGGACGAGACTGGAGTACTCGCCGTCCGAATCCATCATCATCCGGCAAAGTTCGAGGATGTCTCGTTCCCCGGGGCCGAACAATCGCCGGCCCAGGGCGCTGGTGCGCCAGCCGGATTGGCGCAGGTTGGGTATCAGGTCCTGCAGCAGGCTCATGACTTTGTTCCTGGATGACGCGCGTTGCGCAGAAGTGGCGCTGGGTTATCTCTGACACTATCATTCAAAGCATGCGCAGGCCATACACCACCATTGCCATTTCATGACCGCGCGCACCGGCGAAGGATTCCTGCTGACCCGGTCGAGCCGCGACCGGCGCGGCGGCACCGAGATCGAGTTCTGGCTGGCGTCGGACGATGGCCCGGTGCGACTCCTCGTGCATGGTGAACGCCCCGTGTGTTTCCTTCCCGCAGCAGCAGCAACCCGGGCGGTGGATATCCTCCGGCCACTGGGCGCCTCGGTGGAGGTATCGCCGCTCGCTCTCAGGACCTTCGCCGGCGAGCCCGTGGCCGCACTGTATACCCGCAGTATCGCCGACCAGTACACCGCCCAGGACCTGCTGGGAAGCCGCGGCATCGACGTGTTCGAGGGCGACTTCCGCCTCCACGATCGATACCTCATGGAGCGATTCGCCCGCGGTGGCGTGGCCTGGACAGGTGACGTGGTTGAGCGGGAGGGGTACCTCGAAGTCCGCGAGGCCCGACTGCGCGCCGCGGATTACCGCCCGCGTCCCAGGCTGCTATCCCTCGATATCGAATGCGCCATGGACGGGGAACTCTGGTCCGTGGGCCTCGCCGGCGATGGGGCGGATCCCGGCGAGGTGCTGGTCATCGGCGGTCCCGAGCCCAGCGACCACACGCGTATCCACTGGGTCGCGGACGAATCCGTGCTGCTCAGGCTGTTGTGCGAGCGGATCAATGCCCTGGATCCGGACCTCATCGTCGGCTGGAACCTGGTGAACTTCGACCTGCGCATCCTGATGGAGCGCGCGGAGCGCTGCCGGGTGCCGATGACCATTGGGCGCGGCGGTACCGAGGCCCAGTGGCGCGACGCGCGCGGCGACCCGGGCAAGGGCTGGGCGTCGATACCGGGGCGGGTCGCAATCGACGGTATCGAGGCATTGCGCTCGGCAACCTGGAGCTTCACCAGTTTTTCCCTCGAAAACGTATCGCGCGAACTCCTCGGCCGCGGCAAGAAGGTGGACCAGGACGTCGACGACCGTTACGCCGAGATCCGCCACAACTTCCTCCACGACAAGCCGGCGTTGGCGGCGTACAACCTGGAGGACTGCCGCCTCGTGCTGGACGTGTTCGACGCCACCAACATCATCGACTACCTGGTCTTGCGTAGCCAGATCACCGGGCTGGAGCTGGATCGCGCGGGCGGATCGGTGGCGGCATTCACCAACCTCTACCTGCCGCGCCTGCACCGCGGCGGTTACGTCGCGCCCAACCTGCCGCCGGACGGCGGCCTCGCCAGCCCCGGCGGCTATGTCATGGACTCGCGCCCCGGGCTCTATCGCAACGTACTGGTGCTGGATTTCAAGAGCCTCTATCCGTCCATCATCCGCACCTTCCGAATCGATCCCATGGGCCTGGTGGAGGGACTCGCGCATCCGGATGAGGCCATCGATGGTTTCCGCGACGCCAAATTCCATCGCCACCGGCACTACCTGCCCGGCATCATCACCGACCTCTGGGCCCAGCGCGACCAGGCCAAGCGCAACAACGATCAACCGCGCTCACAGGCGATCAAGATCCTGATGAATTCGTTCTACGGCGTGCTCGGCTCAGGTGGCTGCCGTTTCTACGATACCCGTCTCGCCAGTTCCATCACGCTGCGTGGACACGAGATCATGCAGACCACCGCGCGTTGGGTCGAGGACGAGGGTTATGCCGTGATCTATGGCGATACCGATTCGTTGTTCGTGCACCTGGACGAATCACTGGACGCCGAGCGCTGCCGCGCCATCGGCGACACGCTGGCGCGGGACATCAATGCGCGCTGGCAACGCGAGATACGCGCACGCTTCGATATCGACTGCTTCCTCGAGCTCGAGTTCGAAACCCATTTCAGCCGCTTCCTCATGCCCACGGTGCGCGGCTCCGAGGCGGGCAGCAAGAAGCGCTATGCCGGGCTGGTGGCGGGGGAGGGAGATGCCGCGGACCGGATCGTGTTCAAGGGCCTCGAGAACGTGCGCACCGACTGGACACGGCTCGCGCGGGATTTCCAGCAGTCGCTCTACGATCACGTGTTCCATGACCGCGATCCGTGCGCGCTGGTTCGCGAGACGGTGGAAGAGACGCTGGCGGGCAGCCACGATGCCGACCTGGTGTATCGCAAGCAGCTCCGGCGCAAGCTCTCCGCGTATGTGCGCAACGTGCCGCCTCACGTGCGCGCGGCGCGCCTCGCGGACGAGCGCAACCAGGCGCTTGGCAAGCGCTTGCGTTACCAGGACCGGGGCTGGATCGATTACGTGATCACCACCGCGGGGCCGGAGCCGGTGGAGTACCGCGACAATCCGCTCGACTACGATCACTATATCGAGCGCCAGTTGAAACCGGTGGCCGACGCCGTGCTGCCGTTTATCGGCCTCGAATTCGACGCGCTTGTAAGCCGCCAGGCGGCATTGTTCTGATCCCGTATTGCACGGGCGCGGTATACTGTCGCGCGAACCTCCCGCTCCCAGTGATCGAAATATGAAACCAGCCGATTTGGATGCCGGGCGCGCGGAATTCTTCCGCGAAAACGGCTACCTCGTGATCGAGGACGAGGTGGATGCTGCGTCGCTGGCCGCGTTGCGTGCCGACTTTGACCGCTGGGTGGAAGACAGCCGCGATCATGACGCGCCCTGGGGTGAAACCATCAACGGCAAGCCGCGCTTCGACGTGGAGCGGGGGCATTCCGCCACGACGCCGGCCCTCCGCAGGGTGAATGCTCCGGTCGAGGTTTCCGATGCCTGCTATCGCGTCATGGCCGAGGGGAGAATCCCGGAATTCCTGACGCGCGTGCTTGGTCCGGACATCCGCTTCCATCACAGCAAGATCAACTCCAAGCTGCCCGGTAGCGCGACGGTGGTGAAATGGCACCAGGACTTCAGCTTCACCCCGCACAGCAACGACGACGTGGTGACGGTATTGATCTTCATCGATGACGTGACCGCGGAAAACGGACCGCTCAAGGTGTTGCCCGGATCGCACCGTGGAGAGATCCATTCGCTCTGGCACGACGGGGTCTTCACCGGGTCGGTGGCGGATTCCGTGGCCGCGGACTGCGAGGCGCGAGCGGTAACCTGCACCGGCCCCGCCGGCAGCGCCTGCCTGATGCATACCCGGCTGTTGCACGGATCCTCGGCGAACCGGTCACGGGCGCCGCGTACGTTGTTTATCTGCGTCTATGCCGCGGACGATGCCGTGGCCCTGTCCCCCAATCCCATGCCGAGCCGTTACGAGGGTCTGCTGGTGGCCGGAAATCATCGCGGGGCGGTACGTTCCACGCCTTTCGCAATGCCGCTGCCACAGTTGCCGGATACTGCCTCATTCTTCGATCAGCAATCGCGTCACCGCTAGTAGCGGCACCAAACCCTGTATCCCGTGAGTCTTTCTCCCACCGATCCGGGACCCTTCCAGAAGTACCTGTTTTCCGGCGCCTGTTACATCCAGGTCGGCCAGTGTTATGCGGCGCTTCTTGCGCTGCCGCTGGCCCGGTACGACCGGTCGGTCCTGGAATCGTTGCGGGACAACCTGACCGCGGTCTGGCAGGAAGGATTCAATCGCCAGGTGGCCGCGGCCGGCACATTGCCGGGTGGGCCCTGGTCCATGCTCGACGGCGAACTAGGCGAAGAGATGGGCGCACTGACCGCCGAGGTGCGCGCCGCGGGCACGGAAGCCATGACCCGATTGCTGGATGAATTCGTGGACGACACCGGCGTCCTGCCGGATTTCCCCGGATTCTTCGACGCGTGGGCGAGGGCCTGTGACGGCGCCTATGCGCGCGTGGTGCGCTCCGACCCGTTTGCAGACCTGCTTGGCAGAATGGTCAACGGTTGTATCGACTGGGTGGCCGCGGGGTCGGAAGCTTGAGCGACAGGAAACGCGGCGACGTGGAAGCGGAGCTCGCCCGGTTCCGTGAACGATATCTCGTGTTCAACCGCGAGGCCGCGGCCAATCCGGCGTCGACGGACTTCGCCAGCGACAATCGCCTGGTGGAGGAGCAGGGGGCATTCCAGTTGCGCGAGTTCGTCGACGCGGAACCGCGGGGAAAGGTCCCGGTGCTGATCGTCTACTCCCATGTCAATCGCCCCGACATCATCGACCTCGACCACGCACATTCACTGGTGCAACGGTTGCAGGAAACCGGCAACCGCGTGTTTCTGGTGGACTGGCAGCGTACCACGGAGGCGGACAAGGACAATGATCTCTCGCTCTACGTGCTCGACGCCGTCGGAGAGGCGATGGCGCGCGTAAGCGCATTGACGGGTCATCAACGGATCAACCTCGCGGGCATTTGCCAGGGCGGCACTTTCGCGCTGAGCCATGCCTGCCTGCGTCCGCAATCCGTACGCCGGCTTGCGCTTCTGGTAACCCCGGTGGACTTCCATCGGGGCGACAGCCTGATACGCCACTGGTCACGCAAGGTTCACTTCGATCGTCTCGCGGCACACCCGGTCAATATTCCCGGGGGGCTGATCACGTTGATGTTCCAGTTCGCGCGCCCGTTCGACGACCTGCGCCGTCACGTGAAACTGATCGGCCTGGGAGACGAAGAGCGCGATCTCGCCTTTTCCCTGCGCATGGATCGCTGGGCGCATGACTGTCCCGATCAACCGGGACGCGCCTTCGCCCAGTTCATGGGCCGACTCTACCAGGACAATGCACTGGTGGAGGGAACCCTGCAACTTCGCGGCGAGCCGGTGAACCTGTCACGCCTGGACATGCCGGTACTCAACGTGTTCGCGGACAACGATCACCTCGTGCCGCCGGAGTCCTCCGCTGCCCTGGGTGACTACGTGGACGCGCAGCATTACCGCGAGATGCGCTTCTGCGGCGGCCATATCGGCCTCATGGTGAGCGCGCGCGCGCAGGCGAAACTGTTGCCGGACGTGGGGCGCTGGCTGGCGTCGGAACAGGAATAGATTCCAGCCTCTACCGGGTGCCCGAAAGACGAAACGCCAGCGTAGGCTCACTACTGTCCGGAACGTTTTCACATCGGTATTTCGACCTGCCTGTCGAGGGCCTGACGATAGCGTAGCTCTCGTCGTTTTCGATGCTCGTATGGGCAGTCTGCACGGTGGAACAACGTGG
>JAUILZ010000054.1 GCA_030432755.1 Gammaproteobacteria bacterium | reverse complement strand
CCGTGTGGGCGGAGACGTCGACACCAACACCCGTGTGGGCGCGGTTCTTCAGAACAACGTCGGTATCGGCAACACCAACGAGACCAACATCGGTTCCGTGGCTAACAGCCGTGTAGGCGGAGACGTGAACACCAACACCCGCGTGGGCGCGGTGCTGCAGAACAACGTTGGCATCGGCAACACCAACGAGGCCAATGTTGGCTCCGTGGTTGACAGCCGTGTAGGCGGAGATGTTGACACCAACACCCGTGTGGGCGCGGTTCTTCAGAACAACGTCGGCATCGGCAACACCAACGAGACCAATATCGGTTCCGTGGCTAACAGCCGTGTAGGCGGAGACGTGAACACCAACACCCGTGTGGGCGCGGTTCTGCAGAACAACGTCGGCATCGGCAACACGAACGAGGCCAATGTGGGCTCCGTGGTTGACAGCCGTGTTGGCGGAGACGTTGACACCAACACCCGCGTGGGCGCGGTGCTGCAGAACAACGTTGGCATCGGCAACACGAACGAGGCGAACATCGGCTCGGTGGTGGATGCGAATGTTGGCGGAGACGTGAGCACCAACACCCGTGTGGGCGCGGTGCTGCAGAACAACGTTGGCATCGGCAACACGAACGAGGCGAGCATCGGTTCCGTCGACTGAGGCAGACCAGGCGCCATGGGGGATCCTCCATGGCGCCAGTCCGGCAAGTCCGGCGCGGCAGACCCCCGGTGACGGGGGTTTGCCGTTTCTGTTTCCGGGCCGGGTGATCGGCGACTGGTCGCCGCAACGCCAGGCAAACCTTTTTCAATGCGCCGCGTTAGTCACGGGGAGGAAACGGGGTTACCAATCCCGCTACGATACGGTTATTATCCGAAGGGCCATTTTCGCGGGTCCAGGCGCCGCGGGGCGACCAGGATCAACGGGCAACGGGTAATGACTGCAAACCGACTGACCGGCAGCAGAGCATGTCCCGACTCGCATCATACCAACCCGCAATCCTGCTCAAGATGAATCTCCAGTCCCTGACCGATGGCGAACTGATCCACGAATTTGTCGATGCGCGTAACCAGCACGCCTTCGACACGTTGCTGCGCCGTCACTACCAGCGACTGTTTCGTCGTTTCGCCGCGAAGATCCGCGATGACGACCAGGCCCACGACCTCTGCCAGACCCTGTGGATGCGGGTGCTCGGTAACCTCGCGGACTATCGCGACGATCAGAAATTCGAGCATTACCTCAATACCATCGCCAGCAACCTGCTGAAGGATCACTGGCGCGGCGACCGTTCAGCCTCCGAGGTTTCGCTGTTCGACGACGAGGGCGCGGATGCAAGCGAGTACGGCGCCTTCGAGCTCCAGGGCGACGATGGCATCGACGAGGAACGACGCGCGCTGGGTCGCGAAGCGATGGAAACCCTGGTCCACCAGGTCATACCCTCGCTGTCCTGCGAGCAGCGCCTGGTCTACCTGCTACGGCATGAGTCCGAGTTCTGGGACGAGGCACAGCCCCTCGAGTGGCAGCATCTCGCCGAACTCAACGGCCTCGAAGTGGAGACCGCGTGGCGGATCTTTCGCGATACCCGGGACAAGCTCCTCCAGTATGCCAATGGCAAACTGGACACGGTGGATATGGATTGCCTGGATAACCTGGTGTTTCTCGTCTGGACCCAGGCGCGCCGCGCCGACAAGCGCGAAAAACTCACGGAACAGTATTTCGCCGACCTGCTCAACATCCCGGTGAATACTTTCAAGACGCGCTACCGCGCCAGCCTCAAGTCGCTCGCGGAGGGGATGGAGAAATGGCGATGAACTGGGACGAGGATCGCATCAATGCCCTGTACCGGCACTATCGCGAGAGCCGGGATGGCATTCCCTGGGGGCGCTATCGGCCCATCATGGAAGCTGCCCGGGAGATGACATTCGAGGCCGCGGCCGCAAAGCACATGGCGGAGATCAGCGCGCGAGCGAGGGAACTGTATCCCGAACGTGACGCGGCGGGGAAGCCGGGCGGAGAACTCCATGACCTCGACAGCGGGCGCCAGCGCCGCGCCAATCGCGAATCGATGGCGGGCAACCGGCAACAGGAGTCCACGCGCTCGCGTTTCGCCGGTTTCAGGCCTTCGAACTGGATACCGCTTGCCGCGGCCGCAGCGATCGTGCTCGCGGTAGCGCCGCTGGTGCTGGACCTCGGTCAATCCGGTCTCGGCACTGATCTCGTGGCGCAGCAGACCAACCTGTTGCGCGACAATCCGGCCCGGGTGTCGGCGGAACTGGGCCGCCTGGGAGAGATCCAGCTTGGATTCGCCTCGTCGGGGAGCGAGTTTTCCCGCGCGTTTCGCGCCGGGATGCTGTTCGTCGACCTGGTGAGCCTCTCCGAATCACCCGATGACACCCAACTCGAGGATGTCGTCGGCTCCGTGGTCGACGGATTTGGCGAGATGGCCGCCATAGAGCGCCCCGAAACGGTGGACGCCAGCGCAATCCATGACATGGGCGACCGCCTGCAGGCACATTACAGCCGCAGCGGGCAGTCAGCGGTGTTCGTGTTCGGGCAATGGGTGGAGTCCGGTTACCTCCTTACCCGTATCGCGGGGGAGGACGATGGCGAAGCGGTGTCCGAGGCTCTCGCGGGAGCCGCCGATGTGCGCGCCCTGCTGGAAACGGGTGGCCAGTTGACCACTGAGCTTGCGCGCGACCTGGACGCTTTGCAGGCTCTCGGCGAGGCGGATGCGCTTGACGACGATCAACTGGCGCAGGCGTCCCGGCTGCTGTTGAAACTGCGCACCCGGTACGCCCTTTCCTGAGGCGCTGATCATGGCCACGCGGTGTATCCCGGCTATCCGTTCCGCGTTTGCCGGACTCGTTCTTCTTGTCGGCGTGCAGGCGGACGCCAACGAGGGGGAAGACCCGCGCTCTCGAAGCGACTTCTATCGCCTGACCTTCGGTATGGTCGATTCGTCGGGTTACGCACTGGCCGCACGCGTGGACGAGGTATTCCGCCGCCTGCTGCGCGTGGCGGACAAGGCGGAATACAAGGCGCCCCGGCTGCTGCTGGTTGACAGTGACAGCTGGCCCTGGGCCATCGCCCTGCCTGACAACACGGTGGTGCTGACCCGGGGAGCGGTGGAGGTCTGCTACCGCGGCGTCTCCCCGGAGCAGGGAGACGTGCGCCTCGCCATGATCCTCGGCCACGAGCTTGGACACCTGGCCGAGGACGATTACTGGCACCGGGACGTCTACCTTGCGCTCAGCGACCGTGCCGGCGAACAGGCCTCGGATGTGTTCCGTTTCATCGGCGAGCGCTCCGGCCTGGTGGGCGCCGATTCCGGGGAATGGCGCACCATCGTGCGTGACCGCGAGCTGCGTGCCGATGACCGGGGTTTCATCTACGCCGCGCTTGCCGGCTACGAAACCAGGCGGCTGGTCACCGATGAGGCGGTGAGCTTCTTTCATTACTGGACCGAGCAGACCAGCGCCGGCCCGGGCAACTACCACCTCGGGCCCGCCGACCGGGCGGCTTACCTGCAGGCGCGCGCCGGCACCCTCCTCGAATTGGCGGAGCTCTACCGCGTCGGCGTGGCGCTCACCCATCTCGGCAACCTCGAGGTGGCGGAGAAGATCTTCCGCCAGGTACTGACCACCTTTCCGGCGCGCGAGGTATACAACAATCTCGGCTACATTCGCCTGCAGAAAGCCCTCGACCTGCTGAGCGTCGATCTCGACCGGCTCTACTGGTTCCCCGCGACGGTGGACACCACGCCGGAGAGTTCCGCGCTGGCGAATACGCGTAGCATCACGACGCTCGAAAGCCTGCTTGCCGAGGCAGTGGAATTCTTCCAGCTCGCGCTGAAGCAGGATCCGGGATACCTGGACGCCTATCTGAACCTGTCCACCGCCTACTTTTACCTTGGCCGATACAACAACGCCGCCGCGGTACTCGCGGATGCGCGCCAGGTGGCGCCGGACAATGCGGAGCTCGAGGTGCTGTGGCAGATCTCGATGCTGCAAAGCCTGGACGGCAGCGTGGACTACCTGCCGGTGGCGCTGGCGGCGGTGACGCCCCGTGCCGCGGAAGCGGGCCCGCTGCTGCGCTACAACCTGGCGCAGTTGCTCGAGCGCGCGGGCCGTGGTGAGGAGGCGGCGCAGCTCTGGCTCGAGCTGGCGGCAGATCGCGCTGCGATTCCCTCGCCCTACCGGGAAGTAGTGGACCTCAGGTTGGGGCGACAGCCCGCTCCCGGCGGCGGCGCCGCGGACGTCGACGCCACGGTGGCGCTCCATTTCGGCGCGCAGTCGCCGTCAACACGGGACGCGCCGGGCTGGAGATTTTCACTGTCGCTGGACGGCGATCCACTGACTCGAGAGGGAACCCTGGATACCGATGGCGCTGCGCGCTACCTCGCCGGCGACCGCGAATTTTTGCGCCGCAGGATTCCCGCCCCGGTGAACACCCTTGACGCGCTCCGCGACTGCTGTGGCGAGCCGCTGGTGCGCCAGGCATCGGGCCTCGGCGAGATCTGGCGCTACGGCGACCACTGGGCCTTCCTCGTGCGCGACGGCAGGATACTGGAAATCTGGCAAAATCCGGCGTAACACGCTGATTTTCCGCCGTTTGCCCTGCGTACGGTGATGCCCGGCAGCAGGTGGCCGAGGGGGTCGTGGCATGGATTGGATTTTTCGCCGGGACAGGCCTACACTCTATCGGACACACCACTGGCCCGAATACCTCACCAGCATCCCGGATGCTGACGCAGGGCAGGGGCGGTTGGACGCCGCGCTGGAGGGAACACCATAGCCGTAGCTGTGGTGTGAGTGAAGCGCAAGTCCAGGCGCTCCTGAACATGGCAGGGCCGGGATAGGAACCGGGCCAACACGTGCTGTGACCTGGAATGTTGCACCTGAGTCAAAGAATTGTTCCGCGATTTCAGGCGAGTACAACCGGGCCCGTTTCCGGCTGGTGAGGTATTCGGGCTGTAGCTGGATGGCTCTGAACCTCCCGGGAGCAGTGGTGCAGTCCCGCCTCGATTCAGGGCCTCCAGGATGTGGAGGGCCAGTCTTTTTGCCGCCCGGTACAACCCCGTTCACAGCGTTCGGGCCGTTGTGATGGTCATCACAGTATAAGTGTGACTGACTTCACATATTGGGAGGTGAAACTTTTCTACACTGGCTGCGTTAGAGAGGGCACGTAGAGATTACGCATTTTTTTAAATTTTCATCAGCCAATAAGGAGACCCCTGATCATGAAACGCAAACTTTTGACTTTAGCTGTTGCGGCAGTACTTCCGGGCCTGGTGGCCGTATCGGCCCACGGGCAGTCCAGTGTGGGCGG
>JAUILZ010000007.1 GCA_030432755.1 Gammaproteobacteria bacterium | reverse complement strand
CATCGAATCCCGTCACCGACGAGTCTGATTCCGACATTCCGCGGTTCTGGCGGGACATCGGCAGGGACTTCCTGCTACCCGTATTCTTCCTCGTTGCGCTGGATCTGCTGGTTGCGATTCCGCTGGTGCGTGGCGGTCAAATTACCCTGATCGCGGGCATCATCCTGGTCCTGCTGCCCAAGCTCATTCTGCTGCCGTGGGCCGGCGCCCGCCTGCTCGATTTCGCCGAGAGGCACCATCTTCGCTATGCCATGAGCGGGGTAAAGATCTCCCTGCTGAGCGCATTGCCGGTGGCGGTTCTGGTATTGCTCGTTTGCGCCATCGAATCGATCCAGACCATGGTGTTCATCCGCCAGGAGCAGGACCGGGTGGTGGTGATACCGGATCCGAAATACCTTTTTGCCTATGATCGTGAACGGCGCAACTACACCATCGAAGGCGAGATCGACTTCGGCATCACGCGCGATTTCCGCGCCTTCCTCGCCGGGCATCCCGGCGGCAACCGGCTGGTGCTTGACAGTCCCGGCGGATCGATCTACGAAGGTCGTGGCCTGCGCCGCATCGCCATCGATCACGACCTCGCGACCCATGTCGACGCCACCTGCAGCTCCGCCTGCGTGATTGCCTTCCTCGGCGGCACGCCGCGCACCCTGGGCACGGAGGCGCGCCTCGGCTTTCACCAGTATGCCGTGGACTACAGCAATCTTCGTCACGAGTTACCGTTCTACGACCCCGCGAGCGAACAGGAACACGACATCGAATTGATGCGCGAATCGGGTGTCAGCGAGGCGTTTCTCGAACGCGCCTTTCACGCCCCCCACAGTGGTATCTGGTATCCCTCGTTCGCGGAACTGGCGGAGGCCGGGGTCATAACTCCCTGATCCATTCCCCTTGACCGGTGGTGCGCGCCGTCGGGAATTTCCTATAATGCCGGACCGTCCGCGCGCTATCCGATTTCACACCCGCCCGACCACGCCCCATTTCATGGCCCGCAATCCCAACATCACCGAGCTGTGGCCGGTGTCGATCCTGACGCGCAAGTTCGGCAAGTTCCAGAAGGTCAACCCGGAACTGATCCGATACTTCTCGGAATACCGCGCCGCCAACCCGGGACCGCCGGGACCGATGTACAGCAGCCCGGACAATTTTTCCGCGGACACGGAAAATGCCGCGCTGAAAGAGCTGCAACAGTTCATCATGGACGGCTTGTTCGAGATCGCATCCGCCACCAACGGGCGCTTCTGGGGCAAGAAGCAGTCGATCAACATTCACATAACGGGTCTATGGTTCCAGGTCAGCAACGGCTACGGATTTCACGAGACCCATGTGCACGGAAACTGCTCCTGGTCCGGGGTGTACTACGTCCAGTCCGGCCAGAGCAGTCGCAAGGCCGGCGAGACCGGTGACAACGGCATGCCCAACGGCATCACCCGCTTCTATGGCCCGCACATGGAATACCAGGCCGGCGGTCACGGCGATCTCGGCAATCTCTACCTGCAGTCCTCTACCTGGGATTCCTTTCCCGAGGACGGCAAGCTGGTGATCTTTCCCGCCCATTTAAAGCACATGGTCTTTCCCTACAACGGCGACGATGACCGCATCATCGTCTCGTTCCATGCCCAGGTGCTCGGCGATAGCGAATTGCGCTACGATTACTCCTTCCACTGAACCCACGCATCCGCCGGCGACATGGATTCCCCCCTGCTATCGATCAAGAACCTCTGGGTCCGGTTTCAGGCCCATGACAGCAGGATCGACGCGGTGCGAGGGGTATCCTTCGACGTGCAGCCGGGACGCACCCTCGCCCTGGTCGGAGAATCCGGCTCCGGAAAAACCGTGATCGCGCGCAGTATCATGAGCCTGCTACCCGGCAACGCGGTGGCCGACGAGGGCAGCATTCTCTGGCACGAGGGCGATGGTGCGCCGGTGGACCTTCTGACACTGGATCCGGACGGCGAGCGCATACGCGACTATCGCGGCGGCCGGATCTCGATGATCTTCCAGGAGCCCATGGTCTCGCTGTCGCCACTGCATACCGTGGGCGACCAGGTCTCGGAAGCGCTGCACCTGCACCGCGAGGTCTCGCGCCGCGAGGGCGAGGAACTCTGCCTGGAGATGCTGGGCATGGTCGGTTTTCCCGACCCGCAACGGGCCTTCGGCTCGTATCCGTTCGAACTGTCCGGCGGCATGCGCCAGCGCGCCATGATCGCCATGGCGCTGGTCTGCCGCCCGGCACTACTTATCGCCGATGAACCCACCACCGCCCTCGATGTCACCATCCAGGCGCAGATCCTCAAGCTGATCCGCCGCCTGCAGCAGCAGCTCGGCATGGCGGTGCTGATGATCACTCACGACCTCGGCGTGGTCGCCAACGTCGCGGATGACGTGGTGGTCGTCTACCACGGCGAGGTCATGGAAAGCGGCAGCGTGCGCCAGTTGTTCAGCAATCCTGGACACGAATACACCCGTGCCCTGCTGCGCGCGGTGCCGGATATCGATCGCGGTCGCAACCAGCGGCTCGTGCCGATCCGGGAGATTCATGCCGACTTCGACCAGTTCCTGGCGCGGCGCCAGTCGGCGAAGGAGACGGCGCCGGTCGAAGGTGGTGATGCGCCCATCCTCGAACTGCGCGAGGTCAGCAAGGCCTTCGGCCAGCGGCAGTCTGCCTGGTCGCTGGGCGCGGAACCGGCGCGGGTGATTGCCGCGAACAAGGTTTCGCTCACTATTCAGCGCGGCGAATGCGTTGGCCTGGTAGGCGAGAGCGGCAGCGGAAAATCCACCCTCGGCAAGCTCATCGCGCACGCGATCCTGCCCGACAGCGGCGAGATCATATTCCACGACCGGGAGCGGGAATACCATGTCGAAAGCCTCGAGGACGACGCGCTGTTCGCCTACCGGAGCCGTGTACAATACATGTTCCAGGATCCGGTCGGTTCGTTGAACCCCAGCATGACGGTATTCGATATTCTGCGCGAGCCAATGGTCATCCACCGGCTGGGGGATCGTGACTACCAGGAGGAAGCCTGCAAGGAGCTCATGCAGCTGGTGGGCCTCGACCCGCGATTCCTGCGACGCTATCCGCACAGCTTTTCGGGCGGTCAGCGGCAGCGTATCGGCGTCGCCCGCGCGCTGGCCCTGCGCCCCGACCTGCTCATCTGCGACGAACCGGTCTCCGCGCTGGACGTCTCCATCCAGGCCCAGGTACTCAACCTGCTGCGCGACCTGCAACAGGAACTGGGGCTCTCCTGCCTGTTCATCTCCCATAACCTGGCGGTGGTGGAATATGTCTCCGACCGGGTGGCGGTGATGCATCGTGGGGCGCTGGTGGAGGTGGCTCGCTCGGAGCGCCTGTTCCGCTCGGCGCAGCATCCCTACACCCGCACGCTACTCGATTCCATCCCGGTAGCGGACCTGGCTCGGCCGCTGGACTTCGACCACATCGCGGAACCGGGAGAAGCCGCCGAGTGGCCGGCACCCTATGCCGAGACCGGCGCCAACCGTCTGCAGCCGGTAGGTGCAGATCATCTCGTGCGCATGCAACCCGGCTCTACGGCCGGCATGCCGGCATGAAATCCGTCCTCCTTCGACTGGTCCCGACACTGCTGGCGCTGGCCTGGGGCAGTGGTCATGCGGCCCTGGACAGCCCATTCCTGGCCAGCAGGGTGGCTTCCGGGGAACTGCCCGTGCTCGCCGAGCGGCTGCCCGAGGAACCCGCGGTGGCGGAACTGCACGGCGATTCCAGCGCGGGAAAACACGGCGGCACCATGCGCCTCATCTTCGGCGCCTCCAAGGATATCCGCATGATGATGGTGTACGGATACGCACGCCTGGTGGGATATAACCGCGAGCTGGAGCTGACACCGGATATCCTGCGTGACTTCGAGGTGGAGGATGACAGGGTATTCACCTTTCACATTCGCCGTGGACATCGCTGGTCCGATGGCGAGCCGTTTACCTCGGAGGATTTCCGCTACTTCTGGGAGGATGTCGCCAGCAACGAGGACCTCTACCCGTTCGGCCCGCCGAACGAACTGATGGTGGATGGAAAGCGGCCCCGTTTCGAGGTGCTGGACCGCTGGACCGTGCGCTACACCTGGGATGCGCCCAATCCGTTCCTCCTGCCAGCCCTGGCGGGGCCGCGCCCGCTCTTCATCTATGCACCGGCGCATTACCTGAAGCAGTTCCACGCGGACTATAACGAACCGGAGAAAATGGCCGCGAAGGTGGACGAGGCCGGCACGCGCAACTGGGCGGGCCTGCATACCCGGCACAACCACCCCTATCGATTCGACAACATCAACCTGCCGGTGTTGCAGCCCTGGATCAACACCACGGAGATGCCGGCGGAACGTTTCGTGTTCGTACGCAATCCGTACTATCACCGCGTGGATGCCGCCGGTCTCCAGTTGCCCTACATCGACCAGGTGACGATACAGATCACGAGTTCGAGCCTGGTATCCGCGAAGACCGCCTCCGGCGAATCGGATCTCCAGGGCAGGCATCTCAATCTCGAGGACTACACCTTCCTCAAGCAGGGTGAGAGCCGGGGCAATTACCGCGTGCGTCTGTGGGAGAATGGCTACGGGTCGCAGTACGCGCTGTATCCAAACATGAACAGCAATGACCCGACATGGCGCGCACTTACGCGCCAGAGTGATTTCCGCCGCGCGCTGTCACTGGGCACGGATCGCGGGGAGATCAACCAGGTCATCTATTCCGGGCTTGCGCGCGAGGCCGGCAATTCCGTTCTCCCGGGCTGCAGCCTTTACCGCGAGGAGTACGCGAAGAAATGGGCGGAGTACGACCCGGACAGGGCGAACGCCATGCTGGACGCTCTCGGCCTCGACCAGCGCGACGCGAAAGGCACCCGCCTGATGGCCGATGGCCGGCCGCTGGAAATCATCCTCCACACCGCGGGCGAGGGGACCCAGGAAACCGACATCCTGGAGCTCATCGGTGAAAGCTGGGCGAAGCTTGGAATCAAGCTGTTTACCCGTCCGTCCCAGCGCGAGGTGTTTCGCGAGCGGGTGTTTTCCGGCGAGGCGATGATGGCGATGTTCAACGGCATCGACAACGGGATGCCCACCGCGGACATGAGCCCCGGGGAATTCGCGCCCACCGCCCAGACCCAGTACCAGTGGCCCGTGTGGGGGCAGTATCACGAGACCAACCAGAAGGTGGGAGAACCCCCGGAGCTGGAAACCGCGCGCGACCTGCTCGATCTCTACAAGCTGTGGAGCCTGAGCGGCAACCGCGACGAGCGCGCGGAAATCTGGCACCAGATGCTTTCCATCTACAGCGACGAGGTATTCAGCATCGGCCTGGTGTGTGGCGTGCCCCAGCCGATCGTCGTCAACACGCGCCTGATGAACGTCCCCGAGCAGGGCACCTATAGCTGGGAGCCCACGTCTTTCTTCGGCATTTACAGGCCGGACACCTTCTGGTTCCAGTGATCCAGTACGTCTTCGGACGCCTGGTGATGATGATCCCCACGTTGCTGGTGATCAGCTTCATCGTGTTCGTCATCATCCAGTTGCCCCCGGGCGACTACCTGGAAACCCATATCGCGGAGCTCGAAAGCCAGGGCGAGTCCGTGGACCCTGCGAAGATCGCCTTCCTGCGCAAGGAATACGGTCTAGACCAGCCGATGACGGTGCAGTACTTCCGCTGGATCACCGGCTTCGTGCAGGGGAACTACGGGTACTCCTTCGAGTTCGACCTGCCGGTCAGCGAGGTGATCGGTGACCGCATCTGGCTCACCGTACTGGTGTCCTTCGTCACCATCCTCTTCACCTGGCTGATCGCCTTCCCCATCGGCATCTACTCCGCCACCCACCAGTACAGCTGGGGCGACTACGGCCTGTCACTGATCGGTTTCATCGGCCTCGCCACGCCCAATTTCCTCCTCGCGCTGATCATGCTGTACCTGGCCAATGTCTGGTTCGGCACTTCCATCGGCGGACTCATGGATCCGCGCTACCTCGACCAGCCGTGGAGCTGGGCCAAGCTCATGTCCGTCCTCGAGCACCTGTGGATCCCGGTAGTGGTGATCGGCACCTCGGGCACCGCGGGCATGATCCGCCGGCTACGCGCCAACCTGCTGGACGAGCTCGACAAGCAGTACGTACTCACGGCGAAAGCCAAAGGCCTGCCACGGGGCAGGGCGCTACGCAAGTATCCGCTCAGGATGTCGCTCAACTTCTTTATCGCCGACATCGGCAACATCCTGCCGAGCGTGATCTCCGGCGCGGAGGTTACCGCCATCGTCCTGTCCCTGCCCACGACGGGACCAATGCTGCTGCGCTCCCTGCAAAGCCAGGACATGTACCTCGCCGGAACCTTCCTCATGTTCCTCGCCATTCTCACGGTGGTGGGCATGCTGATTTCGGATCTCCTGCTGGCCTGGCTCGATCCCCGTATAAGACTTTCCGGGGAGGTGGTGCGATGACTACGGAAACGGACGAGGAAAGCGGCCACTACGTCTCCCGGGAGCCGTTCGACCCGCGTTCCATCGAGCAGATCGCCGCCGGTCAGGAAAGTTACTTCCTCGCCTCCCGGCGGCGGCTTATCTGGTGGAAGCTGAAGCGTCATCGCCTCGCCGTGTGGTGCGGATTCATCCTCCTTTTGATGTACGGCAGCGTACTGATATCGGAATGGATCGCGCCCTATTACTACCAGACGCGAAACTCCGGAGCGATTTATTCCCCGCCGCAGCGGATACACCTGTTCCACCAGGGCGAGTTTATCGGCCCCTTTGTCTACGGCCATGACTTTCAGCTCAACATGGAAAACCTGCAACGTGAATACGTTCCCAATCCGGACAAGGTGGAGAAGCTGCGCTTCTTTTGCAGCGGCGATCCGTACCGCTTCTGGAACGCGATACCCATGGATTTCCATTTCATCTGCCCGGCGGAAGGCAAGACGATGTATCTGCTCGGCACTGACAGGCTCGGCCGTGACCTTTTCTCCCGCATCGTCTACGGCGCGCGCATATCGCTGCTTATCGGTCTCGGCGGGATCGCGGTAAGCCTGTTTCTCGGCCTCCTGCTGGGCGGCATCGCGGGATACTTCGGCGGCTGGGCGGATTCCCTGATCCAGCGCATGACGGAAATCATCCGCTCGTTCCCCGAGCTGCCACTCTGGATGTCTTTATCCGCCATCCTGCCGGTGACCTGGAGCCCGCTGCTGGTGTTCTTCGGCATCACGGTCATTCTCGGCATGCTTGACTGGACCGGTCTCGCACGCGCGGTGCGCTCGAAACTCCTCGCGCTGCGCGAGGAGGACTACACCGTCGCCGCGCGCCTCATGGGCGCCAGCTCCGGGCGCATCATCCGGCGCCACCTGCTACCCGGTTTTTCCAGCCATATCATCGCTTCCGCGACGCTGTCCATTCCCGGCATGATCCTCGGTGAGACCGCGCTCTCGTTTCTCGGCCTCGGCCTGCGCCCACCGATTACGAGCTGGGGGGTGCTCCTGAACGAGGCGCAGAACATCAACGTGGTCGCGCTCTACCCCTGGCTGATCCTGCCGGTGGTGCCGGTGATCGTCATCATCCTGGCGTTCAACTTCTTTGGCGACGGCCTGCGGGACGCTGCCGACCCCTACAAGTAACCAGGAAGCCCATGCCGCGGCTGGCGATCGTTCTCAAGGGCTATCCGCGCCTGTCGGAAACCTTTATCGCCCAGGAGATACGCAATCTCGAGCGCGCGGGTTTCGACCTGTTGCTCGTCTCCCTGCGCCATCCCACGGATGTTCGTCGCCACCCGGTACACGCCGAGATTCGCGCACCCGTGACCTACCTGCCGGAATATCTCTGGCGCGAGCCGCTGCGCGTCATTGGTGGCTGGTGGAAGAGTCGCCGGCTGCCGGGCTACCGCGTCGCGCGGAGCCGGTTTCTCGCGGATGTCAGGCGGGATTTCACCCCCAACCGGATACGCAGATTCGGCCAGGCGCTGGTGCTCGCGGCGGAACTGCCCGCGGATATCCCCGCGCTCTACGCGCATTTTCTCCACACCCCGGCCTCGGTCACCCGCTATACCGCGGTGATGCGTGGAATGTCCTGGGCCTGTTCGGCCCATGCGCGGGACATCTACACCTCTGCCGAGTGGGACCTGCGGGAGAAACTGGCCGAGTGCCAATGGATCACCACCTGTACCGCCGGCAACGTGGGGTTCCTGCGTTCGCTGGCGCGCGAAGATAGTCGCGTGATGCTGAACTATCACGGGCTGGACCTGGATCGCTTTCCACCAAACCCGGAGGAAGGTTCGTCGCGTGATGGTAGCGACGCGGATGACCCCGTGCGCCTGCTGAGCGTCGGCCGCATGGTGGAAAAGAAAGGTTATGCCGGTCTGCTGCGCGCCCTTTCCATGCTGCCCGCGACACTACACTGGCGTCTGACCCATGTCGGCGGCGGACCGCTCACCGACGAGCTGCGCAGACAGGCTGATGCGGCGGGCTTGGGCGGAAAAATTGAATGGCTCGGCGCGCTCGATCAGGAGGCGGTACTCATCCATTACCGGAGCGCCGACCTGTTCGTGCTCAACAGCCGCATCGATGCAGACGGCGACCGCGACGGTTTGCCCAACGTGCTCGTCGAGGCACAGAGCCAGGGCCTGGCGGTGGTGGCCACCACGCTGTCGGGGATACCGGAACTCATTCAGCCCGGCATCAACGGGGAACTCGTCCCGCCGGAGGACGACAGCGCGCTGGCGGTGGCGATCGAACGCCTTGTAACGGACCCGCAGCAGCGCCGGGTATTCGGTGCCGCGGGGCAGCAACGGGTCCGAACAGCGTTCGACATGGACGCCGCATTCGCCCCGCTTGCTACCCGGCTCCTCGAATTGACGGAAAATCAGGCCAGCATCGTTCGCTCGACGAACCAGTAGGCGCCCACCAGGGCAATCACGAGCGACAACGGGATCGTTACCCGGCTGCGATACCACGGCTGGCCGCGGAACCAGAAGCCGAACAGCAGCAGGCACAGAACGATGACGGCGATCTGTCCGAGTTCCACGCCGACGTTGAAGGCCAGCAGGGCGGTGATGAACTGGCCGCTGTCGATACCAGCTTCCACCAGCACGCCGGCGAATCCGAGGCCGTGCAACAGGCCGAAGGCGAACACGACCGCTGGCCGCCAGCGTTGCAGTCTGGAGGAGACGACATTCTCCAGCGCGACGTAGACGATGGAGGCGGCGATCAGGGGTTCGACGATCACCGGCGACAGGTTGATGACGCCCAGGCTGCCGAGCGCGAGGGTGACAGTGTGGGCGACAGTGAAACTGGTCACCTGGATCAGCAGGGGCCGCCATGCCGGGCTCAGCAGGAACAGGCCGACGACGAACAGGATGTGATCGAGCCCCGCGGGCAGGATATGGGTGAAGCCGATGACGAGGTAGTTGCGCACCACCTCGCCCGTGCCGAGCGCCATGCCGCCAACCAGGGGAATGGTGCGACTCGCCTCGCCGCCGCCCAGGTAGGCGCTGTAGGCGTCACCGTCCACGATATCGGCGGCATCATTGACGCGGACGACGTTGGCGCCGTAGGCCTCCGCCCAGGACCAGGTAATGGAATCCGCGGTGACCGGATTGCGTGGAACCAGGGTGATAACGCTGTCGCGCGACAGCACCAGGTTGTCCTCGCGTTCGACTACCAACGCCTCGACCCGCAACGGGACCGGCGTACCGCCCTGGTCGAGCACGGAGATGCTGTCGAGAAACGTTCCCTGGTAATCGCCAAAGGCTCTCTCGAGGTCCGACGGCGGCATCGTCCGCAACGCATCGTATCGGGGCGCGTTGGCGGACTCGCTGGTGTCCTCGTGGGCGGGACCGATCTCCGCCATCAGCGCTTCCAGGTTGACGCGGATGCGGATCGAGAAACTTCCTGGTTCGAGATCGATATCCACCACCGCCGGGCGGATTTCATGGGCCCACGCGCCGGCGGCGGCAATGCCCGCCAGCAGGAGTGCCAGCGCCGCCCACCGGCGCCACGCGCTTACGCCCAGAGACAACGGTTCCGCGCGGACTGCCCGCGGGACGCGCGCGTCAGAAATAGCAGTGCTGGCGGGCGGGAAAGCGCCCGTTCCTGACTTCCGTCACGTACTTGGCAATCGCGCCTTGCACCCCGTCGCGGTTTCCCTTGAGGTAGTTTTTGACGAACTTCGCCGTCTTGCCCGGATAGAGACCGAGGAGATCGTGCCAGACCAGGATCTGGCCATCCGTTTTCGGTCCGGCGCCGATGCCGATCACCGGGATGTCCATGGCCTCGGTCAACGCCTTGCCTAGCTTTACCGGCACGCATTCGATGAGGAGCACGCTGGCGCCGGCCTGCTGCAGGATCTTCGCCTCGTCGATGATCGCCTGGGACTGCGCCGGGTCGCGGCCCTGCACCGAGTAGCCGCCGAGGTGATTGACCGACTGCGGCGTGAGACCCATGTGCGCGCAGACCGGGATGCCACGTTCCGCGAGCAGGCGGGTGGTTTCCGCGAGCCAGGCGCCGCCTTCGAGCTTGACCATCTGCGCGCCCTCGCGCATCAGGATGGCGGCGTTCTCGAGACTCGATGACTCGGAGTAATAACTCATGAATGGCAGGTCCGCCATGATCATCGCCCGCCGGGTACCGCGGCGAACGCAGCGAACGTGATAGGCGGTATCCTCGATGGTCACCGGCAGGCTGCTGTCATGCCCCTGGATCACCATGCCGAGGGAATCGCCCACCAGGATGACGTCGATCCCGGCCTCATTGGCCGCCCAGGCACTGCAATAGTCATAGGCGGTCAGGCAGGCAAACTTTTCGCCTTCCTGCTTGTACCGGTTGAGGGTCCGGATGGTGACCTTGGATGTGGCGCTCTGGGTCGACATGCGGGGTCAGTCGTGGTGTAGTGGACCGAGAGTATAGTGTAGGATGTTTTCCCGTGCTCCCTGGCGTCCGGGGATCACGCCCTGTTCTCCGGCCGATGCAATCCCGTCCCCCGCTGGCGTTTTACGCGCCGATGAAATCCCCGAAATCGCCACGTCCTTCCGGAGACAGGACGCTGGCGAGGCTGTTCCACCAGGCGCTGGAGGTTGCCGGGTTCCAGGTGGAACTTGCGAGCGAATTTCGCAGCTGGGAGGGCCGCGGCGACCCGCGCGCGCAGGCCAGGCTGCGCCAGGCGGGAGAAGCGGTGGCGGCTTCATTGCTGTCGGACTGGGGCAGCCTGCCCACGGACCAGCGACCCGCGGCCTGGTTTACCTATCACCTCTACCACAAGGCCCCGGACTGGATCGGCCCGGCCGTCTGCCGTGCCCTCGGCATCCCCTACTTTCTCGCCGAGGCCTCGCTGGCGCCGCGCCAGGCCGGGGGTCCATGGGAGAGCGGCCATGCCGCGGCGCGTGATGCCATCGCCCTCGCCACGCGCGTCTTCAACATCAATCCACGTGACCTGCCGGGGCTCGCCGAACTCGAGCACAAGGTCGTCCCGCTGGCCCCGTTTCTCGACAGTGATACTGCGCAGCCGGGCGTTCGCAACAGCCTGCGGCAGAAGTTCGCCGCGCGCCTGCGGATCGATCCCGATCGCTACTGGCTCCTCAGCGTGGCGATGATGCGCGATGACAGCAAGCTGCGTTCCTACGAGCAACTCGCGCGCAGCATCAGCCGGCTGGAACGCAAGGACTGGCTGCTCCTCATCGTCGGCGATGGCGCCGCGGAACTTCAGGTACGCGATTACTTTCGCCTTGACCTGGATCGACAGATCTATTTTCTCGGCCGGCGCGACGCCGCCTTCATCCAGCAGTTGATGGCTGCCGCCGATCTCTTCGTGTGGCCGGCGATCGACGAGGCCATCGGCATGGTCGCCCTGGAGGCCCTCGCGGCGGGCCTGCCGGCGGTGTGCGGTGATGCGGGTGGTATCGGCCAGATCGTACGCCACGGGGAAACCGGTCTGCTGGTCGAGGATCCCGCGGCGCTGGCGAGCGCCGCCGGGTTTACCGCCGCCATCGAATCCCTGCTGGAAAGTCCCGCGCGGCTGGCTGCGATGTCGCGCGCGTCCCTTCGCTGCTACCGTGACTGTCACCGGATCGATACCGCGGCCAGCCGTCTCGCGGCGGAAATCCTGCCGCATGTACGAAGTACGCCGTGAACCAACCCGGTTTCGGCGGGAGAAATACCCGGGCTATCTCCAGGGCAGCTGGAACACCCGGTCCACGCTCAGCCAGGTCACCGCGGGGTGATCGTCGAGTGTGGATAACAGTTCCTCCAGGAAATCGAAGGTTTCGTCGTCGTGCACCAGGTGATGGGAGAGAATCCCCGTGGGTTCCGCGCGGTCGAACCGCCCCTCGCGCCGGCCACCCAGGTGATTTACCAGCGCGTCGATCACTGCCGGGGCGCCGGCGAATCGTCGCCCGTCGCGCCAGTTGACGATGTCGGCATGGGTATTGACCAGCCACAGCTCCTCGCCATATTGCGGAAGTTTGCGCGGCCCGAAACAGGAAAGTCCGCGGTAGCCCAGGGTATCCAGCAGGATCGCCACGCTCGCGTCAATGCGGTTCCAGGGTGGCACCATGACGGGACGGAAGCGTTCGCCGAACAAGCCCTCGAGCTGGCCGCGGGCGGACGTCAGGATCTGCTCCCAGCCGCGCTCCGGAGTTTCCACGAGTTCCTGCTTCTTGCGCTCCGGCGGCGCATGATTTTCATGCGCGACGCCATGCTGCACCACCGCCACGCGCGCGAACCGGGAGACCTGTTCGGCAAGTCCCCTATTCGCGCAACCGGGAATCGCCGCAAGCGCCAGCGGCACGTCGAAGGAATCCAGCAGCGAAAGGAGCCTGGACAGGCGCGGCTCCGGCTCCGCGGCGTCATCGTCGCGCCACCACAGCGTCGCTTCCTCGCCTTCGAAATTCCAGGCGTCCAGTTCGCGCAGCAGGTCATCGAAGGGTGTCATGGCGGAGAGATTCATGAAGTTGTTCGAGAATGTCGACACTGCGCGCCGCGCCATCGACACGCAACCGCGGAATCTTCAATTCCCGGCGACCCGCGGCGGCACTTTCAACGGCATCCAGCATCGACTCCGGGGTCAGCATCGCTTCAGGCAACAACGTCACCAGGCCGAGCTCGGCGAATCGTGCGGCGCGGGTAGCCTGCTCGGTCTCCCCGTCGCTCGCGTAGGGAACCACCACCGCGGGACAGCCCGCGGTGGCGAGATCCACCGCGGTATTGTAGCCAAGCTGTGAAACGGAGACCGCGCAGCGCGTGAGCAAGTCGGGAAAGTCACGCCTGTTGCGTGCCACGATCAACGCATCGCTTTGACGAGCCTGCCAGCGAGCGAACGTTTCCGGTTCGACACGATCGCCCGCCAGCACCCTCCATTTCCGCCTGGCCTGCAATCTGGCTGCGTCCATTGCGGTTTCCAGCAGCCGAAGCCCGGCGCCCCCGCCGCCAGCGGATACCAGCACTTCGTCGTTGCCATCGGCGGAGTCAGGGAACTTCAACCTTTCTTCCGTGACGTATCCCGTGTAATGCAGGGGGCACGGAATCTCCGCGGCCTCGGGGAAGCTGACCGAGAGGTCGATCGCCTCTTCGTCGCCATGCACAAGGACCAGGGATATCGAGTCTCGGAGTCGTTCGAGCGTCTCCTTGCGGCGGACGGGCCGCCGTTCCTGGAGCACGTCCCGGATGGAAGTCACCACCCGGGGAGGGTGCGCCCGGCGCGTCACCGCATCCAGCATCGGCAGGATCTCGAACTCGAGCTGGCGTCGCCCGAAAGGCCAGGTTTCCAGCACCAGGATTTCCGGCCGCAGCCGTTCCAGTTCCAACAGCAGCCGATCACGCCTGCGTGCTTTCCAGGCCTCATTCACGGGCTCGCCGCTGGCGTCGAGCAAGGTAAGGAAATCCCCCGCGCGGGTTTTCAGCACCGGCAGTTGAACCACCTCGTACTCCACTGCGCCATCGAATGCACCGCCGCTGACCAGGCTGACTTGATGCCCGGCGCGGTGCAACGCACCGGCAAGGACGCGCATCCGCACCAGGTGCCCGCTGCCCAGCAGGTGTTGCACGTAGAGAGTGATCCGCATCGACTCGCGGCGCGGTGCGGGAAGGATCAGGCGGCTCGCGCGCGCTGGTCGAGCAACTGCACCACCCGGCGGCAGACCTTGTCCATGCCGTCCAGCATGCCGCTCCGCAGGTGGGTGGAAGGCGGTAGCTGCTGCGGCAACTCCTCGATAAGCGGTACGAGGTGATCGCTGTCAAACCGGTCCGGCTCGAGCATCCGCACCAGGCCGAGTTCCGCGGCGCGACGGGCGCGAATGAGCTGCTCTTTCCTCGGCTCGACCCGGGGAATGATGACCGCGGGCTTGTCGAAGCTGAGCACCTCGCAAAACGTGTTGTATCCGCCCATGCAGACCATCCCCAGGGAGCCGGCGATGAGCTCTTCCATGCGGGTGCTGTAGTCGATCACGCTAAAACGGTCGTACCGGCTTGCACGCTGGTGAAAGGCCTGGCGCTTTTCCTCTTCCATGAAAGGTCCTAGGACGAACAACACGTCCACCGACATGCCCTTCGCGGCGAGACAGGACTCGAAAACCAGGTCCACCATCTCATCCCCGTCCTTGCCACCGCCCGGGGTGACAAGGATGTAGGGACGCGCACCGCCGGCGGATTGCACATCCTCCGGGGCTCCCCGCTGCAGGAATCCGGTGTAAACCAGCTTTCTTGCCAGAGACGCCGTATCGCTCAGCCCGCTGAGGGGGTTGTAAAACCACTCCGGCCCATACACCCAGATTTCCTCATAGAGATCCTCGAGGGCCGGGATCGCCTTCTTGTGCTCCCACTCCCTGGCGAGGACGGCGGGATCGTCGATCACGTCGCGCTCGCCGAGAATCGTGGGCACCCCGCGGCCGTGCAGCATCGCGAGCGTATCGCGAACCTCGCCCTCGAGGCCGAGCGGTTCCTTGTCGACGAGAAACAGGTCGGGATCGAATGCCTCTGCGGTATGGCGGATGATGGACTCGCGGATGGCGAGTGTCTGATCCAGATCGATGTGCAGCCCGAGGGAGGTATAGCTGCCATCCTTCAGCTTGATGATGCCGGGTATCCTGACAAAGTCCACCCGCGCGCGAAACTCGAAGTTGCCGATCACCGGTGAGCCCGACAGGATCAGTACCGAGATGCCCTTGTAGCGTCCCACCAGTTCATTGGCGATGGCGCGGCAGCGGCGCAGGTGGCCGAGGCCGAAGCTGTCGTGACTGTAAATCAGTACACGGCGATCATCGAGGCGGGTGCGCATTGAGGATGATCCCCGGGAATGGCCACGGCAGGCGATGCTGGGGACAGGCGACCGCTCGGGTCAGGCGGTGTTCTCGAACAACAGCACCATGACCTGCAACAGCTGGGCCACCTTTTCCGGGTCACTTTCACCGTCTATCCAGCCGTACGCGGGAATTTTCTGCGGGGAAGCGAATTGCTGCTCCAGCCGCGCGGTAGTCCGGTGGGTCACAAACACGAGCGTGACATTCTCGGATTCGCGCTCGAGCCGGAGGCTGAACTTGTTGAACAGCGCTCCCTGGCCGGTGAGGCGGTTCAGCATCTTTGAGAAAGTACGCCCCTCGTCTTCCTCGGACAGCTTGTTGTCCTCGATCCAGTCCGTCTCCATCAGCCCGGCGGCTGGCTGGAACTCGACGAGGTCCACCTGCGCGGCAGCCCAGAAATCCACGAGCTTGTCCCACACCACCTGTGCATCGGTTTCCACCCGCAACCAGCGCTGCTCGCCGTCGTTGACGATGCTGGCGGCAGCCACTTCCGGCAACACGCGTTGATTCGACCGCTCGGTGGCCTCATCGTGGTTTTCCCGAACCTTGTCGTTGGCGCTGCCTACCAGGTCCGGCGGCAGCAGAATCGCGCGTGGTTCCTTGCGCTGGAACAGGTTGCCGAAAAGGGATCCCGAACCGGCGTTGTCGCCAGCTTTCTTCGGCGAGTACTTATCCGTGGACTCCGACTCGCTACCCGACGACTGGCAGGCAGCCAGCGCCAGGGCGATCAACAGGATGGCGACGTGCTTGATCATGAAATACTGCGGTTCGGTTAATCCCGGGAAGCGTTCCGCGGCGTGGAATGAACCCGGGCGGGGTAATCGGGTGCCGACGGCACCTCACCAGCCCGGCGCGCGGGAATCTATCACACTCCCCCGGAATGATGGCATTTCGTGGTGCGGAAGGGGAATTTTACGCCTTCCGGCGCCATCTGACGGCCCTCCCGGCGGGCGTAAATTAACGCCATGTAATACATGGGCTTCTTTAACTATTTGTTTTTATTGGTAACAGAAGAAAAATATCGACCCAAATGGAAATTTTCGACATTTTATTAAAAAAAGTTAATCTTCATGCGGAATTTATGGCATAATCGCTTCCGCATTCGGTCAGAGCGGTCGCGAAACCCCGGTCGAGCGATGGTCCTGAACGCAACGTTTGCAAAAAAAATATTTTTTTTGACACAGTTATCAAGAGGTAAATCTCATGAACAAGAAGCTGATCGCTGCGGCCGTAGCAGGTACCCTCGCAGCACCTGCCGCTTACGCAGACATAGTTCCTTACGGTCGTGTTAACAATGCAATCGACATCGCAGACGACGGCGACGGCAGCACCGTTGACCTGTCCGGCGTTGCTTCCCGCTTCGGATTCCGTGGCACGGGTGACATCGGCAACGGTCTGACTGCAATCGGTCGTTACGAGTTCTCCACCACGACCGACAAGGAAGGCCCCGGTGTCAACGACACCCGCCTGGCCTACGTTGGCCTGGAAGGTGGTTTCGGCACGATTACCATGGGTAACCAGTGGTCCGCATTCTTCAACACCGTTGGCACCTACATAAGCCCGACCTACTCGCTGGGCTTCTACCTGTACTCTTCCGTCGCTGGTAATCCGTTCCGGACTTCCAACACCATCAAGTACGCCAACAGCTTCGGCCCGGTGACCCTGGAAGCCGACCTGCGGCTGAACGAGTCCGGTGAAGACAACGATGTCGCGGAAAAGCTGAACGGTGATGGATACGGTGTCGGTATCAGCGTTTCCCCGCTCGACAACCTGACCATTGCCCTGGCTGCCGATTCTGAAGAGAACAACCCTGGTGAAGATGGCGTCGCGGTTGAAGACACCGATCGCCTTGGTATCGCCGGTACCATGTCGTTCGGCGGCTTCGGCGTCAACCTCGGTTATACGAACATGGAGCAGGGTGATGACGAAGTTGACCTCGTCCAGCTCTACCTCAGCGCCGGCATCGGCGAGAAGACCACCCTGCTGCTTGGGTTCGGTCAGGCCGATACTCAGGATGCCGAGCCGACCTCGTTCTTCCTGGGCGGCTACTACAATATCGGTGGTGGCCTGCGACTCTGGGGTGAAACCACGACCGTCGACAATGACGATGGTTCGGACGACACTGTCCGGACCCTGCTGGGTATGCGGATCGACTTCTAAATCGGTCCGTCAGAGACGAAAAACCGGGGCCTCGCGCCCCGGTTTTTTTATGCCCGCAAGATGTTGGTCAATGCGTACAGGCGGGATCGCAAGGACCGCTCCGGTACGTTATCCGTTCGCCGGCCAACGCACCGTCAGTCCAGGTAGTTGAGATCCCCGTCCAGGATTCCTTCCTTTTGCAGTATGCGTATCGCGGGCGCCAGGTGTTTTTCATAGTGGCGCCAGCGCTCGCGCGAACTCGTATAAATTCCCTGCCTGACCTGCCAGATACTTGCGGTCCTGACCGCAGCTCCTGAGCGGCTGGAGTCCAGGCAGGCTTCATCCCACTCGAGCCCGGCTCCTTCTACCAGCATCCTGGTCTGTTTTTCATTGTCCGCGACCAGCGCCTCGTACTGGACCTTGTAGATCTCTCCCGGAAACACCTTGTGCCAGTGCTGCATCAGTCGATAGTGCCGGATGTAGTACCTGGACAGGATGTCAAGGTTGTACACGTAGTTGATTTCGGAGCCAAACAACTGGAAATAGTTTGAAACGATGACATCCAGCGGATGACGGTGGCAGTGAACAATCGACGCATTCGGAAACAGGGCCCTGATCAGCCAGATATGCAGGAAATTGAACGGCATCTTGTCCGTAAAACAGGCGGTTGACATGTCATGCAGGCGGCTCACCCAGTCTAGATACTCCCTGGTTTCGGTGTTCAATGCCTCGACGGGAAGCGCCGGAAAATCATCCGGATACACCCGCATCCGGCCATGGATCTTCTCCAGCCTGCTGATCGCACGCTCGATGCATGGCAACTCACCACAACCGGTTACCCCGGGATGACGGGAAATTATCTGCTCCACCAGGGTGGTGCCGCTGCGCGACATGCCAAGCACGAAGATCGGACGCGGCCGCCCGGGAATAACATCGGAATGCACCGCAGGCGGACGATCCAGAACGTCGATAATGCGATCGATGTGGCCAAAATACTGGTCGAAATCCATGTCGATTTCCCTGGATTTCAACTCGTTACCGATATCGTAGGTCTCGAAGGCCCGGTCGTAGAGGCCGCAATCGTCATAGATCTTGCCTAGCGCGAAGGCGAGCTTGCAGCGGCTCTTGTCGCTGTGGCCGTTCTCCGCCCACATCGTTTCCAGGGCCTTCGCGTCCGGGTCGTCCAGAGACCTGAACTTGCGCATCGCGATCAGGTTGCGATACGCCTCGATGTAGCCACCGTTCAGCGCGATGGCCGATCGGTAGTTGCTCTCGGCCTGGTCCTTCTCCCCCAGGGACGCGTGGGCCAGGCCGATGTTGTTGCGGTACTCCGGGTGCTCCGGGTCATACTCTATGGCTTTCTGGTAGGCGTCCTTGGCTTTTTCCGTGCTGTCAAGCTGAAAATAGGCGCTGCCGAGGGAGTTCCACGCCCGGGCATTTTCCGGCGACATCGCGAGGATTTCCTGGGCAATGTCGATGACAGAGAAATGGTCGTTGACCATTTCACAGAATGACATCTCGAGAATCAGCACGCCCTCGTCGTTCGGATACTGGGCCTTGAGTTCCTTCAGCAGGGCTTGCATGCGGTCGAACCGACGAAGGTCCAGCAGGATCAGCCCGAAGAGTTCCTTCTGCTCCCGGGTGGTTCCCGGCTGGTCCAGCAGCGGACCGAGGACCTCCAGGGCTTCCTCCGGGTTGCCGGAATCCTTGAGCGCATTGGCGAGGTTCTGCCTCGCTTCCGCGTTGGCAGGGTCGGACGCGACGGCCGTGCGAAAGGCCTCCAGGGACGTTTCCGCATCCCCGGATTCCGCCTGCAACGAGCCCAGCAGGTTGAGCGCCCGGGGATGCCCCGGCGCGATGGTCAGCGCCCGGTTGACGGCCGAAAGCGCTGCCCGGGCGTCGCCCAGGTGCTTGTACGATAGCGCGAGGTTGACCTCGGCGTCCGGCTGCTTCGGAGAAAGCCCGAGGGATTTTTCGTATTCCCTGACCGCCTTGCTGTGCAACCCCAGGTGCTGCCCGGCCAACGCCAGGTTGTACCAGACCGCCGGACTGTTAGGCGCGAACTTCGCGACTTTCTCCAGCCCGCGCCTCGCACCGGCCGCGTCACCCTGCTGCAATTTGCGTGCAGATTCGACGAACAGCTTTTCAGCTTTTTGTGCAGTTGACCTGGTGCTCATATTTGAAAAACGTGTTGTCTGAAACCCTGCCCGTCCCCTGCCGGGGATGCCGGTGCGATTGTATCAGCAGCAACCGTGAAAGCCCTGCCAGGGCGGTATAACACCCGGATTCTCCGGTTTGAAACTAGGATCGATCTTCTTTACACTCCGCATTCCCAAATTTCAGACACGCTCCGTGGCGAAAGAAGAAAGTATCGAAATGGAGGGTACCGTGATCGAGACCCTTCCCAACACCCAGTTCCGGGTGAAGCTTGAAAACGGGCATGAAATCATCGCCCATATTTCCGGAAAAATGCGCAAGCATTACATCCGCATTCTGCGTGGCGACACCGTCACCGTACAGCTCACCCCCTACGATCTGTCCAAGGGCCGGATCACGTTCCGCGAGCGCTGATCGCGCCAACCCCAGGGCGCTTCGTCGCCCTCCCGAAACCACTCCAGTAACATCCCGCCGCCGCACTATCGCGGCCGAAGGTTCCAGAAGTACTGATCCACAGTCACGCGTGCCGCGGACCAGCCCAGCAGGACCGTCACGCCGACGACGATGCACCCCGTCGACGGGTCCACCCAGCCCAGGTGGAACGTGCCATGGTAGAGCGCGGCGAGGCGCCCCACCGGACCAGAGAGCAATCCCAGCACCACGTTGGCCAGCAACCAGCCGGTCGCGGCCCCGAGGAAACACTGCAGGGCGCCGGTATAGAGAAACGGTCGGCGGATAAACGCGCGCGTGCCGCCCACCTGGTCGATGATCTCGATCTCCGCCGCGCGATTGCTGATGCCGAGGCGCACGGTGTTGCTGATTACCAGTACCACCCCCACGCCGACGAGCACCGCCAGGGCCGCTACCCCACGGCCGACCAGTTCCACGATGGCCGACAACCGGTGTAACCAGCGTTGATCGAATATCGCCGAGTCGACGACGTCCATGCGTCCCAGTTCCTCCGCCAGCGACTCCGTCTCGTCCACCGACAGGCCGGTTGCGGGGACTACGACCAGTAGCGGCGGCAGCGGGTTCTCCGGTAACGCGGACACCGCGGCCTCCATCCCGGGAAGGTTCGCGAGTTCCGTCAGGCCTTCCTCGGGTGAGACGTATCGAACGTCCTCGATTACCGGGTTTTCCAGCAGTTGCTGCCCCACGGCCACCGGGTCGACCGCATTACCTTCGCTTCCGGGATGCAGGAACAGGGAGATCTCGGAGCGACCCTCCCAGTCCGAGAGCACTTCCTGCAGGCCCGATACCACCTTGTGCAACACCATGGGCAGGGCAAGCGCCACCGCGATCACGAGAATGGTCATGGCGCTGGCAAAGGGAGTCTTCCACAGCCGGCCAAGGGAATCGAAAAGAACCTGCAGGTGGCGGGAGAGGTAGACGAGGAAGCGATCTTTCATGCCACTGGTTGCGCCTCTCCACCCAGCACCAGTTGTCCCTGCTCCAGCGCCAGCACTTGACTGCGAATACGTTCGAGATGACGCAGGTCATGGGTGGCGATGAGCACAGTGATGTCCACCTGGTTGAACTGGAGGAAGAGATCCATGATCTCGTCGGCCAGGGCGGGGTCCAGGTTTCCGGTGGGTTCGTCCGCGAGCAGGATCTTCGGCCGCCCCACTACCGCGCGCGCGATGCCCACGCGTTGCTGTTCGCCCCCGGACAGGGTGATCGGATTCACCCTGGCGCGCGACAGCAGGCCGACCTTGTCGAGCGCGGCGCGCACCCGCCGCCGGATCTCCCGGTGTTCGTAGCCCGCCACCACCAGCGGCAGCGCAACGTTGTCCTCCACGGTGCGGTCAGCGAGAAGCTTGTGATCCTGGAACACGCTGCCGATGGTCTGGCGGTGGGTGGCGATACGGTTGCCCCGCAGCCTTGCCAGGTTTCTGCCCTCGACCAGCACCTGTCCCCGGCTTGCGACCTCCACCAGCGTGACGAGCTTGAGCAGGGTGCTCTTGCCCGCGCCGGAATGGCCGGTCAGGAAGGTGAACGATCCGCGGGGAAGCTCGAAGGAGACATTTTTCAGCGCCTCGTGACCGTTCGGGTAACGCTTCCAGACCTGGCTGAAGCGGATCACCCGGTCGCCGCGCCCTGGCTGTCGGCAGGAGGCAGCAGGGCCTCGACAAATTCCCGCGCGACGAACGGGCGCAGATCGGCGGCGCTTTCCCCCGTGCCGAGGTAGCGAATGGGAAGGCCATGCTTTTCCGCCAGTGCAAGAATCACCCCTCCTTTCGCCGTACCATCCAGCTTGGTGACGCAGAGCCCGGTAAGGTTCACCGCCTGGTGGAACTGGTCGACCTGGGAAAGCACGTTCTGGCCGTTACCGGCATCGACCGTCAGCCATACCTCGTCCGGCACCGCGGGGTCCGCCTTGCCCAGCACGCGCTTTACCTTCCTGAGCTGCTCCATGAGATCGCCGTGGGTATGCTGGCGACCCGCGGTGTCCACCAGGAGGACATCCGTCTTGCGCGCGCGCGCCGCCTCGTAGGCATCGAAGGCCACCGCGGCGGCATCAGCGCCATGGCTCTGGGCGATGACCGGCACGCCGAGGCGTTCACCCCAGTTCTGCAATTGTTCGATGGCGGCGGCGCGGAAGGTATCGCAGGCGGCAAGCATCACCCTATGCCCCGAATCACGGTAGCCGGCCGCGAGCTTTGCCAGCGTGGTTGTCTTGCCAACCCCGTTGACGCCGACCATCATGATGACCAGCGGTCGATCACCGGGAAATTCGAGAGGCGCTGCTTCGCAGGGCAGTAACAGGTCTGCCAGCACGGTGCCCAGGCTGTCGCGCAGGGCGTCGGGATCGGATATGCGTCGCTTCCTGACCTGCTCGCGCAGGTGGTCGACGATGCGCGTGCTCACCGCGACGCCCGCATCCGCCACCAGCAACTGGTCCTCGATCTCCTCCAGCGCGGATTCATCCAGCACATTGTTGCCGCGGAACAACGTGGAAATTCCGCCAAACAGGCCTTCCCTGGTACGGCTCAGGCGGGCGAACAACCCGCCTCCAGCAGGCTTTTCATCCGCCGCCGCTGGCTTGTCCGCAGAGTCCTCCCCGCGCTTGCCACGGGAGAAAAATCGGTTCATGGGCTGGGACGACTGTGCTCGAACGGGGAAAGCGGCGTATCGTATCATTGATCGATATTTCACCAGAAACATTGCGTGGCGTTGAAACGTGAATCCCGGCAACCAGACGGCGAACTGCGCATCATCGGCGGTGAATGGCGCAGCCGCCGACTGCGATTCACTCCCGTCCGGGGGCTGCGGCCATCGCCGGACGCGGTGCGCGAAACGGTGTTCAACTGGCTCCAGTTCGACATCGCCTCCGCGCGTTGTCTCGACCTGTTCGCCGGCAGCGGGGCGATGGGTTTCGAAGCGGCATCCCGCGGCGCAGCACGGGTGACGATGGTGGAATCCCACCCCACGGCGGCACGGCAGATCGAGGCCAACCGCGAGCTGCTGGGCGCCACCGACCTGATCGACGTATTTCCAGGAACCGTGGAGCGTTTCCTGCACGGCAACAGCCAGGCCTTCGACGTGGTGTTCATGGACCCCCCGTTTCGTGGCAACCTGCTGCGGGAGACCTGCGCGCTGCTCGCCGAGTGTCACCCCTTCTCTGACGATGCGCTGCTTTATGTCGAGAGCGCCTCGACCGAAGGCGCCTTACCAATTCCTCTTACATGGCATATCATCCGGCAGAAGGACCGCGGCGCAGTGCGCGCCACCCTGATCCAGCCGAACAATCCATCCCATGACCGATAACACCGCCGTATACGCCGGCACCTTTGACCCGATCACCAACGGCCATAGCGACCTCGCCGCGCGCAGCGCGCGGATGTTCGACCGGGTATTCCTCGCGATCGCGGAGAGCCCGGACAAGCGCCCCCTGTTCAGCCTCGACCAGCGCGTGGCGCTGGCGCAGGAAGTTCTCGCCGACATGCCCAACGTGGAGGTGATCCGGTTCTCCGGCCTGCTCATCGAATTCGCGCGCAAGGTCGGCGCGAGTGTGATCCTGCGCGGGCTACGCGCGGTCTCCGATTTCGAGTACGAGTTCCAACTCGCCTCCATGAACCGGCGGCTCGACCGGGAGATGGAAACCGTGTTCCTTACCCCTTCCGTACGCTATACCTTCGTCTCCGCCTCGCTCGTCAAGGAGATCGCGCGCTACGGAGGAGACGTCTCCGAGTTCGTCCATCCCAGCGTCCACGCCGCGCTGAAGCAGGCCTACAACACGCGCTGACGCCTTTCGCGGCCGCGCGAACCTTGATATGGCGCTCTACATCACCGACGAATGCATCAACTGCGATGTTTGTGAGCCGGAATGTCCCAATGACGCGATCTACCAGGGAGAGCTGATCTACGAGATCGACTGGACCCGTTGCACCGAGTGCGTGGGTCATTTCGAGACCAGTCAGTGCGTCGAGGTATGCCCGGTGGACTGCATCCCGGTAGACCCGTCACACCCGGAAACCCGCGCCGATCTCGAGCGCAAGTATGCACACCTGATGCGGGAGAAGCGGGAATCCGCTGCATGAGCGGATCCGGGGAGCCGTCCTTTTCCGAGCCGGAACTTCGCGCGATGACGCCGCGCAGGCTGCTGCTGGTTACGGGAGAGCGCGGCGCTGCCGTTGCATTCTGTCGCGGCCGGTTGGAATTCGCCGAAGCCACCTGGATATCCACGCGCGCGCCGAAAGACGCAGCAGTCATTGCTCCCCCACAGGCAGCATCCCTGCTTGGCGACGAGCGCGAAGTGGTGATCATCGACGGCTTTGAAGGTATTCCCGCTGATGCCCTCGGCATCGCCGGGGGCTGTGTGCCGGGCGGAGGCCTTCTCGTATTGTTGCTCCCTTCCATCGATCCGGCGGACGCGGCCTTTGGCCACTCAGCCTTTATGCAGCGCCTTGTGCGCATGCTGGTGGATCACCCGGCGGCGGAAATCGTTCCCGCGGCGCCGAATTCCGCCATTCCGCCACCGGTCGCTCCGAAAGGCAGGGTACCTGCAATCAACGTGGGAGATCCGACGGGAGCCACGGAGGATCAGCGCGCGGCGGTGGATGCGGTGATGCACGTCGTCACCGGCCAGCGACGCCGTCCGGTGATCCTGCTGGCCGACCGCGGCCGTGGCAAGTCCGCCGCCCTTGGTATTGCAGCGGCGCGCCTCCTGCAGGGGGGCTGCGGGCGAATCGTTGTCAGCGGGCGGAGCCGTGATTCCGCGTCGCGGGTATTCGAGCACGCGAAGAGGCTCGCCTGCGATGCCGCGCGCAGGCTGGAATGGGCGCCCGTGGAAACACTGCTGGAAGCGCAGATGCCCTGCGACCTGCTGCTGGTGGACGAGGCCGCGGGGGTCCCGCCCGCGGATCTTTCCCGCCTGCTGGCGCGCTACCCGCGCATCGCCATGGCCACCACGGTGCATGGATACGAGGGCTCCGGGCGCGGCTTCCTGCTGCGATTCGGACATGTCCTCGATCGCCTGAGCCGGGGCTGGCGGCGCTGTGAAATGGCTGAGCCAATACGCTGGCCCGGTGGCGATCCGGTCGAACGCTGCCTGCACGACCTTCTGCTGCTCGACGCTGAGCCCCCGCCGGCCGACCCGGCGACGGGCGTCGACAACTGCGAGTTCAGCGTACTGGACCCGGCAATGCTGATCTCCGACGAGGCGGCGCTGCGCGACGTATTCGGTCTCCTGATGACGGCTCATTACCGCACGCGCCCATCGGACCTGGTACGGTTGCTGGACGACCCCGGACAGCAGATTCACGCACTCCGGACAGGTGATCGGGAGGATGGCCGGATCGCCGGGGTGGTTCTGATCCGACAGGAACCGCGACCCGACCAGGTACTCGGTCGAGACATCCTGTCGGGAAAGCGACGTCCGCCGGAGCACGTGCTCGCGGAAATCCTTGGTGGGCATGCCGGCATGGCCTTTGCCGTGGACCACGACTTCCTTCGTATACAGCGCATCGTGGTACATCCCGAACTGCAACGCCGCGGACTGGGTAGCAGAATGTTGAACGCCCTGTCGGACAGTCTCGCGGGCATGGCGGTCATCTCGGGCACCCAGTTCTCACTCTCGCCGGGCCTGGTGCGATTCTGGCAATCCTGCGGTTACAGGCCTTTTCATGTCGGTACTCGGCCATCGCGTTTCGCCGGCGAGGTCAGCGGGTTGTTCCTGCTTACAGGCCCTGACGGGACAGACGATCACCTGGACGCGGCGAAGCGACGGTTCACCGAGCAGTTTGCGCAGTCACTCCCGCGTGATCATCGCAACGTCTCGCCGGCGGTCGTCGCTGCATTGCTGGAAGGTATCCCGGAATACCGGCAAACACCGTCGAATGCTGATCTGTTCACTTGCGCGACATTCTGTACCGGCCGGGTGGCGGAATCCGCCGTGATTGCAAGCCTCGCGCGCTGCGCGCTCTGGGGACTCGCGCATGGGACGTTGAAGGAACCGGAGCTGGTGGTGGAACGCATCCTGCAGGGCCGTCGCTGGATGGAATGCGATGCATTGTCGGGAGAGGAAGGACTGCGCGCCGGAAGCGCACGCCTGCGCGCAGCATTTTCAGGTCTGCTGGCATCGGCCGCGCCGGAAGCGCTGGCGGCCGCCGGGGGGCGGCTCAATCCGCCGCCAGCGCGCGATTGAGGGCAGCGAGGAAGGTACTATTTTCCTCCGGGGTGCTCACGGTGACCCGAAGGCAGTTTTCCAGCGCGCCACCGGGCTGGTGCAGGTTCTTGATCAGCACGCCGTCGGCGCGCATCCGCTCGAACACCGTTACGGCATCGCGGTCAAGGCGGAAGAGAATGAAGTTGGCGTCGCTGGGATATGCGGTCACGCCGGGAACTGCGCCCAGCGCTTCCAGCAGGTAGCCGCGTTCCTCGCGTATCGACCTGCCCTGGGCCTCAAGCACGGCGTAGTGCTCGAGGCAGTAGGCGGCGCCGGCCTGGGTGAGGCAATTGATGTTGTAGGGCAGGCGCACCTTGTCCAGTTCCCGGGTCCAGCGCGGATCTCCCATCAGCATGCCGAGCCTGAGGCCCGCGAGTCCGCTTTTCGACAGGGTGCGCATGACCAGCAGGTTCGGATACGCCGGCAATTCCGTGAGAAACGTCTGGCCGCTGAACAGGCAGTAGGCCTCGTCCACCACCACCAGGCCCGGCGCGCGCGCAATGATCTCCCGGATCGCTTCAGGGTCGAAGCAGTTGCCGGTGGGATTGTTGGGATAGGCGAGGAACACGCAGGCGGGGGCCGTCTCCCCGATGGCCTTCAGCATCGCTCCGGCGTCGAGACCGAAACTGGAGTCCAGCGGCACCGCCCGGAAACCCGTGCCGGTGAACAGGGAGATCATCTCGTACATCGAGAACGAGGGCGACGGCGCGAGGAAAGTCCGCCCCGGCCCACCCACCAGCAGCGCGAGCATCTGGATCAACTCGTCTGAGCCGTTGCCGAGCAGAATGTCACTTTCCGCGGGTACGTCGAATACCTGGCGGATCAGCGCGGTGAGCGTGGCGCCACCGGGATCCGGGTAGCGGTTGATCTCCGCCGCGGCGAGGCATTCCAGCCAACCGGCGCGCAGGGACTCGGGCAGCGCGTAGGGATTTTCCATTGCGTCCAGCTTGACCAGTCCCGCGGCCGGCGGCACATGGTAGGCGCTGAGCTGGCGGATCGCCGGACGCACCAGGCGTTCGACGGCTGCCGCCGCGTCGGCGGCGCTCATGCGTCGCGTCCCCGGATACGGTACTCCGCGGAGCGCGCATGGGCGGTGAGGCCTTCGCAGCGCGCCAGCACGGAAGCCTGGCGCGCCATGGCGTCGGCGCCCTCCACGCTCGCATGGATCAGGCTGCTGCGCTTCTGGAAATCGTAGACCCCGAGGGGGGAGCTGAAACGCGCGGTGCCGGAGGTCGGCAGCACGTGGTTCGGGCCGGCGCAGTAGTCGCCCAGCGACTCGGCACTATGGGAACCGACGAAGATGGCGCCGGCGTGGCGGATATGCTCGACCATGCCGCGCGCGTCCGCGAGCAGCAGCTCGAGGTGCTCCGGCGCGATCCGGTTGGCGATGCGCGCCGCGTCTTCCAGCGAGCCTGCGCGGATGATCGCCCCCTGGGACTCCAGCGCGGCGGCGATGATCTCCCGGCGGTCCATTTCCGGTAACAGCCTGGCCACCGAGGCCGCCACGGCGTCGGCGACGCCGTCACCGACGGCGATCGCAATGGACTGGGCGAGTTCATCGTGCTCCGCCTGGGCGAACAGGTCCATCGCGACCCAGTCCGGGTTCGCGGAGTCGTCGCAGATCACCACCACCTCGGAAGGCCCGGCGATCATGTCGATGCCCACCTTGCCGAAGACCTGGCGCTTGGCGGTGGCGACGTAGATGTTGCCCGGGCCGACGATCTTGTCCACCGCGGGTACGCTTTCCGTTCCCCAGGCAAGCGCGGCGATCGCCTGGGCTCCGCCGACGGTGAATATCCGGTCGACACCCGCCTCGCGAGCGGCGAACACGATGGCCGGGTTGATCTCGCCGCCAGGCGTGGGCACGGTCATGATCACCTCGCTTACCCCTGCCACGCGGGCAGGAATGACGGTCATCAATACCGAGGAGGGATACGCCGCCTTGCCCCCGGGAACGTAGACGCCGACGCGGTCCAGGGGCGTGATCTTCTGCCCGAGCACGGTGCCGTCCTCCTCGCGCATCTGCCAGGAACGCGCGACCTCCTGCTCGTGGTAGCGGCGAATCCGGTTGGCGGCGAAGCGGATCGCGTCCGCCAGGGGTTCGTTCACCGACGCGCAGATTTCATCCCGCCGTTCATGCCCCAGTTCCATCGCCGCCGGGCCGTCGGGTTGCAGGCCGTCGAACTTCGCCGTCAGTTCCATCAGCGCGGCGTCGCCGCGTGCGCGCACCGCCTTGATGATGTCGGCAACTGCCCGCTCCACCGATTCGGGATCGGTGGCCGACTCCCCGGTCTCGCGGTCCAGCAGGCTGGCCAGGGACGCATCGAAGTCCTCCCGTGCGCTGTCGAGAATCCTGATCATGGCAAAAACGGATCAGGCGCTGCGGCGTTCGAGGTAATGCCCCGGCACGCGGCGGATGGAGGCGCCGAGCTGGGCAAGTTTCTCCTCGATGCAGTCGTAACCGCGGTCGATGTGGTAGATGCGATCGATAATGGTCTCGCCGCGGGCGACGAGACCGGCGAGCACGAGGCAGGCGGAGGCCCTGAGGTCGGTGGCCATCACCGGCGCGGCATGGAGCTGGCGAACCCCGCGGATGACCGCGGTATTGCCGTCGAGCTCGATCTGCGCACCCATGCGCTGTAGTTCGTGGACATGCATGTAGCGGTTCTCGAACACCGTCTCGACCACCGTGGCGGTGCCGTCGGCGACGCTATTGAGAAGCACGAACTGGGCCTGCATGTCGGTGGGGAACGCCGGGTACGGCGCGGTGCGGATATTTACCGAGCGCAGCCGGCCCACGGGCGCGGTGAGCTCGATCCAGTTGTCGCCCTCCTCGATCACGCAGCCGGTCTCGCGCAGCTTGTCCAGCACCGATTCGATATGCCGCGGCACGACGTCGTTGATGCGGATCTTGCCGCCGGATATCGCTGCCGCGACGAGAAACGTGCCGGCCTCGATCCGGTCGGGTATGACGCGATGGTCCGCGCCGTGGAGACGCTCCACGCCCTCGATCACGATTTCGTCGCCGCCGGCGCCACTGATCTTCGCCCCCATGGCGTTGAGGCAGTCGGCGAGGTCCACCACCTCCGGTTCGCGCGCGGCGTTCTCGATGGTGGTCACGCCGTCGGCGAGGGTCGCGGCCATCATGATGTTCTCGGTGCCGGTGACGGAGATCAGGTCCATGAAGATGCGCGCGCCGCGCAGCCGCTTGCCGCCGGTATCGGCGATGATGTAACCGTTCTCGATGCGGATCTCCGCGCCCATGGCCTCGAGACCCTTGATATGCAGGTTTACCGGGCGCGAGCCGATGGCGCAGCCGCCGGGCAGCGAGACCTCGGCGCGGCCGAAGCGCGATGTCAGCGGGCCGAGCACGAGGATCGAAGCGCGCATGGTTTTCACCAGGTCATAGGGCGCGGTCACGCTGTCGACCTCGGAGGCGTCCGCCTCGATGGCGAGCTTCTCGTCCACCTGCAGCTTCACCCCGAGCTGCCCGAGCAGCTCCATGGTGGTGGTGATGTCGTGCAGGTGGGGAATATTGCTGATGCGCAGGGTCTCCTCGGTCAGGAGCGAGGAGATCATCAGCGGCAACGCGGCATTTTTTGCCCCCGACACCCTGATCCGGCCCTGCAGCGGGCCACCGCCGGTTGCAATCAGCTTGTCCATCAGGTGGGAGGTCGGGGGAAAACGGGTAGGACATGCTATTGTACCGCAATCGACAACACTGATCGTGGCGAAGGCATGACGAAAAACAGGTGGCCAGGAGTGGCCCTGGTCAGCATGGTGTGTCTGCTAGCTGGCTCGATAACCGCGGCCATTGCACATGCGGGTGAAGCAGACGCGGACGTGCTCGAGGTGCACGCCGTGGACAGCGGTGATGCCGGCTGGACGTTTCACGTCACGGTGGCGCATCCGGATACCGGCTGGGAGGACTACTGCGACGGCTGGGACGTGGTCACGGACGCCGGCGAGGTGCTGAAACGCGATCCGGGAGACCGCTTTACCCGTTTGCTGCTCCATCCCCACGAAACAGAGCAGCCCTTCACCCGCAGCCAGGGCAGCCTCGTGATTCCCCCCGGGGTGGCGCGCCTCAGCGTGCGCGCCCACGATCTCGTGGACGGCTTCGGCGGTAAAACCGTCGAGATCGATCTGTCGCGGGACAGCGGGCCCGGCTACGTCATCGAGCGGCCCTGATCATTCGATACCCACAAGCCGGGAGCCAGCGACCCAGAGAACCCGGTGCGCGCAGTCAGTCCCAGCGGTCGTCCCGCACCTGCACCACGCCGTCCACCACCCGAACCGGGAAGATGTCCACCGGCTCGTAGGCCGGTGGCGCGGTGACCTCGCCGGTACGGATATCGAAGCGCGCGCCGTGGCGCGGACATTCGATGGAGCCGTCGACGATGCAGCCGCTGGAAATCTCGCTGCCGTCATGGGTACAGATATCCTCCATGGCGAAGAACTCGCCGTCGAGATTGAACAGCACCATCACGGCGTCTTCCACCTCCACCACGATATGCTCCCCCGGCGGCAGGTCGCCCACCGCCACCGCGTTGATCCAGTCACTCATGCAGGTCCCCCTTCGGGTGTGCTTTTCTAGATAAGTCCCAGTTCGAGGCGCGCAGCCTCGCTGATCATGTCCTGGCGCCAGGGCGGATCCCAGACCAGTTCCACCACGGCATCCTCGACCCCGGGCACCAGGCGCACGGTCCCTTCCACCATGCCGGGGAATGTCTGCGCCACCGGGCAGCCGGGAGCGGTGAGGGTCATGTCCACGGCGACGAATCGCCCCTTGACCTCCACCCGGTAGATCAGGCCGAGGTCGTAGATATTGACCGGGATCTCGGGATCGTAGATCGTGCGCAGCGCGTCCACCACGCGATCGTGGATCACCGACTCGTCGACTTCACCTTGCGGGCCGGCTCCGGAATCAGTCTCGTCTGACGGGCCATTCCCTTCCGCCATTTCCCGCACCAGTTGCTCGTGCTGCAGCATGAGTTGCTCGTGCGGGGTCAGCGCCGGATCGAAGGGCACCTTGCGACTGGAGGTCTTGTCATCCATGCTGGATCAACCGCCGTGCAAGTCCTTCGCCAAGATACTCCGCAAGAGCATCCACGCCGATCTCCGACAGGACCTCGTTGACGAAGGCGAAGGTCAGGAGTGAGCGCGCGTCATCCGCGGAAATCCCCCGGGAGCGCAGGTAGAACAACGCGGTCTCGTCGAGCTGTCCCACGGTGGCGCCGTGGGCGCACTTGACGTCATCGGCGTAGATCTCGAGCTGCGGCTTGGTGTCGATCTCCGCGTTCGCCGACAGCAGGAGGTTGTTGTTGGCCTGGGTGGCGTCCGTCTTCTGCGCGCCGCGATCCACCCGGATGCGGCCGTGGAACACGCCGCGCGCGCGCTGGTCGAGCACACCCTTGTAGAGCTCGCGGCTGGTGCAATGGGGTGCCACGTGAATCACGCCGGTGTGGTTGTCCACGTGCTGGCGGCCGGTGGCGGCGTACAGCCCGAGCATGTCGCAGTGCCCCCCGGGCGCGTTCAGCCGCACCTGCAGGTTGTTACGCACCACCGCCCCACCCAGTGTCGCGGTGAGAATGCGCAGGGTGGCGTCGGCGCCCAGGTCGGCCTCGGTGTCGCTGATCATGTTGACCCCGGAATCCATGGTCTGCACCAGGTGGTAGTCGAGGGAACTGCCCGCACCGAGCAGCAGGCGGCTGCCGCAGTTGACCAGTGCGTCGACGCCGTCCAGCGAGACATGACGCTCCACCAGGCTGGCGCTGGCGTGCTCGCCCAGGCGCACCACGTTGCGCGTCTGTCCGGCCTTGCCGGCGGTAGCGGCGATGAACAGGCATTCGAGAGTCTTATCAGGCTTGCTGTCGCTCGCGATATCCACCACGTAGCCGTCGCGGGCGAAGGCGATGTTGAGCGCCTGGAAGCCGTCGCGCGCATCGATTCCACCACGGATGGTGTCGGGCAATGCGCCGGCGTCCTCCCGTAGCACCACGGACAACGGGCGCACCGAGATACCCTCCTGCGCCAGCGCCGTGGTCGACAGGTCGGAACTGAACACGCCATCAATGAATACCAGCCGGTGGCTGTCCAGCCCCGCTATCAACCGGTCGTCGATACCGCCGATATCCGCGGCGCCGGTGGCGGCCGTTTCCCATGCCTTGCCGGCCAGGGGCTTGAGCGGGGTATAGCGCCAGTCCTCGTCCCGGGGGCCGGGAAACCCGTGCTTGCGCAGCTGCGCCATGGCGGCGTCGCGTTGCTCCCTGAGCCAGGGGGGCGCGGCGCCGGCGTCGGGACCCGCGGCGACGAACTGTTCCAGGTAACGGGAAACGATATCGTTCATCTCACGCCGCCGCCTGGTCTTCGATCCAGCCGTAGCCCTTCTGCTCGAGTTCCTGGGCGAGTTCCTTACCGCCGGACTGGATGATCCGCCCGCCGGCAAGCACGTGCACGCGGTCCGGCACGATGTAGTCGAGCAGGCGCTGGTAATGGGTTACCACGACGATGGCGCGGTCCGGGCTGCGCAGCTTGTTCACGCCCTCGGCGACGACGCGCAGGGCGTCGATGTCGAGGCCGGAGTCGGTCTCGTCGAGGATGCTGAGGGTGGGCTCGAGGAGCGCCATCTGCAGGATCTCGTTGCGCTTCTTCTCGCCGCCGGAAAAACCCTCGTTCACCGAGCGGTAGAGGAATTCCTGCTTCATCTCCACCAGCGCGGCCTTTTCCTTGATGAGCTTGAGAAAGTCCATGGCGTCCAGCTCCGCCTCGCCGCGATGCTTGCGCACCGCGTTGACCGCCGCCTTGAGAAGGTACATGTTGGTCACGCCGGGAATCTCCACCGGGTACTGGAAGGCGAGGAACACCCCTTCCCGCGCGCGGATCTCGGGATCCATGTCGAGCAGGTCCATGCCGCGGTAGGTGACGCTGCCGTCGGTGATGTCATAGCCCTCGCGCCCGGCGAGCACCCCCGCGAGGGTACTCTTGCCGGAGCCGTTGGGACCCATGATGGCGTGGACTTCGCCGGCGCCGACCTCGAGATCGATGCCGTTCAGGATGGCCTTGTCCTCGACGCTGGCCTTGAGATTCTTGATGGATAACATGTTGCCTGGTAGTACTTGATAGATAATGATTTCCGGCGCGGGTCTCAACCCACCGCGCCCTCGAGACTGATGCCCAGCAGCTTCTGCGCCTCGACGGCGAATTCCATGGGCAGCTCCTTGAAGACCTCCTTGCAGAAGCCGTTGACGATCATGGACACCGCATCCTCCTCGGACAGGCCGCGCTGGCGGCAGTAGAAGAGCTGGTCCTCGCCGATGCGGGAGGTGGTGGCCTCGTGCTCGATCGTCGCGCTCGGGTTCTTCACCTCCATGTAGGGGAAGGTGTGCGCGCCGCATTCGTCGCCCATGAGCAGGGAATCGCACTGGGAATAGTTGCGCGCGTTGTCGGCGCCCTTCAGGACCTTGACCAGGCCGCGGTAGGCATTCTGACCCTTGCCCGCGGAGATACCCTTGGAAATGATCGTGCTGCGCGAGTTTTTCCCCACGTGCACCATCTTGGTCCCGGTGTCCGCCTGCTGGTGGTTGTTGGTCAACGCCACCGAGTAGAACTCGCCCACGGTGTCGTCGCCCTCGAGGATAACGCTCGGGTATTTCCAGGTGATGGCGGAGCCGGTTTCCACCTGGGTCCAGGAGATCTTCGCCCCCTGGCCACGGCAGGCGCCGCGCTTGGTGACGAAATTGTAGATACCGCCGCGGCCGTCCTCGTCACCGGGGTACCAGTTCTGTACCGTGGAATACTTGATCTCGGCGCCCTTCATCGCCACCAGTTCCACCACCGCGGCGTGGAGCTGGTTCTCGTCGCGCATCGGCGCGGTGCAGCCCTCGAGGTAGCTCACGTAGCTATCATCCTCGGCCACGATCAGGGTGCGCTCGAACTGGCCGGTGTTCATCTCGTTGATGCGGAAATAGGTGGACAGCTCCATCGGACAACGCACGCCCTTCGGCACGAAGACGAAGGAGCCGTCGCTGAAAACCGCGGAGTTGAGCGCGGCGTAGTAGTTGTCGCCGCTCGGCACCACGCTGCCGAGGTACTGCCGCACCAGGTCCGGGAATTCCTGCAGCGCCTCGGAGATCGGGCAGAAGATCACCCCCGCGTCGCGCAGGGTCTTCTTGAACGTGGTCGCCACCGACACGCTGTCGAACACCGCGTCCACCGCGACCTTCACCCCGGCGAGCATCTTCTGCTCGTCGATGGGAATGCCGAGCTTCTCGTAGGTCTCCAGCAGCTTCGGATCCACCTCGTCCAGGCTGTCGAGCAGCTTCTTCTGCTTCGGCGCCGAGTAGTAGCTGATCGCCTGGAAGTCGATTGGCGGATAGTGGATATGCGCCCATTTGGGCAGCGTCATCGCCTCCCAGCGACGAAACGCCTCGAGACGCCATTCGAGCATCCATGCCGGCTCGTGCTTCTTCTCCGAAATCGCGCGTACCACGCTCTCGTCGAGACCGGGCGGCAGGGTATCGGCATCGATCTCCGTGACGAAGCCCTCCTTGTAGTCCCGTTTGAGGAGCGGGGCGAGTTCTCGTTCGGTCTGTGACATATCTATGGTCTATCGCTTTGCTTTCGTAATGGTTTCAGGTATTCGCCGGGGCTATTCCGGGAACGACACGCGCTGTCCACTGCGCCGGGCGATGCGCACCATCGGGGCGCCGTCCGCCCCCTGCTCGATGCCGCTGCGGCGCATCAGCTCCCCGAGGTGGATGCCGGAGAGGAAGTCGTGCAACTGGTCGGTCAGTTCCGACCAGAGGTCATGGGCCAGGCAACGTTTGCCATCGTGGCAGTTCTCCTCGCCCTCGCACTCGGTGATGTCCAGCGGTTCGTCCACCGCGAGAATGATGTCGGCGATGCTGATGCTGTCCACGTCCCGCGCCAGCACGTATCCACCCCCGGGCCCGCGGGCCCCCACAACCAGTTCCCGGCGTTTCATCTTCGCGAACAACTGCTCGAGGTACGACAATGAAATGCCCTGGTTATCTGATATACTTTTTAAGGACACAGGCCCAACTGACTGATTCATTGCGAGATCAATCATCGCGGTGACGGCATATCGTCCCTTGGTGGTCAGTCGCATTTTGCCTGGATTCGGGTTACAGTCAGTGGGCGGAACGGCGCCGAAGGGGGCGCTGGACTCACGCCCGAACTAGGGTGCCAAACGACGCATAAATGGCGCATAAATGACTATGGGGGTCAGAATATGAGGGTCACCGGGGAATAACCAAGTATTTTACTCGGTTTTTACGCTCCGCGAACCCCGAATTCGACGTAATGGGTGAAAATTTGTATCCAGCCACGCCCGCAGCGGGTCTGCCCCCCTGGCAGTCTTGGAGGACGCTGCGTTCCGGGGCACCAATGACAGGAGCAGTTTGAACGATGGCATCTGAAGCACAAGAACAGCCGGATTCCGCGAACGGCGAGAGCGCCGCGGCCAAGGGCGGGATCATGCTGCCCGGCCTGGCCTCCAAGATGGTGCGCAGGGGCCTGCTGAGCGATGCCGCCGCGCAGGAAATCAACAAGCGCGCGATGGAGGAAAACCGCTCGTTTTTCCTCCAGTGTATCGAGCAGAACTCGATACCGGCGCAGCAGGCCTGCGAGCTGGTGTCCGAGGAGTTCGGCATCCCGTTCATGGACATCGAGGCCATGAACATGGAACTGTCGCCGCTGGAGGCGATCCCCGCCCAGCTTGTCGAGAAACATTACATCCTGCCGCTGTTCCGCCGCGACACGCGGCTGTTCATCGCGGTGGGCGATCCCTCGAACACCACCGCGCTGGACGAGGTCAAGTTCAATACCGGCCTTTCCGTGAGCCAGGTGCTGGTGGATCCGCGCAAGCTGGCAGTGGTGCTCGAGCAGGTACTGGACAGGGATTCCGATGTCTCCCTGACCGACATCGTGAGCGAGGAAGGCCTCGATGAAATCGACCTCGAGGCCGAGATCGAGGACGACGGTTTCTCCGCGGTCGATCTCAAGATCGACACCCCTATCGTCCGATTCGTCAACAAGATCCTGCAGGACTCCATCCGCCGTGGCGCCTCGGACATCCACATCGAGCCCTACGAGAACAAGACCCGGATCCGGTTCCGCATCGACGGCGTGCTGCACGACGCGATCAACCCGCCCAAGGGCCTGGTGCACAAGATCATCGCGCGTCTCAAGATCCTCTCGTCCCTCGACATTGCCGAGCGCCGGCTGCCCCAGGACGGGCGGATGAAGATCCAGTTTTCCCGCAACCGCACCATCGACTTCCGGATCAGCACCATGCCCACGCTGTTCGGGGAGAAGATGGTTATCCGGGTGCTCGACACCTCGGCCGCCAATCTCGGTCTCGAGACCATCGGCATGACGGACAAGCAGCTGGGTAACTACCGCGAGGCCACCAGCCAACCCCATGGCATGATCCTGGTCACGGGCCCCACCGGCAGCGGCAAGACGGTGTCCCTGTACTCCGCCATCAATATGCTCAATATCACCGAGCGCAATATTTCCAGCGTAGAGGACCCGGTGGAGATCTACGTCAACGGGGTCAACCAGGTCAACGTCAACGAGCGTATCGGGCTGACATTCGCCACCGTGCTGCGGGCCTTCCTCCGCCAGGACCCGGACGTCCTGATGGTGGGCGAGATCCGCGACCTTGAAACCGCGGAAATCGCCGTCAAGGCCGCCCAGACCGGCCACCTGGTGCTCTCCACGCTGCACACAAACGACGCGCCGAGCTCGCTCACGCGGCTGGTCAACATGGGCGTGGCGCCGTTCAACATCGCCTCCTCCGTCAGCCTCATCGTCGCCCAGCGGCTCGTGCGCCGGCTGTGTGATTCCTGCCGCAAGCCGGTGGACCTGCCGGATGACGTACTGATCCGCGCCGGCTTCCGCGAAGAAGATATTCCGAATCTCCAGGTCTACGAGGCCGAGGGCTGCAGCGGCTGCACCGGCGGCTATCGCGGGCGCACCGGGATTTTCGAGGTCCTGCCGATGTCGGACGCCATCGCCGAGCTGGTCATGACCGAGTCATCGACCCTGGAAATCGAGCGCCAGGCGCGCGCCGAGGGTATCAGGACCATGCGCCAGTCCGGCCTGGAGAAGGTCGCCCAGGGGATTACCACCCTGGAGGAAATCGAACGCGTAACCACAGACTGAGATCGATAGCATGGCCAAGGCAAAGTCCAAATCCGAACCGGTCGTCTTCAAGTGGAGCGGTCTCGACAAGGCGAACCGCAAGGCCAGTGGCGAGATCGAGGCGCAGAACCTGCAGACCGCGCGCATGCTGCTGCGCCGCCAGGGCGTCCGGGTCAAGAAGCTGCGCAAGCAGGCCAAGCCGCTGTTCAGCTTCGGCAACACGGTCAAGGTCAAGGACATCGTGTTCCTCACCCGTCAGCTCGCGACCATGATCGAGGCGGGCATTCCCATTGCCCAGTCCCTGCGTGGCATCTCCCAGGGCCATGAGAATGCCGGCGTCAAGACGCTGCTGGGCAAGATCCGCGGCGACGTCGAGGCGGGCACCAACCTGAGCTCCGCGCTGCGCAAGCATCCCGAGCATTTCAACCGGCTTTACACCAGCCTCGTGACCGTGGGCGAGCAATCGGGCACGCTCGATATCCTGATGAACAAGATCGCCTCGTACCTGGAGAAGATCGAGGAGATCAAGAGCAAGGTGCGTTCCGCGCTGTTCTACCCGGCGCTGGTCATCATCGTCGCGATCGTCATCGTCGCGGTGCTGCTGATCGTGGTGATTCCAGAGTTCGAGGTCCTGTTCCAGGACTTCGGCGCCGACCTGCCTTCCCTGACCCGCTGGGTGGTGGACCTGTCACACTCGGTGCAGGAGCACTGGGCGGTTTACCTGCTGGTCACCATGGTGGCGTCGACGGCGCTGGTATTCGCCTACAAGCGATCGACGAAGATGCAGTACCTGATGGACAAGTTCATCCTCAAGATCCCGATATTCGGCCCGATCATCCGCAAGGCCATCATCGCGCGCGTCGCGCGCACCCTGGCGACGATGTTCGGCGCCGGTATCCCGCTGGTGGACTCCCTCGAGACCGTGGCCAGCGCCGCGGGCAACGGCATCTACCGCGACGGCATGCTCGCGGTCCGGCGCGAGGTATCCACCGGCCGCACCCTGGAGAGCTCCATGGCGGATACCGGGCTGTTCCCCGGCATGGTGCTGCAGATGGTGGCTACCGGCGAGGAGACCGGCGAGCTCGAGCGCATGCTCGACAAGGTCGCGGACTTCTACGAGAACGAGGTGGACAACGCGGTGGCGGTCATCAGCAGCCTGGTGGAACCGTTCCTCATCATCATCCTCGGCATCATCGTCGGCACCATCGTCATCGCCATGTACCTGCCGATCTTCAAGCTGGGCGCCGTGTTCTGACGGCCAGCAGCCGTTCGCTTGCTGACACTGCTGCAACACCCGACCTGGGGGCTGGTTTTCCTCGGCCTGCTGGGCGCCTGCATCGGCAGTTTTCTCAATGTCGTGATCCTGCGCCTCCCGGTGATGCTGCAGAACGAGTGGCGGCGCCAGTGCGCGGAATTGCTGGAAGGCCCGGACGGCGCGGACGACTCTCCGCGGGAAGTCTTCAACCTCAGCCGGCCGGCCTCGCGCTGCCCCTCTTGCGGCGCCGGACTGCGCGCCTGGCATAATATCCCGATCGTCAGCTACCTGCTGCTGCGCGGCAAATGCGCGGCATGCGGAACGGGTATCCACTGGCGCTACCCGGTGGTCGAACTGGTCACCGCGCTCGCCACCGTGCATCTTGGCTGGCATTTCGGCATCGGCTGGCCACTCGTCGGCGCGCTGTTTCTCGTCTGGACCCTGATCGCCCTCGCGGTGATCGACCTCGACCACCAGCTACTCCCGGATGACCTCACGCTGAAACTCCTCTGGGGCGGCCTGATCGCCAACCTGTTCGGCCTGTTTACCACCCTCGAGTCGGCGGTGATCGGCGCCATCGTGGGCTACCTTGGATTCTGGCTGGTTTACCAGGTGCACTACCGGCTCACGGGGCGTGAGGGGCTCGGCTATGGCGACTTCAAGCTGCTCGCCGCGTTCGGCGCCTGGCTCGGCTGGGAGATGCTGCCCACCGTGGTACTGCTGTCCTCCCTCGCCGGCACCCTGGTGGCGGTCGGGCTGATGCTGTTGCGCGGACTCGATCGCCGCGCGGCGGTTTCCTTCGGCCCGTTCCTCGCACTCGGAGGCTGGGCCACGTTGCTCTGGGGCGAACGAATCACCAGCGGCTACCTGAAGCTGTTCGCCTTCTGATGGCGGCGCGTATCGGCCTCACCGGCGGCATCGGCAGCGGCAAGTCCACCGTGGCGGCGCTGTTCGCGGGACACGGCGTGCCGGTCATCGACGCGGACCAGGTGGCGCGCGATGTCTGCGCCCCGGGCGGCCCGGCGCTTGGGGCGATTCGGGAGAAGTTTGGCGACAGTATCCTCTCGGACGATGGAACCCTCGACCGCGCCGCCCTGGGCCGGCGCGTGTTCGCCGATCCCGGGGAGCGCCAATGGCTCGAGGAACTTCTGCATCCCCTGATTCGGGAGAGGATGGATGCCATGGCCGCGGCCTCGGACGCTCCCTTCTGCATCCTGGAGATCCCGCTGCTGGTGGAAAGCGGCCGCGACCGCGACATGGACCGCGTGGTGGTCGTCCATTGCCCCCGGGAAGAGCGCATCCGGCGCCTGGAGACTTCCCGGGGCATGTCGCGTGACGAAGTGCTGCGAATCATGGCGCAACAGGCCAGCGATGAAGAGCGGATGGTCGCGGCGGACCATGTCATAAGAAATGACGCCGACGCCGGGACCCTCGCGGCGCGGGTCGGGGACGTATTCCTCGCGCTCAAGGAAGCTTTCGGCTGATCGCCAGCCGGTCTCCGATCAGCGGCGGACTTCCTGGTGGCGCTCCAGGGCGTCGAGGATCGGGTGTACCGCTTCGAGGATATCGTAGTCCGTTACCGCCGATGTTGGCACCCACGCCAGTTCCTGCCCTTCCCGGCCAACTGCTTCGCCGCTGAAGTCGCGTACCATGTAGGTGTCGAGCCAGACCCGGGCATGATCGTAGTCGTGGGTCACCACCGCGAGAAACTCCGCGTGATCCACGCGGATGCCGAGTTCCTCGGCGAGTTCCCGAGCCAGCGCGGCGACCGCCGACTCCCCGGGCTCCAGCTTGCCACCGGGAAATTCCCACTGGCCCGCGCGCGGGGTGCCCGGGCGTCTCTGCTGGATGAGGACGTTGCCGGCATCATCCACGAGCACCCCGACGACCACGTACAACCGGTTGTCCGGAGCCGTCGGCGTCAAGGTTCAGGAACGGTAGTCGGCGTTGATCGCGATGTAGCCGTGGGTCAGGTCGCAGGTCCAGACCCGGGCCCGGCCTGGTCCGGCGGAGAGATCGGCCTCGATCAGGATTTCCCTTCCCTTGAGATGCGCTGTCACGCGCGACTCGTCGTAGTCCTCGACCCTGCTCCCGTGGCGCGCGATGGTCACCCCGCCGAAGGCGACGCCGAGGTCTTCCTGGCGGAATGCCACGCCGGACTTGCCCACCGCCATCACCACGCGCCCCCAGTTGGCGTCCTCACCCGCCACCGCGGTCTTCACCAGCGGGGAATTGGCAATGCTCTTGGCCGCCACCTTCGCCGCGGCGTCGCTTTCCGCGCCGGTAACGCGCACCTCGATCAGCTTTTCCGCGCCCTCGCCGTCGCGCACCACCTGGATCGCGAGATCCTGCATCAGCTCCGCCAGGGCCTCGCGAAAACCCGCGAGCGCGGGGTCATCCACGGCGGTCGGCGGCGCATTGCCCGCGGCGCCGGAGGCGAACAGCAGGCAGGTGTCCGAGGTGGAGGTATCGCTGTCCACGGTGATCGCGTTGAACGACTCCGCGTTGGCCGCGGTAAGCATCGTCTGCAGCAGGTCGCCGGGAATGGCGGCGTCGGTGAACAGGAATGCCAGCATGGTGGCCATGTTGGGCTCGATCATGCCGGAGCCCTTGGCAAAACCGTTGATCCGTACGGATGTCTCGCCGATGCGCGCGCTGCGCGTCGCGCCCTTGGCGAAGGTATCCGTGGTCATGATGGCGCGCGCGGCGCGTTCCCAGTGATCCCCGAGGCCGGCGACGGCGTCGGGCAGCGCAGCCAGCAGGCGCTCCATGGGCAGGAACTCGCCGATGACGCCGGTGGAGGCGACGAATACCGTATCGACGTCGCAGCCCAGCGCTTCCGCCACGCCTTCGCAGGTGCTGCGTACATCACGATGACCGGTCTCGCCGGTGAACGCGTTGGCGTTGCCTGCATTGACGACTAGCGCGCCCGCGCGTCCCGCGGCAAGGCGTTCGCGGCACCAGGTCACCGGGGCGCTGGCGGCGCCGGATCGCGTGAGTACGCCGGCCACCGTGGCGCCCGGATCGAACCCCGCGAGCATGAGATCGTCACGGCCACGGTAACGGATTTCCGCCGCCACCGCGCCGAGCCGAATACCCGGTATCGGTGGCAGGTCCGGGAAACTCTCCGGAGCCAGGGGAGAGACCTTGCCTGACTTCATGGCGCCAGGAACGACACACCAGCTTCTGGCAACAACTCAACCAAGCCGGCCATGGCATTGCTTGTACTTTTTGCCCGAACCACAGGGACAGGGCTCATTGCGGCCGATCTTCTTGCCCTGGCGGATCACCGGCTGTTGCGGGGCAGCCTGCGGCCGGCGCTGCGGCCGGATCACGCGGCCCTCCGCTTCCGCATCGCCGCCCTCGCCGCCCTCGCCGCCTTCCGCACCTTCCGCGGTTGCCGGTGCGCCGGCCTCCGCGTGGATAAAGTTCATTGCCTGTTGCTGCTGCTGGCGCTGCAGTTCCCGCTGGCGCGCCTCCATCTCGGCGATTTCCTCCTCGGTCGGAATATGCAGCCTCGCGAGGGTCGTCGATACCGTGTATTTCACGTCGTCCAGCAGGCGGGAAAACATCTCGAAGGCCTCGCGCTTGTATTCCTGCTTGGGGTTCTTCTGGGCGTAACCGCGCAGACCGATGCCCTGGCGCAGGTGGTCCATGCTCGCAAGGTGTTCCTTCCACTGCTCGTCGAGGATTTTCAGCATCACCGCCTTTTCAAAGTGGCGCATGGCCTCTGGTCCGACCCGCTTCTCCTTGTCCGCGATCATTCCCTCGATCGCGTCGGTGATCTTCCGCCGCAGGGTTTCCTCGTGCAGGGATTCGTCCTCCTCCAGCCATTTCGACACCGGTAACTCGATGCCGAATTCCTTTGCCAGGTCCTGTTCGAGCGCCGGGATGTCCCACTGCTCCTCGAGGGTTTGCGGCGGAATGCCGCGGTTGATGACGGCGTCGATCACCTCCGCGCGGTTGTCGCGGATGGTTTCCGAGATGTCGTCGGTGGCCATGAGCGTATTGCGCTGTTCGTAGATCACCTTGCGCTGCTCGTTCGCCACGTCATCGTATTCGAGCAATTGCTTGCGGATATCGAAGTTATGCCCTTCGACCTTTTTCTGAGCATTCTCGATCGCGCGCGTCACCCAGGGATGCTCGATGGCCTCGCCCTCTTCCATCCCCAGCTTCTGCATCAGCGTGGATATCCGGCCGGAGCCGAAGATCCGCATCAGGTTGTCCTCGAGCGAGAGGAAGAACTGGCTCGATCCCGGGTCGCCCTGGCGGCCGCAACGACCGCGGAGCTGGTTGTCCACTCGTCGCGACTCGTTGCGCTCGGTACCGAGCACGTGCAGGCCACCGGCGTCGAGCACCTGCTGGTGGCGCTCCTTCCAGGACTGCTTCGCGGCGGCATGCTCGGCTTCGTCGAGTTTCGCCAGCTCGAGCTCCAGGTTGCCGCCGAGCACGATATCGGTTCCCCGCCCCGCCATGTTGGTGGCGATGGTCACGCGCCCGGGCCGTCCGGCCTCGGCGATGATTTCCGCCTCGCGCTCGTGCTGCTTGGCGTTCAGTACCTGGTGATCGATCTTGAGGTTGTTCAGGACGCCGGAGAGGTACTCGGACGAATCGATGGAGGCGGTCCCCACCAGCGCCGGCTGGTTTCGCTTCTGGCATTGCTGGATCGCCTCGACGATGGCGTCGTACTTCTCCTTCGTGGTGCGATACACGAGATCCGGCTGGTCGTCGCGAATCATCGGCTTGTTGGTCGGCAGGATCACCACCTCGAGACCGTAGATCTGGTGGAATTCCGGCGCCTCGGTGTCCGCGGTGCCGGTCATGCCGGAGAGCCTGTCGTAGAGGCGGAAATAGTTCTGGAAGGTGATCGACGCCAGGGTCTGGTTTTCCTGCTGGATCTGAACCCCCTCCTTGGCTTCCACCGCCTGGTGCAGCCCGTCGGACCAGCGACGTCCGGTCATCATCCGGCCGGTGAACTCGTCGATAATGACGACGTGCCCATCGCGCACGATGTAGTCGACGTCGCGCTTGAACAGGTTATGCGCGCGCAGCGCTGCGTAGAGGTGATGCAGCAGGCTGATGTTACCGATCTCGTACAGGCTCGCGCCCTCCTCGAGCAGCCCCTCGGTGACCAGCAGCTCCTCGGCATGCTCGTGGCCTTCCTCGGTGAGGGATACCTGGCGCGCCTTTTCGTCGATACTGAAATCTCCCGGCCCGTCCTCCTCCTGCTGGCGCACCAGCTTCGGCACCACCAGGTTGATCTTTTGATAGAGCTCGTTGCTTTCCTCGGCGGGACCGGAAATGATGAGCGGGGTGCGCGCCTCGTCGATCAGGATCGAATCCACCTCGTCGACGATGGCGAATCCCAGCCCTTTCTGAAAACGGTCCTCCGCGGAGAACGCCATGTTGTCCCGCAGGTAGTCGAATCCGTACTCGTTGTTGGTGCCGTAGACGATGTCGCTCTGGTAGGCCGCGCGTTTTTCCTCCGCGGGTTGCCCCGAGGCGATAACGCCCACCGTAAGCCCAAGAAAGGAATAGATCTTGCCCATCCACTCCGCGTCGCGGCGGGCGAGGTAGTCGTTCACCGTGACGATATGCACCGGCACCCCGGCCACGGCGTTGAGATAAGCGGGCAGCGTGGCGACCAGGGTCTTGCCCTCGCCGGTCTTCATCTCCGCGATCTTGCCATCGTTCAGCACCATGCCGCCGATGAGCTGGACGTCGTAGTGGCGCAGGCCCAGGGTCCGCACCGCCGCCTCGCGCACTACCGCGAAGGCTTCCGGCAGGACGTCATCGACGCTTTCGCCCCCCGCGATGCGTTCCCGGAACTCGGCAGTGCGCGCGCCAAGCGCGGCGTCATCCAGTGCGCGCGTCTCCTCCTCGAGGTCGTTGATCCGGGTTACGATCTTGTGCATCTTGTTCAGCAGACGCTGGTTGCGATCGCCGAACACTTTCTTCAGTACGTTTTGCAGCATGGATCCAGTATGATGTGCCCCGGCCCGCTGGCTGTGCCGCTATCGGAAGAGCGGGGCCGGGTCCGGAAAAGCAGGCCGGGATTATGCCAGAGTCCGGCCACGGGTTCGTTCATACACGGCAGATGGCTGCAACATGCGGAAAATAAAGCACCCGAAGGCAATCAGAGACCTCCTGCCGCGGGACGTCGGCGCGGGCCAGGATGTCCCCGCGGGGGATGACCGGCAGGCGCAGATCCGCAGCCGCTGGAGCAAATGCGCGGGCCGCGCGGCGGTCATGAGCCATCCCTTGCTGTTCGAATCCGGCAGGCTGGTGGTCTATACCCGGTCGGCGATCTGGGCCACGGAGCTCCGGCACCAGCAGCGCCGCATCCTCTCCACGCTCGAGCCGTTCGGGGTAACGAAACTGGTGGTGCGGGCGACGCCCGCGCCGCTGTCGCCACCTCGCCCGCCCAAGCGCGAGGTAACGGTTTCCGCCAGTAGCCGGCGTGGTATTGCGCTGACCGCGAGGCATATCGAGCACGCGGGACTGAAGGCGGCGATGGAGCGGCTTGCGCGGCGCGCTGCGGGCGAGGAGGGCACGGGCACCGGGACGGACGCCGGTGAATCCGAAGCGGGGAGGAAATAACGCCGGAATCAATACCCGGGCGCTGATGGGCACCGGGTGAATGCGGTATCAGGCGGTCGCGCTGCGCACGAAGGCGATGGGAACCTCGGCCTCATCCTCGTAGGACACCAGTTCCCAGGCGGTACGATCCGCGATGAGCTGGCGCAGGAGGCGATTGTTGAGTTCGTGACCGGACTTGTGGGCGCTGAACTCGCCGATCAGCGGGTGGCCCAGCAGGTAGAGATCGCCGATCGCGTCGAGCACCTTGTGCTTGACGAACTCGTCCTCGTAGCGCAGGCCGTCGTCGTTCAGGATGTGAAACGAGTCCATGACGATGGCGTTGTCGAAGCTGCCGCCCTGGGCGAGGCCGGCGTTTCGCAGGGCCTCGAGGTCGTCCATGAAGCCGAAGGTCCGCGCACGGCTGACTTCCTTGACGAAGGACGTGGTGGAGAAGTCCACCGATGCCGTCTGCGTCGAACTCTTCAGGATCGGGTGATCGAAGTCGATGGCGAAGGACACCTTGAAGCCGTTGAAGGGCTCGAACTTCACCCACTTGTCGTCCTCCTGGAGGATGCAGGGCTTCTTGATTCGGATGAATTTTTTCAGTTTCTTCTGCTCGTGAATCCCCGCGGACTGGAGCAGAAAGACGAACGGACCCGCGCTGCCATCCATGATGGGCACCTCGGGCGCGCTCAGTTCCACCGTGGCATTGTCGATGCCCAGGCCGGCGAAGGCCGACATCAGGTGTTCGACGGTGGAGATCTTCACCCCGTCCCGTTCCAGCGTCGTCGACAGGCGGGTGTCACTGACGTTTTCCGGACGCGCGGGAACGGATATCGCGGGATCGAGGTCGGTGCGCACGAAGACGATGCCGGAATCCTCCACCGCGGGACGCAGCGTGAGATATACCTTCTGCCCGGTATGCAGGCCAACCCCCGTGGCGCGTATGATGTTTTTAAGCGTGCGCTGTCTGATCATCCCGGATAACCGAGCGAGTATAAGAAAATTTTATATTGTAGGCGGGAAACGGGCGGATACTACACCAATTCGGTTCAGATGAGAACCATTTTCGGTTGTCAGTACCCGCCCGCCGGACTTGCACGATTTGCCGGTTCTGGCCCGACATGGCCCCGGTTTCCCGGCCGGGATCAGTCAGCCTGGCGTCGGAGGAACGCCGGGATGTCGAGATGATCCAGGTCGAGCTGGCGCGCCTCGGCGGTGGCCGTCGCCGCCGCTCCACCGCTGCCGCGGGCGAACCGTCGTGGCGGCGCCACCGCGCCCTTGGGCAGCTTTTCCGCCTTTTCTTCCCGTGGCGGAGGCGCTGCCTTGAGAGGCTGCGCCTTCTCCACTTCCGGCTTCGCCGCTTTCGGATCGCTGAGGCCGGTGGCCACCATGGTCACCCGCAGGTCGCCCTGCATCTCCGGGTCGAACGCGGTGCCGATCACCACGTTGGCATCCGCGGCGGCGTATTCGTGAATCGCGTTGCCCACCGCCTCGAATTCGCCGATCGCCATGTCCGGCCCCGCGGTGATGTTCACCAGCAGGCCCTTGGCGCCGTGCAGGTTGATGTCCTCCAGCAGCGGGCTCGAAATCGCCTGGCGCGCCGCCTCCACCGCGCGGTTTTCCCCGCTCACGGTGGCGGAACCCATCATCGCCTTGCCCATCTCCGACATCACCGTACGCACGTCGGCAAAGTCGACGTTGATCAGGCCCGGCCGGGTGATCAGTTCGGAAATGCCCTGCACCGCGTTGAACAACACCTCGTTAGCCTTCGCGAACGCGTCCACCAGGGTGGCCTCGTGGCCCATCACCGCGAGAACCTTCTCGTTCGGAATCGTGATGAGGGAGTCCACGTGCTCCTGCAGTTCGCCGATCCCGCGCAGCGCGAGATCGATGCGCTTCTTGCCCTCGAACGGGAACGGACGGGTCACCACCGCCACGGTGAGGATGCCCTTCTCGCGCGCGATCTCGGCAATGATCGGCGCCGCGCCGGTGCCGGTGCCGCCACCCATGCCGGCGGTGATGAACACCATGTCCGCGCCGTCGATGGCATCGGCAATCCGGTCGCGATCCTCCATCGCCGCCTGGCGGCCGATGTCGGGATTGGCGCCGGCGCCAAGGCCCTTGGTCAGGTTCTGACCGAGTTGCAGGATCGTCGGAGCATTCGAACGCGACAGCATCTGCGCGTCCGTGTTGGCGTTGATGAACTCCACGCCCTCCAGGTCTGCCCGCAACATGTGCTCGACGGCGTTGCCGCCGCCGCCACCAACACCGATGACCTTGATCACCGCCTGCTGGCTTACCGCTTCTACCAGTTCAAACATGTTTATCGCCTCCAGTTATGCAAGTCAAAAAAGGAAACCGCGGGCCTGTTTGATTCACCCGCCGCTTCGAACCTTCCGCCGGCGTCACCACCAGCGCGAAACCGTGTGCCATGACTTCGTACTTCATGACGTTAGAAACTCCCCTTGAACCAGCCCTTCATGCGCTCCAGCAGGGCGCGGAACCCGCCGGGCTCCTGGCTGATCTGGCTGACCTTCGACCGGTTGGCGTGACCAAACTGGATCAGGCCTATGCCGGTGGCGTAGATCGGGTTTTTCACCACCTCGCTGAGGGCGCCGCTGTAGTTCGGCACCCCGAGGCGGACCGGCAGGTGAAAGATCTCCTCCGCCAGCTCCATCATTCCCTCCATGCGCGAGCTGCCCCCGGTCATCACGATGCCGGAGCCCACCAGTTCCTCGAAGCCGCTGCGCCTCAGTTCCGCCTGCACCAGCAGCAGCAGTTCCTCGACCCGCGGCTCGATGATCTCGGCGAGATTCTGGCGCGACAGGGTACGCGGCGGCCTGCCCCCCATGCTCGGGGTTTCCACCAGCTGGTTCTCGTCCACCATCTGGGCGAGGCAACAGCCATACTTCTTCTTCAGTTCTTCCGCCGCCGGCGTCGGCGTGTGAAACGCCACCGCGATATCGTTGGTCACCTGGTCGCCGGCGATGGGAATCACCGCGGTGTGACGGATCGCGCCCTCGGAAAAAATCGCGATGTCGGTGGTGCCGCCGCCGATATCGATCAGGCAGACGCCGAGCTCGCGCTCGTCCTCGGTGAGCACCGATTCGCTCGAGGCCACCTGCTCGAGGATGATGTCATCCACCTCGAGGCCGCAGCGGCGGATGCACTTGACGATGTTCTGCGCCGCGCTCACCGCGCCGGTGATCATGTGCACCTTGGCCTCCATCCGCACCCCGCTCATGCCGACCGGCTCGCGGATGCCATCCTGGCCGTCGATGATGAAGTCCTGGGGCATGACGTGGAGGATGCGCTGGTCATTGGGGATCGCCATCGCCTTCGCCGCCTCGATCACGCGCTCGATATCGCCGTGGGTGACCTCGCCATCGCGCACCGCCACCACGCCATGGGAGTTGAAGCTGTTGATATGCGCCCCGGCGATGCCGGCGAACACCGAGTAGATCTGGCAGCCGGCCATGAGCTCGGCTTCCTCTACCGCGCGCTGGATGGACTGGACCGTGGACTCGATATTGGCCACCACCCCCTTGCGCAGCCCGCGCGCGGGATGATGGCCGACACCGATGACCTCGAGCTCGCCGTCGGCGCCGATCTCGCCGACGATGGCCAGCACCTTGGAGGTGCCGATATCGATGCCGACGATGAGGTTGCTGTGGGATTTCCTGGCCATGGTTCAGTTCGACTCGGTGAGCGCCCGGGGAGCGGGGGCGCCGTTGGTCCAGTGGATGGCGAAGCCGTTCGGATAGCGCAGGTCGATGGATTGCATACCGGGAAACTCGGCAAGTAACTGGGTCCTGAGGGCGCTGATCAGGCGCCGGATACGGGCATCGGCGTCTGTGTTGTCGACAATCATGGTGACCTCGGCGGTGGGCAGGGGCGCATCGGTTTCCGTTTCCGCGTCCGCCTTGTTTTCTCCGGATTCCACTGCTTCTTCCTCCGCTTCGAGCGGCGGCGCGATGCGCTCCAGCGCCAGGGCGGACAGTGACAGCGTGAGGTACCACAATTCGCGCTCGTCGAATTCGAGCCGGTCCAGAGACAGGCCCTGGGCGGCGAACAGGCCATGCCATTCCTGGAAGGCTCGCCAGATCGGCTCCTTCATACCATCCGGCCCGTCGAGGCGCGGCAGATCGCCGTCCCAGTTCTCGCGCTCCACCAGGTCGCCGGTGGCATTGAGCCAGCGATCCTCGCCCCAGGCGGCGACGGGCTGGATCTCGTCCACCTCCACCACCAGTGTGTCGGGCCAACGGCGGCGCACCGCGGCATCGAAAACCCAGGGCAGGTCGCTGACCACTTCCTCGATTCCGGAGAGGCTGGCGGAGAAATAGTTGCCATCCAGTTCTTCGACCACCGCCGCGCGCACGATTTGCGGATCGACGCGCTCGAACTGGCCGCGGATTTCCACTTCCTCGATGCGAAATTTCCCGGGATCGTAGAGGCGATCGAGCAGGAACAGCCCCACCATTCCCAACAGCAGAACGAAGACGAGTGCCGCCACCAGGCCGGAACGCGCCACCGGACCCTGTTGTTCACCGTCGGCGTATTCCGCGTCGTCCATCGGCGTGTCGAGGGATCTCGCGCTCATGACGCCTCACCCACGATGCGTACCTCGTGCTCGAGTTCGACGCCTGTTTCTTCACGCACCTTCCGGCGCGCGAGTTCGATCAATCCCTCGATGTCGCGCGCTGTGGCCGTTCCTTCGTTGATGATGAAATTGGCATGCTTGGTGGAGAAACACGCGCCGCCGACCTGGTGGCCCTTGAGCCCCAGGTCCTCGAGAATCCGCGCCGCGTACCCGCCTTTCGGGTTCTTGAACACCGAACCGGCGTTGGCGCTCTGCACCGGCTGGCTGGCGCCACGTTTCTCCAGCAGGGCACGGATTTCCGCCTGGCCGCCGTCTCCCGAACCAGCGCCCAGTGCGAGCACGCCGGACAGCAGGAAGCAATCCGCGGGCAGTTCCACCCGGCGGTAACCGTAGCCAATCTCGCCGCGGTTGAAATGCAGCACCGCTCCACCGCGCTGCACGCATTCCACGGATTCCACGAGTGGCCAGGTTTCGCCACCGAAGGCGCCGGCATTCATCGCCAGCGCGCCGCCGAACGAACCCGGCACCCCGGCCAGGAAGGCGGCCCCCGCAAGCCCCGCGGCAACGCTCTTGCGCGCGACCTTGGCGCAGGTCACCCCGGCCTCGGCGTAGAGCCGTTGATTTTCCAGCAGCACCAGCTCACCAAGTGACTTGACCGTTTTCACCACCAGGCCCGGAATGCCGCCATCGCGCACCAACAGGTTGCTGCCGAGGCCCAGCCAGTACACCGGCAAGTCATCGGGAAGGCGGCGCATGAGTGCTATCACGTCGGCCTTGTCCGCCGGCTGGTAGAAAAACTCCGCCGGCCCCCCCACGCGCCAGCTGGTATGGCGAGACATCGGCTCGCGCAAGCGCAGCTCACCACGCAAGCCTTCGGTATCGAACGGTAGCGGGGGCAGTTTCCTGGCCGCCATCATTTGCCCTCCTCCGGGTCGAGACCGCTGGCGCAGAGCGCGTTGGCGAATCGACCGATGTCGCCGGCTCCCAGGGTCAGTAGAACGTCGCCGGGCTGGAGGTAGCCGGGCAGCAGGACGCGCAGCTCATCCAGGTCCTGGACGAAGATCGGGTCGCGACCACGCTTGCGGATCGCCTTGCAGAGCGCGCGCCCGTCGGCGCCGGAGATGGGGGCCTCGCCCGCGGGATAGACCTCGGTGACGATCAGGTTGTCGAGTTCGGACAGTAACTGGGCGAAGTCATCGAACAGGTCGCGGGTGCGGGAATAGCGGTGAGGTTGGAACACCGCGACAATGCGCCGGTCCGGCCAGCAGCCATGCGCGGCGCGCAGGGTGGCGCGCAGTTCCCGTGGGTGGTGGGCATAGTCGTCCACCATTTCCACCTCGCCACCGTCTACCGCGATGGTGCCGATGGTCTGGAAGCGCCGGCCGATGCCCTCGAAATCGGCGAGCGCCCGGCGCACGTGGCCCATGCCGATCTCCAGCTTGCTGGCGATGCAGATCGCCGCGAGGGCATTCTGCACGTTGTGCTCGCCGGGCATCGCGAGGCGGAATTCCCCAAGCTCGCCGGTTGGACCCTGGACCTTGAAGTAACTGTCGCGTCCCTCGAAGCGGATCTCCGTGGCGCGGAAGTCGGCGCCCTCCTCGAGACCGTAGCTGAGGAAGCGCCGCGACAGGTCCGGCACCAGGGCGCGCACTTCCGGGTCGTCGAAGCACAGTACCGCGAGACCGTAGAACGGCAGGTTATGCAGGAAGGCCAGGTAGGTACGACGCAGGCGCTCGAAATCGCCGCCATAGGTCTCCATGTGATCGGCGTCGATGTTGGTGATCACAGCCATCTGTGGCTGCAGGTGGAGAAACGAGGCATCGCTCTCGTCCGCCTCGGCGACGAGGTACTCGCCGCGCCCCAGGCGCGCGTTGGTGCGGGCGCTGTTGACCACCCCGCCGATGACGAAAGTCGGATCGAGTCCCGCCGAAGCGAGCACCGCGGAGACCAGGCTCGTGGTGGTGGTCTTGCCGTGGGTGCCGGCGATGGCAATCCCGCGACGGAAACGCATCAGCTCACCGAGCATCTCGGCGCGCTGCACCAGCGGGATCTGCTGCGCCTGGGCGGCCTGCACCTCGACGTTGTCGCGACTCACCGCCGACGAGGTCACCACCGCGTCCGCACCCTCGATGTTCGCCGCATCGTGACCGATGTGGATGCGCGCACCCGCGCGCGCCAGCCGATCGACGATCGCGTTGCGCGACATGTCGGACCCGGAGACGGTGAATCCCTCGCTGATCAGTACCTCGGCGATGCCGCTCATGCCGATGCCGCCGATGCCGACGAAGTGAATGCGGCGGACGAATTCACGCATGGGCCAGCGCCTCGCAGATGTCCGCCACCGTTTTCGCGGCATCGGGTTTCGCCAGCGCGCGCGACTTCTCCGCCATCTCCAGCAGCTTGCCGCGGTCCCGCGCCAGAACGTCCAGCCGGCCCAGCCAGTCGCCGTCGATGAATGCGGGCTGGGGCACGCTGAACGCCGCGTCCTGGCGTGCGAGATAGTCAGCGTTGCGCGCCTGGTGATCGTTCACCGCGAAGGGATAGGGCACGAAGATCGCGACCGCGCCCGCGGCGCAGACCTCGGCCACGGTCATCGCCCCGGCGCGACAGACCACCACGTCGCACCAGGCGTAGGCCGCGGCCATGTCTTCAATAAAATCCTGCACCCGGGCGTCGATTCCGCGGTCCGCGTATGCCGAGATCACCGGTTCCGCGTTGTTGCGGCCGCACTGGTGCAGCACCTCGATACGGCCGGTGAATCGTGTCGCGAGCAGTCCGGGCAGTTCCTCATTGAACACCCTCGCGCCCTGGCTGCCGCCGACGACGAGCAGCCGCAGAAAGCCGTCACGCTCCGCGAGTCGTTCGCGGGGCGCGGGCAGGTCGGCGATATCACGCCGCACCGGGTTTCCTACCCACTGCCCCATGGACAGCCCCTCGGTATCGGGGAATCCCGTCAACACCCGGGTGGCGAGACGCGCCAGCCAGCGATTGGTGAGTCCCGCCACGGCATTCTGCTCGTGCAGCACCAGCGGCTTGCGCAGTATCCCGGCCACGAGGCCACCGGGACCGGAGACGAATCCGCCCATGCCCAGCAGCACCTCGGGCTTGCGTTCGCGAAAGATCCGCAGCGAACGTGCGCAGGCCTGGGCGAGCATCCAGGGCATCGCCAGCTTGCGCGCGAGACCGCTCTGCCGCAGGCCACGGATATGGATGGCGTCCAGCTCAAAGCCATCAGCGGTCGCCAGCGTCGACTCGAGGCCGTCGGCATTGCCCATCCAGCGCACCTCGGCGCCGCGCTCGCGCAGTTGGCGCGCCACCGCGAGGGCCGGCATGACATGACCACCGGTGCCTCCCGCCATGATCATCATCCGGGTCATCGCGTCCTCCCCGGCACCGGCCGGCACTGCCGGTCCACGCCAAGCAGCAGGCCCGCCGCGATCATGCAGGACAGCATGCTGCTGCCGCCGTAGCTCATCAGTGGGAGGGTCAGGCCCTTGGTGGGCAGAAGGCCGGTGTTCACGGCGATGTGCACGATCGCCTGGACGCAGAGCAGCAGGCCGACACCCTGGGCGAGGAAGGCGGCGAAGCGATGTCCCTGTTCGATGGCCCGTCGGGCCACCACGAAGGCGCGCCACAGGAGGACGGCGAACAGGCCGATCACGCAGAAGATGCCCACCGCCCCGAGCTCCTCGCCGATCACCGCGATGAGAAAGTCGTTGCGCGCATGCGGCAGGTAGAAGAGCTTCTGGATACTGCTGCCGAGGCCGGCGCCGAACCATTCCCCGCGACCAATCGCGATCAATGCCTGGGTCAGCTGGAATCCGGAGCCAAAGGGATCCGCCCAGGGGTCGCGATAGCTCAGCAGGCGCTGCACGCGGTAGGGTTCCATCCACATGAGCAGCGTCATCAGCGCGCCCGCCACGCTGATGCTGACGAGGTAGTGCCAGAAGCGGACCCCGGCGAGGAACATCATCCCGGCCACGGTGGTGAAGAGCACCGCGGTGGTGCCGAAATCCGGCTGCAGCAACAGCAGCAGGCCGATGGCGCCTGCCACCAGGCCGACGTTGATGATGCCCACCTTGAACAGGTGCAGATCGTCCTTCTTGCGCGCAAGGTAGTCGGCGAAATAGATCAGCGCCGCGATCTTCATGAACTCCGACGGCTGCATGCGAAAGCCACCAAGATCGAACCAGCGCAGGCTGCCATTCACCTCGCGCCCGACGCCGGGAACGAACAAAAGGATCAGCATGACGAGGCCGGCGACGAGGATGGCGCGACTGCTCACCTGCAACCAGTCGAGCGGTATACGCATCGCCAGTAACAGGAGGACTCCGCCGAGCGCCACGTGGACGAGATGGCGCTGCAGGTGATGATCGTTGAAGGCGAGTGAACCGCTGTCAGCCGCCACGGTGGCGGAGAACACCATCACCGCGCCCAGGCTGACAAGCGCCACCAGGGTGATCACCAGCCACGGGTCCTGGGCCGGGATGTCCTCCATGGGTTCCGCGGGCAGGGCCTGGTTCGGATTGTGTGCGGTAAAGGTATTCATCGGCGTGCTATGCGCTCAACTCCGTGACCAGCCGGCGGAAGGTGTCGCCACGATGGACATAGCTGTCGAACATGTCGAAGCTGGCGCAGGCGGGCGAGAACAACACGGTGTCTCCCGGCCTGCCGATGTCCGCGGCGCGGCGGATGGCATCCTCCAGGGAGGCCTCGCGCCAGAGTGGCGCGGCACCATCGAGTGCCTTTTCCAGGACTGGCGCATCCTCGCCGATCAGGATGACGCCGCGGACGCCGTCATCGATCGCCGCGCGCAGCGGGGCGAAATCCGCCCCCTTGCCCTGGCCACCGGCGATGAGGATCATCGGCCGGGCGACGCCGCGGATAGCGGCAACCGTGGCGCCAACGTTGGTGCCCTTGGAATCGTTGACCCAGTGGAGACCATCGGTGGTCGCGACGGGCTCGCAGCGGTGCGGCAGGCCGGCGTAGGCGAGTCCCGCGGCCAGCCGGGCGGCATCCAGGACCTGGCCCTTGCCGGCGAGCGCGGTTTCCGCGAGCGCCATGGCCGCGAGCAGGTTGGCAATGTTCTGTTCACCGCGAAGCGCCATCGCGCCCACAGGCGCGAGGGGCTCGTCGCCGCGGCAGAACCAGCGCTCGCCATCGATCTCGCGCAGGCCAAAGTTTCCATCTTCGGGCGCGTCCATGCCGAAGGTCACATCGCCGTCGCGCCCGGCCAGGGGGGCGAGCGCGGGATCGTCGCGGTTGATGACGCGGCGCGCGGCATGCTCGTAGACACGCAGCTTCGCCGCCGCGTATTCCGCCATGCCCGGGTAACGGTCCAGGTGATCCTCGCTCAGGTTGAGCACTACCGACGACACCGGGCGCAGGCTGAAAGTGGTCTCCAGCTGGAAACTCGACAGTTCCAGCACGTGGAAATCCACTATGGGCGCGTTCAGAAGTTCCAGCGCAGGGGTGCCGATATTGCCGCCGGCCATTGCCCGGGTAGACCCGGCGTCCAGCATCGCCTGCACCAGCATGGTCACCGTGGACTTGCCATTGGAGCCCGTGATACCCACCACCGGCACGCGGGTCTCGCGCGCATAAAGCTCGATATCACCGATGACGTTGTCTCCCGCTACCGCGATCCCGGGGCTCGCTACCACTTCGGCATAACCGTGCGCGTCGAAGTCGCTGCCGGGTGGCAGCACGGTGACATCGGGATAAGTCCTGCGCAGTTCGTCCAGGTAGGGCGGATCGGCGCGGGTATCGGTGACCACGACCTCCTCTCCACGGGCAACGAGATGGCGCACCACCGACCAGCCTGTGAGACCGAGTCCCACCACCAGCACCGGGAGACGCGCGGCGGAGATTTGCCGGGCCGCCATCATCAGCGCACCTTCAACGTCGCGAGACCCACCAGCACCAGCATCAGGCTGATGATCCAGAAGCGCACGATTACCCGCGGTTCGGGCCAGCCCTTGAGCTCGAAGTGATGATGGAGCGGCGCCATGCGGAAGATGCGCCGGCCCACCAGCTTGAACGACGCCACCTGCAGGATCACAGACACCGTCTCGACGACGAAGATCCCGCCCATCACCATGAGCACGATCTCCTGGCGCACGATGACCGCGACGATGCCGATGGCGGCGCCCAGTGACAGCGCGCCGATGTCCCCCATGAACACCTGCGCCGGATAGGTGTTGAACCAGAGGAAGCCGAGACCCGCCCCCACCAGCGAAGCGCAGAAGATCAGCACCTCGCCAGAGCCGGCGATATAGGGAATGCCGAGGTATTCCGAGTAGATCGAGTTACCGGTGACGTAGGCGAATATGCCGAGCGCCCCCGCCACCATCACCGTGGGCATGATCGCGAGACCATCTAGGCCGTCGGTGAGGTTTACCGCGTTGCTGGTGCCGACGACCACGAACCAGGCGACGAAAACAAAGCCGATCCCGAGGGGTATGTAGACATCCTTGACCAGCGGCACCAGAAGCGCGGTTTCCGCCGGCGTCTGCGCATTGAAGTAGAGGAAGCAGGCGGCGCCGGCGCCGGCCAGGGTCTGGGCGATGAACTTGTTGCGCGCGCCCATGCCGCGGGGATTACGGTCCACCAGCTTGCGGTAGTCGTCGATCCAGCCGATGATGCCGAACGACACCGTGGTGAACAGCACCACCCAGACGAAACGGTTGCCGAGATCCGCCCACAACAGGGTCGCCACCACCACAGAGATGAGAATCAGCAGGCCGCCCATGGTCGGCGTGCCGACCTTGTCGAAATGGGTCGGCGGCCCGTCGTCGCGAACGGTCTGGCCGATCTGGTACTCGCTCAGCTTGCGGATCATCGCCGGGCCGAACAGGAAGAAAATCGTGATCGAGGTGAGCACGCCGCAAATGCCGCGCAGCGTGAGATAGCGGAACACGTTGAAGCCGGTGTAGTACTGCGAGAGATACTCGAACAGCCAGGTCAGCATGGCTCGCCCTCCCCGTCCTGCCCGGCCTCCAGGGCGCGCACCACCCGCCCCATGCGTGACGACTTGGAGCCCTTCACCAGGATCGTGCTTCCCTGGCCGGCGTCCTCGCCGATCGCCGCCACCAGGTCGTCGACCGTGGCGAACACTTCCGCCCCGGCGCCCCACCCTTTCGCATAACCGGCCACCACGGGATTGCCGTTGTCGTCCAGCACCAGCAGGCGATCAAGGCCGGCGTCACGCGCCTGTCGTCCCACCCCGGCGTGGAGCGTGGCGGCGTCCGCGCCGAGTTCCGCCATCGCGCCGAGTACGAGCACCTTGCGGCCGTTCGTTTCCGCGAGCACGTCGATTGCAGCGGCGATCGAGGCCGGATTGGCGTTGAAGCTGTCATCGATGAGCATGCCGCCCGCGGCGGTGCGGCTGCGCCGAAGACGTCCGGGGGTCCCGGCAAATAGCGCGATCCCCGTAACCGCGTCCGCCAATGCCACGCCCACGGCATGACAGGAGGTGATGGCAGCCAGTGCATTCATCACGTTGTGGCGTCCGGGCACGCCCAGGGTGATGACCGCGTCACCCGCCGCGCCCGTGAGCTCGAAGCGCATGCCGCCTTGGATCGTCTCGATGCCCCGGGCGCGGATATCGGCGCCAGCGCCCTGGCCGAAGGTGATGACCCGTCGTTGCCCTGCGCGTTCACGCCAGTGGTCGCAGAACGCATCGTCACGGTTCAGTACCGCGACGCCATCGTCGTCCAGGTGGTCGAGGATCTCGCCCTTGGCGTCCGCCACCCGTTCCACGCTGCCGAGGCCTTCCAGGTGCGCGGCGGCGGCGTTGTTGATCAGCGCCACGTCGGGTTTGGCGATATCGGCGAGGTAGTCGATCTCACCGGGATGGTTCATCCCCATCTCGATCACCGCGTGGCTGTGGTCATCGCGCAGGGCGAGCAGGGTCAACGGCACGCCCCACTGGTTGTTGAAGCTCTCGCGCGGCGCAAGCGGGTTTCCGGAGACCGCGAGAATGTCCCGCACCATGGCGGTAACCGTGGTCTTGCCATTGCTGCCGGTAATGCCGATCACGGGTCCGCGGTATTGCCGCCGCCAGTCGGCGGCCAGCTTGCCCAGCGCCAGGGTCGTGTCGTCCACGGTCACCTGGTCGATAGCGGCATCCACCGCTCGTACAACCAGGGCGCCCGCCGCGCCCCGCGCCACCGCCGCGGCGACGAAGTCGTGGCCGTCGAAATTTTCTCCCGCTATGGCGACGAACAGTTCGCCATCGCCGATGGCGCGCGAATCGATACCAACGCCGGAAAACGCGCGATCCGCGCCGTGCAGGCTGCCCCCCGTGATTTCGGCTACGCGCGACAAGGTCATCACCGCACCTCCTCCAGCGCCGCGCGCGCCACCAGCACATCGCTGAACGGAAGCGTCTGGTCGCCGATGACCTGGACGGTTTCGTGGCCCTTGCCCGCGATCAGGACGAGGTCGTCCTCGGCCGCGGAGGCCACCGCCGCGCGGATTGCCCGCGCCCGGTCGAGTTCGACCCTGCGGGGGATGTCCGCGCGCTCCGCGGTCGCGCCTTCAAGCGCCATGCGCGCGATCGTGGCGGGGTCCTCGCCACGGGGATTGTCGTTGGTGATCACGACTTCGTCCGCGTGGCGCGCCGCGGCGGCTCCCATGGGTGCGCGCTTGCCACGATCGCGATCGCCACCGCAACCGAACACGGTGATGAGTCGCCCGCGCACCAGCGGTCGCAGGGAGGTCAACGCGCGGTCGAGGGAGTCCGGCGTATGCGCGTAATCAACCACCACCGTTGGCCGCCCCACGGGGCCGGGCACCAATTCCATGCGCCCCGGAGCGGCCTTGAGGCCGGGCAGCACTTCGGCGATCCGCTCCGGTGCGTGACCGCGCGCCAGCAACGCGCCGATCACCGCCAGCAGGTTCGGCAGGTTGACTTCGCCCAGCAGCGTCGAACGCGCAGCGTAACGCCGACCTTCCAATTGCCAGTCGAACGCTATGCCGTCGATAGCGAGGCGGATGTTCTCCGCCACCAGGTCGGCGCCGGATCTGCCGTATGTCAGGGTGCGCGCGGCGCCATTCGCGGCGGCGATATCGCGGCCCACCGGATCGTCCACGTTGACGACCGCCGCATCGAGCCACGGGAAATCAAACAGCCGTTTCTTCGCCGCGGCATAGGTCGCCATGTCGCCGTGATAGTCGAGGTGGTCCCGGGTCAGGTTGGTGAATACCGCGACGCGGAAGCGCACCCCGTTTACCCTGCCCTGGTCCAGGCCATGGGAAGACACTTCCATGCAGGCCGCCTGGGCGCCCTGGTCGAGCCAGTGTCGCAATGCCTGCTGGGTTGCCACCGCGTCGCCGGTGGTCAACGACGCAGCCGACAACGAATCCGTGAATCCCTGGCCAATGGTGCCAAGCATCACGCTGCGCCGGCCAAGCCGCTCCAGCGCCTGGGTCAGCAGCCAGGCGCAGGTGGTCTTGCCGTTGGTGCCGGTGATGCCGATCACCTCGAGCGCCAGCGAGGGATCGCCAAAGTAGCGCGCCGCCATGACGCCGAGCTGCTCCCGGAGATCGCCAACCGCGAACGCGAGATGCTCATCGCGAAGCCGCAGACACTCTTCCGGCGCATCGGCGCGCTCGAATGCCACCGCCAGCGCGCCCGCGGACAGGGCCTCCCCGGCATGGGCACGGCCGTCCCCGGCGGACCCCGGCAGGGCGACGAACAGGTCGCCGCCGGATACACGGCGGCTGTCGAGGGAAATTCCCGCGACCGACCTGCTCTCCAGCGCCGCAGGTACGGGATCGCAATCCTGCATGCCGGCCAGCAACGTACCGAGAGACATGGGCGATGCAGATGACGCTGGCTGTACCGCGTTCACGCGGGATCCTCCGAGCCTTCGACGCCCGTGATACGGGTATCCTCCAGTCCGTCCGGCGGCACGTTATAGAGTCGCATCAGGTCCCCGGAGAGCTCGGAAAACACCGGCGCCGCGACATCGCCGCCATAGTAGAGCTTGCCCCGCGGATCATCCACGGTCACCACGATCACGAAACGCGGCGCGGAGATCGGCACCATGCCGGCGAACAGGCTGATATAGCGGCGGTTGTTGTAGTTGCCGTCCACCAGCTTGTGGGTGGTACCGGTCTTGCCGCCCACCCGGTAACGCGGGATACGCGCCTTGCGCGCGGTGCCATCTGGGGTGGCGACCTTCTCCATCATCGCGCGCAGCCGCTCCACCGTGGGCGCTGTGAACACCCGCTCTCCTCGCGGGCGGAACCCCTCGGGCATCGGTTTCAGGGTCACCGGTAGCAGCTCGCCGTCCGTCGCCAGGGCGGTATAGGCCCGGGCCAGCTGCAGCGGGGTCACGGAAAAGCCGTAGCCGAACGAGATGGTGGCATGCTCGATGGGGCGGCTGCGTCTTACGAGCGCGCCGCGAATCTCTCCGGGCAGGTCGCCGGCCGGTTCGTCAAAGCCCACCGATTGCAGTGTCTCGAACAGGCGATCGAAGGGGAATGCCATCGCGATCTTGGCGGAGCCGATGTTGCTCGAATGCACGAGCACGTCGAACACCGATATCTCGCCGTAGTCGTGGACGTCGCGAATGGTGCTGCCGCCGATGCGATACCAGCCTGGGGCGGTATCCACCATGGTATTCGCCCCCACCTGGCCGCTGTCGAGCGCCATCGCCACGGTGAACGGCTTGGCGGTTGATCCGGGCTCCACCACGTCGGTGACGGTGCGGTTGCGGAACACCCCGCTCTTGAGCGTGCCGCGATCGTTGGGATTGAATTGCGGCGACGTCACCATCGCCAGGATCTCGCCGCTCGGGATGGACAGCACCACCACGCTGCCGCCGGCGGCATTGTGTTTCTGCACCGCCTTTTCGAGGTAAGCCGCCGCGAGAGACTGGACCCGCTGGTCCACGCTGATGCGCAGGTCTTCGCCGTGGCGCACCTGCTCGACACTCTCCACGCTTTCCACGTAGTGCCCGGCAACATCCTTCAGCACCAGCTTGCGTCCCGGGGCGCCCGACAACAGGGCATTGAACTGCCGCTCCAGGCCTTCCTGTCCGGCGTCATCGACGTCGGTGAAGCCCACCAGGTGCGCGCCCACGGGGCCGTCAGGATAGTAACGGCGATATTCCCGCTGACGTTCCACCCCGGGGATGTTGAGCGCGAGCACTTCCTCCGCCAGCGGCGGCGGCAGGCGGCGCTTGAGGTACATGAAGCCGTCGCCCTCGCGGCGTTCGCAGGCCGCCTGGAGATCACGCGCGCGCAGGTCGAGCAGCCCGAGCATCGGCTTCCACTCGTCGCGCGCCGCGCAAAACACCCCGGGCTCCGCCCACAGCGATTCCACCGGCGTGCTCACCGCCAGCACCTGGCCGTTGCGGTCGAGGATCCTGCCGCGCTGGGGCAGGACGACGATCTCCCTGAGATAACGCGCATCCCCCTGGGCGCGCAGGTGGCCCTGCTCCACCACCTGGATCTGGACGACACGTAGCGCGGTGGCTCCGAGGCCGACGAACATCAGGCCCAGGACGAGGTACTGACGCCAAACCGGCGGCCGCTGGACGCGCCGTCGCGCTCCGCTTCCGACGGCCGGCTGAGAGTACGCCGCGCCATTCATCGGTTCGTGCTCCGATCGAGTTCCAGCTTCAGTGTGACGATCCGGTCTGGCGCCGGCGCGCTCATGTCGAGGCGCTTGCGGGCGTCGTCGGCGACGTTGTGCTGGCGGGTCCAGGTGGCGCGCTCGATCATCAGCCGTCCCCATTCCGCCTGCAGATCGTCGTGGCGCTTTTCCTGGTTCTGCAACGCGACGAAGGCGAGACGGTTCTCATGCCGCACCGTGACCACCGCCACGGCGCTCACCAGCACCAGAAACAGGAAAAATACCTGCAGCCGACTCATGTGGCGGACACCTTCTCCGCCACGCGCAGCACCGCGCTGCGCGCCCGGCGATTGGCGTGCAATTCGTCGCCGCTGGCGCGCGTCGCCTTGCCTACGGGTCGAAGCCGGGGATTCAGCATGTCATGGCGCACCGGCAGGTCGGGTGGATACGGATCGCCACGGCTCTGGTCGCGGATGAAGCGCTTGACGAGGCGGTCCTCCAGCGAATGGAAGCTGATCACCACCAGCCGGCCACCTTGCGCCAGCGCATCCAGGGCCTGGGGCAATACCGATTCGATCTCCTCGAGCTCCCGGTTGACCGCCATGCGGATGGCCTGGAAGGTGCGCGTGGCCGGATGCTTGCCGGGTTCGCGGGTGGGCACCGCGCCGGCAACGACGCGCGCCAGCTCGCCGGTGGTGTCGAAGCGGCCATGGGCCTTGATGCTCGCGGCGACGCGGCGCGCGAAGCGCTCCTCGCCGAGCGTCTTCAGCACGCGCACGAGATCCGCTTCTTCCACCTGCTCGAGCCAGTCCGCGGCGCCGATCCCGCTGGCGGGATTCATGCGCATGTCCAGCGGGCCGTCATGGGAAAAGCTGAAGCCGCGGCTTGCATCATCGAGCTGTGGCGAGGACACCCCGAGGTCGAACAGGATTCCGGTGACATGACCGCAGAGATCGTAGTCCTCGAGAATGGCGCGCAGGCGCGAAAACGGCGCCTGGACGATGTCGATGCGCTGGTCCGCGGACCATTCCTCCCGCGCCCTGGCCACGGCCTCCGGATCGCGATCGATCACCACCATGCGCCCACCCTCTCCGAGCCGGGCCATGATCGCCCGGGTATGGCCGCCACGGCCGTAGGTGGCGTCCACCACCACGCTGTCGCGGGCGATGTTCAACGCGGCCACGACCTCTTCGCGGAGCACCGGGACATGTCCATCGCGCTCCTCTGCCATTTGCACCATGCGCCTAGAGTGAGATCTGCCGGAGCTCGGCGGACATCTCTTCGCCGCCGATCTCTTCCTTGAGCCACTCGCCGCACTTGGCGTTCCATAGCCCCTCGCTCCAGATCTCGAACTTGTTGCCCTGCCCCACCAGGAACACCGCCTTTTCGAGCATGGCGAATTCCCTGAGTGGAGCAGGAAGCAGGATGCGGCCGCTGCGATCCATCTCCACGTCACTGGCGTAGCCGATGAGGAAGCGCTTTAGTCTCTGGTGGGCCGGGTCGAAGCTGGGAAGGTTGACCACCTTGGCCTCCACCTCCGTCCAGACGTCCATGGGATAGAGCCAGAGGCAGTTCTCGCGTGAATTGTTGACCGTTACCACGAGTTTTCCGCCACAGCGTTCGACAATGGCGTCCCGGTGACCCACCGGAATGGCAAGCCTGCCCTTGTTGTCGAGGTTGAGTGCGCTGGCGCCGCGGAACATGCTGAAATTACCCGGATATGTGAAGAAATTCCCACTTTCTCCCACTTATTTGCACTATATGAGCCAACGTCTCACGTTGTCAAGGAAAATCCCGGGAATCCCCGAGCAAAATCTTGTTGATTTTTAAGAGAAAATCAGCGGGGTCGCCTCGTACTTAAAGTGATTTCTAGTTTTGGATATTTAACTCGTTATTTCTCCGTATACGGCGTTCGCGTCTGTCACTGGTGGGCGACGTGAAAACCCGCCAACGAGACCGTTTCCGACGACACGCGGGTTGCTGGCTACACCCTGGGACCGGGCAACGCCTGCGGGCCGCCCGGGGAGTCCACCGGACGCGCCCACCGATATAATCGCGACTTTCCCCACCCCGGCTACCATGGAATCCGTACAACCTCCCGCAGAGAACCACCGGCCAGGCTGCCTGATGATCGGCGCCATCGTCCTGGTCAGCGTGTTGCTCTCCGTTGGCATCACCGTCTGGGTACTGACGCAGTACATCTTCCCGCGGCAGTTCAAGCCGGTGGAACTCAGCCAGTCGGAGCAGCAGGTGCTGGACCAGAAGCTGCGCGTGTTCGACGGCTTCGGTCGGGGAGGCAGCAGCACCGGCAGTGGCGGCACCGATAGCGGAAGCGTGCCGCTTGAGCCCGAGCGCTACAGCGAATCGGGGGCCGACCGGCGAATCGAACTTACGGAGCGCGAGCTCAACGGCTTGCTGGCGAACAACACCGATCTCGCGCAGAAGCTCGCCATAGACCTTTCCGACGACCTCGCCAGCGGCAAGCTGCTGATACCGCTGGATCCTGATTTCCCCGTGATGGGCGGCAAGACGTTGAAGATCACCGCGGGCATGGAACTCGCCTTCCGCGAGCAGAAGCCCATCGTGATCCTGCGCGGTGTCAGCGTCATGGGCGTGCCCCTGCCCAATGCCTGGCTCGGCAACATGAAGAACGTCGACCTGGTTAGCGAATTTGGCGGCAGCGCGGGATTCTGGCAGTCGTTCTCGGAAGGGGTGGAAAACATTTCCGTCAGCGACGGTCGCCTCGTGATCCAGCTCAGGGAATGATCGCGCTCAGGCGGTAACCTCGAGAAAGCGCTGGACGAAGCGGTAGGTCAGCCCCCACAGTATCCGGTCCGCGCCGGTGCGCGCGTGACCCAGGTGGATGCCGGGGTAGGGACTCTCGCGAAACCGGGTAAGGTACTGGAGCTGGCGCGACTCGTCGCGCAGCAGGGAAAGGGGACTCCAGAATATGTCCGCCACCTCGTAGTTTGGTTTCGGCGACGGCTCGTGATCCAGGTGGTAGATAAAGCAGCTGATGGCAAGATTCAATGATCCGCCGCGGTTGCTGCCCTGTAGATCGTCGATACGTCCTACCTGGAGATCGTGGCGCAGGTCCACGCCAATTTCTTCCCGGGTCTCCCGCAGGGCGGCGTCCGCGAGACTGTCGTCATTAGGCTCGAGTCCGCCTCCCGGAAACGCCAGCTGGCCCGACCAGGGATCATTTTCAGACTCGGCGCGCTGGATAAACAGTGCCTCCACGTCCCCCTCCTTTCCGGGCCGCAGGATCATCGCTACGGCGGCGCGGCGCATGCCGTCTGTGTCAATCAATGACGGCGAGAATCGCCCCAGCGCTCCCAGGATGTGTTCCATGGACTACCGGCCGTCAGCGCTCGTTCTGGACATCATCGACCAGTGCCTTGAGCGCCGCCATGTCCGGAATTTCCCAGCGCCCGCGCATCCGTCGCAGAATGCCCTGTTTCTCGAGGCGACCAAGTTCGCGACTCACCGCTTCGCGATTGCAACTGACACGACCGGCAAACTGTGTATGGGTCGGTGGCTGGTGAATGCGCGCCACGCCGTCGAGATCCTCGCCCTTGCGCGCCAGTCGCAGGAGTTCCGCGTGTATCCGGTTGTTCACGCCGAGGGTGGAGAACTCGTACACGCGTTCGCTCAGCCTGCGCACCATGCCGGTGAGGTGACGCAAAAGCCGGATGCGCACCGGCCCGCTGTGATGCACCAGCGATTCGAATACATGGAAAGGCATCACGGTGACCTCGCTGTCCCGCAGGGCGATCACGCTCGCGGAACGCGGCCTGCCGTCGATGGCTGACAGTTCGCCGAAATTATCCCCGGGTCCGAGTTCACGATACCCCACCTCGCGCCCGGAAGCGGCATACTGGGCCACGCCAAGCAGACCTTCTTCCACCAGGTAGATATTGTCATCGCGGTCATGTTGCCGCACCACCTGGGCGTCGCGCGGGCAGGCGCGACGCGTACACTGCTCGATGACCGCCTCGAGTTCCGCGTCCGGGAGACCCTGCAACAGCCCCGCATTGGAGGCGCGCTTCGACTGCGCTGGCTTGTCGGTCATTTCGTGGACGCCCCCTACTTTAACGTGGTGTTACCAGTGCACGCCGGCGCCGATGAGAAAGCCATCCGAGCGCGCGCTGCCGCCACCGCTGCCATCCTGCTCGTAGTCGAGATCAAGCACCAGGTAGCCGAGCTTGAGTGACACGAACGGGAACGGCGTGAAGCTGATGCCGACTTCCAGTTCGGATCCCGCGATACCGGTGAACTCACCGGCGTCCTCCATCCATGGCAGGTAGGCCGCGCGGCCATAGAAGTAACTGATCGGCGCCAGCGCCAGCCTCCCCGCGATGGACAGGCGGACACCGCTGGTGGAGTCACCGCTTGCCAGGTCGATGGATTCCGCGCCCAGGCCGAGGGCCAGGAAATTATTGTCACTTACCGACAGGAACCGCCTGCGCAGTTCGACCTGCGCGCGGGTTTCATTCTCGAGCGCGGTCTCCTCGAGGTCGGACTCGAAGTATGCCGCCCGCATACCCCAGTTATCACCAAACCACAATTCACCACTCGCGGTGAGTGAGCCGACGTCCGCCTCGCCGTTCCCAAGGTCCGATTCGAAGTGGTTGTTCCACAGCGATACGATGACCTCGCCATCCACCGGCCCGAGCGCATGAACGGGTTGCGCAAGCACGAGCGAGGCGGCCGCCAGCAGCGTGGCGTGGAGGATTCTGTGCATCGGGACCTGGTGGGAATTGAGTAAGCGTCCGCATTCTATCGTGTAAAATAAATCGATGAAATCCAACCCCGGCGCGCCCGGCGACAGTGATCCGGATTCCCAGCGGCTGGACACCTGGCTATGGACCAGCCGTTTCTTTCGTACACGCAAGGTGGCCAACGAAGCCGTGACCGGCGGGCACGTGTGGCTCAACGGACAACGCTGCAAGCCAGCGCGCCTGATCAGACCCGGGGATGAATTGCGTATTCGTCGGGATTCCCGGGAATTCACCGTGGAAGTAATCGATCTGTCCCCCAGGCGGCTCGGCGCACCACTGGCGGCGCAGCTTTACCGCGAGACCCCGGACAGTATCGTGGCGCGCGAGGAACAGGCCGCCCTGGACAAGGCCCGGCGTGAGGGCCTGCGTTTCGATCGACGGCGTCCGGGAAAACGCGCGAGGGAGAAGATGTTGCGGATCAAATACCAGGTTCCGGATCTGGATGGCGATCCATGAAAGGCTGCATCCTCGACCAGCGCTCACTCGATCGCGACGATATCGACATCGGTTCACTGCTGGATCAGCTCGATCACTGGGACCATTTCCCGGCGACGCGCCATGAACAGGCAGCGGAACGGATCGACGGCGCGGCGGTTGTGATCACCAACAAGGTGCGTCTCGATCGCGAAACCATACTCTGCTCGCCCGCGCTCAAGCTCGTACTGATTGCCGCTACCGGTACCGACAACGTGGATCTCGAAACCTGCCGGGAACGCGGCATCGTGGTGTGCAATGCGCGCCAGTATTCGCGTCCCGCGGTGGTGCAGCACACCTTCACCCTCATGCTGGCGCTGCTTACCAACCTGCCCGCGTACCGCGACGACGTGCGCGCCGGCAAGTGGAGCGATAGTGACGTGTTCTGCCTGCTGGACCACCCCATCCGCGAACTCGAGGGCAGGACACTCGGCATCGTTGGTCTCGGCGATCTCGGCGGCCGGGTGGCGGATATCGGTCGGGCTTTCGGCATGAAGGTGATCGTCGCCGCTCGCCCCGGCACGACACCATCCGGGGATCGTCTGCCCATGGCGGAATTTCTCGGCGCCGCGGACGTCATCAGTCTCCACTGTCCTCTGACACCGGAGACGCATCACCTGCTCTCCATGGATGCGTTTCGCCGGATGCGCGACGACGCGATCCTGGTGAATACCGCGCGCGGCGCCATCGTCGACGCGCCGGCGCTGGCGGATGCACTGCGCGCGGGTGAAATCGGCGGGGCCGGGATCGACGTTCTCGACGAGGAGCCGCCGCCAGAGGACCATCCACTGCTGGCCGCGGATATACCCAATCTCATCGTCACCCCGCACACTGCCTGGGGCACCCGGGAGAGCCGCGAGCGGCTGGTGGCGCAGATGGCGGAAAACCTTTCCGCCTGGCTTTCAGGCGATCCGCTGCGCGTCGTTGCCTGAGACGGCGCGTTTATCCGCGCGTACCGTGGTGGCGGGTCCTGTCAATGCAGAAAACGCAGCTTGGCGGCGGCAAACGCGCACATCCGCAGCAGCAACACGCCATGACGGAAGCGCTCGATCTTGATGTCGCCGGACACCCGTTCGGCATAGTGCACCGGCATGTCGATGATGCGCAGGTTCAGCTTGGCCGCACCGAACAGCAGGTCAAAGTCGCCGAAGGGATCGAATTCGCCGAAGTAGGCGCGCCCCCGGGCGATAGCCTCGTAGTCCTCGCGGTACAGCACCTTGGTGCCGCACAGGGTATCCCTGAGTCGTTGCCCGAGTAGCCACGAGAACGCCAGCGCAAACAGGCGATTGGCGATCTTGTTGAGGGTCCGCATGGCTTCACGCTCCATGGGATAGACGAGGCGCGTGCCATTGATGAATTCCGCGCGGTTGGTCACCAGCGCTTCGTAGAATCTCGGCAGTTCCTCGGGCATCACCGTGAGATCGGCGTCGAGGATCATGAGCACGTCGCCCCTGGCGGCAGCGAAGCCCTTTCGCACCGCGTCGCCCTTGCCGAGCTTCAGCATCCGTCCGTGACCGCGGCCATCCTCGGACCACGGCGGCACCTGGTGGATGAGGCGGATGTCGCGCGTCTCGCCGAACTCGGCAATGATCTTCTCGATCTCCTCGACCGTGCCATCGTTGGAGTTTCCGTCCACATAGAGGACCTCGGTAAACGAACCCATCTCCGGTACGCGCAGGATGCTGTTGCGGATGTTTCCCTTTTCATTGCGGCAGGGAATGATCACCGAGACGCCCGGAAGGGTATCGGCGGCCATCGACCCGCGTACCGGATTGCCGATGGTGGTGACATCGCGTGGCGCCACCGGCCGGGCCACGGTGTAGTTGACCAGGCAGAGCCGATTGATGAGAGGCAGGTTGGCGAGAAACCCGTTGACGAAGGCGCTGAGAAATGGAACGGCGCGCGGGAACAGCAGGCGCCGACCGGACTTGATCACCTCGAAACCACAGAGCTCGAACAGGTTCTCGACGTCATCCACCGAGAGCCAGTTCTGGTGGTCCTGGGGCATCTTGAGGCCAAAACGTTCGCCGAGCCGCAGCACCGGTTCCCACAGGGGATTGAAGTAGGACGCGACGACACGGGTATGGGGGGCCGCGTAACCGCGCACGCAGCGAAACAGCGTCCAGACATCGCTGCTTTCCCCCAGCAGGTCCGACATGAGCACGTAATCGTATGTCTCGTCTGGCGAGAAACTTTCGGCATCGCCCTCGACAAAGCGCAGCCCGTCCCTGGAGGCACGCGCGCGTGCAAGGTCGATCATCGCCGCCGAGAAGTCCACGCCGAGCCCTTCAGCTGGCTCCACCGCGGCGAGCAGTTCGCCGGTGCCGCAGCCCAGTTCCAGCACCCTGCGCCCGCGGGGCACGAGGAAACGATAGAGTCGTTCGAGCGCGTCGTAGTAATAGTGATTGCGCCTGCGCCAGCGATCCCGTTCCGGGGCGGCGGCGTCGAACAACGCGATCTTTTCCTGTCTGGACTTCATTGGATAGGGAAAAAACTTTGGGGCCGGTCACTGGAACCAGGATGACCGCGAGAGCCGGGATTGTCTCAGCGCGGCTCAACCCAGACAATAGAAGCAATGGCTATCCTGGCGCACAGCACGGAATCAACCACGTACCCGGACGTGGCATCGATTCCGCTCGCCCTGTACCTGCACTTTCCATGGTGCGTGCGCAAATGCCCCTACTGCGACTTCAATTCGCATCCCGTTGGAAGCTCTCTGGACGAAGCCGGTTACGTCGACGCAATGGTGGCGGACCTCGCGCTGGAACTGTCGAGGTTTCCGGTACAACGGCCGGTCAGCAGTATCTTCCTCGGCGGCGGCACGCCGAGCCTGTTTTCGCCGGAGATACTGGGCGAGCTGCTCGGTCGCATCGGCGGAATGCTCGAATTCGCGGCGGACGTCGAGATCACCATGGAGGCCAACCCGGGCACCACGGAACACGCTGACTTCTCCGCCTACCGCGCAGCGGGCATCAATCGGCTCTCCCTGGGGGTGCAGAGCTTCAACGCGGACAACCTGCGCCGCCTTGGTCGCATCCATTCCGGTGACGATGCCGCGAGGGCAATGGAACAGGCCCGGGACGGAGGCTTCGACAACGTCAACATCGATCTGATGCACGGACTTCCCGGGCAGACGGTCGAAACGGCGATGGATGATCTCGAGCGCGCGATCTCGCTCGAACCGGGCCACCTCTCGGTTTACCAGCTGACCCTGGAGCCGAACACGGTATTTCACCGCTATCCACCGACGCTGCCGCCGGACGATACGCTCTTTGCCATCCAGGAAGCGCTGCAGGCGGTCCTGGCGGCGGCGGGATACCCGCAGTACGAGGTGTCCGCCTACGCCCGGCCTGGTCTGGCCTGCCGCCACAATCGCAACTACTGGACCTTCGGCGACTACCTCGGTATCGGCGCGGGCGCACACGGAAAGATCACGAGCATCGACGGACGCATTACCCGACGGGCGCGCAGGAAACATCCCGGCGGATACCTGGCCGTGGCCGGCAGGGACGACGCCGTTGCCGAGACCCGCGAACTGGATCCAGCGGATCGTCTCATCGAGTACCTGATGAATGCGCTGCGCCTGCGGGACGGGTTCACGCTTGCCGTGGCGTCGGCGCGGACGGGCCTGTCGCCCGATCAATTTTCCCGGGCGCTCGGGCCGGCGCTGGAACGTGGACTGGTGGAGCACAACGATGAAAGGATTCGCTGTACTCCCCGGGGGTACCTGTTTCTCGACACCATACTCTCCACCCTGGAGGACGCCGCGTGATCCCGGGTCGGACTTGGAATCACGCCCTGTAATACCACCTTCACAGGACTCCGCCATAACAACCAGTATCGATATGGACTCTCCCGCTACCGCCATAGCCACCATCGACACCGAGGTCTGGCCCGAGGGCAGCCTCGAGGTGCTGTCCCAGGCCGAGGTGGAGCAGCTGCGATACGAGGGCGAGGGAGGCCTGCACGGTCTCCTGCGCCGCTGCATCCTGGCGGTGCTCAATTCCGGCGTGGATACCGACGATGCGCGCGCGGTACTGGATCAGTACCGCGATTTCAGCGTCAGCCTGGTGCAGCAGGACCGCGGCCTCAAGGTGGCCCTCCAGGGCGCCCCCGCGGCCGCGTTCGTCGACGGCCGCATGATCCGAGGCACGCGCGAACTCCTGTTCGCGGTGGTCCGCGACCTGGTCTATATCGGCAGCGAAATTCGCCGCAGCGACCGGTTCGACCTGACGGAGTCCGGGGGCATCACCAACGCGGTATTTCATATCCTGCGCAATGCGCGACTCTTCGAGCGCGCCATGGATACCAACCTCGTGGTGTGCTGGGGCGGCCATGCCATCGGTCGCGAGGAATACGACTACACCAAGAAGGTCGGCTACGAACTCGGCCTCAGGGCGCTCGATGTCTGCACCGGCTGCGGCCCGGGGGCGATGAAGGGACCGATGAAGGGCGCCACCATCGGCCACGCAAAGCAGCGCCTGCGCCACGGGCGCTACGTCGGCATCACCGAGCCCGGGATCATCGCCGCGGAGGCGCCCAATCCCATCGTCAACAACCTGGTGATCATGCCGGACATGGAAAAGCGCCTCGAGGCCTTCGTGCGCACCGGTCACGGGATCATCGTCTTTCCCGGCGGTGTGGGCACCGCCGAGGAAATCCTCTATCTGCTCGGGATCCTGCTGCACCCGGACAATGCCGAGCTGCCACTGCCGATGATCCTCACCGGGCCACCCTCCGCGGAACCCTATTTCCGCCAGCTCGACGATTTCATCGGCGATACGCTGGGCGAGGAAGCGCGCAAGCACTACGACATCATCATCGACGACGCCCCGGCGGTCGGTCGCCGGATGCAGGAAAGCCTGCAGACGGTGCGCGCCTACCGCAAGTCACACAACGACGCCTACTACTTCAACTGGCGGCTCACCATCGACCCGGCGTTCCAGCGCCCGTTCAGCTCCAGCCACGCCGATATGGCGGCGATCGCCATCGACGAGGACCTGCCGCCCCACGAGCTGGCCGCCAACCTGCGGCGGGTCTTCTCCGGCATCGTCTCCGGCAACGTGCGCGAGGACGTGATCGCCGCGATCGAGCGCGAGGGCCCGTTTCGCATCCAGGGCTCCGCCCGCATCATGGCCCTGCTGGACCGCCTGCTCGCCGCGTTCGTCAGCCAGGGGCGGATGAAGATCGCCGGCGGATACACCCCCTGCTACGAAATCGTGGTCGACGAAAGCGCAGGTGCGCGGCAGGCATAGCGGCCAACGCCGTCGCCGGAAAGCCGCGCAGTCCGCCTACAGTCGTGCCGCGTGGAATGCCACGTGGTCGCCGATGAACGAGGCGATGAAGAAGTAGCTGTGGTCGTAGCCCGGCTGCATCCTTAGCGTCAGCGGCTGACCGGCCTCCTTGCAGGCCTGTTCGAGCAACTCGGGCTTGAGTTGCTCGACGAGGAAACCGTCGGCGTCGCCCTGGTCCACCAGGATCTCGCCACTGCGTTGTCCCGATTCGATCAATGCGCAGGCATCGTGGGCCTTCCAGGTTTCACGGTCGCTGCCAAGGTAACCGCCGAGCGCCTTTTCACCCCAGGGGCACTGGGTCGGCGCGCAGATCGGCGAGAACGCGGAGATAGACCGGTACGTCTCGGGGTTGCGCAGGCCGACGGTCAGCGCGCCGTGGCCGCCCATGGAATGGCCGGTGATGCCCTGCCGCGCCCGGTCACCGGGAAACCCGTCGAATACCAGCGCAGGCAGCTCCTCCGTTATGTAGCTGTACATGCGGTAGTTTTTGCTCCACGGCGCCTCCGTGGCATCGACGTAGAAGCCCGCGCCGCTGCCGAAGTCGTAGGTTTCGTCCTCGCCGGGAATGCTTGCGCCGCGGGGACTGGTGTCCGGCGCCACCAGCATGAGGCCGTGTTCCGCGGCATAGCGCTGGGCCCCTGCCTTTACAGTGAAGTTCTCCTCGGTGCAGGTGAGTCCGGAGAGATACCAGAGAACCGGCACCCCGCCGTTCTCCGCTCCGGGCGGAATGAACACGGCAAACTGCATCGGCGTGCCGGTAGTCTCCGACGCGTGGCGATAGACACCCTGGACGCCGCCGAAACAGCGTTGCTCGGAAATGGTTTCCATGGCGTACCCCGGGGTCAGGCGTCGTACAGCACCACGCTGCGGATGGACTTACCCTCGTGCATCAGGTCGAATGCCTTGTTGATGTCGTCCAGCGGCATGGTGTGGGTGATCAGATCATCGATATTGATTTTGCCGTCCATGTACCAGTCGACGATCTTCGGCACGTCGGTGCGGCCACGGGCGCCACCGAACGCGGTGCCGCGCCAGACGCGCCCCGTCACCAGCTGGAACGGGCGCGTGCTGATCTCCTTGCCGGCGCCTGCGACGCCGATGATGATGCTCTCGCCCCAACCCTTGTGACAGCACTCCAGCGCCTGGCGCATGAGGTCGGTATTGCCGACGCATTCGAAACTGAAATCTGCGCCACCCTTCGTCAGGTCCACCAGGTAGGGCACGAGATCGCCCTCGACCTCTTTCGGGTTGACGAAATGGGTCATGCCGAATTTTTCGCCAAGCGCCTTGCGCGCCGGATTGATGTCCACGCCGACGATCATGTCCGCGCCCGCGAGGCGCGCGCCCTGGATCACGTTCAGGCCGATGCCGCCGAGGCCGAACACCACCACGTTGTCACCGGGCTTCACCTTGGCGGTATTGATCACCGCGCCGATGCCCGTGGTCACGCCGCAGCCGATGTAGCAGATCTTGTCGAACGGCGCGTCCTCGCGCACCTTGGCCAGGGCGATCTCCGGAAGCACGGTGAAGTTGGAGAACGTGGAGGTGCCCATGTAGTGATAGACCTTGTCTTTGCCGATGGAAAACCGGCTGCTGCCGTCGGGCATCAGGCCCTGTCCCTGGGTGGTGCGGATGGCCTGGCAAAGGTTCGTCTTGCCGCTGGTGCAGTACTCGCACTGGCGACATTCCGGGGTGTACAGCGGAATGACATGATCGCCCTTCTTCAGGCTCTTCACGCCGGGGCCGACGTCCACAACCACGCCGGCACCCTCGTGTCCCAGGATCGCGGGGAAGATTCCCTCCGGGTCGGCGCCGGAGCGGGTGAACTCATCGGTATGGCAAATTCCGGTGGCCTTGATCTCCACCAGGACCTCGCCCTCGCGGGGACCGTCGAGGTTGACGGTTTCAATGACGAGTGGCTTGCCTGCCTCGTAGGCGACTGCTGCGCGTGTATCCATTGTGCTTTCCTCTGTGGTCTGTGACTTTATGAATAACTGCCGGAAAAATGCCCGCGCCTGCCGGATGCGTCTTTAACGCCATAGCCGTGCATGCGTCAGGCCTTGTGATCTTTCTCCACCCACTGGATCAGCGGCCGCCAGTTGTCGACGTCCCGGTCAACCAGGTAGGGTGGCATCTCGAAGATGCCGTAACCCCGCTCCGCGGCGCGGATGTAGTTCTGCGTATCCCGCAAATGGGTGATCAGCGGAATCCTGAGCTTGTTCAGGAAAGCCTCCAGGTTGCTGTAGATCAGGGTGTGTTCCCGCACCCGGTTGGCCACCAGCCCGGTGCGTGACTTCTTCAGCATGTTGTCGAGCAACAGTTCACCCACGAAATGGCCCGCCGCGCGTATGTCGATGGGTGATGGCAGCACCGGGATGATCACCTCGTCGCATTGCTCGAACAGGCGTTGCATCTGTGCCTGGGTGGTGCGCGCCGGCGCATCCACGACGGCCCGCTGAACTTCCCCCGGAACGCTGAAGCGCCCCGGTGTGCCTTCCACGCCGATGATCGGATTCAGGTTTTCCGGGCGCTGTTTCAGCCATTCCAGGCTCGACTGCTGGGGGTCGAGATCGCATAACGCGACCGGTACGTTCCACAATGCATAGTAGCTCGCCAGGTTGGTCGCCAGGGTGGACTTGCCGCTGCCGCCCTTGGGGTTGACCACGAGAATCTTTTTCATGTTGGAGGCCTCTTTCAGTGGATGTCGGTTCCTTACCGGATGCTGTGTCGGCCGCCGAACACCACTGCGCGGACGACCAGTTCTAACACCGCCGCCGCAACCATGCCACGGGAATCTCTCCCGCAAGCTGTCTCAACTTTGCAACGCTTTCCGATACTGCATTGCGCGCGGCTGTCTCATGCGGATACACCGTGGGCACATTCAGCGATCCTGGCCAGGCTTGCGTCGATTCGGATACGTATGAATTCGCTGGAGACAGTTCCCCGGTCAGTTTCTCGTGGCCTGGATGGAGCCGGTCAGGGTAAATCCCGTCTTGCCGACGAGCAGATCGCATTCGCCATCACCGTTCACAGGGCCGCTCAGGGAGCCGGACTGGATTGTGCCGGTCACCGTGGCGTCGCCCTCGCAATCGACCAGGTCGCGGCGCACCCTGCGATAGATGGAAAATCCGAAACGGTTGCCGTTCACCGTGCCTTCCACGGATTCTCCCGCGATGGTCAGCTGGCCGGTGCCGTCGCTGCGAATCAAAACGGTAGCTGCTTCGGTATCGGTGGAGTCGTCGACGTTGTCGCCGCGTATTTCGAATGTCACGGTGCCGCTATAGGTGCCGGCGAACTGTGAAGAGCCGGAGCCACCGTCGCTGCCGACACCGGTGTCTCCACCGCCGCTGATGACGTCGACGTCATCGGAACAGCCGGTGAGCAGAAACGCGAGAAAAAGCGCCGGCAACCATGGCCTGCGCCACGGGCTTCGGACAAAACGGTGGGTCATTGTTGATTGGTATCGGAATTTTCTATTTCCGCCACCGGTGTTTCAGGTGACGCGATTTCACTGCTGGCCGGTTCTTCGCCGGACTCCCCACTATCCGTTGCCTCGGGAGTTGGCCGATCCACTGGAAATCCCGCATCGACGAGCGCGTCGCGGATCGCGCTGCGGCTGTAGCCATCGAGAACCCGGTCACCGACCGTCAGGGTAGGCACCGTGAGGGAGCCGGCGCGCTGCTCGAGCTCCGCCTGAGTGTCGAGATTGTTGCGCACGTCCTTTTCCGCGAAGGGAATGGAGTTGCGCTCGAGATACAGACGCACCAGCGCGCAGGCATCGCAGTCCGGCACCGAGTAGAGAGACACCGGGTTTTCCAGCGCGGCCTCCTCGATCTGCCGGCCGGCATCCTCCGGCAGCGGCGCCGGCGGCGCGTCCACGGTGCTTTCCTCGAACTGGACGTTGTCCGGGGGCGGCGTGTCCTGATAGGTCACGTTGCCGTCGGCGTCCACCCATTTATACAGCGTGGCCCCGTGCGCCACCCCCAGCACCAGCGGCAACAGGAGCGCCGCGGCCAGCCACCCGGTTTTTTGTGCGTTCATCCAGCCATTTTACGCCGCATCCTCGAGCGGACTCAATCCCGAGTGCCGGAGCAGCGCGTCCACCGTAGGCTTGCGGCCGCGAAACGCCTCGAACAGCACCATCGGTTCCTCGCTCCCGCCACGCTCCAGGATTTCCGCGAGAAATCGGCGTCCGGTGGCGGCGTCGAAAATGCCCTTTTCCTCGAACAGGCTGAACGCGTCGGCGGACAGCACCTCTGCCCACTGGTAGCTGTAGTAGCCCGCGGCGTATCCGCCGGCGAAGATATGACCGAATGAATTCTGGAATCGATTGAAGGCTGGCGCCTCGACTACCGCCACCTCTTCCCGCACTCCGTTGAGCACATCCTGGATGGTTGCGTCACCGCCGGGCTCGAATTCTGTATGCAGACGCATGTCGAACAGGCTGAACTCGAGCTGGCGGCACATCTGCATCGCGGACTGGAAGTTGCGCCCCTGGCGCATCTTGTCCAGCAGCTCCTGGGGTAGCGGCTCGCCGCTGTCCACGTGGCCGGAGATGAGGTCCAGCGCCTCGCGCTCCCAGCACCAGTTCTCGAGGAACTGGCTCGGCAGCTCCACCGCGTCCCAGGGCACGCCGTTGATCCCCGCCACCCCGGCCACGTCCACCCGGGTGAGCATGTGATGCAGCCCATGACCGAACTCGTGGAACAGGGTGATGACCTCGTCGTGGGTCAGAAGCGCGGGCTGGCCCTCCACCGGGGCGGAAAAATTACAGGTCAGAAACGCTACCGGGCGTTGCAGCCCGTTGTCGGTCCGCCGGCGTCCCATGCAATCCGCCATCCAGGCGCCACCCCGTTTCTGCTTGCGCGCGTAGAGATCGAGGTAGAAATGTCCACGCGGCGCCCCGCTCTCGTCGAGGATTCGATAGAACTGCACATCGGGATGCCAGGTCGAAGGCGCCTCGGCGGCCTCCACGCGGATACCGAACAGGCGGCCGACGATGGTAAACATGCCTTCCAGCACCCGCGGCAGCGGAAAATAGGGACGCAGGGACTCCTGGGAGAAGTCGTATCGGTGATGACGCAACTTCTCGCTCGCCCAGGCGAGGTCCCAGGGTTGTAGTGACTGGATACCCAGCTCCTCCCTGGCAAACTGCCGCAGCGCGCGCACCTCCCTGCGTCCCGGTTCGCGGCACTTGCCCCCCAGCTGCCGGATGAAGCCCAGCACCTCCTCGCTGCTGTCCGCCATCTTGGTGGCGAGGGAATAGGCGGCATAGTCGGTATATCCCAGGAGGACGGCGAGTTCCCGCCGCAGGCGGAGGATGTCCAGCATTACCCCGCCGTTGTCCCACTGGCCGCCGTTGGGTCCCGTCTCGCTCGCCCGGGTCACGTAGGCGCGGTATACCTCTTCGCGCAGGGATGCATCGTCCGCATGGGACATGACCGCCAGGAACGAAGGCGCATGGAGGGTGAAACGCCAACCCTCGATGTCGGCTTCCAGGGCAGCCTGGCGCGCCTGCGCCCGGGCGTTGTCGGGGATTCCCGCGAGCCGGGATTCATCGGCGATGTCGATGTGCCACGCGTCGGTGGCGTCCAGCAGGTTACGCGAGAAGAAATTGCCGAGGCGCGAGAGTTCGCTCGTGATCTCGCGGTAGCGCTCCTGGTCCGCCGCCTCGAGGTCGACGCCCGAAAGATGGAAATCCCGGAGCGCATTGTCGATCACCTTGCGCTCCGCGCGACCCAGTTCGGCATAGTGGCCCTGGTGACGGATGTGGTGGATCTTTTCGTACAAATCCCTGTCCTGACCCAGTTCCGCGGAATAATCCGACAACTTCGGCAGACAGCGTTCGTAGACCACGCGCAGCTCCTCGCTGTCGCATACCGCGTTGAGATGCGACACCGGCGCCCAGACCCGTTCGAGATCGTCGTCTAGCTGCTCCAGCGGCGCCATGAAATTGTCCCATTCCGGCCGCGCCACGGTATCGATCAGCTCCCGGATCGCCGCCCGGTTGCGCTTCAGCACCGCATCCACGGCGGGTTCCACGTGCTCTGGTAAGATCGCGTCGAAACGTGGCAGTCCACTCAGGTCCATCAACGGGTTGTCTTGCTGCATGGTCGCTCTGTAGGTTGATCGGGTCTGAACCGATGTCAAAAAAGTTCGATTTTATCGTCATCGGCGGTGGCAGCGGTGGCATCGCCGGCGCCCGCCGCGCGGCGGAACACGGCGCGCGGGTACTGCTCGTCGAGCACGGCCCCCTTGGCGGCACGTGCGTCAACGTGGGCTGCGTGCCGAAGAAGGTCATGTGGAATACCGCCCAGGTGGCGGAAACGCTGCAACTCGCCTCTGACTACGGATTTGGGGTGGAAACCGGCGGTTTCCAGTGGCGCAAGCTGAAGTCCGCCCGCGACGCCTATGTCGAGCGCCTGAACGGCATCTACGCACGCAACCTCGACGGCTCCGGGGTCAGCCTGGTACGCGGCACCGGGAGATTCGTCAGCGACCACATCGTCGAGGTGGACGGCGAGCGCTACGAGGCACCCCATATCCTCGTCGCCACAGGTGGCCAGCCCACGGTGCCGGACCTGCCGGGGGCGGAACTCGGCATCACAAGCGACGGCTTCTTCACCCTCGCGGAGCAGCCACATAATGTCCTCGTCATCGGCGCCGGTTACATTGCCGCGGAACTCGCCGGCGTCCTCCACGGACTCGGCAGCCAGGTGACCATTCTGCTGCGCAAGGACAGGCTGCTACGCAGCTTCGATCACACCCTGCACGAGGTTCTGATGGAGCAGATGGAGGCGGCCGGCATCCGTATCCTGCGCGGGGTCAGCGTCTCCGGGCTCCAGCGGAGTGCGGACGGCAGCCTCGGTTTCAGCGCCTCAGGCGGAGATTCCATGCATGGATTCGACTGCATCATCTGGGCTATCGGCCGGCAGACCAGCGTCGCATCCCTGGCGCTCGAGAACACCGGCGTGAGCCTGGACGACGACGGCTTCATCGAGATTGACGCGTTCCAGAACACCAGCGCCCCGGGCATCTATGCGGTGGGTGACGTGACCCGCAAACCGCCGCTCACGCCGGTGGCCATCGCCGCCGCGCGCCGCCTCTCGGAGAGGCTGTTCAACGACCGCGCCGACGCCATGCTCGACTACGACAACATTCCCACTGTGGTGTTCAGCCACCCGCCCATCGGCACCGTGGGCCTGACCGAGGAGGAGGCCCGGGAACGCCACGGCGACGCCGTACGCGTCTACCAGAGCCGATTCGTCAACATGCGCTACGCGGTGTCCGCGCACAAACCACCCACGGTGGTCAAACTTGTTACCGTGGGCGAGGAGGAGCGCGTCGTCGGCTGCCATGTCATCGGCGACGGCGCCGACGAGATGCTGCAGGGATTCGCGGTGGCGGTGAAGATGGGCGCCACCAAGCGCGACTTCGACGATACCGTGGCGATCCATCCCACAGCGGCGGAGGAGCTGGTCACCCTGCGCTGAGGGATTCGGCTGTTGAATTGCCCGGGGTGGTTCAGGCGGCCCGCTGGATACGCTTGAGATGCACCAGCAAAAGGGATACCGCTGCCGGCGTGATACCCGGAATTCGCGCCGCCTGGCCCACTGTCTCGGGCCGGGATTCGCCCAGCTTCTGCCGCACCTCGGCTGACAGCCCGCGCACGGTTTCATAATCCATGTCTGCGGGGATGACGGTATTCTCCTGGCGCCGGAGGCGCGCGATCTCGCCCTGCTGACGCTCGATGTAGCCATCGTAGCGCGCCTGGACCTCCAGCTGGCGCACCGCCTCGGGGTCGGCGAGGGTATCCGCGAGCCCCGCCAGTCCCGTCACGGCGCGGTAATCCACGCCGGGGCGACGCAGCAGTTCCAGCAGGTTGACCTCGCGTGCAAGGGGCTGGCCGAGCACCTGCTGTTCGCGTACCGGGTCGAGCCTGCCGGGATGCAGCCAGGTGCGCGACAGGCGCTGCTTCTCGCTGGTTACCGCCTCGCGCTTGGCTTCGAATCGCCGCATGCGCTCATCGTCCACCAGGCCGAGTTCGCGCCCGGTCTCCGTCAGCCGCAGGTCGGCATTGTCCTCCCGCAGCTGCAGGCGGTACTCGGCGCGCGAGGTGAACATGCGATAGGGTTCGCTCGTGCCGAGGGTCACGAGGTCATCGATCATCACGCCGATGTAAGCGTCGCCGCGGCCCGGGTACCATGGTTCGCGCCCGGCGACCTGGCGCGCGGCGTTGAGACCCGCCACCAGGCCCTGGCCCGCGGCCTCCTCGTAGCCGGTGGTGCCGTTGATCTGGCCGGCGAAATAGAGCCCCTCGATGGCGCGGGTCTCGAGGCTGTGCTTCAACCCGCGCGGATCGAAGTAATCGTACTCGATGGCGTAGCCGGGTCGCGTGATGCGCGCGTTCTCGAATCCGCGAATGCTGCGTACCAGTTCCTGCTGGACGTCGAACGGCAGGCTGGTGGAGATGCCGTTGGGATACACCTCGGTGGTGTTCAGCCCCTCCGGCTCGATGAAGATCTGGTGGCTCGCGCGGTCGGCGAAGCGCACCACCTTGTCCTCGATGGACGGGCAGTAACGCGGTCCGGTGCCCTCGATGACGCCGCCGTAGAGCGGTGAGCGATCGAGGCCGGCGGCGATGATCTCGTGGGTGCGGGCATTGGTATGGGTGATGTGGCAGTTCACCTGGGCCGGGTGCTCCGCCGCGCTGCCGATGAAGGAGAACACCGGCACCGGCTCGTCGCCGGGCTGCGGCGCGAGCTCGCTGTAATCGATGGTACGGCCGTCGATCCGCGGCGGGGTCCCGGTTTTCAGGCGGTCCGCGCCGAGCGCCATTTCCCGCAGCCGGTCGGCGAGCGCGATGGAGGGCGGGTCGCCGGCGCGCCCGCCCATGGCATTGTCCATGCCGATATGGATCTTGCCGTTGAGGAACGTGCCGGTGGTGAGCACCACGGCGGGCGCCACGAAGGTGATGCCGATCCGGGTGCGCACGCCCTGCACCCTTCCGCCTTCCACCAGGAGGTCATCCACCGCCTCCTGGAACAGGGTCAGGCCGGGCTGGCGTTCCACCGCGGCGCGGATGGCCATGCGGTAGAGAGCACGGTCCGCCTGGGCGCGGGTGGCCTGGACCGCCGGGCCCTTGCGCGCGTTGAGAATTCGGAAGTGGATGCCGGCGCGGTCGATGGCGCGCGCCATGATCCCGCCGAGGGCGTCGATCTCCTTGACGATATGACCCTTGCCGATGCCGCCGATGGCGGGATTGCACGACATCTGGCCCACGGTCTCGATGTTGTGGGTCACCAGCAGCGTGGACGCGCCGGCGCGCGCGGCCGCCAGGGCGGCTTCCACCCCCGCGTGGCCGCCACCGATCACGATGACATCGAATTTTCCGCGCGCCTGCATGGCCCGATTATATCACGGGCGCCTGACGCAACTCACTGAAAACCCAGAGCTTATCTACTCCCCGTCGCGCTCCACGGGTTGGTAGTAGTAGTCGTAGTTGTTGAGGATCTCCTGGGTGAATCGCCAGGCCTCGTTATGCGACAGGTTGCTGTCCTCGGGAATGATCACCCGGGTGTAGAGGTCCCTGCCATGGCGTTCCTTGAGTTCCGCGAGGCGGCTGTCCAGTTCCCCCCTGGTGACCAGTTCCGGCGAGACATCCCCGGGCGTCCGCAGGCGATACTCGTAGCCGCTCGGGGAGCGCAGGTAGTAAACCTCGGCGACCTCCTTGCCGGCCGGCGAGCGCGCCGCGCGCACCAGGCCGCGGTAGCGTTCCTCCAGGGCATCGTATTCCTCCTGCAACGACACGAACAGCTCGCCCTGGCGCTCCGCCTCGGCCTGGAGTTCACGATTCTCCGATTCGCGCGCGCGGATGCGCTCCGCCAACGCCTCGATTTCCTCGCTCGCGGCGGAATACTGCTCCAGCGCGGACTGTTCCCGCGACTGGAGTTGCTCGAACTCGCGCCGGCGATCCGCCAGTTGCTCCAGCAGCGTGGACTCCTGGGCCCGCTGGCGTTCGAGCTCGAGATTGAGCTGCGCGAGCTTGAGGTTGACGTCGTCGAGTTGCTCGGACAAGGACAGATTGCGCCGGGTCAGCGAGCCGACCTCCGCCTCGGAGGAAACGGTCAGCTGCTCGAGCTGGCTCGAGATATCCGCGAGCTGGCTGGACAGCAGCGCTTCCTGGCGGGACAGGTCCTCGATGGTCTCCTGGCGGCGCTGGTTCTCCTCTTCGAGTTCGGAGCTGCGCGTGGCAAGCCCCTGGTTCGCCTCGCGCAGGGACTCGAGATCGGCCTGAAGCTGGCGCCGCGCCGCCATCAGTGTTTCCACCTCCTCCGCCAACGCCTGTTTCTCGCGGTCGAGCTCGTCGCGCGACGCCGCCAGCGTCTCGCTCTGGCTGATCAGCGCCGCCTTGTCCGACTCGAGAACCTGGTTGCGATCCTGCAGGTCGCCGAGGTTGACCCGCAGCGTATCCCGCTCCGTGGTGAGCGCCTGGTTCTCGGTGGAAAGCTGGTCACGGCTTTGCGTCAGCGCCGCATTGGCGTCACGCAGGCGCTGGTTCTCCGTGGCCAGGTCGCTGTTCTCCAGCGTCATCCGGTCCTTGTCCGCCAGCAGCGAGAGATTCACTTCTGTCAGGCGGTCCTTCTCCGCCAGCAGGTCGAGATTCTCCGCGCTCAGGCTGGCCTTGAGCTCGCTCAGGCCGGACACTTCCTGCTCAAGCGCGTCCTTGGCCGCGAGCAACTGGATCACTCGGCCGGTCTCGTCCGCGAGCAGCCGGCTGAGGTCCTGTTTCTCGTTCTCGGTGTCCCCCAGCGCCTTCTGCATCGCGAGCAGGTTGTCGCGCAGGGTGCTGACCTCGGAGCTCAAGCCGACGTTGGCGTTGGAGATTGCCTGGTTGACATCGAAACTGCTGAGCAACTGGCGATTGAGATCGCTGTTGCGCACCATGATGATCACCAGCGCCATGAGGAAGATCATCACCACCACGGTCATGATGTCGGTGAACGACGGCCAGACGCTTTCGTCGCCGGGCCCGCGGATACCGTGGCCGACCCTGAGGTCGATGAAGCCGCTCTCTTCCGACATCGGACCGGCTTACTTGCCGCTCAGGCGGAATCCTTCGCGCAGCAACTGGATCATCTGCGCCATGGCCTGTTCATTGCGCAGCGCAACCTCGCGCTGCCTCTCGCCGATCTCGCGCAACTCCTCCAGCACCTGGCGGCCGGTCTCCACGCTGGCGTCCGTGAGTTCCGGACGATAGTTGGCCGCGATCTGCTCGATGGAGGACTGCAACTGCTGGGCGGAGTCGGCGTACACCCGCTGGGACTGGTCGAAGCGCTGCATCAGCTCCGTCGCCCCGCGTATGCTCTCGGAGTAGTCCATGGTGACCTTGTCCTGGATGGACTGGAGATGCGGCAGCAACGTGGTCGCGGTGACCTCCTCAACCCGGCTGATGAGATAGGTCTGGGTATCCGTGAGCTTGATGAAGAAGTAGCCGAAGATGAGGTAGGCGAGGATCGCCGACATGGTGGTGGACAGCGCCGTGGACATGCCGAAGATCATGGTGCCCATGCCGTCGGTGCTCTGCGCCTCGTGCAGGCCGACCTGGATGATGTTGGAAGCGCCGAGCAGCGAGATGGACAACGAGACGATGGTGCCGAAAACGCCGGTGAGCACGAGCACGCTCTGGACGAACTTGAGGTAGCTGTTGCGGCTCGATTCCACCGCGTGGAGCGTTGCCGCGAGGGCGCTGTGGTTGATCCGTGCGCGCCGCCGGTTGAGCTTGCCCAGGGTCAGGTAACGCTCGGCGATCATGCTCGCCTGGTCGATTCCCTTGAGCGGATCCTCGTCGTTGTGCACGTTGTCGAGGAAGCGGTTGAGCGCGATTTCCTGCTTGCGGTACTCCGCGAACCGGGCAACGAGCTGAACGAGGCCACTCAGGAAAAGGAGCGCGATGCCGCCATTGATCACCCAGCCGACGGCGTTGACCTGGTTGTGGATATAGATCGAGCGGAACGTATCCCATTGCCAGATCGTGACGCCCACCAGTATCACCAGCACGAGCACCATCTGGATGAGGATGCTCTGGGTGTAGTTGGTGGTCAGCCGCGTGCTTCTACTCATGGTCGCTGTCCTCTTCGGGCTCGCTTTATCGGCGGGGCTGGGCCATTCGTATTTGTGTTTCCCCCCGCCGGCCCCGACTGGCGTATTCGGCAGGAATGGCCTGATTATAAGGTGGCCTTCGCGCCGCCTACAATGTCAACCCCGGCGCGCTCACGCGCAGGCGCGGCGCCGGGTAGCGCTATTTGCCGATGCAGAACGCGCTGAAGATGTGTCCCAGCAACTCGTCGCTGGTGACCTCGCCGGTGATTTCACCGAGCGCCAGTTGCGCGAGACGAAGCTCTTCCGCGAGCAGTTCACCGGCGTGGAATTCGCGTAGCTGGGTGATGCCGTGATGGACACGATCATGGGCGCGCTCGAGCGCATCGATGTGCCGCTGACGAGCGATGAATCCGCCACCATCGGCCTCGAAATAGCCTGCCAGTGACTTGATCCGTTCGACCAACAGCGAGACGCCCGCGCCGGTTTTCGCGGACAGGTATATCGCGCTTTTTTCCGCCCCGGGCATATGGCCGCTGCGGTCGATCTTGTTGAACACGGTCAGCAGCGGCGCTCCGCTATCGTCAGCAGCAGGCAGTGCGTCGCCGTCCGCTGCATGGTCCACGACATGCAACACCAGGTCGGCGCCCGAGCGTGCCGCCCGCGCGCGGCGCACGCCCTCGGCCTCGATCTCGTCGCGGCTCTCGCGAATGCCGGCGGTATCCACCAGCAGCACCGGCAGGCCGTCGAGATCGAGATACTGTTCGAGAACGTCCCGGGTAGTGCCCGGAATGTCGCTGACGATGGCGCGCTGCTCGCGCAGCAGGTGATTGAGGAGACTGGATTTGCCGGCATTGGGCGCGCCGCTCAGGACCACGCGAAATCCGTCGCGCAGCAGGCGTCCACGGCGCATGCCCCGGCGCAGTTCGGAAAATGCCTGCTCGAGCGCCTCGAGTCGCCGCAGCACCTCGCCGTCCGCGAGGAAGTCGATCTCCTCGTCGGGGAAATCGATCGCCGCCTCGACGTAGACGCGCAGCCCGGTAAGCTGATCCGATAGCGCATGGACCTCGGTGGAGAACTGGCCCCGCAAGGCGTTGAGCGCGGAGCGCGCGGCGGCCTCGGTGCTGCTCTCGATGAGATCCGCCACCGCCTCCGCCTGGGCGAGGTCCATGCGACCCGAGAGGAAGGCGCGCTCGCTGAATTCCCCCGGCCGCGCGAGGCGCGCGCCGAGGGCGAGGCAGCGCCGCACCATCATGTCGAGCACCAGCGGACTGCCGTGCCCCTGGAGTTCGAGGACGTCCTCGCCGGTATAGCTCTGAGGACCGGGGAAATGGATCGCGATGCCCTCGTCGAGGGCGCTGCCGTCGGCGTCGCGAAATACCGTGAAGCAGGCCTCCCTCGGCGCGGGCAGGACGCCGGTCAGGGCGCGCGCGATGTCCGCCACCGCGGACCCTGACAGCCGCACGATGCCGATGCCGCCGCGTCCGTACGGCGTGGCCGGGGCGACAATGGTGTCGTTGCCCTGGCCGTTGTCCGGGTCCTGGCCGTGGTCAGCTGGACTGGTACTTCCGGGTGATGAAGTATTGCTGCGCAATGGACAACAGGTTGTTCACCACCCAGTAGAGGACGAGACCGGCGGGGAACCAGAGGAAGAACACGGTGAACACCACGGGCAGCGCGGTCATGATTTTCTTCTGCAGCGGGTCCAGCGGGGCCGGGTTGAGAAGCTGTTGCGCCAGCATGGAAGCGCCCATGATGATCGGCAGGACGAAGTACGGGTCCGGCAGCGAGAGGTCCCTGAGCCAGAGCGCGAAGTCCGCCTGGCGCAGCTCGACACTCTCCAGCAACACCCAGTAAAGCGCGATGAATACCGGGATCTGCACCAGGATGGGAAGACAGCCACCAGCCGGATTGACCTTCTCCGTCTTGTACAGCTTCATCATCTCCTGCTGGAATTTCTGCTTGTCGTCGCCGTAACGCTCCTTCAGCGTCTGCAGGCGCGGCTGCAGCTTCTTCATCTTCGCCATCGACTTGTAGCTCGCGGCGGACAACGGGAAGAAAACCAGTTTCACCAGCACGGTAAGCAGGATGATCGCCCAGCCCCAGTTGCCGACGAGGTCGTGGATCTTCTGCAGCAGCCAGAACAGGGGCTCCGCGACGGGGGTGAGCCAGCCATAGTCCACGGTGAGTTCGATGCCTTCCACCTCGAGGGCATTGAGCCGCTTCTGGTTCTTGGGCCCGACGAACAGGGAACTGCTTACGTTGCCGCTACCGCCGGCGGCGATGTGCACCGGCTCGGTCTGCTTGAAGCCGATACGGTACTGCGGCAGCGTGGTATTGCGACTGACGCCGGAATAGAGTTGTACCGCGGAAGTCCCGCCGGGCAACCAGGCGCCGACGAAGTAATGCTGCAGCATCGCCACCCAGCCCGTACCGGTGGTGACATTGAGCGGACCATCGGCGATGTCGCCATAGTTGACCTTCTCGTATTTTTCCTCGCCGGTGTAGATCACCGCGCCGTTGTAACTCGGGAGGCGTCCAAGGAACCCCATGGAGCCCGGCTGGGAAACCTCGGTCTGCTTCAGTTGGCCGTAGAAGAAGCCGGTCCAGTCCGTGTCGCTACGGTTCTCTACGCCGAAGTCCACGTCAATGCGGTAGCTGTCCCGACGGAAGGTATAGGTCTTCGTGTAAGCCACGCCGTCGGGCGCGTCCCAGCGCAGTACCACCTGCACGTCTTCGCCATCACCCAGGGTCACCGAATCCCGGTCAGTGGTGAATTCCACGTTGTGATTCGGATACTCGCGCTCGCTGCTACCAATGAGACCGCTTTGGGCAACGTAGAGCGCCGGGCTGTCACGGTGCATGAGGACGAAGGGGTCGTCCGGGGTTTCCACGCTGACCGGATGCTTCAGCAGCTCCACCCGCACCAGGTCGCCGCCATGGGTGTCGATCTGCGCGCGGATGACATCAGTCTCGACGTTGATGATGCGTCCGGTCGTGGCAGCTTCCGCCGCAGGCTCCGACTCCGGCGTCGCGGGCGCCGCTTCGGTGGTTACCGCGGGTGCGGTGGGAATGTCGTCGCTGAGATTGGTGCTGCCACCAGTAGTGCCGGCGCCGGTGGCGGATTCCGTGCCGCCCTGGGCGGCGTAATTCGGGTCGTGCTCCACCTGGAACTGGATCCAGGACTGCCAGATCATCATCAGGACCAGGCCGAGAGCGCCGAAAAGAATCAGTCGTCGGAAATCCATCGGGGAGTGTCGGTGTTACTGCGGTGCGTGTTGATAGTGGTTGCCGGCGGTCGCGTCTTCCGCATCCCCCGGCGCTGTGTCGTTTTCCTTCGCCATCTTTGATCCGGGAACCGGATCCCAGCCCCCCGGATTGAGCGGATGGCAGCGCAGGACACGACGCAGGGCATACCAGCCGCCGCGCAGTGAGCCGTGCAGTTCGATGGCCTCCATGGCGTAGTTGGCGCAGCCCGGGTGGAAGCGGCAGTTCTGCCCGAGGAAGGGACTGAGGAGCAGCTTGTAGCCGCGGATCAGCCAGACCAGGATGCGTCTCATCAGCCCAGCCGGCGCCAGAGCCGCTCGAGGTCGCGGCGTAACTCGTCGTTGCCGGCGGCGCGTGCGTTGGGCTTCGCCACCACTACCACGTCCACCCCCCGGATCCCGGCCTCTTGCAAGTCCGCGCGGAAACCGCGAAAGGATTCGCGCACCTGGCGCTTGATCCGATTGCGATCCACCGCCCGCTTGCTGACCTTACGGGAGACCGCGAGTCCAAGGCGGTGCGTGCCGGCATCATTGGGTAGCTGGTGGAAGACGAAGAAACGGCCGCCAACGCGGCTCCTGTGGTCGAATACCGAGCGGTAGTGACCGCCGGAAACGATGCGGTGATGGCGCCTGAAATCCGCCATCGCCTGCGGAGCTGCCGCGGAACCGGGTCTGGAACCGTCGCGGTGAGGCGGCAGCGGAAACGGCGGCGGGCCTAGGCGCTCAGCCTGGCCCGGCCCTTCGCGCGGCGCGCGTTGATCACCGCCCGGCCGCCACGGGTTTTCATGCGGGCGCGGAAACCATGGGTCCGCTTGCGTTTGATGACGCTGGGTTGAAATGTGCGCTTCATGACGACGAGTCGGGGACGTTCAAAGGGCTGCGGAATCTACCCTGTTTAGGTTGAAATTTCAAGGCAAAACGCGCCCCTGGCCGGGCGTCGCGGAGTGATCTCCGCACGCGCTTCGGCCGCGGCCCCGCTGGCGGGTAGAATAACCCCCGCGCCGCGGTCGCCGGCGGTCCGCTGGAGACCTGCGGGGACGGGCTCCGCGACCGGTCGCGGGCAACGACTGCCACGCCGCGCGAGGCTCCGCCAGGCAGACCAGATTCCATTTCAGAGACCCAGCATGAGCAGCAAGAACAAGCCCAGAAATGCCTTCTACGCCCAGTCGGGCGGCGTCACCGCGGTGATCAACGCCTCGGCCGCCGGCCTCATCGAGACCGCGCGCGCCAACAAGGGCGGGATCGGCAGGGTCTACGCCGGCCGCGACGGCATCATCGGCGCCCTCACGGAGGACCTGATCGACACCTCGAAGGAGCCCATCCGCAATATCCGCAAGCTGCGCCACACCCCGTCCGGCGCCTTCGGCTCCTGCCGCTACAAGCTGAAGAGCCTGGAGGAGAACCGGCGCGAGTACGAGCGCCTGATGGCGGTGTTCAGCGCCCATGATATCGGCTATTTCTTCTACAACGGCGGCGGCGACTCCGCCGATACCTGCCTCAAGATCTCGCAGCTGTCGAAGCAACTGGGATTCCCGATCCAGGCGATCCATATTCCGAAGACCGTGGACAACGACCTGCCGGTCACCGACAACTGCCCCGGCTTCGGCTCGGTGGCGAAGTACATCGCGGTGTCCACCCGCGAGGCCAGCTTCGACGTCGCCTCGATGTGCCGCACCTCGACCAGAGTGTTCGTGCTCGAAGTCATGGGCCGGCACGCTGGCTGGATCGCTGCCGCCGGTGGACTCGCGGCGGACGCCGATACCGATCTGCCGATCCTGATCCTGTTTCCCGAGGTGCCTTTCAACCGGCGCCGCTTCATGGCGGCGGTGAAGCGCAAGGTGCGCGAGTACGGCTACGTCTCGGTGGTGGTGTCCGAGGGCGTGCGCGACCGGGAGGGCAAGTTCCTCTCCGACCAGGGTCTCGTGGACGCCTTCGGCCATGCCCAGCTCGGCGGCGTGGCGCCGGTGATCGCGAACATGATCAAGGAGGATCTCGGCTTCAAGTATCACTGGGGCGTCGCGGATTACATGCAGCGCGCAGCGCGCCATATCGCCTCGAAGACCGACGTCGAGCAGGCCTGGGCGCTGGGCGAGGCCGCGGTGAACCTCGCACTCGCAGGCAGGAATGCGGTCATGCCCACGATCCGGCGGGTGAGCAACAAGCCCTACCGCTGGAAGATCGGCGCCGCCCCCCTCGGCCGCGTGGCCAACGTGGAGAAGATGATGCCCGCGAATTTCATCAGCAAGGACGGCTTCGGCATCACCGCACGCTGCCGCACCTATCTGGAGCCCCTCATCCTGGGCGAGGACTATCCCCCCTATCGCAACGGCATGCCGGATTACGTCAGGTTAAGGAACATGCCGGTGAAAAAGAAGCTCGCCACGGGGTTCAAGGTCTGATTCCACCGGCGCGACGGTTGCATTCCGTCGCGTCGCGTCAAGCCTGGCGGTTCAGCCACGCCCAGGCATGAGCGATCATGTCGTCGACGGCGGGATACTCAGGTCGCCAACCGAGCCGTTCCCTGGCGCTGCCGGTGTCGGCCACGAGTCGCGGCGGATCCCCCGGCCTGCGCTCGCCGTCCCTCACCGCGGGAGGTTTGCCCGTCACCCGGCGCGCGGCCTCAATCACCTCCAGCACCGAGTGACCGCGGCCGGTACCGAGGTTGCAGGCGGCGAATCCCGTGCCCCCTTCCAGCGCGTCCAGCGCCAGCACGTGTGCGCGCGCCAGGTCGGTGACATGGATGTAGTCGCGCACGCAGCTGCCGTCCGGGGTGGGATAGTCCCGGCCGAACACCGTGACCGGTCTCGAAGGGTCGCGGATGGCCTCGAGCACCAGCGGCAGGAGATGCGTCTCGGGCTCGTGATGCTCACCGGTTTCGCCTTCCGGGTCGGCGCCCGCTGCATTGAAGTAGCGCAGCGCGATGGCGCGCAGACCATGGGCGTGGGCGCAGTCCGAGATCATCTGCTCCACCACCCGCTTGGTGACGCCGTAGGGATTGACCGGTGCCAGGGGCATGGACTCCGTGATCGGCATCGCCGGCGGCTCGCCATACACGGCACAGGTGCTGGAGAACACCAGCCGCTCCATGCCTGCGGCGTGCATCGCCTCCAGCAGGGTCAGGCTGCCGCCGACGTTGTTGCGCCAGTAGAGCCCGGGATCGCGCACCGATTCGCCGACGTAGGCGAATGCGGCGAAATGCATGACCGCGCGCGGTCGATATCTACGCAGCACTGCATCGAGGCGGCTGCGGTCCAGAAGGTCGCCGGTTTCCAGGGGTCCCCACCGAACTGCTTCCGGGTGTCCACGCGACAGGTTGTCGTAGGTGACCGGCTCATGACCCGCCGCGGCGAGTGCCTTGCAGGCATGGGAACCGATGTAGCCGGCGCCGCCGGTAACGAGAATGGTGCTCATGGTCCGGTTTCGGGGAGGGATCTCAGGCGGCGCTTTTCGCGCGCCACCAGGCGCTGGTAGCCGGCGCGCATTTTACAGAACCGCCAGCCCGCCACGCCATCGCGAAAGCCCTGGTGCAGCAGGTAGCTGTAAACCAGGTAGGCCGTGCCGCGAAACGGCAGGCGCCAGGCAATGCGTTTCAACAACATGCGCCGGGCGAGGGGGTCCGCCGACACCAGGTCACCCCAGGGCAATGGCCCCCCCGCCTGGGCAAGTTCATAACGTGCGTCCGCAAGCGCGTAGCGCGCCTGGCGTGCATGCCATTCGGCAAGGCCCTTGTGGTTCTCGTCGATCAGGTCGGCGGTCAACTCCGCCACCTCGCCGTCTACCTGCTGGGTTTCCGCGTGGCCCCGGTTGACGTAGCGCACGCGCTCGCGATGCACCAGTCGCACCACCCACACCGGGTACTGGCTGCTGTAGCGCAGCCATTTACCCCACAGCATGAACCGACGCGCGACACGCGCGGCGCCGAGTTCGGGACGCGCGCCGATGAGCGCCGTCATTTCCGCCACCAGTTCCGGCGTGACCCGCTCGTCGGCATCGAGAATAAGCACCCAGGGATGCTTCGGCGCGGCATTGTCGAGCGCCCAGTTGCGCTGGCTGCCAAATCCATCGAACCCATGCACGAATACCCGCGCGCCGCCGACGCGCGCGATCTCCAGTGTCCGGTCGCCGCTGCCGGAATCGATCACGATCACGTCGTCGCACCAGTCCAGGGACGCCAGGCAATGAGGCAGGTTCACCTCCTCGTCGAGGGTGAACACCATGCAGCTGACCGGGCAGGTCATAGACCGGCGTCCGCGAGGCAGTCCCGGTACAGCGCTTCCAGCGCCCCGGTGACCACCGGCCAGGCGTATTCGCGCTCCACCAGCGTGCGCGCGTTCGCGCCGCGGGCATCACGCTTCGCGTTGCTCGAGAGCACCTCCCGCATCAGCGTCGCGAGGTCCGCGTCGTCATCATCCAGGACCCAGCCCGCGCCCGCGCGGGAGATGTCCGGGTAGAGGTAGACCCCGCGATTCACCAGCACAGGCCTGGCGCGGGCCATGGCCTCCACCGCGGCGATGCCGAAGTTCTCGTTGTCCGAGATCAGCACAAACGCCGCGCAGTCCGCGAGCAGGGCGTCCTTTTCGGCACCGTCCACCCAGCCGGCAAACCGGATGCGGCCGGCCGCGGCGCTGCTGGCGGCGAGGGCTTCCAGCGTATCGCGGTATTCCGCTTCTCCGTCTCCGGCGACCACCAGTTCCGCGTGACTGTCCACCGTGGCTTCGGCGAACGCGGTGATAACGCGTTCGAGCTGTTTCTTCGGATGCAACCGTCCGAGGGACAGCAGGTAAGGAGGGTCCGCGGTTACCTTGTTAACAGCCCTCGGGTCGGGCACGTCCACCGCGTTTGCGATGACCCGGCCATTGGCAAGGCCGAGCGCGCGCTCAGCGGTTTCCTGCTCGAGCACGCTGGTGTAGTGCAACGCCCGCGCGCCACGCAGGACGCGCAGCAGGCCGGCGCGCAGGAGTAGTCGCTTGAGAACCGGTTTCCTGGTCAGGGACCAGGGGTCGAGGCTTCCCAGGGGGCGAACCACGTAGGGAAGTCCCGCTGTGAGACAGGCGCGGCCACCCACCAGGGTAGACCAGGAGAACACCGCGTGCAGGTGGACGATGTCGAAACGGGACAGGTTGGCGCGCAGCCAGGGGCCGAGGCCGGGAGTGATCTTGTAGGCCTCGCCGTAGCGGCGGGGAAAGAACACCGTGGGCACACCCTGGTGATTCACCGGCTCACCGTGCGCCACGTTGAGTGTTTCCGGCCCATCGGCATCGGAGGTAAGGATACAGACCTGGTGCCCGTGTGCCGCGAGCTGGCGGCAGATGCCGGTCACCATCTCACTGGGGCCGCCGTAGCGCGCCGCTACGGCGGGTATCACGTGAAGGATACGCAGCGCCCCGGTATCCATCTGGCCGAATGCCGCGCGAATGGGGCGCCCGGCCCGCGCCACCCGCAGGGCGGCGCGGGCGCGTGGATCAGACAGACAGCAGCGGCGCGATCACCAGGCTGACGATGGCCATGACATTGATGAGGATGTTCATGGAGGGGCCGGAGGTGTCCTTGAACGGATCGCCCACGGTATCGCCGACCACGGCAGCCGCATGCACGTCGGAACCCTTGCCGCCGTAGTTGCCTTTCTCGACGTACTTCTTGGCATTGTCCCAGGCGCCGCCGGCATTGGCCATCATCAGCGCCATCAGCACGCAGCCCAGCAGGGCGCCCGCGAGCATGCCGCCGAGGGCGGTGGCGCCGAGGGAGAAGCCAACGACCACCGGAGCGCCCACAGCGAGCACGCCGGGCAGGATCATGCGCTTGAGCGCGGCGCGGGTGGCGATGTCGACACAGCGGTTGGAGTCCGGCTCCGCCGTGCCTTCCATGAGGCCGGGGATTTCGCGGAACTGGCGGCGGATCTCGTGGATCATGTCGAACGCCGCCGATCCCACCGCTTTCATGGTGATACTGGACACCAGGAACGGGAATACGCCGCCGAGGAATATCCCGGCGAGCACCTTGGGGTCGTTGACCTGGAGTACGAAGCCGGGGTTCCTGACGGTGACCTCGGCGATGAACGCGGAGATGATGGCGAGCGCCGCGAGCGCCGCGGCGCCGATGGCGAAGCCCTTGCCGATGGCGGCGGTGGTGTTGCCGAGCTCGTCCAGGGAGTCGGTGATCTCACGCACGTCCTTGCCGAGGCCCGCCATTTCGGCGATCCCGCCGGCGTTGTCCGCGACCGGGCCGTAGGCGTCGATGGCCATGGTGATGCCCACGGTGGCGAGCATGCCGACGGCGGCGATGCCGACGCCGTACAGGCCGGCCATGGTGGATGCGCCGAGGATGATGGTGGCGATGATCAGCAGTGGAACCACGACCGATTCCATGCCCACCGCGAGCCCGGTGATCATCACCGTGGCGGAACCTGTCTCACCACTCTTGGCGATGTCACGCACCGGCTTGGAACCGGTGTAGTACTCGGTGATGAGTCCGATGCCGATACCACCCACCGCGCCGATCACAACCGCGCCGTAGATGCCGGTAGCGAGGCCGACGGCCTTGATGAGAACAAAAGACAGGACGATGAACACCAGCGTGGCGCCGATGGTGCCCATGCGGAGCGCCTTTTCCGGCGCCTTGGAGGCATTGGCCTTGACCAGCCAGATGCCCGCGATCGAGCACAGAATGCCCAGCGACGCCAGCGCCAGCGGCATGAACATGAGCTTGTCCTGGCCGCCCATGGCCGTCGCGACGGCGGCGGGCAGGGTGGTGGCGATGGCGATGGAGGCGATCATCGAACCGCAATAGGATTCGAAGATGTCGGAACCCATGCCGGCCACGTCGCCGACGTTGTCGCCCACGTTGTCGGCGATAACACCCGGGTTACGCGGGTCGTCCTCGGGGATGCCCGCCTCGACCTTGCCCACCAGGTCGGCGCCGACGTCGGCGCTCTTGGTGAATATGCCGCCGCCCACGCGGGAGAACAGCGCCACGGACGAGGCACCCATGCCGAAACCATGGATGATATGCGCGCTGTGCGGGTCGCTGCCGTACAGGAGGTAGAGGAAGCCCACCCCGAAGAGACCCATGGCGGCCACGCAGAGTCCCATGACCGAACCGCCGAAGAACGCCACGGTGAGGGCGCCGGAAGCACCCTGCTCTTTCGCCGCGGTGGTGGTGCGGACGTTAGCGTGGGTGGCAGAGTACATGCCGATGTATCCGGCAATGGCGGAACACAGGGCGCCTACGAGGAAGGCGAACATGGTGTGGAAGCCAAGATCGGAAATCAGGATCAGCACCGCGACCACGGCGACGAACGCGGCCAGGTAGGTGTATTCCCGGCGCATGAAGACCATGGCGCCGCGGTGAATCAGCGCGGCGATTTCCGCGACCTTGCCTTCACCCTCGGGGTTTTGCAGGATCATCTTGTAGACGGTCCAGGCGACGAACAGGCCGCCAATCCCGAATAGCATGGGGATCAGTGCGATGGATGTCATTGTGTGTTGTGCTCCGTAGTAGTTGGAATCCGGGCGCCCCTTTTTGAGACTGGTTCTACCCCGACGCGGTCGGGCCCGGTAAGGCGGTTCCGCTGCCGGCTGTTGCGCCGGACTGGTTTCCCGGGGTTCCGGGGGTCAAAATGAAACCGGGCGAATATAGCCGCGTTGCCGGCGCAGTTCAATCGTCTGAAGGTTGAACCCCGCAGAGCGGTCAAGCCGGCGGACTCTACCAACGGACGGTGCCGGGAAATCCGGCGAAAGACGTATAATCCCCTATTTTCACAGGGTAATTCCATGTTACTGGATCGTGTTGGACCGGGGCAATCGGTACCGGACAACGTCAACGTCATCATCGAGATTCCGACCCACGGGGAGCCGGTCAAGTACGAGGTGGACAAGCCAACGGGGGCGATGTTCGTCGACCGTTTCCTTTCCACCGCGATGCGCTACCCGTGCAACTACGGCTACATTCCCCAGACCCTGAGCGCCGATGGCGACCCGACGGACGTGCTGGTTCTCACCCCGCGGCCGCTGATCTCCGGCTCGGTCATCCGCTGCCGCCCGGTGGGTGTGCTGGAGATGGAGGACGAGGCCGGCGACGACGCCAAGCTGCTGGCGGTACCCATCGACAAGCTCACCGGCCTCTACCGCGATATCGCCTCGTTTCGCGATCTTCCACGGGAGACGCTGGAGCAGATCTCCCACTTTTTCGAGCACTACAAGGACCTGGAGCGCGGCAAGTGGGTCCGTGTCCGGGGCTGGGCGGACGTCGACAAGGCGAAAGCGGAGATCATCGAATCCGTGGCCCGCTACCACCAGCAGTCCTGAACACCCGGGGCGCGGCCTGATCCCGGGACGAATCCGTCCCCCCTGCCGGGATCAGTCGCGTGAGCGTTTCTTCGCCCGCGGATGGGCCGCGTCGTAGACCCTGGCGAGGTGCTGGAAATCCAGGTGGGTGTAGACCTGGGTGGTGCCGATGTCCGCGTGACCCAGCATTTCCTGTACCGCGCGCAGGTCCCCGCTCGACTGGAGCACGTGACTGGCGAAGGAGTGACGCAGCATGTGCGGGTGCAGCCGGCGTCCGAGGCCGTGGGCGCGCGCCCAGCGGTCCAGGCGGTACTGGATGCCGCGGTTGGAGAGCCTGCTACCCTGCTGGTTGACGAAGAGCGCGGTTTCCCCGCTGGCGGCGACGGCCGCGCGCGCCGCGAGCCAGGCGCCGAGCGCGGCGCAGGCCCGACGACCCACCGGCACCACGCGTTCGCGGTTTCCCTTGCCGACGACCCGCACCTCGCCCTGGCCGAGGTCCACGGTGTCACTGTCCAGCGCTGACAGTTCGGACAGCCGCAGGCCGGAGGAATAGAGCAGCTCCAGCATGGCGCGATCGCGCAGCGCATCCGGCTCGTCACCACCACTGTCGATGAGACCACCGATCTCGTCCACGGAAAGAACGCCGGGCAGTTTCTTCGCCATCTTCGGCGCAGCCACCGTGTCGAACGGATTGTTTCCGACGATGCCCTCCTCGCAGAGAAAGCGGAAGAAAGATCGCGCCGCCGAGAGCATGCGGTGAATGCTGCTGGTGGCGCGTCCCTCGCGATTGAGGAGCGCGGTGTAACGCCGCGCGCCGGCCGCGGTCACCTGGTCCCAGCGTTCAAGGCCCTGGTCCCGCGCCGCGCGGTAGAGACGGTCGATGTCGCGCCGGTAGGCTGCTACGGTATGTGGTGACAGGCCGCGTTCCCTGTCCAGGCGGTCGATGAACCGGTCGATTTCCCGGGTCAGCGCGGTCAAGACGGAGACTGCCCCCGTCGGCGGCCAAGGCGCGCGCCCACCAGTTCGCCAATACGGTCGAGATAGATCGCCCCCATGCCCGGCTGGAATCGTTCGCCGTCCCGGGAGCCAAGCACCAGGATGCCCGGCGCGGTGGAACCATCCGCCAGTTTCACCGGAACGAATGCGCAGGAACGGATGCCACTATCCTCGCCGAACAGCTGTTCGAGCAACGCGGTGGAGACTCGATCATCACAGATGCTGCTGCCATGGGCCACCCGCTGACCGAGGGATTCCAGGGTATCGGCGGACAATTCCCCTTCGGCGACGTCGCAATAGCGCGCGGCATCCACGGCAAAGCGTTCCCTGAGGAGGTCCGCCACGACGGTGGATTCCTCCTCCGCCGCCGCGAGCAGCGCGCAGGCAAATCCGTGCAGGCTCTGTTCGAGGGCCTGGTTGTTGCGCGCGGATTCCACCACCAGGTCGTAGCGCGCCTTCTCCGCGTCGTGCCGTTTGCGTAACGCTTCCACCTGGCGCTGGTGGAATGGATCCACCCCGTCGAGCTCGACGTCCGCGAGCACGTCACCATGCTCGGCGAAGAACCCGGGATTGTTCTTGAGATAGGCGGCGACGTCTTCGGACTTCATTTTCGGATCTCTACGAATCAGTTGGGGATACCGCTGGCGGTATCCGGCGGTAATGATATGACACCGTTGAACACGGTGATGGCCGGCCCACTCAGCAGCACGGAGGCATCGCCCCCGGCCCAGGCAACGCGCGCGTCTCCACCCGGCAGGCTCACAAGCACCTCCGCGTCCAGCAATCCGAGCCGGATGCCAGCCACTACCGCGGCGCAGGCGCCGCTGCCGCAGCCCAGGGTTTCGCCCACCCCGCGTTCGAATACGCGCAGGCGAACATGATTCCTGGCCACCACCTGGCAGAACCCGACATTGACCCGCGCCGGGAAACGGGGATGGGACTCGATCACTGGCCCGAGGCGCTCCACCGGCGCCGTGTCGACGTCCGTCACCATCAACACCGCGTGTGGATTGCCCATGGACAGCGCCGAGATTTCGAGATTGTCGCCATCCACGGTGAGGGAATACAGATCTGCCTCTCGCTCCGCGTCGAACGGTATTCGGGCGGGGGCGAACACGGCAGGACCCATGTCCACGCTGACGTTGCCGTCCGGCAGGATCCGGAGCAGCATGCGGCTGCTCAGGGTCTCCACCGAGATTGCATCGCGATCCGTCAGCCCGCGGTCGCGCAGGAAGCGGGCAAAGCAGCGCGCGCCGTTGCCGCATTGCTCGACCTCCCCGCCGTCGTGGTTGAAGATGCGGAAACGAAAATCGGCGCCCTGCCCGGCTTCCGCCAGCAGGACCTGGTCGCAGCCGATGCCGAAATGCCGGTCGGCGATCCGCCGCGCCTGGTCGGGAGACAGTGGCAGAGATCGGCTGACGCCATCGAGAACCACGAAATCGTTCCCGAGTGATTGCATTTTAGTAAAATCGACTTGCATCGGTTGCCGTTGTCAGGACATTGTCCACGGATGCGAGGTGCATAGTATGTGCTTGCCGGTTGGCCGCGACAGCTTGCGCACCAGCCGGTAGCGCCCCAAATAATATCCCATCACCCCGCGGCTGAGTACCGCCCTCCGGCCACGCCAATTGGCGCGGCGCTGACATGAATCGCAGACTGAAACCCCTCGTCAACCGTATCCGCGCGATGCCATATCACACCAGGACACTGGTGGGTATCGCGCTGATTCTGGGTGGCGTACTGTGGTTCCTTCCCGTGCTGGGGCTGTGGATGATTCCGCTGGGGCTGCTGGTGCTGTCGATGAATTTCGCCTGGGCGCGGCGCGGTTATCTCAGCCTCATGGTCTGGTGGCGCAAGTACCGCGCGCGTCGCCGCGCCGAGAAAAATCGCGCCTGAACGCCGGGGATCAGCCGCGCTTGCTGGCCTGGCGATACACGAGCCGCATCCCCTTCAACAGGTTGACCGCCTCGCGCAGCTGGTAGTCGTCCTCGAGCGGATCCACTACCACTTCGCCGGACTCATCCTCCGTCGCGTCGCCCTCTTCCTCCACCGGCAAGGATTCCTCGAGCAACTGGTCTTCCTCGCTCAGGTGACCGGCCAGGTCCGACTCGCGCACCGACTGGCGCCGCCCCAGCTCACGCACCTCGGACTGGCGCACCTCGATGTCGGGCTCGATGCCGCGCGCCTGGATGGAACGGTCGAGAGGCGTGTAGTAACGCGCGGTGGTGAGCTTGAGCGCGCCGCCGTTGTTCATCGGGATCACGGTCTGCACGGACCCCTTGCCGAACGTGCGCGTCCCCATGACCACGGCGCGGCCGTGATCCTGGAGCGCGCCGGCTACGATCTCCGAGGCAGAGGCGGAGCCGCCGTTGACCAGCACCACCATGGGCACGCCGTCGAGGATGTCGCCCGGGCGGGAACCATAGCTGGCGTCGGTCACGTTGTCGCGCCCGCGGGTTGATACCACGGTGCCGGATTCGAGAAACAGGTCGCTCACGTCCACCGCGCTGTTGAGCACTCCGCCCGGGTTGTTGCGCAGGTCGAGCAACAGCCCCTCGAGGGGGCCTTCGTTCTCTCGTTCGAGCTTCTCGATCTGGGTGCGCAGGTTGTTCGCGGTACCGCTCTGGAAGCTGGAGATGCGGGCGTATCCCAAGCCCGGCTCGAGCAGCGAGCCACGCACGCTGGCGACCTTGATCACCGCGCGCACCAGCGGCACGTCGAAGGGCTCGGGAATGCCGTCGCGGGAAATCGTCAGCACGATGCGCGTGCCCGGCTCGCCGCGCATGCTGTCCACTGCTTCGCGCAGGTCCATGCCGCGCACCTGCTGGCCGTCGATGCTGACAATGACATCACCGCTGCGGATGTCCGCGTCGTAGGCCGGGGTGCCGTCGATGGGCGCCACCACCTTTATGCGGCCGTCTTCCGTGGTGACCTCGATGCCGAGCCCGCCGAACTTGCCCTCGGTGGAAATGCGCACCTCGCGGAACGCCTCGGGCTCCAGAAAGGTGGAATGCGGATCGAGGCCGCTCAGCATGCCCTGGATCGCGTCGTTGAGCAGGTCCGCGTCGCTGGTGGCGTCGACGTATTCGCTCTTGATCTTGCCGAACACCTCTGCGAACACCTGCAACTCCTCCAGCGGCAGGTTGCTCTTCGGCGCCTTGCCGGTGAGGTCGTCGGTGCTTTCTTCGCCTTCGATACCCTCTTCCACGCCGATGGGAGACTCGTCCACGCTGGAGGGCTCCTGGCCCGGCGCCGGCCACGACACCACCGCCATCGCGAAGCCGAGCATGACGGGCAGGAACAGGGAGGATCTGGAAAGTGGCATGTTGAATCCGGCGTGATGTCAGGTCTGCGACCAACTACCCGTGTTATGCCGTTGGAAACTCCGGCTGGGGTCGTGAATCAGCGACACCATTTTAGCGGATCGTCGGGGGTTCCGTTGTGTCTGACCTCGAAATACATGCCGCGCGCCGGGGGCGCACCGGCCGCGGACGCGGAAGCGATGACCTGGCCGGCTTCCACCAGGTCGCCCACGCCGGCATCGAGACGTTCATTGTAACCGTACAGGGACATGTAACCCTCGCCGTGATCCACCACCATCAGCTGGCCGTAACCGCGAAACCAGTCGGAGAACACCACCTGGCCGGAATAGATGGCGCGCACCGGCTGGCCGCCGCCGGAGTCGAACAGCACGCCTTCCCATGGCAGGCCGCCGGCCTGGCGCACGTCGCCGAAGCGGGCGCTCAGCGGCGCGTCCACCGGCAGCGCCAGGCGGCCTCGCTGGTTGGCGAATCCGCCGAGGGCAAAAGTTGGACGTGGCGGCGGGGCCGTCAACGGGGCCGGATTTTCTGGCGCAACTGTCGTGGTTGGTTCGGGTGCGGCAGGCGCGGGTACCGGCGCCGCGGCAGATGGCGCCGCCGGGGCCGTTTCCGTTGCCGTCGTCGGCCCCGCGGTGGAGCGCGCGCGAGGCGCTACCTGGACCACGGAAGCACGCGGCTTCGCAAGTTCCCTGATCAACGCCCCGAGAGCCGCCTCGCGTTCCCGGTAGAGCGCGATCTCGGCGCCCGACTCGGCGATCCGCTGGCGCACCGCGGCAAGTTGCCGGTCATGTTCGGCCTGCTCCGCGGCGAGGCTTTCCCGGTCGGCGGAGAGCCCCTCGCGTGTCGCCGCGAGCTGCTCGCGCCTTGAATCCAGGGATGCGCGGTTTTCGTGGATACGAGAGACGAGGTCATCGATTCGGCGCAGTTCACGTTCACCGGCCGAGGCGACATAGCGCAGCAGGTTCAGGCGCCTTGCCGCGGCATGGGGATCTTCCTGGTTGATCAGCATCCGGAGGGCACCGCCGTCACGCATCATGTAGCGGCTGCGGAGCAGACCGGCAAGCCCCGCCTGCGCCTCTTCACGTTCCATCTCGAGCACGGCCGACTCTTTCTCGAGCGCCGCGATTTCTCCCTCGAGCGCCGCTTCCTCCCTGACAGCCTCGCGTATCTCCCCCGTCAGCGCCGCGAGCCGTTCACCCACCCGGTCCAGCTCAGCGGTGATCCGGTCCCGGGCCTCGTCGTCCTTCTCTATGCGCGCCGTCAGGCGCTCGATACGCTCGCCGAGCTCGCTGAGTTCCGCGCGACTGCGCGCGAGTTCACTGGCAGAGACGAATACCGGAAGCAGCAGGCACAAAAGGAGCGTCGGGGCGCGAGCGGGCATGCGGCGATTATACGGAAAGCCCGTTATCTGCAGAGTTTCACCGGGGCTTGGGGTACAATCCGGCCCCTTTCCAATCCCGCCCCCACTCTCCGATCCATGTTTCTCGAATTCGCAATGCAGAACTGGTACCTGTTCGTCATGCTCGCGGCGATCCTTCTGCTGCTGGCGTTCGATCCGGGCAGCCGTTCCGTGGGTGGCGCGACCAAGATATCCGCGGCCCAGTTGCCACAGATCCAGGCTCGCAAGTCCGCGGTGCTGGTGGATATCCGCAAGCCGGAGGAATTCGACAAGGGTCACATCGAGCAGTCGATCAACCTGCCGCTGGAATCCCTCGAATCCAGTCTCAAGAAGCTCAACAAGTATCGCGGCAAGCCCCTGATCCTCGTCTGCCAGAGCGGTGTCAGCGTTGCCAAGGCGGCGGCGACCCTGAAGAAGAATTCCTTCGAGGAACTCTATGTCCTGGACGGCGGCGTCGCTTCCTGGAGCAAGGAAAATCTGCCCCTCATCCGGGGCTGATCCACTTAAACCATCACCCGACCTCATGGCAGAAAACGCATCTCCCCGCCTTGGCGCCCGCAAGATCTATCTCAAGGACGCCTCCTTCGAATCCCCTGGCAGCCCCCGGGTGTTCCTCAATACGAACCTGAAGCCCGACATCGATCTCAACATCAACGTCTCCTTTCAGCAGATCGACGAGGAAGCCAGGTATTTCGAGGTCACCCTGGAGGTCACCACCACCGCGACCCAGGACGGCGCCAACCTGTTCCTCGCGGAGATCCACCAGTCCGGTATCTTCGAGATCAATGCCGAGGACGACGAGCACCGCAATTTGATAATCCAGGTGGCCTGCCCGAACATGCTCCTGCCCTTTGCGCGCGAGGAACTGGCCGGCCTGGTATCCAAGGGGGGCTTCCCCCAGCTGCTGATCAACCCGATCAACTTCGAGGCGATCTACCGCCAGAAGATGGCGGCGGCCGAAACGGGGGAAGGCGAAGAGTCGCCCACCCTCCAGTAGCACGGCCATGGCCGCGGAATCCGGAGTTCCCGAAGCCGCGCGCCTCAATGTCATCGGCGCGGGATCCTGGGGCACGGCGCTCGCGATCCTCGCCTGCGCGAATTTCGCCGCGGTACGGCTCCTTGGCCGCGACGCCATCGACGCGATGGAGGAAGCGCGCGAGAACCGCCGCTACCTACCAGGCATCCCGTTCCCGCCCAATCTCTCCGTGACCGACGACGCAGCGAGTCTGGTGGAGCCGGGCCTCAACTTTCTCGTGGTGGTTCCGAGCCATGCCTTCGCCGAAACGGTGACCGCGCTCCACGAACGAATTCTCGCCGCCGGTCTCGACCCGGCCGACGCGACCCTGCTCTGGGGCACCAAGGGATTCGATCCGGAAACCGGCGACCTGCCGGACGCGGTGGTGCGGCGGGTATTTCCCGACGCAACGGTGCGCGGGGTGCTGTCCGGCCCGAGTTTCGCCCGCGAGACCGCCACCGGGCTGCCTACCGCCCTCACCCTGGCCTGTAGCAAGCCCGGCGCCGCCGAACGGCTGGCGCACTGGTTCCGCACCCCGACTACCCGTATCTACTTCAGCGACGATCTCGTGGGCGTGCAGCTGGGCGCGGCGATCAAGAACGTCATGGCCATCGCCACCGGTATCAGCGACGGCCTCGGCTACGGCGCCAACGCGCGCGCCGCGCTCATCACCCGCGGCCTCGCCGAGATGATCCGTCTCGGCGTCGCCCTTGGCGGGCGCGTGGAGACGTTCAACGGCCTCACCGGCATCGGCGACCTCGTTCTTACCTGCACCGACGATCAGTCGCGCAACCGGCGGTACGGAATCGGCATTGGCGCCGGGCGGTCACCGGAAGAGGTGGCGGCGGAGATAGACCAGGAAATCGAGGGCATCCGCACGACCCGGGAGCTGCATCGCAAGGCCGCCAGCCTGGGTATCGAGATGCCCATCACGGCTCATGTCTATCGCGTCCTCTACGAGGGCATGGCGCCGGACGAGGCGGTACGAAGTCTGCTGGGACGCGACCCCCGATCAGAGCACTAGTAACCGGTAGCAAAACCGTTCTGCCGCCAGGCCTCGTACACCGCCACCGCCACGCAGTTCGACAGGTTGAGGCTGCGGCTGCCCTCGCGCATGGGCAGACGGAGCCGGTGACCCGGGGCTAGGCTATCCAGCATCGCGTCAGGCAGCCCCCGGGTTTCCGGGCCAAACAGCAGCTGGTCGCCGGGACGGAAGGCGAACCGGTTGTAACAGTCGTCACCGCGGGTGGAAAAGCCAACCAGTCGTCCCGGGCATTGCCGGCGCAGCGTCCCGAAATCCGGCCAGACGGTCACCCGTGCGAGGTCGTGGTAGTCGAGACCGGCGCGCCGTAGCGACTTCTGGTCGAGGGCGAAGCCGAGCGGTTCGACGAGGTGCAAACTGGCACCGGTATTGGCGCAGAGACGGATGATGTTGCCGGTGTTGGGCGGGATCTCCGGCTCCAGCAGGATGACGGAAAACACTGCGCGTTGCCCGGGTTCAGGCGCCGGGTTTCAGCACCACCAGCAGCACGATGCCCACCAGGGCGAATACCGGGAGTTCGTTCATTACCCGGTAGTACTTGTGTCCCCGGCGGTTGCGATCATCGCGGAACGCACGCAACGCCACCAGGCACCATGCGTGGTAAACCAGCAGCGCAAGCACGAGCATGAGCTTCCACATCAGCCACTTGCCGGAAAACCCGTAGCCGAGCCAGAGCCATACGCCGAGGCCGATGGTGAGCAGCGCGCCGGGAGTCATGATGCCCCAGAACAGCTTGCGCTCCATGATCTTGAAACGGGCATTGCCCGCCGCGTCCTCGCACTGGGCGTGGTAGACGAACAGCCGTGGCAGGTAGAAAAGTCCGGCGAACCAGGTCACCATGAAGATAATGTGGAAGGCCTTGATCCAGAGCATGACGAGGAACGGGAGAATCTCCGGGCCATTCTATCCCGGATACTGTACCGGCCAGGCAGGACCGGTCGACTGTTTCACGCAGGCAAAAAAAAGGCCCTCGGGGTGAGGGCCTGCAATAAACACCAATGGAGGAATAAAACGAAACTTACGCTGCGGCTTTTTTGAGCGGAGCCACCGCTGATTTCCGCGGAAGCCGGTCGAAGCTGGCGAATTGACCGCCACGACGAACCACTTCCTCGATCTGGTACCGTTCGATGCCGAGGTCTCTCAGCAGGGCATCGGACATTTCGTGCAATTCGCGAATTGCACGCCGGCGCTGGTTCCAGGTCTTCACCCGACCTGCAAGCCGCACCAGGAAGGGCTTGCGAAAACTTCCGCGAACCACATTTTCCCGGCTGGCCATGGAAACTGTTTCACTCATGGTCAGATTCCTGCCTGAATCTGCGTCAGTACCAGCGTAAATACGGTTAGTGCGCCGACATATGCGACGCCTACCTTGATGAACATATCATTCATGTGTCGCACCACTTTCCTTACCTGTGAATAAATGGTTCCTGGCTGGGCCAGCGAACCGCCGATGCTGAGAATATACGGCCGACATTGCTTGAAAACAAACGAAAGCTCTTCATATAATTCATGAGCAATCGTTCATATATAAACAGCCACTGAACAGCCCATGCCGGTGCGATTCCCACCCATTGCCGCGCTGCGCGCCCTGGAGGCCGCCGCGCGTCACCTGAGTTACACCCGGGCGGCGGAGGAGCTGCATGTCACCCAGAGCGCCATCAGCCACCAGATCCGCCACGCGGAGGAGCTCTGGGAGTTGAAACTGTTCGAGCGCCGGGGGCGCGGACTGGTGCTGACCGAGGCCGGCGAAGCGCTGGTTCCCATCGTGCGCAACTTCATTCGCCGCATCACCACCACACTGGAAGACTTGCGCGACACGGACGACGGCCCGTCCGGGCTCAGGGTGACCCTGCTGCAGTCGTTCGCGTTCAAGTGGCTGGTGCCCCGCCTCGGGCATTTCAACAACGCCTACCCGGACATCGACGTCTGGATCTCAACCTCGGACGAACTGGTGGAATTCGACTTCGAGTCAGCCGACGTGGGCATTCGCCTCGGCTACGGCAACTGGAAGGACCTCTACGAGGAGCTTCTTCTCACCGAGTACGTATTCCCGGTGTGCAGCCCGTGGTTCCTGCGCGAACACGGGACCCCGAAAACCCCGCGCGACCTGCTGGACCTGCCCCTGCTCCGGCGCAGCACCATCGATATCCTGCCGCGCTGGCGCGACTGGTTCCGCGACGCCGGGGTGGTTGTCCGACATATGCCGAGCGGCACCAAGTTTCCCCAGACCAGCCTCGCGCTGCAGGCCGCCATCGACCACCAGGGCATCGCCCTCGCGCGCAGCGCCCACGTGCTCGACGACATCAACGCGGGCAGGCTGGTGCGGCTGTTCCCGGAGGTGGCATCGCGCTCGAACGTGTCCTATTTCTTCGTCTGCGCCCGCGGGCGGGAGAACGAGCCCGACATCACCGCGTTCCGCCAGTGGCTCGCCGGCGAGGCGCGGGAGTCACAGCGGGAATTCGACGAGATGACCCTGCAAATCGGCGCGGGATCGGTGGCAGCTCCAAACACGGAGCCGGCCACTGCCTGAGCACGGGCGCCCGTTCCGCTTCTATCGTCAGCCTACCGCGGCCGGACTTTCCGCGAGCCGCCGCTGGACCTCGGCGACCACCGTTTCCACGTTGATCCGTGCGAGGCAACCCCGGGCGCAGGCGGCACGATCACATTTCCGGCAATCCGGCGCACGCAGCACCGTGGAGGAACCGTCGCGCGGGCCCACCCGGGCCTCTTCGGTCGGACCGAACAGCGCCACCACCGGCGTGCCGCAGGCCACCGCGACATGCATCGGAAAGCTGTCCCCGGTAAGCATGAGCGCCGCGCCCCGCACCAGTTCGGCGAACGCGCCGAGTGAGAGCTCGCCCGCGAGGTTGTGCACCGCGTCGATTCCCTGCGCCGCCAGGGCGGCGGCAATCTCTCCGGCCCGGTCGGGCGCCCCGGTTACGGCCACGCAGCAGCTGTCCGCCATGGCAGCGCCCACGGCGAGAAATGATTCCAGCGGCCAGTCCTTGGAGGCCCAGCGGGTAAACGGGCTGATCACCAGCAACGGGAGACCGCCGGGATTGATGCGTGCCATGGTTCCCGCCGCCGCATCCCGGTCCGCCTCGCCGGTGGCGAATTCCATGCGCGTGTCAACGCCGCTGATGCCGGCCAGGGCCAGTACGCCGTCCATTTCCGCGAGCGCATGGAGACGGGGTTCGCGGAAGCCGGGAATTCCCGGCCAGTTGCCCTTGACGTACTTTTTCCCCGCGTGAGCGCCGTAGAGAAAGATGACGGACTTCGCCGCGCCCTGGAGATCGAAGGCTACGTCGTAGGTTTCCCGCCGCACCTCGGCCATGACCTGCGACATGTGCGACCAGGCCCAGCGCGGCTCCCGTTTCCAGCGCCGTTTCACCGCCGCGCGGTCGACGAGTATGAAATGATCCACCCAGGGGCTGTGGCGGTAGATGTCGAGGGAGCCGGTGGCGGTGAGCAGCGTCAGTTCGCAGTCCGGCCAGTGCTGGCGGATGGCGCGCACGTGACCGGTGGAATGCAGCACGTCGCCGAGCGAGGTCTGCTTGATCACCAGCACCTTCACCGGGGCGGCACCGGGTCGTAGGGCCCCGGTTCACCGTCCGGCCGCGACTGGAACCAGCGAAAGGTCCAGAGGTACTGCTCGGGCGCCCGCAGGAGCAGTTTTTCCATGGCCGTGCAGATGGCCACCGCATCTGCCTCGGGATCGCTGCCGTCGACCCCTTCCAGCGGCGGGGTGAAAGTTACCCTGTAGCGCCCGGTGGACGGGTCGAGGATGCCCGCGCAGAGCACCACCACGGCGCGCGCGGCGCGGGCGATGCGGCCCGGCGTTGTCAGCATCGCGCGCGGCACGCCGAAGAACGGCACGAACACCACCCCGGGATCGCGCCGGCCGAAGTCCTCGTCCGGCAGGAGGAATCCCTGGCGGCCCTGGCGCAGACCGCGGATCAGGGGCCGCATGCCGGCCTCGCGTGTCACCAGGTCCACGTCCTGCAGGTGACAGCGCCCGCGGGCGATGGCCCAGGTGACCACCGGGTTATGCATCGGTTTCATCATCGACACCGACGGTCCCACCAGGCTCGCCGCGAGCGCGGAAATTTCCATGGCGGTGAAATGCCAGGTGATGATCAGCACCGGGCGTTCGGCCACGAGGCGACAATGCTCCTCGAAGCCTTCCAGGTCGACGAGTTGGCGCAGGCGGCGCTCGCTGCACCACAGCGTCAGCCCCATGTCTAGCAGGCAGCGGCCATAGGCGCGAAAATGCTCGACCAGCATGGCGTCACGCTCCTCGACGGACAGATCCGGGAAACACAGTCCGAGATTGACCTCTACGATGCGCCGGCGTTTCTCGTTGCGCTTGCGGAACTGGTCGCCGATCCAGGCGCCGAAGGACATCACCCAGGCGCGCGGCAGGATCGACACCAGGGAGAGGAAACCGAGCAATAGCCAGGTGCCCCAGTAACGCGGCGCCAGCAGTCCGCGGTGAAAGTTGCGCGGATCGTCTTCGGTGTAACGCGACTTCCCGCGCGCGGCGTCGTCAGCCACCCTGGCCTCCCGCACTGGGCAAGCCGTCTGTTTGCGGCGCGAGGAACTCGCTGAACGAGACGTCATGGCCGGCGAGCCAATGGAGGTCGGCGGGCTGATCGATGTCTCGCAACTCGGGCAATCGTTGCAGCGAAACGCCAAGGCTTGCGGCATTGCCGAGCAGGGAAGAGAACACTTCCTCTCCGCCCCAGCGAATGCCGCGGAACAATGCCTTGCGCCAGCTCGCGAGCCCGAGCAGGTAGAAGCCACCATCCGCCGCCGCTCCGACGACCTCACCACCGGAGCGCAGGATTCTCCAGGCCGATTCGATAACCGTGGGCGGGGCATGGGGCACGTCGGCGCCGATCACCGCGGCAGCGCCATGTGCCGCGATCCCGTGTTCCAGCGCATGCGCCATGCGTTCACCGAGATCTTCGCCCCGTTGGGGCGCGAGGGTAAAGCCATGCTCCCGCGCCAGTTCATGCAGTAGCGGATGGGAGATGTCCGGCGCCGCGGAGATGACACGCGGCCCGGGCCAGTGTTGCGAAAGGGTGGCGCAGGTCCGGCGCAGCATGGCGGCGGCGAGCCGTGCACAGGCATCGGCGCCGATCATCGGCTCCAGCCGGGTCTTCACCCGCCCTGCCACCGGCGCCTTGGCGAACAGGTGGATCGCGGGTCCGTTCGCCTGGCCCATCAGCGCGCGCTCCGGTACAGGGTGGCCAGCCGTTCCGGGCTGACGCCGAGGCGATACAGGAGGCGCAGTTTCCACATGAGCAGTATGGTACGCAGTGTACCGTGGCCGATCCAGCGACGTGCCGAGGTCACCACTGGCGACGTCACCAGGGCGGGTCGGTGGACGCCGCCGACGCGGCGCGAGAACTCGATGTCCTCCATGAGCGCGATCTCGGCGAATCCGCCCTGGTCGAGAAAGAAGTCCCGGCGGGCAAAGATCGCCTGGTCGCCGGTGGCGATGCGCGTCAGGCGGGAGCGTAGCCGGATCATGCCTGCGATCACCCGAAAGCGCATGTCCGGCGCGTCGAGGTCGAGGTTGAAACGACCCCATTGATATGTAACGAGGGCTTTCCTGACATGCGACACCGCATTGGCGGGCAGGCGCGTATCGCAGTGCAGGAAGAGCAGCGCCTCGCCGCTGGCGAGGCGCGCGCCCTGGTTCATCTGCGCGCCGCGGCCGCGGTCTTCCGCCTGCACGACCCGCACGCCAGGCGCATCCAGTTCGTCCAGGCAGGCGCGCGATTCGTCATCGTCACTGGCATCGATTACCAGCACCTCGTGCACGCCGTCCCGCGCGGCAAGCCCGGGCACAAGATCCAGGGGCGCGCGGCCTTCGTTAAAGGTGGGGATGACGATGGAAAGCATGCCTTGGAAGCGACGCGAACGACGCTGGTATCGCCCGGAGAAGCGCCGCATACTACCACCCTTCGGATTGCAAACCGCGCTTGTGATTCAGTAGAATGGCCCATTGCAAGCGCCGCAAAAACCGGCGCTTTTTTGGTTTCTGGAGCGCTCCATGTTGATGGACGCTGCGTACAACTCCCCGCGCCCGAGCGCGTCCCCTCCCTGCCATGACCGTTCGCCACTTCCTCAGCCTGCCGGACCTGTCGCCGGATGAAATTCGCCAAGTCCTCAACCGCGCCATCGAGATGAAGCGCGAATTTGCCAGTGGCGTCACCATGGACATCCTGCGCCACCGCACCGCGGTACTGGTGTTCGAGAAGAGTTCCACCCGCACGCGGATGTCATTCGAATCCGGGATCACCCACCTCGGCGGCAACGCGATCTTTCTCGCGCCGACGGATTCCCATCTTGGCCGCGGCGAACCCGTCGCCGACACCGCGCGGGTACTGTCGCGGATGGCGAGCCTCATCATCCTGCGCACCGGGAGCCATTCCCGGGTGGAGGAAATGGCGCGCTATTCCAGCGTTCCGGTGATCAACGGCCTGTCGGACTACAACCATCCCTGCCAGTTGCTCGCCGACATGCAGACCTGGATCGAGCGCCGCGGGGATATCGGCGGGCGGCGGGTGGCCTGGATCGGCGACGGCAACAATGTCTGCCATTCCTGGATGAATGCTGCTCGGTTGCTTGGATTTTCCCTCGTCATCGCGACCCCGGCGGGTTACGAGCCGGATCCGGACTTATCCGCACTTTGCGCGCAGTCGATCAGTTTCACCAATGATCCACGCGAAGCCGTGGCGGGCGCAGACCTGGTGGTCACGGACACCTGGGCGAGCATGGGCCAGGAGGAGGAAAAGGCGCGCCGCCAGGCGGACTTCGACGGCTTCTGCGTGGACGAGTCCATGATGGCGCTCGCCGACAGGGACGCGTTGTTCATGCACTGCCTGCCGGCCTATCGCGGCATGGAGGTCACCGCCGAGGTACTGGAAGGCCCGCGCAGCGTGGTCTGGGACGAGGCCGAGAACCGTCTCCATGCGCAGAAGGCGCTGATGGAATTTCTCCTCAGCCAATGACCGCGATCCTGGTGCTGTACTACAGCCGCCACGGTTCGGTGGCGGAACTCGCGGCCGAGGTCGCCCGCGGTGTGGAGAGCATGGACGACTGCGAGGCACTGCTGCGCACCGTGCCACCGGTATCTCCTGTGAGCGAGGCCACCGCGCCGTCGATTCCCGCGAGCGGAGACATCTACGCGGAAACGGCCGACCTTGCACGCTGCGACGGCCTGGTCCTCGGCAGCCCGACGCGCTTCGGCACCATCGCCTCGCCGCTCAAGTACTTTTTCGACCAGACCGCGCCTGACTGGCTCGCCGGCACCCTCAAGGACAAGCCCGCGGGCGTGTTTACCTCCACCGGGACGCAGCATGGCGGCCAGGAAAGCACGCTGCTCGGCATGATGCTGCCACTGATTCATCACGGCATGGTCATGGTGGGGATCCCCTTCAGCGGCACCCCGCTCTCGCATACCCGCACCGGCGGCACGCCCTATGGCGCGAGCCACGTCGCGGGCAGCGACGGCAACGCGCCGTTCAGCGAGGACGAGGTCCGCCTGGCGCGCCTGCTCGGCAGCCGGGTGGCCAATGCCGCGCGCCGACTGGGCGGCGAACCGCTCTGAAGGAATTCGCGCTTTAGCGACCGCCGGTCAGCAGGTCGCGCAGGAACGGCAGGGTGATGCGGCGGTGCTGCGCCAGGGAATCGCGGTCGATTCGATCCAGCAGGGCGAACAGCGACCCCATGTCGCGCGCATGGTGGCGCATGATGTAGTCCATCACCGGCGCCGACAGCTCGAAGCCACGCTCGTGGGCACGTTCGGCGAGGATGCGCCTCCTGCTCTCGTCATCGGGAGCCACCAGGTGAAACACCCCGCCGGCCGAGAGGCGCGATTCCAGGTCCGGCGTCTCGAGACCGAGGGCCGAAGGGGGCTGCGCCGCCGCGACCACCAGGTTGCCGCCCTCCTGGCGCACCCGCTCGTAAAGCGTCAGCCAGCGGAGCTCACCTTCCGGTCCGGCATGGCCGCCATCAAGGTCATCGATGCAGACCAGCGCCTCCGGCGCGATGTCGTCTGCGAGTGCATCACCGCCGACCAGGTAGGTCCAGGGTCTGCCCGCGCGCGCGGCACGCGCGCAGCTGGCATGCAGCAGGTGGCTCTTGCCGGAACCGGGCTCTCCCCAGAGATACAGCACGGCGCCGGGCCGCCCGCCGCCGGCAATGAAACGCAGCACATCCACCAGCGGCTGGTTCCTGCCCGGATCGAAATTGCCGAAGGTCTGCTCCTCCGGGGACGCGGCGGGGATGACGGCCTGCTGGCTCACTGGCCGTCCTTGCGCTCCAGTTCGCGTTTGAACCCCCACAGCCAGACATAGAGCACACCACTCACCAGCGAGGTGGCGATAACGCCGAAGGTCAGCAGCATCACGAGCGGCCCGAAAGCTATCCAGCCCGAGCGTTCCACCAGGACGATGACCACCAGTGCGATCTGGAGAAAGGTATTGAGCTTGCTCCAGTAGATCGGCTCGATAGGCACCTTGTCATCCATCACCAGCAGGAGCACGAAGTAGCCGCCGATGATCACCAGGTCGCGGAAGATCACTATCACGAGCAGGTAGAGCGGGATGTCGCCGAGGATCGTGAGCATCACGTAGGCGCAGGTGATGAGCAGCTTGTCGGCGATCGGGTCGAGAATCGAGCCGATGTAGGTGACGCAGTTATAGCGCTTGGCGATATAGCCATCCAGGCCGTCCGTCAGGCCTGCGGCAAAAAACAGCAGCAGCGCCGCCTCGTAATTTCGCGTCACCAGCACCAGCACCAGAACCGGGCAGGCGGCGATGCGTAGCAGGGTGAGGATATTTGGAACGAGGGACAGCAAGGCTGGCCTGGCGGATGCCGGGAACATTGGGTTTACGGGGTAAGTATTTTACGTGCTATCCCCTGGGCGGTCATCCGACAAACCCCTCCGGAGACACCGCCTGCGGCAGCGAACCAGCGGCAATTCGGGCATAATCCGCGTGTCCTCAAATCCCCCCTGAAACTTGCCCTCAAACGCATCCGGCCAACCCCCGCTCAGCTATCGTGACAGCGGCGTGGACATCGATGCCGGCAATGCCCTCGTGGACCGCATCCGTCCCGCGGTGCGCAGCACCCACCGGGAAGGCGTGCTGGGCGGCATCGGCGGTTTCGGCGCGCTTTTCGAACTGCCGCTCCACCGGTATCGGAATCCCGTGCTGGTGTCCGGCACCGACGGCGTTGGCACCAAGCTGCGGCTCGCGACACTGCTCGGGCGTCACGACACCATCGGTATCGACCTCGTCGCGATGTGCGTCAACGACATCGTCGTCGCCGGCGCCGAGCCGCTCTACTTCCTCGACTACTTCGCCACCGGCCACCTCGACGTGGACCAGGCGGCGACCGTGATCGAGGGCATCGCCGAGGGCTGCCGCCAGGCCGGCTGCGCGCTGGCGGGTGGGGAGACCGCGGAAATGCCGGGAATGTACTCCGAAGGCGACTACGACCTCGCGGGTTTCGCCGTGGGCATCGTCGAGCGCGACCGGCTGCCCGACCCGGCGAGGGTGCGTCCCGGCCAGGTGCTGATCGGCATCGCCTCGTCCGGTCCGCATTCCAACGGTTACTCCCTGGTTCGCCGGGTGCTGGAGCGTTCGGGCGAGGATCCGGCAACTTCCCTGGGAGATTCCACCCTAGGTGAGGCCCTGCTCTCGCCCACCAGAATCTATGTCGGCGCCATGCTGAAGCTGATGCAGGTGGTGCGGGTCAGCGGTGCGGCCCATATCACCGGCGGCGGCATCACCGAGAATCTTCCCCGCGTGCTGCCTGACGGCGTGGTGGCCGAAATCGACCTCGCCGCCTGGACTTTACCCCCTGTGTTCCAGTGGCTCCAGGACCGTGGCGGCATCGAAGCCACGGAAATGTTGCGCACCTTCAACTGCGGCGTCGGTATGCTGGTGGCGGTGGACGCCGATGACTCTGATGCCGCGCTGGCCTGCCTGCGGGATGCAGGCGAGAACGCATTCACCGTCGGCCGCCTGGCGGCGGCAACGGGCAAGCCGCGGGTGACATACCAGAACCCCTGGTAATGCGTCACGGGGACGCTGATCTGCCCACCCTGGTGGTGCTGATATCGGGTAATGGCAGCAACCTGCAGGCCATCATCGACGCCATCGCCCATGGCTCGCTCGCAGCGCGCATCGCCGCGGTGATCAGCAACGAACCCGACGCGGGCGGCCTCGAACGCGCGCGCCGCGCCGGCATCCCGACGCGCGTGGTCTGCCATCGTGACCACGCCGGCCGAAGCGAATTCGACCGCGCCCTGGCGGTTGAAATAGAGGGCTTCGCTCCCGATCTACTGGTACTCGCGGGCTTCATGCGCATCCTTGGGGCGGATTTCGTGCGCCGTTATCCCGGCCGCATTCTCAATATCCATCCCGCGTTGCTGCCCCGGTTTCGCGGCACCGACACCCATCGCCGCGCGCTGGAGGCGGGCGTGGCGGAGCACGGCGCCAGCGTGCACGTGGTTACCGAGGAACTCGATGCGGGCCCGGTGATCCGCCAGGCGCGGGTACCCGTGTTGCCGGATGACGATCCCGACACCCTGGCGGCACGGGTGCTTGCGGAGGAACACCGGCTCTACCCCGCCGCCATTGCCGAGTACCTGTCCCGGTTGAGCGTGGCACCCACCGCGAGTCAGCAGGATTAACCCCAACAGGAGTTTTCATGAACAAGTTATTGAACGCCGTTGCTGGTGCGATCGTTGCCCTTTTGATGGGCGTGGCCCATGCCGCTCCCCCCGAGCCACAGTCCCTGCGTTACAGCGTGGATTTCCGCGGCCACGATGCGGGCGAGGTCGAGGTGGAGATTTCCCGCGACGGTGACCATTACCTGGTACGGACCATAGCCCATCCGAGTTTGCTGGCGAGCATGTTCATCGAGCCCATTACCGCGGAAGCCCGGTTCGACCTGGTGGAGGGAGAATTGCGACTCCTCGACGGTCGCGAAACGGTCACCGAGTCCGGCGAGTTGCTACGCAGTTTTGCCGTCGACCATGCCGCCGGCAGCATCTCCTTCAGCGACGGTGATCCGCTGACCCTGCAACCTGGCACCCGGCTCGACGCCGACGCCTTTCCCCTGTCCCTGGTCGCGCTTGGCGCCGATGCGGTGGCGGGCACCACGTTCTATGCCGTCAACCCGAAGCGCGCGCGGCTGTTCGAATCCGCCGAACCGGTGATGGAAAGCGTCGAGGTCGCCGCGGGCGCGTTCGATACCATGCGGGTCGACAACACCGTGCCCAGCGACCGGGAGCGCGTCTACAGCGTCTGGCTGCGCACCGGCGATAACCCGGTGCCGGTGAAAATCGTTACCGGCCGCTCGGGCAAGGCAACCACCATGGAGCTGCTTCCTTGACGGGATTTCTCGTCGGGATAGTCGACTGGGCGGCGCACGCGGAGGAAATCAGCGCCATTCGCGACCAGATTTTCATCGTCGAGCAGAACGTGCCCGCCGAACTTGAACGGGATCCGCGCGACGGGGAATACACGCACGTCCTCGCGCGAAGCGATGACGGTCAGCCAGTTGGCACCGGTCGGCTGCTGCCCGGCGGCAGGGTCGGACGCATGGCGGTGCTTTCTGACTGGCGCGGGCGCGGCGTCGGCGAGGCGATGCTGAAGTGCCTGATGGAGGCCGCGCGCGATCGTGGTGACAGGGAAATCCGGCTCAATGCCCAGGAAACCGCGCGCGCCTTCTACCTGCGCCACGGGTTCGAGACCGAGGGCGAGCCATTCATGGAGGCGGGCATCTCCCATATCCACATGCGGTGCGTGCTGTAGGATTCGAAAGCCATGACGCACGCGCTGTCCGTCGAAAACCTGGAAAAGAAGTACGCCAACGGCCTGTTGGCGCTCAAGGGCATCAGCCTGGCGGTGGAAGAAGGCGATTTCTTCGCCCTCCTCGGACGCAACGGCGCCGGCAAGTCCACCGCGATCGGCATCATCTGCGGACTCGTCAACAAGACCGCCGGCAGCGTGCGTATTTTCGACGTCGATATCGACGAGGATTTCCCACGCGCCCGTTCACTCCTTGGCGTGGTGCCCCAGGAGTTCAATTTCAGCGTCTTCGAGACGCCGCTGCAGATCGTGATGAACCAGGCGGGCTACTACGGGATCCCGCGCCGCGTTGCCGAGGAAAGGGCCGAGCGCTATCTCGCCCAGCTCGACCTCTGGGACAAGCGAAACGGCGTGTCGCGGGAACTCTCAGGCGGGATGAAGCGCCGGTTGATGATCGCTCGCGCGCTGATGCACGAACCCCGTCTGCTGATCCTGGACGAACCCACCGCCGGGGTGGACATCGAGATCCGTCGCTCGATGTGGGAGTTCCTGCGCCGGATCAACGAACAGGGCACCAGCATCATCCTCACCACCCATTACCTCGAGGAGGCCGAGAGCCTGTGCCGCAACATCGCGATCATCGAGGCCGGTGAGGTGGTCGAAAACACCAGCACGCGGCAACTGCTCTCCACCCTGCAGCGCGAGGTCTACATTCTCGACCTGGAGGACCCGCTCACCGAGCTGCCAGAGTTCGGCCGCGGGCGCTGGCGGCTTACAGGCCCCACCACGCTGGAGGTGGACATCTCCAGGGAGCAGGGTCTCAACGGGGTGTTTCGCCAGCTCAATGCCAATGCCATCCGCGTGCAGAGCATGCGCAACAAGTCGAACCGGCTGGAGCAGCTGTTCCTCGACCGGGTCGACAGGAGGGGCACGGAATGAGCGCGGAATCGGTGCGCATCGCCTATTTCACCATCGTCACCAAGGAAGTGACGCGTTTCCTCCGCATCTGGCAACAGACGCTGCTGCCGCCGGTGATCACAACCTCGCTTTACTTCGTCATCTTCGGCAACCTGATCGGACCGCGTATCGGCGACATGGAGGGCTTCCGCTACATCGACTTCATCGTCCCGGGGCTGATCCTGATGGCGGTGATCACCAACTCCTACGCCAACGTGTCCTCGTCTTTCTTCAGTGCCAAGTTCCAGCGCTCGATCGAGGAGATCCAGGTCTCGCCGACCCCCGAATGGGTTATCCTGCTGGGCTACGTGACCGGCGGCATGGCGCGCGGCCTTCTGGTGGGCGTGGTCGTGTCGGTGGTGGCGATGCTGTTCAGTGGCCTCACGGTCCACAGCTTCCCGGTGATGCTCAGCGTCATCCTGCTGACCGCGATGCTGTTCGCCCTCGGCGGTTTCCTCAACGGCCTGTTCGCACGCAAGTTCGACGATGTCTCCATCGTCCCCACCTTCATCCTTACCCCGCTTACCTATCTCGGCGGCGTGTTCTACTCCATAAACCTGCTGCCGCCCTTCTGGCAGGCCGTCTCCCATGGCAACCCGATCCTCTACATGATCAACGGGTTCCGCTACGGATTCCTCGGCATCTCCGATATCGACCTCGGTCTGTCCTACGCGATCATTATCGCCTTCGCCGTCGCGCTGTTCTGGATCAATCTCAGGTTGCTGAAGACCGGTTACGGTATCCGCACCTGACCAGAGCAGGTCAACCCGGATATTTCACGAGCATCCCGGATGCTGACGCAGGCCAGGGGCGGCTGGGCGCCGCGCTGGAGCGAACCCCATAGCCATGACTATGGGGTGAGTGAAGCGCAAGTCCAGATGTTCCTGGACCAGTCAGGGCCGGGTACGATCCCGGGCCCAATCCATACTGTGACTGGGACTTTGGTTCTCTACGCAATGAATTGCCGAGATATTTCATCAGGTTGCAACCGGGCCCGATTTCGGCTGGTGGAATATTCGGGTTACAACAGGACGAGGCCCCAGACCGACCCCAATATCACCAGCGAGACAAACACCGCGGCGGAACCCATGTCCTTGGCGCGGCCGCTGAGGGTGTGCTTTTCCACCCCGACCCGATCCACCACCGCCTCGATCGCGGAGTTCATCAGTTCCACGAGGGGCACGAGCAACGCGGTCAACACCAGCAGGGCACGCTCGACGCCATTGTCGCCGAGCCACAGCGCGAGCGGCAGCAATACCAGGCAGGCGACGGCTTCCTGGCGGAATGCCTCCTCGTTGCGCCAGGCCGCGATGAAGCCTTTCCACGAGTAACCCAGAGCCTTGACCAGGCGCACCACGCCCTGATTGCCACTGTTTGCCACGAATTGCTCCTATTGATTGAGTTGCTGGACCAGGCCGCGCAATTCCTCGGGTTCGACCGCGCCCAGGATCCCCGGCAGGCGGGACTCGAGATGGCCGATGTCGCTGATACGCACACGCTGCTTTACCTCCAGCAGCGACGCCGGATCCATGCTGAACTCCCGCAGGCCGAGAGCGAGCAGGATACGGGTGTACTCCGGATCACCCGCCATCTCGCCGCACATCGACACCGGGATGCCCGCGGAGCGGCCGGCGTCGATCACCATCTTGATCAGTCGCAGGATGGAGGGATGCAGCGGATCGTAGAGGTAGTTGACCTCGTCGTCGACCCGGTCGATGGCGAGGGTGTACTGGATCAGGTCGTTGGTGCCGATGGACAGGAAGTCGAGCTTGCGCGCGAAAATATCCGCCGACACCGCCGCAGCGGGCACCTCGATCATTCCGCCCACCGGCATGGCCGGATCGAAGACCTGCCCCTGGTCGGTCAGTTCGTTGCGTACCTCGTCGAGCAGCACCCTGAGCTGGTTGAGCTCGTCCACGTTGGACACCATCGGCACCATCATGCGCGTGGGACCATGGGCGGAGGCGCGGAAGATCGCGCGCAACTGGGGCTTGAACAGCCCGAGATTGTGCAGGCAGAGGCGCAGCGCGCGCATCCCGAGGGCCGGGTTGATCGTGCGCCCGTCGTTGGTGCGCCCGCCGTCCACCTGCTTGTCCGCGCCGAGGTCAAGCGTGCGGATCGTCACCGGGCGGTGGCTGCGCGTGACGATGTCGCTGTAGATCACGTACTGCTCCTCCTCGTTGGGCAGTTCTGCGCGGTTCATGAACAGAAACTCGGTCCGGTAAAGGCCCACGCCGTCGGCGTTCTGGGATACGCTGAGGTCCACCTCCTCCGGCAGTTCGACGTTGGACAGCAACGTCACCGGGGCGCCGTCGAGAGTGACCGCGTCGGCGTCGCGCAGGGTCTCCAGCGCCTGGTGTCGACGGACGATCTTCTCGCGCCGGCGCTGGTAGGCTTCCAGGGCCTTCTGGTCCGGGCTCGCGAGGATCACCCCGCGCTTGCCGTCCAGAATCAGCAGGTCTCCGGTGCGCAGGAAGCGTATCGCGCCATGGAGACCGACGATGGCCGGGATCTTCATGCTCCGCGCGAGAATGGCGGTATGCGAGATCGGCCCGCCGAGGCTGGTGATGAAACCGGTGATGCGGTGTTTCTTGAGCTCGATGGTATCCGCGGGCGTGAGGTCGGCGGCGATGATGATCTCACCGTCGAAGGTGCCTTCCGGCTGCCTGCCCAGGGTCTCCGCGGAATCCATCAACGCGCCGATCACGCGCTGCACCACCTGGCCGATATCCACCGACTTGCTGCGCAGGTAGGGATCCTGGATACGGGTGAACATGATCTCCATCCGCCGGCCCCAGGCGGAGAGCGCGTACTCGGCGTTGACCCGTTGCTCGCGCACGATGCGCGCCGGCTCGTCCAGCAGCGCGGGATCCTCGAGCATGGTGACATGCGCCTCGAGCAGAGAGGCAACCTCTTCGGGCAAAGTCTCGCCGCTATGCGGTCGCAGGTCGAGCAGGGACTCGCGCGCCTTGCGAATGCCACCGCTGAGCCGGTCCAGTTCCGCCTCGATGGCGTCCGCCGCCACGGTGTATTGTTCTACCCCCTTGTTCGGGCGATTGATGACCCGCGCCTTGCCGATGGCGATGCCGTGCCCAACACCGGTGCCGTGAAGGGCCAGCATCAGGGGAGCGCCGCCGGGTCGCTACGATTCATTCGCCTTCCCCGAAACAGTCGGCGAACAGCGCTCCGATTGCCGCGCTGGCAGCGGCCTCGTCCGGTCCGTCGACCTTGAGAGTCAGTTCGGTGCCCTGCGTGGCGGCGAGCATGAGGATGCCCATGATGCTTTTGCCATCCACGACCTGGCCATTGGCGGAAAGCTTGATGCTGCTCTCGTAGCCACCGCAGAGCTTGACCAGCTTGGAGGCCGCGCGGGCATGCAGGCCCAGCTTGTTGACCACGGGAACGACTGTTTCGATCATGACTTCGCGGGTAGTTCCGAAGGGTCCTGTTGTTTCAGCTGGCGATGGCGCACCTGGGCGTTGAACTCCCGGTCCCTGAAGCGCCGCACCAGTTGCTCGCAGATATACACCGAGCGGTGCTGGCCGCCGGTGCAGCCCACCGCCACGGTGATGTAGCTCCGGTTCTCGCTGGCGAAGCCGGGCAACCATTTCCACAGGAAGCTGAATATCTCCGCGGTCATCTCCACCACCATGGGCTGCGCCTCGAGAAATTCCTGCACCTCGGCGTCGAGACCGGTGCTGCTTCGCAGCGACTCCTCCCAGTGCGGATTGGGCAGGCAGCGCACGTCAAAGATGAAATCCGCCTCGCGCGGCGAGCCATGCTTGAAGCCGAAGGACTCGAACAGAAGCAGCGGTCCACTGACGCTGGAGCCGCCAGCGAAGTCGCGCACCAGCGCGCGCAACTCGTGGGGCGTGGTGTCGGTGGTGTCGATGACCTTTTCCGCGCGATCATTGAGCGGCTGCAGCAACTCCCGCTCGCGCCGGATGCCTTCCACCAGGGGCGTGGAATCGTCCGTCAGCGGGTGTTTGCGCCGGGTCTCGCTGTAGCGCCGCACGAGCTTCTGCTCCTCCGCCTCGAGGTAGAGAATGCGGCAGGCGCGGCCCTTGCTTTCCAGTTCCTCCAGGGTGTGATCGAGCTCGGCGAGGAAGCGGTTGTTGCGCGCGTCGATGCTCACCGCCGCGCCGGCGATCTCGTGATCGCCTCCGGATGTATGGTCTGGCAGGTAGCTGTTGAACTGCGGCAGGAGCACCGCGGGCAGGTTGTCGACGCAGTAGTAGCCGACGTCCTCGAGGGATTGCAGCGCCACGCTCTTGCCCGAACCGGACAGGCCACTGACGATGATGAGATCGGTGGCGCGAAGCTTCATGTGCCGCCGTCGATGCCCAGGATGCGGTCGTGCTGGCTGATGAACTCGAGGCTGCTGTGAACGCCGGAGCGACGCAGCAGGTGGTCGCGAATCGCCGCTTCGACGAGCACCGACAGGTTGCGCCCGGGGGCCACCATGATGCTCAGGCAGGGGATCTCCACCCCGAGAATTTCCACCAGCTTCAGGCTGGGTTGCAGGCGATCGATTTCGAGCATTTCCGTATCGGTGGCGTCGCGCAGGTCGATGATGAGTTCGAGTTCGTAGTTGTCCAGCACCGCGGCGGGACCGAACATTTTCTCGACATTGATGATACCGAGACCCCGGATCTCGATGTAGCCCCTGAGCGCCGGCGGGCATTCCCCCAGCAGATCCGGGCCATCCCGGCGATAGATCTCCACCACGTCGTCGGCGATGAGCTGGTGCCCGCGCTGAATGAGATCCAGGGCCACTTCGCTCTTCCCTATGCCACTCTTGCCGGTAATCATCACCCCGGTATTCATCACCGCGAGGAATACACCGTGATGTTGACAGCGAGGTGACAGCAGTCGCTTCAGGTTGGCCTGGAGAAAATCCAGCGCCGCGGCGGAATCAAGGGTGGTGCGCAGGAGCGCGATATCGAGCCGCTCGCAGACCTCGCGCAACGCCGGATTGGGGCTCATGCCGTCGCACAGGATCACCGCCACGGATTCCCGCGCATCGAAACACGGAGACGAACGCAGCTCCTGCTCGCCGAGCCGGTAGAGCCAGTCCAGGGTAGGATGATCCACCAGCTGGATCGGCGTCGGACGCAGCGGATTCAGGTAGCCGTAGAGGTTGGCATGCTGGTATCGGTTCTCCAGCGTCTTTTCCGTGTCATGGTACCAGTGCGCGCCCGGCATCGGGTCGAGCACGTGCCGCGGCGGGGTATTCCCGCCATCCACGGCCCCGCGTTCCCCGCTCACCCGGCGTCTGGCGACGCGGGAGCCTCGCTGTCGAACAACGCCGCTACCTGCTCCCTCGAGTGACATTGTTTCATCGATTCGACGAAGTTGTCATCCTGGAACCGGGTCACGAGCAGTGACAGCAGGCGCAGATGGGTTTCATTGGCCTCAGCCGGCACCAGCAGCCCCACGGCAAGCCACACCGGCTCGTCGTCCGGCGCATCGTAATCGATGGGATGACGCAGCCGGACCACGCTGATCACCGGCTGGCCGAGGTTCTCGATCCTCCCGTGGGGCACCGCGATGCCATGCCCGAGCCCGGTACTGCCAAGCCGTTCACGCTCGGTAATGGTCTTGAGGATGCAATCCTCGTCGACCTCGTCGAGACCGCAGCAGGAGACCTCCGCGATATGCTCGAACAGGCGCTTGCGGCTGGTGGTATCGAGGTCCAGGACGATCCGCTGGGGCGCAAGGAAATCGGCGAGACTGGGAGTGGCTTTGTCGCCACCCGCGGCGATACCGGCAGGATTCATTGGGTGTTGCTATTCGGGGGTCTGGTTCAGCGCCGCGTCGGTACGGTGATGGTCGGTGAGTTTTTCCTTGTGTTTCAGCACCTGGCGGTCGAGCTTGTTGACCATGGCGTCGATGGCGGCGTACATGTCGTCGCAGGTGCTCGAGGCGTGAATCATCGCGCCCTTGGTATTGATCGTGGCTTCCGCCATGTGGCGTTTTTTCTCAACCTGCAGGATGACGTTGGTGTTGGTCACGTGGTCGAAGTGACGCACGATTTTTTCTACTTTTTCGGATACGTAGTGGTGCATGGAGTCCGTTACGTCAACATGATGTCCGCTGATTGATATTTGCATGGTACTTCGCCTCCCATGGGTTGATTGGCGGCCGCTGTTTGCGACCGCGTGGATGGACCCTCCGGCGGCAGGCGAAATGGCATCTATAGCGATTTCCGCTTGCTGGACGGAGGAATATTCATCTGCTCCCGGTACTTCGCCACGGTTCTCCGGGCCACTTCCAGCCCGCGCTCCTTGAGTGCCTCGCAGATTTTCATGTCGCTCACCGGTTTCGCCGGCGGCTCTGATTCGATCATCTCCCGGATCAGCGCCTGGATGGCCACCGCGGAGGACTGCATGCCGTTGTCGGCGCCGACCTCGGAGGAGAAGAAATAGCGCAGCTCGAACATCCCCAGCGGTGTCAGCATGTACTTGCCGTTCACCGCGCGCGAGACGGTGGATTCGTGGATATCCAGCGCGTCGGCGACCTCGCGCATGATCATCGGCCGCATCGCCGCCGGACCGTGCTCGAAAAATGACTGCTGGCGCTCGACGATCTGGGTCGCCACGGAGAGTATGGTGTTATGCCGCTTCTCGATGTTGCTGAGCAGCCAGCGCGCGTCCTGCAACTGCTCCTTGAGATTGGAATAGGACTCGCTGCTCGCGTTCTCCGTGACCAGTTGCTGGTAGTCGCGATTGATCATCACCTTCGGCAACGCCGCGGTATTGAGGCGCGCCATCCAGACCCCGCGGCGTCGTTCCACCAGCACATCGGGGGTCACGTAGTTCACCGATACGTCGCCGATGCTGTAACCGGGATGCGGGCTCAGGTGACGAATGAGATCTATCGCTGCGCGCAGTTCGTCGTCACCGACGCGCAGCTTGCGCCTGAGGCCCTGGAAGTCACGCTCCGCGAGCAGCGGCAGCAGACCGTCCACCAGTTGCCGCGCCACCTCAAACCCGGGCGCATCGGGATCCTGCGCGGCCAGTTGCAGTTGCAGGCATTCGCCGGGCGTGCGCGCGCCGACTCCAATTGGGTCAAGGGTCTGCACGATTGACAGCGCCGATTCGATATCCGACATGACGATAGTGGCGCCGGGTTCGAGTTCCTGCTGTACCTCCGCGAGCAGATCGCCCAGGTCGATGTCGAGATAGCCCGCGTCATTGACATTGCTGACGATATGTTCGGCCACCAGGCGTTGCAATGGCTTGAGCGCCATCAGTGACAGTTGCCCGACCAGGTGCTCGTGCAGCGTGGCGGGCAGGGAATGATCGGGAATCTCGAAGCTGCCTTCCGGCCTGAGCGTCGACGGGGTGGTGCTGACGGCGGTGCGCTGGCTCACCCAGTCCTCGTTGAACGAGGCCTGGGAGTCGTCGACGGTATCGTCGGCGGCCACGTCGTCCACGTTGATCGCTTCCTGGCGCCCCTCCGGGTCCTCCATCTCCAGCAATGGATTGGTCTCGTGGGCATCCATCAATGCCGCCGACAGTTCCGCTGTGTTCATCTGCAACAGGCGGATGGCCTGCTGCAGTTGCGGCGTCATCGCGAGGCGTTGGGTCTGCCTGAGATTAAGTGCCGGCTTCATCCATTGCGGAGTTCGTCATTGGAGAATCATTGTAACCAAATTCCCGGTGCCGGTTAAGCGGCCACGCCTCCCCCGAGGGTCGAATGGCCATGCTATACTGATTCGATCGGGTGGTGGCCAACAGCCCCCCGGGCCGCGCCAGCGCTCACATCCGGGGCGAGTCACATACGGAAGTAGTCACATACGGAAATCGCGCCCGAGATACACTTCCCGCGCCTTCTCGTCCGCCATGATGGTTTCGGGCGGGCCCGCCACGAGCACCCGGCCCTGGTGCAGAATGTACGCGCGGTCGCAGATGCCGAGGGTTTCGCGCACGTTGTGGTCGGTGATGAGCACACCGATGCCGCGCCCCTTGAGCAGGCGGATGATCTGCTGGATCTCCTTCACCGCGATGGGGTCGACGCCGGCGAAGGGTTCGTCGAGGAGGATGAAGGAAGGCTCCAGCGCCAGCGCGCGCGCAATCTCCACCCGTCGCTGCTCGCCACCGGACATCTGGATCGTAAGCTTGTCACGCAGGTGGTAGATGCCGAATTCCTCGAGCAGGTTGCGGCTGATCTCGCGCCGCTTCGCCGCATCGTAACGGCCCGAGGTTTCCAGTACCGCGAGGATGTTGTCCTCCGCGCTGAGCTTGCGGAACACCGAATGCTCCTGGGGCAGGTAGCCGATGCCCTTGCGCGCGCGCTCGTGCATGGGCAGCTCGGTGATGTCCTCGTCGTCGAGGAAGATATGCCCCTCGGTCTCGCGTACCAGGCCGATGATCATGTTGAAGCTGGTGGTCTTTCCCGCGCCGTTGGCGCCCAGAAGACCGACCACCTCGTTGTCGGTAACCACGAGGTCGACGCCGTCGACGATGACGGCGTGCTTGTATTTCTTCACCAGGGACCTGGCGGCAAGGGTACGCATGTTGCCCGGAAACTCGCTGCGGGAAAGGTGGATAGGCGGAAAATCAGTTTTCCGCCGGCTTCTCTTCTTCGCTGTTCTCCGCGGCCGGCTGCCCGGCCTTCTTGCGCGGCTGGATGACCAGCCTGGCGCGGCCCGGCGTCGCCGGTTCCTCGGTCGCCGTTTCGCTGCTGGCCGTGGTGGTACCGCCGCCGCTGGTCGCGGGCTCCGCGGAGCCGGTGGGTTCGGTGGCGCCGGCGGTGGTCTGCGCCTCGCCCTTGACGATGACCTTCTCGGTGCCGAGGTTGTAGGTGATCAGGCGGCCGGTGATGGTGTTGACTCCCTGGGTGGCGCGCGCGCGGCTCTTGAGGGTCACGAGCTCCGTCACCTGGTCCATGGTGATCTCCCGCGCCTCGCCGATCATGTCTTCCTCGGAGCCCTCGGGACGCTGCTTGAAGCGTCCGGGATCCCCGGTGCAAACGCCCTTGTCCAGTTCGCCGTCGGCATTGAAATACGTGACCAGCTCGTCACAGTCGAGACGGATGCTGCCCTGGCGGTAGACCACGTCGCCGCGATAGGTGCGAACGCCGGTCTTCAGGTCGAGTTCGAAGTCGTTGGCTTCCAGGGTCGCGGGCTGTTCCTGGTCGCTGTCCAGGGCAAGCGCCTCGCCCGCCATCAACAGGCAGGCCAGCAGTAGCAGTACGGGGTTTCGCATCACGCGTTCTCGATCTGATTGGTCATTGGCCGGGGCATTTCCGGCCCCGGTGGGCCTTCCGGCGTCCCGCCGACAGGCGCCCGTCACAGTATTCCCGGTGGACCCCGGATTGTATCTCAACCCCGGTCCTGGTCGAGGATGATCACCATCTTCTCTCCCATGGACGCGCCCCCGGCCTCTCCCGTCCGGCTCTGCACCACGCGCACGTTACCCGTGAGAAGGACTTTCGAGGTGGTGTTGTACAGCCAGCCTGAGTCGGCATAGATATGGCGCGGCGTCTGGTCGAGGTCGTACTGGACGATGTGCGGGTTATCCAGCAGGGCGCGGTCGCCAATGGGGTAATGCACCATGCGGTCGGCGCGGAGTTCATACATCTTGCCGAACTTGTCCATGCCGGTGGAGACGAAGTTCTCGATGTAGTAGTCCGGGGCATTTTTCTCTTCCTCGGAGAGTTCTTCAACCGGCGGTTCCAGCAGGCCATACTGCATCCACGCCGACAGGCCGAGCAGCAGCACGGCAATCACCACGAGCACGAGATTCTGGCGAAGTCCGGTCATTTCGATCAGATCACGCCCGCGCGCAGCAGGTCATGGGTGTTCAGCGCGCCAACCACCCTGTCCTGGTCGTCCACCACGAACACGCTGTTGAGCGCATGCGGCCCCTGCTGGGCATGATCCCGCATCAGTTTCACGATTTCCGCCGCCAGGGTATCAGGACTGATGGTGAAGGGGTCGCGCTTTACCAGGTCGATGGCGCGCGCAGTATAGATGTCGACCCCACTGCCCAGCGTGCGCCGCAGGTCTCCGTCGGTGAACATGCCGATCAGCTTCCCGTCAGCGTTTACGACCCCGGCCATGCCGAGCGACTTCGAGGACATCTCCAGCAACAGGGTTTCGAGATTGGCATCCGCCGGCACAAGCGGCAGCCGGTCGCCCTGGTGCATGAGGTCAGAGGCAAACAGCAGCAGGCGCTTGCCCAGGGTGCCGCCGGGATGGGTGCGGGCGAAGTCCTGCTCGGAAAAACCTCGCAGCTTCTGCACTGCGACCGCGAGCGCGTCTCCCATGACGAGGGTCGCTGTGGTGCTTGCGGTGGGGGCGAGATTGAGCGGGCATGCCTCCTTGGGCACGCTGATATCCAGGCAGGCATCTGCCTGGCGCGCGAGCGTTGACTCCGGGTTACCGGTGAGCACCACGAGACCGCTGCCGATGCGCTTGACGATTGGCAGGATGGTGATGACCTCGGGAGTCTCGCCGGAATTGGAGATCGCGATCACGAGATCGTCCGGGGTGATCATGCCGAGATCTCCGTGGCTCGCCTCGCCCGGGTGGACAAAAAACGCTGGTGTGCCCGTGCTCGCGAGGGTGGAAGCGATCTTTCCGCCAACGTGGCCGGACTTGCCCATCCCCACCACCACCACCCGGCCGTGGCAGGCGAGGATACGCTGACAGGCATCGCGAAAGTCCTCACCCAGGCGGCCTGAAAGCAGGCGGATGGCCTCCAGCTCGATGTCGATCACCTCCCGCCCGTACGCGATAGCGGAATCGGCGGCGCTGGAGATTGGCATGGAGGCTTCGGCTGGCATGGCGGGAGGCGAAATTATAGCAAACGGCCGTCGACGGACCGCGCTGGATGTAACGCTGGCAAAGCGCCGCGGGAAGCATTGGCGGCCCCCCGGTGACCCTGGTGTAGAATGTCGCGGGACCGGCGTATCCGTTTACACATAAGACCCATCATGAGCAATTCCAACCTTCCCGACATCCCCGACGCGGACCGGGTGGATATCGAGGCCGCCCTGTTTCGCAAGCTGCTGGCCCACCTGCAGAAGTACCCCGAGGTGCAGAACATCGACCTCATGAACCTGGCCTACTTCTGCCGCAACTGCTTTTCGAAATGGTATGTCTCCGAGGCGGCCAGCCACGGAATCGAGCTCAACTACGACCAAGCGCGGGAACTGGTTTACGGCATGCCCTACGGCGAATACAAGGATCGCTACCAGGAGAAAGCGAGCGACGCGCAGATGGCGAAATTCGGCGAGGCCCAGGAGAAGGCGACGGAGTAGGATTCGGCGCGGCAGTTTGGCACTATGAAATTCCAGCGAAAGTTCACCCCAGCGGAGGCTGGGGCCAGAATCCATCTGGCAGTCTGTTAATCTGCCACATGGACGCCAGCTTTCGCTGGCGTTTCGTAATGAAATCCCAGCGAAGGCTGGGATCTATGGCCGCATACGAGCAAAACAGGCCCGATGTGGGAAAACGGCCGTCAGGTCCCGTTACTGAACAACGCCGCGCTGGACTCGTGCACGGCGTCCACCAGCGCCGCCACCCTGCCCGGATCGATGGCCGGGTGGATGCCGTGGCCGAGATTGAACACGTGCCCTGGATGGGCGCCGAACTCCGCGACGATGCGCTCCGCCTCCGCCACCACGCGCTCCTCGCCGGCGTAGAGCACCGCGGGGTCCATGTTGCCCTGCAGCGCCACCCGGTCTCCCACCCGCATGCGCGCAGCGCCCAGCGGCAGCGTCCAGTCCACGCCCACGCAGTCACAACCCGTGGCGGCGATCTCCTCGAGCCACAGGCCGCCGCCCTTGGTAAACAGGGTCAGGGGTATTTCCGCGGTCACTGGATCGCCTTTGAGCGCGCCGGCAATCTTCGCCAGGTATGTGAGGGAAAAGTCGCGGTAGGCCGGGGTCGACAGCGCGCCGCCCCAGGTGTCAAACACCATCAGCGCCTGTACGCCGGCTTCCACCTGGGCGCGGAGATAATCGATCACCGAGGCGGTTACTTTCTCGAGTAGCAGGCGCGCGCTGTCCGGATCGTCGTAGACGAGTCCCTTCACGCGAGCGAAGTCCTTGCTGCCCCCGCCTTCCACCATGTAGGTGGCCAGCGTCCAGGGGCTGCCGCTGAAACCGATGAGCGGCACCTTGCCGTCCAGTTCGCGGCGGATGAGGCGAACCGCGTCCAGCACGTAGCCGAGATCGCCGGCGATGTCCGGCGCCGGCAGCGTGCGGATCGACGCGGCATCGCGCAGCGGTCGCTCGAATCGCGGGCCCACGCCCTCGTCCAGGGTAAGCCCGAGCCCCATCGCGTCGGGGATCGTGAGGATGTCGGAGAACAGGATCGCCGCGTCCAGCGGGAAGCGCCGCAGTGGCTGGAGGGTCACCTCGCACGCCAGTTCGGGTGTCTTGCAGAGGGTGAGAAAGTCGCCGGCCTGTGCGCGGGTGGCGCGGTACTCCGGCAGGTAACGCCCGGCCTGACGCATGATCCAGACCGGGGTGCGGTCCACCGGCTCGCGCCGGAGGGCGCGCAGCAGCCTGTCGTTCAGGAGAGGCGACACGAAAATCGTTTACGACAGGGAGAACCGCCGGTCACGCGGACTGGAAGTTGCTCTCCTCCCGAAGGAAGCGGTTGACCGCGTCCGCGCACTGGCGGCCCTCGCGGATCGCCCAGACCACCAGCGACTGGCCGCGGCGCATGTCGCCGGCGGAAAACACGCCCTCGACGCTGGTCTGGTAGGCCTTGTCGCCGTCGGTGTCCGCGGCAATGTTGCCGCGGCTGTCGAGCGCCATACCGAAATCCTGCAGCATGCCCTCGAACACCGGGTGGACGAAGCCCATGGCCAGGGTCACCAGTTCGGCCTTGAGCACGAACTCGGAGTCCGGGATTTCCTCCATCTTCCACTGCCCGTCCACCCGCTTCCAGGCGACCTTGGCGCAGCGCACGCCGGCGACATTTCCGTTGCCGTCGTCGATAAACCCGCGGGTAACCACGTCCCACAGGCGTTCACAGCCCTCCTCGTGGGAGGACGAGGTACGCAGCTTGTGGGGCCAGTTCGGCCATGTCAGGGCCTTGTCTTCCTTTATCGGAGGCTTGGACAGGATCTCGATCTGGGTGATGCTCGCGGCGCCGTGGCGATTGGAGGTGCCGATGCAGTCGGAGCCGGTGTCGCCGCCGCCGATCACCACCACGTTCTTGCCCTTCGCGGAGATGAACTGGTCGTCGGGAACGATGTTCCCCTGCACGCGGAAGGAATTGCTGCGCAGGAAATCCATCGCGAAATGCACGCCGTTCAGTTCACGGCCCGGCACCGGCAGGTCCCGCGGAACCTCGCAGCCCCCGGCCAGCACCACCGCGTCGAAGTTCTCGACGAGGTAGCTCACCGGCAGGTCCTTGCCGATATGGGTGTTGCTGTGGAAGCGCACGCCTTCCGCCTTCATCTGCGCCATGCGGCGGTCGATGTACTTCTTCTCGAGCTTGAAGTCGGGGATGCCGTAGCGCAGCAGGCCGCCGCTACGATCCTGCTTCTCGTAGATGGAGACGCCGTGGCCGGCGCGCGCGAGCTGCTGCGCGCAGGCCATGCCCGCCGGGCCGGAACCCACCACCGCGACGCGCTTGCCACTGCGATGGCGCGGGATGCGCGGCTGGATCCAGCCCTCTTTCCAGGCGCGCTCGACGATACTGTACTCGATGGTCTTGATGGTGACCGGCTGGTCGTCGATGTTGAGCGTGCAGGACGTCTCGCAGGGCGCGGGACAGACCCGCCCGGTGAATTCCGGGAAGTTGTTGGTCGCGTGCAGGCGGTCACTGGCGGCTTTCCAGTCGTCGTGGTAGACGAGGTCGTTCCAGTCCGGGATCAGGTTGTTCACCGGGCAGCCGGAATGGCAGTAGGGAATGCCGCAGTCCATGCAGCGCGCGCCTTGGCGGCGGAGCTCCTCGTCGCCGAGATTGACCACGAATTCGCGATAATTGGTGACGCGCTGTTCCACGGGCTCGTAGCCACGCTCCTTGCGCGGAATCTCGATAAAACCGGTGGGCTTACCCATGGCTCACCTCCAGAGCGGGCATCGCCTCCTCGCGCAGGGCGATGAGCGCCTTTTCGTACTCGTAAGGCATTACCTTGACGAACTTCGCGCGCATCTCGTCCCAGTTGGCGAGAATCTCGCCGGCGACGGCGCTGCCGGTAAACCGGGCGTGGTTCTCGATCAACGCGTACAGACGCGCCTCATCTGATCCCAGCATGTCGTCCAGGTCCACCGGCGCGCGGTCCGGCTCCACCGCGCGCAGGTCCACCTGCTCGCGGTTGCAGCGGGCGGCGAAATCGCCGTCCCGGTCGAGCACGTAGGCGATGCCACCGGACATGCCGGCGGCGAAATTGCGCCCGGTCTCGCCGAGGCAGACCACCACCCCGCCGGTCATGTATTCGCAGCCATGGTCGCCGACACCCTCCACCACCGCGGTGGCGCCGGAATTGCGCACGCAGAAGCGCTCCCCGGCGACGCCGGAGAAATAGGCCTCGCCGCAGATCGCGCCGTACATCACGGTATTGCCGACGATGATGTTGTCCGCGGCGGCACCGATGGCGCTCGCCTTCGGTGGCCGGATCGTGATGCGACCACCGGACAGGCCCTTGCCGACGTAGTCGTTGGCCTCGCCCTCGAGATGGATCGTGACCCCTGCCGCAAGCCAGGCGCCGAAGGACTGGCCGGCCGTGCCACGGGCGTTGATGACGATGGTATCCACGGGCAGGCCCTGGTGGCCGTAGCGTTCCGCGACGCGCCCGGAGAGCATTGCGCCAATGGTGCGGTTGGTGTTCTTCACGTCGACCTCGAACTGCACCGCCTCGCCTCGCTCGAGGGCGGGCGCGGCGCGCGCAATCAGTTCATGATCCAGCGCCTTGTCGAGGCCGTGGTTTTGCGCCTCGCACTGGAAGATTGCGGTGTCCGCCTCGGCCTCCGGCTTCGCCAGGATGCGCGAGTAGTCGAGCCCGCGCGCCTTCCAGTGGTCGATGGCGGTGCGCATGTTGATGCGGTCGGACTGGCCGATCATCTCGTTCACCGTGCGGAAGCCGAGCTTCGCCATGATCTGGCGCAGCTCCTCGGCGACGAAGAAGAAATAGTTGACCACGTACTCGGGTTTGCCGGTGAACTTCTTGCGCAGTTCCGGATCCTGGGTCGCCACGCCCACGGGACAGGTGTTGAGGTGACACTTGCGCATCATGATGCAGCCCTCGACGATCAGCGGCGCGGTGGCGAAGCCGAATTCGTCCGCTCCGAGCAGTGCGCCGATGGCGACGTCGCGACCGGTGCGCAGGCCGCCGTCCACCTGCACCGCGATGCGGCCACGCAGGCGGTTCTTCACCAGCGTCTGGTGGGTCTCCGCGAGGCCGATCTCCCACGGCGCGCCGGCATGCTTGATGGAGGTCAGCGGGCTCGCGCCGGTGCCGCCCTCGTAGCCGGAGATGGTGACGTGGTCGGCGTGCGCCTTGGAAACGCCCGCGGCCACCGTGCCGACGCCGCCCTCGGAAACCAGCTTTACCGAGATGCGCGCGCGCGGATTGACGTTTTTCAGGTCGTGGATGAGCTGCGCGAGGTCCTCGATGGAGTAGATGTCATGGTGTGGCGGCGGGGAAATCAGGCCCACCCCCGGGGTGGAATGGCGCACCGAGGCAATCTGGGCGTTGACCTTGTGCCCGGGCAACTGCCCGCCCTCACCCGGCTTGGCTCCCTGGGCCATCTTGATCTGCAGGTCGTCGGCGTTTACCAGGTACTCGGCGCTCACCCCGAAACGCCCCGATGCCACCTGCTTGATGGCCGAGCGCTGGGGATTCATCGAACCGTCGGCCAGCGGCAGGAAGCGTGACGGCTCCTCGCCGCCCTCGCCGGTGTTGGAGCGGCCGCCGATGCGGTTCATCGCAACCGCGAGGGTGGAATGCGCCTCGTGGGAGATGGAGCCGAAGGACATCGCGCCGGTGGAGAAGCGCTTCACGATCTCCGCCGCCGGCTCCACTTCCTCGATGGGTACCGGTTCTGCCGCCCAGCGGAAGTCGAACAGGCCGCGCAGGTTGTAAAGCCGCTTGTCCTGCTCGTTCACCATCTGGCTGAACTCGGCGAACGTGGAAGGGTCATTGCCGCGGGTGGCATGCTGCAGGCGGGAAATGGTGTCCGGGTTCCAGACATGGGACTCTCCGCCGATGCGCCAGGCGTAGTCGCCGCCGACGTCGAGCTGCAGCGGCGTGACGCGGTCGGTGTAGGCCTGCTGGTGCAGGCGGAACGCCTCGCGCGACACCTGCTCGAGGCCGATGCCCTCGATGGCGGTATGGGTACCGAAGAAATACTGCTCGACGAAGCGCGAGGACAACCCTACCGCGTCGAAGATCTGCGCGCCACAGTAGGACTGGTAGGTGGAGATGCCCATCTTCGACATGACTTTCTTCAGACCCTTGCCCACCGCCTTGATGTAGCGTTGCTGGGCCTCCTCGAAGGTCGAACCGGGCTCGAGCGACGGCAACAGCTTGTTGATGCTGTCGAAGGCGAGATAGGGATTGATCGCCTCGGCGCCGTAGCCCGCGAGGGTGGCGAAGTGATGCACCTCGAGGCAGGCGCCGGTTTCCACCACCAGGCCGGACTCGGTCCTGAGGCCGCGCTTGATCAGGTGATGATGCACCGCCGAGGTGGCCAGCAGCGCCGGAATCGAAACGTTGTCCGCATCCATATCGCGATCCGACAGGATGAGGATGTTGTAGCCGCGCTTGACCCGCAGTTCCGCCTTCTCACAGAGCGCGAGGATCGCGCCGCGCATTCCCTTGGGACCCTGGTCCGCCGGGTAGCACATGCTCAGTGTCTTAGTGCGGAACGCGCCGTTGGTGTAGTCCTCGATCTGGCGCACCCGCTCGAGTTCGTTGTTGGTGAGCACCGGTTGTTCCACCAGCAGGCGCTTGTCCTTGCCGCCGTCCTCGTGCCCCAGCAGGTTGGGCTTGGGACCGATGAGCGACATCAGCGACATCACCAGCTCCTCGCGGATCGGGTCGATGGGCGGATTGGTGACCTGGGCGAAGTTCTGCTTGAAATAGGTCGACAGGTGCTTGCTGCGCATGGACAGCACCGAGGGCGGCGCATCCATACCCATGGAGCCGATGGCCTCCTGGGAGGTGGCCACCATGGGGGCGAGAAGGAACTTGAGATCCTCGAGGGTGTAGCCGAAGGCCCGCTGTGCGGAGACCAGGGTGGCTTCGTCCGGAGACATCGCGCCCACCGCGCGACGCAGGCCGGAGAGGCGGATCTCGGTGCGATCGAGCCATTCCTGGTAGTTGTGGGAACCTGCCAGCGTCTGCTTGATCTCCGCATCGTCGATGATGCGACCTTCCTCGAGGTCGATAAGCAGCATCTTGCCGGGCTGCAGGCGCCACTTGCGCAGGATGCGCTCCTCCGGAATGGCGAGCACGCCCATTTCCGAGGCCATCACCACGGTGTCGTCACTGGTGACGAGATAGCGCGCCGGACGCAGGCCGTTGCGGTCCAGGGTGGCGCCGATCTGGCGGCCATCGGTGAACGCCACCGCGGCGGGACCATCCCAGGGTTCCATGAGCGCGGCGTGGTACTCATAGAACGCGCGCCTCGCCGGGTCCATGCTCTCGTGACCGCTCCAGGCTTCCGGGATCAGCAGCATCATCGCGTGGGCGAGGCTGTATCCCCCGGCAACGAGGAGTTCGAGCGCGTTGTCGAACGCCGCGGAATCGGACTGGCCTTCATGGATCAGTGGCCAGACCTTCTCCAGGTCCTCGCCGAGTACGCGCGAGGACATGGTGCTCTTGCGCGCCGCCATCCAGTTGATATTGCCCCGCAGGGTGTTGATCTCGCCGTTATGGGCGATCATGCGGAACGGGTGGGCGAGGTCCCAGGTGGGGAAGGTATTGGTGGAGAACCGCTGGTGCACCAGGGCCAGCGCGGACTGCATCTTGGAGTCCAGCAAATCGGGATAGAACTCGCCAACCTGCCCCGCCAGCAGCATGCCCTTGTAGGTGATGATGCGCGAGGACAGCGTGGCGATGTAGAAATCTGTGCGGCCGGGAATCTTCGATTCGCGGATCTCCTTCTCGATCTGCTTGCGAATGACAAACAGCTTGCGCTCGAAAGCGTCACGATCACGGGCGTTGGCGCCACGGCCGACGAAGACCTGGCGGATGACCGGCTCCGTGGGACGCACGCTTTCACCGAGGTTGGTGTTGTTCACGGGCACGTCGCGCCAGCCCAGCAGCGTCTGCTTCTCACCGGTGATGTAACTTTCGACGATTTCCTCGCAACGGGCGCGCGCGGTATCGGGCCGCGGCAGGAATACCATGCCGACGGCGTACTCGCCCTCGGGCGGCAGGGTGAAGGATGCCTTACTGCGGAAAAATCCGTCCGCGATCTGGAGCAGGATGCCGGCGCCGTCACCAGCCTTGGGATCGGCGCCCACCGCGCCGCGGTGAGTCAGGTTGTCCAGGATTCGGAGACCGTCACGCACGATATCGTGACTGCGTACGCCGCGGATGTTGGCAATGAATCCCACACCACAGGCGTCGCGCTCGAACCTGGGGTCATAGAGACCCTCACGGGGTGGTAGAGACCCTGTTGACATGTATAACCTCTCAGAAAATGACCCGCGCGCCGGGAGCGATCTGGCCGATTCCCGCGTTCCGCTGGAATTTTTCAGGCCAGACCGGCGCCACGGGGACGTCCAGCCGGTTCCGGCGGGTCCGGAACCACGATAGGCGAATCTTTAAGAATAAATCAGATTAATAGTGAATACCATAACTCCTTGGTACCACCTGAACCGGCCTCAACAGGGCCTGCGCCAACGGATTATGTCGCTGAATCCGCTAACCGGAGGAAATTTTTTTAACCGTCGAGGCAGAACGTACGCAGTGTTTCCATAAGTGGTCCTTCATCGACATCGTCGACGATATCCGCGCTACCGAGGGATTCGAGCAGCACGAGACGCAAACGGCCGCCCTGGACCTTCTTGTCGCCCTGCATCAGTTCCCGCATGCGCGTCGCGGTAACGCCATGAAAGGGCTTTGTGGGCAGTCCCGCCCGCTCCAGCAGCCAAGCGACGCGTTCGCAAGCGGCGTCATCCAGCCGGCCCAGCAGACGCGACAGGTGGGCCGCCATCACCATGCCGATGGCCACCGCCTCGCCATGGAGCCAGGTGGTATAGCCGGTGGCGGTCTCGATGGCATGGCCGAAGGTATGGCCCAGATTCAAAAGAGCGCGCACGCCCGATTCGCGTTCATCACGCTCGACGATGCCGGCCTTGTTGGCGCAGGAGCGCGAGATCGCGTAGTCCACGCATTCCGTATCAAGGCGCATCACCTGCTCGAGGTTGCCCTCCAGCCAGCCGAGGAACCCGGCGTCGTTGATGAGTCCGTACTTGATCACCTCGGCCATTCCCGCCGACAACTCACGCGGCGGTAACGTCGACAGTGTAGCGGTATCGATCACCACCCGGCGCGGCTGGTAGAACGCACCGATCATGTTCTTGCCGCGCGCGTGGTTGATTCCAGTCTTGCCGCCAACGGAAGAGTCCACCTGGGAGAGCAGCGTGGTGGGTGCCTGGATGAATGGCACCCCGCGCTGGTAGGACGCGGCGGCGAATCCCGCGAGATCGCCGATCACGCCGCCGCCCAGGGCGATCACGGTGACCCCGCGATCGCAGGGCACCGCGAGCATCGCGTCGAGCACCCTGGCAAAGGATTCCATGTTCTTGATTTGTTCGCCGTCGGGCAGGACCAGCGATTCGCATTGCAGCCCTGCGAGGGATTCCAGCAGTCGCCCGAGGTAAAGTGGCGCAACCACCTCGTTGGTGACCACGAACACCTGGCGTCCGCCGATCCAGGGGCGGAACTCCGCCGGGTCGCGAAGCAGCCCGGGGCCGATGTGGATGTCGTAGCCCTGGGTACCGAGATCGATCGAGACGGTGCTCACCGGGCCGTCGCCGCGGTGGCGTCCTCGCGGCAAAGTCGCTGCTGGATGCGGCGCGCCGTGCGCAGCGCGGAGTCGCCTTCCACCGCGACACTGAAATCCGCGACATCGAGATACATGGGGGCGCGCTCCGCCTGCAGTTCCTCGACGCGGGCGCGCGGATTCTCCACCTGCAACAACGGCCGGTTCTGGCAATCCCGCAGGCGCGACCAGAGGGTTTCCAGGGGAATGTCGAGGTACACCACGGTGCCGGCTCCGCGCATCAGTTCCCGGTTGGCGGGCCGGATCACGATGCCGCCGCCGGTGGACACCACCGCGTTGTCACGTTCACAGATTTCCGCCAGCAGGCGGGATTCACGGTTGCGAAAACCTTCCTCGCCCTCGACCTCGAATATGTGGGAAATGCTCACCCCGGTACGGCGGATGAGCTCCTGGTCGATATCGATGAAATCGCGCTTCAGCATCCTGGCGAGCTTGCGCCCCACCGTGGTCTTGCCCGACCCCATCAGGCCAACAAGGAATACGAGATTGCTCAACGAGAGAATGATCCGCGGCCGCCCGTGGCGGCCGCGCCTGTGCCGGTAACTCCCGTTATTGTAACGTCAGCGAGGGGTCGATAATACGCGGCGTCAGGAAGACCAGCAGTTCGGTGCGGTTGTTGATGCTGGTGCGCTTCTTGAACAGGTTGCCGATCCAGGGGATATCGCCGAGGAACGGCACCTTGGACACCTGGAAGAACTCGTCCTGGGTGTAGATACCGCCGATCACCACGGTCTCGCCGTTCTCGAGCAACGTCTGGGTGGTGATTCGCTTGGTATTGACGGTGTCGTCAACGCCGGCAAAGGAATCATTGGTGATCACCACGTCGAGGATGATGTTGTCGTCCGGGGTGATCTGTGGGCGCACCTGGAGGCTGAGCAGCGCTTCCTGGCCCTCGGTTGCCACGGTGCCGAAGGCGGAGCCGAAGGTCACCTGGCGCTCCTGGCCCTGCTCGATGCTGGCGGTGTTCTTGTCGGTGGTGAGAATCTTCGGATTTGCCACCACGCGGCCGTTGCCCTCCGCTTCGAGCGCGGAGATCTCCAGGTCGAGCAGCTTCAGCATGCCCGAACCAAGCCGGGCGAGGCTGAATGCATAGGAAGCGGCAATGTCTTCACCGATGGATTCCGCCGGCAGGTTCACCGACAGCGCGTTGTCCGCGGACTGGTCCAGGGTGCCGGCCAGTCGGGTGGCGGAGTTGCTGTCCACGGTGGCGCCGGTGAATGTGTCGCCGAGATGGATACCGCCGATGGTCTCGGCATCCTGGACGATGGAGGTGAAGCCGAGGCGCGCGCCGAAGGTCTTGCTGAAATCGTCGTTCGCCTCGACGATGCGGGTCTCGATCTGCACCTGGCGCACCGGCACGTCGAGCTTGGCGATGAGTTCACGGATCTCGCGCAGTTTCACCGCCGTGTCCTGGATCAGCAGCGAGTTGGTGCGCTCGTCCACCGTCACGCTGCCGCGATCGGACAGGAGACGGTTCTCCTCCGTGGTGACCTCGCTCAGGCTGACGGTGCCGAAGCCCGTCTGGCTGACCCCGGGGTTCACCGCGCGGATGGATTTCAACATCAGCGCCACGTCGGATGCCTTGGCATAGCTGATCGGAATCAGCTCGCTCACCAGGGGCGCGAGTTCATCCACTTCCTGGCGGGACTCCAGCGCCTGGCGTTCCTTGTCGGCGATCTCCTGGGCGGGCGCTACCCAGACCACGTTGCCCTTCTGCCGCATGGCGAGGCCCTTGGTCTGGAGAATGACGTCGAGCGCCTGGTCCCAGGGCACGTCTTTCAGACGCAATGAGAGATCGCCCGAGATCGCGTCGCTGGTGACGAAGTTGAGACCGGTGAAATCCGCGATGACCTGGAGCGCGGCGCGAACGCTGATGCGCTGGAAGTTGAGCGAGAGCCGTTCACCGGTGTAGCCGAACTCATCCGCGCGCTCGGCCTCGATCTCGGCGCGGGTGAGCGGCGAGACCTCGATGACGAGCGTATCCCCGGACTGTACCGAGGACTGCTTGTACTGGCCGAACGGGGTAATCACCAGCTTGGTGTTGCGGCCATCCGCGAACGTATCCACGGTCGTTACCGGCGTGGCGAAATCGGTGACGTCGATACGCTGCTCGAGCTCCGGCGGGATCGCGGTATTGGGGAACACGGCAACGATCTCGCCGGCGATTTCCTGCAGGTCCACTGCCGCGCCGGCGCCCGACATCTTGACGATGACCCGGCCGGAGCCGTTGGGCGTGCGGCGAAAATCCACGTTGCTGATCTGGTGAGATTCACCCGCCCCCTCGTTCAGCGCGAACGATGCGGAACGCGTCACCGGTTGCGAGGCCAGGGCGGCCTGGGGAGCGGAAGTTCCGGGGAACACCGTCACCACGAATCCGTCCGCCGTCTCGTCCATGCTGAAGTCAGCCGGATTGGACAGGTTGAGGATCATGCGCATGCGCTCGTCGTCTTCCGCCAGTATCAGTGAGTCGACCGACGAGATATCCACCCGGTGCATCTGGGTGCCCGAGGCATTGCTCATGCCATAGAAGTCGAGGGCGATGCGCGGCGGATCCACGGTACGGAACACGGCGGGCTCTGGCGCGCTGCCATCGATCGCGACGTCGATCTGCACGCGATCTCCACTGACCCTTGAAAAGGTGACGCCGGTAAGAGCCGCGGCACCGGAATTGTTCACGCTGGGGGCGGCTTCCTCCACGGGAACCAGGCCCAGGCGGTAGCCGGTATCCGTCCGGCTGAGGGTGTACTTGGACGGCGTATCGAGATTGATCTCGACATCGACATCGCCACTGTCGGCGGACGCGGCGATGTCACTGACAAGGCCCGCGCCTGGTGTCGGCGCGACATAGTCGGTGGAGATCCGGGTGTCCAGAAAGCGCAGCACGAGGCCATTGCCATCCGCCATCTCGGTGATCTCGTAACGCGGAAAGTCGTCGAAGGAGAGGTCAACCGACTGCCGGTCGTGGTCGCCAGACACACTGACCGATTCGAGTTCCGCGGCATACGCGGCGATTCCCCCCACAAGGGCAAATACCGCCCCGGACATGGCTACCAGTGATTTCATACCTGCAACTCGCATGTTCTTGCTATTCCCCCAGGTTCGGTTTTTACAACGACTGCCGGCATGCCCGCCCATCAACCGGCAGATGGGACATCAGGTTGCCATCACCAAACTGGCAGCAATCTATGTTGTTTCTGAGATTCTATACACAAACAAATGATTATTCTACCAAAAGCAGAGAGGCCGGTTTTCGCTCCCATTGACCCACCGGATTGCGGACGAGTTCACTCACATCCACCGTGTTGTCGTTGACCGCGACGATCTCGCCGAAATTCACCCCGGCATGGTTACCGCGCTTCACCCGGTGCACCGTGCCATCCGGCGCGCGGATGACCGCCCAGTTCTCTTCGTTCTGCGCCAGCACGCCGACGAGTCGCAATGCATCGATCGGAAACGCCTCCAGGGGCTCCTTGCGCCGGTTCGGATCCGGTCCGTCGACCCCGGTGTAATCGATCGGCGTCTCCTCGAGCTTTTCTTTCAGGTTCTCGGTATCGAACGGGTCCGGCAGGTTGGAGGCCGTGTAGATGAATACCGCCTGCGGCTTCAGCGCCGGCAGCGGATCGACTTCGGGCACGTGATCCTTGAATGCGTTCTCGGTGAACGCGCGCAGATCGGACAGGTCGGCGCCCTGGTTACAGCCGCCGAGCAGGATTGCCGCGGCGAGAATCAGGAGTTTCCTTGTCATCCCTGTACCCTGGTGGTGCCGCTTTCCTGCTGGCGATTCTGCAACTCTTCCTCCAGATACTGGTAGGTAAAGAGTTCCGCCTTCATGTTCAGGATATGGCTGCCTTCCCCGCCCGAGCTGGAGATCACCATGTCACCCACGGTGACGATCCGCGGGAGCGCGGCAAGGTCGCTGACGAACTCGGCAAGCTGGTGATAGGTGCCGGCGACGTTGATGGAAATCGGCAGCGTGACGTAGAAGTCTTCAGTGCGCGGATTGGCGGGCTTGAACTGGTTGAATACCAGCCCGCGGGACAGCCCGGCCTGGGAGATGTCGATGAGCAGCGCCGGCACCTCGGTCTTGTCCGGCAGCTGTTTCAGCACCACGCCGAAGCGATCCTGGATTTCCACCATCTGTTCGCGATAGGCCGGCAGGTTGACGACCAGTTCCTTCTTGATCAGGAACTGTTCCTGCAACTGCTTCTCCGCGCGTTCGAGGCGCGCGAGCTCGTCCTGTTCCGGCTGGATGAAATAGTGGTAGCCACCGTAAAGCAGGCCGGCGGAGATGAGGAAGATGGCAAACCAGCGAAACCACAGCGGCCAGGTGCTGAGATCCGCGATATCAATATCCTGGAGTTCCGAGAGATCCATCAGTTCACCTCCGTGGGGTCGGAATTGTCATTCTTCTGTTCGGCCACCTTGAGCTTGAACTGGCTCAGGCGGACTCCCTCCCGCGGGCGGATGTCGATGACCGACAGGTTGGGATTGGTGAACCAGTCGGATGAATCGAGCTTGTTCATCAGGTCCGAAACCCGGGCATTGGACTGCGCGGTGCCGGACAGGTTGATGTCGTTGCGCTGCTTCGTGAGGTTGGTGTAGTAGACCCCCTCCGGCAGGTGGCGGACGATGTCGTCGAAGATATGCACCACCTTGCGTCGTTCCTGCTGCAGGTCCTGGATCACCTGCATCCTCACGAGCAGGTTTTCCTTCTGCGCGCGCAGCGTCTTGATCTCCTCGATCTTCTTGTCCAGCAGGCGAATCTCGCCCTGCAGGTACTCGTTACGCTTGTTCTGGTTGTCCTGCTTGTTCTGGTAGAACGTGTAGGCGCCGAAAACCGCGCATCCGCACACGATCCAGATGAGCACGCCGTTGGCGACCATCTTGCGGTCCCGCTGGCGCCGGCGTTCCTCGCGCCATGGCAACAGGTTGATGTTCATCATTCGAGCCCCCTCAGCGCGAGACCCGCGGCCACCCCCAGGGAAGGGATGTCCCTGCGGAACCTGTCCCGATCGACGCGCGAACCGAGTCGGGTCGCGGCAAACGGATTGAGTACCGCGGTGGGTATTTCAATGCGCTTCTGAATAAAGTTGTCGATATTGCCGATTTGCGCGCATCCACCGGTGATGAGCAGCTGATCGACGCGATTGTGGGTACTGGAAGAATAGAAGAATTGCAGGGTTCTGAGGATTTCCTGCATCAGTGTCTTCACGAACGGCTTCAGCACCTCGTTCTTGAAGGATTTCGCCAGTTCATTGGCGCGCAACGCATGGGCCGCGTCCTGCGGCGGAAGACCGTACTTCTGCGAGATGCTGTCGATGAGCTGGCGCCCGCCGAACGGATTCTCGCGCGAATAGATGATGCGGTTGTTGTGAAACACCAGCAGGCGGCTGGTGTTGAAGCCGAAGTCCATGAGCGCGGTGGTGCGCGCCTGACCGCCGCCCACGTGGCCCTGGCTGACGAAGTCATTGACCCGGGCGAGGGCGAAGTGATCGACGTCCACCACGGCGGCCTCGAGCTCGGCTTCCTCGAGCACGCTGACAAGGGATTCCACCACGTTCTTTCGGCAGACCACCAGTTGCAGCTGGTCCTCGTCCGTCGACTGCGCCGACTTGCCGGTATTGACGAAGTCGATGTTGACGTCATCGAGGGCATAGGGCACCACGCGGTCGGCCTCTACCTCCACCAGGGCTTCGAGTTCGCCCTCGTCGATCTCCGACTGGACCGTGATCGCCTTGGTGATGACATTGGTGGACGCGACACAGACGGCGGCGCGTTTGAGCTTGGTGCCGGACTTGGCGACGAGGCGCTTGAGCGACTGGCTCACCTGGTCGATATCCTTGATCTGATGCTCGATGATCAGGCCAGGAGCCAGCTCTTCAACCCCGTAATGGTCCACCCGAACGGAGCGCCCGGCGCGGGACAACTCCACCAGCTTGAGGCTGGTCGTACCGATATCGATCCCTACCAGCTTGCTGCGATTCTTACCGGAAAACAGCAACGAGCACCCCTTTCATGTATTTGTTGAAACAGCGATTTTCGGCATGGCTGCCGTTTTGACTGCAGATCATGCCACAGATCAAATGGTTATAACACCTATTTGACCGAGAATATACTCCGGCATTTTCCCCGGGGTCCGAACCGGCACCCGCCGGATGTTGGCGATATAATACCGCGTCCCCGCGTCTTTCCGTCAATCCCGGATCCGTTCAGGAGTGCGCCCGCCCGGCCGATGAAACTGCTCTTCAGAATGCTCGCCAGGCTGCTTGGCTTCGGCTTCGCGGTAGGCAGCGCCATGGCTTTCGGACTGGCCCTGTACTGTATCTCCATCCTCCCCGGGCTCCCCACGGTGGAGCAGATCCGTGAAGTGCCGCTCAACATACCGCTCCGGATCTACAGCGCCGACGGCAAGCTGGCGGCCGAGTACGGCAACGAGCGGCGCATTCCCGTGACCCTGGACCAGGCCCCGCCGCTCCTCATCGACGCCATCCTGGTCACCGAGGACGACCGCTTCTACCACCACACCGGGGTGGATTTCCCGGGCATCATGCGCGCCCTGCTGAGCAACATCCGCAGCCAGTCACGCGGTCAGGGGGCGAGCACCGTCACCATGCAGGTGGTGCGCAACTTCTTCCTCAACCCGGAAAAGACCTACGAGCGGAAATTGCGGGAGATCCTGCTCGCGTTCAATATGGAGCGTGCGCTGACCAAGGACGAGATCCTCGAGCTCTACCTCAACAAGATCTTTCTCGGCCACCGCTCCTACGGTTTCGCCGCCGCCGCCCAGGTCTATTACGGCGCCGAACTGGAAAACCTGAGCGTTCCGGAAATCGCGATGCTCGCGGGCCTGCCCAAGGCACCGTCGCGCGACAACCCGATCTCAAACCCGGCGCGTGCCGAGGTGCGACGCGACCACGTTCTCCAGCGGCTGTTCGACCTCGGCAAGATCGACCGGCTGACCCTCGATACGGCGCGAAAGGCCCCCGTCACCGCCCAGCGCCACGTCGCGGAGGTCGAGGTCCAGGCTCCCTATGTCGCGGAGATGGCGCGACAGTTCGTGGTCGACCATCTTGGCGATGCCGCCTATGACCGGGGGCTCAACGTCATCCTGACCATCAACAGCGAATACCAGGCCGAGGCCAACCGCGCGCTACGCCAGGGCCTGCTGGACTACGACCGGCGTCACGGCTACCGTGGGCCGGTGAAGCAACTCGATCTCGACCGCCTCACCGAGGAGGAAATCGACACCGCGGTGTACGAGGTTTCACCCAGCCGCGAACTGGTGCCGGCGCTGGTGCGCGCTGTCGCCGCGGACGGCTTCGACGCGCGCACCCGGGACGGCATGGATATCCGCGTGCCGTTGGCCGGCATGCAATGGGCACGCGCCTACCAGAGCGCCAACAGCCAGGGACCGGAACCGGCCTCGGCAAACGACGTGGTGAGCCGCGGAGATGTCGTCTATGTCTACAACGCGGGTGACGATGGCTGGCGCCTCGGCCAGATGCCGGAGATCTCCGGCGCCATTGTGTCGCTCGACTCCCGAACCGGCGCCATCCTCGCGCTGACCGGCGGCTTCGACTACTACCTGAGCAAGTTCAACCGCGCCACCCAGGCGGAGCGACAGCCCGGCTCCAACATCAAGCCTTTCATCTATTCCGCGGCCCTCGACAACGGCTTCACCCCGGCGAGCCTCGTCAGCGGCGCGCCCATCGTGGTGGAGGACGACCTCGAGGGCGTCTGGCGCCCGGAAAACTACAGCAGGAAATTCTTCGGCCCCACGCGCCTCCGGGAGGCGCTCAGCCTGTCGCTCAACCTGGTGTCGGTGCGCCTGCTGCGCGCGGTGGGTATCGATGAAACGATCGACCACCTGGCGCAGTTCGGCTTCGATCCCGAGCGCCTGCCGCGCAGCCTCTCGCTCTCCCTCGGCTCTACCGCGGTGACGCCGCTGGAGGTCGCGCGCGGCTACTCCGTTTTCGCCAACCAGGGACGCCTGAGCAAACCCTATTTCATCGAGCGGGTGGAAGACCCCGACGGCCGGGTGCTGGACCTCTCGACCCTGGGCGAGGCCTGCCCCGACTGCCCCGCGGCGCCGGCCACAGATAACGAGCAGGCGCTGCCGGACGCGACGACGGCAGTGCCGGGCGATGAGTTCCAGATCGGGCCGGGCGAACCGGTACAGGCGATCAGCCCGCAGAACGCCTACCTGACGCGCAGCCTGATGAAGCAGGTGATTCTCTCGGGTACGGGGCGGCGGGCACTGTCACTCGGGCGTGGCGATCTCGCCGGCAAGACCGGCACCACCAACAACTACCGCGACGCCTGGTTCTCCGGCTTCTCCCCGGACGTCACCACCACTGTGTTCGTGGGATTCGACGAACCCGAACACCTTGGCAGGCGGGAGTCCGGCGCCAGCGCGGCGCTGCCCATCTGGGTGGACTACATGGGCGCGGTGCTGCCGGACTTCCCGGAACGGCCCGAGCAGGTGCCGGACCAGATCGTCGCCCGCTTCGTCAACAAGGAAAGCGGCGCGCTGACGCGCAACGACGATCCCGACGGCTACCAGGAAGTGTTCCTGTCAGGCACCGAGCCCACCAACGCGGTCAATCCACTGGTGGACGCGGGCAGGCCCGGCAACGACTCGGCGAGCGGGGAAACCGTCTCCGAGTCGTTGTTCTGAGGTAGTCCGGGACTATCAAACCAGGGCTAGTGCTCTGGTTTCGGGTCTGTCCCGGTCAGGATCGGGGCGGCAGGGTTCCGGATCAACCCGGAATGGAGCCGCAGTCTATAACCTGGCAGGGGCCTGCAGGAATCGAAAACGGAATCGCTCCCTCGTCGTGGGTGTGGAAAAACGAGCCCTGGGCAGTGGTGGCGCCCAGCGAATCCACTTCCACCTCGTAAACGCCGATTCGCAAGCCCGCGTGGGCTGCGGGAACGATGCCGAGCACGTCCATCGGATTGATCCCTTCGTTGCGGATATTCGTTTCTTCCTGAAAGCAGGGCGCGACGGACATTTCCACCGGCCTGCCGCCAACCCGGACGCCTGTGGCATTCAGTATGACGCCATTATTGAGATCCACTGCGCTGACACTGACGGTGTTTTCGCCGGTCACCTGGATGCAGACATCGTCGATGAAAGCTGGAGGCAGAACATCGCCGGCGTGGGCGGTCGTCACCAGCGCATCGATCAGCGGCTGATTGGAACGATGCTCGACGAGCGCCTTGCCGAAGTAACTGAGCGACGCTCCGGTCGCGGACAACGCGGAAACCCCGGTCGTCGCCGCGTGCGCCGGCAGGGTCACCGATTCCACCACGGGTTTGATCCAGCCGCGCTGCAGTTCCGCGGCGCCGAGAACGACGCCACCCAGCGCCGTGGTCTTGATGAGTTTGCGACGGGAATTGTCAGACATGTTCACCTCCAAAGTGTTTATTGGTATCGGGCATTCTCACACCTCAAGGCCCCGCGAAGAACAGCCGGCGGTTTGCGTTTACCGGTCGACTCCACCGAACGCCGGCATTCTAACCGCGCGCTGGACGAATTAATACCGTCCCAGAATGGCGTCCGCGGTGCGCAGGCCAAGCGCCTGGATGGTGAGCGAGGGCGAGTCCCCCATTCCCTGGCCCGGCAGGACGGAACCGTCGGCGATGTACAGGTTCTCCATGCCATGGACCCGGCCCCGGTTGTCCGTTACCGATTGCCCGGGGTCGATTCCCATTCGGCAGGTGCCGCCCACGTGGGTTGCGCTGGGCTGGAAGTAGCTGGAAAAGGGCGCCGCCGTCACCCTCGCGCCGCAGGCATCGGCGAGCTCGCGCAGGCGCACTTCCATGGCAGACAGGGTGGCGAGGTCGCGCTCGCCGTAGTCACTGCGGACGATCACTTTCGGCACCCCGTCCTCGTCCAATCGGCTCGAGAGGGTCAGCCGGTTGTCCGGGTGGGGCTGATGATCGGTCACTGCCACCAGCGATAGCCCGCGTCCGAAGCGTTCGCGCATCGCGAGCCGATGGGCGCGGCCGATACCGCTAATACGGTTGGCAACCGTTGCCGGACCCTGGTAGCGCGACGTCGCGCCGCTCGCGCTGAGGGTGAAACCGTGGATGCCGTCCGCGGGATCGGGTCGGTTGAAGTCCCAGATGCGGACATCCAGCGGCGGACCCTTCCACGATTCGATCGGTTGTTCCGCTTCGATGGGCAGGGAGAGAAATACCGTTTCGAGGAAATTGCGTCCAAGCTGGTCGTGTGTATTGCCGATTCCATTCGGATGGGCACCGTCCTCGCTGGCTAGCAGTAGCCGCGGCGTCTCCACCGCTCCGCCCGCGAGCACGGTGACAGGCGCGGGAATGGCGAACGTCTTGCCGTCCTGGCGGCAGATGACCCGGGTGATCCGGTCACCTCGCGTCTCCAGGCGTATCGCCCGCATGCGTGGGCGAATCTCGAGCCGCCCGTCACGCAGCGCCGGAGCCAGCAACGCCCGGTCAACACTGGACTTGGCGCCGAACGGGCAACCACGCACGCAATGCCCGCTGTGCATGCAAGGGGAACGTCCGTCAATACTGCGCGAGGGCAGCGCCAGCGGGTTCGGCAGGCAGGACCAGCCCAGGCGCTCACTTCCCGCACGCAGCCAGCGTGCCCGGCGGCTGAGTGGATGCGCGGGCAGTGGATAATTCTCCCGCGGCGCCTTGAACGGATTGCCGGGTTCACCCGAGACCCCGAGCAGTTGCTCGGCGAGCGCATACCAGGGAGCCAACGTGGTGTAGTCCAACGGCCAGTCCACGCCGGCGCCGTAGAGGCTCCCCGGGGTAAAGGCATGGGGGGCAAAGCGATGCGCTTCACCTTCATAGTGCAACGTGGAACCGCCGACGCCGAAGGCGCGGGAATAGTAAAAGGGATTGCGATATTGCCAGTGGCTGGTGGCGTCGCCGTGCCCGCCGGCAGCGGCATGGCGCTTGTCGATGGCCGCGCCGCGCGTCGGCACGATGGTGGGGTCGGAACTACCGTAGGGCAGCCTCAGCGGACTGGGGCGCCGCTCCCAGTCCGCGTGCCTGGCCGGGGAATCCGCGGGATCGAACCAGTCGCCGCGCTCCAGCAACAGTACCCGCGCGCCGCCCTTGGAAAGCCGGTACGCCACCGAGGCGCCGCCCGCCCCGGCGCCCACCACCACCACGTCCGCTTCCGCTTCAGCCAATGTCCTGCACGCGGTATCCCCCCGGCCAGGGGGCGTGATAGCCGATGCTGGCCTGCCCTTCGGGATGGGTATAGAAGCGGTCCAGCACGACCTTGCGCACGAATTGCAGCGATCGGCGATGAGCCACCTCGACCTCGGCAGGACGCTGCCGCCCTTCCGGCCAGGGACCCAGAATGGCGAGCAGGATAGCCTCTCGCCGCTCCAGGTCAAGCGTGGCAAAGGGTTCCCCATGCCACGAACCCGCCACCCGTTGCGCCGCGAAAACCACCCGCGCCATGTGCCTGTCCGCTGGATTGCCGGTCCCGGGGTCGGTCAGGGGGACATCACCAAGTCCGATGGCGAGCGCGCCCGGGCTGTCGCCGATCGCCGGCACGAGGGTATCGAGAACACTGCGGTAGAGCGCGCTCTCCCTGTCCGCCTGCTCCGGCGAAGCCGCGTCACTGGCGGCGCGAACTTCACCCGCGCCGATCAGCGCGCCTGCCGCGGAGGCGCGCAGCAATAGCCTTCTGTCACGATTCATGATGGAATCCGCGCATGAAATACCGGGGATGGTCGACTGACCTCCCCCATGGCCCGGTTCAACCGGGCGATTTCCCCCGTTTTCAACCCGCCGCCTGCCTTTTCTCTGACCCTGACATGCCCAGCGATACTACCGCCGAACCCCCGCGCCCGGAAGTGGACGCGTTTCTCGACGCGGATTCCAGCACCTTCAGCTACGTGGTGACCGATCCCGATAGTGGTCGATGCGCGATTGTGGACCCGGTGCTCGACTTCGACTACGCCGCAGGCCGCACCTCCACCGAGGGCGCCGATCGCATCGCCGAATTCGTTCGCTCCCGGGATCTTGCCGTGGACTGGCTTATCGAAACCCATGTGCATGCCGATCATCTCTCCGCCTCACCCTACCTGCGACGCATCCTCGGCGGGCGCATTGGTATCGGCGACAACATCGGCACTGTGCAGCGTACCTTTTGCGGGGTGTTCAGCGCGGGGCCAGACTTCGCCACGGATGGATCACAATTCGATCACCTGTTCGCGGACGGCGAGGAATACAGGATAGGAAACCTGGTGGGACATACCCTCTGGACTCCTGGCCATACACCGGCCTGCATGACCCATGTCATCGGCGACGCCGCATTCGTTGGCGACACCCTGTTCATGCCCGACGGGGGCACGGCGCGCGCCGACTTCCCGGGTGGCGACGCCGGCACGCTTTACGATTCGATCCAGAAGATTCTCGCCCTGCCAGACGAAACCCGGATATTCATCTGCCACGACTACGGACCGGGCGGCAGGGAACTGCAATACGAAACCACGGTGGGCGCGCAGAAAGATCACAACATCCATGTCGGCGGCGGCGCCACGCGCGAGGCATTCATCGCGATGCGTAGCGAGCGCGATGCAGGGCTGGGGATGCCGCGGCTCATTATTCCCTCGGTGCAGGTCAACATGCGCGCTGGGCAGATTCCGCGTGACGAGGACGGGCACGAAGCGCTCACGGTGCCGATCAACAGGCTTTGAAAGGGGCGACTTCACGCTCCCAATAAAAAAGGCCCCTGTACGGGGCCTTTTCCGGTATTAATTGCGAAATTGTCGCGCGATCAGGCGGCCTCGATCGACACCCGCATCTTTTCCATGGCGCGCTTCTCGATCTGGCGGATACGCTCGGCTGAGACGCCGTACTCGTCGGCCAGTTCATGCAGCGTCGGCTTGTCATCGCTCAGCCAGCGGCGCAGGACGATGTCCTTGCTGCGATCATCGAGCTCCTTGAGGGCGTCGGACAACTGCTGCTCGCGCAGGTCGGACAACTCCGAGTCGCTGACCACCCTGGCGGGGTCGTAGCGAGTGTCGCCGAGGTGCTCGGCCGGCGCCTGGTACGAGAGGTCGTCCTCGTCCTGCTCGAGGGTGGCGTCGAAGGAAATGTCGCCGCCGCTCAGGCGGGACTCCATTTCGCGCACCGTATCCACCTCAACATTGAGGTTCTCGGCGAGCTTCTCCACCTCGGCATCACGCATCCAGCCCAGGCGGGCGCGGGACTTGCGCAGGTTGAAGAACAGCTTGCGCTGTGACTTGGTGGTGGCGACCTTGACCATGCGCCAGTTGCGCAGCACGTAGTCATAGATCTCCGCCCGGATCCAGTGCACCGCGAACGAGACCAGCCGGATATCGCGGCGGGCGTCGAAACGCTTGACCGCCTTCATCAACCCGATACTGCCTTCCTGGATCAGGTCGGTCAGTGGCAGGCCATAACCCATGAAACCGCGCGCCACCTTGACCACGTGTCGCAGGTGGGACAGCACCAGTTCCCTGGCAGCTTCCAGGTCGCCCTCGTCGTGATAGCGAATGGCCAGCTCCCGCTCGCGTTCCGCGGTCAGGATCGGCGCCGCGTTCACCGCTGCGATATAGCTGGTCAGGTTGTCACCGGCCGGTACGGATACCGGAATGGGCAGGCTGTTCGTCATCGTTGTACTCCTCAATTCAGGGACCTATTTTAGCACTCAGATATTTAGAGTGCTAATAGTCGCGGAAGTTCCCCGGGTCCGGGAAAACTTTCCAGGCGTATTTCAGGATTTTTGCGCGAACTTTAGTTCATTTCGACGAAATTCGCAGATTTTTCCCGGCTTTTACAATGCTCTCGTATTTTAGTCGGGGCATTGTGAACGCGCGGTGAATCGGGGATGGGAGGAAATCGCCGTGTGCGCCTCGCGGGAGAGTAGCTGGCGATCGTCCGCCGGCCCGACTACCGGGTAGACACGCACGTCGACGTCGATCAGCGGACCCGAGATCACTCGCCACAGCCCCTCGAGGAAGCCGGCCTCGTCCGCGTAGGTCACACGGCTTGGCGCTCCATTTTCACTGCCCCGGTCCTGGTAGCCGAGGGCTACCGGCTGCACCGGGGCCCCGGTCTCCACCGCCGCCTGCAACAGCCGCGGGTGAAAACGCGCCACCCGGGTTCCGTCGGTGGTCCGTCCTTCGGGGAACAAGATCGCCGAGCGCCCTTCCCGCAGCACGGCCGCTACCTGCCGAAGCGCGTCCGACGCACCCTCGCCGCGGCGAATGAAAAGGGTGCCGACACGCCCAGCGAGCCAGCCCACCAACGGCCAGCGGCGCACCTCGGCCATGGCGAGGAAGGCGAACGGCCAGCGCGCACCGAGCACGAGGATGTCCGCCCAGGACACGTGGTTGGCAACCATCAGCACAGGCCCTGTTACCGCCGGGCCCCGGTAGCGCGCGCGGATACCCATGCACCAGAGCATCACCCGATGCCAGGTGGAGACGATACGATCCTGGAGCCCGCGCGAGAGATGAGCGATAAACAGGCAGATCAGCGCGCCCGTCAACAGCACCGGCAGCATCAGCAGCAACCGGAGCAACGCGACGGGAACCCACATCAGCCCGTATATAGCGGAACTCTATAGAATGTAGCGGGAGAGATCCTGGTCGTCGGCCAGGTCCTTCAGGTGGCGGTCGACGTAGTCGACGTCCACCGTGACCGCGCCACCGCCCATGTCTGCGGCCTCGTAGGACACGGTTTCCAGCAGCCGTTCCATCACGGTATGCAGCCGGCGCGCGCCGATGTTCTCGGTGCCCTCGTTGACCTGCCAGGCGACCTCCGCGATGCGGCGCACACCGTCTTCGGTGAACTCCAGGGTCACGCCCTCGGTGGCGATCAGCGCCTGGTACTGCTCGGTCAGCGAGGCGTCCGGCTCGGTGAGGATGCGGACGAAGTCGTCGCTCGTCAGTGCGCGCAGTTCCACCCGGATGGGCAGACGTCCCTGCAGTTCCGGGATCAGGTCCGACGGCTTCGACAACTGGAACGCGCCGGAGGCGATGAACAGGATGTGATCGGATTTCACCATGCCGTACTTGGTGGACACGGTGGCGCCCTCCACCAGGGGCAGAAGGTCGCGCTGCACGCCTTCGCGCGAGACATCCGCGCCACCGGACTGGCCGTTGCCGCGGCTTACGATCTTGTCGATCTCGTCGATGAAGACGATGCCGTTCTGCTCCACCCGCTCGACGGCGCTGAGCTTGATCTCCTCGTCGTTGATCAGCTTCGCCGCCTCTTCGTCCGTGAGCAGCCTGAGTGCGTCGCGCACCCGCACCTTGCGGGTTTTCTTTTTCTGCCCGCCGAGGTTCTGGAACATGCCCTGGAGCTGGCTGGTCATCTCCTCCATCCCGGGCGGGGCGACGATTTCCACCCCGGTGATGCCGGCGCTGACCTCGATCTCCACTTCCTTGTCGTCGAGGTCGCCCTCGCGCAACATCTTGCGGAAACGTTGCCGCGCCGCGCCATCGCCACGGCCGGTATCATCACCGCGCGCGGGAGGCAGCAGGAGATCCAGCACCTGTTCCTCGGCGGCGTCCTCGGCCCGCGGACGGGCTTTCTCCATTTCCTCTTCCCGGGTCATCTTCACCGCCATGTCGACCAGGTCGCGGATGATGGAATCCACCTCGCGGCCGACGTAGCCCACCTCGGTGAACTTGGTGGCTTCCACCTTGATGAAGGGCGCCTTCGCGAGACGCGCCAGGCGACGCGCGATCTCGGTCTTGCCGACCCCGGTGGGGCCGATCATGAGGATATTCTTCGGCGTGATCTCGGCGCGAAGGTCGGCGTCTACCTGGAGTCGGCGCCAGCGATTCCTGAGGGCGATGGCCACCGCGCGCTTGGCATCCTTCTGCCCAATGATGTGGCTGTCGAGTTCCTCGACGATCTCCCGGGGCGTCATGTTGCTCATGGGCGGCTTAGTATTCCAGTTCTTCGATGGTCAGGTTAGTGTTGGTGTAGACGCAGATCTCTCCGGCGATGGCGAGTCCCTGCTCGACGATCTCGCGCGCGCCGAGCTCGGTGTTGGCGAGCAACGCCATGGCCGCCGCCTTGGCGTAGTTGCCGCCGGAGCCGATAGCCATGATGCCCTGCTCGGGCTCGATCACGTCGCCGTTGCCCGTGAGCACCAGAGAGGATTCGCGGTCCGCCACCACCAGGAGCGCCTCGAGCCGACGCAACATCCGATCGGTGCGCCAGTCCTTGGCCATCTCCACCGCCGCGCGCACCAGTTGCCCCTGGTGCTTCTCGAGCTTGCCCTCGAAGCGTTCGAACAGGGTGAAAGCGTCGGCGGTGCCGCCGGCAAATCCCGCCAGCACCTGGTCACGATAGAGCCGGCGCACCTTGCGCGCATTGCCCTTCATCACCGTGTCGCCCATGGAAACCTGGCCGTCGCCACCCACCACGACCTGATTGCCGCGGCGGACCGACAGGATGGTGGTGCCTCTGAATTGCTGCATTATGTGCTACCGGATGGAATGAAGGGCGAGGAGGTAGAGCAATGCGGCCAACGGCGCTGAATTCAATCAGGCGCCCCGCGAGACGCAGTCCGGGAATCGAGAGCCGGACCTCCTGCTCCGCCGCCGCGCGAGACGGATCGGCCCTACTTCACCACCTTGAGGTGCGAACCAGGCTTCGGGCCCTTGCCATCGGTGTCGTTGCCGTCCGAATCGGGTCCGTCCTTGCCGCCATTACCTTCACCAGTTTCCGCGCCGGGCTTTCGCCCCGGCGGCGAAGGCGGCGTGATTCCGCTGCCATCGGCCTGGAATACGATACCCTGGCCGTTTTCCCGCGCGTACACCGCTAGCACCGCCTCCACCGGGATAGCAATCTCCTCGGCGCGCCCGGAGAAGCGGGCGCTGAACATCAGGTACTCGTCGCCAAGCTCGAGGCCGCGCACCGCGTTGGGATGCAGGTTGAGCACGATGCGGCCGTCGTCGGCGAATCCCTGTGGCACCGCCACGCCCGGCAGCGTGGCATCTACCATGATCTGTGGCGTGAGCGCATTGTCCAGGCACCAGTCATGGATCGCGCGCACGAGGTAGGGCCTGGTGGACCCCGCTTCCGGCGCGGTGGGGTCACTCACGATGACCGCATTTCCCGTTCCGGTTCACTGAGACTGTCACGAAACGCGGGCCGCGCGAACAGGCGGCCGCCATACTCGACGATCGGCGACGCCTGCTTCGGCAACTGGATGCCGAGAGCAGGCAGGCGCCAGAGCAGCGGCGCCATGAAAGTATCGACCAGGGTGTACTCGAGGCCGAGGAAATACGGCTGGTCACGGAACAGCGGCGAGAGCGCGATCAGCCCGTCGTGGATCGACTTCTTCAACGCGGCCGGCGGCTTCAGCGGCAGGCTGTCGCCGAGCGCGCTTACCGGTCCGAGCCAGTCCCGGCTCAGCCGGGAAATCATCAGCCGGGTCTTGGCGCGGGTGATCGGATCCACCGGCATCAGCGGCGGATGGGGGAAGCGCTCGTCGAGGTACTCCATGATCACCGAGGTGTCATAGAGCGAGATGTCCCGGTCCACCAGGGTCGGGGTCTCGCTGTAGGGATTGTGTTCCGCCAGCAGCGAAAGGTCGCCACCGCCGGAAACGAATTCCACGGAGCATTCGACGTCCTTCTCCAGCAGCACGATCCGCACGCAGTGACTGAGAACGCAGACCGGGCCCGAGAGCAGCGTCATCGCGGGACGCCGGTTGAGCAGGTTGTTGAGGTCGTTCACCGCGGGGTCGTCACGGTCAATGCGAGACATCGACGTCCCGCCAGTACTCTTTCTTCAGCAGGTAGGCCAATGCCCCGAACGCGAACAGGAAAAGCATGACCCACATGCCATAGCGCACCCGCTTGAGACGCGCGGGCTCACCCATGTAGACCAGGTAGTTCGTCAGGTCCTGCATCGCATGGTCGAACTCGTGGGCGTCCATGGCGCCCTCGGTTTCCTGCTCAAAACGCTCGAACACCGGGTTGCCATGATCGTCCTGGCCAAACACTGCACGTTGCCGGCCCTGCCACTCCGCGAGCACGTGAGGCATGGCGACATTGGGAAACACGGTGTTGTTCCAGCCGCTGACGGTGGTCTCGTCGACGTAGAAGCCCTTGAAATAGTTGTAGAGCCAGTCTGCGCCGCGCAGGCGGGCGACGAGCGTCAGGTCGGGCGGCGCGACGCCGAACCATTCCGCTGCCTTGTCCTTCGGCATCGTCGTGGTCATCGGATCGCCGATCTTCGCGTCACCGACCAGCATCTCCTGTTCCACCAGGTCGGCCGGGATCTGCAGGTCCTCGGCCATGCGGTTGTACCGCTGGTACTTCGCACTGTGACAGGACAGGCAGTAGTTGACAAAGATCTTCGCGCCATTTTGCAGGGAACGGGTGTCCTGTAGGCGCACTTCCATCGGCTCCAGGTCGAGCCCATGGCCGCCGGCCGCGTGAACGGAAACCGGCGCGAGCGCCAGCAGCGAGAGGATTGCGAGAGTTCTCATGGCGTACGTCTTCATCCGGTCACCCGCTCGGGTACGGGCTTGATCGCGTCGGCCCTGATCCAGCCCGGCTTGACGCCGAGGAAGAACAGGATAGCGATGGTCACCAGGGTATAGAACCATTTCATGGCGGTGGACAGGTCCGGCGTTTCGCCCCACAGGAGGTAGAACAGGCCGAGCGACATCAACAGGCCGATGACGAACAGGAGGAAACCGCTGAATCCCAGGTTGTCTCCGGTGCCGGAATAGCAGGGCATCAGCAGGAAGAAGAGGAAGTAGACCACGGTGAGGAACTGCGCCATCGCGGTGAGTTCCACTGACGGCGCCTCGGTGCCGAGCCAGCCGAGCACCAGGAACGTGACCACGAAGATCGCGAGGAACACCTTGGTGGACGGGCCCTTGTAGCGCACCGACTTGACCGGGCTGCGATCCAGCCAGGGCAGGAAGAAGAACAGCACGATGGCGGCGCCCATGGCGAGCACGCCCCAGACCTGGGTGCCGGCGAAGCTCGGCACCGCGCGCAAAATGGCGTAGTAGGGCGTGAAGTACCACACCGGCGCGATATGTTCCGGGGTCTTCAGCGGGTTGGCGGGCTCGAAGTTAGGCGCCTCGATGAAGTAGCCGCCCATCTCCGGGAAGAAAAACACCACGGCGAAGAAGAACACCAGGAACACCACCACGCCGAGGAGGTCCTTCACCGTGTAGTACGGATGGAAGGGGATGCCGTCGGCGGGCGCGTCCTTGCTCCAGCGATTGCCTTTCGGACCTTTTTTGATCTCCACCCCGTCCGGGTTGTTGGAACCGGTCTCGTGCAGCGCGATGATGTGCAGCACCACGAGGGCGACGAGGATGAACGGGATCAGGTAGTGGAACGCGTAGAAGCGGTTCAGCGTGATGTCGGAGATCACGTAGTCGCCGCGGATCCACTCGGACAGCGCGCCGCCGATGATGGGCAGAGTCTCGAACAGGTTGACGATGACCTGTGCTCCCCAGTAGGACATCTGCCCCCAGGGCAGCAGGTAGCCGAAGAAAGCGGTCGCCATCATCGCGATGTAGATCACCATGCCGAAGATCCAGACCAGCTCGCGCGGGTTCTTGTAGGAACCGTAGAGCAGCCCGCGGAACATGTGCAGGTAGATCACGATGAAGAAGAACGAGGCGCCGGTGGAATGCATGTAGCGCACGAACCAGCCACCCCATACGTCGCGCATGATGTATTCGACGGAGGCGAAGGCGAGTTCCGCGTCGGGCTTGTAGTTCATCGCCAGCAGGACGCCGGTGACGATCTGCAACACCAGCACCATGAGCGCCAGGCTGCCGAAGAAGTACCAGAAATTGAAATTCTTAGGCGCGAAGTACTCGGTCAGGTGCTCCCGCATCATCTTGTCCGCGGGGAAGCGCTTGTTGAACCACTCGTTGAAACTCATTACGCTGCCTCCGAGTCGGATCCGATGAGGATTTCAGTGTCGCTCGTGTACACGTGCGGTGGCACCTCGAGGTTCTTCGGCGCCGGCACGTTCTTGTACACCCGGCCGGCGAGATCGAAGCGCGATCCGTGGCAGGCGCAGAGGAAGGCCGCTTCCGCGGTGGCGGCAAACTCGGGTCGGTACTTGGGGGAACAGCCCAAATGGGTACAGATCCCGACCAGCACGACCACTTCCTCGCGGATGGAGCGCAGCTCGTTGCGCGCGTAGTCCGGCTGCTGGGCCATCTCGGATCCGGGGTCTACCAGCTGGCCGTCCATGCTCGGCAGGAAGTCGAGGACCTCCTTGCTGCGGCGGATGATCCACACCGGTTTGCCGCGCCATTCGACGGTCAGCTGCTGACCTGATTCCAGGTTGCTGATATCGACTTTCACCGGCGCGCCGGCCGCCTTGGCCTTTTCGCTGGGCACCATGCTGCCGGCGAACGGCACCACCAGGGCTGCCGCGCCGACCGCGCCGACACCCGACGTGGCGATGGTTAGCAAGCGCCGACGCTTGTGATCTACAGGCTCGTCAGTCACGATTTACCTCAGGACTCGATTTGTATAAGGAAACTGTTCAACTGTTCCGCCAGGGTCCCGTTCCGGTGGGCGACCGGCCGCGGGCGGAAATGGGTTCCAGCCACGCCGGGACCGTTTCCGGGGGGCGGAAAATCGGCGGATTATAGCAAACTTCATTCTCATGGAGCCCGCTCGGGCGGGCCATGGCAGCCATTCGCGCGGAGTCCGCGGAGACACCGGAGGCATCGCGTCACCGGCTTTCCAATGCGCCCTCTTTGTGGTTTGATCCCTGCCCCTTTCCCGATTGAAGAATAGTCTCCGATGAAGATCGAAAACACGGTGGCGGTCGTCACCGGCGCCGCCAGCGGCATCGGCAACGCGGTTGTACGCCGGCTGGTGGCCGGCGGGGTGAGCGCCGTGGGCATGGTCGACCTGACCGACGGCATTAGCGGGGCCGCGCAACAGGTCAACGTCGATGCCGGCCGCGACGTGGCCGTCGCCTTCCAGGGAAATGTCACCGACAGCGCGTTTCGAGCGAAGGTATTCGCGGACATGGCCGGCCGCGGCGTGGTGCGGATCTGCGTGCCCGCGGCGGGCATCCTGCGCGACGCCATGGCGGTCAAGGTCGACCGCGAGACCGGAACCACCGAGCTCTACGACGAGGACCTGTTCCGACAGGTGCTCGAGGTCAACCTGATGCACCCGACCTACTGGACCATGGAGATGATCGCAGGCATAGCCCGCGACCGCGCGCAAAAGGGCATCGGGCGCTGGACCGCACAGGAAGAGTTCCAGGGCTCCGCGGTGCTCATCGGCTCCGTAGCCTGCCGCGGCAACCGCGGCCAGGTATCCTATTCGAGCGCGAAGTCCGGACTCAACGCAGCGGCGAAGACGCTCAACATCGAGGGCGCCTACCACGGGGTGCAGGTCAAGGCGATTCATCCCGGTTTCGTCGCCACCCCGATGGTGGAGCAGCTTCCGGACGGCCTGTTCGAGGAACACCTGCGGAAAATGGTCCTCATAGATCGTAAAATCGAACCCGCGGAGATCGCCGACGCCATCGTCGCGATGATGGAGAACCCCATCGTCTCGGGCCCCGTGTGGGCCGACGGCGGATTTCCGCCCTTCGCCTGATCCCGCGCGACACGCCAGCATGACTGAAAAGGTATTGACCATCGGCGAACTCCAGCAGGCCCTGGACGAACTCAACCAGGACGCGCAGGAGGAATGGACGCTGATCGGCGGCCGGCTCTGCCGCCGCTTCACCTTCGACGACTTCGTCACCGCCTTCGGCTTCATGACCCGCGCTGCCATGCTCGCGGAGAAAATGAATCACCACCCGGACTGGTCCAACGTCTACAGCGTGGTTGAGGTCAACCTGTACACCCACGAGGCCGGTGGCATCACCGCGCTCGACTTCACCCTCGCCCGCCGCATGGAACGGCTCGCCCGCGACTGATACCGGCCGATGAGCGAACCCCGGGAACACCCCCTGCCCGCCGAGCTGGACCACTGGTACAGCGTCGCCGGGCATCGCTACCACCAGTTCCTCGAGGCGGTCACGGCGCTCGATCTCGGCGCCGCGCGGCGCCACCTCGGGCTGTTCTCGCGCCTGCTCCTCGGCACCCTGGAAGTGAGCGAGAGCGGCTTCGAGGAGGTCAGCCGGGAACAGGGCGGCGAGGAGGACGGCGAGCTCGTGCGCACCGACTTCATGATACTCAGACGCAGCCTCACCGGCCTGAACGAGGCCCTCGACCAGCTCGATGCCGCCGGGGGCGGTGAAGGCTCCCTGCGGTCGGCGATGGTTGACCGGCTCGATACCTTCGTTCGCACCGCCAACATCCTCGCCCGTCACCACGACCGGGTGGAGTCGATCCTGATACCACTGCTCGAGCGGCGCCTCAGTCACGAGCGCAGCCGCGAGATGGCGGAAGCGCTCAACGCCAGCATGCAGCGGGCGCAGCCGAATTGAGCCCGAATATTCCACCAGCCGAAAACGGGCCCGGTTGCAACCTGATGAAACATCCGGGCTAAACCTCTTGATCCAGGGCGCACCTGTCCAGCCTCTCGAAACGCCAGCGAAAGCTGGCGTCCATGTCACGAAGCGTGCAGGGCGCATGAAATGGATCCCAGCCTTCGCTGGGATTTCAGGCCAATACTCCGAAACGCCAGCGAAAGCTGGCGTCCATGCCACGGAGCGTGCAGGGCGCATGAAATGGATCCCGGCCTTCGCTGGGATTTCGTTCTGCTTCGCCGGGACTTCGTTCTGAATCCTGTCTTGAACCCGGCCATCGCGGAATGTATCGCAGAGGGCGGGACCGTGGTCACCGCCACCCGCCGGCTCGCGCGCGAACTGCGGGGCCAGTACGACCACGACATGGTCGAATCCGGCAGGAAAGCCTGGGAGAGCGCGGACATCCTGACCTGGGACGCATGGATTGGGCGCTGCCAGGAGCTGCAGCCGGATACGGCGGGGGAAGGCCTCACTGCACTCAACGACGCCCAGCTGCAGCTGGTGTGGCAGGAAATCGTGCAGGATGATCTGGCGCGGCACCACGCCGCGGAAGAGCCGCTCTGGAACGTCGAGGCCACGGCTACCGCAGCCATCGCGACGTTGCGCCGGATGCGGGAATGGCGTATACCCGGCGACGACCTGCCGCCCTCCCGCCACCCGGACCATGCCGGCTTTCGCCGCTGGTTAAGGACTTACGAAGCGCGCTGCGTGGAACGCGGCTGGACCGATCGCTACCGGCTGCCGGATGTACTCGCCGCGGCGACGGATTCCCTGCCTGCCACGCCCCTGCTGTTGGCAGGGTTCGACATCCTGACCGCGCAGCAGAAACACCTCATCGCCGCGCTGGAGAAAGGCGGCGCGGCAATCGAGGTGCTCAAGCCCGGGTGGCGCGATGTTTCCGCCATCCCCTGCCATGCCTTTGACGATGCCGATACGCAGTGGCGCGCGGCGGCGGGCTGGGCGGCGAAGCACATGGCCGCCTCTCCCACGGCGCGACTTGCCATCGTGGTGCCGGATCTTGCCGCCCGCCGGGACGAGATCACCGAAACGCTGACGGCCGTCCTCGCCCCCGACCAGGCGGTTAATCCCGGCGAGAGCCGTGACCTGCCATTTCACGTTTCCCTTGGCGATCGGCTGGACGCCCATCCCTTCGCGAGGGGCCTGGTTTCCGCGCTGGACGCCCTGACGGCGGATTCCCTGACCCTGGAGGAGACCGAGAGCCTGCTGCTGTCTCCGGTGATCGGCGGTCATGGCGAGGAGTTGCTGCCGCGCGCGTCGGCGGCGCTTGCCCTGCGGGAGCGGCTACCCTGGAACCATGATATCGACAAACTGTTGCGCGAGCTTTCCGGCCTGGGCTGTCCACTACTGGTAGACCGCCTGGTCAATGCGCGGGCCCGTGTTCGTGAAACCCCCGCGCAGGCCCCGCTGACTGCGCTCTCGGGCGTGATCCTCGCGCTCACCGGAGACCTCGGCTGGCCCGCCGCGGGCCAGTCGCTGGATAGCGACCAGTTCCAGGCCCGGGAAGCCATTCTCGAGCAGGTCCTCCACCTCGCCACGTTGGAAATGGTGCACGGCGAAACCGGGCTGACGCGCGCGGTCGCGCTGCTGGGTCGCGGCCTGGCGGCAAAGACGTTCCAGCCCGAATCGCCGGAGACGTCGCTCGAAGTGCTCGACATTCGCGAGGCGGCCGGGCTCGAATTCGACCAGGCCTGGTTCGCCGACCTGACGGGTGAGCACTGGCCGTCCGCGCCGACTCCGGACCCGTTCCTTCCGGTGGGCGTGCAGCGTGACGCGGGCTGCCCGGATGCCGACGTCACCCTCGCCCATGCACTGGCCGCCCGCAGGCATGCCCGCCTGGCTGCAAGTACGGAGACCCTGGTGCAGAGCAGACCCCGCCACGATGGTGATACGCAATTGATGCCAAGCCCGCTGCTGGGCAATGCGGCGGGACAGCCGCCGACAAGCGAACCGGCGGCTACCCTGGCCTCAAGGATTCAGGCAGTCCGCGCGTCACTCGACGAAATCGACGACGACAACGGTCCGCCCCATCCCGGCGGTACCGTCTCCGGCGGCACCGGCCTGGTCCAGCGCCAGTCACGTTGCCCGCGGAGCGCCTTTCTGCGCGATCGGCTGGGAGCCGGGGATCACGCATTCAATCGCCCCGGCCTGGATCCGATGCGCCGGGGAACGCTGGTGCACCGGGTGCTGGACACGGTCTGGCGCAGGCTCGGAGATTCCGCCACTCTGGCCGCCACGGATGCTGCCGCCCTGGATACACTCATCGTCACATCCATCGATGCCAGCAGCGGCCGTGACCGCAAGGTCAGCGGCTGCGGTGACGCGTTCTTCGAAACCCAGCGGGAATGGTTGCGGGCCACCCTGCACGAATGGTTCGCCATCGAACGAGCGCGCACGGCGCCGTTCGAGGTGATCGGGCGGGAGGAGAAAGTCCCCCTCCAGCTCGAAGGCCTCGACCTTTCGTTCCGGATCGACCGCATGGATCGTTTCGCCGACGGCAGCCTGGCGCTGATCGACTACAAGACCGGTGGCGGACAGTCCATCGCCAACTGGTTTGCCGAGCGCCCCGGGGATCCGCAGTTGCCGCTCTACGTCCTCTCGCAAGCGGCGGAGGCAATACCCGTCAGCGTCGTCGCCTTCGCCCGCGTGCGACTGGGCGAATGCGCGCTCGATGGGTTGCTGGACCCGGAGCGCCACCCGGACGAGTCCGGGCTCGGCGACCACGCTGGCCTGAAGGTCAATGCGCCGGTCAAACGTTCAAACATTCGCGATGACTACGGCGAATGGACCAATCACGCGCCCCGCTGGCAGGCTACGCTGGGCGGTCTCGCGCGAGAGTTTCTTTCCGGTGACGCGCGCATCGATCCGGGCAACGGGGGCGTCTGCCGCGACTGCTCCACGCCCGCGTTCTGCCGCAGCAAGGTCGTGCTCACCGACAACGAATCCGAAAACGATCGGTTCGGTGATGACTGAACCCGTCGACCAGCCCAGCCGCGAGCGCGCCCTCGACCCGGGGGCGTCCTTCATCGTCCAGGCGCCGGCGGGATCCGGCAAGACCGGGCTCCTGGTGCGCCGGTATCTCCGCCTGCTGGCCACCGTTGACGCGCCGGAACAGATACTCGCGATCACCTTCACCCGCAAGGCCGCCGCGGAGATGCGACAGCGCATCGTGTTCGCGCTCGATGGGCTCGACTCCGACGGCAGGAAACCTGCCGATGGGGAAACCCTGGAACTGGCCCGCGCCGCCGCCGCGCGGGACGCGGAGCTGGGCTGGAGCCTCGCAGCCAATCCTCGTCGACTCAGGGTCCAGACCATCGACAGCTTCTGCCAGGAACTGGTGCGGCGGATGCCCTGGTCGGCGCGCTTCGGCGGCGTCCCCGTGCCGATGGAGAATGCGGATCAGCTCTACCAGGCAGCAGCGGACGTCACGTTGCAACTGGTGGAGGACAGGCAGCGGCCGGAACTGGCCGGTGCCTGCGCCCGCCTGCTGCGCCTGGTCGACGCCAATCGCACGCTTGCCCAGACCCTGCTCGCGGACATGCTGGACGGACGCGACCGCTGGATGCATATCCTGCGCAGCCATGACCGCGCGCAGTTCGAGGGCTGGTGGCAGGAAACCATCAATGACACGTTGCGGGACTGCCATAGGCAAATGGACCCAGGCTGGCGACAGGAGCTGGCAAGGTCCGCCACCCTGGCAGCCCAACAGGTCCAGCGTCCCGAAAACAACGCGAAATCCAACACCCTGGAAAAGCTGGCTCCCTGGATTTCCAGCGTCGGCTTTCCCGAGCCGGACTGCTGGCAGGTCGATCACTGGCGGGGACTCGCGTTCCTGCTGCTGACGAATGACCAGACCGTGCGCAAGCGTCTCGACAGGACTATCGGCTTTCCGCCAGACGAGAAGGAAACCAAGCAACGCATGTCCGCATTGCTGGAGGCGCTGGCGGACGATCCGGGACAGGTACAGGCCTGGCAACGGGTCAGCATCCTGCCGGATCCGCAGATCAGCGATACCGAGTGGGAGAACATCGATGCATTGCTGACCCTGCTGCCGGTGGCGGCGGCGGAGCTTCGGCTGCAGTTCAAGGCCGAGCACAGCGCCGACTTCACCGAGATTTCCCAGCGCGCGGACATGGCGCTGGGAGGCGGCGACGATCCCTCGGACCTCGGCCTGGCGCTGGACTACCAGCTCCGCCATATCCTCATGGACGAGTTCCAGGACACCTCGACCGGACAGATCGAGCTGTTGCGCAAGCTGCTGGCGGGCTGGCAGCCGGACGACGGCCGCAGCCTGTTTCTCGTCGGCGACCCGATGCAGTCGATCTACCGCTTCCGCGAAGCGGAGGTGGGGAATTTCATGACCGTCCAGGACCACGGAATCGACGACGTCCTGCCGGAGAGGCTCAACCTCGAATCCAACTTTCGCTCGGCGCCGGAGCTTGTCAACTGGTTCAACCAGGCCTTCCCCCAGGTGATGCCGGCACGTCGCAGCGTGGTCCACGGCGCCGTGGAATACACCGCGGCCAGCGCTTTCCGACCGCCGGACGACGGGGCAGGGGTCACAATGCATGCCGCGATCCGCCGCGACCACGTGACCGAGGCCGTGGAAGTGGTGGACTGTATCGCGCGCACGCTGGAGGAATTCCCGGACGGGGAGATCGCGGTGCTGGGACGCTCGCGCGGGCATCTCGCGCATATCGTGGAGCAGTTGAACGACCGCCAGATCCCGTTCCAGGGCCTGAAGCTGGAGCACCTGGGCGAGCGCCAGGCGGTGCAGGACCTGCTGGCGCTCGCCGGGGTCCTGGCGCAGCCGGCGGATGACGTGGCCTGGTTCGGCCTGCTGCGCGCGCCGTGGGCCGGCGCCACGCTGGATGAACTCATCTGTCTTGTCGGCGAGGGTGGAGAAAACCCGGTGCTGGCCGCGCTCGGCGACGAAGACAGACTCGCGCGACTGCCCGCGGATTCCCGCCGGCGGATCGAAAAGACCCGGAACGTGGTGACGCAGGGTCTCAAGGACCGCGCGCGGCTGCCGCTGTCCCGCAACCTGGAGGCCTGCTGGTTGCGCCTCGGCGGCCCCGCGGTGGTGGAGACCGATGACCTGGACAACTGCAGCCAGCTGGTCGCACTGGTAAAAACGATGGAGAACGAAGGCCTCGCGATCCACGCCGAGTCGTTACAGACCGCCATCGCCGATCTCTACGCTGAACATCACCGGGATGAGCGGGTCAAGCTGATGACCATCCACGGCGCCAAGGGCCTGGAATTCGATACCGTTGTCCTGCCGGGTCTGCACCGTGTCTCCATGGGGGACAGCAAACCGCTGCTACGCTGGAAGCGCCTGCCGGATCGCCTCCTGATCGCCCCGAGAGCGCACAGCAACGAGACGAGCCCTGTCTACGACTACCTCACCGAGCTGGAGAAGGAGCAGCAGCGCAACGAGAGGAGTCGTCTTCTCTACGTCGCCTGCACCCGTGCCCGGCGGCGATTACACCTTTTCGGCAGCGCCAGGCCGAACACGAAGGGTGAGGTGCCGAGCCCACCGGCGTCTTCGTCGTTGCTGGCCCTGCTCTGGCCCGCGATGGATGCCGACTTCCAGCAAGCGCTGGATCGCTGGACGGAGCCGCCGTCCCCTGACGAGACAACCGGAACGACCAAACCGTCGAAGCTGGTGCGCCTGGATGCCGGTTGGACCCTCCCCGACCTGCCCTCACCAGTTCCCCGCGCGCAACTCGAACCGGGCCGCGCGAAGGAGGCGGAGGCCATTGAGTTCGATTGGGCGCGCGAATCCGCCCGAATCGCGGGAATCGTGATCCACCAGGAATTGCAGTTCATCGACCGGACTGGCTGGGATGCCTGGCAGGGCAATACGTTCTCCGAGAGGGACCGGAGCCGCTGGCGGAGGTTCCTCGGGGAAAACGGCCTGGCGGCAAGCCAGCTTGACGAGGCGCTGGCGCACGTGGAATCCGCGCTGTCCCGGGTTCAGCGGGACGCGCAGGCGGCGTGGATATTCTCTGCGCGGCATGAAGACATCCGCACGGAATGGGCGCTCACCGGAATCGAGGAGGGTGCTATACGCAACGTCGTACTCGACCGCACCTTTCGCGACGGCGATGGCATCCGCTGGGTGCTCGATTTCAAGTCGAGCCGCCACGACGACGAGGCAACGCTGGATGCCTTCCTCGCGGCGGAGCGGGAACGCTACCGGAACACGATGATGCGCTACACCACCATCCTGCAAGCGCTGGAAGGAAGCCCGGCGAGAGCCGCGCTCTACTACCCGATGCTGGGCAGGCTGCTTCACTACGACTGATCCTGCGAATTCCGGCCAGCGCCTCCTCGCTACATCCCGCCGAAATCCGCCTCCGCGTCGCGCCAGACCGCGTGCACGTGAGTGCCGCCGGAACGGTTCTCGTGCTCGATCAGGAGGCGCTTGCCGGCGATGCGGTAGTAGTAGTCCTTGCCCGGCTCTTCTGACCCTTCCCAGAAGAAACGCAGGTCGGGCCATTCCTCGGCGAAGGCGCGCTCGAGGTAGGGCGCCGCGTAACCGGGGGCGATGGATTCCACGTAGACCGCGATCACGCGACGTAGCGCTTCCTTCTGGTCATCGTTCAGCGCGGTGGCAGCGATCCCGGCGGGCTTGCCGAGGTTGGCGCGCCGCTCTCCCGCCGAGGTCAGGAACCCCACGAACCACTCCTCGCTTCCGCGGGCGACCTCGCGCTGTTTCTCGTCGAGGGACAGGTACAGCTCCCGGGCCAGGTCCACTTCGCCGGCCAGGGCACGCAGCCCCGCGTCCGGACCCGAGGGCACGGTCTCGGGATTGGCGCCGAGGAACAGGGGCGAGCCAGAGACGATCTTCGCGCCGGAGAAGGTCAGGTTCACCGACAGGTGATGGCCCTCGAAGCGCAGGCCCCAGTTGGCCTCCCCCGGGTTACCGAAGATCGCGGTCCAGTATTTCTCCGGGTCGCGATATGACGTCGCGTTGGTGAGCACGCCGAGGGCCGCCTCGGTGGCAATGATGGCGTCCACCTTGTTCGCCCCGGCCTCGCTCAGCACCGTGCGCAGGAGATCGCGCAGGGCATGGCGCTGGGCGTCGTCCAGTTCGTCGAGTTTCACCCCCTCCCGCTGACCTGGCGTCCAGCGAAAACGGTAGCGCTCGGGGTCGTCGAAAGAGAAGGTGGCTTTCCCGCGAGCCTCAGGCGTAAAAGACTCGAGCCAGGCGTTCGCCTGCTCGTCGACAGGCAGCGTGGAAGGATGAGCGACGGAGATCGCCGGAAACAGGGCGACCAGGGTGAGGAGAACAATCCGTGGCATTCCGATTGGCTTCATCGGCAGGGTCGGGCATTTTGTCACGGACATGCCGTCCACGCATATCCGGGACGGGCCGTTGATGGTTGTCCCCCCGGGGTCTGCGCGAATTGGCGTGGCCCGGCGTACCGGGCGTGCGAGCGGTTTACAGGACCGCCTTTCTGTGAATAATTCGTAGGTTCACTTTCCCTCCCGTATGCGTGGTATTGCCATGACCCAGACTGCCGTCAAACCTGTCGCGGCCGTTGTTCCCAAGGTCAAACTGCTGATCGACGGCGTGTTTGTCGATTCGCAGAGCAACGACTGGCGCGATGTCATCAACCCGGCCAACCAGGAGGTTCTTGCGCAGGTGCCGTTTGCCACTACCGCGGAGCTCGATGCCGCCGTGGCCGCGGCCGCCGGGGCTTTCAAGACCTGGCGCAAGACCCCGATCGGCACCCGCGCCCGCATCTTTCTCAAGTACCAGCAGCTGATCCGGGAGAACATGAAGGAACTCGCGGCGATCCTCACCGCCGAGCAGGGCAAGACCCTGCCGGACGCCGAGGGCGACGTGTTCCGCGGCCTGGAAGTGGTCGAGCATGCCGCCAACATCGGCACCCTGCAGATGGGTGAACTGGCCCACAACGTGGCCAGCGGTGTGGATACCTACACCCTCCAGCAACCGCTGGGCGTCTGCGCGGGGATCACGCCGTTCAACTTCCCGGCCATGATTCCGCTGTGGATGTTCCCGATGGCGATCGTCACCGGCAACACCTTCGTCCTCAAACCCTCCGAGCAGGATCCGATGGTGATCATGCGCCTGGCGGAACTGGCGCTGGAAGCCGGCATTCCCGCGGGCGTGCTCAACGTGGTGCATGGCGGGCCGGACATCGTCAACGCCATCTGCGACCACCCGGACATCAGGGCGGTCTCCTTCGTCGGTTCCACCCGCGTGGGCACCCACGTCTATCATCGTGCCAGCCAGGCCGGCAAGCGCGTGCAGTGCATGATGGGCGCCAAGAACCATGCCGTCGTGCTACCGGACGCCAACCGGGAACAGACGCTCAACAACCTGGCGGGCGCGGCCTTTGGCGCCGCCGGCCAGCGCTGCATGGCGATCTCCGTGGCCGTCATGGTGGGCGAGGCAGGCAACTGGATTCCCGACCTGGTGGAGAAAGCGAAAGCCCTCAGGGTCGACGCAGGCCACGAGGCGGGCACGGACGTCGGACCGCTGATCTCCCCCGCCGCACTCGGTCGGGTGGAAGGCCTGATCGAACAGGGCAAGAACGAGGGCGCAACGCTGGAACTCGACGGCCGCCGGCCGACCGTGTCGGATGCCTATGCCAGCGGTAATTTTGTCGGCCCGACCATCTTTTCCGGCGTCAAACCCGGCATGAAGATCTACGACGAGGAAATCTTTGGACCGGTGCTGGTCGTCCTGTCGGCGGAGTCGCTGGACGAGGCGATCGACATCGTCAACGCCAATCCCAATGGCAATGGCGTGGCGATCTTCACCCAGTCCGGCGCGGCCGCGCACAGGTTCCAGGAGGAAATCGACGTCGGCCAGGTGGGGATCAACGTGCCGATCCCGGTGCCGGTGCCGCTGTTCTCGTTCACCGGTTCGCGCGGATCCAAGCTCGGCGATCTCGGTCCCTACGGCAAGCAGGTGATCCAGTTCTACACCCAGACCAAGACCGTGACCTCGCGCTGGTTCGATGACGCCGCGAGCAGCGGGGTGAACACCACCATCAAGCTCGGCTGAACCGCGGACAGCGCGTGGCATGGATTTCGAGCTTTCCGACGACCAGCGATCCTTTCGTGAAACGGCGCGCAGGTTCGCGGAGCAGGAGTTCGGCCCCCATGCGGCGGACTGGGACGAGACCGGCCATTTTCCGGTAGAGCAGATCCGCCACGCCGGCGAGACCGGCTTCTGCGGCGTGTACACCCCCGAGGCCCTCGGCGGCCTCGGCCTCTCGCGCCTGGACGCGACCATCATCTTCGAGGAGATGGCGCGCATCGACCCGTCCACCGCGGCTTACATCACCATCCACAACATGGCGACCTGGATGGTGGCGAACTGGGCGCAGTCCGATTTGGCCGAAACCCTGGTGCCGCAGCTCGCCAGCGGTGAAAAGCTCGCCTCCTACTGCCTGACCGAACCGGGCGCCGGCTCGGACGCGGCCTCCCTGCGCACCCGTGCCGAGCGCGACGGCGACGTCTATCGCCTGACCGGCAGCAAGGCCTTTATCTCCGGCGCCGGCTCCACCGACTGGCTCGTGGTGATGACGCGCACCTCGGATGACGGCGCGCGCGGCATCACCACCTTTGCCGTGCCCGCCGATACCCCCGGCATCAGCTACGGCAAGAAGGAGACCAAGATGGGCTGGAACAGCCAGCCCACCCGCACCATCAGCTTCGACAATGCCGAGGTCCCGGCTGCCAACCGGCTCGGCGAGGAAGGCGGGGGCTTCAAGATCGCCATGAAAGGACTCGACGGCGGGCGCATCAACATTGCCACCTGCTCGGTGGGCGCGGCGCAGGGCGCCGTGGATGCGGCCCAGCGCTACATGAAGGAGCGCAGGCAGTTCGGTCGAACGCTGGCCGAGTTCCAGGGGCTGCAGTTCAAGCTGGCCGACATGGTCACCGAGCTGGTGGCGGCGCGACAGATGGTGCGCCTGGCGGCCAGCAAGCTCGACGGTGGCCATCCCGGCGCCACCACGTTCTGCGCCATGGCGAAACGCCTCGCCACCGACCTGGGCTTTTCCATCTGCAACGACGCCCTGCAACTGCACGGCGGCTATGGCTACATCCGCGAGTACCCGCTGGAGCGGCTGCTGCGCGACGTGCGCGTGCACCAGATACTGGAAGGCACCAACGAAATCATGCGCGTGATCATCGCGCGCAACCTGCTCGACCAGGATTCAACGGAATCGCTGTCATGACCGAACTGCTCGACCTCGACAAGCGCGGCAGCACCGCGCTGGTCACCATCAACAACCCGCCCGCCAATACCTGGAAGCTGGAGTCGCTGCGCGGCCTGCGCGACCTGGTCGGGGAACTGGAAAGCGACGAGGGCATCCGCGCCCTGGTGCTGACCGGGCAGGGACCGAAGTTCTTCAGCGCGGGCGCCGACCTGAAGACCTTTGCCGAAGGTGGCAAGGTCGCCGGCGCCGACATGGCGCGCGCCTTCGGCGAGGCCTTCGAATCCCTCGCCGCCTTCCGCGGTGTGAGCATCGCGGCGATCAACGGCTATGCCATGGGCGGCGGCCTGGAAGCGGCGCTGGCCTGCGATATCCGGATCGTCGAATCCCATGCCCAGCTCGCCCTGCCGGAAGGTTCCGTGGGCCTGCTGCCCTGCGCCGGCGGCACCCAGTGGCTGGCCCATGCCGTAGGCGAGGCCTGGGCCAAGCGCATCATCCTCTGTGGCGAGCACGTGGACGCCGAGACCGCGCTGCGCATCGGCCTCGTCGAGGAAGTGGTGGAAACCGGTCAGTCCGTCGAGGCCGCGCTGGCGCTGGCCGGCAAGGTCGATCGCCAGAGCCCGGGCAGCGTCGCGGCCTGCAAGTCCCTGATCCATGCCGCGCGCGCGGATTCCGCGCAGGCGCTGCCGCGTGAGCGTGAACTGTTCCTCGGCCTTTTCGACACGCAAGACCAGGCCGAGGGCGTGAGCGCCTTCCTGGAAAAGCGCGCGCCGGAATGGAAGGGCCAGTGAGCGGGACCGGGACCGAGGATACCACCCACGCGCCCATCCGGTTCCGCGTCGAGCCCGCGCGCGGCGGTTTCGGCATCGGCGTCGCCACGCTGGACAGCCCGTCCTCCCTCAACGCACTCTCGCTCGAGATGATCGATGCGCTGGATGCGCAACTGATCGCCTGGCGGAACGATACGGCGGTCGCGGCCGTCTGGCTCGATGCGAGTAGCGACAAGGCCTTCTGCGCCGGCGGCGACCTGCAGGTTCTCTACACCGCGATGCGTGAAGCCGGCAACGGCCGCAATGCCTTTGCCGAGAAATTCTTCAGTCACGAGTACCGGCTAAATCACCGGATCTTCAATTATCCCAAGCCCTTCGTGAGCTGGATGCACGGCATCGTGATGGGCGGCGGCGTGGGTGTCGGCTGCGCGGCCCGCCACCGCGTGGTGACGGAACGTAGCATGATGGCGATGCCGGAAATCACCATCGGACTGTTCCCCGACGTGGGCGGCACATGGTACCTCGGCCGCATGCCCGGCGGCATCGGTCGCTACCTGGGCCTGACCGGCGCGCGTATGAACGCCGCGGACGCCATCTTCGCCGGCATGGCGGACCTGCCCATCCAGCAGGACGCCAGGGACGACGTGTTCGCGGGCCTGGCCGGGCTCGACTGGCAGGGCGAGGCGGCCGGGGACAATACCCTGCTGCGCCGTCACCTGAACGCCGCCGCCGACTGGCCGCTGGTCGGCTCTTCGGCGCTGGCGCCGCGGTTCGCCGATCTCACCCGCATTGCCGGATCGGCCACGCCTTCCGAGGCCGCCGACGCGATTGCCGCCTATGCCGAAACAGACGAATGGGCCGCGCCCCATGCGGCGGCCCTGGCGAGTGGCGCACCCAGCTCCGTGCTGATGACCTGGGCCCTGCAGGAGCGCCTCGTCGGCGCGAGCTTCGCGGAAGTGCTGCGGACCGAGTACGCCGCGGCCCTGGGATGCAGCGCCCATGGCGACTTCATGGAAGGCATCCGCGCCCTGATCATCGAGAAAGACAGGAAGCCGCGCTGGGAGCCGGCCAGCCTCGCAGACGCCGGGGCGGACCTGATCGACGAACTGCTCAGGCCACGCTGGCCGGGTGAACACCCGCTGGCGGACCTGGAAACGAACACCTGAGGAGAGAATTTCCATGACGACGATTGCATTTATCGGCCTGGGTAACATGGGCGGACCGATGGCGGTCAACCTGCTGAAAGCCGGACACGGAATCACGGCCTACGATCTCAGCGACGCGGCCATGACAGCCGCCGGCGAGGCCGGGGCCACGCCGGCCACCAGCGCCGGCGAGGCCGTGACCGGCGCCGACACCGTGATCTCCATGCTGCCGGCGAGCCAGCACGTGGAATCGCTGTACCTGGGCGCCGATGGTCTGTTGCAGTCCATTGCCAGGGGCAGCCTGGTGATCGACTGCTCCACCATCGCGCCGGCAAGTTCGCGCAAGGTGGCCGCGGCGGCCGCCGAGCTGGGCCTCGAATTCATCGACGCCCCCGTTTCGGGCGGCACCGCCGGGGCGACCGCCGGCACGCTCACCTTCATCGTCGGCGGCGAGGCCGGCGCCCTGGAACGGGCACGCCCGTTGCTGGAGATCATGGGCCAGAACATCTTTCATGCCGGCGCCGCCGGCGCGGGGCAGGCGGCGAAGATCGCCAACAACATGCTTCTCGCGATTCACATGATCGGCACCTCAGAGGCGCTGTCGCTGGGCGCTGCCAATGGCCTCGACCCGAAGGTGCTGTCGGAGATCATGCGCAACAGCTCGGGCGGCAACTGGTCTCTGGAGAAGTACAACCCCTGGCCGGGGGTGATGGAAGCTGCGCCGGCCTCGCGCGACTACAGCGGCGGATTCGGCAGCGCCCTGATGCTCAAGGACCTCGGCCTTGCCGCCGAGGCCGCCATGGCCACCGGCAGCGCGATCCCGCTGGGCGAACTGGCGCGCAACCTCTATACCCTTCACTGCGCGGAATCAGGCGGCCTGGACTTCTCGAGCATCGTAGGCATGTTTCGCCATGATGACTGAGTCATCGCCCGTGCGACAACCGCTACCAGTGGCGAGCGGCGATTGCGGATCACTGGCCCCGCTGAAAATGGATACTTTTGATTTCTCCCTCCCAGACGAGGTGCAGCGTTCCGCCGTCATACCAGCCGACCTCTCCACGCCAGGGAATGCTGTATCCGCCAGTCTGCCTGTAGTCGCTGAAACGACCCTCCCAGGCGACCTTACGGTATTCCCCGTCAAAACGGCCATACCTTCCCGGGCTGTAGATCGCGATCACCTCATCGGCGTCGTTGAAGCGAAATTCGAGGGATACCTCGATGCCTTGATCCGTCAACGTAGCGACAGCTGACCTGTCGTCTTTCGGCGTCCAGGAGAGGCCTCGTCGGGGCAGCAGCGCGGCGGGATACCAGACCGACTCCGCCAGGTACCTGTGGAGCGCTCCCGAGTTGAGTTCGGGTTCGTTCGAGGCGGAGGAAACCCTGATCGCGGAGAGCAGGCTGACGCTGCCGCCACCCTGCCCGGAAACGTAGCTGTCCAGCACGCGGAGATGCGCGCCCAGGGGCAGGCTGACCCGCGCATTCCAGACGAAGCCGGGCGCTGATGGCGCGACGAACTGGCGCGCAGTGAAATCCATCCACTTGTCGGACTTCGTGCCGGTACGCAACGTGCCGACCTGCTCCATCCATACGCCACGGATGGAGTGGATCTCGTTTGGCAGTACTCGTCTCAGGTAGCGCTCAACTGGTAACGGTAGCCCGTCTGGAACTCTGGTCTTTTCCTCGCTGCTTGCACCAGGAGCTGGCGCTGTCTCGAGACTTGAGACGAGAATTTCGACGGCTCGCTTCTCGTGGTTTCGACCAGCCAGGAAAACCACGGCGACAGCCGCGGCAACCCCGATCAACCCAGTGAATGCAACCCAGATCAATGTGTATTGTTTCTCTCGCGCCTTCCGCTTGCTTGGCCCACGATTCTCACTGCAGAGAAATGATACCCGGGGGATCGAACAAAACATTCTCGCCACCCTGAACCCATCCGGCATGGCGGCTTGAGTGTCGGACACCGGGCCTACCAGTCTTCCAATGGATACCCCGACATTAGCAAGCAACCCTCCCCCGTAACCACGACCTGCTCCTCCAGCTTGACGCCCTCGCCGCCCCTCTCCGAGCCAATGTAGGATTCGACGCAGAGCGTCATGTTCTCCTCCAGCACGGCATCGTAACCTTTCCTGTCGAAGTCGTGGATATGCTTGATGGAGGGATATTCATCGGCGAGCCCGACGCCGTGGATCAGGCTGCTGTAGCGGTTGGCGGCGAATTCATCCGGAATTTTCCAGGCTCGTTCCGAGACCTCGCGCAGCGTCATGCCGGCTTTCAGAATAGCGCAGTTGTGTTCGATCTGTTCGCGCGCGAGGGCATAGATGCGCCGTTGCTCTTCGTTGGGCCTGTCGCCGCAGACCCAGCTTCGTGACATGTCCGCGCAGTAACCGTAGGGACCGATAAGATCGGTGTCGAAGCTCACCATGTCGCCGTCCTCGATCACGCGCATCGAGGACTCTCGAAACCAGGGATACGTGCGTGGACCCGACGAAAGCAGGCGCGTCTCGATCCATTCACCGCCGAGGGCGATGTTGGCCTCGTGCAGCTTCGCCCAGAGCGCATTCTCGGAGATGCCGGGCTCCATCGCTTCCCGCATCCTGGCGATACCGAATTCGCAGACGTCGATAGCCTTTTGCATCAGCACCAGTTCGGCGTCGGATTTCAGCACCCGCGCCAGTTCCATTACCTCCAGCCCGTCGTGCAGGCTGAGGCCCTGGTCGAGCAGCCGCCGCGTGCCCTGCCAGGACAGCCGGTCCACGGAAAGACGATGGTTGCCGCCACCATGTTCGCGCACCAGGTCGGCGATCACCTGGCCGAATTCCTTCGCGCGCCGGTCGGTGTTTGGGCCGGCGGTGAAGTAGTAGAAGGAACTGTTTACACGGTACTCGTCTATCAGTGGCAGTTCCTCCGCGAGATGCGGATAGTTACCATAGTCGAACAGGATCATCGGCCCTTCCGTGGCGACGAACACGCAGCGGGTCTCGTAGTGGGAACACCAGACCTGCATGTTGGTGGCGTCGCAGGCATAGCGGCAATTGACCTGATCGAACAGCAGGATGCCGGCATAGTCGAGGCGCCTCAACTGCGCGCGAACCCTGTCCAGCCGGTACTGCCGTACCGCATGCAGGTTCACCGGCGCCTCGGTGAATTCCATCGCGCCGTGCTGGCGCGCGGCGACGTTGCCGCTGGAGAGCGAATGATCGGGGATGGTCATGGAACGCCTGCCTGCGAGTTTTACCCGGCTCCAGTGTAGTGGCTCTCGCCAGGGACCTGTAGATCCACTGCATTTCGCAAGCGACCGGGACTGGCATACGCGCGCCCGGCAGCCCTCGCACGCGTGGCATTGGCGCACCGGCCCTCGGCTATACTTCCGCCCCCGCAAATCGTGCTCGTCCGATGTCCCTCCCCGCGCGCCGGGAATCCGCTCTCCTCCTGCATATCGCACTGCCCCTCGTGGCGGCGTACCTGGCGGAGATGGCGATGTTCATCACCACCAAGATGGTGGTGGGCAAGCTCGGCTACCATGAACTCGCCACCGTGGGCATCGCTGGCAACCTGTCGATGGAGATCGTCGTCATCCTCATGGGGGTGCTGTCCATCGTCGGCGTGCTCTGCGCCCAGGCCGATGGCGGCGGCGACCGTGGCGCCGCCGGGGTCGCGGTGCGCCAGGGAATGCTGATCTCTGTGTGGGTGGGTTTGCCGGCGACCTGGATCGTCTGGAACATGGATGCCGTGCTGCGCTGGACCGGCCAGGATCCCGAGGTAGTGGCGCTGTCCGGGCCGTACCTGCGCTGGCTGAGTGGCTTCGTGTTGCCGATGCTGTGGTTCGCGGTGCTGCGCAACTTCGTCGCCGCCCTCGCGCGGCCGCGGGCGGTGATGGTGATCACCGTGGTCTCGGTGGCGATCAACTACGGCCTTACCTACCTGCTGGTACATGGCGTCGGCTTCCTTCCCGCCATGGGACTCGCGGGCGCCGGCTTCGCCACCAGCATCGTCTCCTGGCTGATGTTCTTCGCTCTCCTCTGGCACATCCATGCCACCGCCGACCTGCGTGGTTACGGGGTGTTTTCCTCTGACTGGCGGGTGGATCGCGCGGTGGTGCGGGAGATCTTCGTTCTCGGCGTTCCGGTGGGCGGACTGGTGCTGCTGGAAGCGGGCATGTTCACCGCGGCGTCGATCCTCTCCGGGATGATAGGGGCCGAGACCCTGGCGGCCTACGAGATCGTGCTCTCCTGGATCGGTATCTCCTTCATGGTGGCGCTCGGCATTGCCGAGGCGGCCATGGTGCGCGTGGCCCATGGCGTTGGTCGCGGCGACGCCGCCTCGGCGCGGCGCGCGGGCATGCTCGCCATGGGCATCGGCTTACTCACGGTGAGTATCCTGATCATGGTGCCCCTCGGCCTCGGCGACCGCTTCGCGCGTATCTTCATCTCGCCGGGGGATCCCGGCTTTGATACCGTGGCGGGCCTCGCCGCGGGATTTTTCCTCATCGCCGCGCTGTTCCAGGTGTTCGACGGACTGCAGTGCATCGCCGCGCGCGCCCTGCGCGGGCTCAAGGACAGCGTGGTGCCGCTGTGGATCGCGGGATTCGCCTACTGGGTACTCGGCATCGGTGGCGGCGCCTGGCTCGCTTTCGGTCTCGGCTGGGACGGCACCGGCCTGTGGTGGGGCATGGTGCTCGGCCTCGCCACCGCGGGCATCCTGCTGGCGTGGCGCTTCCACCGCCTGTCGCGCGCGCTCCAGGCCGCCATCCCTCCGGGCATGGCACAATCTGCTGCGAGCACCGCGCCATGATCGACCTGCACCTCCATTCCACCGCCTCGGACGGCAGCCATGCCCCGGCCGAGGTGGTCGCCATAGCAGCCGGGGCGGGAGTGCGGACACTCGCGCTCACCGATCACGATACCGTCGGCGGTATCGACGAGGCCGCACGCGCAGCGACCGATCACGGGGTAGACCTGTTACCGGGTATCGAGATCTCCGTCGCCTGGGAACGGCGCACGCTGCACGTCGTCGGCCTCGGCATCGATCCCGCGCATCCGGGGTTGCTGGCCCTCACGCGGGGCGCCGCCGATACCCGTATCAACCGCGCCCGCGCCATCGGCAAGAGCCTGGCGAAGGCCGGCATCGATGGCGCCTTGCTCGGGGCGAGCGATATCGCCGGCGGGGAGGACAATCTCAGCCGGTCCCACTTCGCGCGCTTCCTGGTGGCGGAGGGCCACGCGAAGGACAACCGCCAGGTATTCCGCCGTTTCCTCGTGCGCGGCAAACCGGGTTACGCCCGTGCCGACTGGGTGCCACTGGCCGAGGCGGTTGGCACCATCCGCAACGCGGGCGGGTTGGCGGTGCTGGCGCATCCCGCGCGTTACAAGGTGAACGCTGGCAAATTGCGGCGCGCCCTCGAGGATTTCCGCACCGCCGGCGGCGCGGCGATGGAAGTTTCCTGCGGCGGCGGCAATGCGCGCGAACTACAGACCCTGGCGGGTCTCGCGCAGGAATACGGCCTCGCGGCCTCCCAGGGATCGGACTTCCACGGCCCGGACAAGCCCTGGGCGCGGCCCGGCAAGCTCCTGCCGCTGCCCGCGGACTGTATCCCGGTGATGGACCTGCTCACCCGGCGCTGAATCCCGTGCTGCACGACGATTATCGCGAGCTCGGCGCGCGTGTCGCGGAAGCGTTACCGCCGCTCGCGATACAGGCGATGTTCCTGCCACCGCCATTTACGGATGACACCCGCGACGACTGCTTCGGTTTCCTCTTTCTCGACGACGGCAGCGCGGGGCCGTTCTACGTCAGCCTCGGCGATACCCTGGCGGCGCTGCATTCCCGGTATCCGGATGGCCAGTTTCCGGGCGTCTCCACGGCGACGCTGCTCGAGGGATTTATAAGCGACAACCACGCCGAACGCGCCCTCGCCCTGGGCGCCTTCAATGCGCTCAGCCAGGGCCTGATGCGGCGCGCGGGATACCGCCCACCGCCGGCTTCGCGCGACGCGGAACCCGGCGCGGGCGACATCATCGGCATGGTGGGCTTCTTCGGCCGACTGGCGCGCCCCTGGTCGGAACGCGGCGTGCGCGTCAAGGTGCTGGAGATGGCGCCGGAACGGGTGGCCCCGTTGCCGGGCGTCTCCCTCGCCACCGACGCGGCAGAACTGGCCGGCTGCGACCGCGTCATCTGTACGTCATCCACGCTGGTCAACGGGACCCTGGACGACATCATCGCCGCGGTTGGCGATCCGGGGAAGATCGAGCTCGTGGGCCCGAGCGGGAGCGGCCTGCCGGATGTGCCGCTGGAGCGCGGCGTACGCTCGGTTGGCGGGATGTATTTCGATGATGCGAAAGCATTGCAAGCAGCGCTGGCATCCACGGGCCAGTGGGGCAAGGCCGGGCAGAAGTACGTCCTCGACCGAAACAATTATCCCCTCGTGGACGCCCTGATCCGTAAACTGTAGCGTGTCGCAACCTATTGGAATCCGACTGCCATGACCGATGACCTATGCTCCCTCGGCGCCGCCGAGGCCCTCGCGCGCTTTCGCGACCACAGCCTTTCCCCGGTCGAGCTGATGCGCGCGGTGATCAGGCGCGCCGAAGCGGTGGAGCCGCGCATCAACGCGTTTTCCTTCACGTATTTCGAGCGCGCGCTGGCCGCGGCGAAGGCATCGGAGGCGCGCTACATGAAACCCGGCGCGCGCCTGCGCCCGCTGGAGGGCATTCCTCTCGCGGTGAAGGACGAGGCGCAGATCAAGGGCGAAGTCACCACCAATGCCTCGATGCTGTGGAAGGACGGACCGGGGGAACCCCGCACCAGCTACGCCATCGACCGGCTACTGAAGGCAGGCGCCATCGTCCACGCGCGCAGCACCACGCCCGAGTTCTCCTGCGCCTCGATCACCCATTCCCTGCTCCACGGCGTCACCCGCAATCCCTGGAACACGGACTTCACGCCCGGCGGATCCTCCGGCGGATCCGGCGCCGCGCTGGCAGCGTGCAGCGCGACCCTGGCGAGCGGCTCCGACATCGCCGGCTCGATCCGTATCCCGGCCTCGGCCTGCGGCGTGGTGGGCTTCAAGCCGCCCTATGGCCGCAATCCCCAGGAACCGCCCTACAATTTCGACACCTACTGCCATATCGGCCCCATGGCGCGCAGCGTGGAAGACTGCGCGCTGATGCAGAACGTCATGGCCGGACCGCATCCCGGCGACATCACCACGCTCCGGCCCAGGCTGCGCATCCCTTCAAGCCATCGGGACGTGCGCGGCCTGAAGGTGGCGGTTTCCCTCGACCTCGGTTTCTACCCCGTGGACCCTGCCGTGGCGGACAATTTCCAGCGCATGGTGGCGCTGCTCGGGGAACTCGGGATCGAGGTCACCGAGTTCCGTCCCGGGTGGGACTGGCACTGCCTCGAGGCCGCCTGGGATCATCTCTGCCATCTCTGGGGCGCCACCACCGGCCCCCTGTACACGCGCCGGGACGAGATGACGGGCTATGCGCGCGACTTCGTGGAACGGGCCCGTGGCCATAGCGCGGAGAAATTTCTCCATTCCATGGTGGTGGCGGGGAAAATGTACGACGAGCTCGGCGCCGCGCTGCAAAAAAATCACGCCCTCCTCTGCCCCACCCTCGCCCTGCCCGCGGTGGCGGCAGACCACGATCCCCTGCAGCCGGTTACGGTGGACGGCGAGACGGTGGAAGGCAATATCGGCTGGTGCATGACCTGGCCGTTCAACATGCTGAGCCGCTGCCCGGTGATCAGCCTGCCCTCCGGACAGGCGGGCAACGGCGTACCCACCGGAGTGCAGATAGTGGGCAGGACCTACGACGACCGCACGGTGTTCGCCCTTGCCGACGCGCTAGAGAAAGCACGCGGCCCGATGGCCTTCCCGACACTGGCATGAGCACAACTTGCCGGAAGTGACGTTGCGCCCGGTTCGAGGGTCTTAGCGCGTTCAGCTCCAGCCGGCAAGCGCGCGGGCGCGCACCAGCAGGCGCCGGGCATTGGCCACCGCCGGAACCTCGACGAGCGCGCCGTCGAGCTCCACCCGACCGTCGCCCCGCGCCTGCGCTTCCTCGAATGCCGCCACCAGGCGCTCCGCGGCGACAACGCTTTCCTCGTCCGGTGTCAACAGCTCGTTGATGATCCCGGCATGTCCGTTGGTCACCAGGCTCTTCGCGCGATACCCGAGACGCCGCGCCGCCAGTGTCTCGCGGCGCAACCCCTCGACATCGGTCCAGGTATAGGGGCAGTCGATGGCGGGAATGCCGGCGGCAACGCAGTCCACCAGGAAGCGGGCACGCGCGTGGTCGAGTTCGTGACCTTCGCGGCTGCGCTCCGCGCCGAGATCCGCGGCCATGTCTTCGGAGGCCACCAGGCAGGCGACGACGCGCGGGCTCGCGCGGCAGATGTCGAATGTGAGTCGCAATCCGGCGGCGGTTTCCACGTTGGGCACGATGGCGGTGCTCCCAGGGGCGATGCGGTGGGTATGCTCGAGCGCGGTAATTGCCGCGTCGAGCTCGATCACGTGCTCCGGTCCCGCCACCTTGGGTAGCAGAACGGCATGCGGCGCCGCGGGCACCACCGCGGCGAGGTCTTCCCGTCCGTCGCCATCCAGCGGATTGACCCGCACCGTCGCCACCCGGCCCACCCGTCTCCAGGAGGCGATCAGTTCGCGGCTCAGTTCGCGCGCCCGTGGCCGAAGGTGTGGCGGGGTGAAGTCCTCGAATTCCTGGATCAGGACATCGGCGCCGCAGTCCGCGGCGGATTTGAGCGCGTCGTGATCGACACCACCGACAAACAGCCAGGAACGACAAAGATGGAAAGGACGGATTGTGGGCATGACTCGCGCGGATTGCCGGATGGATGCCAGCCCCAAGCCTTCGCTGGGGCATGCTTCGCTGGCGTTTCGGATTAGCGTGCTCCCTCGACGCGCTCGATTCGAAATCCCAGCGCAGGCTCACTACTGTCCGGAACGTTTTCACATCGGTATTTCGACCTGCCTGTCGAGGGCCTGACGATAGCGTAGCTCTCGTCGTTTTCGATGCTCGTATGGGCAGTCTGCACGGTGGA
>JAUILZ010000036.1 GCA_030432755.1 Gammaproteobacteria bacterium | reverse complement strand
GGATTCGCGACTGGCGGCACTGCTTGGCGGCACTCGTGAGAACCCGATGCCAGCGATCCGCCATGCGCGCCTGCCAACGGACCACGCTACGCGCGCAGTCCAGTGGAATGAATGCCCCCACGCCGAGTTGCGTCGCCATGTCGAGAAGGGTCTGCTGGCGATCCCCCCTGGGCAGCGCCGAGGCGAGTATCACCTCGGTCGCGGGCGGCGCCGACTCGTGGACGGCGTCGATGGCGATGTTCAACGCCGCGGGAGCGCGCGTGGCAGAGACGATGTGACCCCTGGCGACAAGGCCGTCTCCGTTGGTGAGGTGCACCGTGTCGCCCTCACCGAGCCGACGTGAACGCATGGCGTGTATCGCTTCCTCGCCAGCGAGCGCCAGTTCCCGTGTCCCCGCGTCAAGGTCCGCGCTGAAGAACAGTGGCGTCAGGTCGGCGGGGTTCACGGGCGGGAATCAGGAGTCGGACGGTAGATGTCGAATCGTACCAGCTTGCCCCGGGTTCCTCCGCGGGGTCCGGGCAGTACCGGGTCAGCATGATGCGGCCGCTTGACCACCACCCGCCGGCGCGCATGACTGAGCGCGATTTCCAGCAGGTCGCGATCCGACCCGGGGTCGTGGGCAACCAGTGATTGCAGCAGGCGAATGCCCTTGCGCGGCGCGGCGCTGCCGGGCCGTGGCGGATACATCGGGTCGAGATATATCGCGTGCGGGCGTTCGCCGGAATGTGCCAGCCAGCTCCTTGCATCCGCGTGAACCAGTTCGAGGCGCGCGCGAATGCCTTCATGGTCGCAGCGCTCGAGAGCATCGGCGAGGAGCGCGTGCAGAACCGGGTGTGATTCAATCGCGGTTACCACGCGACCACTGGCGGCGAGGTGGGCGGCGTCGATGCCGAGGCCCGCGGTACAGTCGACGACGCGTTGCGCGTCGGCGCCGAGGGCGCGCAGCAGGGGATCGGGTCCACGCCCGCTGTGGCGCGGGGCAAATTCGGCATACACCGGTTTCATCCGGGCATGCTCCGTGTCGCGCAGGGTCAGCCTGCCTGCGTCGTCCCAGGCAAGGAGATAGCGATAAACTTCGCCGACATTCCCCACAACCTGGGGCGCCCCGAGTCGCTCGGCAAGTCGTTGCGCTCGTCTCGAATCACGAGCGGGAGTGACGACGGCAATGGACGGTTCGGACACGAAGCTGCGTAAGGCGGGGTCCCGCTATAATACGCCGCTTCCAGGCAACACAGATCCAGACGGAGTCACAATGGGATTTCTTACCGGCAAACGCGCCCTCATCGCGGGCATCGCAAGCAACCGCTCCATCGCCTGGGGCGTCGCCCAGGCCATGCACCGCGAAGGTGCGGAACTGGCCTTCAGCTATCCCAATGACAAGCTGAAGGGCAGGGTGGAGAAATTCGCCGCGGAACTCGGCTCCGATATCGTGCTGCCCTGCGACGTGGCCAGCGACGAGGAGATCACGAACCTGTTCAGCGCGCTTGGCGAACGCTGGGACGGTCTCGACATCCTGGTGCATTCCATTGCCTACGCGCCCGCGGGGGAACTCGACGGCCTGTTCCTCGATGCGGTCACGCGGGACGGATTCCGCGTCGCCCACGAGATCAGCTCCTACAGCTTCGCCGCCATGGGACGCGCGGCGGCGCCCATGATGGCCGGGCGGAGCGGCGCCATGGTCACGCTCACCTACATCGGCTCGGTGCGTTCCATGCCGGGGTACAACGTCATGGGGCTGGCGAAGGCGAGCCTCGAGGCCAACATACGCTACATGGCCCAGTCGCTGGGAGATAGCGGCATCCGCGTCAATGGCATCTCCGCGGGCCCCATCCGCACGCTGGCCGCTTCGGGCATCAAGAACTTCAAGAAGATGCTTGGCTACTTCGAGTCCGTTGCCCCGCTCGGCCGCGCGGTAACCATCGACGAGGTCGGCAATGCCGCCGCATTCCTGTGTTCCGACCTGGCCTCGGGTATCACCGGCGAGATCACCTACGTCGACGGTGGCTTCAACACCGTGGGCATCAGCGACCGGTTGCTCGAAGAGGACGGCGACTGAATGCTGCCCATAACGGGGTATTTCACGGGATCGTCGGTCGCGGCTACAGTTTCGCCGTAGCCGGCGCAAAGTCGCGTCGCGGAACTCTAGAGTGAGGTCAGTCGATGAATAAAGCCGTGGAACGACTCGAAGCCCTGAAACCCGCGGAACGCCCGTTTCTCGAAGATCCGGCGCTTTCCTACACACTGCCTGCGTCCTGGTATTACGACCCCGGTTTCTACGACCGGGAAAAGTACGCCATCTTCTACAGGTCCTGGCACTATGCCTGTCACGCGACCCAGGTGCTGGAGCCCGGGAGTTATATCACCACGCGTATCCTCGACCAGGAGATCTTCGTCATCCGCGGCGACGACGGCGAGATTCGCGGCTTTTACAACGTCTGCCAGCATCGCGGTCATGAACTGGTCAAGGGCAGCGGTCGCACGCGGCTCATCGTCTGCCCGTACCATGCCTGGTCCTACAGGCCGGACGGCACGCTCGCGAAGGCAAGAAACACCGACACCAGCCCGGGATTCAACGCCTGCGACTTCTCACTGCGCGAGGTCCGGGTCGAAGTGTTCCTCGGCATGGTGATGGTCAACTGCGATCCCGATGCGATGCCGTTCGGCGAGATGATGGAAGGGCTCGAGGAGGACATCCTGGGCTATGTGCCCGAGGCGGAGTTCCTCGAGTTTTCCGACCACCGCAAGTACGACGTGGCGAGCAACTGGAAGGTGCTCATGGACAACTTTCTCGAGTGCTATCACTGCCATGTCGCGCACCGGGACTTCGTTGATCTCGTCAACATGGATGCCTACCAGACGCGCACCCATCGCTGGTGGTCGAGCCACTGCTCGAAGGGTCCGGTGAACGCCTGCAGCACCGCCTACACCGTGAGCGCGGATGTCGATTTCAGCTATGCCGCGTGGTTTATCTGGCCCAACATCACGCTCTGGGGAATGCCCGGAGAGCCCAACCTGTCGGTGTTGCAGATGAACCCCACGGGCCCGGAGACCACGCTCGAACACCTCGATGTATTCACCTCGCAATCAACTCTGAGCGAGGAGATGGCCAATGCCTGCCGCTACCTGGACGACGTGTTACAGCCGGAAGACATCGGCCTGTGCGAGAGCGTGCAGCGAGGGCTCAAGTCCATCGGCTACAACCAGGGCCGGTTCATCGTCGATCCGGATCGTAGCGAACTGAGCGAACACGGCGTCCACCATTTCCAGCAGCTGGTGCGCGAAGCGATGGCGGACTGATCCTGGGCTGTCCCTTCGCTGCGTGAACGCCGGAGCGATCCGCTAGAGCTTCCCGAGAACCCGGTAGATCGCCTCAACGTTGGCGGCACCGAGGTGTTCGGCGCGCTCCGGGGACCAGCCCTGCATCGCGTTGGGAGAGTCCGCGGTGTCCTTGAACGGCATCTCGTGGGTCATGCTGAAGGCGCCGAAGGTCTCCGCAAGGTAGTTGGAGCACATCGCGAGGTTGGCCTGGCCGGGCGCGGAGCGGGGATAACCGTGGGTAGCCTGGAAATCCGGGTTGATCTGCATCAGCTCCGAACGATAGGTGTCGAGCAGGTCCTGGCGCCGGTCGTCCCAGGAGGGCACGCCTTCCGCCGAGGCGATAAAATTGTAGGGCAGCGCTTCATCCCCGTGGACGTCGAGGCTGATGTCCACTCGGGTGTTTTCCATCATCCGCCGGACATTCAGCACTTCCGGGCTCTTGTCGGCGTCGGGCTCGCGCCAGCAGCGATTGAGATTGGCGCCCGCGGCATTGCAGCGCAGGTGGCCGAGGAATGACCCGTCGGGGTTCATGTTGGGCACCACGTAGAAGGTCAGCTCGCGCAGCACTTCCCGCGACACCGGGTCGGTGCCGTCCAGCAGGCGGCTGATAAAACCCTCCATCCACCATTCCGCCATGGTTTCCCCGGGATGCTGGCGAGCGATGGCCCAGCAGATCTTGCGATCATCGGCTGAGTCACCGATGCGTATGACGTCGATGTCCCGACCCTGCACGGTAGTGCCGGCATGGATGACCCTTGCGCGCGGCGAGGTTTGCGCCACCGCCACCAGGGAGGCATGCTTCTCCAGGGAGTAGGGCGCGAAGTAGGCGTAGTAGACCGCGTTGTAGGCGGGCTGGTGCTGGATGCTGAGCTCTCCGTCCTCGTAGAAGGTGTCCACGCGGAACCAGAACTCGCGATCGTAGGAGGCGACCACGCGGTAGTCTTCCCAGCCCCTGGGATAACTCGCGTCGCCTGCATTGACGATCCGGATCAGGCACTGTTTCTGCAGCGCGCCGGTCAGGCGGAAATAGAACCACTGCAGGAACCCCGACTCCCGGTCACGGCGAATTTCAAGCTGGATATTGTTGGCTTCCTTACAGTCGACAACGCGGATATTGCCGCCGTCGAACTCACTCGAGACATGCATCGATCGCTACCGGGAATCTGTGATGGCCGGAGCATAGCATCATGCCAGCCGAATGCTCACAGCTTACGTGGTGAATCCCACACTGCGTGACATGGGTATCAGAAAGCAGGGCTATAATTCGTGGTTGCTTCCCGCAGTTTGCGCCAGTGTCCGAAGACATTCGTTACAGCCCGGCAAGCCTCGATCGCAGCTATGGCGCGCCGGACATCGTCAACCAGCGCAGGGTGACCCTGGAGTCCCTGGCGCTTCAGCCCGGTGAGTCCGTGCTGGATATCGGATGTGGTTCCGGCCTGCTCACCGAAGCCATTGCCACGGCGGTAGGGCCGGAGGGGCGCGTCATCGCCATGGACCGTTCAGACGAGATGGTGGCGGCCGCGACATCCCGTTGCGCGACCTTCGCGCAAGTAGTGGTTTCCAGCGGCGACGTGTGTGAACTGGGATTGCCGGACGAATCGGTTGACGCCGTTACCTGCACGCAGGTGTTGTTATACGTTGCGGATGTTCCCCGGGCACTGGCGGAAATGACGCGGGTGCTGAAGCCGGGCGGCCGCGTCGCGGTGCTGGAGACCGACTGGCGTGGCGTGGTGATGAACGCCAGCGATCCGTCTCTGACAACACGCATATTTCGCGCCTGGGATGACACGGTGTCGAGCCCCAATCTGCCCGTGAAACTCGGTCCGCTGATGCGTACCGCTGGGCTTGATACACCGCGCGTGATCCCGATCCCGCTGCTCAACGACACTTATGACGAAGCGTTCTTTTCGGTCAGTGCGCTGGGCTGGATGAGTGGAAACGCGGTGAAACGGGGGGCGATCTCGCGTGCTGAAGAGGAGGAATGGCTCGCGGACATGGCTTCCCTGGGCGCCGAGGGCAGCTACTTCTTCTGCGTCAACCGTTTCCTGTTCGTCGCCGGACGATCCCTACAGGTCGGAACTTGACAGCGGTCCGGGGCGTCCGCACATTAACCACCATGAACGTTCAATCTTCCATAGAATCCCGCCTGGCCGACCTCGAACCCGTGTATCTCGAGGTGGTGAACGAGAGTCACATGCACAGCGTGCCGGCGAACTCGGAAACCCATTTCCGCGTCACCGTGGTGTCGGAGCGTTTCAACGGCCAGTTGCCGGTGGCGCGCCATCGCCTGGTCAACGGCCTGCTCGCCGAGGAGCTGGCGGGCGGCGTACATGCTCTGGCGCTGCATACCCGCACCCCGGACGAATGGTTCGACCAGGGCGGCGCGATACCCGAATCACCCCAGTGCATGGGCGGCTCCAAGGCGGCTGACTGAATTTTCCAGGCGCGCCTTGCACGCGCCATGCCGGGTCCGCCTACGGGCCTTTGCACGCGTCCTGTCTCGTGGTCCGGGATCCAGAAAAATCCCTTTTTCCGGGGCTTGAATTCCGTTCCCGGGATACCATTTTTTTAACCGTCGCCGGGAGTCTCCCGAGATCCTGGCGACAGGTGTTTTCAATCAACCCATATTGCTTCACAGGAGAATATGACCATGACTACTATCGACCTGACCCCTCTCTATCGCAGCTCCATCGGTTTCGACCGTTTCGGTTCCCTGCTCGATGCCGCCTTTGGCGCTGACAAGGCCAATGCCAGCGGCTACCCCCCGTACAATATCGAAGTGGTGGGTGAAGACCGCTACGCCATTACCCTGGCGGTAGCCGGATTCGACCGCGGCGATATCGATATCCAGGTGGAAAACGGCGTACTCACCGTGCGTGGCAAACAGGAAACGGACGACAGCGAGCGCAAGTACCTGTACCGCGGGATCGCCAATCGCTCCTTCGAGCGCAAGTTCACCCTCGCCGACCACGTCGAGGTGAACGGCGCCGAACTGCGCAACGGCCTGCTGGTGTTGAGCCTGGTGAAGGAAGTGCCCGAGGCAATGAAGCCGCGGACCATCGAGATCCAGGGCTCGGACAACGTGCTCGAGCACAAGTCCGAAAAGGCTGCCTGATCCGGCTTCCACGGGCTTTACCCGAGAGAGGGTGGTGACGCGAGTCACCACCCTTTTTTCATGCGCGGATGGCATGACGGACGCGAACTACTTCATACTCTCCCTTGCTCCGACAGCTTAACCCGTAAGACCCGTCGCGGGGTAACATCTCGCCATGCGCCGCATCCCCCTGTACACCAATGCCCAGACGCGGGAACTCGACCGCGTGGCGATCGAGGAATTCGGCATTCCCGGGCTGGTCCTGATGGAACGCGCGGGGCGCGCGGCGTTCGACCGCATCATGGAGCGTTTCGGCGGCGCGTCGCCGGTCTGTGTCCTGTGCGGCGCGGGTAATAACGGTGGCGATGGTTACGTCGTCGCGCGCCTGCTGCGCGAGACCGGTGTCACGGTGTCGGTCATCGCCACGGGTCCACCGACCACGCCGGACGCGCAATCCGCATGTGAAAGCTACCGGGCCATGGGCGGCTTGGTCATCAAGGAGGGTACCCTGCCCGCGGATACCGCGTTGCTTGTCGACGCTCTGCTGGGTTCGGGCCTGACCCGTGCACCCGGGGGACGATACGCCGACCTGATCCGCCAGGTCAGCGCCCTTGACTGCCCGGTGGTTGCGATCGACCTGCCGTCCGGCCTCTCGGGGGACACCGGCGATGCCTTCGATCCATGTATCCGTGCCGACTGCACGGTGACCTTCATCGGCCGCAAGCTGGGCCAGTTTACCGCCGCCGGCCCCGACCATTGCGGTGAGTTGATCTTCGAATCCCTGGCGCTGGAACGGGAGATCCTGCGCCGGGTGGAGCCGGCTGCGCATCTCGTTGCGCCCGCAGCGCTGGCGCCCCGGCAGAAGGATTCCCACAAGGGTCGATACGGACACGTGGTGGTCGCGGGTGGCGAGCCCGGCATGCTGGGCGCCGTGCTGCTCGCGGGGGGCGCGGCGCTGCGCGCAGGGGCGGGACTGGTGACGGTGTTGAGCGATGCCTTGCATCTCGACCGGCCCGCGCTGGTCCGGCCCGAACTCATGTCGCGCGTGTTCGATCCGGGCAACGAACAACCCGCCATTCAACTCCTGCGCGCGGCGACGGTGACGCTGTTCGGTCCCGGAACCGGCGCCGGTCCGTGGAGCGAGTCGCTTCGCGAGGCACTACGCGATGTCGATGCACTCCAGGTCTGGGATGCCGGCGCCCTCCATCTCCTCGCGCGCGATCCGGACCATCGGGACGAGCGGGTGCTGACCCCGCATCCGGGCGAGGCCGCAACGCTTCTCGGCAGCGATACCGCGGCGGTACAACGGGATCGCCCCGCCGCCGCAACGGCTATCCAGCAACGCTTCGGGGGCGTCTGCGTACTCAAGGGCGCGGGTACCGTAATCGCCGGAGAAGGGCGTCTCGCCATCTGCGACCGGGGCAATCCGGGCATGGCATCCGCCGGCATGGGGGACGTCCTCGGTGGCGTCATCGCCGCACTTCTGGGGCAGGGGCTGTCCCCCTGGGACGCCGCCAACAGCGGCGCCTGGTGGCACGGGGCGGCGGGGGACATGGCGCGCGAAAACCTGGGCGAGGTCGCGCTTATAGCCTCCGATGTCATTCGCTACCTGCCCGCCGTGATGCACGGAGCCCTACCGCTCTCCCCGGAAAGCGGCAATCCCCGTGGCTGATTCCGGCCCGGACCTGGTCGACGAACTGGCCGCCGCGCTCGATCTGCTGCGCGCGCGGTTCCTCGCCGCCGGCGATGCGCGACTGGACGAGATACGCATGTTCCGCGAGGGTCTCGCGGCGATGCTCGCGGCGCTCGACGATCCGTTTACCAACTACATCCCGCCGGAACAGTACGCCGCCTACCAGTCGCGTAAGGAGGAAACGCAGGTGGGTATCGGCCTGCGGGTGGAGCAGGACGCGGCGGGTCGATGCCGCATCGTCGGCGCTCTCGCGGGATCGCCCGCGGACATTCCCGAGCTGGAGACCGGGAGCGAGCTCCTGCAGGTCGAAGACCGCGGCGTCAACGGGGTCGACGCGAAACAGGTGGAGCAGTGGCTGAGCGGTGCCGACGGTTCCGCGGTCCGGCTATCCGTGCTGGACCCCGGCGGCCGTCGGCGCGAATTGCGCGTCACGCGGCGCGAGGTCGGTGTGGACTACCTGTCCAGTCACTTGATCGCGGATAACCTGCTCATGGTGCGCATCGCCTGGTTCAGCGGCACCGTGTATCGCGACTTCATCCACCGGGTCGAGGCCGCGGTCGCGCGCGGCGCGCGGGGGCTCGTACTCGACCTGCGGGTGAATTCCGGCGGTTCCATCATCGCCACCCGCCATATCTTCAGCAGTCTGTGCGCGGCGCCGGTGATGTATCACGGCAGGACGCGGGAGGGCGAGCCGGCAGGGGACAGGGTCATGGGGAAGCATCTTTTCGATCTGCCCGTTGTGGTGCTCATCGACGGCGCTACCTGGTCCGCGGGGGAGGTTCTGGCGGGCGCGCTACAGGATCACCGGCGCGCGCTCATCGTGGGAACGCGTTCCGGTGGCAAGGGCAGCATGCAGCAGGTGTTTCCGGTTGGCGGCGCCATCGGCGGCGCCCTGCGCATCACCACCGCCACCAACTGCACGCCTGCCGGACGCGAGGTCCAGGGCAATGGTATAGACCCCGATATCGAGGTGCGGCAGCCCTGGCCGGAACTGTTCGTATCCGACGGTCCGCAGAACCTGCCGCCCGCCTCGCGTGAGTACCTGCGCGCGCTACGAAAGGAGAAGCTCATCCGTGACCATGGCAGCGATCCCGTGGAGGCCGTCTGGCAGGCGGGTGATCGCCAGCTGGCGGCGGCGGTTGATCAGTTACGCTTGCAGACGGCCACGGGTCGCGCGTAGCGATCCATGCGTTTTCGCCACTTTCTGGCGCAAATCGACATTGCACGGCGCGGCCTCTGCGGGCAAAGTTCGCCGCTCTTGGTGTTCTGCTATCCGATGTCCCGTTTCTCTGATCGTCACGTGCTCGTCACCGCCGGCGCGGCGGGGATCGGCCGCGCCATCGCCACGGCCTTTGCCGCCGAGGGCGCGCATGTCCACGTGGTGGATATCGACGCCGACGCCATCGCGCGCCTGGAGGAGACCGGCTCCCTGGGACCGGGCGCGCAATTCACCCATGCGGACGTGACGGACGAGGCCGCGGTGGCGGCGGTGTTCGAGACCCGGCGCGCGCTCGGCGGGCTCGACGTGCTTGTCAATTGCGCCGGCATCAAGGGGCCCACCGCGCTGGTGGAGGACGTCGCGTTCGCCGACTGGCGTCAGTGCCTCGCGGTGAACCTGGACGCCGCGTTCCTGTGCTGTCACCACGGCGTCCCCTTGCTCAGGGAATCCGCGGCGGGTAGCGTCATCAACCTGTCATCCACCGCGGGCTGGCATGGCTACGGCCTGCGCGCGCCCTATGCCGCCGCCAAGTGGGGCGTGATCGGGCTGACCAAGTCCCTCGCCATGGAACTCGGCCCGGACGGCATCCGCGTCAACGCCATCTGTCCCGGCAGCGTCAGCGGGGACCGGATGGACCGGGTGATCCGGGAAGAGGCGCTTGAGCGCGGCGTCAGCGAGGAAGCGGTGCGCGAGGGCTACACCCGCGGCGTCTCGCTGCGCAGTTTCATCGAGCCGGAGGACATTGCCGATACCGCGCTGTTCCTCGCCTCGCCGGCGGCGCGCCGGATCACCGGCCAGGCGGTCTCCGTCGACGGCCACCTGGAATCCTTTGCCAGCATGGATCGCTGAACCGAACCGAATACCGGAGTCACCATGAATTTCGACCTGACCGAAGAACAGCAGATGCTCGTGGAAACGGCGCGCCGTTTCGTCGAGGAGGAACTCTATCCCTACGAGATGGAGGTGGAAAAAACCAACGAGGTAAGACCGGAACTGCGTCAGCAGATCATCGACCGATCCCTCGAGATCGGCCTCTATGCCGCCAACATGCCAGAGGAACTCGGTGGTGGCGGACTCGATGCGTTGTCCATGTGCCTGCTGGACCGCGAACTCGGCCGAGCCAGCATGGCGCTGCAGTACACCGTGGGACGCCCGAGCAACATCCTCCAGGCCTGCGTCGGCGAGCAGCGCGAAAAGTACCTGTTCCCCTCCATCCGGGGGGAGAAGACCGACTGCCTGGCGATGACCGAGCCCGGCGCCGGCTCCGACGTGCGCTCCATGTCCTGCCGCGCCGACCGTGATGGGGACGACTTCATCATTCATGGCACAAAGCACTTCATTAGTCACGCGGATGTGGCTGATTTCGTGATTCTTTTTGCCGCCACTGGAGTGACCGAAACGCCACGGGGTCCGCGCAAGAAGATCACCTCCTTCCTGGTGGACATGGGTACCCCGGGCTTCACAGTTCGCAAGGGATACGACAACGTCTCCCATCGCGGCTACCACAACTGCATCCTCGAGTTCGATCGCTGCCGGCTGCCCGCGAGCCAGGTGCTCGGCGAGGTGGACCAGGGCTTCGAGGTCGCCAACGACTGGCTCGGTAATACGCGGTTGCAGGTGGCGGCGATCTGCCTCGGGCGCTGCGACCGCGCTTTCGAGCTGGCGGCGGCCTACGCCGCGGAGCGCAAGCAGTTCAACCAGACCATCGGCAAGTTCCAGGGGGTGGGGTTCAAGCTCGCGGACATGGAGCTGCGGCGCCGCTCCGCGGAACTCATCGTCTACGACGCCGCCTGCAAGGCCGCCGACAACCGCATGAGCGACATGGACGCGGCCCTGGCGAAGCTCGCCTCCACCGAGGCGCTCGCCTTCATCGCCGACGAGGCGCTGCAGATCCACGGCGGCATGGGATTGATGTCGGACCTGCCGCTGGAGCGCATCTGGCGCGACGCGCGGGTGGAACGGATCTGGGAGGGCACCAGCGAGATCCAGCGCCTGATCATCTCGCGCTCGATCCTGCGGCCGCTGGAAAACGCCTCCTGATTCGCAGGCGGTGTCCATGAACCAGCGCCTCGGGCGTTGCCTGCACCCCGCGTCGGTGGCGGTGGTCGGCGGGCGCGAGGTGGAGCGCGTGGTCGCCCAGTGCCGCAAACTCGGCTATGGCGGCAAAATCCACGTCGTCAATCCGCGCCGGGAGGAGATCGGCGGGATCCGTTGCCTGCCATCCATCGACGCGCTGCCGGAGATCCCGGACGCAGCCTTCGTCGCCATTCCCGCGGAACCGACTATCGACGCGGTGCGCGACCTTGCCACGCTCGGCGTCGGCGGCGTGGTGTGTTATGCCTCCGGCTTCCGCGAGGTGGGCGCCGGCGACCGCCACCAGCGCCTGCTGGACGCGGCCGGGGCGATGCCGCTCATCGGTCCCAACTGCTACGGCTACGTCAACGCGCTCAACGGCGCGGTGCTGTGGCCTGACCAGCACGGCATGACGCGGCGCGACAACGGGGTGGCGATCTTCTCCGCCAGTGGGAACATCAGCGTCAACCTCACCATGCAGCGCCGCGGCCTGCCGCTGGCGTTCATGTTGTCCATCGGCAACCAGGCGATGATCGGCGTCGAGGACTGCCTCGACGCGATGCTGGACGACGACCGCATTCGTGCCGTGGGCCTGCTCGTCGAGGGACTCCGGGACCTGCCGCGCTTCGTCGAAGTGGCCGCGCGCGCCGCGGAGTCGGGCAAGCCGGTGGTGCTGCTGAAGAACGGCCGCTCCGAGGCCGGGGCGCGCATGACCATGAGCCATACCGCCACCCTCGCCGGGGAGAGCGCGCTCTACGACGCCCTGTTCCGGCGCCTCGGCGTCGCCCAGGTAACGGATCTCGAGACCTTCCTCGAGGCCCTCAAGCTGCTGTCGCATCACGGGCCGCTACCGGGCACGCGCATCGCCTCGCTAAGCTGCTCCGGCGGCGAGGCCTCCATGATCGCCGACCTCGCGGTGGACAGAGCTGTCGAGTTTCCCGCCCTCACGGAGACGCATCGCGCGCAGATACAGGAGACGCTCAACGAATACGTCCACGTGGACAATCCCCTCGATTACCACACCTTCATCTGGGGGGATCCGGCGCGCCTCGAATCCACGTTCAGCGCCATGCTCGCGGGTGGCTTCGACCTCACCGTTCTGCTGCTCGACTATCCCTGCACCAATGACTGCGACATGACCGAGTGGCTGGCGGCGGGAAGGGCATTCGCCAGCGCCTGCCGCGCCGGCGGCGCCAGCGGGGCACTGATCGTGTCGCTGCCGGAAAACGTGACGCCGGAAATCGTCGAGGAACTTTCCGCCGCCGGTGTTCCGGTACTGCTAGGGATTCCCCAGGCGCTGGGCGCCATCGAGGCGGCGGGCCGGGTCACGCGCGTCGACGCGCCGCTGCCGGCGGCCGGCGCCTTGGGAGAAGCCAGGGCCGTGCGTAATACAAAGCCTGAAGTCATCGGAGAATTTGCCAGCAAGCAGTTACTGGCAAAGGTCGGACTGAAGGTACCGGCGGGCGCCCTGGCGAACGATGCGGAGGAAGCCGTGGGTGCCGCCCGGTCATTCGGTTACCCGGTGGCGCTGAAACTCGCCACCCCCGGACTCGCGCACAAGACCGAGGCCGGCGGAGTTCGCCTCGGCCTGGCGGACGACGACGCGCTGCGCGCCGCGGCAGGAGAACTGCTGCAAAAGGGCGCGCCGCTGCTGGTGGAACGCATGGCGCCGAAGGGCGTCGCTGAACTGTTGCTCGGCGTGGCCAGCGATCCACAGTTCGGTCACTATCTCGTCGTGGGTCTCGGTGGTACGCTGGTGGAACTGTTCGCCGACCGCGCCGTGCTACTGCCGCCGGTGTCCGCGGACCAGGTGCGCAGCGCGCTACTGGGTCTGCGCTCGGCGCCGCTGCTGCAGGGCTTCCGTGGGGCGGAGCCCGCGGACCTGGACGCTGTCGTGGACGCGGTGCTGCGTCTCGCGGACTTCGCCGTCGCGCAAGGGCCACGCCTCACCGAGGTCGATATCAACCCGTTGATCGTGCACCCGGAAGGAGCCGGCGCCACCGTTGCGGATGCATTGATTGTTTACTGAAAAACAAAAAGTTAAGAGTTTTAGTTAAAGTTTACCCAGGAGTCTGTATCCCATGAACTCACCCCTACGCACCCGGCGCGAAGGCGCCATCCTGGAAGTCACCCTCGACCGCCCCAAGGCCAATGCCATCGACGTGGCGACGAGCCGGCAGATGGGCGACGTCTTCGCAGAATTCCGTGACGATCCCGATCTGCGGGTCGCCATCGTCACCGGCGGCGGGGAGAAATTCTTCTGCGCCGGCTGGGACCTCAAGGCGGCCGCGGGCGGGGAATCGGTGGAGTCGGACTACGGCGTCGGCGGCTTCGGCGGCCTGCAGGAACTGCCCGGTCTCAACAAGCCGGTGATCGCGGCGGTCAACGGCATCGCCTGCGGCGGCGGCTTCGAGCTGGCGTTGTCCGCGGACATGATCCTCGCCGCACAGGAGGCCAGCTTCGCGCTCCCCGAGATCCGCGCGGGTACCCTGGCGGACGCGGCGACGATCAAGCTGCCGCGACGGATGCCCTACCACGTCGCCATGGACCTGCTCCTCACCGGTCGCTGGATGGACGCCGAAGAGGCCCATCGCTGGGGACTGGTGAACGAGGTGCTGCCGGCGGACGGGCTGCTGGATCGCGCCTGGGAGGTGGCGCGCCTGCTCGCCAGCGGTCCGCCGCTGGTGTTCGCGGCGATCAAGGAGACCATCCGCATGACCTGGACGGTGTCCGAGCAGGAGGCTTTCGACATGCTCCACCAGTCCAGGATTCCCACGGTGCGCACGCTCTACGACAGCGAGGACCAGCTCGAGGGCGCGCGCGCCTTCGCCGAGAAACGCGACCCGGTTTGGAAAGGCCGCTAGACGTGTAAGCCTCGGTCAGTACCGGCGCAAGTCTTCACTGAGGCCTTGGAAAGGGAAATCCCAGCGAAGGCTGGGATCCAGTGATACTCCCCGACGGATCAGACAGTGTGCCAGCCGCCGTCCACGCCGAAGTACTGCTTGCCGCCGTCACGGTAGAACGCATCGTTCCCGGAGTCCAGCAGCGCCGCCAGCATCTTCGGCCGACCGAGGCCGAGTTCGTCAGCGGCTTTCATCAAACGTTCTGCGCCGATCTCGTCGATGAGTTCGAACGGTCCCTTCTGCCAGCCAAAACCCCAGCGCATGGCGCGATCCACGTTGACGATGTCGTCGGCGATTTCGGGCACGAGGTCGGCGCTGTAGCACAGGGTCTCGGCGACGATGCGCCGAACGAAGCGGCCGTTTGCCGAGTCGGCATCGAACAGCTCGCCCAGGGTCTGTTCTCCCTCCGCCAGCGTCACTTCCCGCGCCGGTCGCCACTGGTCGGCGGCGAGATCGAAGACCTCCATCGACTTGCTGCCGTCGTCGTGGCGGGTGAGCTTGTAGAAGCCGCCGCCCGTCTTGCGTCCAAGCTGGCCGCGGTCATACAGCCGCTGCACGTTCTCCGGGAACGCGACGAACCGCCTTCCCGCATCGTCAGTGGGCAGATTGGTTTCGAGGTTGCGGCCGACGTTGAACATCACGTCGAGGCCGATCAGGTCCACGAGACCATAGAGGCCGGTTGGAGGGAGGCCCAGGGGCGCAGACATGAGCGCGTCCACGGTCTCGATATCGAGTCCATCCTTCGTGATGGCGTCCTCCGCGAGGTTGAGCCCGGCAAGCATCCACAGGCAGCCGATCCGGTTGCCGATGAAGTTCACCGTGTCCTTGGCGTAAACCACGCCCTTGCCCAGGGTGTCGCCAAGGAAGCCGGCGAGGGTGGTGATGACGTCGTCGCGGGTGTCCTCCCCCGGCACCAGCTCCACCAGCTTCATGATATGCACCGGGTTGAAGAAATGGGTCACCGCGATGTCGTTACGGAGTCGCTCCGGCATCCCCTTGTAAATGTCGCGCAGCGGAATCCCCGAGGTATTGGTGCTGACGATGCCGCCGTCCGCGCGCGCCGCCTCCACCCGGGTGAACAGGTCGCGCTTGATCGCGACGTCCTCGACCACCGCCTCGCAGATCCAGTCGCAATTCGCGAGCCTGCCGAGATCGTTATCGAAGGAGCCGGTCCGGATCCGATCGAGCACCGCGGCGTCCGCCACCACCGGAGACCGTCCGCCCGCGAGACGTTCCTTCGCCTTTTCACAATGCGAGGCGTCGAGGTCGAGGAGCAGGACATCGCAGCCGGCATTCGCGCAAACGCCGGCGATACCGGCGCCCATGGTGCCCGCGCCGAGCACCGCTACAGATCTGATCGTGGTCATGAATACCTGTGAATGAATTATTGTATGCGGGCAGCCTCAGAGCCGGGGGATTGTAAGGGAAAAGTCCGGCAGGAGACCCGGATGACGCCAAATCATCCGGGGCCCGGGGAGTTGCTCCGGCGGCGCTGGCGAACTGTCAGCGGGCGTCGGCCGGATTGCTTGAATGGCTGATCAGTTCCAGCGTTTCCTCGATGCCGAGGCGATGGGCCATGTTGTTGTATTCCACCACGAGGTCCGCGCAGTCGCGCAACAGCTTACTCATGTAGCCCGCGGGGTTACGCAGTTCCCAGTGCTCGGGCGCGATGATCAGCCGACCTTCGGCCTGTTCCTTTCTCAGGAATTCCGGTGAACACCAGATCTCCTCGCCGTCCTCGGTGAGGTGATGAAACCACAGGCCCCCGGCGGTGGCCTCCTCCATCATCGGTTCCAGGCTGGTGCTGATTACCTGTTCGAGAATATGCAGGTTTGACATGGGCGACTCCAAGGGTGCTTCCTTATCGCACTATACGCCGGGGCCCGAAAACAGTCAAAAAGTTTGCGCGAGTCGAAAGAAGTAAATGACTTTATAATCAGTAAGATACAGTTCTTATTTAATCTTCGGTAAAGCGCAGCCCCTCCACCAGTTCCTCGTACAACCGATACTCCGTCTCGTGCATGCCGAGGGCCCGGTAGGTGGATTGGGCGGTAGAGTTGTCCTTTTCCACGTAGAGGCGGAAGCCGCAGACATCCGGTTCCGCGGCGGCGAGTTCCCGTACCCTGTCGTACAGCCTGCGATAGAGTCCCAGGCGGCGATACTCCGGCAGTACATACACGCTCTGGATCCACCAGATGGAACCATTCCGCCAGTCACTCCATTCCGTCGTCACCATGAGCGAGGCGGCAATCGACCGCGCGCCGTCATCTCCGGTTTCCGCCACCAGGTAGAAGCCGCGCTCGGGATGCTCCACCATGCCCCGGACGCCGGCGGTGATCACCGCGGGATCGAGGTGCAGGTCCTCGGTTTCCCGTGCCATGCGGATGTTGAAGTCGGCGAGGGCGGCAATGTCACGGGGTTCACCCCGGCGCAGGGTAAAGACCTGGTCTGGCATGGCGGGTTCGGCAGGGCCGGATGCTTCGGTGCGGCCATTGTATCCGAGACCGGCCCATCACCATGCGCGGATGTATCGTGACCGATACTAATCGAGCACCGTTGGCCAGTGACCGTCAGCCGCCTGGATAAGCTGGTCCCGATCCGCCGTCCACTTCTCCTGGATTTCCGCGTTGTAGTTCAGGTATAGCTTGCCGTTATGTACGGTCCACTGTTCCGGGTCGCCCTTGGCGGTGTCCCCCTGAGCGACGGCCCAGGCGCAGTAGCCGCCATATTGCGGAACGTACTGTTCCGGATCCGCGAGGAATTTATCCAGGTTCTCCTGGCTGGCGAACAGCCATTCCGCGCCGTTGTACTCGGTACTGAAATCCTTGCTCCCCTTGACCGCATTGTTTTCAGAGAAGTAGGCGGTGACGTCGTAGCCGCCGGCGCCCTCGTTTGAGAAAAACGCGGTGTAGACGGGATCCTTCGCGGCGAAGGCATCCGGCGCCAGCGGCAGCGCCAGCAGCAGCGCGGCAACCAGCCGGGAAAAATACTTCTTGCGCGTGATCATGGTGTTGTCCTGTTAGTTGATTGTCCCCGATTCAGACGGGCGAGTCGGCGAATGGTTCCCGTTGCGGACAGGACGATGGTCCGGGGACAGGGCAGTTGCTACACTTCGCGCCTTTCAGCGCGAGAACTTCGATGCCCGACCAGCCCCGTCACGGATTCGCCACGCGCGCGATTCACGCCGGCCAGGAACCCGACCCGGAAACCGGCGCGATCATGACGCCGATCTACGCCACCTCCACCTATGTGCAGTCCGCGCCCGGGGTGCATCGGGGCTACGACTACAGCCGCTCGGGCAATCCCACCAGAACCGCCTTCGAACGTTGTGTCGCCGACCTCGAGAATGGCAGCCGGGGGTTCGCTTTTTCCTCCGGGGTCGCCGCCAGCGCCACGCTGCTGGACCTCCTCGATTCGGGCGCCCACGTGGTCGCCATGGACGATCTCTACGGTGGCAGCAACCGGCTCTTCAGCCGCGTGCGCAGCCGTTCCGCCGGCCTCCAGTTCAGTTTCGTCGACCTCGCCAACCTCGACGCGCTGCATGCCGCGGTACGACCGGAAACGCGCATGATCTGGGTGGAGTCGCCCACCAATCCGCTGCTCAAGCTGGCGGATTTCGAGGCCCTGGTGGCGGTGGCGCGGGAGCATGACCTGCTCACGGTCTGCGACAACACCTTTGCCTCGCCCTGGGTGCAGAACCCGCTCGACTTCGGCTTCGACATCGTTCTTCACTCGGTGACCAAGTATCTCAATGGCCACTCCGACATGGTGGGTGGGGCGGTGGTGGTCGGGGACAACGAGGAACTGGCCGAGCGCCTGGCCTTCCTGCAGAATTCCACCGGCGCGGTACCGGGTCCGTTCGACAGCTTCCTCGCGCTACGCGGGCTCAAGACCCTGGCCCTGCGGATGCGCCAGCACTGTGAGAGCGCGCTGCGTATCGCGACGTTTTTGGAACAGCATCCGAAAGTGGTGCGGGTGCATTATCCGTGGCTCGAATCCCACCCCCAGGTCGAGCTCGCGCGCCGGCAGATGCGCGCCGGCGGCGGCATGGTGACGATGATTCTGAAAGGCGGGCTGGAAGAGGCGCAGACCTTTCTCTCCCATTGCCAGCTGTTCGCCCTCGCTGAAAGCCTCGGCGGCGTCGAAAGCCTGATCGAACTGCCGGCGGTGATGACCCATGCGTCGCTGCCGCCGGAGACGCGCAGGGACCTCGGCATCGACGATTCGCTGATCCGCCTGTCCGTGGGCGTGGAGGCGGTGGAGGATCTCGAGGCGGAACTGGATCACGCGTTGTCCAGGATCTGATTCCCGACGCGAAGAATCGAAGCCAGATGTCTGAAAATTTTGACTACATCATCGTCGGCGCAGGATCCGCCGGCTGCGTGCTCGCCAACCGGTTGAGCGCGGATCCTGCCAACCGGGTGCTGGTGCTCGAGTACGGCGGTTCGGATCGCAGCATCTTCATCCAGATGCCCACCGCGCTCTCCATCCCGATGAACACGGAGAAGTTTGCCTGGCAGTTCCACAGCGAACCGGAACCCGGCCTTGGCGGGCGGCGCATGCATTGCCCGAGGGGGAAGGTGCTCGGCGGATCCTCTTCCATCAATGGCATGGTCTACGTCCGTGGTCACGCGCGGGACTTCGACGAGTGGGAGGCGGCCGGCGCCGCGGGCTGGGGATACCAGAACTGCCTGCCGTATTTCCGCCGCGCCGACGACTGGAAATTCGGCCGCGATGCTTACCGGGAGCAGGGCGGACCGCTGTCGGTATGCAACGGCAACGAGATGCAGAACCCGCTCTACCGCGCCTTCATCGCCGCGGGCAAGGAAGCGGGTTACCCGATGACGCCGGACTACAACGGCCAGCAGCAGGAAGGCTTCGGCGCGATGCACATGACGGTGAAGGACGGTGTTCGCTGGTCCACCGCCAATGCCTACCTGCGGCCCGCCATGAATCGGCCCAACCTGAAAGTGGTGACGAACGCATTGACCCGGCGCGTGATCCTCGACGGCAAGGCGGCGCGCGGGGTGGAATACGAGGTTGGCGGAACGAAGGTCGAGGCGCGCGCGCGGGAGGTGATCCTCAGCGCGGGTTCGGTGGGTTCGCCGCATCTCCTCCAACTGTCCGGCATCGGGCCCGGCGAGGTGCTGCAGGCGGCGGGTATCGAGACCCGGCATCATCTTCCCGGCGTTGGCGAGAACCTGCAGGACCACCTCGAGTTCTACTTCCAGTATCGTTGCCGCCAGCCGATCACGCTCAACGGCAGGCTCGGCCTCGTCAGCAAGTTCCTGATCGGCGCGCGCTGGCAGTTCTTCAAAAGCGGTCTCGGCGCCACCAATCACTTCGAGTCCTGTGGCTTCATTCGCTCCCGCGCCGGGCTCGAGGCGCCGGACATCCAGTATCATTTCCTGCCTGCCGCGATGCGATACGACGGGCGCGCCGCGTTCGACGGTCACGGTTTCCAGCTGCATGTCGGTCATAACAAGCCACGCAGCCGCGGGCATGTCCGCGCGCGCAGCGCCGACCCCGCGGACAAGCCCGAAATCCTGTTCAACTATCTGACGCACGAGGATGATGTCGTCGGCTTCAGGCGCAGCGTCCACCTGTCGCGGGAGATCATCGCCCAGGCGGCCATGGATCCGTACCGTGGCGACGAGATCCAGCCGGGCAGCTCAGTCGTGGCGGATGACGAGATCGACGCCTGGGTGCGGGAAAACGTCGAGAGCGCCTATCACCCGTCCTGCAGTTGCCGCATGGGTACTGACGATCTCGCGGTGGTGGATCCGGAGACCCGGGTGCGCGGAATCGAAGGCCTGCGGGTGGTGGATTCCTCGATCTTCCCGGTGATCACCAACGGTAATCTCAACGCTCCCACCATCATGACCGCGGAACGCGCCGCGGACCTGGTCCTGGGCCGGGAGCCACTGCCGCCGGCGGATGCCGCAGTTGGCGTGGCGGAAGACTGGCGGGATCGCCAGCGCGACGGCGCGCCGGAACGCATCGCCAGTGACGGGAGGTAGTTTCGTCCAGCTTCCCGCGGTTTCGCCGGAGCTGGCTGCCGCCACGCTGCGCGATTTCTGGGGCATCGAAGGCGGCCTGAAGGCGCTGGACGGCGAGCGCGACCGCAATTTCCGGGTCACCGGCAACCGGGACGGCGTGGCCGGTGAATGGATGTTCAAGGTCTGCAACGCGCGCGAGGATCCGTCTCTACTTGACTGCCAATGCGAGGTTTTTGACCGGCTGGCGTCGCTGGACGGCCTGGTGTTTCCCTCGGTGCCGCGCTCCAACCGGGGGAATAGCCGCGAACGGATCACCGGCGAGGATGGCGCCAGCTACTGGTGCCGACTGACCCGCTGGGTGCCGGGCACACTTTTCTCCGCGGTGACCCCGCGAAAAGAGGGTTTGCTCCATTCCCTGGGCGCCTGCGTCGCGCGCATCGATCGCGCGCTGGACGGTTTTCACCACCCGGGCCTGGAACGGGCATTGCCCTGGGACATGGCCCGTGGGCCGGAGGTAATAGCGGAATGCCTGCCCGCTGTTGAGGACGCGCAGAAACGCGCCCTGGTGGAGCGACTTGCGGAGCGATTCCAGGCGCGTATCGAACCCCGGTCGGCGAGCCTGCGTATGGGCGCAATTCATAACGATGCCAACGACAACAACATCGTCGTCAGACTGGAAGGTGACGATGCGCCCCGGGTCGCGGGGTTGATCGACTTCGGCGACATGGTGCATGGCTGGCTGGCGGCGGATCTGGCCATCGCCTGTACCTATGCCATGCTGGACGCTCCGGATCAGCTGGCCGCGGCCGCGGCGGTCATCGCGGGCTATCACCGGGAGATGCCGCTATTGCCGGAAGAGATCGACGCCCTCTACGCGATGATCTGCATGCGCCTCTGCCAGAGCGTGGTTCTCGCCGCCACGCATCAGCAGGCGGACCCCGAAAACACCTACCTCGGCGTTTCGGTCGAGCCCACCTGGCGCACCATGGGGCAACTCACCGATATCAGTGAAGCGGAAGCGAGGGGTTTATTCAGGAAAGCTTGCGAAGAGCAGGAAGGATAGCCGACAAAGAGTGGGTGGAATTCCCGGGGAGGAGGCAGGAGAAACACGCGTCAGTCGCGCCCCCTGAAGCATGGACGCCAGCTTTCGCTAGCGTTTCGTCTTGAAATCCCAGCGTAGGCTGGGATCCATTCAAAATGGCGGCGCTACAGCTCGAACTCGTCCGAGTACAGTTCCTCGCCAATCTTATGATTGAGCTGCGCGAGATTGTGGATGACATCCCGGTGCTGTCGATTCACCTGGGTCATGATCTTCTTCCGCCGTGACGCCAGGTCGGAGTCCTGTTCCGCGCTGCTGTTGAAGCGCCCGCCCGTGGTCAGGTTGCGGCTGGATTCGGTCCGCAGGAAGCCGGCCTGGTGCTTGCTCTCCACCATCTGCCGGCTGTTCTCATTGAGCATGGGCAGGGTGTTGGAAAGGAAGCGGTAGCTGTTCTTGCGAATCTCGTTGCAGATCATCTCCAGCCGGTTGGCGAGGATGTCGTCCTGCACATTGGCCATGCACTGGGACAACTGGATCTTGACGTCGAGATAGAGTTCCGTGTCCTCCAGCGACAGCTTCTGGAGGTTTTCCTCGGCGATGTAGCCAACGCTGGAATTGAGAAAAATGTTGCGGAGGAACTGGCCCCAGCGGCCGATGGCCTCGTTGAGTGATTCGAGGTCAGAGGACCTGACCGGGTAACCCCTGGCGTGAAAGCTGTTGACTCCGTATACAGCCCGGTTCGTCGCTTCCGACCACGTAAACGCGTTGTCTTTGACTCCCATCGTAATAATCTCTCTCCCCTTCCAAACACCTTCCCAGACAGACCGGAAACCCGGCAGCTATAACGCTGCTCTTGGTATCGTCCGGCGCATCCTTGCTCCGGCTTGTATCACTATCAAACTTATTATGCGTGTCGGATCTGTCCCACCGAGACCTGATCATAACCAATGACAGGGGTGCGCTCAACAGTCCGAAGCGTGAATTTTCACGATTTTTCAAAAAAAATTCTTATAAAATTCAGGTACATACGCGCCGTCTGTCATTGAAAAACGTCCGCCGATCCGATCCGGATCTACATCTCGTGGTGCGGAATTCAGGCCTGCCCGACTTCAAGCTGCATCAGCTTGCCCGTCAACACCTCGAGCTAAGCAATTGACCTCGCTATGAAAAATTGAAGGACAATTTGATCGACAAGTTGAGCAGGTTCCTGGCGGCGTTTGCCGCGGTGTCCACGGGCCGATGATCCACCTGGTTACAATTGGTTACAAAACGCCGTTACCGGATTTCCGGATAACCGGCGGCGATCGCGTCGCGCTTAAGTGATGCGACCGCGTCATAGTCGCTGTCACGCACGCAATGAAATGCCTTGAGGGCCAGGCTGTTGCGTGACTCCGCCGGCATATTCTCGAGCGCCTCGTTGAGCGCTTCGAATAGCCGGGTGGCGGGAAGCGCCGCGGTTCGGTGCTGGACAAACGGCAGCGCGGTGCTGGACGCGGTGCGGCCGAGTATCCGCAGTCCCTCCACCCGTTCCGGATAATCACGGCGCGCATGGTGAAACGTGATCGCGTCGATGGCAGCGAGATCGACGGCGCCGGAAGCGATGAGCGTCATGCTCTCGACATGACCTCCGCTGATGATGACCTCGCGGAAGAACTGCCCGCAATGGTGGTACTGACGCACCGCATGACGCAGCGCATTCTTTCCGCTGTTGGAATCCTCGTTGTTGATCGCGCCAACGCTTCCGCGAAAGTCGGCCAGTGACTCCCGGGGATCATCCGCCCGGCAGATGAGCCAGCTGTGGTAGCGGCTGCCAAGGGATCCGGGAACGTCGAACTCCGCCACCGCTACCGGCCGATGTGACTCTCGCCAGGTATTCAGGTAGGGGTAGCCGCAGGTATGGCCGAGCAGCAAGGACGGTTCCCGGTACGCCGCTTCATCGTGTCGAAATTCGACCGTGACCCCGGGCCCGGCCATTCCGAAGCATTCCGGCAGGAAGGGCGGCAACTGGTCAAACAACGCCCGCCAGCTGTCTTGCAGGCGCCTGGAAAACGCGTACATTCCGCAGACGATGACCGGTCCGCGGCCTCCGTTGACGGTCATGCCGATGGACCCGGTGCGGGTCTGCGCAATGCGCGGATCAAGGGGCCGGCAACAGGGCTGGATGCACGGGCGCGGCGACCGGCCTTACCAGGTATCGCAACCAGTCGCCGTAGCCCTTGAAATGAAATTCCCCGTTGCGCTCCAGGATACTTCGCTGTTCGGCGCGGTATAACGGCGCGATCCGGTACCAGGGAAGCCCGGGATGGCGATGGTGCACGGCATGAAAATTGTTGTTGAGAAATAAAAATCGAAACAGTCCACAACTCTCTACCACGACAATACGTTCTTCCGGGCTGTCGGTCATTCGATGCTCGAAGAAAGCACGCAGGCTGATCAGGGCATGGGCGAGATAGGCTCCGAGCAGGTAGGCCCAGGCTGGCACCAGGAACACCGTGGTGACCACCCAAAGGACGAGCGTGATCCCCGCGACGTGAGTGATCCAGGTCAGTCGCTGGCGGGCGTTGCCGTGGCGTAGTTGGCGCCAACCAAGCCAGCACATCGCGAGGCTTCCGCGCAACGGGTTCAGGAGGAGCCTGCCGAGCAGGGTCATGTTGGCCCAGGCCAGCGCGCGTCCGAGGGTGGTCATGGAGCGCCATTCCGTGGCGGTGTAAAAATAACTCTCCGGATCGATTCCGGGCATGGTGATGAACTCGTCCCGGTGATGGCGCAGATGGGTTTCCTTGTAGACGCCGTAGGGATAGACCAGGGCGAGAGGCGGCAATCCCAGCAGGTCGTTCAACCGGGTAGAGGTCGTGGGATGGCCGTGGATGCATTCGTGCTGCAGCGAAAGATGCAGCGTCAGGCAGAGCCCGAGCAGGACGACCACTGCCACCGGCGACAGTGGATACAGCCATAACAGCGCCAGCCATGCGAGATAGTTCGCGCCCAGCAGGGCGAGCGTCCGCCATTCGACTTGCCTGGCCACGGACCGGGATGGCGCCCGAGTTTGCATTGTTCCCCTCCGGATTCTCGTTCCGGCTGTTGTATCGCCGGGCACGAAGGGGTGGCAACGAGGGATTCCTGCGCACTATTCGTCAGAAAATAAACAGAAAGTTAAGAATGTTTATATAAATAAACAATAGTTTAATTTATCATCAATCTCCGATACGCTGTCAACTTGTCCAGTCCCACGGGACCCAGCAGGTTCCACGCGGGACGCGGTTCCATCATCGACGGGTGAAAACGATGCGCAGACGGCAGAAAGCACGCAGCGGGAAATCCGGGGAATCCCTCCGGCAACTGCCCGTGGGGCAGTTGCGCAATCCTTTCCCGCCAATGGAAGTGATGCGCCCGGAGGCCCTTGCGATGGTGCATGACGGCTCGATGCGCATCCTCGAGGAAATCGGACTCGACATCCTGCACGACGGTGCGCGCGACCTGATGCTCTCTCATGGCGCGAGCATCGCGCCCGAAACCGGATACGTGCGCATGGACCGGGAACTGGTGCAGGAGAAACTGGCCACCGTGCCGACCGAATTCACCCTCCACGCGCGCAACCCGGTCCACGACGCCTGCCTTGGCGGCAACTGTATCAACTTCACCATGGTGGCGAGCCCGCCCAACTGTTCCGACCTCGATCGCGGGCGGCGTAGTGGCAACCGGGAAGACTTCAGCAACCTTCTCCGCCTTGGACAGTCGTTCAACGTGGTCAAGCTGTTTTCCGGGTATCCCGTGGAACCCGTGGACCTGCCGCCTCATACCCGTCACCTGGATGCGTACCTTGATTTCATCACTCTCACGGACAAGGCGTGGCATTGCTACAGCCTCGGCCAGGACCGCGTGGACGATGCCCTGGAGATGGTGCGCATCGCACGCGGCATCGACGAGGACACGCTGAAACGCGAGCCCAGCCTGACCACCGTGGTGAACACCAACTCGCCGCTCAAGGTGGACAGGCCGATGCTGGACGGCCTGATGCGCATGGCGGAGTGGGGCCAGCCGGTGGTGGTGACACCGTTCACCCTCGCGGGGGCGATGTGCCCGGTCACCCTCGGCGGCGCGCTGGCGCAGCAGAATGCCGAGGCCCTCGGGGTGATCGCCATCACGCAGATGGTGCGTCCCGGCGCGCCGGCAATGTACGGCGGCTTCACCTCGAACGTGGACATGCGCACCGGTTCGCCCGCCTTCGGCACACCGGAGTACGCGCGCGCGGTGCTCGCCGGCGGCCAGCTCGCGCGCCGCTACGGGATTCCCTATCGCACCTCCAACGTAAATGCCTCCAACGCTCCCGATGCACAGTCCGCCTGGGAGTCGGAGATGTCGCTGTGGAGCGCGGTGATGGCCCACGGCAACCTGGTCAAGCACAGCGGTGGATGGCTCGAGGGCGGTCTGTGCGCTTCGTTCGAAAAATTCATCCTCGACATGGAAATGGTGCAGATGATGCACGAGACCCTGCAATTCATCGAGGTCACGGAAGACGACCTCGGGCTGGAGGCGATCCGTGAAGTGGGAGCGGGTGGTCATCATTTCGGCACGGCGCACACCATGTCGCGATACCGCGACGCGTTCTACCAGCCCATCGTCTCGGACTGGAACAACTTCGAGACCTGGCAGGAGCAGGGCGCCCTCACCGCCGACCAGCGCGCCAATCGCCTGTTCAAGCAGATCCTCTCGCAATACACGCCACCCGAGCTCGATTCCGCGACCCGCGAAGAACTTGAGGCCTACGTGGCGCGTCGGCGGGAAGAGATCCGCCCGGACTGGTAGGTGGTTGGTACGATGAAATACGCGCAAAGGGTGGCCCTGTTCCGCGAGCGGATTGGCGAGGTGATCCAGGGCAGCGGGCTCAATCACTCGCGCTTCGCCGCGTCCATCGGCGTCGACCGTTCGACGCTGTCGCAACTCCTGTCCGGTAACAACCTGCGCCTGCCGCGGGCGGATACCATCGCCGCCATCGCGGAGACCTACCAGGTCAGCATCGACTGGCTGCTCGGGCTTACCAACCAGGGAGTCGTCGACGTGGACCTGATGCGCGGCCCGCTGGAATTCGAGGACTTCTCCGAGTCCTCGGCCAACCAGAAGCTGCTCGAATGGCACCAGGAGGCGAGCGACTACAAGGTGCGCTACATCCCGGCGACGTTACCTGACCTGCTGAAGACCGAGGCCGTGGCAGGCTACGAGTTCCGCCGCTACGGCGTGGGCCGCACCGACCAGAGCATTCGCGACACCCATGTGTTGCTGGTGCAGCAGCGGCGCGAGGAAACCGAGATGGAGGCCTGCCAGTCGGTGCAGGACATCGAGGGCTTCGCCCTGGGAGAAGGCATCTGGAACGGCATATCACGCGACCTGCGCATCCGCCAGGTCGAACACATGATCGAGCTGGTGGAGGAGCTCTATCCGCGATTTCGCTGGTTCCTGTTCGACGGTCGGCGGGTGTATACCGCCGCCTTCACCATTTTCGGCCCGCTCCGGGTGGTGGTGTTCATCGGCCAGTCCTATCTCGTCCTGAACGGCACCGAGCATATCCGCATGTTCTCGCGCCGCTTCGACGAACTGATCCGTTCCGCCACGGTGCAACCCAACGAGGTGGCGGCGTTCCTGAAAGACCTGATCCAGAGGATACCCTGACATGAAGACCCATACCCGGGTGGCGATCATCGGCGGCGGCGTGGTGGGATGCAGCGTGCTGTATCACCTCACCCGGCTGGGCTGGACCGACGTCACCCTGCTCGAGCGCTCCGAACTGACCTCGGGCTCCACATGGCACGCCGCGGGTGGCTTCCATACCCTCAACGCGGACACCAACATGGCGGCGCTGCAGGGCTATACCATCCAGCTCTATCGCGAACTCGAGCAGCAGTCGGGCCAGAGCTGCGGCCTGCACCACGTCGGTGGCATCACCCTGGCGTCGACGCCGGACCGGATGGACTTCCTGCGCGCGGAACGCGCCAAGCACCGCTACATGGGTCTCGAAACGCACCTGGTGACGCCGGAAGAAATCCGCGAGTTGTCGCCGATCACCAATACCGATGGCGTCATCGGCGGACTGTATGATCCCCTGGACGGACATCTCGATCCCGCCGGCACCACCCATGCCTATGCACGCGCGGCGAAGAACAATGGCGCGGACATCGTTCTTCGTAACCGCGTGCTCGCGCTGCATCCCCGCGCGGACGGTTCCTGGGAACTGGAGACGGAGCAGGGCAACCTGGTGGCGGAGCACGTGGTCAATGCCGCCGGCCTGTGGGCGCGCGAGGTGGGCGCCATGGCGGGGGTGCTGCTGCCGCTGCATCCCATGGAACACCAGTACCTCGCCACCGATACCATCGAGGAGGTGGCCAACCACGGCCGCGAACTGCCCCACGTGATGGATCCGGAAGGCGAGAGCTACCTGCGCCAGGAGCGCGACGGCCTGGTGATCGGCTTCTACGAACAGGCCTGCGACCCCTGGGCGGTGGACGGCACGAGCTGGGAATTCGGCCATGAACTGCTGCCCGACAACCTCGACCGCATCGGCGATTCCCTCGCCGCCGCCTACCGGCGCTACCCGGTGCTGGAGCGCGCCGGTATCCGCACCGTGATCAACGGGCCGTTTACCTTCGCCCCGGACGGCAACCCGCTGGTGGGTCCGGTGCAGGGTCTCCGCAACTACTGGTCCGCCTGCGGCGTCATGGCGGGCTTCAGCCAGGGCGGCGGGGTGGGATTGATCCTCGCCGAGTGGATGGTGGAGGGTGAACCGTCACGCGACGTGTTCGCCATGGACGTCGCCCGCTTCGGCGACTACCCCACCGCTTCCTGGACCCGCATCAAGGTACGCGAGAACTACCAGCGGCGCTTCTCCGTTTCCTATCCCAACGAGGAACTGCCCGCTGGCAGACCATTCCATACCACGCCCGCTTACGGCATCTGGCAGCAGCAGAACGCGGTGTTTGGCGCCGGATATGGCATGGAACACGTGAACTACTTCGCCCCCGCTGGTGAAGAGCCCTTCGAGATTCCGAGCTTTCGCCGCTCCAACGCCTTCGACGCGGTGGCGGCGGAATGTCGCGCGGTGCGCGAGGCGGTGGGTATCAACGAGGTGCACAACTTCAGCAAGTTCGAGGTTGCTGGTCCAGGTGCGGAGGCCTGGCTCGACCGGATCATGGCGGGACGCATTCCCCGGGTGGGCCGCATCAGCCTCAATCCAATGCTGAGTCGCGCCGGCAGGCTCATCGGCGATTTCACCGTGAGTCGTCTTGCCGATGAAATTTTCCAGCTCACCGCTTCCTACGGCGCGCAGAACTATCACCAGCGCTGGTTCGAGCAGAACCTGCCGGATGCCGGGGTCAGGCTGAAGAACATTTCACGCGAACGCATCGGCTTCCAGGTGGCGGGACCGCGTGCCAGGGAGTTGCTGGCAAGGGTGGCGCGCGGCGTCGTGTCCAATGCGGCGATGCCGTTTCTCTCGGTACGCCAATTGCAGATCGGACCCTGCGACGCCATCGTCCAGCGGGTGTCCTACACCGGGGATCTCGGCTACGAGATTTACGCGCCCGCTGAACAGCAGGTGGCGCTCTACGCCGAGCTGTCCCGGGCGGGCACGGATCTCGGCCTGCGTCCGTTCGGCATGCGCGCGATGATGAGCCTCCGGCTGGAGAAATCCTTCGGCTCCTGGCTGCGGGAATACAAGCCCGACTACACCCCGCTGGAAACCGGTCTCGAACGATTCGTGGCGTATGACAAGCTGGCGGATTTCATCGGCCGAGAGGCGGCGCTGGCGGAACGCGAACGCGGCGCCTCGCGTCGGCTGGTCACGTTCGCGGTGGACGCCCTGGACGCCGACGCGGTGGGCGACGAGCCGATCTGGCACGACGACGAAGTCGTTGGCTTCGTCACCTCCGGGGGTTACGCGCACTACGCCCGGACCAGCGTCGCCATCGGCTTCCTGCCGGTGGAACTGGCGACACCGGGACGCGAGGTGGAAATCGAACTGCTCGGCGAGCAACGCCCGGCCAGGGTCCTCGACCAGGTATTGTTCGATCCGGATGGCGAACGCTTGCGGGGATAGACGACAAGTCACCCGAAAGCGAACAACAACGACAACGAGGTAAATGCAGGTAGCACGAAATTCCAGCGAAAGCTGGAATCCGGTTCAACCTGCCGCACGCAGCCAACTGCTACGTTGGTAGTCTTTGCGGTGGACGCTGGTCCCAGCCTGCGCTGGGATAAACCTTCGCTGGCGTTTCGAGAACGTGAAATCCGGACGCTGCCCGGAAATCATGAATCAACGCGCGGGCAGTCCGTACCTGGCCGGGTCGAAGTCCTCCAGGCTCGCGAGAATCTCCGTGGCCCCCGTGTATCGGTTCCGGTCCATGTTCGGATCCGGGACCGCGATCACGCGCATGTTGGCGGCGATGCCGGCGGCGAGGCCGGAGGGGGCGTCCTCGAACACCAGTGTCTCTTCCGGGCGCGCGCCGATGCGGGCGGCGGCGGCAAGGAAGATGTCCGGCGCCGGCTTGGCCTGGCGGATCTCGGGGTCGTCGCCGCTGATCTCGGCTTCGAACAGTTCGAACCAGGCGCCGTGGCGGGACTTCTTGAGCTCGTACAGCTCGCGCGAGGAACTGGTGGCCACGGCGATCGGAATGCCGTGGGCATGGAGGTGTCGCACCAGCGCCTCGGCGCCGGGCATCGCCCTGCAGTCCGGAAAGCCGGCGCGCAGCTTGTCGTTGCGCTCTTCGAGGTAGTCCTCGGGGCTGATGGGCAGTTCCAGCGTCTCCACCAGGTAGCGCGAGGATTCCATTTGCGCGCGACCGATCATGTTGGCCTTGATCGACCAGTCGAAGGTCTTGCCGAAGCGCGCAACGATGTCGCGCGTCACCTCGGTGTAGATGATCTCGGTGTCGAGCAGTAGTCCGTCGACATCGAATAGAACGTAACGCGCTGCGGGCCGGGTGTTCATACGCCTTTCTCCCGCGACATCCGGTCGAGCTGGTAGCCGCGGAACAGCCCGCGATACATCAACAGCGCCAGCAGGTAGATGGCTACCGCCACAAGCATCGTTGCCTGGAACCCATAGTAAACCGCGAAGATCGCGCAGAAGATGCCGCCCACCACGGTGAACAGGCCGTTGAATGCCCAGGCCCAGGCGACGGTGCCCTCGGGTTTGAACTGCACCGCGAGGATGCCGAGGGGAAAGGGCATGCCGAGGCAGAACGCGAGGGGGAAGATCATGGCGATGGCGATGATGATACGCGTCAGTGTCTCGAACCGAAGGAAATCGTCAAATAGAACCTGCTGGTAAAAGAGCAGTAGCAGGGCGAACACCACCACGCCGACGAATGGCAGCCACCAGCGCGCGCGCTCGAGGAGTCGCAATCTTTCCGAGAACAGGCTGCCAAGTCCCGCGGCAAAGAGGAACGTGAACAACACCGTGGTATAGGCGTATAGCGGATACCCGATCAGCTTCATGAAGATCTGGATGAAAACCAGTTGCAGGATGATGTAACCCGACCCGAGGCAGGAGAAGTACACCAGCACGTTGCCCTTGCCCTGCCACGGCATGCGACCGGCGCGCGAGAACACCAGTGGCACCAGGGTGAACACCAGCGCGAACACCAGTGCCGCGCCGGCGGTGACCACGAGGTGCACGATGTCGATGGGGAACCCGGCGGACTGCTGGGAGTTCATCAGGCCCGCTATCGAGGTATTGACGAAGACCTCGGGTTTTTCCTCGGGCAGGATGTCGAGGCTCTTGCGCAGGGAATTGAAGAATGGCCGGTTGTCGCGCGTCGGTTTTACCTGGTACGGGATGATTTCGGCCAACTCATCGGGGAAGTCGGGTTCGAAGAACGGCTGGGTGAGGAACGAGTCATCGGGATTCAGCGGATCGACCACCAGGGTGAAGTTGTGCAGGAATCGCGCCGCTTCGTCTATCTCGGCCCGGGTCCATGGCTGCATCTTGATCAGCAGCGTGGGCAGGTTGTCGATCTCGCCCGCGAACTCGAACACCAGCACGTGGTCGCGGAAGTTCTCGTGGCCGAGTTCCGCCCAGGCCTGGGCGGCGGTGGTCACCATCCTGGGATAGATGTGGTGGTTTATGTGCAGGATGCCGTCTGCGGAGAGATGGGTGAAGAACTCCTTGTAGGCCTCCACGGTCTGCAGGTAGGTGGACCGCATTGCGCCGCTGCCCGCGGCGATGCTCGAGCTGGTGTGGTTGCTGTTGAGCTGGATGATGTCGTACAGCTTGTCGGAGGAGCGCAGGAAACTGCGTCCCTCGCCGACGCGGACGTCGGCGCGCGGATGTGTCATCACGCCGCCGATGTAGTCGTTGTACTGCCCCTTGCCGAGTTCCACCACCTTGCCAACCAGCTCGATGCCGTCGACATGGCCCGCGTTGTAGGTGAGCGCGGCCTTGATTTCCTGGCCACCGGCGCTGCCGATGATCAGTACCTCGGCATCGCTGTCCGCCTTGAGGTGGTGTGATACCGCCAGGTAGGCCTCCCAGAAATGCTCCAGCGCATTGTCCGGCAGGCCGTCGCGAATCGCCTGGTAGTCGCCGTCGAAGCGGTAGAAGTAGCTGGTCTGGGTGCCGCCGTCGTAGGCGATCCACTTGAATGTATAGGCGCGCCCCAGCCACTTGCCGACTTTCTCGTAGTCGACGACGTCGATCTTCGAGATCGGATCCCACCAGGAGCCCTCGATGACGCCCTGCAGTGCACGGAAGTAGCGCTTGTCCATGTGCGGTTCGAAGGTCTTCAGCGAGTTCCAGGTGAACGGCGTGACCGCCACCGCGAGCGCCGCGATCACCAGGACGCGGGTCCACCAGCGCGAGGTTGAGAAGAACGCCGAGGAAAGCAGGGAGAATGCCGCCACCATCCACAGGATACCCACCGTACCCAGCATCGGCAGCAGCGGGATCAGCAGGAGGCAGCCGAGGGCCGCGCCCACCAGGTCGTAGAAATAGAGCCGCCGTATCTGGCTTGCATAATGGGAGAACACCAGCGACAGGGTAAAGCCCGCGAGGAAGAACGGGGTGCAGATGACCAGGTAGATAAGGAAGAAGTTCTTCACCGTTTGCGCGGTCTGGTCGCCCGCGAGTTGCTCGTAGTCGAACGGCAGCCTGTTGACCAGCGGCAGTATCAGCAGCGCCGCGACCGCCATCAGCAGCGTCGCCCCGGACAGCCAGACCCAGGTGCGCTCGCTCCGGTGAATCGGCCAGAGCGAAAGCACGACCCCGGCGAGGCCGAATGAAAACACCGCCAGGGTGATGATCATGTAGGCCATGTTGGGGTACCAGAGGACGTCGAAGACCCGGATCAGCACCAGTTCCAGCAGCAGGGAGGCCAGGGCGATACTGAAGACGCCAAACGCTTTCTTGTTCATCAGGGGAATGGGGAATCGAGTTCGCCGGAACGGCAGGATCGGGATGCGGTGGCAACAAGCCCCGTGAGCGTCCACTCCGGGACGGCGCCCCGGGGTCCGGGAAAAGGGGCGTATTCTAGCCGATTTGCCGCTCGCCCCTGGCCGCGGCATGCGACGGGCAACGAAAGCCCCGACGGTCGTCACGGCGGCTCGTCGGCAAGCCCCCACAGGCTTGATTCGTCGGTACCAGAACCCACTTTGTTACCGTGGGCCTGGACACCGGCAGATGGTAAAATCCCGGTGTCCGACGCCCCGCGTATACCGACTCAACAGCATCCGACCATGGCAATCACCCTGACCGAATCCGCCGCCGAGCGCGTCAACCAGCAACTGGCAGACCGCCAGGGGCTCCTCGGGCTCAAGCTGGCGGTGAAGACTTCCGGCTGCTCCGGCCTCGCCTATGTCCTCGACTTCGCGGAGCAGGCGGGCGACGATGAGCGCGTGTTCGAGAGCCGCGGGGTGAAGGTGGTCGTCAACGCCG
>JAUILZ010000035.1 GCA_030432755.1 Gammaproteobacteria bacterium | reverse complement strand
TCCTGCCCGCTCGGACCAGTTCGACAATCTGCTGGCGAAATTCTAGTGGGTAGGGGTTGCGTGACTTTGGCATAGTGGATACCTCCTCCGTAGAGTGTAAGTGTCCACAGAACCGGGTCAACTCCACTCTGCAACCAGGCTGCGGTTACGGTCATCCCACCTTCCTCCAAGGCATCCCGGTGAACATTGTAAGTCCACTTCCGCTGCGCACAGGTAGAACGCATACGACTTTGGTTGCAGGCGTGATGTGCCGTCAGCGTGGTGACGCGCCTACTTCCCCAGCCAGGTCATCGCCTCTTCGAGACCCTTCACGGTAAGCGGATACATCCGGTCGTCCACCAGCCGGCGCACCAGGCCGATGGACTCGGTGTAGTCCCAGTGCGCGCGCGGCACCGGGTTGATCCAGGCCACCTTGTCGAACGCCTCGCGCAGGCGCGCCATCCAGGCCTGGCCCGGCTCGGCATTGTGATGCTCCACGCTGCCCCCGGGATAGACGATCTCCCAGGGTGACATCGACGCGTCGCCGACGAACACGACCTTGTAGTCGCGGCCGTAGCGGTGGAGCACGTCGAGGGTGGAGACGCCCTCGTTGTAGCGGCGGCGGTTGTCGCGCCACACCGACTCGTAGAGGAAGTTGTGGAAGTAGAAGTACTCCAGGTGCTTGAACTCGGAACGTACGGCGGAGAACAACTCCTCGCAGGTCTGCACGTGCGCATTCATGGAACCGCCGACGTCGAAAAAGATCAGGACCTTCACCGCGTTGTGGCGTTCCGGGACCATGCGGATGTCCAGCAATCCCGCGTTGCGCGCGGTGGAGCGGATGGTGTCGTCGAGATCGAGTTCCTCCGCCGCGCCCTCGCGGGCGAAACGGCGCAGGCGGCGGAGCGCGATCTTGATATTGCGGGTGCCGATCTCCACCGAGTCGTCGAGGTTGCGATACTCGCGCTTTTCCCAGACCTTGACCGCGCGCCCGTGGCGACCCTCGCCGCCGATACGGATGCCGCCAGGGTGATAGCCACCGTGACCGAAGGGCGATGTGCCGCCGGTGCCGATCCACTTGCTGCCGCCGGCGTGACGGCCTTCCTGCTCCGCGAGGCGCTCGCGAAAACGCGCGATCAGTTCCTCGAGGCCGCCGAGGCTCTTGATCTTCGCCTTCTCGGCGTCGCTGAGCTGCTTCACGAATTCCTGCCGCAGCCATTCCTCGGGGATGAGCGCCTCGATCAGTCCTTCCACTGATTCGAGGCCGGTCCAGAATGCCTTGAGCGCGCGGTCGAAGCGGTCGAAATGCTTTTCGTCCTTCACCAGCGCGGTACGCGCGAGGTAGTAGAACTGTTCCTCGTCGGCGAAAGCGATGTTTGCGTCCAGCGCCGCCAGCAGGTCCATGTGTTCGCGCACCGACACGGGCACGCCGTGGGCCTTGAGGCATTGGAAGAAGTTGACCAGCATGCCGCCGCCGGTGACCTAGTTGCTGCGGGATTCCCGCCGATGCATGAAGGCGAGGCGCTCGAGCAACTGGACGTCCTGCTCGTTCTTCAGCAGCGCGCCGTAGAGCGGCGGGATGGCGCGGCCCTGGTTGCGATTGCGCAGGATATCCTCGGGGATATCGTCGGACATGAGGAGCTTGAGCCAGTCGATGAGTTCGCTGGTCGAGGGGCGCTTGCGCAGTCCAGGAATGTCACGCACCTCGAAAAACACCTCCAGCGCCTCCTGTACCAGGCTTTCCTGGATCCCGGGATAGTGCACCCGAACGATGCGCTTCATCGTCTCGCGGTCGGGGAAGCGGATGAAATGGAAGAAACAGCGGCGGAGGAAAGCGTCGGGCAGTTCCTTCTCGTTGTTGCTGGTGATGATGATCACCGGTCGATGTCTCGCCTGCACGGTCTCCCCGGTCTCGTAGACGTGGAACTCCATCCGGTCGAGTTCCAGCAGGAGGTCGTTGGGAAATTCGATATCGGCCTTGTCGATCTCGTCGATAAGAAGTACCGGGCGCTGGTCGGCCGTGAACGCCTGCCAGAGCTTGCCGCGGTGGATGTAGCGGCCAATGTCGTCAACGTCGTTGCCGAGTTGCGAGTCCCGCAGGCGGGAGACGGCGTCGTACTCGTAGAGTCCCTGCTGCGCCCGGGTGGTGGACTTGATATGCCACTGGATGAGCGGCATGCCGAGAGCCCGCGCCACCTCCTCGGCGAGCAGCGTCTTGCCGGTGCCGGGCTCACCCTTGATGAGCAGCGGCCGCTCGAGGGTGACCGCGGCGTTGACCGCCATCTGCAGGTCGTCGGTGGCGACGTAGGAGGCGGTGCCTTCGAATTTCATAACAGTCTCCGGAACAGGGAAAGGGCCAGCGCCCACATGACGATGGTCACGAGGAGGTCCAGCACGCGCCACGCAAGCGGGCTCTGGAACCAGCGCTGCAATGCCTGGCCGCCGAGCGCCAGGCAGAAAAACCAGACGAAGGAGGCGATGGCCGCGCCGGCGCCGAATGCCGGCCGCGCTGCTGGCGTCTCCTGGACCCCGATACTACCAATGAGAACCACGGTGTCGAGATAGACATGGGGATTAAGGAGGCTGAGCGCCAGCACCGTGCCCAGCGCTGCGCCCAGGGAAACCCGGCCATCGCCAGCCCTGAGACGTTCCCGCTGGAACACGCGCCGCAGGGACATTGCGCCATAGGCGAGCAGGAACAGCGCGCCGAACAGCGTGAGTCCATCGATGATGCCCGGCCAGGCGGCGACCAGCCGACCCATGCCGAGCATCCCCGCGGCGATGAGCAGGGCGTCCAGCAGGCTGCACACGAGCGCAACCGGCCAGTGGTGATTGCGCAGGATGCCCCGCGTCAGCACGTAGGCATTCTGCGCGCCGATGGCCGCGATCAGGCTGAAGCCGAGACCGAATCCCCTGGCAAATGGCGCCCAGTCCACGGCGTTCTATCCCGGGCGATGCCCCTGCATATCGGAGGCTGGTGGCGGAAAGTGATAGATGGATCCCAGCCTTCGCTGGGATTTCGTTTTTTGAAACGCCAGTGCAGGCTGTCCATGGACGGGATTTACCAACCCTTGTCTGACCAGGGCTGTCTGACTGGGCCCAAACTTTCGTCGGGATTTCTTTTCTCGAAACGCCAGCGAAAGCTGGCGTCCACTCGCCAATCCTGCACGAGCTTGCAGCATGGATTCCAGCTTTCGCTGGAATTTCGCATGACAGGACCCTGAGGCATTGCGAAACGCCAGCGCAGGATGGCGTCCAGGGGAAAAGGACAACGTCACCTGTGGAGTACTGGACTAGTCCGCCAGTCCGCCCAGTGCTTCCCAAAGCGCGGGCAACAGGCGCGCCAGTTCGAGCCCGAGCAGGTTGAAGCGGGCATCGAATTCCGCGGCCGGGTCCTCCACGCCGGCTGCTTCCACCTGTTCCAGCACGGTGTCGGCAAACTGCAGCTTGCGCACGTCGCCTTCCTCCGTGAGGCTCATCGTCAACGTATCCTGCCACTCGACCGCGATCCGGGTGACCTGGAGCCCGGCCTTCAGGTGCGTATCCACCTCGCCACCGGCGAGGTCGAGCCGGCGGCAGCGCACCACCGGGCCCTGGCGATCGGGACTCGCGAGTACGCATTCATCACCGGGAACCACGCCGCCCGGCAGGCGGCGCTTGCCGTTGAGCCAGCCGGTAAAGACCTCGGCCGGTGGATGACGGAAGGACGGCGGCGTCACCGGCAGGCCACCGAGTGAATGGCGCAACAGGCTGACCCACTCCTCCGCCCGCTTGCGGCTTGCGGCGTCCACCACCAGCGCCTGCTGCTTCGGCAACAACAGACCCTGGATGAGGGTTGATCGGGTAAACGCCCGCGGCATCATCTCGAAGGTGACCTGGTCGCGGATCTCCATCCGCCGCCGCCGGCCCAGCTTGCGATCCTCCCCGGTCTCGATCTCGCGAACCTTTCGCTCCATGGCCTCGCGGATCACCGTGGACGGCAGGAGGCGCTGCTCCAGCCGCGCGCTGAGCAGGAACATCCCCGAGCCTGCGTGCACCAGTTGCTCCGACTCCTCGCCCATGGGCGGAACCCATCCGAGAGATGTCATCTGCTGCGGGTCGCAGGGGGTGAAGCGATGCGCGTCGAGAGCCGTTTCCAGGGCGTCCTGGTCAAATGACGGGTCGTCCTCGAAACGGAACACGGTCAGGTTCTTGAACCACATAAAAATCGGGAGCGAAAAAAGGCGGGCGAGTATACCGGAAGGTCCCGCGTCGGGTGCTCCGGGAAGGCGCCGGATCAGCGCTGGTATGGGTTGGTCTTGCCGGGGAATCCCGGCGCGGGTCAGGTGTCGGCGGTGCGACTGACCAGGAGCGCGGCATTGACGCCGCCAAAACCGAAGCCGTTACAGATCGCGTGTTGCACGGCGGCTTCTCGCGACTTCAACGGCACGAAATCGAGATCCGCCATGCTCTCGTCGACCTGGTGGAGATTCAGGGTCGGCGGCAGTTTGCCGTCACGCACCGCGAGCACGGAGAAGATGCTTTCCACCCCGCCGGCGGCGCCCAGCAAGTGACCGATGGCTGACTTGGTGGACGACACCGGGATACCGGGAAGGGCATCGCCGAAGGCGCTCCTGAGCGCCGCAATTTCCGCGCGGTCGCCCACCGGGGTAGCGGTGGCATGGGCGTTGACGTAGCCCACCACGGCGGGATCCAGTCGCGCCATCTCCAGGGCAACGCGAATGGCGGCGGCGGCGCCGTTGCCGTCATCGGGGCCAGAGGTGATGTGGTGCGCGTCGGCGCTGGTGCCGTAGCCGCTGAGCGTTGCCAAAGGCGTGGCGCCACGCTTCTCTGCATGTTCCAGCGTCTCGATCACCACGAGTCCCGCGCCCTCGCCCATGACGAAGCCATCGCGTTCCGCGTCGAACGGCCGCGAAGCCTCGGTGGGGGCGTCGTTGCGGGTAGAAAGCGCCTTGAGCGCGTGGAAACCGCCCAGGGACAACGGATCGACGCAGGCCTCGGTGCCGCCCACCAGGGCCACCTTCGCCTCGCCGCTGCGGATCATGCGCATGCCGTCGCCGATAGCCTGGACACCCGCCGCGCAGGCGGTCACCGGGCAGCCGAGCGGGCCGCGGAAGCCGTAGCGGATGGAGACGTTGCCCGCGGCAAGGTTGGCGAGGAACGCGGGCACGGTAAACGGCGTCAGCCGCCGATAGCCACGCGTATCGAGTGTCTTCTGGGCGGCGGTGATGACGGGGAAGCCGCCGATCCCGGTGGCGATGATGGTGGCGGTGGCGCGCTGGTCCGCCTCGGTGGCGGGAACCCAGTTTGCCTGGCTGACGGCCTCCTCGGCGGCGGCCAGGGCATAGAGCGAGAACAGGTCGAGCTTCTTGCGCTCCTTGATCCCGACCACGGTATCGGGGTCGAAACCGGCCTCGGGGTCCTGGTCGATGCCCGGCACGAGACCGGCGATGCGCACCGGGAAGTCGGGCGGCAAACCATCCTCGCCGAAGCGGTCGATGAGACCGATACCGGATTCGCCCGCGAGCAGGCGCCGCCAGACAGCAGGCACACCACGGCCCAGGGGGCTGACGATGCCCATTCCGGTCACGACGATGGGAGACTGCATGGATGACGCTGGCTGGTTTAACCCGTCAAATGTTACCTCCGGGTAAGATATGATCAAGATAATATTTTCTCCATCCATTGGAGGATATGCACATGCCCTATTCCAAAGAACACAAGAACCAGACCAAGGAGCGCATCCTGCAATGCGCCACGGAACTGTTCTCGCGCTACGGTTTTGACCGGGTTTCCATCAGCGAGATCATGCGCCGCGCGCGCATGACCCACGGCGCGTTCTACGCCCATTTCGAGTCCAAGGAGACCCTCTTTCGCGCGTCTTTCCTCGAGTCACTGCGGCGCAATCGCCAGGCGCGGCTCGCCAAGTGGCCATTCTCGGTCAATCACCTGTCGGCGCTGGTGGCGGGCTACCTGAGCCTCGGCGAATGCGCGCGCCGCCGGGACGCGGCGCCGGGTCCGGAGGCGGTGCTGTTCAACGAGATCGGCAACGAGAATCCCGGCATCCAGAAGCTCTACGATACTTCCTATCGCCACCTGCGGCGCTTGCTGGAGACCCGGATCATCGCCCTCGGACGGCTGCACAAGTTGCCGTTCAGCCCCGACCGCGAGGTGGTGGCGGAAAAATCCCGCGCCATCATCGCCTCCATCGTCGGCGCGGTGGCCATTGCGCGCAGCATTCCCTCCGCGGATGAACAGCGACGCATCCTCGCCGCGGCCCAGCAGCAGGTGCTGACCATTCTCGGCATCCGGCCACAGGACATCGAGGATGCCGCCGATGCGCCACAGATAACCGGAGCGGCGTTGTGAGTATTTTTCTCCCGGGCTGAGCGCCCTGCGCGAATAACGATGATCGATCCCTCCACCTACGCGATCTTCATCGCCGCCTCCGCGGCGGTGATCATCGTCCCCGGTCCGTCCGTGACCGTGATCGTCGCCAGCAGCCTGCGCGACGGCCCGCGCGCCGGGCTGATGAACGTCGCCGGCACCCAGGTCGGCATGGGGATCATGGTGGCGGTGCTGGCGTTCGGATTCGCCTCGGTGGTGGAGCGCATGGCCTCGGTATTCGACATCATCCGCCTGCTGGGCGCGGCCTACCTGGTCTACCTCGGCGTCCGCCTGTGGCGCGCCAACGGCGCGCTTGCATCGGCGGCGGAAGGCCCGGGACGGGGAAACCGGGGCCACTTCCTCCAGGGGTTGCTGGTAGTGCTGTCCAATCCCAAGGTGCTGGTGTTCTTTGGCGCCTTCATTCCCCAGTTTATTGATCCCGCCGGGGACCCGCTGTGGCAGGTGCTGTTTCTCGGCGCCAGCTTCATGCTGGTGGCGATGGTGCTGGATAGCGGCTACGCCATTGCCGCCGGGCGCGCCGGCGGCCTGCTGACCCGACGCCGGGTCGGACTGCTGGAGAAGATCTCGGGGGGCTGCCTGGTGGGCGGGGGGATCTGGCTCGCCCTGCAAAGACGGTAGGAAGCTACCTCTCGCTGAAAAGCGCCAGGATATCCGAGCTGTCCAGCGCGCCGAGACCCTCGGTGCCATCCGCCACCAGGCTGTCGGCCATGGCCTGCTTGCGTCCCTGGAGCGCGACGATCTTCTCCTCGATGGAGTTCTCCACGATCAGGCGGTAGACGAACACGGTCTTGTCCTGGCCGATGCGGTGGGCGCGGTCGATGGCCTGGCGCTCCACCGCGGGATTCCACCACGGGTCATAGAGGATCACGGTATCCGCGGCGGTCAGGTTGAGCCCGACGCCGCCGGCCTTGAGGCTCACCAGGAACACGGATGCGTCGCCGTTCTGAAACGCGTCGATGGCGGCGTCGCGGCGGCGCGTGCGCCCGGTGAGCTTGCTGTAGCTGATGCCGTGCTTTCCCAGTTCCTCCTCGATGATTCCGAGCATCGTGGTGAACTGGGAAAAAAGAAGAATCCGCCGACCCTCTGACACCAGTTCCGGCAGCATGTGCATCAGCATCTCCAGCTTCGCCGACTGCTCCACCGCTTTCGCCGCCGAGATTTTCAGCAGTCGTGGATCGCAGCAGACCTGGCGCAGCTTGAGGAGCGCGTCGAGCACGGTGATATGGCTGCCCGCCATGCCGCTGTCGCGGATCGCCCGCTTGACGCGGGACTCCATGGTCGAGCGCACGGTCTCGTAGAGCGCCGCCTGGCGGCCCTCCATGGTTACCAGGCTCTCCATCTCCACCTTTTCCGGCAATTCCGCCGCCACCTCGCTCTTGGTACGGCGGAGGATGAACGGGCGCAGCCGCGCCGCCAGCGCCTCGCTGCGACCGGTATCCCCCTGGCGCTCGATGGGATGACGGAAGCGGCGATTGAATGCCTCCAGGTTGCCGAGATAGCCGGGCATGAGGAAATGGAACTGCGACCACAGTTCCCCGGGATGATTCTCGAGTGGCGTGCCGGTGACGCAGAGGCGATATCGCGTCTGGAGCGAGAAAGCCGTGCGCGCCGCCTTGGTAGCCGGATTCTTGATCCACTGCGCCTCGTCGAGAACCACGAAATTGAATGACTGCTCGCCGAGCAGTTTCGCGTCGCGCGGCAGCAGCGAATAGGTGGTGATCACGAGGTCGAAATGGGGGATGCGCGGGAACTGGTCGTGGCGGTCGTTGCCGTGCAGCACCAGTACGGAGAGGTCCGGAGCGAAACGCACCGCCTCCCGCCGCCAGTTGGATACCAGGCTGGTGGGCACCACCACCAGGCTGGGGCCATCGAGCCGCCCGGCCTCCTTCTCGGTCAGCAGGTGCGCCAGCACCTGCACGGTCTTGCCGAGCCCCATGTCATCCGCGAGCACACCGCCGAATCCGCCCTGGCGAAGGAACTGGAGCCAGCCGAGGCCGAGGCGCTGGTACTCGCGCAACGTCACCCGCAACCCCGACGGTGGTTCCATCGGCTGGATACCGGAGAAATCCATCAGCCGGTGGCCGAGTTCCGCCGCCGTTTCAGGCAGAGACCATTGTCCCAGCTCCGCACCACCGTCGCGCAGTTCCTGTTCCAGCTGAATCAACAGCGGAGCCTGCAGGCGATGCATCACTGCCTCGCCGCGGGAGCCCTCCTCGGAATCCAGCAGCTCGAGCAGGGTGTTTACCACCGGCCGCAGCAGGTGGCCGGGAATCCTCACCCAGGTGTGATCGTCGGCCGGCACCAGCATTTCGCGCCCCTCCGTCAGCATTCCGGGGTCGCCTCCGTGACCTTCCAGCCACGCGAGAATCATCGGCAGAACCGGCAGCATGCGACCTTCCACCTCCACTTCCAGCGCGAGGGAGAACCAGTCGTTCTCGCCCGGTTCGCCACGTTCACGCTCACCCGGCGTCAGGTGCCAGCGCGAGGGTTCGATCACCCGAAGCTCGAAGTCCCGGGCGATCACCACCTCCCAGCCCTGGTTCTCGAGCCTTGATCTGCCCTGGTCGATAAAATTCGCCCAGAACGCTATCTCGGCATCCGCTTCCGCATCCGGCAGCGCCTTCAGTACGCGCGCTTCGCGGCGGATGTGAAAGCCGAGGCCGCTCAGGGTGTCGATGGCCCCCAGTTCCGCCACCACGTCACGGGTGACGAGCGCCTCGGACTGGTCGCGCGGATCGTTGACCACGAGTTTCTCGCGCGCGTCCACCATCACGTGGGCCACCGGCAGACCGGCATAGACCGACTCCACGCGCGCCCCGTAGCGCCGCGTGGCGTCGCTACCCTGGGCCTCCAGCGTCAACCTGGGCACCGGGGTCACTTCCCCGAGCGGGCGGATATCGAGAGCCACGGGTGGCGGCAGATCGGACAGCGCGTCGTCCGTCACGAGGTCGCGGGCGATGGCGCGCGCGTCGGCGGCGCCGAGGGGTGGCAGCAGGCACAAGCGGCCAAGCAACCTGCCGGACAGCGCGCTGTCGACGCGGCCGCAACGGCCACCCACGGGATCTATGTAGTAACCCGGATCCGTGGGCGTGAGTAGCCATTCCTCTCCCAGGTCCGGCAGCGCGCAGGCGAGCCGCAATCCACCCTCCTCCTTGCGCCAGGACAACGACGGCTCGCGCACGGGCCCCGGCTTCAGCGGGCCGCCGTCGCGGGCGGCAAGGAAGCATCGCCCCGACTCCACCATCCGGCCGAGAGCGAGGGCGCCCAACTCCCCTTCGAGGACGATGCGCTGCGGACCCGACCCACTGGAACCCTGGTGCGAACCCTGGAGCAGCGCGAGGATATGGGTGTCATGGTCGTCGATGATCTCGCGCAGGCGGTAACTGGAGAAGTCCGCGGGCCCGATGCGCGCGGGCTTGCCGAAACCGCCCTTCTTGAGACGCCGTACCCGCGACACTTCCACCACCAGGCGGGGTACGTCGCGGTAGACCGCGAGGTTGATCTCGTACACCAGGCATTCGCCCTGGTCCGAAGCGCCGCGATGCACCGCGTTGGGATGAAGTTGACGCAGCGTGTCGCGCCACGCGCCGAGCGCACTACGCGTACCCGCGGCTCCCTCCCGCTGGCGCAGCCATTGCAGCACCAGCGCGGCGACATGGGCGCAGTTGTAGCCGTCACTGCAATCGCATTCCCCTTCAACACGCAGGCCGCGCCGGTCGGAGACGATGTCCACGGCGACGGCGTAGGCGGACTCGAGGTCACCGCGCACCTCGCCGTCGAGACGGCCGGCAGAGCCGTTCCATGCGCAGCGCAGCACGTCGCCCCTGGCCTGGCAACCACGCCCCCGCTCCAGCGCCGGCTTGCCGCAGGCCTCGTGACAGGCCTGCAGTATCTGTGCATTGGTGGCGGCGGGCATCGAATGCGGTTTCCGGAAACGGGTGAATACGAGCAACCCGCTATTGTCGCATGCCCGGCCAGCTTCCGGGGAGAACATTGCCACGATGCAACTGAACTAACGAAACGCCAGCGAAGGCTGGCGTCCACCTGGCATAACCAAAACGCCAGCGAGGGTTTACCCCAGCGAAGGCTGGGGCTGGCGTCCATGTAACGGTTTGCCAGGTTGCGAGATGGATTCCAGCTTTCGCTGGAATTTCAAACGGAATCGGCTGGATGCGCTTGGCCCTCTGGCAGGCGTTAGGCGAATCGCCCGCTGGAGCAATACATTTATTCTGTGCGCTGTTCGGACAAAAAAACGTACTTGTAGGGGTGATGGTCGAGCACGTTGGGAAACCAGTTCTTCACCACCGGGCGGCGCAATGTCACCCGCGTATAGGTGTAGATCGGCAGCAACGGCGCTTCCCGGTCGAGGATGCGTTCCGCCTCCTGGAACGCCGCGTAGCGCTCTTCCTGGTTCGCCAGGGTGGCGGCCCTGGCGATGAGCGCATCGTATTCGGGATTCGACCAGCCGGTGCGATTGTTGCCGCCACCGGAGAGCATCATGCCGAGAAAGGTATTGGGATCGGGGTAATCGCCGATCCAGCCCGCGCGCGAGATATCGTAGTCCAGCGTATTGGTGCGCGACAGGTAGACCTTCCAGTCGGTGTTCGCGAGACGGATGTCGATACCGAGTTCCGTCTTCCACATCTGCTGAATCGCCTCGGCAATGCGCCGGTGACCCTCGCTCGTGTTGTAGAGGAGTTCGAGCTCCGGGAAACCTTCGCCGCCCGGGAAGCCCGCTTCCGCCAGCAACTGCCGCGCCGCCTCCGGGTCGTGCTGGATCGGGCTCGGTGGCGGGTCGTAGCCGCGGGTGCCCGGCGGGGTGAACGAGTACGCGGGCAATTGTCCTCCCCGGGTCACCGCGTCGATGATCGCCTCGCGATCCACGGTCATGGACAGGGCGCGCCGGACGCGCGCGTCATCGAGCGGCTTGCGGGTGACGTTGAAGCGGTAGAAGTAGGTACCGAGATAAGGGCTGATCGTGATCAGCTCCGGCGCTTCCTCCTCGTATACAACGATCTTCTCCGATGGCGTGCTGTAGGCGACGTGCAACGCGCCGGTGCGGAACATGCGCTCCTCCGTGCGGGTGTTCTCCACCGGGTAGAAGCGGATCGCGTTCAAGCGCACGCTGTCGGCGTCCCAGTAATGCGGGTTGCGCTCCACCTCGACGAGGTAGTTGAGGCGCCAGCTCCTGAGCGTGAACGGCCCGTTGCCGACATAGTTGTCCGGCCGGGTCCACAGCGTACCGCGATCATCCATGGCGCCGTGGGCGAGGATGGTGGGCGGGTGCACCGGCCACGTGCTGTAATGCGCCAGCAGCGAGAGGAAATAGGGTGTCGGGTTCGCCAGCGTGACCTCGAGGGTATGCGCGTCCAGCGCGCGCACGCCGACCTCGTTGAAATCGGTGATCTCGCCCTGGTGATAGGCGCGCGCATTTTTTACCGGGTAGAGCTGGTAGGCATACTCCGCGCCCAGTGTTGGCGTCAGCAGGCGCTGCCAGGACCAGGCGAAATCATCGGCGGTGAGCGGGTCGCCATTGGACCAGCGCGCTTCCTTGCGGATGAAGAAGGTGTACTTCAGGCCATCGGCGGAGATCGCCCAGTACGCCGCCATGCCCGGCACCGGCTCCAGGGTCTCGGGATTCTCCCCCACGAGGCCTTCCAGCAGCGCCGAGAGGATGTTGTGTTCGCTGACTCCCGTGACGATATGCGGATCGAGGTCCTGGGGTTCGGTGCCATTGCCGAGATGCAGCACCTGTTCGCGGGTGCCGCTCTCGACATTCGTGGGACCGAGATCACAGCCTGTCAGCAGCGCCATGCAAAATGCGAGCCAGGCGGCCGTTCTCGCGTGGACCGTCAACATGTTTTGATGCACCGCATGGGGCAATTGTAGCCCGCGCCAGTGAATCCGGAACCGGACACCGAACGCATCCGGATATTGAAAGCCGCCACCCGCGACCCCATCCGGCCCCCATGGACAACAGCATCGCCATCGACTCCGGACTGTCCGCCTTCCAGGCCGACGTCATCGACGCCTCCGCGGAACAGCTCGTACTGGTGGACTTCTGGGCCGCCTGGTGCGGACCCTGCCGCAACCTCGGCCCGATCCTCGAGAAAGTCGTCGCGGAGTACCAGGGCTCGGTCCGGCTGGTGAAGGTGGATACCGATCGCGAGCAGGCGCTCGCCGGCCAGTTCGGTATTCGCAGCCTGCCCACCGTGCTGTTCTTCCGGGATGGCCGCGTGGTGGACCAGTTCCTCGGCGCGCAGCCAGAGGGCGCGGTGCGCGAGATGATCGATCGCCACACCACCAGCCCGTTCGAGCGCGCGCTGGCGGAAGCGCGGGAATTGTACGCGCAGGGCGAGACGGCTACCGCGCACGAGATCGTCGAACAACTGATGGCCGCGCAGCCGGACAACGACGAGCCCAAGCTGGCGCTCATCGAATGGCTGTCCGCCGAAGGCGATCTCGACGCCGCGCGCGAACTTGTTGACAGGCTGTCCCCCGCGGGCCGCGTGAGTCCGGCCTTTCGCGCTTTCCAGGCCAATCTCGAGTTTCGCCAGGCGGCGTCGGAACTGCCCGGAAAGAGTGAACTGGAAGCACGTATCACGGAAACCCCCGACGATCTCGCCGCCCGCTACCAGCTCGCGCAACTCCTGGTGAACGGCGAGGACCATGCCGGCGCGATGGATCAACTGCTCGAGATCATCCGCCGCGACCGCGGCTTCGAGGACGACGGCGCGCGCAAGATGATGCTGAAGATTTTCGAGATGCTGGGCGGACGCGGCGAGCTCGTATCCGAGTACCGCACGCGATTGTCCCGCACACTCTTTTGACACGCAGGCAAATAGACTTCCCCGATACCCGGGAGTAAGATTTCCGCTCCACTCAACTGCCGCCCCGCCGGGGCCAAGGAGCCTGCCATGTCCACCTGGAACCGTCGCGGCCGCGCCGCGATCACTTCGTTGCTCTGCGCGGGCCTCTCCGCAACCGCGTTCGCGGACAAGGTAACCGCCATCGGCGACGGCGAGGGCTTCGTCGACATCGTCGCCTGGCCGGGTTACATCGAACGCGGCGACACCGACAAGGCATTCGACTGGGTCACCGGCTTCGAGGCCGCCACCGGCTGCCAGGTTCGGGTGAAGACCGCCGGCACTTCAGACGAGATGGTGGCGCTGATGAACGAGGGCGGATTCGATCTCGTCACCGCGTCGGGCGACGCCAGCCTGCGTCTCATCGCCGGCAAGCGCGTACAGGAAGTCAATGTCGACCTGGTGCCATCGTGGAAGGATGTCGATCCACGGCTGCAGAACGCGCCCTGGCACACCGTGGACGGCGTGCATTACGGCGTCCCTTACCAGTGGGGCGGCAACGTGCTGATGTACAACACCGACACCTTCCCGGAAGCGCCGGACAGCTGGAACGTGGTATTCGAGGAAATGACACTGCCGGACGGGCAGTCCAACAAGGGCCGGGTGCAGGCCTTCGACGGACCGATCTACATCGCCGACGCCGCGCTCTACCTGATGGCCACCCAGCCTGACCTCGGCATCAAGGATCCCTACGAGCTCACCGAGGAACAGTACGAGGCGGCGCTCACCCTGCTGCGACAGCAACGTGAACTGGTGAACCGCTACTGGCATGATCCGTTCATCCAGATGGACGACTTCACCAACGAGGGCGTGGTGGCTTCGTCGGCGTGGCCGTTCCAGGTCAACATCCTCAAGTCCAAGGACGCGCCCATCGACAGCATCGTGCCGAAGGAAGGCGCCACCGGCTGGGCGGACACCACCATGATGCATATCGACGCGCCACATCCCAACTGCGCCTACAAGTGGCTCGAGCATTCCATCAATCCCAAGCTGCAGGGCGATCTCGCCGCCTGGTTCGGTTCCGTGCCGGCCAATCTCAATGCCTGCAGCGGTAACGAACTGCTGGGCGATGCCGGCTGCGACACCAACGGTCTCGGCAACTTCGAGAAGATCCACTTCTGGCGTACCCCGGTGTCGGACTGCGCCACCCAGGAAGCCTGCGTACCCTACTATCGCTGGGTAACGAACTACATCGCGGTACTGGGCGGCCGCTGATCGATCATCGTCCCGCCGCCGCGGACCGGGGACGGCCGCGGCGGCAAAACCATTCCGTGCCGGAAAATGCCTGCTAAGAGGGAAGGCGGACGCGCGGTCGTGTTCGACCACGTCTCGCTGCGATTCGGCGACGTGGCGGCTGTGGACAACGTCTCGCTGGAAATTGCGGACGGCGAATTCTTCTCCCTCCTCGGGCCCTCGGGATCGGGCAAGACCACCAGCCTGCGCCTGATCGCGGGATTCGAGCAGCCGGACGCCGGCGAGATATTGCTCCACGGCGTTCCCGCATCCGGATTGCCGCCCTACCAGCGCGATGTGAACACCGTGTTCCAGGACTACGCGCTGTTCCCGCACATGAGCGTGCGCGACAACGTTGCCTACAGCCTCATGATCCGCAAGGTGCCGCGCGCGGAACGCCGCCGCCGGGCGGAAGAGATGCTCGACCGGGTGCGGCTGGGCGGCATGGCGGACCGCCGCCCCGCGGCGCTCTCCGGCGGCCAGCGCCAGCGGGTATCCCTCGCGCGGGCGCTGATCAACCAGCCGCGCATCCTGCTGCTCGACGAACCACTGGGGGCGCTGGACCTGAAGCTGCGGGAACAGATGCAGGAGGAACTGAAGGGCCTGCAGCAGGACCTCGGCATCACCTTCATCTACGTCACCCACGACCAGCAGGAAGCACTCACCATGAGCGACCGGATCGCTGTGTTCGATCATGGCCGGCTGCAACAGGTCGGCGCGCCGCGCGAAATCTACGATCACCCGGCAAATGCCTTCGTTGCGAACTTCGTCGGCGTCTCCAACCTGCTGGATGCCGCGACATCGCATACCCTGTTCGGCATCGACGGCGCCACCGCTGTAAGGCCGGAAAGCATCCGCATCGAAGCGCCCGCGCGCGACGATGCTGTGCGCATCGAAACCGTGGTCGAGAGCATCGTCTTCCAGGGCCAGAACAGCCGCCTCGTGCTTGCGTGCGACGGCGCCAGGTTGTCCGCCCTGTTCGACCACAATGCCGACAGGGAGACGGCCAGTCCAGAAACGGGCAAGCCGCTCGCCGTGTGGATCCTGCGCGAAGACGTCCATCGCCTCGGGGAAGGTGGCTGAACCATGCAGGCCGCGCATCCGCCGTCCACTGCCGGCGCATGGCTGTACCGTCATCCGAAGGCGCTGCTCGTCCTGTTTCTCCTGCCGCCGCTGCTATGGCTCGGCGTGGTCTACCTCGGCTCGCTGTTCGCGCTGCTCGCGCAGAGTTTCTTCTCCATCGACGAGTTCTCCGGCACGATCAACCGCGAGCTGACGCTCAAGACCTACCGCGAGCTGTTCAGCGCGGCCAACCTCGACGTCATCCTGCGCACCGTGCTGATGGCGGCAACGGTGACCGTCGCCGCCGCCATCATCGCCTTTCCCATCGCCTGGTTCGCCGCGCGCTACGCCCGCGGCTGGCTGCGCGCGCTGTTCTATATCGGCATCATGCTGCCGCTGTGGTCCAGCTACCTGGTGAGGGTCTACGCGTGGAAGCTTATCCTTGCGAAGGAAGGCATCCTCAACTGGGTGCTGGCCAAGCTCCACCTCACCTGGCTGCTGGAGGCACTGCTGTCTACCCCGGTACTGGGCGGCGCCTCGCTGTCGGTGAGTTACTTCGGCACATTCCTGGTGTTCACCTATATCTGGTTGCCGTTTATGATCCTGCCGATCCAGGCTTCGCTGGAACGTATCCCGGCATCGGTGCTGGAGGCCTCCGGCGACCTCGGCGCGCATCCCGGGCACACGCTCCGGCACGTGGTGTTGCCTCTCGCCCTGCCGGGGGTGGTGGCGGGTTCCATCTTCACGTTCTCGCTCACGCTCGGGGACTACATCATTCCCGGCATCATCGGCTCGTCGCGGCCGTTTATCGGCGAGGTGGTGAATCTGCACCAGGGCACCGCGGGCAACATCCCCATGGCGGCGGCATTCTCGGTAGTGCCGGTGGTGGTGATGTTCATTTACCTCGCACTGGCACGACGCGCGGGAGCGTTCAATGCGCTCTAGGAAGGAACGCGTCTCCCTGTCCCTCGCGGCGTCTGCCACGGCGGGACTCCTGTTCCTGCTGGTACCGCTCGGCCTGATCCTTCTCTACGCCTTCACCACGGAGGACAAGACCTACCAGTTCCCGCCCCCTGGCTACACCCTGGAATGGTTCGGCGTTGCCTGGGGACGCGAGGACATCCGCAGCGCCATCGCCCTCAGCGTGCGCGTGGCGCTGGTGTCCACCGCCATCGCCATGGTGCTCGGCACCCTCGCCGCGGCGGCGATGTACCGTTTCAGGTTCTTCGGCCGCGAAAGCATCACCCTGTTGATCATCCTGCCCATCGCCTTACCCGGCATCGTCACCGGCATCTCGCTGCGCTCGGCGTTCAACATCATGGACATTCCCTTCAGCTTCTGGACCATCGTCCTCGGCCACGCCACGTTCTGCATCGTGGTGGTCTACAACAACGTTATCGCCCGCTTCCGCCGCACCTCCCATTCACTCATCGAAGCCTCCCTCGATCTCGGCGCCAACGGCTGGCAGACCTTCCTCCACGTGGTGTTGCCGAACATCGCCACCGCGCTGCTGGTGGGCGGGTTGCTGGCCTTCGCCCTCAGCTTCGACGAGGTCATCGTCACCACATTCACCGCGGGCCAGCAGACCACGCTGCCGATTTGGATGCTGAGCGAACTGGTGCGTCCGCGCCAGAGACCGGTCACCAACGTGGTGGCGGTATTCGTCATCGCGGTGACGTTCATCCCCATCCTGCTGGCCTATTTCCTCACCCGAGACACCAGCGACGTGAACGGTAGCGGCAAGTAGCGTACCGAATCCAAATGGAGCGACTGTGATTCAGATCACAGACACATCGCGCCGGACCATGTAACGATCGACTTCGGGATACAACTTTTCGTCATATGGAATCCGGGTTTTACCCGGGGCGGTAGACATGGTGAAATCCCCGTTCGCCCGTTACGTCGCGGGTGGTGTATTCACTCTCGTCCTGGCGGCTGTCACGACGATGGCCCACGGCAAGACCTGGTTAGTGGAAACCTGGGGCAGCGATAGTCTCGGTTGCGGCTCGCGCGTCGTTCCCTGCGCGACGCTGTCCCATGCTCTTACCCTGGCACGGAAGAACGACCGCATCGTGGTGGGTCCAGGGATTCACTTTGGATCACTGGTCATCGACCAGAACGCCCATGGCCCACTATCGGGGATCAAGCTCTACTCGGCGGCAGGCCGATTCGCGACCCGATTGACCCCGGATACCGCCGGTCCAATGATTACGGTGGCCCAGCCCAATGTGCGCGTGGGTGCGAAGGGCAAGGGATTCACAATCTATCCACTCGGGCCCGGGAACAGAGGCGTCTACACCGATACCAACGGCGCGGACCGGTTACGAATCGAGGGAAACTATTTTCGCCGGGCGGAATACGGCATATTAATCCAGGGAGACCGTGTCCAGATCCGGGACAATATTTTCAACGAAATCGAGTTTCGCGGAATCAGTTGCAACGCCTGTCCCAGGGGACAGATCCGGGACAACCAGTTCCATACCACTGTCGACAGCGCGCAGGCCGATATCTATGTCAGTCAGTCGGAGGGCATGACAATCGCGGGCAACCTGTTTTTTCAGGACACGGATATTGGAGGCCAGGCCGCGGGAATTCTCACGCAGGGATCTGTGAAGCGGGTTACGATCCGGGACAATACATTCACCAATGTGGATGGTATCGGGGTCAGCGTGGTCAATGCGGATGGGGCGCGGATACAGGGCAACATCCTGTACAGCAGTGGTGACGATGCCATGGCAATCCACCAGCTAACCGACGATCGATCACCCCAGGTACGCGACAACCTCACCATCTTTTCCGGCGGGTCGGGTATTCTCGTGGACGTTCTCGGAAATGCAGGGATCACTGGCAACACGCTGGTCAAAGACGACTCGAATGCCATACACCTGGCAACCGGTAGCCTGGCGCCGGACCTGTCAAGGAATAACATTATCGAAACCCGGTTCGGTTGTGGCGTGACCAACAATACCGGCGCAGGGGCCGTGGTGAACAGGCTGTTCATCAGCGGCGTCACACCTCCCATCTGCAACGTGGGTGTCGGTTCTCAGACAACTCTGACAAATCCCGCGAACAGGCCCTCCCCGCTCCGGGTCAACCGCGCGGCGAAACTTTAACGACCGGACTCAGTTCGAGAAGATAAATCCCACGCCGAATTGCACTCCGGAACTTCGGTCTCCAGAGCCTTTCGGCCAGAGGTGGACGCTGTCCGCCTTGACCACCGGATAGGTGGCGGTGGCGGCGCCGATCTCGCCGCTGGTGAGTTCGGTCAGCGTGCCGGTGACGGTGACGACCCGCCCCTCGGCGAAGTCCACCGGTTCGAGGAAGATGTCCGAATTCGCGATGAATCGGCCGGTCGAAGATGCGCGCAGGTCGGGCAACTGGCTTCTATCGAGCGGATAGGAAAGCACTTCGAGCTGGGTGCGGGTTTCAAGATTGCGGGTGCCGATGATGACGCCGCCCCACATGACTTCGGCATAGCGCGACGCGCCAAAGTCCGACACCACCGCGGCAGGCGATGGTGTGGTCAGGTACTGGGCGCTGTCAAATTCCGGTCCGCTGGCGCAACCCGCGAGCCAGACCGCGAGCAACGGGGCAGCGCGACAAAACAGTCTCTTCATGGATGGTCTCGTCAATTACATCGAAAACCGTTACCAGCGGTAAGGCGGCGGCCGGTAGCGTGAATAGGGAAAACGCCACGGGTCGTACCAGGGATCGTACCAGGGCCAGTAACCGTAGCGCGGGTACGGGTAGCGGTCCACCGCGGGGGGCTCCCACAGGCGGTACGTCGATACCTTCACCACCGGGTATTCATAGGGATACTCACCGATGTCCCGGCGCAGGCTGCCGGTGATCTGCCCGTATACGGTGATCAGCCGGCCCTTCTGCAACAGGAGCGGTTCCACGAAACCTTCTATGCGGGCGATAAAGCGGCCGTCGCTGCCGAGGGTCGACTGTGGATAGCCATCCCGGTACAAACCGCGCGCAACGATTTCCACCTGCGTCGCGCTCTCGAGGTTTTCCGTGGTTACCACTTCTCCGCCCCAGCGCACGAATTCACCGACGCTCCCTACCGGATTCGCGCGCACCGACGCCAGCGCGGGATTCGGATCCGGCGCATTGCGGATCTCCGGCGGGATGCCGGACGCGCATCCCGCCAGCCACAGGATCGACGCAATTACCGCGCCGCTTCGCCAGCGGATGCGTGAGCGAGTGTCGGCGGTGACCGGCGAATGCATCGTGCCTCTCGATCTCATGGCGTCACGACGCCATTGGGCTATAGTTGCAGGATGAATGATGGTAGCAGATTCACCCGCATACCCCGCGCGTTGAGCGACGGCGCCCGACGATGCTGAACGCACTCAGTCACGCCGACCTCGGAGCTCTGGGCCTGTTCATTCTGAGCTGGCTGACGCTGGAGATCATCATCGAGTACTCCCCCCTGCGGAAGCGCTCCCTCAGCGGCCTCATGGCCGCCCAGCGCCGCCGCTGGTGCCTGGTGCTGGCGGAACGCGAGATGCGGATGGTGGACACCCAGATCATGGGCGGACTGCAACAGGGCTCGGCGTTCTTCGCCTCCGCCTCGATGATCGCCATCGGCGGCTGCTTCGCGCTCCTCGGCTCCACGGAAACCGCACTCCAGATCTACCGCGACCTGCCGCTGGACGAGTTCAGCCGTACCGCCTGGGAGATCAAGTCCCTTGGCCTCGCGGTGCTGCTGGTCTACGCCTTCTTCAAGTTCGGCTGGGCCTACCGGCTGTTCAACTACTGCGGCGTCCTGCTGGGCGCGGTACCCGAGGCCAGCGGGGACAACCGCGACGAATGCGTCGCCGCGGCGATGCGCCTGGCGGAAATGAACATCATTGCCGGGCGCCACTTCACCGCCGGCATGCGCGGGCTGTTTTTCGGCTTCGGCTATCTCGGCTGGTTCGTTGGCCCCGACGCCTTCGTCGTCTCCACCCTGTTCGTGGTCGTCGTCCTGCTCAGGCGCCAGTTCCTGTCCAATGCCCGGCGAGTACTCGTGAACGCGGCATCACCGACTGACGCGGGGTAACGCCCGCGCGACAAGGCACAAAAAAACCCCGCCGAAGCGGGGTTTTTCTGGATTGGATGCCCGGGCTCAACAGCCAAAGGCACACCTCCCGGGTGTCAAGGGACGACATTCGCCGCTTGCGGACCTTTCGGTCCTTCCTCAACGTCGAAGGTCACTTTCTGACCTTCCTTGAGGGTCTTGAAACCGGTTCCCTGGATGGAGCGGAAATGGACGAACACGTCCTTGCCTCCACCATCCTGGGCGATGAAGCCATAACCCTTGGCCTCGTTAAACCACTTCACAGTGCCAGTAGCCATAAAAATAAATCAGGTAGAAATTGAGAAAAGCCGCAGACGATGCCGGAGGAAACCTAGGGGGGTGTAACGCGGAGGGAACTGCCGAAGATGCCTGGATCATTAACTGTGGCAGGTGGGAGTATAGAGCAATTGGGTGACAGTTTGTTGACTGATTTCCTGCATTTTTGCAAAGAGTTACGCACCAATTGTGGGCGATACAGGCACCGATCGGGTGCTACGGGGTCTTCTGAACCGTTAATTGACACGCATAAAACAGGGGCTGTTCCGTTGCGGGCATGGCAAGTAGAATACGCCGTTTGCCGCCCCGGGCGGCCCGCCTGCTCAGCGGATTCAGAACTCTTTTTTCTGCCTGACATTACAATCACATACCATGAACAACGTTGCGCGAACCTGCCTGGCCGCGGCGCTTTTCGGCCTCGCCGTCCAGCCAGCCGTGGCGGAAGGCGATGCAGACGCCGGCCGCCGCAAGGCGGAAACCTGCCTCGGCTGCCATGCCTCTCCCACCGCGGAAAACGTCTACCCGATGTACCGGGTGCCGAAAGTGGGCGGCCAGCACGCGGCCTATCTGATCTCGGCCCTCAAGGCCTATCGAGACGGCCTGCGTCCGCATCCCACCATGCACGCCAATGCCGCGAGCCTGTCGGACCAGGATATTGAGGACATCGCCGCGTTTTTTGCCGCGTCGGAATAGGAGAACAGTCAAGATGATTCGCGCGATGAAAATCAGCACCCTGGCCGCGGCCGCCTGCCTCGGCCTTTGCCTCTCGCCCGCCGCCCTCGCCGGAGATCCCGCCGCGGGCCAGGAGAAATCCGCAACCTGCGCGGCCTGCCACGGGGCCGACGGCAACAGCCCGCTGCCGGAAAACCCGAAGATCGCCGGCCAGTACGCCGACTACCTGGAGATCGCCCTTCGCGAATACCGTTCCGGTGTACGCCAGAACCCGATCATGGCGGGCATGGCAGCCGCATTGACCGACGAGGACATCGCCGACCTGGCGGCCTGGTACTCCTCCCAGGATGGGCTCTCGGTTCTGCCCCGAAACCCGGTCGAATAGCGATTCAGTCGGCCCGGCAGGCGTTGCACCGGGCCACTTCATCCGTCAAGCCCGCCGCGCGTACTCGCCCGGCGGGTTTTTTGCGCCCGGCGCCGAACGCCAAAGAAACTCCACTGGTCACAATTCGGCCGGGATCGCCGTGCTAAACTGGCTCCGAGTTCCCCGTCGCCGCGGCGCATCATGACGGCCCGGGTGAACTCGTCGTTATTCGAAATCTCGACATCTTTTGGCACGCAACCAGGAGGCGGTACCATGGTGGACGCGGTAAAAATTCTGGGCGCCCTGCTGGGTGGGGGCAACCTCTCCTCCGGATCCGGCGAAAACATCCTCGGCTCGGTGCTCGGCGCCGCGCTTTCCCCCGGCCAGGGTGGCGGACAGGGCGGCTCCACGGCTGGTGGCAACCTCGGTGACCTGCTTGGCGGCCTCCTCGGGGGGGCATCGGCTGGCGGCAGCGGGAAAAGTCCGCCCGCGGGCGGACTAGGCGACCTGCTCGGTAGCGTCCTCGGCGGACTCCAGTCCGGCGCCACGGGAAGTGGCCGTGGCAGCGTCGGAGCCGGCAATACCATCGGCGCGACGCCGGGAGGCGGCAGCCTCGGCGACCTCCTGGGCGGGGTGGCCGGCGCCAATACCCGGGGCGGATCCGGCGGCTCGGACCTGTCGGACCTCATCGACGCCGCGCTCAAGCAGTTCGGCAATCTCGAGAGCGCGGCCCAACAGGGCGCCCCGAAAGAAAAGGGAATTCCAAGATTCGAGGACTTTTCCCATGGCATCACATACGAGGATGCCAACGAGCAGGCCAGCGTGCTGATCCGCGCCATGGTCCAGGCGGCGCGCTCGGACGGGCGCGTCGACAAGGAGGAACAGCAACGTATCCTCGGCCGTCTGGGCAGCGTCACCCGGGAGGAAGTGGACTTCGTCAACGCGGAACTGGCGCGCCCGCTGGATATCCGCGGTTTCGCCAACGACGTCCCCCGCGGCATGGAGAACCAGGTCTACACGATGTCCCTGATGGCCATTGACCTCGACAGCCAGGGCGAGGCGCGCTATCTGCACCAGCTTGGCCAGGCTCTCGGCATCAACGCCGAGACCGCGAACCGGATCCACCGCCAGCTCGGCGCGCCACCGCTTTATACCTGAGCAATCGCCCCGGGGGACCGGTGCGAGACCGTTGGCGTCGTCATTTTTGGCGGCGCGCCCTTTGTTCGCCTATGCCTTTTGGTATAATCGGCCCCCCGTCGGGGTAGTGAACCGGCGGTTGAGCGGCCCTGCCGCATAACGAACTGAAACCCGGCGAATTTCCCGGCCAGACCCTGGAGTCCACCTTGTTAGCCAATTACCTGCCGATACTGCTGTTCATCGTGGTCGGCCTTGGCGTGGGCATCGTCGCCGTCACCGCGGGCAGTTTCCTCGGCCCCAGCAAGCCGGAAGAGGCCAAGTTGTCTCCCTACGAATGCGGATTCGAGGCATTCGAGGACTCGCGCATGAAATTTGACGTTCGCTACTACCTGGTGGCGATCCTCTTCATTATTTTTGACTTGGAAATCGCGTTCCTGTTTCCCTGGGCCATCGTGCTCGACGAGATCGGAATATTCGGATTCTGGGCGATGATGCTGTTTCTGGCCATTCTCGTGGTGGGTTTCATCTACGAGTGGAAGAAAGGCGCCCTGGAATGGGAGTAGCGTCACCGCTCGCAACCGAATCTCCCCCGAGTCACGGACTCCGCCAGCGCGGGGTCCGGAACATTAGCGCCGGCACGAAACGCGCCGGGATCGGGAACGCACCCGGAGTTTGATCATGGCCCAAGAGGGTACACTGGAGCACGGTTTCGCCACCGCGAAACTGGACGACCTGGTCAACTGGGCCCGCACGGGCTCGATGTGGCCGATGACGTTCGGCCTCGCCTGCTGCGCGGTCGAGATGATGCAGGCGGGCGCGGCGCGCTACGACCTGGACCGGTTCGGAATGCTTTTCCGACCGAGCCCGCGCCAGTCCGACGTGATGATCGTCGCCGGCACGCTGACCAACAAGATGGCCCCCGCGCTGCGCAAGGTCTACGACCAGATGGCGGAGCCCAAGTGGGTGATCTCCATGGGTTCCTGCGCCAACGGCGGCGGCTACTATCACTATTCCTACGCCGTGGTCCGTGGCTGCGACCGCATCGTGCCGGTGGACGTCTACGTCCCCGGCTGCCCGCCCACCGCCGAGGCGCTGATCTACGGCATTCTCCAGCTGCAGAAGAAGATCCGCGCCACCGGGCCGGTGTCGCGCCGTCGTGAACTCCTCGAGGCGAAACGCCATCTCGAAGGGCAGCCTGCCTGATCCCCGCCTGAATCCATGAACGACGCCGTGAAACAACTGGCCGAGGTCGTCGGCCCCCTGCTGGGTGACGCCGTCCTGTCGCGCACCACGGATATGGGTGAACTCACCCTGGAGGTCGCGCGCGATCGGATCGTGGAAGCCTGCCGCAAGCTGCGCGACGACGCCGGCTTCGAGCAACTGACCGACCTCTGCGGCGTCGACTACCAGGACTATGGCGCGAACGGGGGCATCCCCTGGGCCGGCGAACGTTTCGCGGTGGTCTATCACCTGATTTCCTATGCCCGTAACCGGCGCCTGCGCCTGCGGGTGCAGGTCCCCGAGAACGATCCCTCCGTCGACTCCGTGATCGATATCTGGCCCGGCGCCAACTGGTTCGAGCGCGAGGCCTTCGACCTCTACGGCATCATTTTTCACGGCCATCCGGACCTGCGCCGGCTGCTCACCGACTACGGCTTCATCGGCCATCCGTTCCGCAAGGACTTCCCGCTTTCCGGCCAGGTGGAAATGCGCTACGACGAGGCCCAGGGCCGGGTGATCTACCAGCCGGTGACCATCGAGCCGCGCATCCTGGTGCCGCGATCCGTCCGCAAGGATGCTTTTTCCGGCCAGCGCCGCGGCGAGCCCGTCACCGAGTCCGCCAGCGAGGAGAACGCCTGATGTCGGAGATCCGCAACTACACCATGAACTTCGGCCCCCAGCATCCGGCGGCCCACGGCGTGCTGCGCGTCATCATGGAAATGGACGGCGAGGTCATCGAGCGCTGCGATCCGCATATCGGCCTGCTGCACCGGGGCACGGAGAAGCTCGCCGAATCCAAGCCGTACAACCAGAGCATCGGCTACATGGACCGCCTCGACTACGTGTCCATGATGAGCAATGAGCACGCCTACGTGATGGCGATCGAGAACCTGCTCGGCATCACCCCGCCGGTGCGCGCGCAGTACATCCGCGTCCTGTTCGACGAGATCACGCGCATCCTCAATCACTGCATGTGGATCGGCGCCCACGGTCTCGATATCGGCGCGATGACGGTGTTCCTGTACGCCTTCCGCGAGCGCGAGGACCTGATGGACTGCTACGAGGCGGTGAGCGGCGCGCGCATGCACGCCACCTACTACCGCCCCGGCGGCGTCTACCGCGACCTGCCGGAAAAGATGCCCCAGTACGCGAAGAGCGATCGCTTCAACGACGCGGAGATGAAACAGCGCAACGCCGACCGCGAGGGCTCGCTTCTCGACTTCATCGAGGCATTTACCGAGCGTTTTCCGGGCTACGTCGACGAATACGAGACTCTGCTCTCCGACAACCGCATCTGGAAACAGCGCACGGTGGACATCGGCGTGGTGACCCCGGAACGGGCCATGGCCCTCGGCTTCACCGGGCCCATGCTGCGCGGTTCCGGCATCGAGTGGGATCTCCGCAAGACCCAGCCCTACGAGGTCTACGACCGGCTCGACTTCGACATCCCGGTGGGCACCAACGGCGACAGCTACGACCGCTACCTGGTACGGGTGGAGGAAATGCGCCAGTCCAACCGGATCATCCGCCAGTGCATCGACTGGCTGCGCGCCAATCCCGGCCCGGTGATGCTGGACGACCACAAGCTGGCGCCGCCCACGCGGGAGCAGATGAAGGGGGACATGGAATCCCTGATCCACCACTTCAAGCTGTTCACGGAGGGCTATTGCGTGCCGGTGGGCGAGACCTACGCCGCCATCGAGCATCCCAAGGGCGAGTTCGGCATCTACCTCGTTTCCGACGGGGCCAACAAGCCGTTCCGGGTGAAGATTCGCGCGCCGGGCTTCGCCCACCTGTCGGCGCTGGACGAGATGTCCCGCGGCCACATGCTGGCGGACATGGTGGCGATCATCGGCACCCAGGACATCGTTTTTGGAGAGATCGACCGCTGATGAACGAACAGGTAGCAGACCAGAACGCGGCAGCGGCCAGCCTGAGCCAGGCGGCGCTGGACGAGATCGAGCGCGAATGCGCCAAGTACCCGGCCGAGCGGCGTCAGTCCGCGCTGCTGGCGGCGCTGCGCATCGCCCAGGACGAGCATCGCTGGCTCTCGAATGACATGATCGAGTATGTCGCCGGCGTCATCGGCGTGCCCGCGGTGCGCGCCTTCGAGGTCGCCACGTTCTACTCGATGTACAACCTGAAGCCGGTGGGCGAGAACGTCATCCACCTGTGCACCAACATCTCCTGCATGCTGCGCGGCTGCGACGAGATCCAGCGCCACATCGAGGAAAAGCTCGAGATCGGCCTCGGGGAAACCACCGCCGACGGCAAGTTTACCCTCAAGGAGGTGGAATGCCTGTGCGCCTGCGCCGGTGCGCCGATGATGCAGGTCAACCGCGACTACCACGAAAACCTCACCCCGGAACGGGTGGACGAAATCCTCGCGAGGTACTGAGCGTGTCCATGTTCGAGTACAACACCATGAAGGTGCGGGGCAACGTCTGCTACCCGCCGGAGTCGGTGGAGAAGTCCTGGACCCTGGATGGCTATCGCAGCTGGGGTGGTTATGCCGCGCTGGAGCGGGTGCTGAAGGACGGCGTCACCCCCGAGGCCATCATCGACACCCTCAAGACCTCCAACCTGCGCGGCCGCGGCGGCGCCGGCTTTCCCCCGGGCATCAAGTGGAGCTTCATGCCGCGCAACGCCCCGGGGCAGAAGTACATCCTGTGCAACTCCGACGAGGGCGAGCCCGGCACCTGCAAGGACCGCGACATCCTGCGCTACAACCCCCATGCGCTGATCGAGGGCATGGCCATCGCCGGCTATGTCATGGGCGCGAGCGTCGGCTACAACTTCATCCGTGGCGAGTTCTGGGAGCCCTACGAGCAGATCGAGGCCGCCATCCAGGAGGCGCGCGCCGCCGGCATCCTGGGCGAGAACATCTTTGGCTCCGGTTTCAGTTTCGACATGCACAACCATCTCGGCGCGGGCGCGTATATCTGCGGCGAGGAGACGGCGCTCATGGAGGCGCTCGAGGGCAAGAAGGGCCAGCCGCGCTTCAAGCCGCCCTTTCCCGCCGCCTTCGGCCTCTACGGACGCCCGACCACAATCAACAATACCGAGTCCCTCGCCTCCGTGCCGGCGATCCTGCGCGCCAACGGCGACTGGATGAACGGCGAGTGGTTCCGCGACATCGGCGTACCGAACTCCGGCGGCACCAAGATCTTCTCGGTCAGCGGGCACGTGGAGAACCCGGGTAACTTCGAGATTCCCATGGGCACCCCGTATGGAAGGGCCGCAAGCTGAAAGCCGTGATCCCCGGTGGCTCCTCGGTGCCGGTGGTGCCCGCGGAGATCATCATGGAAGCCAACATGGACTACGACTCGCTGCGCAACGCGGGTTCCGCGGTGGGCGCCGGCTCCGTGATCGTGATGGACGAGACCACCGACATGGTGAAGGCGCTGGAGCGCCTGTCCTATTTCTACTTCGAGGAGTCCTGCGGCCAGTGCACGCCCTGCCGCGAAGGCACCGGCTGGCTGTACCGCATCATCCGCCGCGTCAATCTCGGGCGCGGCACCATGGACGACCTCGACACCCTGCTCGACGTCGCCAACCGCATCGAGGGCCGCACCATCTGCGCCCTGGGCGATGCCGCCGCCTGGCCCGTGCAGAGCTTCCTAAAGCATTACCGCCACGAATTCGAGGCCAAGATCCGCGCCGGCCAGGCGCGCGCCGCCTGAGGCTTGCCCGGACTCCGCGACAGGCCCTCCAACCGACCCTATCGACTTTTCCCGCACATCCCATGGCGACCATTGAAGTAGACGGCAAGACCATCGAGGTGGAGAACGGCAAGATGCTGATCGAGGCCACCGATGCCGCCGGCATCTACATCCCCCGCTTCTGCTACCACGAGAAGCTCTCGATCGCCGCCAACTGCCGGATGTGCCTGGTGGAGGTGGAAAAGGCGCCCAAGCCACTGCCCGCCTGTGCCACGCCCGTGCAGGACGGGATGAAGGTGCTTACCCGCAGCAAGCTCGCGCGCCAGGCGCAGGAGGGAACCATGGAGTTCCTCCTGATCAACCACCCGCTGGACTGCCCGGTCTGCGACCAGGGCGGCGAATGCCCGCTCCAGGACCAGGCGCTGGGCTACGGTAACGACGATTCGCGCTACCATGAATCCAAGCGCGTGGTGCCGAATCCGGATATCGGCCCGCTGGTGTCCACCGAGATGACCCGTTGCATCCACTGCACCCGCTGCGTGCGCTTCGGCGAGGAAGTGGCCGGGGTGATGGAGTTGGGCGCGCCGGGTCGCGGCGAGTTCACCCGTATCGGCACCTTCCTCAGCCACTCCGTCGACTCCGAGGTCTCCGGCAACATCATCGACCTCTGCCCGGTAGGCGCGCTGACCTCGCGCCCGTACCGCTTTTCCGCCCGTTCCTGGGAGCTGCAGAACCATCCCGGCATCAGCCCCCACGACTGCGTCGGCACGAATATCAACGTGCAGACCCTGCGCGGCGTGGTGGAGCGCGTGTTGCCGGTGGACAACGAGGCGGTGAACGAATGCTGGCTCGCCGACCGCGACCGCTTCAGCTACGAGAGCGTCAACGCCCCCGGGCGCCTGCTGGCACCGATGATCCGCGAGGGCAGCGACTGGCGCGAGGTAACCTGGGAGACCGCGCTCAAGCACGCGGCGGCGGGCATTCGCACCGTGATCAATTCCGGCAGCGCGAACGACATCGGCGCGCTCGCGGCGCCCTCCTCCACGCTGGAGGAGTTCTACCTGCTGCAGAAGCTGGCGCGCGCGCTCGGCAGCCAGAATGTGGATCATCGCCTGCAGCAGCGGGATTTCAGTGCCGACGCCGAAGCCCCGCTGTTCCCCGCGCTGGAAGCGCCAATCGCCGCGCTCGACGAGGTCAGGGCGGCGCTGCTCGTCGGTTCCAACCTGCGCAAGGAACAGCCACTGCTGTCGATTCGCCTGCGGCGCGCGGCGACGAAACATGGCGCCATCGTGGGGGCGGTCAATGTCATGGACTATCCGCAGACCTTCGACCTCTCCGAGACCGTCACCGCGGCTCCCGCTTCGCTGGTAGCTGCCCTGGCGGGCGTCGCGCGCGCGGTGGCAAGCGCAAAAGGAATTGATCTGCCCACGGAAATCGCAGACCTGGGCGGTGACGCCGCTCTGGAAAAAACCGCCGCCGCACTCGTCGAGGCCGGCGCTGAAGGGGTCGTTCTGCTCGGCGCCAATGCCCAGCAGCATCCCGCCGCGGCAACCCTGCACAGTATCGCCCAGTGGATCGCCGGGCAGACCGGCGCCCGGATGGGCGTCCTCGCGCCCGCCAATGGCGCCGCGGCCTGGCTTGCCGGCTGCGTGCCGCATCGCGGCGCACGCGGTGAATCCGTCGCCGACGGCGGCCTGGACGCCGGCCGGATGCTGTCCGGTGGACGGCGCGGCTTCATCCTCCTCGGCGCCGAGCCGGAGCTTGACGCCATTGACGGCGCCGCCGCATTGAAGGCGATGCGGGACGCCGACTTCGTGGTCCAGGTGAGCCCCTGGCTGAGCGAGACGGTGATGTCCTACGCCGACGTTATCCTCCCCATGGCAGCGTTCACCGAGTCCGCGGGCACCTTCGTCAACTGCGAGGGCCGGATCCAGCGCTCCACGGTGGCGGCGAAGCCCATGGGCGAGTCACGCCCCGCCTGGAAAATCCTGCGCGTGCTCGGCAACTTTCTCGACCTGGACGGCTTCGACCAGGTGACCCTGGACGACGTCCTCGCCGAGGCCGCGCCCGGCGAACCCGAGCCTTCCGCCCGACTCTCATCGGCGCGCTATGGCAGCACAACCTCCACCGACGGTGACGGCCTCGCGCGTATTGCCGACATGCCGATGTACCGCGGCGAAGCGACGCTGCGTTACGCGCCCGCGCTTCAGCGTACCGCGGATAATCCGCCGCCCGCAGTGGGTCTGCATCCGAATACCATGGCGACCCTGTCACTGGAAGAAGGCCAGACGGTTGCGGTATCCGCCAGCGGCGCCGAGCTGTCACTAGCGGTTGCTGCCGATAGTCGCGTGCCCGCGGGCTGCTTCCACCTGCCGGCCGGATTCAGCGAATCCACCAGGCTTGGTCTCGACGACCTGTTCCAGGTTCGCAGCGGAGGCGAGGCATGATCCGGGACACCGTATTCTTCCTCACGAGCTGGCTCCCCGAGGGCATCCAGATCGCCATCTGGGCAATGCTGAAGATCGTCGCCATCCTCCTGCCCCTGATGGGTTGCGTGGCCTACTTCACCTTCGCCGAGCGCAAGATCATCGGCTACATGCAGCTCCGCGTCGGCCCCAACCGGGTGGGTCCCAAGGGCTGGCTGCAGCCCATCGCGGACGCGGCCAAGCTGCTGATGAAGGAGGTCATCGTTCCGAGCCGGGCGAACCGCTTCCTGTTCCTGATCGCGCCGGTGCTTTCGCTCACGCCCGCGCTGGCCGCCTGGGCGGTGATGCCGTTCACCGATCACCTGATCCTTGCCGACATCGACGCGAGCCTGCTCTACGTGCTCGCGCTCACCTCCATGGGGGTCTACGGCGTCATCGTCGCCGGCTGGGCCTCCAACTCCAAGTACGCCTTCCTCGGCGCGATGCGCTCGGCGGCGCAGATCGTCGCCTACGAGATCGCCATGGGCTTCGCCCTGGTGGGCGTTCTCATGGTGGCGGGCAGCCTCAACCTGCGCGAGATCGTCGAGGGCCAGGACGGCAGCTTCTGGAACTGGTACTGGCTGCCGCTGTTCCCGCTGTTCATCGTCTACTTCATCTCCGGGGTCGCGGAAACCAACCGCGCGCCGTTCGACGTGGCCGAGGGTGAATCCGAGATCGTGGCGGGATTCCACGTCGAGTACTCCGGCATGGCGTTCGCGGTGTTCTTCCTCGCCGAGTACGCCAACATGATCCTGATCGCGGCGCTCACCGTGGTCATGTTCCTCGGCGGCTGGCTGCCACCGCTGGATATCGCGCCGTTCAACTGGATCCCGGGCCTCCTGTGGTTCGGCATCAAGACTTCACTGGTGGCGTTCCTGTTCCTCTGGTTCCGCGCCACCTTCCCGCGCTACCGCTACGACCAGATCATGCGCCTCGGCTGGAAAGTGCTCATTCCGGTGACGCTGGTGTGGATCTTCGTCGTCGGTATCGGCAAGTTCTACACGCCCTTCGCGGGATTCTTCAGCTAGGAGACAGATCATGGGTATCGACTTCAAGCAACTTTACAAGACGTTCTCCCTCAAGGAACTGCGCAAGGGCCTCGGGGTCACCGGGCGGCGCCTGTTCAATCGCAAGATCACTGTGATGTACCCGGAGGAGAAGACCCCCAAGTCACCGCGCTTCCGCGGCCTGCACGCGCTGCGCCGTTATCCCAACGGCGAGGAACGCTGCATCGCCTGCAAGCTGTGCGAGGCGGTCTGCCCGGCGCTCGCGATCACCATCGATTCCGAGGAGCGCGAGGACGGCACGCGCCGCACCACGCGCTACGACATCGACCTGTTCAAGTGCATCTACTGCGGCTTCTGCGAGGAGGCCTGCCCGGTGGATTCCATCGTCCTCACCGACATCCATGAATTCCACATGGAGAAAAATGGCGAGCGCCTGATCGACAAGCAGCGGCTGCTGGAAATCGGCGACCAGTACGAACAGCAGATCGCCGACGCGCGCCGCCAGGACGCCCCCTACCGGTAACCGATTTCCCGATGACCTTCGTCCAGTTCTGTTTCTACCTGTTCAGCGCCATCCTGGTGTTCGCCGCCGGGATGGTGGTGACCATCCGCAATCCCGTGAAATCAGCGCTCTTCCTGGTGCTCGCGTTCTTCAGCGCGGCCTGCATCTGGATCACGCTCGAGGCGGAATTCCTCGCCATCGTGCTGGTGCTGGTCTACGTCGGCGCGGTGATGGTGCTGTTCCTGTTCGTGGTGATGATGCTGGACATCGATCTCGCGGTGATGCGCGCTGGCTTCACCCGATACCTGCCGGTAGGCAGCGTAATCGCGGTGCTGCTGATCCTCGAGATCGCGCTGGTGATGGTGAGCGGCTTCGGCAGCGACTCGTATCAGGCGCCGGGTGCCCATCCAGCGGATTACAGCAACTCGAAGGAACTGGGCCGCCTGATCTACACCGTCTACGTTTATCCCTTCGAGATCGCCGCGGTGATCCTGCTGGTGGCAATCGTCGCCGCCATCGCGCTGACCATGCGCCGGCGCCCGGACAGCAAGTACATCAATCCGTCCGAGCAGATCAAGGTACGTCGCGAGGACCGGCTGCGCATCGTCAAGATGAAATCCAACCCGCGCGCCGGGGCGAAAGCCGCCGACGGAGAGTCCTCATGATCCCGCTGTCCCATTACCTCGTCCTCGGCGCGATCCTGTTCGGCATCAGCGTGGTGGGGATCTTCCTCAACCGCAAGAACGTGGTCATCCTGCTGATGTCCATCGAGCTCCTGCTGCTGGCGGTGAACATGAACTTCGTCGCGTTCTCGCGCTACCTCGATGACACCGCGGGGCAGGTGTTCGTGTTCTTCATTCTCACCGTCGCCGCGGCCGAAGCGGCCATCGGCCTCGCCATCCTGATCGTGCTGTTCCGCGCGCGCCGGACCATCAACGTAGAAGAACTCGATTCCCTGAAAGGCTGACCCGCCCGCATGAAGACCGTTTACCTCGCCATTCCCCTGGTCTGCCTGCTGGCGGCCGTCATCGCCGGCCTGGCGGGCCGCAGGATCGGCCGCGTGGGCGCGCACTGCGTGACCATCGGCGGCGTCGCCATCGCCTTCGCACTATCGCTGGTGGTGTACAACGACGTGCGCGCCGGCAACGTGTTCAACGGCGCGATCTACGACTGGGCGATCAGCGGCGGAGTGTCGATGCAGATCGGCTTCCTCATCGACCAGCTCACAGCCACCATGATGGTGGTGGTGACCTTCGTCTCGCTCATGGTGCATATCTACACCATCGGCTACATGCACGACGACCCGGGATACCAGCGCTTCTTCAGCTATATCTCGCTGTTCACCTTCGCCATGCTGATGCTGGTGATGTCGAACAACTTCCTCCAGCTGTTCTTCGGCTGGGAGGCGGTGGGCCTGGTGTCCTACCTTCTGATCGGTTTCTGGTACGAGAAGGACACCGCGATCTTCGCCAACATGAAGGCCTTCCTGGTGAACCGGGTGGGCGACTTCGGCTTCCTCCTCGGCATCGCCGCGATCCTGTACCTGTTCGACTCCCTCGACTACGCCACCGTGTTCGCCGCGGCGGAGGGCATCCAGGGTCAGACTGTGAGCAGCATCTTCGGCGAATGGCAGTGGATCACGGTGATCTGCCTGCTGCTGTTCGTCGGCGCCATGGGCAAGTCCGCCCAGGTGCCGCTGCACGTGTGGCTGCCGGACTCCATGGAGGGCCCGACGCCGATCTCTGCCCTGATCCACGCCGCCACCATGGTCACCGCGGGCATCTTCCTCGTGGCGCGCATGTCGCCGCTGTACGAACTTTCGGAG
>JAUILZ010000034.1 GCA_030432755.1 Gammaproteobacteria bacterium | reverse complement strand
TCCTGCCCGCTCGGACCAGTTCGACAATCTGCTGGCGAAATTCTAGTGGGTAGGGGTTGCGTGACTTTGGCATAGTGGATACCTCCTCCGTAGAGTGTAAGTGTCCACAGAACCGGGTCAACTCCACCCGCTCTAGTGGACGGTTGACTTCATACTGCCCAACTAAAACGTACACCAACTACATCTTCGAAGCCGAACGTGGGGGCTACATGGCCAGGGCCGGTGGGATTGTGCGTTTGGCCCTTCGACCAATATTGGCAGCGGGATGACAATTTCTGTTAGTGAATTCCTGGTTTTCGGAGAATCTGGATACGTCGGGTGCTCAATATTGGTATTGCATTGAGAAAAATACTCGGACATCACGCAATCACCTTGAAAATATGATATGGCATGGTTCTTGCCTCATTCCTCGTCAGGGAAGCGATCGCAAGGGTGAAGGTATGCAAAGTGTTAAGTCTTCAAGATGTGGGCCGGGTTTCGATGACGAAATACATCTGGTGGAATTGAACGGTAGTGACGACAATCCCAGTTGGTTGATCCATACCCAGATCGAACTGGATGGTAAACGTGTATTCGTTCGCCAGATCGACATTGTTGAAAGTGACAACAAGTCAGACAACTGCCTGGTACGTTTGCTGGTATCTCCCGTTTACTGACATGAGCAATGAACCGGAACAGGAATACGACGACGCGCTGATCGCGCTGCTGGAAACGATTTGGGGCGAAGGATTCCTGTCTCCGGGCGGCCCGGAAGAAGTGGACCTGGTGCTGCGCGGCTGCGACCTCCGCGACAAACGGGTACTTGATATCGGCTGCGGTTGTGGTGGCATTGATCTGTTATTGGTGGAGAAGTACGGCGCGAGCGAGGTGATCGCCATCGATATCGAGTCGCGGGTCATCGAGCGCGCGCGTGAACTCGCCAGCGCCAGGGGGTTAGGCGACCGGATCGCATTCCAGCGCATCGAGCCGGGGCCGCTGGCATTCGATGATGCCTCCTTCGATGTCGTATTTAGCAAGGACGCCATCATCCATATCCCGGACAAGGTTGCGCTGGCAGGAGACGTCTTTCGGATCCTCCAGCCGGGCGGGCTGTTCGCCGCGAGCGACTGGTTGCGCGGACCTGGCGAGCCATCCGAGGAGATGAACACCTACCTCGAGCTCGAGGGCCTGGATTTCGGCATGGCGGACGCGAAGACTTACCGTTCGGCCCTGGAGCAGGCCGGATTCGTGGACATCGCGCTCACTGATCGAAACGCCTGGTATCGCGGCGTCGCAAAGGAGGAGGTGGCGCGTATGTCAGGGCCGCTGTACGACCGACTGGTGGAGATCCAGGGCAGCGAATTCGCCGATCACGAGATCCACGTGTGGGAGGCGATGATCGCGGTGCTGGAGAAAGGCGAGCTCCGGCCGACGCACCTGCGCGCGCGGAAGCCCGTCGACTAGTCTCACTGGAACATCATTGTTGCTGTAAAGGGAATACTCCCGACCACTCAGGGCCAGATGCCCCGCATCAGCGTGGCATGGGCCACGCGCTCGATGGCGATCACCAGTGCGACGGTGCGGAAGTCTGGGACCCGGTCGTCTCCCGTATCTTCTCCCGCCGGAAAGTTCTGCCAGCGATCGAATACCGTGTCCGTGGCCGCGTGAACCATGGCGCGCATCTTCTCGGTGGTCGTATCGTAGTCCCAGGATTCGTTGACCTGGTTCTGTACCCATTCGAAATAGCTGACCGTCACGCCACCCGCGTTCACCAGGATATCCGGCAGCACGTGGATGCCACGATCCTGCAGGATTCGGTCGGCTCGTGGCGTGGTCGGATTGTTCGCTCCCTCGACCACCAGTTTCGCCTGGATATTTGCGGCATTCCCCGCATGAATCTGGTTGCCGAGCGCCGCGGGCAACAGGATATCGCATTCCTTTTCCAGTAATTCCGTGTTGGTAATCGTCACGGTATCCGGCATCCCGACCACCGTGCCCTGCTCGGTCTTGAACCGGCCTACCGCTTCCGGGTCCAGCCCCGCCTCGTCAAAGATTCCACCCCTGCTGTCACTCACCGCCACGATCTTCGCACCCTGGCGGTGAAACGCGTTCGCCGCCACCTCGCCGACATCGCCGAATCCCTGGATGGCGACGCGCATCCCGCGAACCTCCCGGCGACCCGGGATCAGCCCCCTGGCAAGGAAACGCTCGGTGACAAACAGGCAACCGTTTCCGGTGGCCTCGTGGCGACCGTGGGTGCCGCCCATTTCGATCGGCTTGCCGGTCACGACCGGCCGGTTGTTATAGCCGGGATGCAACATGTCGTAGGTGTCGAATATCCAGGCCATGGTCTGCGCGTTGGTATACAGATCGGGCGCGGGAATGTCCTGGTTGGGTCCAAGCTCGTCGTACAGTTCGGAGGTATAGCGCCGGGTAATGCGGCGTAGTTCCCTCTCGCTCAGCTTCTTGGTGTCACAGACCACGCCACCCTTGGCGCCGCCAAACGGCACGTTGACGAGGGCGCATTTCCAGGTCATCAGCTTGGCCAGCGAAATTACCTCCTCCATGGTGACGTCCGGGTGATAGCGAATCCCGCCCTTGCCGGGCCCGAATACACGATTGTGCTGGACACGAAATCCCTGGAAGCTCTGTACGCTGTCATCCTCCATCTCCACCGGGAAACTCACGATGTTCACGCGCTTGGGCTTCTTCAGAAAGTCGACCAGGCCGGTTTTCAGCCCCTGGACGTATGCCGCCGCGCGATCGAACTGTTCCTCGCTGATGGAAATGGGATCGAGACTCTCGTTCGTGTCACCGGCTCCCGAAGACTTGTTGGCCATGGCGTTGTCGGCATTCTTCTGTTCGCGGGCCCGTCATTGTATCGCGGGCAGGTGTCCGAAATTCATTGGAGACCCGGGCGAACTGTGGAAACGTCACCCTGCCCCGCGGGTCAGATAGGATCCGGTTCGTCGGCAATGCTCTTGATCGGAGCGTCCGCTGGAGTACCATTGTCCGTCCCTACCAGCAAGTTCCGACCATGCGCAATATACCCCTCCTGATGCCGGCGCTGACCACCGCCCTGTTGATCGCTGGCAGCCCTGTCAAAGCCGACGAACCCGCCCTTTTCACCACCGAGAATCTCACGCCCGACACCGCTCTCAAGGCGGCCCTGGCAGCGCTCGAAAAATGCCGCGACGAGGGATTCCAGGTCGCCGTTGTGGTCACCGACCGCATGGGCATCCCCCAGGTGATGATCCGCGACCGCTACGCCGGCGCTCACACACCGGAGACCGCCCGACGCAAGGCATGGACCGCCACCAGCTTTCGCGCCAATACCTCCGACCTGGTTGAGGTCACCGCCGCGGGCCAGGCCCAGGCGGGCGTGCGTTATATCGAGGACGCCATCATGCTGGGCGGCGGGATGCTGATCGACGCGGGTGGTTCCACCGTGGGCGCCATCGGGGTATCCGGCGCGCCTGGCGGTGAACTGGACGACCTCTGCGCCGAGGCCGGCATCGCCGCAATCGAGGAAGACATCCTGTTCTAGTCGTAGGAAAACATGTAGTCGAACGTCCCGCCGGTCCTGCCTACGGTCAGGTTGGTGAATATCACGTATCCCAATCCGCCGGGGTCCACATCGTTCGTTGCGCTGGCGACATGCCGTCCTCTACGAAGCATGTACATGGATCTGCCCGGGGGACCACCCGCACCCTCGACGATGAGCTCGAACCGGCCGCCTTCCCTCCTCGGCCGGCAGCCATCGCGGGTAATCTGCACGGTGAGTTGCCTGTCAATGTCTGAGCTACTGGCATGGTAGACAACGTCCGGTGGTTCGGTGTTGCTGAATACCGCGTCAGCGCAATTGACCCGCTTGACCAGGAACTGCGCCTGGGCCTGGTTTGCAGACAATGACAGCACAAGGAATGCGACGCCGCATAACTGGATGGATCTCATGACGACTTCCTCCCGGAACGGTTACAGACCACTCCCATTCTCGCATTGTCTTTCCGTTGTCGTCTGTGACACGCATCACAGCCTGGCACCGCGACCCTGAGCCCACGAACGCATAGTTGCGGACGAGCCATGATATCCGGTTGACCCTGTCGCGGATACGGTAATATTCCTCCCCGCCAGGCTCGCTGGCGTCGCGGCCAGTCGGGCGCGCATCCGGTTCCTGGGTCGACGGACGGGGGCGACACCGGTTCCGGGCGACCTTTTGGCGTCGTCCGTCCAGCGCCGCGGTCTGCGGGAAACCTGGGACAGGAATTGTTCTTCCGGGTCGGTTGAAATCCGGAAATACGCCACTACCGTCTTGGCGACACCGGCGGTCTCTGTGGCGACCCGTGCTTCCGGAGGGGGCCCGAGCCGCCGGGAGGCTCCCATACAACCGGAAATCAAGCAGCAGCAATGTTGGAAGTCAGCCATATCAGTCGTAGCTATGGCCGGTTCAGGGCGGTGGACGACGTGTCCTTCCGCATCGGCCAGGGGGAGATCGTCGGCCTGCTCGGGCATAACGGCGCGGGCAAGACCACGATCATGAAGATGCTGAGCGGGTATATCGAAACCGACGATGGCAGCATTAGAGTGGACGGGATCGACATGGCGTCGGACGCCAAGGCGATCCAGCGCAACCTCGGCTACCTGCCGGAGAGCCCGCCCGTGTATCCCGAGATGACGGTGGCGGAGTACCTCGACTACGTCGGCGAACTGAAGGGCCTGGAGGGCGCCGCGCGCGAAGCGGAGATCCGCCGCTGCATCGGCGTCACCGACCTGGCAGACCGCTTCGACCAACGCATTCACACGCTGTCCCGGGGTTACCGCCAGCGGGTCGGCGTGGCCCAGGCGCTGCTCGGCAGCCCGCGGCTGCTGATCCTGGACGAACCCACCAACGGCCTCGATCCCGCGCAGACGGAGCAGATGCGCGACGTCATCCGCCGCGTCGCCGACGAGGCTACTGTGATTCTCTCCACCCATATCATGCAGGAGGTGGAGGCTGTCTGCGACCGCGTCCTGCTGGTCCACCAGGGCCGTCTCGCGGTAGACGAGCGCCTCGACCGGCTGACCGCTTCCAATGTCCTTATCGTCGAATCGACAGCAGGATTGGAGACAGTGCGAGCGGCGCTCGGGAAGGTGGCGGGCATAGGCAGGATCGAGTCCGCTGAACCGGTGGCCGCGGAGACATCGCGCTACCGCATCACCCTGGAAGCCGAAGACGCCACCAGCAGTACCGGCGCCGCCATCGCCGCCGCGCTGGTGGGCGCGGGCGCCGGCCTGTCCGCGCTCTACCCGGAGCGGCGCGACCTGGAGACGTTGTTCGCGGAGGTCACCCTCGGAACCACGGGCGCCCGGCAGACGGAGGTGGACCATGCCGCGTAATGGAAACATGGGAAGCATCCTGCGTGTGGCCGGCAAGGAGATCAACCTGTTCTTCAGCTCGCCGGTGGCCTACCTGTTCCTCGGCGTCTTCGCCGCGGTGACGCTGTTCGTGTTCTTCTGGGGCGAGTCGTTCTACGCGCGCAACATCGCCGACGTGCGGCCCCTGTTCGAGTGGCTGCCCGTGTTACTGATCTTCCTCTGCAGCACCCTCACGATGCGCATGTGGAGCGAGGAAAAGCGCACGGGCACGATCGAGCATGTCACCATTCAGCCGGTACCGATATGGGTGTTCGTGCTGGGCAAGTTCCTCGCCTGCCTCGTGCTGCTGCTGGTGGCGCTGCTGATCTCGCTGCCACTGCCGTTGACGGTGGATTTCCTCGGCGATCTCGACTGGGGTCCGGTGGTCGCCGGCTATGTCGCCGCGATCTTCCTCGGCGCCACCTATATCAGCATCGGCCTGTTTGCCTCCAGCCGCACCAATAATCCCATCGTCGGCCTCATCGGCGCGGTGGTGATCTGCAGCCTGTTCTACCTGCTCGGCTCTCCACTACTCACCAGCTTCGTCGGCAACAACGCCGCGGAATGGCTGCGACTGGCGGGTACCGGTTCCCGATTCGCGGACATCACCCGCGGCATCATCGACTTCCGCGACATCTACTACTATGTGAGCCTGATCGCGATCTTCCTGGTGCTCAACACCTGGTCGCTGGAACGCGAGCGCTGGGCACCGGTGCCCGGCAAGCCCCATCACCGCCGCTGGCATGTCGTCACCGCGCTCCTCGTCGCCAACCTGCTGGCGGCCAACCTGTGGATGCAGCGCATGGACGGCTGGCGCATGGACGTCACCCGCGGCAAGCAGTATTCGATCTCCGAGGCGACGGAGAAATATCTCTCGCTACTGCGTGAACCGCTGCTGATCCGCGGCTACTTCAGCGCCCGCACCCATCCGCTGCTGTCGCCGCTGGTGCCCCAGTTGCGCGACCTGGTCACGGAGTACGGCGTCGTCGGAGGCGACCGGGTGCGGGTGGAGTTCGTCGATCCATCGGCGGACGCGGAGGTCGAGGACGAGGCCATCCGCCAGTTTGGCATTCAGCCCGTGCCCTTCCAGGTGGCGGACCGCTACCAGTCCTCCATCGTCAGCTCCTACTTCAACGTGCTGGTGCAGTACGGCGATGAATACCAGGTGCTCGGCTTCCAGGACCTGGTCGATGTCCAGGCGCGCGCCGGGGGGGATATCGATGTGCGCCTGCGCAATCCCGAGTACGACCTCACCCAGACCATCCGCAAGGTGATGAACAGCTACCAGGCGGCGGGCAACCTGTTCGACACCGTTGACGGCAACCTCGAATTCACCGCCTATCTCTCCGCGGACGCGGAGCTCCCCGAGGCCCTGCGTGAATACCGCCAGGGCATCGCCGAAGTCCTCGATCGCTACACCGATCTTTACGGCGAACGCTTCCAGGTGGAGTTCATCGACCCGGACGCCGATGGCGGTCGTGTTGCCACGGAGATCGCGGAGCGCTGGGGCCTGCAACCCCTCAGCTCCGGCCTGTTCAGCAGCGACACGTTTCATTTCCACATGATCCTGCACAACGATGCGCAGGCGGTGCAGATCGCGCTCGACAACTACGAGACCGGAACCTTCGAGCGCAACCTGAAGTCGGCGATCAAGCGCTTCGCCACCGGCTTTACCAAGACCGTGGCGCTGGCGGCGCCAACCCCGGCGCAGATGTCGCCCTATGCTCCCCCGCCGCGCGGCCAGTTCATGCAATTACAGCAGTATCTCGGCGCGGAACTGAGCATCGAGAACGAGGATCTATCCGACGGCAGCGTATCGGCGAGCGCAGACCTGCTCATGGTGATGGCGCCGGCCAACCTGGACGAGAAGTCGGTGTTCGCCATCGACCAGTTCCTGATGCAGGGCGGCACCGTGATCCTCGCCACCTCGCCCTACGACGTGAACATCCGCGGCCAGCGGCTGGTAATGGATCGGCGCGAAAGCGGTCTCGGCGACTGGCTCGAGCATCACGGCATCACCGTCGAACCTGTGCTGGTGAAGGACGCGCAGAACGCGGCATTCCCGGTGCCGGTCACGCGCCAGGTCGCAGGACTCGAGTTCCAGGAAATGATGATGCTCGACTATCCCTACTTTGTCGACATCCGCCAGGACGGGCTTGACCGCGACAACCCGGTGACCGGCACCCTGCCCCAGCTTAACATGGCATTTCCCTCGCCGATCCGGGTGGATGCCGATGCCCAGGCCGGCCGCAGCGTGACCGAGCTGGTGCGCAGTTCGCCACAGTCCTGGACGTCAGACGATCTCGATATCACCCCGCGTTTCCAGGACGGCGAGCTGCTCATCGAGACCCCGCCCGCGGATGCCACGCGCCAGTTGCTGGGCGTCGTCGTGAGTGGTGAATTTACCTCGTTCTTCGCGGAAGACGGCTCACCACTGCTCGCGCGGGAAGAAGATCCGGCTGCCCCGGAATCCGGCGCGAAGGAAACGCCGGAAGTGGAAGACGAGCCGGTATTCAGCAGCGTGATCAACCGCTCGGTGGGCTCCGCGCGTCTCATCCTGCTCGCCTCCAACGACTTCCTCTCCGACGATATCGCGCAGATATCCGCTTCGGCTTCCGGCAGCAGCTACCTGACGCCGTTCCAGATGATGGCGAACGCGGTGGACTGGTCACTGGACGATCCGACCCTGGTCAGCATCCGGGCCCGCGGGCAGTTCAACCGCACCCTGCCTCCGGTCAGCGAGGGCGTCCAGCGCGCACTGGAATACGCCAACTACGTGGCCGCACTCCTGTTGATCGGCGGTATCGCGCTCTGGCAGAACCGTCGCCGGTACGCGCGGGCGCGCAACTATCAACGAATCCTGGAGGGCTGAGCCGATGAAGAACCGTACTCTTGCCGTTCTCATGGTTGTACTGGTCGCGCAGCTCGTACTCACGGTGGGACTTTCGCTACGCGATCAGCAGCGCGCGTCAGAAGGCGCGCCGGAAACCCTGCTGGCCTCCATCGACACCGGCAGCATCGACCGTATCGAACTGCGCGACGCGGAGAACACGCTGCTGCTCGAACGCACTGACGATCGCTGGACCATGCCCGGTGAAAACGGCCTCCCCGCGGACGGCGCCCGCATCGCATCTCTCATGCGACGCATCGACGACATGGCGCCGGGCTTCCCCGTGGCGCGACGGGAGACCAGCCAGGCGCAGCTCAAGGTATCGCCGGAAGAGTTCGAGCGCGTGCTGACCCTGTCCCGTGGTGACGAGGTGGTGGCGAGGCTCTATCTCGGCACCTCGTCGGGGCTACGTGAGTCCCATGTGCGGGTGGACGGCGAGACCGATGTGTACGCCACCCGTCTCAACAGCTACCAGGTACCGGTGCGGCGCGCGGAGTGGATCGACAAGTGGGCCATCTCGGTGGAGGAGTTCGATCGCATCGAGGGTGCGGATTTCGCCCTCGCGCGCGACGGCGAGGAGTGGAAACTGGACGGAGGCGATGCCGGAGAAAAGCCGCTCGAAGCCGAACGCATCACCGACCTGGTGGAAACCTTCCAGGACCTGGCGGTGCTGGACCTTGGTGAGCCGGAGGACCCGGATGCCCTCGAGTGGAAGACGTATACCGTGGAGGCCGGTGATGATAGCTATTCGTTCCGCATCGCCGGAGACGACAAGGCAAAATACGCCCGGAGGGACGATATCGATTTCCTCTTCCGCATCAACGATGGCGTGTTCGAAACCCTGGATACGATGAATCTCGAGATGCTGGCGACGCCGATGGACGCGGGCGAGGAGCGGCAGGCAATTGATGACGGCACGCCCCGGGCGCCAGCGTCGTCGGCCGGCTGAACTTTCCTCAGCAAACGGTTCTCGAGCGGGGCTGACGCGAATTCCACAGAGCGCGCGCGGTCATCGCGACCTGGCCGACCACCAGCGGCACCAGGCTCATGCCCAGCACCAGGAGCCAGGCTTCAGCGGAGGGTGGATGAAGCGACAACAGGCGCGCCAGTGGCTCCACGTAAACCGCGGCGAGCAGGATCGCCACGCACAGCGCAAGCGCCCCCCAGATCCAGGAATTGCGCGTGATCTCGTTGTCCAGCAGGCCGCCGTGATCGCGGCGCATGTTGAAGACGTGCCAGAGCTGCGCAAATGCCAGGGTCAGGAAGGACACCGTGACCGCCGACTCGTCCGAGATGGCGGGGTTCGCCAGGGCAATCATGAACGCCGCCAGCACGCTGCCCGTCAGGACAACGCCGTAGGCCAGGATGGCCTGCCAATGGCGCGCCGCCACCACCGGTTCGTCAGCGGGTCGCGGCGGGCGTCGCATGCGTTCCTCGGCCCCTTCGCCGACGCCCAGGGCGAGAGCGGGAAAGACGTCCGTGACGAGGTTGAGGAAGAGTATGTGCAGGGGAAGCAGCGGCAGCGGCAGGGCCGCCGCCGCAGCGATGGCGACCACCAGGATTTCGCTGATATTGCACGACAGGAGGTAGACCACGAAGTTGCGGATGTTGTCGAAGATGGTGCGGCCCTCGGCGATGGCGACCTCGAGGGTCGAAAGGTCATCGTCCTTTAGCACCATCGCGGCAGCTTCCCTGGCGGCGCCGGTGCCACGGGCACCCATGGCGACGCCAATGTCCGCCTTGCGCAGGGCCGGCGCATCGTTCACCCCGTCGCCGGTCATCGCGACGATGGAGCCCGCCTGCTGGTGCAGTGCGATGAGGTCGAGCTTCTGCTTCGGATTCACGCGCGCGAACACCGGGGCGTTGACCAGGCGTTCCCTCTGCACCACGTCCAGCGTTTCGGGTTCGCCGATTTCCTGGCCGAGAATTACCTCCACCCCGTCGTCATCGACGAGACCGGTGGCGCGGGCAATGTTCCGGGCCGTCACCGGGTGGTCACCGGTTACCATGACCACGCGAATTCCGGCCTGGTGGCAAGCCTTGAGTGTCGCGCCGACTTCCTCGCGCGGCGGATCGTGCATGGCAACAAGGCCGAGAAGGTCTAGTTCGGCGTACACGTCGACCGATGGCGCCGGCAACGTCTTCTCCGCCAACGCGAGGACGCGCAGCCCCTCACCGGCGAGGCGCTCGCTTTCGGCGATCCAGCGGGCCTTGTCTTGCGGGGACTGGCGTGAAGCCGCAACCACCTGTTCCGGCGCCCCCTTGACTGCTACACGGTAGACGTCACCCGCACGGTGAATGCTCGCCATCATCATGAGGTCCGGATCGAAGGCAACCTCACGAACCTGCGGCCACGATTGCAACATCGATGCTCGATCGATACCTTCATCCCGGCCCGCGCGCAGCAAAGCCACCTCCATCGGGTCACCGGTTCCATCAGGATCATCACCGCCGAGTTCAGCGTTGTTGCAGAGCACCGCGACCTCCAGCGCGCGGCGCCTTTCATCCGCTTCGGGGCCGGTAAGCAACTCGTGGACATGCATCCGGTTCTCGGTAAGCGTCCCTGTCTTGTCGGTACATATCACGCTGGTTGCACCCAGCGTCTCGACCGCCGAAAGCCGGTTCACCAGGGCGTTCTCCCTCGCCATGCGATGCATGCCCCGCGCCAGGGCAATGGTCGCGATGACGGGCAGACCCTCCGGTACCGCCGCCACCGCCAGGGCAATGGCGGTTTCTATGATCAGGTAGAGATCCTGGCCGGCGGCATAACCGGCGCCCGCGACGAGCAATGCAATTACCAGGGTCACCCAGACGAGCCCCTGTCCCAGGCTGTTGAGCCGTCTCTCGAGCGGCGTGTGTTCCTCGCTCGCCTCCTCAACGAGACGGGTAATGCGCCCGAGTTCGGTGTCCATGCCCGTGGCGACGACCAGCCCCGTGGCCGTTCCGCGGGTGACGACAGTACCCTTGAACAGCATCGTCTCCCGATCTCCGATGGCGGCGTCCTTCGGGACCGCCCTCACGGATTTACCCGAGGGCACGGACTCGCCGGTCAGTGCCGACTCGTTGGCCTGCAGCCTGGACGCCTCGATGATGCGGATATCGGCAGTGACGACGTCTCCGCCCTCCAGCAGCACCACGTCACCGGGAACCAGGTCCGCCGCCGCAACGACGGCGATCTCGCCCTCGCGCCGCACCCTGGCCCCGGTGGCGGCCATCTTGCGCAGGGCTTCCATCGACCGTACCGCCCGCAATTCGGTGACGAAACCGAGTGCGGCATTGATGACGATCACGGCGCCGATGGTTCCGGCCTCGATCCACTCCCCGAACAGCATCGCTGCAACGAGCGCCGCGCAGAGCAGCGCGATGAGAAGGCTCCTGAACTGCGCCACGAGGATCAGCCACACGCTGCGCTTGCGCACCTGGCGCAACGTATTGGGGCCGTGGGCCGCAAGCCGCCTGACCACCTCCTGTCGGGAAAGCCCCCGGCTTGCATCGGCGCCAAGGGCGGCGACAACGTCGGCGGCGTCTCTCGCCCAGGGCGTGGATACCTCGAACACGATCCGGTTCATCCCGGGCACCCGCAAATGCGAAGTTGCACGCAGGTTTGCGCGCCCCGGGGCGGACAAGAGGATTCAGCGGACACTCCTTACGGATCCTGTATCGATTGCATCACCATGTAGACACCTGACGCAGAGAGGTCGCTCGTCCGGAACCACCCGTTGCGTCGGGAGCCTGCCGCAGGTCCGCAGTGTACCTCGACAACACGGGGAAAAGCGTTCAACATTGCGCGCCTGGCAGAAAGGCTCACGGTCCACCTGCACAATTCCCGTGTCTTCCACTCATCGCGTTGTACTTGGTTTCTCCCTCGCCGTGATCACGGCGGAACTTGCGTGGCTCGTCATTCACCATACCGCGGTGGTGAACTGGGTTTCCCATAACCTGTGGGTCGTATTCCTGCCCTTTCTCAAGGTGGTATTGAAGAAGCTCGCCACCTCCAAGCTGCTGTCGCTGGCGAAGTCCCTCCTGGTGCTCGGCTGGCACCTGCTGAAGCTGTTCTTTCTCAAGCTGTTCAAGACCCTGTTCCTGCGCTACGGCATCTTCTTTTCGCAGCATCGCTGGTACTGGATACGCCGCGCCAAGGTCATGTTCCTGCGTCGCGGCAGGCAGTTCTTCCGTGGACTGAAGCGGTTCTGGGCGGGCTACGACCGGCCGCGCAAGGCGGTCATCCTGGTGGCGTTTTTTCCCGTGGTGATTGTCCTTGCGTTCCTTGCCTTCAGCTTCAACATCACCCGCAAGACCATGGTTCAGCGCACCCAGGAGTCGGCGATCTTCAGCGCCGCCGCCACCGCGGGAAAACGCAGCGCCGGTATCCGCGCCTGGCTCGCCGATCTCGATACGTTGACGCTACAGAAGATCCGCGCCATCACCCTGCGCAACCGGGCCATCCGCCAGAAGATCACGCGCATTGCCGAGGTTCAGGGTGATCAGGAATCGGGTGGGCAGGAATCCGGAGACCGGGCCTGAGGACCTGGTCGCGGACGATTCCGGCGCCGGGCGCCCCGTCACGACGCCAAGAGGGTGACGCCGCATACATCACGGGACACCCGACATTGAAACCGTCCGCCCGAATGCTGCATGCCGCGCAACTGTGCGCGCGACGTTTCAGTCAGCGTACCCCCATGGGTCGGAGAATACTGTGAGAAAGTCCACAGACAGGACGTGCCGAAGCATGGCGGGAATTATTCCCGGCAGGAAGCCGGGCCCGCGAAAACACTAACTACAGAAGCCGGCCTCAAAATCCGCCGAGCATAGGCAGGCTTGAGCCCGATCAGCCGGACGGGACCAGGCGGGGGTTCCAGAACACTCCGCCCTTGGTCTTCGCCTCGTCGACGATCTGTTCGCCGGTCCAGGATTTGTGCTGGTCCAGGAAGCCGTCCTTCATTACCCGGATCACGAACGAATCGGCGCGCTTGAGATCGCGGCTGAGAATGGCGCGGCGCACGTCCAGCGGGGTGTGGCCGAGGAAGATCCAGTCATAGTTCGGGCTGTCCTGGGCGTCCGCGCGCACCTGGTAGAGCACGGTGGCGCCGAGGGGATCGGACTGGATCTGGAACGGCACGGTACGAACGGTGCTCGCGCAGCCGGCGACGAGGGTCAGCGACAGGACGAGCAGGGTTCCGCGAAACAGGGAGAAAAAACGCATGATGCTTTACTGCGATTGCTTGTTGAGATCGAAGGTTACCTGCTGAGGATTCTGCGCGGCATCCTCGGCGCTGTTGTAGTCCAGCGCCAGCCAGAACGACTTCACCGCGTCGACATAGCCGTCCTTGTGCAGGCGGATGTTCATGTACTTGCGCCGGGAATCCTTGCTTCGCCAGACATACTTGACCGGGGTGACGCCGATCACGGTGCCGTCCTCGAGGTCATGAACGGAAACACCGGGCGGGTCACTTTGGAAGGTTGCCGAGCCGTAGTAGGTGGTACAACCGGAGGCCAGGATCAGGAGGGCGGGAACCGCCACGAACCGGGCGGCGCGGTACAACGGATGATCCGATCGCATCAAACTGGTAAGCATGAGAAGTTGTGCTACTTTGACCGATCATAGAGGTGATTACAAGTTACCAATCCTTCATTCACTGTCACCGGGCTGCGACGGTCGTGCGTCGCTGAAGAGTGGTGTCCGACGTGTCTGGTCCGATACGATGCAACTCCCGGATCTCGGCGGTTTCAAGATGCTCGATTTCACGATGCCGGCCAACGTCGAGGCCGTGAAATACGGCCTGCAGAATCTGCAAGGGATCGCCATGGGCGACGAGTAGGTAGACCGTCCCGCTGGCCTCGTGCTCCAGTTCGTTCACCAGCGCGGAAACACGGTGCGACACCGACAACGCGCTCTCCACGCCCCCGGTTTCGTGGGAAGGATCCTCGCGGTCGAGGCGCCAGATTTCCGGATAGATCGCCGCGTCCCCTCCCTCGTACCGGCCGAAGAACCGCTCGCGCAGGCGTTCGTCCGCGCAAAGTTCGCAGCCGGACCCAAGTGCCGCGCAAACCATGTTCGCGGTTTCCCTTGCGCGCAGGAAGTCGGAGCAGAACACCCGCGTTTCCGCGGTCAGGGAATCCGTCCGCGTGATGCTGTGGGCGACCTGTTCTCGACCGGCATCGCTGAGGCCGTAGTTCGTTACGCCGTTGGCGGGGTCGCTGATGACGATACCGGCGGCATTCGCCATGCTGTGCCCGTGGCGCATGACGAAGTAGCGATTGGACAGGACTTCTGGCAACGTGCCGGACATGGCTGGCGAACAGGCTCTTTGATCAGAGGTGGCCTGATTGTATCGCGGGCCACGCGTCGTTTTGCGAGGCTCAAAATCAAACCACCATGGGCTATACTGGCCCGCCCCGGGGCAATGACCGGGCGCGGGCAACCGCGAGAACTAGAAAACACGACCACCAATGAGGACAGAGAATCATGCGTAGCACCATTTCCCTGCTGGGTAAATTCGCCCTGCTCGCCCTGCTGGGCGTACCACTCTCAGCCCAGGCACAGGAAGACTGCCCCCGCGGCACCCTGGACAGCCTCTACTGCGACCGTGACGGCGACCTGGTTGCCGACCTGCCGCTGGACTCCGCCGACTGGGTGGATCCCGATACCATCGTCTTCGCCTATACGCCCGTTGAAGACCCCGCGGTCTATGCCAAGGTCTGGGACGGATTCATCAATCACATGGCCGAGGTCACCGGCAAGAAGGTCGTATTCTTCCCTGTGCAGTCCAACTCCGCCCAGCTCGAGGCGATGCGCTCCGGCCGCCTGCACGTGGCGGGTTTCAACACCGGCAGCAACCCCGTGGCGGTATCCTGCGCCGGGTTTGTCCCGTTCACCATGATGGCGGCAGCCGACGGCTCCTTCGGTTATGAAATGGAAATCATCGTACCGGCGGACAGCGACATCCAGTCCCCGGCCGACATCAAGGGCCGTACCATGGCCTTCACCTCCCCCACCTCCAATTCCGGGTTCAAGGCGCCGTCCGCATTACTGAAGTCGGAATTCGGACTGGTGGCGGAAACCGATTTCACGCCAGCCTTCTCAGGCAAGCATGACAACTCCGTGCTTGGTGTGGCCAACAAGGACTATGAAGTCGCCGCGGTAGCCAACTCGGTGATGAACCGCATGTTCGACCGCGAGGTGGTGGACAAGGCCAAGATTCGCACCATTTACAAGTCCGCCACTTTTCCGACTACCGGATACGGCTATGCGCATAATCTCCACCCGGAGCTGGCCGCCCGTGTTAAGCAGGCGTTCTATACCTTCGACTGGGAAGGCTCCGACCTGCAGGCCGAGTTCCAGAAGGAAGGCCGCTTCGTGTCCATTACCCACAAGTTCGACTGGGACATCATCCGCAAGATCGACGCCGCCAACGGCGTGAGCTACGACTGCAAGTGATCCGCATGTCCGCCGCGGTTCGGGAAACCGGCCGCGGCGGCCTTTTGGACTATCCCTGATCACCACCATGCGCCGGCGCACTTGCGCCGGGCGGGACAGGTCATGCTTCGAATAGAAAACCTCGTCAAGCAATACCGCACCGGCGACAAGGCCCTCAAGGGAATTTCCCTGGAGGTGCCGGTAGGCCAGGTCATGGCCCTGATCGGACCTTCCGGCGCCGGCAAGAGCACACTGATACGCTGCGTAAACCGGCTGGTGGAACCCAGCTCCGGGAAGATATTTCTTGATGGCACCGAACTCACTGGTCTTGGCATCGGTGGCCTGCGCCGCGCCCGCCGTCGCATGGGCATGATCTTCCAGGAATACGCGCTGGTGGAAAGGCTGTCGGTGATGGAGAACGTACTTTCCGGTCGACTTGGCTACGTTGGCTTCTGGCGTAGCTGGTGGCGGCGATTTCCGCAGTCTGATGTTCAGGAGGCCTTCCGCCTGCTCGAGCGGGTGGGCCTCGATCACATGGCTGACAAGCGCGCCGACGAGCTTTCCGGCGGCCAGCGACAGCGCGTCGGCATCTGCCGCGCGCTGATCCAGAACCCGTCACTGTTGCTGGTGGACGAACCCACCGCCAGCCTCGACCCCAAGACATCGCGACAGATCATGCGGCTGATCTGCGAACTGTGTGACGAGCGCCAGTTGGCAGCCATCATCAACATCCACGACGTGCAACTGGCGCAGATGTTTGCCCGCCGGGTTGTGGGTCTGCAACTCGGCGAAATCGTCTATGATGGCCCACCGGACGGGCTCGACGCCGAAGTGTTGACCCGGATCTATGGCGAGGAAGACTGGGAAGCCACCATCGGCAAGGTGGACGCGGAAGACGAAGAAAACGGGGAGGCGGCTTGAGCGAACCCCGCCAACGGCAGTGGCGCCGCCCGCCGATGATCGCCAACCCCTGGCTACGCCATGGCCTGTGGCTGGGTGCCGCGGTTTACCTTGCGCTGGCGCTGGGCACCATGGACGTCAACTGGGGACGGGTTGCCGAAGGATTCCCTCGCGGACGCGACTTTGTTGCCTCGTTCTTTCCGCCGGACTTCACCAGCCGCTGGGACTCGATCCTCGAGGGCATCCTCGAGAGCCTTTGGATGACGGTTATCTCCACCGTCGCGGGCATCGTGCTGTCGGTGCCGGTGGGCCTCGGGGCCGCGCGCAACCTGTCGATCAAGCCGGTGTACTACGCCTGCCGCGCCATCCTCGCGGTGTCGCGCACCTTTCCCGAGATCATACTCGCCATCTTCTGCGTCAAACTGTTCGGCTTCGGGCCGTTTGCCGGCTTCCTCGCGCTGTCCATCGCCACCATCGGTTTTTACGGCAAGTTGCTCGCGGAGGACATCGAGGACATGGACCCGGTGCAGGCGGAGGCGATCAAGGCCACCGGCGCGGGCTGGTTCCAGTGGCTGAACTACGCGGTGCAGCCCCAGGTCATGCCACGCATGATTGGACTCGGCCTCTATCGCTTCGACATCAATTTTCGCGAATCCGCGGTGGTGGGCATCGTCGGCGGCGGCGGCATCGGCGCCACCCTGCTCACCGCGTTTGATCGCTATGAGTACAGCTCCGCCGCCGCCATCCTGCTGGTGATCATCTTCATCGTCATGGCGGTCGAGTACACATCCGGCTACATCCGCCGCTGGGTGCAGTGATGTCGGTAGTGACAAAAGGCGATGTCCCGGTGTGGCGACGGCGTACAACGCCCGAGCAATACTTCATTTGGCTGGCATGGCTCGTCGGCACGGCCATCACGGTCTACTGCTGGAAACTGATTTCCGACAAGACCCTGTGGATATTCGTCGAGGACGCACCGCGCCAGGCCGCCGACATGGCGAGCCGCATGTCGCCGCCCGCCTGGTCCTACATGTCGAAACTGTGGATCCCGCTTTGGGATACCCTCAACATCGCCACCCTGGGCACCGCCATCTCCATCGTCCTCGCCGTGCCGGTGGCGTTCTGCGCCGCGCGCAACACCACCCCCAGCGTGTTGTTCGTACGCCCGGTGGCTCTGTTCATCATCGTCTCCTCGCGCTCGATCAACTCCCTGCTATGGGCGCTGATGCTGGTGACGATCCTCGGACCCGGCGTATTCGCCGGCGTGGTGGCCATCGGCCTCCGCTCCATCGGCTTCGTCGCCAAGCTGCTTTACGAGGCCATCGAGGAGATCGACGCCAGCCAGGTGGAAGCCGTGACCGCCACCGGCGCCAGCGGCGCCCAGGTGCTGACCTACGGCATCGTCCCCCAGGTACTGCCCGCCTTCGCCGGCATCTCAGTATTTCGCTGGGACATCAACATCCGCGAGTCCACCGTGCTTGGCCTGGTCGGCGCCGGCGGCATCGGCCTGCAGCTCGATGCCTCCATCAATACCCTGGCCTGGACCCAGGTCTCCATGATCCTGCTCGCGATCCTCGCCACGGTGATCGTGAGCGAGTGGGTGTCAGCCAAGATTCGCCACGCCATCATCTGATCCGTTTACCGGGCTCGACTACAGGCGCGCGGCGGCGTTGGCGCGGTAAGGTCGCGGCTTTGCGATGTACGCGTTACCCGGCAGGACGTAGCCCTGAGGGCCACAGATCGTGTCATGGCCGTCGTTGTCGTTCGCCTGGGCGTCCGGGCCCGGCGCGGCGCCTGCGGGGGAACCGAGGAAAGCCTGCACCACGGTGGGCTCGACGATGGACGCGTTGCTGATTCCGCAGTCGAAGTTCGGCGACCAGGCGCCGTTGGCGTAGAAATTGTTGCCCTTCAGGCTATTCAGCGTGGAGAACGCGCCGATTGACAGGCCGCTGCCACCGTTCTGCACCGCGCTGTTACCCTGGAAGCGGAGGTTACCCACGGTGTCCAGTTGAAAACCATGGCTGGTTTCGGTCGGTCCGCCCATGGCAATGTTGTTTCTTACCGTGGCAGGCTTGTCGAAAGTCGACTGATCGAGCCGCATGCCCCTGTGGGTGTTGAGCCCCATGAGATTGCCCTGGAATTTCGCACCGTCGGCGTTGTTCACGCCAATTCCACCACCATTGTATTGCACCACGTTGTCCTTCACGGTGTACTGATTGGTGGAAGACCCGGCGACCTCGATACCGGAGGCCAGGTTGTCCCGTGACACATTCCTGCGCACCTGGAAGCGGGTGGCAATGCCCGAGACGCCGATGCCAGTGCTGTTGTTTATGGCCTCGTTGAACTCGATGATGCCTCGATCACAGTGACGGCAGTCCAGGCCATAGGAAATGTTGCTGTAGATCTCGTTGTAGCGCACCTGGGCCCGGGCGCCGATGGCTCGAATGCCGTAGTAGTTGCCATAGACGATATTGCCTTCCACCCGGGGCTTGTACCCCTCGACACGGATACCGGCAGACAGGTTCCCCGTGGCGCCCGTCACGGTAAAGCCCTTGCCCCTGCGGCCAATCTGAACCCGGTCGCCCTGGGCGTGTATGACCATGTCTCCAGCCAGCGGCGTGCGCAACATCGTGACCCGCGCTCCCGCCATGGACTCGAGCCGCACCCCGTCCATGGTGAAGAAAACGGATTCCGGGTAGATCCCGGGCCCGACCCTGATGCGCGCATTGGTGCCGAAACCGGGCTGCGCGATGGCGGCGTTGATGGTGCTGCAGGGATCGTTGCGGGAACCGCATCCCGCGGTGGTCCGGCCCCACTTCTCTACATAGAGGGTGGCGGCATTGGCCCCGGCGGAAAGCAGGACGAACAGTGTGGCTGCGAGGATTCGGGATTGCATGGGAACCTCCCGGTTTGTAAGAATTTCAGGGATCATTGTGGCGTACGCATCATCCGGCTGCCGTGATCCATATCACAGCGAGGTTGTGATCCATTCACCACCATGGTGACTGGGACCGGGCATACCTTGACGGTGCAGAGGGTTCTCCGGCCACCAATCCCGCTACAATCCACGCATGAAAGCCCTGCTCGTCAGTTTCCCCCTCGGCCACCTGGCGAACGACTGGGCGCCGGCGTCGATCTGGCTGCTCGCGCCCGCGATCGGCGCGGCGATGGGCCTGTCGCCGTCGGAGATCGGCCTGCTGATCACCATCAGCTACATGGGCGCCTCCATGGGCTACCTGCCCGCCGGCATCCTCGCGGACCGGGTGAGCCACCAGGGCCGCCTGCTCGCCGCCACCTTCTGGTGGGTGGCCATCGGTTATTTTCTCGCCTCGCTCGCGCCGGGCTTCTGGTCCCTCGCCATCCTGCTGGCGGTGGCGGGCATGGGCGACGCCGCCTGGCATCCGATCGCCACCGGCGTACTGGTGGAACAGGCGCCGAAACGCCGCGGCATGGTGCTCGGCATTCATGCCATGGGGGGCACGCTTTCGGAGGTCGGCGCGCCGCTCACCGTGGGCCTGCTACTGTCCCTCGTCGACTGGCGCACCGCGTTGCAGGTATCCGTGCTGCCCGCGGTCGTGATGGGCGTTGTATTCCTGTTCCTGTTGCCACGTATCCCGCGCTCCGCCAGCGCCGGCGTCAGCCGCCTCGAACTCGGTCGCATCACGCGCCACTGGATGCGCCCGCGCGGCTTGCAACTCATCGGCATGATCTCGATCTACAACATGGCATTGATGGCTCTCATGAGCATGTCGCCGCTGTTTCTCCAGCGCGAACTCGGCCATGGCCCGGCACTCGCGGGCGCGGTGTTCGCCGCGGCGATGCTCGCAGGCTCGCTCTTGCAACCCTGGATCGGCCGCTTCTCCGATACCCGTGATCGCTATGGCGTGTTCATCGCCGGATCCTGCGCCGGCATCCTGTTGTCGCTGGGCGCGGCCTTGCTTGTCTCGCCACCCTGGATCATCGTCTCGCTGGGCGGCGCGATGGCGATCCTGATCGCGGTGCGCTCGGGCGTGCTCGCGAGCGCGGTGGATTACGCCAGCAGCCGGGCCGCCACCACCCTCGGGTTCGTGTTCATGCTGCTGGACGGGGTTGGCGCACTCGGCGCGCTGCTCGCCGGCTGGGTCGCGGAGGTGGACCTGCGCTATTGCTTCCTGCTTGCGGCGGCACTTTCCACGACGAGCGTGCTGCTGGCGTTCGGATTGCGGCGCGCCGGCCCGTTGCACGATGTCGCAACCGGTACGGCGATGACACCGGGGGTGGAAGCCCCGGGGCCGGGCGCATGAAGACCGTCACGTTTCCCGGCGGCGAGTCCGTTCCCGCGCTGGGCCAGGGCACCTGGTACATGGGCCGGAACCCGCGCGAAAAAGCCGCGGAGGCCGATGCGCTCCGTTACGGGCTCGATCTGGGCATGACCCTGATCGACACCGCGGAGATGTACGACGATGCGGAGTCCGTGGTTGGTGAAGCGTTGCGCGGGCGACGAGAAGATGCCTTCGTGGTGAGCAAGGTCCTGCCGTCCAATGCCTCGCGCAAGGGAACCATCGCCGCCTGTGAACGCAGCCTGGGCCGGATGAGAACAGACTGCATCGATCTCTACCTGCTGCACTGGCCCGGTTCCTGCCCGGTTGCAGAAACACTGGAAGCCTTCGAGCGCCTGGTGGAACAGGGAAAGATCCGCCGCTACGGCATGAGCAACCTGGATACGTCGGACATGGAAGCCGCCCGGGCGGAACCCGGCGGCGAGGCGATCGCCACCAACCAGGTGCTGTACAACCTCGCCGAACGCGGCATCGAATGGGAACTGCTGCCCTGGTGCCGCGACCACGGGATCCCGGTCATGGCCTATTCGCCCCTCAACCAGGGCCGGCTGCGGCCCGAGGTCCTGGCCCAGATCGGCGAGCGCCACCAGGCCAATCGCTACCAGGTTGCCCTCGCCTGGCTGATACAGAGGGATGGCGTGATCGCGATACCCAAGGCGGCGAATCGCGACCACGTTGAGCAGAATGCGCGCGCGGCGGAGATCGCCATTACCTACGAGGAAATGAAGCAACTCGATCGCGCGTTTCCGCCGCCTGGTGGGCCGTCGCCATTGGCGATGCTTTAGCAACAAACCGCCAGCCACGCTGATCACGAAACGCAACATTGTCGAAGTTCCAGCGAAAGCTGGAATCCATGTCACATTGTGCAATACCGCCGCATGGACGCCAGCCTTCGCTGGCGTTTCGGTGGTGCATCATGGTCGCCGGCCCTGGCCTACGCTGGCGTTTCGAGCTTGAACGCTGGCGGAGCCAGGGAAAACTACGCTTGCATTTCAGTAGCACCGGACTCCGCTACGCCGCGACTCGCCGCTAATAGTTCCCGGGTATAGCTCTCCACTGGCGCGCTGAACAGCGTTTCCGTATCACCGCATTCCACGATCCGTCCGGACTGCATCACCGCCACCCGGTCGGCGACCTGGCGTACGACGGCGAGGTCGTGGGAGACGAACAGCATGGCGATGCCGCGCTGCTTCACCAGGCCCTGCAGCAACCGAAGGACAAGCGCCTGGATGGTGACATCCAGCGCGGACACCGGTTCGTCCGCGACCAGAAGCTCCGGTTCCAGCGCGAGCGCCCTGGCGATGGCGACGCGCTGACGCTGGCCGCCGGAAAGTTCGTGGGGAAAGCGCCCGCCCCATTCCGGCGGCAGGCCGACCTCTTCCAGCAATTGGCGGACGCGCGAATCCAGCGCTTCCCGTCCGCTGGCGATCCGGTGCAATCGCAACGGCCCGGCGATGGTTTCAAAAATGGTCATGCGCGGATCGAGCGACGAATAGGGATCCTGGAACACCATCTGCACGCGGCGTCGCTGCCGGCGCAAGGCGCCGCCGTCGAGCTGGTGCAACGCTACATCCCCGAGCCGTATCTCTCCACCGTCCAGCCTGCCAATGCGAACGACCGCGCGCGCAAGCGTGGTCTTGCCCGAGCCGGACTCCCCCACGATACCCACGACCTCACCAGGACGTATAAACAGATTTACGTCATCCACTGCCTGGAGCGCTTCACCGCTCACTCGATAGGTCACCGAAAGATGTGACACATCGAGGGCACGCGCATCGCTTCGGCCAGTGAAGCGAAATTCATCGGGTTTCGGTCCGCTCGGCAGGGACTCGAGCAGCTTGCGAGTGTAGGGGTGCTCCGGTGTCGTTAGAACGGTTCCAGCGTCACCCGACTCCACCACCCTGCCCGCTTCCATCACCAGCACCCGGCTCGCGATCCGGCGCACCACGTCCAGATCATGGGAAATGAACAGCATCGCGAGCCCCCGGGATGCCGAAAGATCGCGCAGCAGGGTAAGGATCTGCGCCTGCACGGTAACGTCCAGCGCAGAAGTGGGCTCATCGGCAATCAACAGCGCGGGCTCCGCCGCGAGCGCCATGGCGATGCCAACTCGCTGGCGCATGCCGCCGGAGAACTCGTGCGGAAACTGGTTCAACCTGCGGGCGGCGTCCGCGATGCCGGTTTCCTCGAGCAATGCGATGGTTCGCGATCGCGATTCCGCGCGGGACAGACCGAGATGATGGCGCATTGGCTCCATCACCTGGGCGCCGATGGTGAGATAGGGGTTGAGCGCCGTCATCGGGTCCTGGAACACCATGGCAATGCGCCGGCCTCGTATCCGTCGAAGTTGTGACTCGTCAAGCCGAAACTGGTCTGCGTTATCGAAACGCGCATTGCCGCCGGTAACGCGCGCGCCAGGCGGCAAAAGGCCGAGGAGTGAAAGGCAGCTCAACGTCTTGCCCGAGCCCGACTCTCCGACAATAGCAAGTGTTTCACCGGAACCCACATGGAAGTCGACACCGTTCACCACGGGTGCGCTTTCGCTGCCGGCGAAGGCAATAACCAGGTCCCGCACCGTCAGTAATGCTTCGCCGGACATAGTTCCTATTGCCCCCGGAAACCCAGTCGACCGCGTGGATCGAGCGCGTCGCGCAGCCCATCGCCGAGGAAATTGAGACTGAACAGCGTGAGTGACAGACAGAGTCCTGGGAACAGCAGCAGCCACGGATACTCCTCCATGGTTTCCACGCCCTCGGCCACGAGAAGCCCCCAGGAACTTTGCGGCGGTTGAATGCCAAGACCGAGGAAGCTGAGAAAGGCCTCCACCAGCATCACCGCCGGGATAGTCAGGGTGACATAGACGACCACCGGTCCGAGCACGTTCGGCAGCACATGACGCGCCATGATCCGCGCATGCGACAGCCCGGACACCTCGGCGGCGGCGATGTAATCCTGCTGTCGCGCACTGCGTACCTGGGCGCGCACGATGCGCGCCATGGTGAGCCATTCCACCAGGCCGATGGCGAGGAACAGGAGAAGGAAGCTGCGCCCGAACACCACGGTCAGCAGGATGACGAAAATCATGAACGGTAGCGCGTAGAGGATGTCGACAATGCGCATCATCCACGCGTCCACGCGTCCGCCGAGATAGCCCGCAACGATGCCCCAGGCGACGCCCACGATCAGCGACACCGCGGTCGCGGCGAAGCCCACCGCGAGCGAGACGCGGCCGCCGTACAGGATCCGCGTCAGCAGGTCACGCCCGAGGGTATCGGTACCCAGCCAGTGCGCCAACGACGGCGGACTCGCGGCAAGCGCCAAGTCCTGTTCCTCGTAGCCGTAGGGCGCGATCCAGGGCGTCAGCAACGCCACCAGGGCAAGCAGCAACATGAAGGCCAGGCCAGCCATGGCGGGACCATTGCGCCTCAGCCGACGCGCGGCATCCCGCCATAGTGACTGCCCGGTAGACGGGTCGTGCCCATCCGTTGGTACCACCGAGGTTGTCATGCAGTGCCCCGACCGTGGCGCAGCCTCGGATTCATCCACGCGCCAAGCAGGTCCGCGACGATATTGAACAGGATGACGAGGGCAGATAGCAGGATCGTGGTGCCGAGAATCATGGTGTAGTCACGGTTGAACGCCGCCTGGACGTAGAACCGGCCGAGGCCAGGGATCTGGAAGATGGTTTCCACCACGAAGGATCCGGTGAGCAGGCCCGCGATTGCCGGGCCGAGAAATGCCACCACCGGAGCCAGTCCGCCACGCAGCGCGTGGCGCATGAGCACCACCGGCATGGACAGCCCCTTTGCCCTGGCGGTGACGATATAGTCCTGTCCCAGCACCTCCAGCATCCCGCCGCGGGTGAGGCGGGCGATGTAGGCAGCGTAGGCCGCGCCGAGGGTGATCGAAGGCAGGATCTTGTCCCCCGGGGCATAGCCCCATCCCGACACCGGCAACCATTCCAGGGCGATACCGAACACCAGCACCAGCAGCGGCCCGAGGAGGAACGAGGGCAGGCAGATGCCGGTCATTGCCAGGCCCATGGGCAGGTGGTCGAGCCAGGTCCCGCGGCGGACCGCGGCCAGCAGGCCCGCGAGCACGCCGATGATCACCGCGACCAGGATCGCATAGAGCGCCAGCTCCAGCGTGATTGGAAAGCCGGTGGCAATCAGCTCATTGACGCTGCGGTTGGGGTAGCGGAACGAGGGCCCGAGATCACCGCGCAAAAGGCCACCGAGGTAGTCGAGGTATTGCCGGCAAGGCGGCGCGCCCAGGTTGTAGCGCTGCTCAAGATTCTCCAGCACCTCCGGCGGCAGGCTGCGCTCCGCGTCGAACGGCCCGCCCGGCGCGGCGCGCACGAGGAAAAACGTGATCGTCACCACCACCAGGAGCACGGGGATGCCCTGCAGCAGCCGGATCAGCGTCAGGCGAAGCATGGTCGGTCTGGGCTGGAAGCGGTATCCACCACGCCAAGTATAGTGAGTTTATGACGCCGTGGTAGCTTGCGGCTTTCACCGCGAGCCAGACAAGAAAAACCCCGGCCGTGGCCGGGGTTTTCCTGTGTCAGGCGGATGGGCCGGCGTCAGCCGCCATTGTCACGCTTGAACTTGCTCGCCGCCTCCTCGTGGTGCTCCTTCTCCGCGCTGATCTGCAGCACGTGCCAGGCGATCCAGAGGACCACCCCGACGACGGTGAGGATCACCTCGGTGCCGACGAAAGGATAGATGGGGCCGATGTCGGCAAGGTTTTTCCAGGTTTCAATTCCAGTAGACATGATAAGTACTCCGGCAGGTTATTTCAGGGACTTTGCAACTTCCGCCTCGGCGGCGCGCATTTCCTCGTCGTCCCTGTCGTAGATCTCGCTGAGCGCGGTATCGAGACCGAGAAGTTCCACCTCTGGCGGAATGCGGAGCATGCCCATGCCGTGAAGAATCCTGGAAATCACGTAGCCGGGCAGGAACCCGAGCAGGCCGAACATGATCAACGCGCCAATGAAGTTTCCAAGCGGATTGATCGCCGCGTAACCCTCGTATGGAGAAGATGGATAGCCCCAGAGTACGAAGCCGCAGATCACGAGGCCGATAAAGCCGGCATATCCATGCACCGCCACTGCACCCACGGCGTCGTCGATCTTGAACTTGCGCTCGACGATAAAATGCAGCTTGTAGGCAAGCACCACGCCGACCATGCCGATGATCATGGCCTGTATCGGGTGGTAGAGATCGTTACCCGCGGAGGCGGTGATGATCCCGGCGAGACCTGATGAATAGGTCCAGAACGCATCGCCCTTTGATATCCAGTAACCCGCCAACAGTCCCCCGGATAACGACATGAGGAAGTTGAAGGTGATACCACTCAGCGTCGTGGGGCCGAGATAGATATTCGTACCGGTAAAGTAGGCTGTACTGTCCCCCACTTCCGCGCCCATGTCGATGATCGGCACGTTACAGGCGACGTAGAAACCCCAGAACCCGGTATAAATCAGGAACAGGCCCACGGTGACCAGCCAGGGATTGCGCGGATTGATATTGCGCACGGTGCCATCCGGACGAAAGCGCCCGAGACGCGGCCCGAGCACGAACAGGACACCCAGCGCGAATCCCCCCGCGATGGCATGGATGACCCCTGATGCATAGGCATCGTGGTAACCCAGGATCTTCACCATCCAGCCACCGTAGTGCCAGCCCCAGGCGGCATCTATGATCCAGAAGAATGAGCCGATGGCCACGGCGAGAATCCAGAACGCGGCATTGGTGATGCGCTCTATGACGGCACCCGATACGATGGAAGCCGCGGTCCAGGAAAACAGCAGAAATGCCGCCCAGAAAACGCCGGTGAGCCGATCGCCGAGATGGGGCCCCATGTTTTCCGCCCACGGCGCATAAGGAGCCGCCGCCTCCCATTCGACGCCACCGGTGATGCCGGGACCGTTGGGCCAGGCAAAGTAGATCCACCAGCCAAAGAAGAAGAACGTAATAGTGACCAGTGGCACCAGCATCGTGTTTTTCATCAACGTATGAAGGTGATTCTTTCGTCGTGAGACGCCGACCTCGTACATGCAGAAACCAACGTGTATGAGAAACATCAATGCCACTGTGACCCAATAGTAAAACTCGGTAAATATTATTGATAACGCGCTAAGTTCATTATCCACGGTGTTTGCCTCCCAGGTGTGGTGAAGGGGTAGTTAATGTATTAGCTGTATGTTAGCGACCGGCCAATTTGTCGGCGCAGGAAAATAGTATTCCCATTAGTAAACACTCGCCAGTACCAATAATAGACCATTGTTCAAATGGTTGGCAAACCCGCGATTAAAGTTGTCATTCACATGAAACACGTTGATGCGAATTCAACAGTAGACACGTTGTTTGATGGTATTCAAATGGTACTTTCGCGCGTCATGTTGTGTCCGTACACTATTTTCGAAAGGTGTACCGTTAGTACTGACGATGGTGACTGACCAGCGTTTCGATTCGTTACACCGGGGGTCCTGACCACATCGTTCAGGACGTTTGTAGTTTCCAAACAAAAAAGAGGTTATCCACACCATGGCATACTCCCGTCGAACCATATTGAAAGCCGGCGCCGCAACCCTTGCGGCAGGTAGCGCGATCAGCTCCAGGGCCCTTGCCGCCGACGAGCCGGCCTTTTATTTCCCCGACATGTCACCCGAAGAGATTGCCGCCGCGGCCAATCCGTCGGAAACCATCGGTGAAACAATCAATATCGGTTTTCTCGCGGCACTGTCCGGCCCTGATGCCGGCTGGGGCCTCCCGGGATTGACGGGGAACCAGTTGTTCATCGACGAGGTCAATTCCCGCGGGGGATTACTGGTGGATGGCGTACGCTATCCGCTGGCCATGCACAAGTTTGACGATGAGGCCATCGGCAGCAAGGCGCTGCAGGGCGCCAAGGAACTGGTACTGAAACACAACGTCAAGTTCATCAGCGCCATTGGCGGGAATCCTGCCGACGCGACACATCCGTTCCTGACCAAGAACAAGGTCATCTACGCAAGCCTGATTTCATCCGATATCAAACCCGACCGACCCTACCTGATCGCGGGTGGAGACGTCACGCCGCGTATCGACATGCTGCGGCCCATGTATCACAAGTTTAACAATCCTGCGCTTAAGCGCTGGGCCGTGGTTTCCCAGGACGACACCATCGGGCAGACCTGCCAGGCCTGGGAAGTCGGCTCCGCGATCGCGGATGGTTGGGACGTGGTCTACGATGAACACTACACAATCGATACGACGGATTTTGCCCCGGTAGTCACCGCCATGCTGGCGAAAGACCCGGACGTGGTCAGCCTGAACCTATCCTATCCCGACTTCGTCGTGTCCATCTGCGAACAGTTGTTTCAACAGGGATTCAAGGGTGTGGTCTCGGCCAACTACATCGAGGACGAGTCCGTGCTGCAGAAGGTACCGGTGGAATGGCTGGAGGGAGCGACCAACAGCTTCCCGCTGTTCGACGACCCGTGGTGGGGCAAGCCTTCCGTCCAGAACCGGTTCTTGCAAAACTGGGTTTCTCGTTATGGCGAGGGTGCGCCGGAAGACGTCAACCGCAACATCACTGGCATTGACTGGGACCACGTGATTACGCTCGAAGTCTGGGCGCATGGCTGTCAACTGGCCGGCACCTTCGACCCGGACGAGGTACTCAAGGCGCTGCGCGGCACGGAGTCATTCCCCACCATGCTTGGTCCCGGCAACATGAGTGGCAACGAAATGTGGGGTATCGACAACATGATTTCGCTGCCCATTCCGATCTGCGAAGTACGCAATGGCACCAAGCGGGTGCAGGCCGTCATGCGGTACGAGAAATGGTTCGAATCCCGTAAGGATGCAATCATCCAGGTGGTGCGGGACAAGGGCCAGATGTTTGACCAGCGGGCATAACGTCTTCGCGGCACCGGCTGGCGGGGCCTTGATGCCTCGCCAGCCGGGAGCCGGCCGCTCCCGAATAGGCTGACCTCTAGAAATCACAATACCCGCGCGCTGAGTCGCGGGACCAGAATTTCCACGACATTGGACTTTTCAACTTTCACCCAGACCCTGGCGAACGCCATCGTCTCGGGCTCCATATACTCTACTGTGGCGGTTGGCCTTGCCCTGGGCTTCGGTGTCATGAAAATGGCCAACTTCGCCCACGGTGAATTCTTCATGCTGGGCGCCTACGTCGTGTTTCTGCTCTACGGCGAAGCCGACCTTCCCTTTCCCGTGGCGGTATTGGCGGCATTTCCCATCGTCGCGCTCATCGGCGTCATCGTGGAGCGACTGATTTTCAGACCGACTCGCGGCAATGTGCTTGCCGGGTTCATGGCAACCGCGGGACTGGCTTTCATGCTCCAGGTGCTGGTCGGACAGATCTGGGGGGTCGGGCTACCAAAGTCGGTACCAACGCCTTACATGGGAGCGGCTCAGATCGGCGGCGCGTTTATCGGCTGGCAGCGGCTGCTCGTGGTACCCGCGGCGGCTGCAATGGTCTTTGCACTGTGGTTTTTCCTGTACCGCGTCAAGGCCGGCAAGGCCCTGCGCGCGTGTGCCCAGGATCCCGAAGTGGCGGCGCTGCAGGGTATTTCCATCAGCCGGGTTACCATGCTGGCAATGTTCATCGCCGGTGGCTATGCCGGGGTGGCCGGTGCGCTGATGGCGCCGATCCAGCCGGTGACGCCCTACATGGGTCACGATGTCATTGTCACTGCATTCATCATCGTTATAGTCGGCGGCATGGAGAGCATCGGCGGATCCGTACTCGCGGCATTTATCCTGGGAACCATTCACACCTTTGTTACCACGCTGGTGGACGGTGTCACCGCCACCATGGCGGGAGTCGCGTTGATGGCATTGATCCTGATCGTCAAGCCCGAGGGCTTGCTCGGCAGAACCAGGGCCTGACGGAGTCGGAATCCAATGTGGCAGAAACTCCTTGGCCTGGGAATCGCGCTGGCACTTGCCATCGCCGCACCACACGCGGTAGAGCTCTACCAGGTAGAAATTCTCATCATCCTGGCGATCAACCTGATACTGGTACAGAGCTATCGCCTCGTGAATACCACGGGCGACTGGTCGCTGAGCCATATAGTCATCATGGGTACCGGCGCCTACGGAGCAGCGTTGCTGAGCAAACTCGCGGGGCTGCCCTTCTGGCTTACCGTACCGCTTGGTGGTGCCGTCGCGGCGATATGCAGCTTCCTGATCGTTTTCCCGCTGCTTCGTACGGTTGGTTTCGGGTTCTTTATTGCATCGTTTGCGCTCGGCGAATTTATACGCCTGATCTGGATCAAATTTAACAATCCCTTTGGCGGATCCCGTGGAATGATAGGGATCCCTCCCGCGGAAATTGGTCCGTGGGATCTTAGTGGAATGTTCTCCTACTATTACGTCTGCCTGTTCGTCGCATTCCTCTCGCTGCTGGTCATGTATCGAATCGATCGATCCAGGATTGGCGATACCTTCAAGGCAATTCATACCGACCCTGACCTCTGCGAAAGCGTCGGCATCCGCGTCCCCAGGTACCGGGCCATGGCATTCGTTGTCGGGAATTTCTTTGCCGGCATCGCCGGAGCCCTGATGGCACATCACCAGGGAGCGATCGATCCGCACAACTTCGAGGCAACCCTCATGGTCTACCTGATCATCTACGTGGTAGTAGGGGGCGTGCTGACATTCTGGGGCCCGATCCTCGGCGTTATCCTGATGACGATCGTATTCGAGGCCACCCGCTTCCTCGAGGCCTGGCGGCCACTTATCGCGGGCGCCATCCTGATCTTTTTCCTTGTGGTGATGCCAGGTGGCGTGGAGATACTGATTGCCCCCCTGGCACGGCTGATGCGAAGGATTCCTCTGCTGAGAAAACTCGTCCCGCCGGAGCCGGGAGAGCTGGAACAGGAAATCGGTTACGCGACCGAACCCGGCAACACAACCGGGCAGGACCATGCTTGAAACCAGGAACCTGAGTCGTCACTTTGGTGGCCTCGCGGCGTTGTCCGAGCTGGATCTGGAGGTTTCACAAGGCGAGATCCGCGGCATCATCGGTCCCAACGGGGCAGGCAAGACCACACTGTTCAATGTTATCAGCGGCGTGTTCCGCCCCACGAGTGGCGAGGTGTTCTTCGAAGGCGAAAGGATTTCCGGCCTACCCACGGCAAACATCGCACAACGCGGATTAGTGCGGACATTCCAGCGGGACGCGGTTATCCACGATTTCACGGTGCTCGACAATGTCATCGTCGCACGCCACCTGCATTCGCGCGAAAGCCTGCTGAGCGCGATCTTCTCAACCAGTCGACGCGCGCGGGAAGACGCCGTCGAGGCGATGAAGATCCTCGAGTTCCTGGAACTCACGCAGGTCCGGAATGAACTTGCCGCGAACCTTCCGCATGGCCTGCAACGTGTTCTGGGCATTGCCATCGCCCTGGCCGCGAATCCCCGGCTCCTGATGCTGGATGAACCGGTCGCCGGGATGAACAACACGGAAACCGCGCAAATGACCGAAGTCATCCGCAACATTCATCACAGCGGAATCACCATCATGCTGGTTGAACACGACATGAAGACCGTCATGGGCCTGTGTCAGAAAATTTCGGTGCTGGATTTCGGGCAGAAGCTCGCCGAGGGATTGCCGGAGGACATCCGGAACGACGAGAAAGTGATCGAGGCCTACCTGGGAGCCGAAGAAGATGCTGCTTGAAGTCCGCAACATCGCGGTCCACTATCGAAAAACCGCGGCCGTCAAGGACGTTTCCATATCGGTTGCGGACGGCACGATCGTCACCCTGATCGGCAACAACGGCGCAGGCAAGACCACGACCCTGCGGGCAATAACGGGCTGGAAACACCCTTCGTCCGGAGAAATCACGTTCGATGGCCAGCGCATAGAAAAACGCCTGCCGGAGCAGATCAACAAGCTCGGCATTGCCCATGTCCCGGAGGGCCGTCGCGTATTCGCGCAAATGACCGTCATGGAAAACATGGAAATGGGTGCTTACCTGCGCAGGGATACTGCGGGGGTACGCAAGGATATGGAGATGGTGTTCCACCATTTCCCGATACTGGAAGAGCGCCAGCGCCAACTTGCGGGCACCTTGAGCGGCGGCCAGCAGCAAATGGTGGCCATGGGCAGGGCCCTCATGTCGAATCCCCGGCTGATCGTCATGGATGAGCCTTCTCTTGGCCTGTCACCGATAATGTGCCAGGAAATCGCCCGCATCATCCGCCAGATCCATGAACAGGGCAAAACGATCATCCTGGTGGAACAGAATGCACGACTTGCCCTGTCCCTGGCAGATCGTGCCTACGTGCTCGATACCGGTAGCGTCCTGCTTGAAGGTCCGAGCGAGGATTTGAAGAGCAACGAAGCGGTCAAGCAGGCCTATCTGGGAGGCTAGAGTCCAGGCGCCGCCGATCCGGAAAATCCCGGGTACCCTGATTTCTCCTCCGCCGGCCGTTGGCATCCGCGAATCTGCCTGTCGAACCGGTGAAATGGCCGGTCCCGGACGCCGCGATACTTTGCCGATCCGTGGCGTCTGTCGGGTATAATCGCACCCCCGATCCGCAACCGTAGTTCCATGAAATCCCGAGTTTCCGTTTTTGTCGCGATCCTTACCTCTGGATTTTTCGCAATGTCGGCCCTGGCCGACCACAACAGTGCCGAATCCCTTGCCAATCGGGTGGGCGCCGTGGGAACGCTGAACATCATGACGGCCGAGGAAGCCGCCGCCGCCCGCGCCGAAGCGGAGGCCGCCGCGGCGAGCGCGGCGTCCACCGAGGTGGCCGCCGGACCGGTGGACGGCGCCGGGGTCTACAACACCGCCTGCGCGGCCTGCCACGGTGCCGGCATCGCCGGGGCGCCCGCGGTGGGCGATGCCGCGGCCTGGGCCGACCGCATCGCCCAGGGCATCGACACCCTCTACACCCATGCCGTGGACGGCTTCCAGGGTGCCGCCGGAATCATGCCCCCGAAAGGCGGCAACATGGCGCTGAGCGACGAGCAGGTCCACGCAGCGGTGGACCACATGGTGGAAGCCTCGCGCTGATTTTCCGGCTTCCCGCCACTCCCATTCGCATTGACTTGTGAACGCTGAACCCGTCCTGCTCGAGTCCAGGGAGGGCGGCGTACACACGCTCACCCTGAACCGGCCGGCGCAGTTCAATGCGCTATCCGAGGAACTGCTCGAAGCGCTGGCGGCAGCGCTCGACAACCTGGCCCACGACGAAACCACCCGGGTGGTCGTGCTCGCCGCCAACGGGCGCGCCTTCTGCGCCGGGCACGATCTCAAGCAGATGCGCGCCAACGACGACCACGCCTACCAGCACCGCCTGTTCACCCGCTGTAGCGAGGTGATGCAGAAGATCGTCGCCCTGCCGCAGCCGGTGATCGCCCGGGTCCATGGCATGGCCACCGCCGCCGGCTGCCAACTCGTCGCTACCTGCGATCTCGCGGTGGCTGCCAGGGAAGCCACCTTCGCGGTGTCCGGCATCCGCGTGGGCCTGTTCTGCTCCACCCCGGCGGTGGCGCTGACGCGCAATGTCTCGCGCAAGCGCGCCATGGAGATGCTGCTTACCGGGGATTTTATCGACGCCGGCGCCGCGCTCGACTATGGGCTCGTCAACCGAGTCTGCGATGCGGCGGAACTCGACGACACGGTGGCCTCGCTCGCGCGAAGCATCTGTGACAAGCCCGCGCACGCGGTGCAACTTGGCAAGGAAATGGTGTATCGGCAACTGGACCAGTCCCTGGCGGTCGCCTATGCCGGCGCCACCGACGCCATGGCCTGCAACATGATGATGGACGAGGCGCGCGAGGGCATCGACGCCTTTATCGAGAAACGTAAACCAAACTGGGATTGAGCACGGTCACGGAGGCCGCGTCTTCCAACTCTTTTGCTCCCGACATGACGCAATACAAGATCGCGCTGCTGCCCGGCGACGGCATTGGCGAGGAAATCATGGCCGAGGCGGTCA
>JAUILZ010000006.1 GCA_030432755.1 Gammaproteobacteria bacterium | reverse complement strand
GCCCGGCTGAGTGGATAGTAAGTGTTGCGGTCCGCGAAGTCATGGCGCGACAGGTCCAGCGAGACCAGGGCGAAGTTATAGGGACGCTCGAGGCCCACCCGGGAAACCAGGTAGTTGGCCGGTCTCAGGCTGCGGCCATCCACCGGGTACAGCACCAGTTCTCCGCCGGTGATCACCGTGTAGGGGTTGGCGTCCTTGTAGGCGGCGATCCCGGTGGTAAGCCCATTGTCGCGGGCGGCGTCCTGGATACAGCGCACTTCGTCGATGTAGTCGAAATACCCGCGATCCACGACGCGCACGTAGTCGATCCGGTCTCGATCGGGCCAGACAAGGTAGCCGACGCCCAGCGCCAGGAGCAGCGCGAAACCGGTCCAGCGACGCCAGTGGCTTGCACTCGCGCCCTGGGTGAGGACCGCCAGGGACAGCGCGGCGAGGACGCAGGACAGGTTGACCGCAAACAACCGGTAGCGCACCACGTCCGGATCGCCGAGCCCGGAGAGGTAGATGTTGCCCCAGACCACCACTTCGCTGCCCACGAGGAGCGCAAGGAAACGCCGCGCACCGGGTTCGCTTCCGCGCAACGACAACCAGGCAGCAATGCCGAGGACCGCCGCACCGAGGTAGATAGGCAGGCGAACCGCCTCCGCAACGAGGAAGTCCAGTGCGGCGACATGGGTCGCGGGGGAAGTGAGCACTGCGCGCAGGCTGAGGCCGCTGGCCCATACCGGGTTCGCCGCGGCATTGGGCAGGATGAGGTAATAGATTCCCACGCCCAGCGCCACCGGCACCGCCAGAAGCACGCCCGTGACCACCACCCGGCGCAGTGTCTCGCCCTCCGCGAGCCAGGCGACCAGGAGGATCCCGGCGGTCATGCCACAGTACATCGGAATGAACAGGAAATCCGAGATCACGGTCAGGATCACCACCACCCAGAGGGCGGCCATCGCCCAGGGGCGCATTTTCCCGGCGAGCAGAAGCAACGCGCAGATCCAGAGATTGATCACCGAGCCGTAGTGATGCGAGGGCCGGTTCCAGAAGCTGTTCTCGGAGCCCACCGCGATGATCAGCAGGATTGCCAGCACCATCGCGAACACCGACGCCACGTTGTCCCGGGTAATACACTTGCCGAGGCCCCAGATCACGGCGCCGGCGATCATGCCGTAGAGCGCGATGTGGTAGAGAAACAGCCGGGTCAGGTGTTCCAGGAAATGACTTTCGATCCACACCGGCAACAGGTTGGTAAACAGGCCCGGGGCGACGCCGAAATGCATCTGCCCCCAGGTGCTGCCGAGCTCATGGAAATCGAAAAAGGTGCGCTGGTAGTAGTAATAGTCCGCGGCGATGTAGCCGATGGGGATCTCGCGGACGATGATGATGCCGACAAGCGGCGCCAGGGCGCAGAGCGCGTAGCGGAAGAGTCGTTCGCTGGTCATCGCTGGCTGCCTGGGAATTCGGGCGGGCGGGTCCGGGATCGTTGGATTATACGGGGCGTGCAGGCGGTATCAGTCCTGCAGCAGGCCCGCCTCGATGAGCCAACGCAGGAAATCATCCGCCAGCAGCGCGGCGCCCACCGGGCTCAGATGGCTGTCCATGGGCCAGAACAGGTCGAGTTCCCCGCGCTCCACGGCAGCGTGCATCATCGGCAGGGCGTTGTACAGCCCGTCATCAGCCGCCAGGCGGTTGACCACCGGGACCGTGTCGGCGAATGGCGCGTTCAGCATGACTTCCCGGTACACGCTGAAGCGGTTGGGGATCACGAGGAGCGCGAGGCGGGAGCCCCGGGATTCCACCAGGCGGCGCAGCTTGCCCAGACCTTCCAGGGCGCTCGCATAGCGATCCCGGGAAGGCCGCACCGCCTCCAGGTCCGCGCGGATCAGCGCGACGGCATCCTGGTTGCTGGAGGAAAAAACCGCCGGACGCGCGGGATCGCGCCCAATCACCACGACTTCGTCCCGCGGCATGCCCAGGGCGCGGCGCAGGGACTTCCAGGCCACGTCCAGGGTCACCGAGAAACGCTCCTCGATATCGGCAAAGCGCTTGCGCGGCAGGGGAACGGAAGGAGGCAATGTTCTCGGACTCCGCAGCCGCGGCGCTTGCCACGGCTCCGCCACGCGCGAATCCGGGATGTTGCTCCCCAACCGGTAGTCCGCCATGGCGAGGAGGTCCACCGCGTCGCGTTCCGCCACCTCGAGAAGCACGAGTGGCGGCAGGGCAACCGCCGACTCCGGATCCAGGATGTCCGGCCAGCGGTACAGGTTGCCCACGAGCACGGAGAGGCCGCTGCGGACGGCAAGCTGGCTTACCCAGTTGAAACGCCCGCCGGTGTTGGAAAACGAATCCCCCAGCACCAGCACGTCTGCCTCCGCCGGGTTGCCCGTGCCGACGCGTTCGAATTCAGGCCGTTCGAATCCCAGCCACGTCGTCGCCAGGCGCGCGCCGAAGCCTGCCTCGGTATAGCCGCCGATCCGCCCGAGGTCGCCGGTCTGGGGCTGACGCACCCAGGTGAAGGACAGCACCAGGGCCACCAGCAGCAGGAGTCCCAGGCCACCTAGCACCATCCTGGTGTAGCGCGCCATCTCCATCAGAACTGGTAGTAGAGAAACTCGGACACGCTGGTCATCGCCACCAGGCTGGCGGCGAACAGCGCCACGGTAAACACGGCCCAGGCCGCGGAGGGCCGCCAGGCCAGGACCCGGCCTAACCTGTCAGGACGCTCGTCGGTCACCAGTCCGAACAGGCGCGCGCTGTTGGGACAGCCGAGGATAAGCGCGAACGATACGACCAGCAGGAGAACGAGTTCTACCTTGGACAGCGCCCACAACACCTGGTCACCAGAGAAGCTGGCGCCCGCCGCCGCCAACGGCGCGGCAAGTCCCGGCGCCAGCGTGGCGTAGTCCCGCGGCAGGGTGAAACCCTCCAGTCCCAGCGTCGCCGACAACAGCGCGCCCGCGCCGGACAGGGTTTCGGCGCGGAACAGGACCAGGGCCAACACCACCGCGGCGAAGGTCAGCGCCCAGGCCAGCATGCGCCCCGGCCTGCTGACCGCTGCCCGCGACCAGCCGAGGCGGCGGCGAACCCCGGCCCATGCCTGGTTAATCACCAGGTATGCGCCGTGCAGCCCGCCCCACAGGATGAAGGTCCAGCCTGCGCCATGCCAGAGCCCGCCGAGGAGCATGGTGAGCATGAGGTTGACGAATTGTTGCGTCCGCCCGCGTCGATTGCCGCCCAGGGGAATGTAGAGGTAGTCGCGCAGAAAACGCGACAGCGTGATATGCCAGCGGCGCCAGAATTCGGTGATACTGGTGGCGCGATAGGGGGAGAGGAAATTCACCGGCAGTCGAACGCCGAACATCCAGGCGAGGCCAATGGCCATGTCCGAGTAACCGGAGAAATCGAAGTAGAGCTGGAGGGTATAGGTCAGCGCCCCGATCCATGCCTCCGCCCCGGTAACCGGGACGCCGGTGTCGGCCGCGACGAATACCGGCGTCGCGTAAAGCGCGAGGTTGTCCGCCAGCAACACCTTTTTCGCGAGACCGATCACGAACAGCGATAGCGCCGGTCCAAGGTCCCGGGCACGCGGAACCAGCCGACGGCCGAGTTCGGCCAATTGCGGCATGACCTCCGTGGAGCGCACGATGGGACCGGCGATGAGCTGCGGAAAGAAGCAGACGAACAGCGCGTAGCGCATAAGTCCCGCGCGTACCGCCTCGCCGCGGCGGCAGTCGACCAGGTAGGCAATCTGCTGGAAGGTGAAGAACGAGATCGCCAGCGGCAACAGGATCGGCGGATTGTCGACACTCGTCCCCAGGAGCGCGTTCCACTGCGCGATGAAGAAATTGGCGTATTTAAAATAGCCCAGCAGGGCGAGATTGAAGGCGATCCCTAACCAGAGCTGCCAGCGCGAAGCGCGATGCAGGATGAGCCTGCCAAGGGCGTGGTTGACCAGGATGGAGCCTGCGAGCAACCCGAGAAAAGGCAGACTCCACCAGGCATAGAACACCAGCGACGCCCCCAGCAACAGCGGCACGACCAGGTCCCGCCGCCCGGCCCGGCCCGACAGCCAGGCCAGGACCAGCAGGATCGGCAGGAATACGGCAACGAAGGTATAGGAGTTGAACAGCAAGCGCGGATTACCGCGTCAGGCGGTCAACCGCGACAACTGGGCCTGGAGTTCCTCGCGCGCGCGCACCTGGTCTTCCAGCTTCTGCCGCTCCTTCGCCACCACCGCCGCCGGCGCCTTGCCGGTAAAGCCCGGGTTGTTGACCTTGGCCTCGATCCGGTCGATGTCGCCGTCCAGCCGCTGGATCGCCTTTTCCAGGCGGCCGATCTCCGCCGCCTTGTCGATCAGTCCCTCGAGCGGGATGAGGATCGCCATGTCGCCGAGCAGGGCGGTTGCCGACTCCGGCTTCTCCGCGCCTTCCGGCAACACCGCCACCGACGCGACGCGACCCACGGTGGTGAGATAGGCCTGGCTCGCCTTGAGTATGCGCAGGTCCGCCGGTGAAGCGTTCTGCAGCAGCACCGGTACGGGCTTGCCCGGGGCGACGTTCATCTCGCCCTTGATCTTGCGGATGCCGAGGATGAAGCGCATCACCCAGTCGATTTCCGCCTCGGCGGCGGCGTCGATGCGGTCCGGCTCCGGCACCGGGTATTTCGCGAGCATGATGGTGTCGCCCTCGCGCCCCGCCAGGAGGGAAATCTTCTGCCAGATCTCCTCGGTGATGAAGGGCATGATCGGGTGGGCGAGCCGCATCATGGTTTCCAGCACCCGCACCAGGGTGCGGCGCGTGCCACGCAGCTGGTCGGCGCTGCTGTCCTGATTCGCCAGCACCGGCTTGCACAGCTCCAGGTACCAGTCGCAATAGCGGTTCCACACGAGCTCGTAGATCTCGCGCGCGGCATTGTCGAATCGGTACTCGCCGATGGCGTCGGTCACCACCTGCTCGCTGCGCTGCAGGCAGGAGACGATCCAGCGGTCGGCGCTCGACAGCTCCACGTCGCCGCCGTCCTGGCCGCAGTCCTGGCCCTCGGTGTGCATAAGGACGAAACGCGCCGCGTTCCAGATCTTGTTGCAGAAGTTGCGGTAGCCCTCCGTGCGCGCGAGATCGAAGTTGATGTCGCGACCGGTGGAGGCGAGGGCGGCGAAGGTGAAGCGCAACGCGTCGGTGCCGAAGCTCGGGATCCCGTCGGGAAAGTCCTTGCGCGTCTGCTTCGCGATCTTCTCCGCGAGATGGGGCTGCATCATGCCGCTGGTGCGCTTTTCCACCAGCGCCTCGAGCTCGATGCCGTCGATGAGGTCGATGGGATCGAGCACGTTGCCCTTGGACTTGGACATCTTCTGACCGTGGGCGTCGCGCACCAGGCCGTGGATGTAGACCTGGTGGAACGGCACCTCGCCCATGAAGCGCGTGCCCATCATGATCATCCGCGCCACCCAGAAGAAGATGATGTCGAAGCCGGTGACCAGCACGCTGGTGGGATAGAAGGTCTTCAGCCGCTCGGTCTGCTCGGGCCAGCCGAGGGTGGAGAACGGCCACAGGGCGGAGCTGAACCAGGTGTCGAGAACGTCCTCGTCCTGTTCGAGGGCGAGATCGGCGGCGAGGCCGTACTTCTCCCGCACGGCGGCCTCGCTGTCGGCGACGTAGACGTTGCCTTCGGCGTCGTACCAGGCGGGTATGCGATGACCCCACCAGATCTGGCGCGAGATGCACCAGTCCTCGATGTTCTCCAGCCACTGGAAGTAGGTCTTGCTCCAGTTGCCGGGGACGAACTCGATGCGCCCGCTTTTCACCGCGTCGATGGAGGGTTCGGTGATCACGGCCTTGCCCCCGGGACGGCCATCCGCCTGCACCTCGCGCGTGAGGTCGACGTACCACTGGTCGGTAAGAAACGGCTCCACCACCGCGCCGGAACGGTCGCCGCGCGGGATCATCAGCTTGTGGTCGTCGATCTTCTCCAGCAGGCCGGCGGCGTCGAGGTCCGCGACGATTCGCTTGCGCGCTTCCTCACGGTCGAGGCCGATATAGGCGACCGGCACCAGTTCCCCCTCGTCGAGTTCGCCGTCGTTGACGTTTTCGCGGATGCCCGCATCGACGGTGAATACGTTGATCAGCCCGCCGTGGGGCTGCGCGGTCATCACCTCGCTATCGCGATGCCGCAGCCAGACCTGGTAGTCGTTGAAATCGTGGGCCGGGGTGATCTTGACGCAGCCGGAACCGAATTCCGGGTCGACGTAGTCGTCGGCGATGATCGGGATGCGGCGACCGGTGAGGGGCAGGTCCACGAAGCCACCCACCAGCGACTGGTAGCGTTCATCGTCGGGATGCACAGCCACCGCGCTGTCTCCGAGCATGGTCTCGGGCCGGGTGGTGGCCACGGTGAGATGGCCGCTGCCATCGGCGAGCGGATAACGCAGGTGCCACAGGTGACCGCTCTCCTCGGCGGACAGCACCTCGAGGTCCGAGAGCGCGGTGTGCAGCACCGGATCCCAGTTTACCAGCCGCTTGCCGCGGTAGATGATGCCATCGTCGAAGAGGCGCACGAAGACCTCGCGCACCGCCGCGCTCAGGCCATCGTCCATGGTGAAACGCTCGTGCGCCCAGTCGGGGGAGGCGCCCATGCGGCGCAGCTGGCGCGTGATCATGCCGCCGGATTCTTCCTTCCATTTCCAGACGCGCTCGATGAACTTTTCGCGGCCGTAGTCGTGGCGGGTGCCGCCTTCGGCATTGATCAAGCGCTCGACCACCATCTGGGTGGCGATGCCGGCGTGATCCATGCCCGGCTGCCAGAGCGTGTTCTTTCCCCGCATACGGTTGAAACGGATCAGGGCGTCCATGATCGTGTCCTGGAACGCATGTCCCATGTGCAGGCTGCCGGTAACGTTGGGCGGCGGGATCATGATGCAGTAGGCATCCGCGTTATCGCCCTCGTCCGCGGCGGTGAAGTATCCGCGCTGCTCCCATTCGCCGTACCAGCGGGATTCAATTTCGTGGGGGTTGTAGGCTTTGTCCAGTGTCATCGGTTGTTACAACTTGATCTCGTGGCTGTTGGGCTGTACCCCCAGGGCGCGCCATGCCTTGAAGCGCTCGCGACCGGCCTGGCGCGCGGCGTCACCGCTACCTACCAGGTCGGCCACCCTGTTGCAGCGCTCCGCGCCCTCGGGCATCGCCGCCGTCAGTGATACGAGCGCCTCGCGCCAGCGCGGCGGCGCAGGCTGATCGCCAATCAATACCGGCGAGGATTCCGCGCGGGTGTCTCCGAGCCGCGCATGGGGTACGAAGCTCGCGGCCTGGTAACTCCAGAGCAGTTCGTCGAGGGCGTCGGTCTCTCGCGCGCTATCGACCTGCAGGTAGACCCTGAGACCCTCCTGCCAGGCCTTCGCCGCGACCACGCAGGCGAATCCCAGGCGGCTGTCCTCGTCCGCCCGGTTGAGCACATAGAAATCCACCCGCCCGGGAATCACGGATCCTCCAGCGACGCCTGTCGGGATCAGCCCGCGCGGTTGATGAGGAATTCCATCAGGAGGGGCACGGGGCGACCGGTAGCGCCCTTGTCGCCGCCGCTGTTCCAGGCGGTGCCGGCGATATCGAGATGCGCCCAGCGGTAGTCCTTCGCGAATTCCTGCAGGAAGCAGGCGGCGGTTACCGCGCCCGCGTTGCGCCCGCCGATGTTGGCGAGGTCAGCGAAGTTGCTCTTGAGCTGGCGGGTGTAGTCGTCCCACATCGGCAAACGCCAGGCGCGATCACCAGCTTCGTCCCCCGCTTCCAGAAGCTCCGCAGCAAGCTTGTCATCGTTGCTGAACAGGCCGGAAGCATGGTTGCCGAGGGCGATCACGCAGGCGCCCGTGAGGGTCGCCATGTCCACCACCACGTCGGGCTTGAAACGTGCGACGTAGGTGAGTGCGTCGCATAGAATCAGGCGGCCCTCGGCGTCGGTATTGAGGATCTCGATGGTCTTGCCTGCCATGCTGGTGACGATGTCGCCGGGCTTGTTGGCGGCGCCGTCCGGCAGGTTCTCGCTCGACGGCACCACGCCGACGACGTTGATCGGCAGCTCGAGTTCCGCCACGGCCTGGAGCGCGCCGAACACGCTTGCGCCGCCGCACATGTCGAACTTCATCTCGTCCATCGCCGCCGCGGGCTTGATGGAGATGCCGCCGGCGTCGAAGGTCAGGCCCTTGCCCACCAGCACCACCGGCGCGTCACCCTTGTCGCCGCCGCGGTACTCCATGACGATGAGCTTGGCCGGTTCGCGGCTGCCGCGGGACACCGACAGCAGGGAGCCCATCTTGAGCTTCTTCATGTCCTCCTCGCTCAGCACCCTCGTCTTGATCGGCAGGTCTTTCTGCATCGCGCGCGCCTTGCGCGCGAGGTAGGACGGGGTGCAGATATTGCCCGGCAGGTTGCCCAGTTCCCGCGCCAGGCTGACGCCACTGGCGGTGGCCTCGCCCTCGCGTACGCCCTTGCGCGCCGCCGCGAGTTCCGCGCGTTCCACCAGCACGGCGGCGTTCTTCAGGTGCGACGGCTTGGCACGACCGCTCTTCGTCTCCTCGTAGCGGTAGAGTGCGGCGTCCACCGCTTCCACCACGTGGCGCACCATCCGGCGGGTGTCCAGGCGGCCATGGCGGCGATCGAAGAGCGCGATATCGATGGAACGAAGGCTCGCGGCCTCGGCCACACGGGCGACCGCTGCTGCGGCCTTGCGCAGCACCGTCGCGTCAACCTCGCTTTGCTTGCCGAGCCCCACCAGCAGGATCCGTTCCGCGCGCACCCCGGGAGGGTCGTACATCATCAGCGTGGTCCCCGGGTCGCCGTTGATATCACCCTTGCTCACGAGGGCCTTGATCGCGCCGTCGGCCTGGCGGTCGAGAAGCGCCGCGCTGGCGCCCAGCTTCGCCTTTTTGCCGGCATAGACCGCGACCACGAGGCAGCGGGAAACCAGGGTTTCTATCTTGTTGCTCTTGGCGGTGTATTCCACTAACGACTCCTGTTTTTTTACGGGAAACGGCTGCGCGCCGCTGAATCGGGGGATTATAACCGGCGCGGGTTTTTGCGGCGACCCGGGCCAGTGAGTGACTGTGCGGGGGAAGGTTTCCGGGCGCGGCTCGAGACCCCAAACGGCGCCTGTCAATCACGGTAGAATCCGGCCCCATGATCATCCACCGGGCATTCGTTCGCGAAGTGCTGCAGACCAGCAGCGCCGTCATCGCGGTGCTGTTGTCGATCTTCCTGGTCACCCGGGTGGTGGACTTCCTGCGCCAGGCGGCGGAAGGTGATATTCCCATCAACAGCGTGTTCCTGCTGGTGCTGCTGAAGATGATCACCTACCTCGACATCCTCGTGCCCCTGGTGCTGTATATCTCCATGCTCCTGGTGATGGGGCGCTGGATCCGCGACAACGAGCTCACCGTGATCAGCGCCTGCGGCATCGGCATGCGCCAGTTCCTGCGACCGGTTCTGGGCCTGTTCCTGGTGGTGGGAACGATGGTGGCGCTGTTCTCGCTCTACCTGTCACCGCTGTCCGCCGCCATCACCCATGGCAAGGAGTACGAGTTCCGCAACCGCACCGATGTCACGGGTATTCTCCCCGGGGTGTTCACGGAGACCCGGGACGGCCAGGGAGTGTATTTCGTCGAGACCTACGATGACGCGAGCGACACATTTCGCGACATCTTCGTCTACAACGGCAATGACGAAGAGGAGGGCGTGGTGGTGGCGAGCGTCGGATTCCGCACCGTGGACGAGGCCACCAACGACGACTTCCTGATCCTGAAAAACGGCACCCAGTATCGCGGCGCCGCCGGCGCGGTGGAATACGGTGTGCTGGACTTCGAGACCTATGCGCTGCGTCTGAAACAGCGCGCGTACCAGGACTACTCTCTTCCCGTGAAGGCGATGCCTACGCAGGAACTGCTGCATGATCAGCACCGCACCGCCGTGGGGGAGCTCCACTGGCGCCTGTCCAAGGTGGCGATGCTCCCCGTGCTCATGCTGTTCGCGCTCTCGTTCTCCTCGATTCGCTACCGCAAGGCCAGGTTCCCCGGCATGATGGCGGCGCTGCTTCTGTACTTCATCTACTCCAACCTGCTTGGCTTCGCTGTGGCGATGATCCGCAAGGGCACGGTCAATCCCCATGTCGGCCTGTGGGTGGTGCATGCCGGGTTCCTCGCCCTGGCGATATTTTTCTTCCACCGCCGGAACCAGAACAAGCGGCTGCTCCCCTGGCTGCCCAACTGAGCGGCCGCATCGATGAAGATACTGAACCGCTACCTCGGGCGCATTATCCTGCAATACGCGCTGATCTCCATGGCAGTGCTGCTCGCGCTGTTCACGTTCGTGAATTTTCTCGACGAGATCGGCAGCCTGGGCAGGGGCAACTACAACCTGCTCGAGGCAACGAAATTCGTTTTGCTGTCTGTACCGCGGCTGGTCTACGAACTGTTTCCCATGGCGGCGCTCCTCGGCACCACCATCGGCCTCTCCCTGCTGGCCAACGATTCCGAGCTCATCGTCATGCGCGCGAGCGGGGTGTCGATGTTACAGATCACCACCGCGGCGCTGAAGATGGGCGGGATGTTCGTGATCGTCGCGGTGCTCATTGGCGAGGTCATTTCACCATTCACCGAGACCCAGGCCCAGCGCGGCCGTGCCGAGGCGCTGCAGCAGAATATCCAGCAGCAGACGAACTTCGGCCTCTGGATGCGGGATACCGAGTCCTACGTCAACGTCGGCGAGGTGCTGCCGGATCTCACCCTGCTCCGGGTCAAGGTGTTCGAATTCGATCCCAACAAGCGGTTGCGTTCCATGGTGACCGCGGACGAGGGCGTATTCCAGGACGACTACTGGCTCATCAGCGACGTCAAGCAGACCCTGATCGACCCCGAGGGTCACACCGAGACGCTGGCCACCGAAAGCGCCCAGTGGCAGACCCGGGTGACCCCGCAGATCCTGTCGGTATTCCTGATCAAGCCGGACCAGCTATCGTTCTGGCAACTCAGCCGCTACATCCGTCACCTCACCACCAACCAGCAGAAAACAGGCCCCTTCGAGCTTGCCTACTGGGGCAAGCTGATGTTGCCGCTGTCCACCGCGGTGATGGTGGTGCTGGCGATTCCCTTCGTCTTCGTCAATCTACGTAGCGGCGGTCTCGGTCGCAGCCTGTTCACCGGCATCATGCTCGGACTCGGCTTCTACGCCGCCAACAAGGGCTTCGGTTACATCGTCCTCGCCAATGGCATGTCGCCGTTTCTCGGCGCCACCCTGCCGGTGATCGGGTTTTTGTTGCTGGCGCTCGTCATGATGCGAAAAATAGAATGAATCCTTTCTCAAAATGACCTGCGCTTGGCGATACTTCGTTGAATCCGGCCTCAAAATGCTCACGTACTTCGTGTACGCTGCGCTTTCGAGTCCGAATTCGCCTCGTCTCACCTGCGCTCGGTCGATTTTGAGAAAGGATTGATTCAGGTGATACGCACTATTCGGCGAATTCGGCGTCCGCGGGCAGTGGTACGCCGGCGTCGATCACCAGGCCTTCCCCGAGCCAGCCGAGGAGCATCTCCGTCATCGCGGAATGCTGGCCCTCCGTATCGCGTTCCGGCCATAGCGCGGCTGCCATCGTGGCAAAGTCGTGGCGCGACTTCGCCATGGTGAATGCCCGGTATTCCCGCTCGCCGACAGGGCGAAGCAGTTGTTCGTCATCACGGGTGAAAACGAGCCAGTGACGGGGTGGTCCTGGGGGAAGATCGCCGTCCATGACGGCGCCGCGGTACACGGCAACGATATCCCGGCAGGCGCTGAAAATCTGCAATGACGGCTGGAACTCGAAAAGCAGGTCCGGCCATTGCTCATCGCTGAACACCTCCATCATCTCCGCCGGCACCGGCTCCTCGCCTGGCGCGGCGCGAGACGCCGCGAGCACCTCCTCGAGCCGCGCCAGGCCATCGGCCACGGATTCTCCAACACCTGGCTGGATGTTTCGCGTCATGAATCGGGTCTAGGGTCGGTCTGCCTGTGAGCCGATATTAGCAGCCGGTACAATCGGCGCCTGCCATGCCCGCCCCACCAGTTCCCGCCGCCACCGATTCGATCCGATTGCCGGAGCTGGATGGCGTCAGGGGCATCGCCATTGCGCTGGTGGTGGTGTTCCACTACTTCACCAATCCGGTCGCCGAATCCGCCGGGCAAGGCCTGCGCTATCTCCAGCTCGCGGGCTACCTCGGCTGGACCGGGGTGGACCTGTTCTTCGTGCTCTCCGGATTCCTTATCGGCGGTATCCTTATGGATCACCGGGAGTCCGGTAACTACTTCCGCGTGTTCTACCTGCGCCGCGCGTGTCGCATCCTGCCGCTTTACGCCGTCGTGCTGGGCCTGTTCGGCCTTCTCCTCCTGACGACACCGGGCTGGGGCGGCCGGCTCTACCGCGGCGGCACGGATTTCATTCACTACGTCCTGTTCCTGCAGAACTGGTTCATCAACGAGATGCCGGGCTATGGACCGGTCATCGCCAGCGTCACCTGGTCCCTCGCCATCGAGGAGCAGTTCTACCTGCTGGTGCCCCTGCTGATCCGTTTCCTGCCGGCGGGTCCGTTGCTCATGGTCACCGCTGCGCTGATCCTTCTCGCACCAATGGCGCGCGAATGGGCGGGTTCCATGGGCAACATCACCTATACCTTCTGCCGTGGCGACAGCCTGATGACAGGTGTGCTCATCGCCTGGCTGGTACGCCACCGTCTGCCCCTGCTGCGCCGGCTGCTTCCCGCCCTCGTTCCGGCCTTCCTTATCCTGCTGGTGGCGATGGCCTGGCTTACCCTGGGCTGGGTTCCGAACGGCGATCCACTCGGTCACCTGGTATTCGCCGCGTTTTATGGTACTGGTCTTCTTCTGGTGGTGCTGTCCGCCGGTCACGTCCTTGTCTCACCTCTGCGCTGGTCCTGGCTGACCTGGCTCGGTCGCCGCTCCTATGGTATCTACCTGTTTCATCTGCCGATTTACCTGGTCGTGACCGAGTCTCTTGGACGACGCATGACGATTCGCGATCCCGCCGATCTCTACTACCCCGTCATTGCGCTGGCGATCTCCCTCCTGCTGGTGGAGCTGGCGTTTCGCTGGATAGAGGCGCCCGTCATCCGCATCGGACATCGCAGCCGTTATGACTGAGCCCGTGCGCCACGCGGAGGAAGCGGAACAAAATCTCGCGTCGTGGCGGAAGAAACCGCTGTTACAGGAAATCTACCGCGACTTTCATCGCCGCATCGCCGCGGAACTTGCCCCGGGTGACGGCCTTTGCGTGGAACTCGGCTCCGGCATCGGCAATATCCGCGACGTGATCCCCGATTGCCTGCGCACCGACCTGTTTCCCCGCCCCTGGCTGGACGGGGTGGAAAACGCCTACCGCCTGAGCCAGGCCGACGGCAGCGTGCGCAACCTGGTCCTGTTCGATGTCTTCCACCATCTGGCGCACCCGGGTACCGCGCTCGAGGAATGCCGGCGCGTGCTGTCCCCGGGCGGCCGGCTGATCCTGTTCGAACCCTGCGTGAGCCTTCTGGGAAGGCTCGTCTACGGTCCGTTGCACCCGGAACCCCTGGGCCTCGACAAGCCCATTGCATGGCGCGCGCCCGAGGAGTTCGACCCCGCCGCGATGGACTACTACGCCGCCCAGGGAAATGCCTGGCGCCTGTTCGTCAGGAAGGAAGCCGGGGCTGATCTGGCGGGCTGGAACCTCGCCAGGGTTGAGCGCCTTGCAGCGGTTTCCTATGTCGCTTCCGGTGGATACAGCGGACCGCAGCTCTACCCGGATGCCGCCCTCGGCCTGATGCGCCGGCTCGACAGGCTGTGTGACCACCTGCCCTCGATCTTCGCCACCCGGCTGCTCGTGGTACTGGAAAAGACGCCGGTCGCGCCGATATCCAGATAACCCGGGATCACCCGCTTTCGGGAGTCCCCGCTCGCCGCGTCCCCGGCCTTGAGATCGCATCTTCGCCTTCCTCGCCGGATTCCACTGGCGGTGGTGGCACCAGCAGTACCGATCCATGTCTCCCGTCGAAACGCTCGATACCAGGCAATCCGCGAGTCTCCAGCATGGATAGCGTAAAGCCGGGATGCAGAATCAGCCGTCCCGCGCGATTGACCGGCACCACGAGCCAGTCGCAGCCCGCAGCGCGGCAGGCGGCCAGTGCGGTGTCGAAATCGCGATTCGGCCGATAACCACGCCGCGGCGCCTCCACCAGCCGGGCGCGATGGTTGCCGGCGCGTTCCAGGTAGAGTGGGAGCGCGGACTGCCAGGGCACGGGCTGGAACAGCAAAAGGCGCTGACCTGCGGGCAGTTCCCGCACGCGCGATCCCAGCCAGTCCGCCACGGCATCATAGGGATAGAGCGGCTCGGTGGCATAGCGCAGGCCGTCCCCGGGCAGAAGGGCCAGCTCCCGGTCGTCGTCATGCAGCCAGGTGGCGAGGGTTACGAGGCCCATTACCGAGACTGCCACCGCGGCATACACCGCAGCACGCCGATTCCGCAGCGCACCCAACGCGAACCCTGACAGTATTGCGAGCCCGGGAATGAAATGGATCGCGAAGCGGTCGATCACCCTGGGCGCGGTGACGTCCATGACGAACAGCAGGTTCAGGAGCAGCAGCCAGACAGCGGCGACGAACGCCATCCAGCGCCGCCGCACGATGCCGATGGCCAGGCCCGCGACCGCCAGAAGGACGAGCGGCCATCCCGCCTGCCCGGGCAGGGCGCGCAGGTAGCTGAGCAGCATGTCGGGCTGGAGCAGGTGGTCCGTGTAGAGCACGTAGACCCGCACGTTGCTGCTGATGGCGATCCAGGGCAGCGCCACCCAGACCATGGCCAGCGCCGGCAGCGCCAGCGCGCGCAAGTTGCGCCAGGCGAACAGGCGACGATGAAACACCAGCAGCAGGGTGATTCCCGCCACCACCACCATCAGCACCGACGGTCGCCGCTGCAGGTATCCAAGGGCAGCCACCGCGCACAGGAGGCCAATATCCTCCGCGCGTCGCATGCGGATTACCTGCTGGAGACAGGCAATGCCGAGGCAGAAGAAGAACACCCCGCCCATTTCGCGGAAGGCGTAGTGTCCCCAGTTGAAAAACGCGGGCGCCGCCAGCGCAAGCGTTGCCGCCGCCAGCCCCGTGACCTGGCCGGCCTCGATGCGGACGATGCGATACACCAGCCCGCCTGCGCTGACGTAGTAAAGCGCGCTGATCAGCCTGAGAGCGACGATGTTATCGATCCCAAGCAGGTGTAGCGGCAGCAGGAGCACGGTGCCAAAGGGCGGCCAGCGCTCCGCCAGGCCCCAGTTGATGCGGCTCACGCTCTCGGCGAAGCCGAACACCACCATGCCCGCCAGCAGGAGGAGGATCCAGGGCCAGGCCCCGGCAAGGGCTTGCCGGGGTCCGCCCTTTCGTGCCAGCGGTCGAATCATTCGCGTGGCGGCGATCCACAGCATCACGCAGGCGAGGGCGAGGCCGATTGCCGGTAGAGGACCCGGAGCGAGGAGCGAGGATACCTGGCTGGAATGATCGCTGATCATCACCGGTTCGTCAGGACCGGAAAGCACCGGGTCGCTGAAGAAGAAAGCCTGGACCAGCAGGCCCGCGCTCAATAGAACGGCAATGGGCAAGACCGGTGGGCGCAGCGGGGAGGCGATTCCCGGATCCGGCAGCCCGAGATCCACCGCACCACGCCAGCGTTCCCACTGGCGCAGCATGAGTACGAGCCCGACAAGATGCGCGAAACCGATCCCGACGCCGAGCCAGAGCGGCACCTGGCCCCGCCACCAGATCGAAAACAGGAAGTAGCAGGCGAGCTCGGTAAACAGAAACAGCGCGGAGGCCGGACTCACGATCGAAGCTCCGACGAACCGCATCTTCGCTCCCGCCGCTGTACCGACAGGGTCGGCAATACCGGCTCACGTATAATTCCGCCTTTTCGCGTCTCCCGGAAGCCATTGCCATGAAGCTGCTCATCGCCATACCGGCATTGAACGAGGAGGACGCCATCGCCGATATCATCACCCGCTGCCTGGAGGCGCGGGACGGGATCATCGGCGCAACGCCCGTGGACAAGGTCGACATTTCCGTGGTCAGCGATGGCTCCACCGACCGCACCGTGGAGATCGCCAGCGGCTTCGCGGAGAAAATTCACCTGATCGTGTTCGAAAAGAACCGCGGCTATGGCGCCGCGATCCAGGAAGCCTGGCGCCAGTCCGACGCCGACCTGCTCTCCTTCCTCGACGCGGACGGCACCTGCGATCCACGCTTTTTCAGCGAGCTGGTGAATGCCATCGTCGATGACGAAGCGGACATTGCCCTCGGTTGCCGCATGACCGCGGACAGCGAGATGCCACTGGTGCGCAGGCTTGGCAACCGGCTGTTCTCCCTCCTCCTTTCCGCGTTTTCCTCGGAGAAGGTGCGCGACACGGCAAGCGGCATGCGCGTGGTCAGGCGCGAGAGCCTGCACCGCATCATGCCGCTCCCTCCGGGCCTCAACTTTACCCCCGCGATGAGCGCTCGCGCCGTGCTGGCGGATGACCTGCGCATCGTCGAGCGCGACATGACCTATCGCGAACGCGTGGGGGAATCGAAGCTCCACCCGATCAAGGACGGGATGCGATTTCTCATTGTCATCCTGAAAACCGCGCTGGTGTACCGCCCGTCCCGGGTGCTCGGGCTCGCCGGCGTGGTCTGCGCGCTGCTGGCGTTGCTCCTGATGCTGACGCCTGCCCTCAATTACCTGCAGCACCGGATGGTGGAGGAGTGGATGATCTACCGCTTCATCGTCGCCCAACTGCTCGGCGTGAGCGCGGTGACGCTGTTCTGTTTCGGCTACCTGGGCACGCTGATCTCGGCGCAGCTGATCGGCAATGCCCCACCGCGCGGGATCTCCAGCCAGTTGTTTCGTAGCCGCCTCCTGTACCCGGTCATCATTGGGCTCCTGGTGCTCGGGATCGTCGTCATCCGTGGCAGTTTCGTGGACTTCCTCGCCACCGGGCACGTGTTCGATCACTGGTCGCGTTTCGTGGTGTCGTCGTTCTTTATCATTTGCGCGGTGATTCTCTCGGTGGCGGGTCTGCTGGTATTCATCCTGGGTCTCGTCGCCGAACGCTGGCGTTACCTGCAGCCCGCGCACTCTCCCCGCGACTGAAGACACGATCAGTCGGCGAGCACGCAGTCGAAGGTTCCCAGGGTATTCTCCAGGCACTGGATACCACGGTCGTAAACCAGCAGCGTGTGCCGTTTGCAGACGAGCGTCCGGTCGGGTGGACCGAGCGCCTCCCGGGCTACCGAATCGGCGATGGGGTAGTGCATTTTCTTGCGTTCGTAGACCCGGGTATCCACGTCGTTGTCAATGAGCACGAAGTCGAATCGTTGCCGGTTCCAGGCGCGTGACAAAACGTAGTGCTTGGTTCGCAGGCGCTCTCCCGTCAGCGTGTTGAGGAACAGCTTGCCATCGGAAACCACGGTGAATCGATCCGAGTTGCCGAACGATGCCAGTCCGTAGCGCAGCCCGGCAGCCCCGGCCTGGTCCGCGACACAGGCGACCTCCTCCGCGAACGGCCGGTAGTTGGCGATGCGTTCCGACGGTCCCGGCGCCCGGGCGGCGAGAACGCCGGAAGTGACTCCCAGGACTACGAAAAGCGGCGCCATCAGGCGTGGCAAACGCCAGGCCAGGAATCCCATGGCCATGGCGAACAACAGGATTTCGCCATTCCAGATGAAAATATGGTACTGCTCACGTGACATGGTGGCGTGGAAGCCGAGCCCGACCGTGTACAGATTCGCGAGTATCCCGCCGAAGATGAACCCGCCGGACACCAGCAGACGCGGCAGCCGGATGCGATCGCCGCGGCAGAGCCATGCGGCCAGAAAGAACATGGACAGGGGAACCAGGAACCAGGCACTGAGCAGGTTGCGCGCGAGGTACCCGAGGGCGTTCAGATGCGGCGGCAGGCTCGTGGCAACGTCGCGAAGGCTCATGCCGCTCGCCCAGACCGGGTTATCCTGCGGATGGGGAACGAGCCACCGGTAGGCGGCGTAGCCGAGAAGCAACGACGCGATCGCCGCGGCGAGGAGGGTGAGCGCCCGGCGCAGCGGCAGCATGCCGCTCAGCCAGGCCACCCCGAGGGCGCCGCCGCTGGCGCCGAGCCAGAGCGGTACGAACAGGAAGTCCGACAACACCGCCACGGCGACCAGCAACCCCATCCAGGGCAGCACCCACGGCCGCCGCAAACTGGCAAACAGCAGCGCGCCACCGAGCACGAGATTGAAGTAGCTCAGGAAATGTTGCGAAGGGCGGCTCCAGGTAGTGAGGTCCTCGCCGAATCCCACCATGCCGAGCAGGGCGAGGCAGACCACCAGCAGTGCAGCGCTTCGATCGTCGATGGATTTTCGGGCGAATCCATATACCACCGCGCCGGTGGCGAGGGCGATGACCAGCCCATACAGTGCGGACACCCACAGGATGTCCATGGTGAACAAGGCCAGGATGCCGTAGATCAGGCCATCCGGAAAGAGCGAGGGCGCGGATGGCGGTATCCAGTCGGACCAGCGCCCACCCTCGCGATAGAGATCCATGAACAGCCGCCCGAGGTAGAAATCATCCGGATGGCTGCGACCGAAGGGCAGGCTTGTCACCACCAGTACCGCGAGTCCCGCAAGCCCCAGGAGAAGGGCGGCCCGATACGAGGTATTTGGGGTCGAACGCATGCAAGCGTCTACCGGGTGGTTTGCGGTGCAAGGTAGCGCCTTTTCCCGGCACTGTAAACCGCTCTCATCGCGGACCGAGCTGATTTTGCATAGCCCCTGGCTTCGCGTTACAGTAGCCGCCCCTTAATCGACCCTGCTGATCCCTGCCATGAAAGTTGCTTTCCTCGGTCTCGGCGTCATGGGCTATCCCATGGCCGGACATCTCGCCGCCAAAGGACATGACGTCTGCGTTTACAACCGCACCACGGCCAAGGCGGAAAAGTGGATCAAACAACATGGTGGATCGTTCCGCGAGACCCCCGCCACGGCCGCCGCGGAGGCGGATTTCGTGTTTTGCTGCGTCGGCAACGACGACGACGTGCGCAGCGTCACCACCGGGCACGACGGCGCCTTTGGCACGATGAAACCCGGTACGGTGTTCATCGATCACACCACGGCATCCGCCAATCTCGCGCAGGAACTCTTCGCCGCGGCGAAGGAGCGCGGTTTTGAATTCCTCGACGCGCCGGTTTCCGGTGGCCAGGCGGGGGCGGAAAACGGCGTGCTCACGGTGATGGTCGGCGGCGAACAGGCGACGTTCGACCGCACCAGGCCGCTCATCGACTGCTTTGCGCGCGCCGCCATGTTGATGGGCGATGCCGGCGCCGGCCAGTTGACCAAGATGGTCAACCAGATCTGCATTGCCGGCCTGGTCCAGGGCCTGTCCGAGGGGCTTGCCTTTGCGGTCAATGCAGGGCTCGACGGGATGAAGGTATTCGACGTGATTTCCAAGGGCGCCGCGGGCTCCTGGCAGATGGAGAACCGCCACGCGACGATGCTGAAGAACGAGTTCGAGTTCGGCTTCGCGGTGGACTGGATGCGCAAGGACCTGGGCCTTTGCATGGAGGAAGCGGAACGTAATGGCTCCGACCTGCCGGTGACCACCATCGTGGATGGTTACTATGCCGAGGTCCAGGCCGCCGGCGGCAACCGCTACGACACCTCCAGCCTGGTGACGCGGCTGCATCGCAAGGACCTCGACTGAGTCGCTGCCGGACTGTCCTGCGCTCAGCCCGGACCGGGCTCCCAGCGAAGCACCACCATTGCGCTGGCACGACGTTCCAGTTCCGACCGGTCCGTCAACCCGGTCCAAAGCAACGCGAGGCGCTGCCAACTGCTGTCAGGGCGGTAGTCACCCCGTTCCAGGGTCGCGGTGCCCGCCACTACAAGGCTGTCGGCATCGAAATCGCCGAAATTGAAATGCCGCCAGCCGGCGCGCTGGCGGATTTTCTCCAGGTTCCATTCGTGCCAGTGCGAGCGACGCTCCCCGAACCGGCTGGCGTCACCAAAGGCACGGCGCAGGAATGCGCTGTACTCGTAGAAGCGGTAGAACCGGCCCATCGCGTTGGTGTCGCCGGCCCGGTCCTCGAACAGCACAACCTGGTTTTGCGCCGCGCGGATGTCGTCATTGGCGCGCAACGCTGCGATCACGCCCACCTGGCGTACGCCATCGGCGTAGTACCACAGGAGATCCCTGGCAGCGAGCAGGGCGCCGATCAAGACCAACACCATGATACCCCGGCGCGCAAGTTGCCCGGGGAGCACCAGCCGACAGAAGGCCACCAGCAGGATCGCGCAACCGAAGGGCATCAGGAGCTGGTGGCGACTCAGCCAGTCATCGAACGCGGGGGTCTTGTTCACCACATGGTAGGGCAGGATGGCGAGCAGCAGCAGACCCGCGCCCACGACCAGGACAACGAGCCATCCCGGCTCCAGACGCCGCGCCCGCGCCTGGCGCAGCAGTGACCACGCCAGCCATGCCGACGCCGCCAGGAGCGACGACGCCACCAGGATGTGGCGCAGCGGCGGTTCGCCAAACCAGCGAACCGCGGGAAACCAGGAAAGGTTGAGGAGGCTGCGCGTGCTGGCCACCAACGCTTCTGGCAAGGCGCCGGGGGTGACCGCGTTGTAGCCCTCGTATATCGTGTTGGGCGCCAGGTAACGGTTGGTCAGCAGGAAAAAAGCTATGGGCAACAGCGCGTAGTCAAGGTGGGTGAACCCCCAGCGAATCAAGCGCCCACAGGATTGCCACGAACCGCCGGTGAGCAATGTTGCCCGAGACACGTAGACGAGGAGCAGTATCGGCACCAGGTAATACACCAGCAGTGACTTCGTGAAAAACGAAAAAGCGAAAAGGACAAGCGCGGCAATGCGCGGCACCAGGGTGTGGCGATACTCTCCCACCATGGCCAACACGGTGGCGAGGAAAAAGGCGGCCAGGGTCAGACCATAGGGCAGGTCGATCAATGCGATCCTGGCCTGGTTCGCCGGGTACACCGCCGCCAGCAAGGCGATCAGCAGGGGGTACCCGGGTTCCGCCTGGCGCACGTGCCGAAGTATCCAGAGGAAGCAGGCGGCGACGACTGCGTAAGCAAGGAACACCAGTATGCGGTAGATGAAAACCCCGTTGCCGATCTCTTGCAACAGGTTGTGCATCATCCCTTTCTGGGGCGCCGCCACGAGGGCATAGAAGGCGTCTCTCGTGGCCGCGTCGTGATGCAGCAGGATCCAGTCGTCCCAGTAAACGAACCCGGTGTTCAGGAGCAGTAGTCCCCAGGCCGCGAGGTAGGCCAGCAGGAGACAAGTGTAGTCAGAACGCTTCTGCAACGTCCGTATCTTGCAGTTTCCTGGTCAACAACCGTAGAAGCGGCTGAATGCCGGCTCCGCCCTGCTGACGATCAGCGCCGCCTGTTCCGGTTCCAGATCCTCGCGGTAGCGCCCCACCCGATTGGCCTGGGGTGGTGATAACGTGAGCTGCTTCCAGGCAAGGAAGTCTTCAGGCACCAGTGAACGCGCCCGATTTTCCGCGTGATAGTCCAGCATCGCCGGATCGAACTCCTCGCCGAGAAATTCACAAAGTGACCCGAGGGTGGCGCTGGCATCAGAGACCAGGTCCTCGTAGCGCAATCGATGCGCGAGCCCGGCATCCAGGGTGGCAAGATCCTCTTCTACCCGCTCGATGTTGGCCCGCCACTGTTCCGCAATCTCGCTCACGTTGTCCGTGAGGCGGGGACGGTAGTCCGAATTGCTACCATTTTGACTCAAGTCACGATACGAGCAGGCGACATCCCGGGGATCCCTTACAATATGTACGAAACGCGCCTCGGGAAAGAGCCGATGAATCTCGGGGATGTGCTTGAGGTAATAGTTGTTCTTGTCACCCCAAATGTGCCACCCGGGATTGTGCTGATCGGCATAGTGAGCATATACAGCATTCACGAGCCCGGCGTAATCTACGGGAGCGTGCGCGACGATGTCAGCGGCCAGTGCTTCGTGATCCAGTTGCCAGGTTTCGAACTTGCGGCTCGCGAACAGGGCGGTGAGGAATTCCGGCAGGCGATCGTCGTTCACGCGCCAGTCGCCGAAACTCCGTTCCAGCCAGAGAGCGAATCCCGCCTCCGGAGGTATGCAGATATGCCGGTGGCAGGTCAGCATGAGGCGCAGGAGGGTGGTTCCCGAGCGCGGATTGCCGATAACGAAAATGGGTGCCTTTTGCTTCATTTCCTAGCGCCGGCAGGCAAGAGTACTGGCCACATGGATGCCTTCAAGTAACAGACCCGCCGTCAGAGTCGTCGGTTGTAAGCTCGATGACGTACTCGTCCCGGTCGCGCGCCTGGGCAAGACTGCGCCAGATGTACTCGCCGATCACTCCCAGCATCAGGATCTGGATTCCGCCCATCACCAGGATCGCCACCATGATGCCGGCCCAGCCCGCCACCTCGGTGCCAAAGAATAGCTTGCGTGCCAGTATGCCCGTGGCCAGCACGAGACCGATGACCGCGGTCCCCATCCCTACCAGGGACATGATACGGATTGGAAGAAAGGAATATCCCACCAGCGCATCCACCAGCAGGTTGATCTTCTTCTTCAGCGTCCAGCCGGACTCGCCATCGAAACGCGCCGGGCGATGGAAGGTTATGACCTCCGGGGTGTAGCCCAGCCACAGTACCTGGCCCTGGAAAAAAGGCCTGCTCTCGCGGTTGCGCAGCAGGACGTCCAGCGCGCGCCGCCCGAGAAGAACGAAGCTGAAGCCGCCGCGCGGCATGTTTGAAAAACTCACCCGTCGCATCACGCTGTAAAAGATGCGCGAGGTCGCCTTGCGAAACCAGGTCTCGTCCCTGCCGGCGCGGGCGCCGATCACCACCTGGGCATCGGTTGCGAGGTGGCGTTCGAGCATCTGGTTCGCAACCGCGGGCGGCTCCTGGCCATCCGCCGCCATGGAAATAACGCAGCGGCCGCGGGCATGGCGAAGGCCGGCCAGACGCGCGCTGGGCTGGCCGAAATTGCGCGTCAGCTTGATCACCCTTATCAGTCCGGGACGCTCCAGGTGTAACCCGTGCAGGCGCTCCCAGGAATCATCCGCGGAGCCGTCATCGACAAACACGACTTCGGCGACGAGGTCGGGATGTTGCGAGAACAGATCCGTCTCCAGCGCATCCATCAGCGCATCCAGCGATCCCGCGTTGTTGTAGACGGGAATGACCAGCGAGTAATCCGGCGCCGTCATCTGGCCAGCTCCGCCAGCCGGTTGGTGACGGCGTCAGCATGGGATTGCAGAAAGGAAATCAACCCGGCAACCCTGGCGACGTCATCAGCCCCGGTCTGCAGGCCGTTCGGCAGCGAAACCACGCAATTCGCTACCGCCTCGGTGTGGGGCAGCGACCAGTCGCGCCTGTCAGCATAGGGAGCCAGCTGATGGCATCCGGGATAGAAATAGCGGCGCGCAATGATCCGTTCGGCGTCGAGAAGAGTCACCAGTTCGTCCCGGGTCAGGCCGAAGGCATCCGCATCCACTTCCGCCACGGCATACTGGAAGTTGTTCCGGATCCCGGGATCGTAGTCGATGAAGCGGATGCCCGGCACGCCACCGAGCAATTCTCGATAGTCGGCGTAGTTGCGCTCGTTGGCGGCAATGACGTCCTCCATCATGTCCATGGAACACAGGCCCATCGCGGCGCAGACTTCGCTCAGCTTGGCATTGATACCGAGGGCGATGACGTTGTCCTTGCCGCAGAATCCGAAATTGCGCGCAAGGCGCATCCGTTCGGCATAATCGTCGTCGTTGGTGACCACCGCTCCGCCCTCGAAACAGTTGACGAACTTGGTTGCGTGGAAACTGAACACCTCGGCATCGCCGAAGTTACCGAGGTGGCGACCGCCCTCGCTGCTGCAACCAAACGCGTGGGCCGCATCGTAGAGCAGGTGGAGCCGGCGGCGCGCGGCGATTTCCGCCAGCGCGTCAAGGTCGCACGGGCGTCCCCAGACGTGCACCCCCATGATTGCCGCGGTGCGATCGGTGATCAGTTCCTCTACCCGCGATGGATCGAGGTTGTGGGTAGCCGGATCAATATCACAGAACACCGCTTCCAGACCGAGCCACTCGACGGCATGTGCGGTGGCAACGAAGGTAAAGGAAGGGACGATGATCTCGCCGGACAGCCCGGCCGCGCGTATCGCGATCTCGATACCGGCGGTGCCGTTCACGGTGGCGATGCAGTGGCGCACGCCGAGCAGCTCGCAGATACGGCGCTCGAATTCCTGCACCATCTCGCCGTTGTTTGTCAGCCAGCGATTGTCGAGTATCCTGTCGATACGCGAGTACAGTTGATCGCGTGGTGGCAGGTTCGGGCTACCGACATGCAACGGTTCATCGAACAGGGGTGTCCCTCCGAAAATGGCCAGCTGGTCGATGTTGCGCTTCAAGGTTCCACTCAAATGGATTGGGAAAACCGGAAAATGCTGGCCGGAGCCCGGGTGTCGCCTTCCACGCCAAGCTTGTCCGGACCTGGTGATTTCCGAGCGGTTCCCTTGGCGGGTATCTGCGGGGGTGTTGCCACGTGGCTCCGAAGTATAACCGGTCGTGCCGCGTTCCACGACAGGCGGCCCTTGTGGAAGCACTGAATAAGAAAACGCCCGCAATCGCGGGCGTTTTCAGTGCAGAAAGCGGCGCCGACGCTACTTCCGCAGCTTGCGCAGCTTCTCGATCGAGCGGATCTGGGCGATGGCGCTGGCGAGTTCGGCCTGGGCCTGGGCGTAGTCCATTTCCGCCGCGGAATCGGCGAGCTTCTCCTCCGCCCGCTTCTTCGCCTCGAGTGCCGCGGTCTCGTCGAGGTCGTGACCGCGTACCGCGGTGTCGGATAGCACCGTCACCACGTGGGGCTGTACCTCGAGGATGCCGCCGGAGACGAAGATGAACTCCTCCTCGCCGTCTTCCTTGATCACGCGCACGTCGCCGGGGCTGAGGCGCGTGATCAGCGGGGTGTGGCCCGGGGCGATGCCGAGCTCGCCGACCTCTCCCGGGGCGAACACCATGGTGCCGGCGCCGGACCAGATCTCCTGTTCCGCGCTGACGATGTCTACCTGGATGGTTGCCATGTGGGTTTCTCCCGGTCAGTCAGGTTCGGCGACGCCTCAGTTCAGGCCCTTGGCCTTCTCCACCGCTTCCTCGATACCGCCGACCATGTAGAACGCCTGCTCGGGCAGGTGATCGTAGTCGCCGTTGACGATGCCCTGGAAGCCCTTGATGGTGTCTTTCAGGGTGACGTACTTGCCCTCGGTGCCGGTGAAGGACTGGGCCACGGTGAACGGCTGCGACAGGAAGCGCTGGATGCGGCGCGCGCGGTTGACGGCCTGCTTGTCCTCTTCGGACAGTTCGTCCATGCCGAGGATCGCGATGATGTCCTGCAGCTCCTTGTAGCGCTGGAGGATGCCCTGTACGGCACGCGCGGTCTCGTAGTGCTCGTCGCCGATGACCAGCGGATCGAGCTGGCGCGAGGTGGAGTCGAGCGGGTCAACCGCGGGATAGATGCCGAGTTCGGCGATCTGGCGCGAGAGTACCAGGGTCGCGTCGAGGTGCGCAAAGGTGGTCGCCGGTGACGGGTCGGTGAGGTCGTCCGCCGGTACGTACACCGCCTGGAAGGAGGTGATGGAGCCGGTGCGGGTGGAGGTGATCCGCTCCTGCAGCACGCCCATCTCGTCCGCCAGGGTCGGCTGGTAGCCCACCGCGGAAGGCATCCGCCCGAGCAGCGCCGATACCTCGGTGCCGGCCAGCGTGTAGCGGTAGATGTTATCGATGAACATCAGTACGTCGCGGCCCTCGTCGCGGAAGTATTCCGCCATGGTGAGACCGGTGAGCGCCACCCGCAGGCGGTTGCCCGGGGGCTCGTTCATCTGGCCGTACACCATCGCCACCTTGGACTCGGTGAAGTTCTTCACGTTGACGACGCCCGCGTCCTGCATCTCGTGGTAGAAGTCGTTGCCTTCCCGGGTGCGCTCACCCACGCCGGCGAACACGGACAGGCCGGAGTGCGCGGTCGCGATGTTGTTGATGAGTTCCAGCAGGGTCACGGTCTTGCCCACGCCAGCGCCGCCGAACAGGCCGATCTTGCCGCCTTTCGCGATCGGCATGATGAGGTCGACCACCTTGATGCCGGTTTCCAGCAGTTCCACGCTTGCGGCCTGGTCCTCGTAGGAAGGTGCCGGGCGGTGAATCGGCCAGCGCTCCTCGGATTCCACCGGGCCCGCTTCGTCCACCGGGTTGCCCAGCACGTCCATGATCCGTCCCAGGGTGGAGGGACCAACCGGCACCGAGATCGGCGCGCCGGTATTGGTGACATCGAGGCCACGCTTGAGACCATCGGAGGATCCCATGGCAATGCAGCGCACGACGCCGTCGCCCATCTGCTGCTGTACTTCCAGGGTGAGGCCACCCTCGTCCACGGTCAGCGCATCGTAGACCTTGGGGACGGTATCGCGCGGGAACTGTACGTCCACGACCGCGCCGATAATCGTTACGATATTTCCTGAACTCATGGTTCGAAAATCCTCTTGCTAAATGACTGATTGGTTCATGCTTGCCACGGACACTACACTGCCGCCGCGCCGCTTACGATTTCGGACAGCTCCTGGGTGATCGCCGCCTGGCGGGCCTTGTTGTAGACCAGCTGCAGTTCGTCGATGAGCTTGCCGGCGTTGTCCGTGGCGGCCTTCATCGCCACCATGCGCGCCGCCTGCTCGCAGGCATTGTTGTCCGCTACTGACTGGTAGACGAGGGACTCGATATAACGGTCCATCAGGGTGTCGACGATGGGCTTGGCTTCCGGCTCGTAGAGGTAGTCCCAGTGGTGTTTGGTTTCCACCTCTTCGCTCGGCACCACGGGAATGAGCTGCTCGATGGTCGGCTTCTGGGTCATGGTGTTGACGAAGTTGTTGTACACCACATAGAGCCGGTCGATCCTGCCCTCCTCGTAGTCGTCCATCATAATCTTCACCGCGCCGATCAGCTCCTCGAGCTGTGGTGTATCGCCGAGGTCGGTCACCTCGCTCACCACGTTGGCGCCGTAACGCTTGAAGAACGCGCTCGCCTTCTTGCCGATCACGCAGACATTGATGCCCACGCCCTTGTTGTGATTGTCGGCCATGTCGCCAACAACCTTGCGGAACAGGTTGCTGTTGAGGCCGCCGCACAGGCCGCGATCGCTGGAGACGATGATGTAGCCCACGTTGCTGACCGATTCACGCGCCGCGAGGTACGCATGGTGATACTCGGTATTGGCGCTCGCCGCATGGGCGACCACGTGGCGCATCTTCTCGGCATAGGGTCGCGCCATGTGCATGCGCTCCTGGGCACGCCGCATCTTGCTCGCCGCCACCATTTCCATGGCCTTGGTGATCTTGCGGGTGCTGCCGATACTCTTGATCTGGGTGCGGATTTCTTTGGCGCCTGCCATTGAATTGCCCTCTCGTCAGTCGCCGTGACTTACCAGCTGCCGTTCTTCTTGAAGTCCTCGACCGCGGACTTCAGCTTCTCGACAACCTCGTCGCCGTACTTCGGGTCGGCGTTGATGCCGTCGAGCAGGTCGCCGTGGTTGGACTTCACGTAGGCCTGCATCGCGGCCTCGCAGTCCACCACCTTGTTGACCTCGACGTCATCAAAGTAACCCTCGTTCACGGCGTACAGCGACAGCGCCATCTCGGCCACGGACATCGGCTGGTACTGGGGCTGCTTCATCAGCTCCATGACCCGCTGGCCACGCTCGAGCTGACGCCGGGTGGCCTCGTCGAGGTCGGAGGCGAACTGGGAGAACGCCGCCAGTTCCCGGTACTGTGCCAGGGCGAGACGAATACCGCCGCCCAGTTTCTTGATGATGCCGGTCTGCGCGGCGCCACCTACCCGGGATACCGACAGGCCCGCGTTGATGGCGGGACGGATACCGGCGTTGAACAGGTCGGATTCGAGGAAGATCTGGCCATCGGTGATGGAGATCACGTTGGTCGGTACGAACGCGGACACGTCACCGGCCTGGGTCTCGATGATCGGCAGCGCGGTGAGCGAACCGGTCTGGCCCTTCACGTCACCGTCGGTGAGCTTCTCCACCTCGGCGGCGTTGATGCGCGCGGCGCGCTCCAGCAGGCGGGAGTGGAGGTAGAAGACGTCACCCGGATAGGCTTCGCGGCCCGGCGGGCGGCGCAGCAGCAGGGAGATCTGGCGATAGGCCCAGGCCTGCTTGGTGAGGTCGTCGTAGATGATGAGCGCGTCTTCGCCCTTGTCGCGGAAGTACTCACCCATGGTGCAACCGGAATAGGGTGCGATGAACTGCTCCGCCGCGGAGTCAGCCGCCGCGGCCGCCACCACGATGGTGTGGTCCATGGCGCCGTGCTCCTCGAGCTTGCGCACCACGGCGGCGATGCTGGACGCCTTCTGGCCCACGGCAACGTAGATACACTTGATGCCGGTGCCCTTCTGGTTGATGATGGCGTCCACCGCGACCGCGGTCTTGCCGGTCTGGCGGTCGCCGATGATCAGTTCCCGCTGGCCGCGACCGATGGGCACCATGGAGTCGATGGACTTGAGGCCGGTCTGTACCGGCTGGTCAACGGACTGGCGCGCGATAACGCCGGGGGCCACCTTCTCGATCGGTGAATTGCCGGCGTAGTCGATCGGACCCTTGCCGTCGATGGGACGACCCAGCGCGTCCACCACGCGGCCCAGCAGGCCGTCGCCGGTGGGCACCTCGAGGATGCGCCCGGTGCATTTCACGGTGTCGCCCTCGGACAGGTGCTTGTAGTCGCCGAGGACTACCGCGCCGACGGAATCCTGCTCCAGGTTGAGCGCGAGGCCGAAGGTGTTTCCGGGGAATTCGAGCATCTCGCCCTGCATCGCCTCGGACAGGCCGTGGATGCGCGCGATGCCGTCGGTCAGCATGACGATGGTTCCCTCGGTACGGGCCTCTGTGCCGGCTTCGAAATTGCGGATCCGATCCTTGATCAGCTCGCTGATTTCGGAGGGGTTCAATTGGATGGACATTTCAGTTTTCCTCTGGAACGGGTCCGGCGCCTAGGCGGCCACGGCCCCAACAAGTTGTTCAAGTTGCGCCTTGACCGAGCCGTCGATCACCCAGTCCCCGGCACGAATGACGGCGCCGCCGATGAGGTCCTCGTCGACCGAGAACTCGAGCTTGACGCTGCGGCCGAGCTTGCGCTCGAGGGCCTGGGCGAAGCTCTGCTGCTGGCCATCGTCGATGGCAGTGGCGGTCACCACCTTCGCTTCCACCACCTTCTCCGCTTCCGCGCGTTTCTCCGCGTAGAGCGAGGCGATGGCGGGCAGGGCGCTGACCCGGTCGTTGCGCACCAGCAGTTTCACCAGGTTGGCGCCATCGGCGGACAGCTTGTCACCGCAGATATCGGTGATCAGGGCCACCTGCTGTTCCCCACTGAACGCAGGGTTCTCCAGCAGTTGCTCCATGGTCTCGTCCGCGGCAATGGTGCCCAGCAGGTCGAGCTGGTCTCCCCAGCCGGCGAGATCTCCCGCGGCCTGGGCCAGTTCGAACACCGCCTGGGCGTAGGGACGGGCGATATTGCTCAGGTCAGCCATGATCGCCTTCCGCTACAGCTTCGCCGAAAGCTGGTTCAGCAGGTCCGCGTGCGCCTTGGCGTCGATCTCGCGGCCGAGGATCTTGCGTGCGCCCTCGACAGCCAGCTCACCCACCTGGCCACGCAGGCTCTCGCGCGCCTTGTTGAGCTCGGTCTGGATCTCGTCCCGCGCGGACTCGACGATGCGATCACCCTCGGTGCGGGCCTTAAACTTCGCTTCCTCCACCAGCTCCTGGCCGGTTTTCTCGGCCTTGCTGATGATCTCCGCGGCCTGGGCCTTGGCATCGGCAACGAACTGCTCGGCCGCCTGGCGGCCTTCTTCCTCGGCTTTCTGCCCCTTCTCCGCGGCGGCGAGGCCGTCCGCGATGGTGGTTTTCCGCTCGTTGATCACGCCGATGATGGGCGACCAGACGAATTTCTTGGTAAACCACACGAAGATGACGAAGAAAGCCATCTGCCAGAGCAGAGTGACGTTGATATTCATCTTGGATTACCTGTCGATTTCAAAGGTTTCCGGTCGATCCGACGGGCGGAAAGACCGGCAGGGAAGACCTGCGAAATCAGGCGGCGCCCGGGGCGACGACGAACAGGATGTACATGGACACGCCGACCGCGATCATCGGTACCGCGTCGACCAGGCCCATGACGATGAAGAAGTTGGTCCGCAGCATCGGGATCAGTTCCGGCTGGCGTGCGGCGCCCTCGATGAAGCGGCCGCCCAGTCCACCGATACCAATCGCGGCGCCCAGTGCGCCCAGGCCCATCATCAAAGCGCCAGCGATGTAGATAAGTGCTGATTCCATCTTAATCTCCGAAAAGTCAAATGTTGGATTAAAGGTTGAAAAGGATTCGTTTCCCGTTGTCTTGCATCAATTTGCCCCGCATCAATGATGCGAATGCGCCATGTCCATGTAGACGATGGTCAGTACCATGAATATGAACGCCTGCAGGGTAATGACCAGGATATGGAACACGGCCCACACGAATTGCAGCGCCCCGCCGGACATCGACAGGATGATGCTGGAGCCGTACATCAGGGAAATCAGGATAAAGATCATCTCGCCGGCGTACATGTTGCCGAACAGCCGCAGCGAGTGGGACACCGGCTTGGCGATCAGGCCGACGAACTCGAGGAAGAAGTTGATCGGGATGAACAGGATCTTCATCACGATGTTCTTCGACTCGAAAGGATGCATGGTGAGTTCGGCGGCGAAACCGCCGGCGCCCTTGTTCTTGACGCTGTAGTAGACCATCAGCGCGAACACGCTGAGGGACATGCCGAATGTCACGTTGGGATCGGTGGAGGGCACCACCTTCTGGTACTCGATGCCGATCTTGGAGAGCAGCCAGGGGATCAGGTCTACCGGAACCAGGTCCATCAGGTTCATGAGGAAGATCCAGCAGAAGATGGTCAGCGCCAGCGGGGCGATGGTGTCGTTCTTCGCGCTGAACGAACTGCTGACGTTCTCATCGACGAAGTTGATGATCATCTCGACGAATCCCTGGGTGGTGCCGGGCACCCCGGCGGTGACCTTTTTCGCCACCCGGGAGAAGAACCAGACGAACAGCGCGCCGAGGGCGAAAGACCAGAAAAGGCTGTCGACGTGCATCGCCCAGAAACCCATTTCCGCGATGTCCTCGGCGGAGTGGGCGAAGCCCCAGCCCTTTTCCATGGGGCCAAACGTCAGATTTGTCAGGTGGTGCTGGATATAGTATCCAGAGGTCATCTCGCCTGCAGCTGCCATGATTCAGGTTGTCAATAAAATGTAACTTTCCGGCTCAGGCCCGGCTCGCGGCCGCCCAAAGCAGGGCAAGCTGCGTCACGATGTAACCTGACACGATATATATGGGTCCGAAACCCAGGGCGACCATCCCCAGGGCAAGGCCCCCACCCACTACCAGGAGCTTGTTCAGCAGGCCCAGGTAGATCGGCACCATGGCGGATTGCGGCGCCCGCAACGCGGCATCACTCGATCGGTCGACGCTGCGCCTTGAGAGCAACGTCCCTGCCATGCCGAGCAGCGCGCCATACAATCCCGCGAGGGCATTTTCCGTGGCCCGGTCATCACCGCCGGTGATGACTCCATGGCCCAGGATCAGCAGAACCAGCAATGCTGTCAGGACGGCCTGGAGCGCGAGAACGCGCCTGGCATGATGCTCCAGGCTGTCTTTTTTCGCGCGCGACACGAGACCGGCCCCCGCTTTTTGAGGCGGCGGATTATAATGACTCGACCCTGAGGGGTCAACCGAAAGCGGGGCCCGTGGACGTTGAAAAGCGCCAGGGATATCCTTTTGAATTCAATGCCTTATTTACGGCATCAAGACACCCTGCGACCTTGGTATCAATCCGCTGCCCGGATGCGTTCCGGCAGGCACCGCCGGTGATCGGCACCGGCGAATCAGCGAATCCGCTCGAGGATGCCGTCGAGTTCGTCGAGTGAGTGGTAGTGAATGACGAGGCGGCCCTTCTTGCCCGAGTGACGGATCTCCACCCGCGCCTGGATGCGATCCGACAGTTCTTCCTCCAGCCGCCGGATGTCATTGGCGTCGCCGTCGGACGGCTTCTCCTTCGTCGGGCGCACCTTCGTCATGCGCTTCACCATGTGCTCGGTGGCGCGCACCGACAGCCCGCCCTTCACCACCTTGCGCGCACCCTCCGGCTGGCGCTCCGTCGGCAGACCGAGCAGCGCCCGCGCATGGCCCATGCCCAGCTCTCCCGACTCCACCAGGCGGCGCACGGCCGGTTCGAGGTTCAGAAGCCGTAGCGCGTTGGTTACCGCGGTTCGGGACCGACCCACGGCGTCCGCCACCTCCTCGTGGGTGAGGCCGAACTCCTCCAGCAGGCGCTGGAAGCCGAGGGCCTCCTCGATGGCGTTCAGGTCCTGGCGCTGGATGTTCTCGATCAGGGCCACCGCCATGGCGGTCTCGTCGCTGATCTCGCGCACCACCGCGGGCACGCTGCCGAGACCGGCGAGCTGGGCGCCGCGCCAGCGGCGCTCGCCGGCGATGATCTCGTAACTGTCGGCGGCCAGGCGGCGCACCAGCAGGGGCTGGATGATGCCCTGGGCGCGGATCGATTCCGCCAGTTCCTCAAGCGCCTCCTTGTCCATCTGCAGGCGCGGCTGGTATCGGCCGCGCTGGAGGAATTCGATGGGGATTTCGCGCAGGCCGGTGCCCGGTTGAGTCGATGTCTCTGTTGCCGGTGCCGTACTGGACGCGGAAGCGGGAGCAGCAGTGGGCGTGGGGGCCTCCGCCGGCGCCTCCGGCGCGGTGGTCTGGCGAACGTCGCCAAGCAGGGCGCCGAGTCCCTTGCCCAGGCGGGATTTCTTCTTCTTGGTCATGTCACTGATTGCGGCTCGCGGCGGAGCACCTCGCATGCCAGCGCCAGGTAAGCCTGGCTGCCGGCGCACTGGCGATCATACTCGATCACCGGCTTGCCGTAGCTCGGCGCCTCGGCGAGGCGCACGTTGCGCGGGATCACGGTGCGGAAGAGCGTGTCCTCGAAATGCTCGCGCAACTGCTCGGAGACCTCGTGGGCGAGGCTGTTGCGGCTGTCGAACAGGGTGCGCACCAGGCCGAGCACCTGGAGGTCCGGATTCAGCCCCTGTCGAACCAGGTCCACGGTTTCCATCAGGCTGGTCAGCCCTTCGAGCGCGTAGTACTCACATTGCACCGGGATCAGCACCTCGCGCGCCGCCGTGAGGGCGTTCACGGTAAGCACGTTGAGCGCCGGCGGGCAGTCGATCACCACCATGTCGTAGCGTCCTTCCAGGGTGGCGAGCGCCTCGCGCAGGCGGTAGTCGCGCCCCTCGAGTTCCTGCATTTCCACCTGGGCGCCGGACAGGTCCGGATGCGCGGGCAGGAGGTCGTAGCCCGAATCGGTTTTCAGGATCGCGTCTCCGACAGGCACCTCGCCGAGCAGCACCTCGTAGGTACCGGCCGCCAGGTCGCGCAGGGATACACCGCTGCCCACGCTGGCGTTGCCCTGGGGATCGATGTCCACCAGCAACACCCGGCTCGACGAATGCGCGAGGCAGGCGGCGAGGTTGATGGCGGTGGTGGTTTTGCCTACGCCGCCTTTCTGGTTGGTGATGGCGAGGATGCGGGTCATGCGGATTCTGGCTGGTTCAAGCTGGTTCTTGGAAGAAGGGAACGATGACGACCTGGCGGGCGGCGTCGAGGAAAGGCACCTGGAGGTCCACCACGGATACCCGGGAGCGAAGTGCCTCGGGCAGGGCGTCGATCTCGGCCACGGCGCGCCCCTTCATCGCCAGCAACCGGCTGCCCGGCAACTGTAACGATTCGGTAAGCGCCAGGATGTCCCCCAGGGAGGCGAACGCGCGGCAGATGAGCGTATCAAATTTTTCCGCAGGCCGGTAATCCTCCACCCGGCCATGCTCCGCTCGTGCATTGTCCAGGCGAAGCGTGGCAATCACGTGGCGCAGGAACTCCACCCGTTTGCCACGGCTGTCGAGCAGGGTGAAATGGCGTTCGGGTTGCGCCAGCGCCAGTGGCAGCCCGGGAAATCCGCCACCGCTGCCGATATCGATCACCCGCTCGCCGTGTACATGGGGCGCCACGGCGAGCGAATCCAGCACATGCTGTATTACCATCGCCGCAGGATCCCGGATCGCGGTGAGATTGATGCGCCGGTTCCAGCGCGCCAACAGTTCGAGATGGCGCATCATCGACTCCTGCGCCTTTGCCGACACACCCAGGCCCAGCGCCTCGATCCCCCGGGAAAGCATCGCCGCAGGATCTTCCGCCTGCCTACCGGAAGGTTTTGGCGCTGTGGTAGAGTGTCTCGGTTGCACCGATGAATTATACCCGCCGCGCCGGCCCGGCCGGCGCCATTCCTTCCTGACCTCAACCATTCCCGAGCGAACCCCAACGTGGCATCCAGACGATCCGCCGCCGCTTCCCGCGCGCCCACCCTTGCCGAGCGCGCAGACAAGCACAAGATCTACCAGCTGGCGGTTCAGTCGCCGGAAGCCGACATCGAGCTGATTCAGCATTTTTATCGCAGCCGTCGGCGACGCAATGCCTGGCGCCTGCGCGAGGATTTCTGTGGCACCGCCCTCACGCTGTCCCACTGGGTGGCGCAGGGTCCACGTTTTAGTGGAGAGGGTTTCGACATCGATCCTGATCCGCTGGAATGGGGCAGGGAACACAACATGGCGCCCCTCGGTCACGGCGCGAAGCGCGCCATTTTGCACGAGGCCGACGTTCGTGATCCCAGCGTCGAGTCTCCGGATATCCGCTGCGCCTTCAATTTTTCCTACTGGGTGTTTCGCACGCGCGATGAAATGCTCGACTACTTTACCCGCGCGCGCGAGGACCTCGCGGAAGATGGCATGCTGGTTATCGACGTCACCGGCGGCACCGACAGCCTCTCGGAAGAACCCTACAGCTCGAAGGTCTCCGGGTTCGAGCTTGTGTGGCAGCAGCGCAACTTCTCGCCGGTGGATCACAGCGCCGACCTGACGCTGACTTTTCGCTTCCGTGACGGCTCGGAAATCGATCCGCCCTACCGTTATAGCTGGCGGGTCTGGTCCATCCCGGAACTGCTGGACCTCCTGCGCGCGGCGGGATTCGGCGACATCGACATCTGGTGGCAGGACGATGACAGCGAGCACGGCTATCGCAAGACCCGCAAGGGCGCCAACGACTCCTGCTGGGTAGCCTGTATCGCGGCGTTCCGGTAGCCGAAACCTTCCCAATCCAATGCCGGGCAGGACCGGGATTTTCTGGCGTCACGCCCTCGACGTTCTCAAACGTCAGGGCCCTGGCGCCCTGGCCCGCCAGGTGCTGGGCAAGCTCCGCCGGCTGGCGGGGCGCTATTCCCCCGGGGAGTATGACTTCGGCTACGACCGCTGGCGCGCCCTGCACGGCGCGGAAACCGGTCCCGGCGAGGTGGCGGGCGAACCGCTGGTCTCCATACTGCTGCCGGTTTACGACACCGACGAAACGCTGCTCCGCGATGCGGTGGAATCGATTCGCGCGCAGACCTGGGGTCACTGGGAGCTCTGCATCGTCGATGACGCCTCGCCGTCGTCCCGGATCCGCCCGTTGCTCACGGAACTGCAGGCGTCGGATCCGCGGATCAGGGTACGCCATCTCCCCGACAATGTCGGTATTGGCGCAGCTTCCGCGGCGGCCCTGGAAATGGCTGGCGGAGAATGGATCGCGCTCCTCGACCACGACGACCGGCTCGCGCCACAGGCGCTGCGGGAAATGCTGCTCACCGCGTCGGCACACCCCGATGCCGATCTGCTCTATAGCGACGAGGACAAGCTGGCCGGCGCGAAGTATCACTCGCCGTTCTTCAAGCCGGACTGGTCGCCGGAACTGCTCGACTGCCAGAACTACCTCGGCCACCTGCTACTGATCCGGCGGTCACTCGTTGACGCCGCGGGCGGTTTTCGCCCCGGGTTCGACGGCGCCCAGGACTACGACCTGGTGCTGCGGGCGACGCGCCTCGCGCGGGAAGTTCGGCACGTACCGCGGGTGCTTTATCACTGGCGCCAGCTTCCCGGATCCACCGCCCTCCTGTTCGGCGAGAAAGACTATGCCTGGGAGGCGGGCCGGCGCGCGCTTGAAGGGTGTCTCAAGGATGCCTGTCCTGGCGCCAGGGCGGAGAAGGGCGTGCTACCCGGCACCTACCGGCCGGTTTACCCGGTGTCCGGGGAGCCCCTGGTATCCGTGATCCTGCCATTCCGTGACAAGCCGGAGTTGCTGGATCGCTGCCTGACGGCGCTGTTTGCCAATGGTGGATGGGAGAATCTCGAGGTCGTGGGCGTGAACAACCAGAGCGCAAACCCGGCAACCAGGGAACGGATGGATCTCTGGCGCAATCGCGACGCGCGGATTCGGTTCGTCGACCACGATGAGCCATTCAACTTCGCCGCGGTCTGCAACCATGGCGCGGCGGAAGCCCGGGGCGACTATTTGTTGTTTCTCAACAACGATGTCGAGATCCAGGCGAAAGGCAGCGTCGAGGCCCTGCTCCGGTATGCCGCCAGGCCGGAGATCGGCGCGGTAGGCGGTCGCCTCGGTTACCCCGACGGCACAATCCAGCATGCCGGCATCGTGGTCGGCATCGGTGGCAGCGCCGGCCATCCCTTCAAGGGCTTTCCCGCGGACGTACCCGGATACTTCTGCCGACTGCAGGTGGCGAGTAACGTGAGCGCGGTCACCGCGGCGATGCTGATGGTCGCGCGGGACAAGTTCAATGATGCAGGCGGCTTCGACGCCGATCGCTTCGCCATCGCCCTCAACGACGTGGATTTCTGCCTCACTCTCGGCAATGCCGGATACCGCAACGTGGTTATCCCCTGGGCCACTGGCGTCCATTTCGAGTCCGCCACCCGGGGTAGCGACCTCGATGCGGAGAACCGGCAGCGGCTGGCGGCGGAAACCACTCGCTTCCGCGAAAAGTGGGCCACCTTCCTGGAGGCGGGGGATCCCTTCTATCACCCCGCGTTGACTCTCGAGTCCGAGGATTACCGCATCGCGCAATCGGACGCTGGCGTGTGAAGACCATCATCCTCGGCAATGCCGGCGCGGGGAAGACCACGCTGGCGCGCCATCTCCTGTCGCAACAATCCGCCTCCCTGCTGCCGCTGGACGATATCGCCTTCGCCGGCGGCATCGAGCGCCGGCCGGTCGCCGACAGCATTGCCGATGCCCGCGCATTCATCGAGACCCATGATCACTGGGTGATCGAGGGTTGCTACGCGGACATCGTCGAGGCGTTGCTGCCGTCCTGCGAAACATTGCTGTTCCTCAATCCCGGGATCGACGCCTGCGTCGGCCATTGCCGCGCGCGGCCCTGGGAGCCGGACAAGTTCCCCAGCCCGGAAGCCCAGGATGCGCATCTCGACAACCTTGTCGAATGGGTGCGCGCCTATTCGACCAGGGAAGATGAGTATGGCCTGCGGCGGCATCGCGAACTGTATGAAGGCTTCGACGGGAACAAACGGGAACTCACGGATCCTGATATGTTTCGGGCCGACGCAGGAGATGGAAACGACTGATACGGGAGCACCAATCAACGTGACAACGGAAGACTGGTTCGAACTCAACCGCGCTGGCTGGGACCGGCGCGCCACGGCGCACTTCGACTCCCGCTTCTACGATGTTCCGGGCTTTCTCGGCGGCGCATCGTCGCTGTGCGAGATCGAACTCGGCGAGCTTCACCCGAAGGCCGGCGACCGCCTGTTGCACCTGCAATGCCATTTCGGTCTCGACACCCTCTCCTGGGCGCGCGAAGGCCTGGACTGCACCGGGGTGGACCTCTCTCCCGTGGCCATCGACCTGGCGCGCAAGCTGTCCGCGCAGTCCGGCATTCCCGCCCGCTTCATCTGCGCCAACGTGCTCGACTACGAGCGCGACGACGCCGAACCCTACGACATCGTTTTTACATCCTACGGTGCGGTCTGCTGGTTACCGGATCTCGCGCGTTGGGCCTCCGTGATCTCGTCCAGCCTGGCGTCCGGCGGCACCTTCTACATGGCGGAGTTCCACCCGGCCATCGACCTGGTCTCCGGCTACGGATATTTCAACCGGGGGCTGCCCGACGTCGAGGACGAGGGCAGCTACACGGAGAATGGCGCAGACGCCCGGGCGAGGCTGGCAGTCTGGGTGCATCCCATGGCCGATGTCTGCAATGCGCTGATCAGCGCGGGCATCGTGGTCGAACAGTTGAACGAATTCCCGTTCAGCCCATGGAATTGCTTCGAGGGACTGGTCGAACGCGAGCCCGGTCGCTACTACCTCGATCACCAGGGACATGACGTGCCGCTGGTTTACAGCATTCGTGGGCGTAAGCAGTAGTTCCCGCCAACGCGCCGGAACTTTCGAGTCGCGCCCACTGACGTATCAGCCACAATAGGCGGAGTACCATCCATGAGTAAAGTGCGCGTGGCCAGTTTTTCCGTCTCGCTGGATGGATTTGCCGCCGGCCCGGCGCAGGACGCCGACAATCCCCTCGGCATCGGCGGCATGGCCCTTCACGAATGGGCATTCCGCACGCGAACGTTTCGCCGCATCGTTCTCGGCCAGGACGACGGCGAGACCGGCATCGACGAGGACTTCATGGCCCGTGGTTTCGCCAATGTCGGCGCCTGGATTCTCGGCCGCAACATGTTCGGCCCGGTGCGCGGGCCCTGGCCCGACGAGAGCTGGCGCGGCTGGTGGGGTGACGAGCCGCCCTATCACAGCCAGGTGTTCGTCCTCACCCACCATGCCCGAAATCCCCTGCAAATGCAGGGCGGCACCACGTTTCACTTCGTCACCGGGGGCATCGGGGAAGCCCTGTACCGGGCGCGAGAAACCGCCGCGGGAAAGGACGTGCGCATCGGCGGCGGGCCGGGCACCATCCGTCAGTATCTGCGCGCGGGCCTGGTGGACGAATTGCACCTGGTCACAGCGCCCGTCCTCCTCGGTGCCGGCGAACCCCTGTTGCAGGGCATCGACATGAACGCCCTCGGCTTCCGCTGCGTGGAACACGCCGCGAGTGACGCGGTACTGCACACCGTGCTGGCGCGCGACACTGCCACCGACGAATCCTGATCCCCGGTTGTTCTCACGGGGAAAGTTGCACACCCCGCTGCCGCAGTAGTTTAAGCAGCTGATCACGCGGCAACGCGCGTACCGTGAGGCCGTTCGCGCCGGTCATGTCCTCGTTGGCGATCATGGAGTCGATGACCGCTTCCTCCACCGATTCCACCACCGCGCCGAACAGCGGGTCCAGCGCGCTGTCGCGGAGGAAGGCGCCATTGCGCAGCACTTCGTCGCCGCCCGCCAGCGCTTCCGAATTGGCGGTGGAAAACGCGAGAAAGATGTCGCCGGACGAGTGGTGACCGATGGTACCGGTGCGGGCGAGGCCCAGGGGCACGCGGCGCGCGAGTCGCTTCAACTGGTGCGGCAGGAGCGGTGCGTCGGTTGCAATGACGGCGATGATGGAGCCCATGCCGCGGCTGCGGAATTCACCACCGGAAAGATGCCTGCCCACTGGCACGCCGAGCACGGTCAGTTCCTGCCGCAAGCCGAAGTTGGATTGCACGAACACGCCCAGTGTGTACTCCCGCCCGCCGACGTCGACCCTGCGCGAGGCGCTGGAGGACCCCGCCTTGTATTCGTAGGTGCACATGCCGGTGCCACCGCCCACGCTGCCAAGTTCGAGCGGCCCACCACGGGCGCCGTCGAGCGCCGCCAGGGTGTGTTCCGCGGTGACATGGAAACCGTTGATGTCGTTGAGATCCCCGTCGTAGGTTTCCGCCGCCACCGGCAGGCCCCAGTCCTGAGCGTTTTCCTGGCCGCGCGCAGCCATCCAGCGCAGGGTGGCGTCCCGGGTCACACCGCAGGAATGGGTGTTGGTGATGGTGATGGGCGTGTCAAGCTGCCCGGCCTCCTCGATCCAGAGGGTGCCACTCATCTCGCCGTTGCCATTCAGGCTGTAACTGCCGGCGAAGCACGGGGTCGCGTCGCCGCCGCGCGGCAGGATCGCGGTGACGCCGGTGCGCACGGGTCCCTTGCCCGAAACCAGCGGGCCGTCCCCCTCGACGAGGGTGGTGTAGCCGACCGTGACCCCGGAGACGTCGGTGATGGCGTTGAATTCCCCCGGCGTGCCGGGGAAAGGGAGGCCGAGACCACGACCCCGGTGTTTTCCGGCCGGGGTGGCACGCCAGTGCGAACGTTCCCCGCTCATGCTTCCCGCTCCTGTTCCACGATGCCCTCCTCGACGATGTCGAGAGCCGCCATGAGATGATCCTCGTCGATGGTGAGCGGCGGGCTCAGCGTGAGCACGTTGCCGCCGCCGACCTTGTAGCTCAGGTTGCGCGCCAGGGAATGGTAGAGCACCGCGTCGGCGGCGTCCGCCGCGGGCTCACCATTCCTGGACAAAGCAATACCAAGGTGCAGGCCGAGGCCGCGCACGTCGTCGATCAGCGGATGGCGTTTCGCCATTTCCGCCAGGTGCTTCAGCGCCAGCACTCCGAGGCTGGCGGCGTTGTCCATCAGGCCGTCCTCCTCGAGGCAGTCCAGGGTGGCGAGCGCGGCGGCGCATCCCACGGCGCTTTTCTCGTGGGTGTAGTGGCCGAGGGCGCGGTCGCCGGCGATGTCGAGGTCGCTCCGTACGATAAGTGCCGCCATGGGAAACACCCCGCCGCCGAGACCCTTGCCGATCACCAGCATGTCGGGCACCACGTCGAAATGCTCACAGACGAACATCTTCCCGGTGCGGCCGAGGGCGGAGGGGATCTCGTCGAGTATCAGCAGCGCGCCGTGTCGATCGCAGATCTCCCGCACCCGGCGCCAGTAACCCGGCGGCGGCAACTCCACCGTGGTCCAGCGCATCGGCTCGGCGATCACCGCGGCGACGTCGCCCTGCACCCCGAGGACGTAGTCGAGATAGTCGGTGCAGCCGGTATGCGCCGCGTCGCTACAGTTGAAATGGCATCGCCCGCGAGTCGGCGGTGGAATGTGCTCGGTACCGGGCAGCAGCGGCCCGACGTCCTTGCGGAACAGGGCCTCGCCGCCGATGGAGATGGCGTCCAACGAGGCGCCGTGAAAGCTGTCCCACATGGAAACCGTCTTGTGCCGGCCGGTGGCGTAACGCGCCAACTTTAGCGCCATGCCGATGGCGCTGGTACCGCCGGGCGCAAACAGCACCTTGTCGAGGTCCCCGGGGGCGAGTTCGGTGAGGCGTTCCGCCAGCTCCACCGCGGGCCGGTTGGTGTAGCGGCGCGGGCAGAACGGTAGCACGTCGAGTTGTTCCCGGATCGCCGCCAGCACCCGCGGATGGCCGTGGCCCACCTGGTGCACGCTGTTGCCGTGGAAGTCCATGATCCGGCGGCCCTGCAAATCCTCCAGGTGGATACCATCGCTGCCGGCGAGCGCGTTCAGGCACGGCGTCGACAGTGACTGGTGCAGGAACACCCGCGCATCACGCGCGAGCAAGTCGCGGGTGGAATCGTCGAGGTGCGCGTTGGCCCAGGCCTGGCGGCGTGGGGAAAGATTGCCATCGCCCTCGCTCTGCGTGGGAACACTGCTGGCTGGCTGGTCTGTCTGCATCGGGGTAGGTTCGATTGATTGGTGACAGTATACGAGCTACCCAAACGTGACGCCCTTGGCCCCGACCCGGCCGTGGCTCGATCTGCCTGGCGCTGGAACCCCCTGTGACCTGGTTCACAGAAATTGCGACGTCCGCCTGCCAGACTCGGTCCGGCCTGGTACCCAGAACGGCCTCGGCGGCTGCAGGAATCCCGGGCAAGCATATTTGATACACGGTTTTCAGGGAGGGACACCTTGCACATCGCACCGTCCACGAGACTGGCATTCGAGCGTTTCGGGGAAAATGATGTTGCCGCTCTGGCCGCAATACTCGCCGAGCCGGAGGTCACCCGGCACATCACCGCCGACGGATCGACGCCAGAGCACAGGATGGCTACCGCGCGCAAGCGTATAGGCTGGCACAACGGCGCCTGGGACGCCCACGGTTACGGCGTGTGGGCGGTGCGTAGCCTGGATTCCGCAATCGACTCGCCGGAGCGACTGCTCGGTTGGTGCGGATTCGCGCCACCTGATGATGATGTTCCCCACCCGGAAATTCTCTACGGCTACCATCCCGAAGTCTGGGGCAAGGGCGTGGCCAGCGAGGCCGCCGGGCACGCGATTGACTGGCTGTTCTCCAATACGTCCCATGACGGCGTGACCGCGATCATCTTCTCCCGCGGCAACCCGGGCTCTGCCCACGTAGCCGGCAAACTGGGCTTCGTCCCCGTCGGTCACATGCCTTTCTCCGTGTTCCTGTCGAATCACGAGCTCGCCGAGGACGTCCTGGCATACGAAACCTGGCGACTTGGCAACGATCACACCGCCGACCTGCGTACCCTCGTAGAACAGGTCGGTTTTCGCGCGGGCCAGGTCAGCTCCGTCTCATCGGGATCTTCAGGAAACATCATTGACGCGCTGGCCACCGTTCTGGCCAGGCGCCCGGCGATTGCCGGTAACGATGACCTGGAGACAAGTCTGCGCGCCGCCTTTAACGAGGGCGCCCGGGGCGCGTGGATGGATCGTTACCTGCTCGAAAAATCCTCCTGGCGAGGCAGGGCCGAATAGACCCGGGGCGGACTATCCCTTGCCGTACTCTTCGTAGGATTCGGCGGTGCCCAGAAGCACTTTCGACTCGACATAGCGCGAAACATCGAGCACTTCCTGCTCGAACTTTTCACGTTCGCGAATCGTTTCCAGGGAGGGCCATTCCTCGACGCCGACGTAGTCCCATTCCTTGCTGGACCAACTGCAGTCGACCATTGTGATCGCCTTCATCCCGAGCTGGTCCAGGTTTTCGCGGTCCGTTCGCATGAAGGCCGTCTTTTCTTCCTCCGGCAGGTCGTGGAACGCCTGCTTCATCCTGGCGAAGTAGAACCGGATGACCGGCTTATCGACGGGCTTTGTCGTGTTCATTCCTGCACCTCGATTTACGGGGCTACAAACAAACGTCCGCGGAACCAGCCGCCGAATGCTGCAGCCCGATGGCTAATTCGTTGCGTTCGCGCATGGCTGCCCTTCGACACTTGATAGAATCCCCGACTGTCCCGGGCCGAAGCCAACGGCCTCACCACCACCTCCCAATCATACCGCCATGATCTCCAGATTCGGACCCGATACCGCCCTACTGCTTATCGACGTGCAGAAAGGCGTACACGTTCTCGACCACTGGGGTGGACCAGGCGGGCGCATGAACAATCCCGGTTGCGAAGACAGGCTGCACGCGCTCCTGGCGGCATTTCGCGACGCCGGCAGGCAGGTGGCGTTTACCCGTCATGACAGCCGCGAACCCGACAGCCCGCTCAAGTTCTCCCTGCCCACCGGGGCGCAGCTCGACGGCCTTGAGACCACTTCCGCAGACATCGTGGTCGAGAAGGACGTGAACTCCGGGTTCATCGGCACCGATCTCGACGCCCGGCTGCGCGCGGCAGGCGTCTCGCGCCTGGTGGTGGCGGGTTACTTCACCAATTTCTGCGTCGAGACCACGGTGCGCATGGCGGGCAACATGGGCTATGACACCTACCTCGCCCACGATGCCTGCGCCACCTGTAACCGGATCGACCTGAATGGCGTCGATCACGATCCCGGGCTGGTGCACGACCTGGCGGTGGCCTCGATGCATGGTGAGTTTTGCACCGCGCTCACTACGGACAGGTTGATTGCGCTGCTGGCAGCCGATGCGCCCGACCTGAATCGCGCCCAGGGGAACGAGGCCGGATCGCCCGAACCCGCACTGCGCATCGCCTGAGCGGCGCATGCAGCGCCCGGAACACGGGGTTTGTCGACAGCCCCGCTTGCGCTTCTTTCGTTATCGCGCCGTCGCGAACGCCAGTGCCAGCACCAGCAACGCGCTGGCGGCGACCCACGAACCCGCGACCCTGACCGCAACCTTCTGCCAGGTTCGCTTCCTGCAGTAGTCGGCCATGGCCATGGGGTACAGGAAAAGAACGTAGATCGCGACGCCAGTGCCGAAAAAGGCGATCAGCTTGTCTCTTCCCGCAAGCGATTCCTGGGGCGAATCCGCGCCGAGGGCGAAGCCCGCGACGGCCGCGATAACCACGCCTGGCAGGAGTCCGATCCGGGGACTTGCCGCCACCACGAGGCCGATCGCCGCCGCGGCAGCAAGAATGAAGGTCTCGCTGCCGATGCCCGGTTCCAACCATGCGACGATCAGCCCCGCCAGGGCCGCGATGACGAATGCCAGCAGCGCGGCGCGGTTTTCCCGCACCCCCAACTGGCCGACCAACAGCCCCGCGGAGATCAACAGGAGCAGGTGCGCCGGGACGAATATCGGGTGCAGGAACCCGTTGTAGAAGTTGTTCAGCCCCTCGATGGGGCTATGGGCCAGGGTCGTGCCAGGGAGAAGAAGGAGTCCGGAGGTGACAACGGCGCGCCAGCGCCCGCTCACAGTGTCCCGGTCAGGAAACCCACGCCGGCCAGTGCGATCAGTCCGCCGCCGGCGCGCACCATGGCCTTGCCTGCGGGCCACTTGACCAGCAGGCCGAACGCGATGCCGCAGAGGTGCAGCAGACCGGTGCCGATCACGAAGCCGACGCTGTAGGCGACCGCGTTCGCCGCCCCGGGCAGCTCCGTGCCATGGGCATGACCGTGGAAGACCGCGAACGCGCCGACGATGACCGCCGCCACCCAGATCGGCGGTCGCACCGCGAACAGCACCATCACGCCCAGCACCACGGCGGAAGCCGCGATCCCGGTCTCCACGGCGGGCATCGGCACTCCCATCACGCCCAGGGCGCCGCCGAATGCCATCACCAGCGGAAATACCACCGGCAATATCCAGATCGCCGGGCTGCCCAGGAAGGCGCCCCAAAGACCCACTGCCACCATGGCGGCAACGTGATCCCAGCCGAGGATGGGATGCATGAAGCCGCTGGCAAACCCGCCGGCGATACCGCTGCCCTCGTGGGCGAGGGCGGCGCTGGAAAGGGTTATCAGGATGATGGATACCGCGTAGCGGCACATTTGGCGCATGGGATGAATCCTGGGCAGTTCAGTCCCGGCGCAGTATACCAATCGCGTGGCACACTAGGCACGCTATCCAATCCTGGGATAGAGGAGATGCACGATGCTTGAATACCTGACCCTGATTCTCTCGTGCCAGTTGGCCGGCGAGTTCCTTGTAAGCGCCCTGGACGTTCCGTTTCCCGGTCCGGTGGCGGGCATGATCCTGCTTTTCGTGTTCCTGTCGGTCAGGGGCGGCGTTCCCGAGGACCTGGGCAACGTGGCCGGGGCACTGCTGAACAACCTGTCCCTGCTGTTCGTTCCGGCGGGGGTGGGCGTCATGGTGCATTTCGAGCTGCTGGGAGCAGACGCGCTGCCGATATCCGTCGCCCTGGTCGTCAGCACACTCTTGACGATCGCTGTCACCGCGTTGGTCATGGTGACTCTCAACAGGTTGAACACCCGTAACACCGGTGACCGGGGTTGAGGCGAATGGGTGAGTTTCGCGACATCTGGGTTTATCTCAGCACAAGCCCGCTACTCCACCTGACGCTGACGCTGGCGGCTTTCGTTTTCGCTTCCATGGTGTACCGGAAGCTGCATATGAATCCCCTGCTGAACCCGGTCCTGTTGAGTGTCATCGCGATCGTGCTCGTCCTCAAGGGAACCGGGACCGACTACGATACCTTTTTCGAGGGCGCCCAGTTCGTCCATTTTCTCCTCGGCCCGGCAACCGTGGCGTTGGCGGTGCCCCTTTACCGCCAGTTCGACCGTGTTCGCAAATCCGCGCTGGCCATCCTGCTCAGCATCGCCTGCGGTTCGTTGACTTCCGCCCTGACTGCGGTTTCGATTGCCTGGATGCTGGACGCCAGGGTCGTATCGATCGTATCCCTGGCGCCCAAGTCGGTGACCGCGCCGGTGGCGATGGGGATTTCGGAGCAGTTGGGCGGGTTACCGTCATTGACGGCCGTGATCGTCATCCTGACAGGCGTCATTGGCGCAATGCTCGGCCCGTTGATCCTGAACGTGCTGAATATCCGTGACTGGGCGGCCCGCGGCCTCGCCATCGGCACCGCGAGCCACGGTATCGGCACCGCCCGCGCGCTGCAGGTCAACGAGGTTGCGGGGGCGTTCTCCGGACTTGCCATGGGACTGAACGCCCTTGCCACCGCGATCCTGTTGCCGGTGATCTGGAATTTCCTGTTCTGAACCGGGCGCGCCGGCCGATGGTCACCCGATCCCGGGTGCGCTTGGGGCAGGTTGCCGCGAACAGGATGCCCATAGGCTTACGGGTCAAGTGATCAACTGGCGTTGGCGACGAACAGGTGTGTACGCTGAGGGATGCTGAGTCCGCCGCCCGATTCAAAACGCCTCAGCTTCGCATCGCACTCGCGCAGGATTTCCGCCATGACCCCCTGCTCGAGGCCGGCGATCTGTTCCGCGACATGGGATCCCGCGAATTCCCTGGGAACGGATTCCACCACTGGGCCGATCCGGCGCTCCACCTCCAATTCCTGCGCAGAAACTTCTCCGAAACCCGCCTCCGTTATCAGCATCCGGATCGCACAGCCGTCATTGAACGCGAAGGGACTGAGCATCTGATCCGCCAGCTCCGTCAGGTGCTGGTGCCGCAATGCCTCGGCCATCGCCTGGAACAGCGCGCTGGATTCCTTCCACACAGTGAGTACGAGGCGGCCCCGCGGTGCAAGTACCCGCCGCATTTCCCCAAGAGCCCGTGGCCTGTCGGGGAAAAACTGCAACCCCTGCTGGCAGATCGCAAGATCAAATACTCCGTCGTCGAATGGCAGCGCGCCGACATCGGCTTCGTGCCACGCCAGGCCAGCGCCCATGGTGCCGGCAACCTTCCGGGCGACCGCAATCATCGCGCCGTTCAGGTCCACGCCGTCGATTCGGACCCGCGGGCCTAGGCGCCCGGCCAAGAGGCGCGCGACGATCCCGGTGCCGCAGGCGACGTCGAGTACGCGGTTGCAACCGTCCAGGGAAATGCTCTCCAGGGTGCGCTCCGCCAGCGGTTGGAAGATCGCCGGTACTTTCTGGGCTTCGTAGAGTTGCGCGGCGTCCAGTCCTAACTGGTATCCGGATTTCGACATTTTCTCGCCTCCTGGGAGGTTGGCCGGCTGACTACCGAGAGATGGCGTCCACCGTGGCAGGTTCGAGCCCACGCAGATTCGGGAACGGTCACGAAGCGCATGATGTTCCCGCGCTCAGTATAACCACCCGGTGCGAAATGATACCCCGACCACGACGAACAGGATGGAAAACACGGTGACCGGCACGATATGCCAGGCCATGATTCCCAGCGTCCTTTCCGACAGAGTGGGGATGACCCGGAACCGCGCGTGGACCGCGAATCCCAGGGTGAGCGCCAGCAACCCAAGCTTGGCCAGGATGACACGGGAGACGGGATTATCGAGGTCGAGCCATTGCGCATGATCGGGCAGCATGCGATGGGCGAGGGCCACTCCCGTCACGACTTGCACGATGAGCGCCGGCATGCCGATCTTTTCAAAGACCGACTCGAAATCGAGAAGGGCTTCCGGAGACCGCCTTCGCAGTACCTTCGGGAGCACCACGACGGCCAGAACGATATGCCCTCCCGTCCAGATCGTCGCGCCGAGCAGGTGTAGCAGCAGGAGGAACCCGTACATCCGCTACGCAACCCGCGCCAACGGGATGCCTGACCGCCGGGATCCCCCAGGATACCCGCGTTTTGCAATCGCCATACAAACGGATCCGGCCCCGGCCTATTCCGGGCGATCGACGGAGTGATCCGTGGGCTGCGGGGTCACCGTCATCACCTTGACACCCTTCGGGGACTCGAACCGGTGCCAGACGCCCCGCGGGACCACCAGGAGTTCGCCACCCGACATCCCGTGCGGACGCTCTTCGCCTTCCTCGAGGAGAAACAGCGTAGTCTCTCCCTCCAGCACCATGACGACTTCGTCCCCCTTCGAGTGTCGCTCCCACTCGCTGTTGCCCGCGTAGTGACCGATGAATACTGCACCATCCCGGTAAGCTGAGATCCTGGCAAAGGCATCTTCCTTGTCCTCTGGAGTGGAAAGCGGTGACCGGTCGGGCAGGAATGTCAGCTTGTCCAGCGCCTCCTTGAGGGAAACGGGAGTCATATTCGTCATGGTGTCCTCATTTTGTTCATTACCGTGTGTTGACGCAAGGGTGCGCTGACTTCCCGGGCCAGTCAAGCACGAGGCGTCGGCGTCAACGACCAGGAATCACGTCCCCCGGCCTGCCTCCTGTTCGCGTGCAACCATTGGATGCGCTACGTCGCGCCAAGGTAGCAGAGCCCTCGCAGATTGACGGGCTTCCAGCGGGCGCCGAGGCCCTACAGCACGCGCAAGTCAGACGGTTTTATAAAGTTCCCGTTTTATCTGCAACGAAACCATCGTGTCGCGCGCTTTGATACGTGACAACTCCCTGAACCCCAGCTTTCCATGAAATGCCATCGAGTCCTCATTGAGTGGCTCGCAGCTTATTTCGCATGCAAGGACATCCTTTTGATTTCGGACCGCGTAATTCACCAGGTCCATGTAGAGTTTCGTGCCGCAACCCATTCCTTTCCATCTCCTCGCTATAGCCACCTGGTCGATGTACAGGAAATCTTCGCTCAAAGTTTCACAGAACCAATTGTATTCCTCTCCGTCATATTCCAGCCCTTTGCCCAATACGAACAGGTAGCCGGCTATTTGACCGTCAATCTCGACAACTCTCGAATACTCACATTTTTCGAGCAGACGAGAAAATTCAGCGGCGTCAAGACCAAACACATACGGAACAGACTCCCGATTGATTTCAATTACCGGCTCGAAATCATCTGTACCCATGTCGCGGATTTGAATATTCAACTGAAACTATTCCAGAGGCTATCCTCTCAAAACAAGAGAGACGTTCACTTAAAATGCCTGGATTCTCACCTTCCATGCCATCCAGCAGGATCTACGGGATCATCCCAATCTTACGAATCTGGATCGAACCCGAACACCCGAAGCTCCTGGTCACAGCGGCACGCTTGCGCGAGGCGTGTGGCCCATTCGATGGCCTCTTTCCTCGTGGGCACCTCAAGAACAGTGAATCCACCATTCAGAGGAGGCGCCCACGGGTAACCTCCATCGGTTACCGAGCCATCTGCCGAAACCAGGACGGGGGGCACTGTTTCATCGATACCGCCACCGAAGACGTAGATACCTGCCTCCTTCGCATCGCGTATCACTTCGTGAGAGTCTCGACCCACCGCCTCCAGTTCGCTGGCGGAAACATTCAATGCAGCACTGGGGAAGGAGATCAGATATTTTGCCATGCTCCCGTTTCCATTGATATTTCAAGCTCGTGTCAGGTTGTGTGCCTATAGTCGAATACGGCGAACGCCAATCGATACCTCATCATAGAAATCTGGCAAAAATTAGCAGGGTGCCTGGAATCGGTCTCAACTTTGAGATGGTTACGTATCGATATAGGTCTTGCTTATGATGCGCCATTCATCATCCATGTATGCCAGATGAAACAGGTTCGAGAAATTCAAGCCCAGATACCCCTTCTCCTTCATTGTTACCTGGGCAATATTGCCGATTACTTCCGTATAAGTAATTTCGCCAATATATTCTTGCCCCGTTTCAGCGGGGCTGGGATTGTCGCGGACTTCCTCGAAAAACGCCTCGGGGGATCCGGAGTAGTATTCTCCTTTGTAGAATCCAGACATCAGGGCTTCTCGTGAAAACAGCTTCCTCAGCCCATCGACGTCCCCGAGACGGGTTGCCTCGATATAGTTTTCGATTGTTTCTGCGGCAGTACTCATGGATTTCTCCGATATAGTGCAGTCGGCCTATATAGCATAACGCCCTGCGCAGCGGATCAGTTGTAGTGGAAGACCATCGAAAACCGGATCCGATCGAACGCCGTGCAGCGGCCGTGCGCCATCGTTTCCTGGCGGTCAATCCGCGTGGTCGCGTCCCTTGTATTTTGCGACCTCGCGCGAGTTGGGATTCACTGATGGCCGGAACGGCACCTCCACTACCTCTCCGGCCACCGTCGGCCCGGGATGTCCCGCAGTGTATTCTTCCGGCAGCCAAACGTGGACCCGCGTTCCGGGCGCGTGCAGCCTCGGGGGCAGGTAGCAAAGCGCGATGTTCATCTGCAGTTCCGGCGAGTACCACGGCGAGGTGACGTAGCCCACCGGCTCGCCGCCCTCGATCTCGGCAATCAGCCAGAAATCCGGTGCGTAGTCGGTCACTGGCATGCCGCCGAATGCGATGCCTGCCATCGCCAGGTGAAATGGCGGGTTGCCCGCCTCGATCTCCGCGTGTACCTGCTCGAGTCGTGCCTTGCCGATGTAGTCCGCAGACTTTTTCCGCGGCACCTGGTAGGCGAGGTTGCACTGGAACGGCAGCGTCTCGGAATCCATGTCCTGCCCCCAGGACAGGATGCCGGCGGCGATGCGGCGATGGTGGGCCGGGGCGATGACCATCAGGCTGTGGCGTTGGCCGGCCTCGAGCACCGCGTTCCACATCGCATCGGCATTGAGCGTGGCATCGTACAGGTAGATCTCGTAACCCTTCTCGCCGGTGAACCCGGTCTGCGAGACGATCACGTCGCAGCCCGCCACGCTGCCACGCATCAATCCGTAGTAGGGCAGCGTGCGCGCGCCCTCGCCAAACAGGTCGACAATCAGCGCCTCCGACTTCGGGCCCTGGATCTGCACCGGCGAGACGTCGATCTCGCGAATGGTGACGTCGTAGCCAAGGCCCAGGTTGACGCCGCGCAGCCACAATTCGAGGTCGCTGTCAGAGATCGAGAACCAGAACTCGTCCTCGGCGATGCGCAGCAGCACCGGGTCGTTGAGAATGCCGCCATCCTCGTTGCACAGGATCACGTACTTGCCGCGCATCGGCTGGATGCGGGTGGCGTCGCGGGTGATCACGTAGTTGACGAAGGCCTCGGCATCCGCACCCTTGACCTGCACCTGGCGTTCGACCGCGACGTTCCACAGGGTCACGTGGTTGACGAGGGCGTCGTACTCGGCCATCGCGCCACCGTCCTCGGGGCGCACGTAGCCGCGCGGATGGTACATGCGGTTGTACACCGTGGCCCGCCAGCAGCCTGCCTGGTGCGACAGGTGCCAGTACGGCGATTTGCGCACCCGTGTCGAGATCAGCATCTCGACAGGCGTGGGGCCGGTCTGGCGAAGGTTGACGGGAACGTTGCGATCGCCCTGGTCGATCGCGTGACAGTAGTTGCTGCCCAGGCGGGAAACTTGCTGGTCTACGGACATGACGGTACCTCGAATCGATCCGAACGGGAACGAACACGAGACGGCGCCCTCGTCGAGGCACGCGAGCGGAATCGATCGCTGGCCACGACTACTACCGCCGGGACACCCCGCCCGTTCGAATGTTGGCTTTGACCGGTTGCCTGCGCCGTGTCGATGGCGCGCGCTCCCGGTCGCGTCGGACGGCAGGTTTCCTGGCTCGCGGCTACTGGCGTCGGTCACCTGCCTTCCCGGTTTCCCAGTGGCATTCCTGGTGGTCGACTCGCCGCCTACAGTTGCGGGGGCAGCTCCGGATTCGCCCGACCCCGTCGGGCAATACCGGATTCCCTTTTAACCCGCGACACGAGGCCGCGGGCACCGTCACGGAAAAGATGGTACGACCGGCGGGAGGTCGAACGCGATTACTCGCACGACGCGGGTTGTGCCACGTGCGACACGGCGAGAAACGGGCCGGATCTCCATGGCGCCGTGCGCCTAGTCCAGCTCTTCCTCCAGCGCCCGCCTGGCCTCGACGCGCTCGGCGCCCTGCTCGGAAAGCAGCTTGTAGGCGATGTAGTACTTGTAGATGTTGCCGACGTAGTCCACGGTCTCGCGGCCGATCCGCCTGGCGACGATTCGCTCCACGTTGCCAAACCAGGTATTGGGGTCGAGGCCGCGTTCCCGGGTCTCCTCGCGTATCTCCGCCATCCGCCCGGGACCGGCGTTATAAGCGGCGAATGACAGCAGGGTCTGGTTCAGCGGATCGATTTCGGGGTCGTCAAAATATTGATCCCGCAGAAAGCGCATGTACTTCGTCCCGGCATGGATATTGTTTTCCATGTCATCGATGTTCTTGATGCCTACATTGGGATCCGCGGCGGTGGACGGCAATAGCTGCATGATGCCGATCGCTCCGCTGGGGCTACGCACGCTCTGGTCAAGGCCGGACTCCTGGTAGCCCTGGGCGATCAGCATGAGCCAGTCGAATCCGTATTCACCCGCGTATTGGCGGAAGAATTCCGCGGTTTCCTGGTAGCGGCGGATGTTTTCGTCCGAGTAGGCGTTTTTCACCCACTTGTTTTCCTTGAGGTAGCGGTTGTAGATCGTGTTTCCGACCGCGGATCCTTTCCTGTTGGGCCCGATGTACTGTGCAAGGACCTTGCCCAACGTCGGGCTGTTCTTGCGGAAGGCCCAGCCGATCTTTCCCCCCACGGTGACGGCGACATCGTGGCGGACGACGATGTTGTCGAAGATTCCGCCCCAGAATTCCGCCTTGTGGCTGTCCACGATCACCATCGGGAGCAGCCCTGCATTAACCATCTCGAGCAGGTCGCTGTCCTCCAGGTTTTCGTCCGCGGGAACGATGTTTACCGGGTCGAAGCCATTTTGCTCGAGTTGCTCGTTGAGCCATTCAAGGTGCGCGAAATAGCTGCTCGAGTAACGCGCGTACACGGTTTTCCCACCGAGATCGGCCAGCTCCCGGATCTCGGGCGCCGAGGGGCCAGTCACGAGGATCTCCCTGACGTCGTCCAGGATCGGCTCGGAAAAATCCACCTCCGCCAACCGTTCGGGGGTGATCGTGAGATTGGCCACCGCGACGTCACCGATGCCCTCCTTGAGATAGGGAATCAACTTGTCCCGGGTCACCGGTATGTAGACGACCTTCATCCGGCGAGCGCCGAGCTTGTACTTCTCGTCGATGAAGCGGGCGAAATGCTGCAGACTCTCGTAGGAGGTGCCCCGCTGGACCGGGCCGTCGAGGAAATACATGAGCCTGTTGGGCACCACCAGCGCCCGGATCCGGCGCCGCTCCAGCATGTCCTCGAAATCGCCGGTCCATTTCTCGATGTGAGAGTCGATGACTTCCGTCGCGCTTGCCGGATTCAGCGGCAGAAACCAGGCCAGGACGCCAAGGGCGAGGGTGCGAAGGAGCGATCCTGTGATTTGCATCGGGAAGTGTGGCCAGGAGTTATGCAATGGTAACCATCGCCGGCGCCCCCTGTCCAAGTGAACTTTAGCCTGCTCCCGAAAGCCGCGTTGCACGCGGTCAGGTGGCCTCGGTATCGTCCGGTGTGTCGTCAGCCGCCAGGCAGGCGCGGTCCCGCTCCGGGAGCGCATCGCGAAACTCGTCGTATGTCTTCCATTCCGGCACTGGGGGCTCGAATTCCGCTCTCGGCGCGTATCTCGACAGCTCGATCAACTGCATCCTGTGGATATAGCGTGGGCAGGCGGGGAAGATGTTCTCCGCCTTCACCCGGATGACGAAGACGGCGCCGGGGAACTCTGCCATCAGCGGATCGTCCGCGCTGATAACCGCCGTTCCGTTGACCCGAAGCCGGCTCTGCTTGTCGAAATCGATGAACAACAGTCCGACATGGGGATTGACCTCGAGGTTGCCCCAGGAACGGTACATCCCGTTTCCGTCGTAGTCCGGGAACGCCAGCGTGTTCTCGTCCAGGACGCGGACGAATCCGGGCAGCCCGCCCTTGTAGGAACAGTCGGGGTGACCCGCGGCGTCGGCGGTGGCAACGAATAACATGGCGCTTCGCTGGATGAATTCGCGGTCGCTTTCCGTGAACGCCGAATGGACGATGACTTCCTCCAGGCGGTCGGCGATACGCCGGGTATCGCGCAGGTCCTGCAGGTTCCGCATTCCCTCGTGGTATATCGAATCTGTGCTCATGTGCGTACTCCTTTGCCAAAGTGACAACCCTGTTCCCTCCCTCATTCCCGAAGGATCTTCTCCATCGCCTTTCCCTTTGCCAGTTCATCCACCAGCTTGTCCAGGTATCGAATCTTCTGCATCAGCGTGTCCTCGATTTCCTCGACGCGTACGCCGCACATGACACCCCTGATGAGCGTGGCGTTCGGGTTCATACCGGGGGCCTCGGCGAAGAACGTTTCGAAGTCGTTCTCCCGCGCTATCTGCTTCTCCAGCCCCGCCTGGTCGTAGCCGGTCAGCCAGCGAATGATCCCGTCGACTTCCTGCTTCGTCCTGCCTTTCCGCTCCGCCTTCTGCACATACATCGGGTAGACCCTCGCGAACGGCATGGAGAAAATCCGGTGTTTGCTCATCGTGTATCGCGCACCTTTTTCGCGATGTACATACCGTAGCCGTAGTACTCCCTGTACTTTTCATAAAGTGCGATCTCCTCGCGTTCCGATTCTACGAGTTTGCGCGCTTCCTCGCTATTTCCGTTACGCAGGATGAACGCGTCGAAGCCCGCTCGCGTCGGCCGGTAGTAGTTATCCAGCCAGCAGCGCTCCGGCAGGACAAAGAATCCCGTCGGCGAATAACCGTGTCGTTCCAGCACGTTCAGTTTCGCCGAGGGCGTGTCGATTTCGCGATACGCACCCTCCCAGTAGACCTCGAGTTCCCCGGGGCGGGTGCCGGTGAGCCAGCTGATCTCTGAAACCACCAGCACGCCGCCGGGTTTCAGGAAGCGGCGCCACTCCCTGACGCCTGTCTCGAAGCCGATGTTGTAGATCGCGCCCTCCGACCAGATCACGTCGAACTCCCCCTCCGGGAATGGGAGGCTGCCCATCGACTGGCAGAGAGTCGAGATATTGTCGGCCAGCCCGGCGGCTTCCGCCCTGGCTTCCAGCACTTCCAGGAATTCCTGGATAAAGTCCACCGCCGTGATCTCCGCGTTGAGCAGGCGGGCAAGGACCAGCGAGGAGGCTCCCGTGCCACAGCCGATATCCGCGATCCTCAGCGGTGCCTCGCGATCCAGGCCGGCCAGCTCGACGGCTCTCTCCGTCTCTTCCTCCCCGCCGGGACCTTGCCGATCAGCGCCCTTGTGGAGGTCTACCAGTAGTTGAAGTTCCTGCAACGGTCACTCTCCCCGATTGTCGATCGGGCGCGGCCGGACCCAGAACCAGCTCGCGACGACCAGCACCCCGAACGATGTATAGCACAGGACGAACACCCACTCCGGCGCCTGGTAGTACAGGGCCGATTCCACCCAGTGGGCAATGAATGACCCGGAATAGACCGCGTCGCCTGCCTTTGCACGCAGCGCCATCTCCCAGGTCGTGAGCGGGCAGATTGCGCCGAGCCAGGACTGCAGTACCACGATGCCTATGCTCACGAGATGGGCCAGGCGGAACCGGGGGTTGCGCACCCATTTCCAGTCACGCATCCCGCCAACAAGGACGAGCACGAGGCCAACGAAAACGAACACCACGAACGCGAAGTGTACGAACAGTATGGCGTCAGCCGCAATCAGGTAGAACACGCGATCTTCCATTCTCCGGCCCGCAGACCGCGACACCGATTCCCGGCCGCCGCCCTAGGGCTGCTCCGCCCGCTTGCGCTTGATCTTGCGCGCGATCTCCGGTGGCGGATAGGCGTCACTGATGTCCTGCTCGCTATTCATCGGCACACTCAAGCACCATGATTTCATCGCATCCCTTCATCTCTCCGGTGGATCTCCATCCCAGCTTTCGGTAGAAACCATGGGCGCGAATGCCCGGATCGGGGTTTGCGCACAGCCAGATTTCCTCGTGGCCTGCCGAGCGAAGCCAGCGAGTGACCTCGCCCAGGAGTGCCTTGCCGATTCCCTTTCCCTCGTGGTCGGGATGCACCGCGACGACCTGGACTTCACCACTTGTCCGGTTTCCCATGGAAAACCCTGCCACTTCACCGGCTTCCTCGCATAGCCAGCCCCTCACGTTGGACTTCATGGCTTTCGCCAGCGATTCGGGAGTGACGCCGTATTCCTGCTCGAGTTCATCCAGCGTGATGGCATTTTCTATGGTCGAGGTTCGAACGGAGAACACGGCCGGCAGGTCGGCCACGGTCATCTCCCGGATTATAGTTGCCACCGTCGCCCCGGTTGCCGATATTGCCTAGAACAACAATGCCGTACGCACATGACATTGCCCGTCGTCATGGCGATCAGAGTGGTTTCACCAGCAGCACCCAGTTTCTGCCGGGGCTTTCCCAGCCCTCCTTGACCATCTCCCTGCGTGCAACTTCGGCGTAACCGTGGCGCTCGTAAAGCCTGCGTGCGCCCGCGTTCGAATCGGCGACGATGATACTCAGGCCACTCTTCGACTGGTCGATGGCCACGGCCTCCGCGATCGACAGCAGTCCGCTCCCGTACCCCCTGCCCCTGTACTCCGGATAGCTCGCGAGAACATTGACGTACCATGTACCCGGCGCCATGTCCTCGAGTTGCTGTAGCGGAACGAACATGGGTGGCATGCTCGCGTAGTCGGCCGGAGAGGGATCGTCATCGAGGGGATAGCCGACCAGCGCCGCGACCACGTTTCCGGCATCCGTCCGCACGATCGTGTTGCGATACGAAAACGAACCGGACTCGCGGCGGGCCCGCTCCCGGCCCACGTCCCATGGCGACTGCCCTTCGGCGGCCATGTTCCCCCACAGATACAGCGGCAATCCCTCGCCCGCCATGTTCACGAGTTCGGTCATGGCGGGAGCGTCGTCACGACTGGCTTGCCGGTATCCGGGTGGCAGGCTCCCGATCATGGATGGTTTCTCCGATAGTATCTGGTACCGGAGTTTTACCTCTATCTGCGGTTGTTGCAATCATCAACCGCGAACCGCCGCCTCGATCGCCGCGACGTCGATCTTCCGCATCGTCATCATCGCGTTGAATGCCCGTTTCGCCGCCGCCTGGTCGCTGCTGGTGTAGGCTTTCGTCAGGGCGACCGGCGTGATCTGCCAGGAAATGCCCCACTTGTCCTTGCACCATCCGCACTCACTTTCCTGGCCGCCGTTGCCCACGATCGCGTTCCAGTAACGATCGGTTTCGGCCTGGTCTTCGGTCGCGACCTGGAATGAGAACGCGATGTTGTGCTCGACTCCGGGGCCGCCGTTCAGCCCCAGGCACGCAACGCCCATCACGGTGAACTGGACGGTGATCACGTCCCCTTCCTGTCCCGCGGGATAGTCTCCGGGCGCGCGGTGAACTGCGTCTACCGACGAATCGGGAAAGGTTTCGGCATAAAACTTCGCGGCTTCCTCGGCTTCTTTCTCGTACCAGATGCAGATCGTGTTCTTTGCAATGTTCGTCATGTCGTTTCTCCACTATCGTCAGGATGTTCGCTCTTCAGCGCGGATATCGGTTGCGTTCACTAGTCGAATGGCGCGACCGAAATTCGACAATCTCCTGAACTGTCTTCCTTGTTCCATTTTTATCCGGGTTTCATTGCGGAAGGCAATCCCGCCTCGCCATCTCGCAGAGATTGGATCCGGAACTCGATCTACACGACAAACCCTTCGGCTCTACCCATCGGGGGACGAGGGCCTTACAGTGTCACAAAGCAAGGCGCGAAAGATGCTCCCGGGTCTCCTGCACCAGGCGCCGGGTCAACTCGGCCGCGGATCCGGCACGACCCAGGCTGGCGGACTGCCCGGCCAGGTAGGTGGAAAACTCGGTGGAACCAGCGGCCTCGGCTTTTGCCTTGAACTGCCCGATCACGCCGTACCCCATCGGGAAGGACATCGGCTTCCCGGCGATGGGACCCAGCTCCCGGGTCAGGCGGGTCGCAAATCCCCGCGCGGGCCTGCCAGAGAAGACGTTGGTCAACACGGTGCCGTCGTCGCGCGCGGAATGCAGCTTGCTACGGTACATCGCACTGGCCCAGGACTCGTCGGTGAACAGGTAGGCGGTACCCATCTGAACGCCGGAGGCGCCGAGCGCGAAGGCCGCCGCGATGCCCCGGCCGTCCGCAATCCCACCCGCCGCGATCACCGGAACCTTGACCGCGTCGACGACCTGGGGCACCAGTGCCATGGTGCCAGCCTGCTCGGCAACCGTCTTCGACAGGAACATGGCACGATGTCCGCCGGCTTCCGTGCCCTGGGCGATGACCACGTCGCAGCCGCGGCTCTCCAGCCAGACCGACTCGTCCACGGTATTGGCGGAGCTGATCACGCGGCAGCCGGCTTTTTTCACCCGTTGCAGCAGGCTGTCGTCCGGCAGGCCGAAGTGGAAGCTCGCGACCGCCGGGCGCAGTTCCTCGACCAGTTGGCAGTGTTCCTCGCCAAAAGGGATGTCGTTGAATGACGGTCCACCCAGGGTCGGCTCCACCCCGAGCTCGGAACAGTAGGGCGAGAACCGGTCCAGCCAGGCTCGTTCCTCTGATTCGTCGTATTCCAGGTACTCGTGGCAGAAAAAATTAAGGCTCAGCGGTTTCGTCGTGATCTGCCGCACGGCAGTCACGTGATTACGGACCTCGTCTAGCGTCAGGAAGGCGCACGGCAACGACCCGAGGCCGCCCGCCATGCATACCGCGCTCGCCAGTTCGGGGCCGGCCGACCCCGCCATGGGGGACAGGACGATGGGATGTTCCACGCCGAACAGCTCGCATATCCTGGTATCTGGCCACATGGCAGCTTCCTCCTTACTTTGTTGACGTCGATATTCGTCTGTCGATCACGCTGGACATTGCCTGTTGCTATGCCTGGCAGTATTGCCGGACCGCATCACCTTGATGACCGATGCGACGTCCTCTTTGCCATATCCGGCCGCGATCGCTCGCCGGAAGAAACTGGATATCAAGTCCGGCACTTCGCTGTTGATCCGCGCCAGTTTCGCCTGGTTTCGAATACGTTGCAGAGCGCCAATTGCGCCCAGTTCGAGAAACGCGTCTGCCTTCGATGCAGTACGATTCCAAACTGTGACGGCGTGTCCTGCGCCGAGGAATGCGCGAGCCAGCGCGCCTCCCATGGCGCCGAGTCCTATCATTGTTACATCAGTCATGGATTGATCCTCTGATGGTGAGGGCTGACTGCATCAAATCACTCCACTGCCATACGGTATCGGGAGTCTATATGTGCAGCTTTCTACGAATACGTGTGAAATCATGAAACGCCTGCTCGATGCGTTCGGCGTCTGCTTCCAACTCTTCAATGCGCATGTTTCCTTCGGCGTTACCCAGTATTCTTTCCGTTCGCCAGGGAGGTATTCGAAAACCTAGAGGCGCGTTACGCCGACTCGGCAAGTATTCCCAGGTGCCATGCACGTAATAGTTTCTCAGTTTTCGAACGCCTTCAACACGCTCGGCCCACTCGTGAAACTCACTGACATCCTTGATATGCGTGCATCTATCAACATGTTCTTTCAGTTTTGCCAGTATCTTTGGCAATCCCGCTTTGTATAGAAAATCATGAGACTCGACAGGGTTGTCGGGGTTTTCCAAAAGCCTGAGACAAAGCCCGAGATTCAACTCCAGGAAGTTGAAATTTCTGAGTATCTTTCCCAATGCGGCATTGATTCTTGATTCGGCATCCACTTTAAGTCTGGCGTGACAATCATAAATGGAGAGTACTCGCTTTGTTGTTTACCGGAAATAGACCCGACTGTGCAGATCACCAAATTGTTGTATCGCAAGCATTAATTTCCTCGCCGTCGTGAAAATTCCAGCTCCTGTCCGCCAAAGTGGTCGTATCCCGGGCAATTTCCGACCGGGGCTCCGGTCGATTGATTTCGGCGATTCTCCGGTCCCCGCATGGCACCCCATTCTCCGGACTGCTACAGTACCCCGGACACCAGTTCCAACTCACGGGAGATCCAACATGGCCACCTACGAATGCGACGTCTGCGGCATGAGCGTCAATGCGACCTGCGGCAAATGCGATGCCCCACTGGAAAACGGCAGCATCACCCTCGACAACGGTAAGGACGTACAGATATCGCAGTGCCCCAACGGGCACGGCAAAATCAAGTCGCCGATGTGCTGCGGGAAGGACATGACCTGCCAGGCGGCCTAGCTTACCGTTAACCGGGTCGTGGACTGGAGGTCCGCGGTGCCGGACATCGTGCGCCTGGTCGCAGCGCGGGAGGCGCCCCCCTGTGCCAGGCGAGGACTCGCAGCCACTTCCCTGGCGTGGCTTCTCGCCCTGGTGATCGGATGGCCCGTTTCCGCCGGCGCGGCCGATCTCCTGATCCGTAGCGTCACCGTGGTCTCGGCCGAGCGGGCCGGGCCCCTGGCGGATGCGGACGTCCTGGTGCGCGACGGGCGCATCGCCGAGGTGCGCCAGGGACGGATGGACGCAATCCCCGGGGTACCCGTGCTCGACGGCGCGGGCCGCTTCCTGGTGCCCGGGCTGATGGACAGTCATGTCCACCTCGCGGTGATTCCCGGTCTCGGGTTCGCCGGGATGGGTCCCGCGACGCGCCACGCTGACCTCGCCAGGTTCTACGAGACCCAGCTTCCGCGCAGCCTGCTCTACCACGGCGTGACCCAGGTACTGGATCCGGTGCCCCTTCCCCGCGTGGTCGAGCGCGTGGCGGCGAGCCCGGTGCATCCACACCTGTTCCATTGCGGGCCCGCGCCCATCGTGGGTGGATACCCGCTACTGCTGATGCCTGGAGAGTCACCCGCCAGGCAGTTTCCCTACCTGGTCGACGAGCCGGGCAGCGGGCGCGCGCTGCCGGACGGTCTCGACCCGGCCGAACACACTCCCGAGACTGTTGTGGAGCGCATGCATGCGGACGACGCAATCTGCGTGAAGCTGTTCTTCGAGGACGGCTGGGACCTGCGCAGCGACTGGCCGCTGCCAGGCGTGGAGACCATAGCCAGTATCGTCGAGGCAGCGCACAGGCTCGGAATGCCGGTGCTCGCCCATGCCAATGCCCTCGACATGCAGTCCCTGGCCCTGGACGCCGGGGTGTACGTGCTCTCCCACGGCCTGTGGAACTGGGGCGAACTCCGTGGCCAGGAGGGCGTTCCCGTCCCGATCCGGGCGCACCTGGATCGCGTGATGGCTTCGGGGACCGGGTTCCAGGCGACGCTTCGGGTGATGGACGGAACCCGGGCGATGTTTCAGCCGGGGATGCTTGACGAACCGGCGGTGGCGAAGGTCGCTCCCGCGCCATTGCTCGACTGGTACCGCACGGAGGAAGGCCAGTGGTTCCGCCAGGAACTGGTCGACGAGGACTTCGAGGGGCTTCCCGACGAGCGCATCGCCGAATTCCTGGGCCGCCCGATCGGCCAGGGCGAACGCGCGCTGCGCTATCTCGCCGAAAAGGGTCACCCGCTCCTGCTCGGCAGCGACCACCCCGCCAACCCCGGCCACGGCAACCACCCGGGCCTCAGCACCTACCAGGAACTCGAGCACATGGCCCGGACCGGGGTGCCGCTACGCGCACTGCTGGAAGCGGCCACGATCAACAATGCCCGCGCATTCGGCCTCGATGACCGCTACGGCACCGTGGAGCCGGGCAAGGTGGCGAACCTGCTGGTGCTCGAGGCGAACCCGCTGGAGGAGGTAGGCGCATTCAACCGGATCGAATGGGTGATCCTCGACGGCGAGGCCATCGAGCGGGAATCCCTGGCGGCGACGGAAACCGCTGAATGACCGGGCGCCTTGATCGATCCGGCGACGCTGCCCGCCGCGCGACACCGGCAAGGCAGAATCACCGAAAGCCAGCTCAGACGCCGAAGGGCCAGGTCTCGTCGGCCTCACGGGGAGCGGACTCCGGCCAGGACGACGGCGCGTCCAGAGGCTCCACCGCGTCGGTCTCGTCCAGGTGGAACACGGCGTCGAACTGGCTCGGCAGCGAGGCGTGAAAATAGTGGCTGTGGCGCTCGCTTTGCGGGCGGTAGACCACGCCGATGGCGCGTTCCAGCAGCGCCGGGTTCAGCGTGGCGGCGGCCTCGCCCGCGAGAGGCAGGTAGAAGCGGTCGAGGTGCGAGCGGCGGAACAGTTCCTCGTAGCTGCCTTCCAGTGCGGGTCGCACGGCGAAGCGCTCCACCTCGGCATCCCAGTCCGGGGCCGCGGCCACGTGACCGGTGTAAGTGGTAAACCCGACCAGAGCGACCCGGTCGCGCCCGAGCGACTGGCGGGCCAGTTGTCCGAGATTGAGTTCGCCGGCGCGCCCCATGTCCGTGGCGCGGGCGTCGCCAAGGTGGGAATTGTGGGCCCAGACCAACACGCGCCCCTTGCCGCCGCGCGCCCGCAGGTGTGCGCACAGCGCCAGCAGGGTCTCACCCATGTGTTCGTCGCGCACGTTCCAGCTGTTTACCCGGGAACTGAACATGGCGCGGTAGTACTGTTCGGCGTTCCCCACCACTGCCGCGTTGCGCTCGGCGTAGAACTGCCGTTCGCCGGCCTCCACGCCATCATGCGCCAGGTAGAGCGGGGCGCGCTGGCGAAGCGACACGATCTGGCGGATGACCTGGTCGCGGCAGTCGGGGCGGAGCCCGAAGGTGGCCTGGTAACCGTAGGCCTGGGCGTCGGCGACATGATCGAGGCAGGCATAGCGCCGTTGGGCGATCTGCGCCTGCTCCGGGTCGATGGGTTCCAGGTATTCGATCACCGCTTCCGCGGAGCGGTACAGGCTGTAGAGATCGAGCCCGTAGAAGCCAGCGCGCGCCAGCCTGGGCTGGCCGGCGTTCCACTCGCGCAGCCAGTGAACGAAGTGCAGCACCTCCGCGTTGCGCCACATCCAGCGCAGAAACCGCTGGAAGTCGTCGAGCGAGGTTTCCGGCTCCTCGCCCTCCGGGTGGAGCGCGCAGAGGTTGACGCGCCAGGCGTCGGGCCAGTCCGCCTCCACCGCCACCGCCTCGAAACCCTGCTCGGTGATGAGCCGCCGGGTGATCTCCGCCCGCATGCGATAGAACTCGCGGGTGCCGTGGCTGGCCTCCCCCAGCAGCACCAGCTGCCGGTCGCGGGTCAGCTCCAGCAGTTGATCGTAGTCGGCGTCGTTACCGTCGAGGCGCGTCGCGATGCCGCGCACCGTGTCGAGAGGCGCGTGGATACGGTCACGCATCGTCCTCGCTACGGGCTTCCGCGGCATCGCGCAGCAGTTGCCGCACCTCGGCATCGCTGGTCTGGTCGAAATACTGGTACCAGTAGCCCACGGCGTGGAAGTTCACCGGCGCCAGCACGCAGACGAAGGCGTCCGCCAGGCGCCTAAATTCCGCCTTCGCGTCCGCGGGCGCGACGGGTACGGCGACCACGATCCGGCGGGCTCCCTGGCGCCTGAGAGTGGCGACGGCCACCTCCATCGTGGAGCCGGTGGCGAGGCCGTCGTCGACCAGGATCACCGTCCGCCCGGCGACGACCGGCGCCGGTCGGTCTCCCCGGTAAGCGTGCTCGCGGCGTTCGAGTTCCGCGCGCTCGCGGCGTTCCACCGCGTCGACCTGCGCGCGGCTGATACCGATCATCGCCACGGTGCGTTCGTCCAGCACCCGGCTGCCGTCGCCGGCGATGGCGCCCATGGCCATCTCCTCGTGGCCGGGGCAACCCAGCTTGCGCACCAGGAGGATATCGAGTTCCGCCCCCAGGGTCCGCGCCACCTCCCGCGCGACCGGCACGCCGCCCCGGGGCAACGCCAGTACCAGGAGGCCGGGAACCTCGCGGTAGTTCTGCAGGCGCAGGGCCAGTAACTGGCCGGCGTGGCGGCGATCCACGAACTGCTGAACATGCCTGTTCCGATGGTCCATGAGTCACAGTATGGAACCAGCGGGGCGCCAGATATTGATCCCGGTCAATCTCTACGCGCGCCGCCCGTCCGGAGCAGACCCACGCAAGCGGTACTTGACCGTGGTCAACTCGCCCACCCGTCCCGCTGCTAGGATGAGTAACCAGTCAACTCGAAGGGCCGGGAACTGCCCATTGCCACTATGGACGAACTCTGGATCGTGGTCGCCAACCAGACCCATGCACGTGTTTTCGCCTACCGCGGGGGCGAGGCGGTGCGCGAACTGGATACGCTCTCCTGCCCGGAGGCCAGGCGGCCGGAACGGGAGGAACTGACGGCGGCGCCGGGCCGCAGCCACGACCGCATGGGGCCGGGCCGGCACGCGATGGAGCCGCATACGACGATGAGCGAACAGCTCGCCCGCGGGTTCGCGCACCGTATCGCCGAACACGTCGAGGAGAGCCGGAAAGCGAACGCCTTCCGCGAACTGGTACTGGTGGCGGCACCCGGGTTTCTCGGCCTCCTGCGCAATGAACTCGGCCAGCAGAGCCTCAAGCTGGTCGTCGCGGAATGCCACAAGAACCTCGTCAAGCACGACCTGGAAGAAATTCTTGCCGCCCTGCCGGACCCGGTGGGTCGGTGGGTTCGGGTGGGCGACCAGAAAGCGCGGGAAGCGTGAATCCGGGCCGTTCCGATGGCATCCCGGCGTGATGCGTCGCGATGGGCTATGAATGGCAGGTTGCGTTGTCCGGAATAACGGATTCGGTCAACCCGGCAACTGCCGGACCAGCGCCGCCGCCAGGATGCCGCCGGTGATAGCCAGCAGGGGTTTCCTCGTCAACAACATGAAGACGGCGGTAACCAGCAGGGCGGCCCGGGCGCCGTTGTCACCGGCCACCGCCATGGGCGCCAGCAGCGCCACCAGCACGGATCCGGACATCCCGTCGATGAAGCGTTTCACCCTGTGACCGACCGGGACCAGGGACATGACGAAGACACCGCCCCAGCGGGTCGCCAGGGTCACGATCATCATGGCAAGGACGAGCACCAGGGTGCCCCAACCCGCGGTTTCAATGCTCATCGATCTTCTCCCGTCCGAAGATGCCGGCCACGCCGCCGGCAACCGCGCCCGTGATGACGTGGCTGTTCTCCGGCAGGTAGCGGAAGGCGAGCAGCGACGCACAGGCCGCGACCGACCAGTTCACCAGCATGCGCCAGTTGTTCTTTCCGCTGACCAGCACCGCCAGCAGGAAGCAACCCATGACCATGTCGAGCCCCCAGCTCCGGGGGTCGCGGACGACGCCACCCGAACAGACCCCCAGCAGGGTGCCCAGCACCCAGAACAGCCACAACGCGAGCCCGCCGCCCAGTAACAGGCCGAATCCCGGTTGCCCGCGGCCAAAGGCCTGCAGGGACATGGCCCAGTTGGCATCGGAGGCAACGAGCATCACCCCGTAGCGTTTCACCGGCGGCAACTCTCGCAGCCAGGGATAGAGCGTCGCTCCCATCAGCAGGTGACGCGCGCTGATCACCAGCACGGTGACCAGCATCGTGATGACCGGCACCTGCTGGCCCCACAGCTCCAGCGCGGCGAACTGCGCGTAGCCGGAGAAAACCAGCGTGCTCATGACAACGACCGCCAGCTCTCCGATTCCCGCCTGCGTCGCCGCCAGACCGAAAGCCGCACCGAACGCGACCACGAAAATGGACAGCGGAACAAGCTCGCGAAAGCCGGTCCAGACCAGCCGGCCGTCGAGTCGATGCAACCCGGTATCCACGGTGTTCATGCCATTACCTCTTACAGTTCCTGTGCGGGGCGGGGATGATGCATCGAGATCTGTTCTGATAAAAACGAATATTTACGTTGTAAACTATTCGTTAATCGAATAAATATGCTGACCATATGATTTCCGGCGACATCCAGATCGACTGGTTGAAATGCTTCGTGGCGGTGGTGGACACCGGGTCGCTATCCGCTGCCGCCCCCGTGGTGCACCGATCCCAGTCGGCGGTGAGCATGCAACTGAAGAAGCTCGAATCCGCGCTGGGCTGCCGCTTGCTGGCGAGGGGACCACGCCAGCACCAGCTCACCCCGGACGGGCAGCGGATGCTGGGCTATGCCCGCCGGATGCTGGACCTGCACGCCGAGACCCGGGCGGCGTTCCAGGGCAGGGAACTGACGGGCAGCATCCGCCTCGGCGTGCCGGACGACTACGCGGCGAGGTACCTCGCCCCGGTGCTGAAGCGATTCGCCCCCTACCATGGCTCGGTGGAGATCGAGCTTCACTGCGAACAATCCCCCTCCCTGATTCCGCGCGTGGAGCGGGGCGATCTCGACCTGGCGCTGGTTTCGCGGGAACACCCCAGGCAGGGCATCCTGCTGTTCCACGAACCGATGGTCTGGATAGGATCTCCACAATTCGAGGTATGGCGACGCGATCCCCTGCCCATCGCCGTGTACGAAAGCACCAGCCTCGCCAGGCGCACCGCGATCAACTCCCTGGCGCAGCAGGGACGCAGGTACCGGGTGGTCTACAACAGCTCCAGCCTGGCCGGCCAGATCGCGGCCGTCGAGAGCGGGCTGGCGGTGGCGGTACTGACCCAGTGCAGCACGCCCTCGCACCTGGAAGTGCTGGGCAGCAACCATGGACTCGGACCGCTGGATCCGATGGAGGTGTCGGTCTACCGGAGCCAGGCTTCGGCGGGAAACGAGGCGGTGGAGAAGTTGCATGACCTGTTGATCAGCACACTCAGGATTTCTACCTCTACCGCAAAATTCCAGTCTCCCTCCACCTGGGATAGTCGGGCCTGAATTCTGTACACGTGAACCTCACTTGCCACTCCCAATGGCAATATCAAAGTGCAATACTTCTTCGCGAACACCGAGCTTGTCATATAGCGCGATTGCCGGCTCGTCGCCGGCATCGGCTGCTATCACGACCAAGTATGCCCCCCGGTTTGCAGCGACTTGCTTAATCTCCTCGATCAAGGCCGTGGCGATTCCTTGCCGGCGATATTCCTCGGCAACGGCAAGATCGTAGATGAAGATTTCGCTTCGCTCCTGTTCAAACTTGTGCAATTCGTACGCCGCAATACCACCGGCGACTTTCCCTTCCGCAAGCGCAACGAGCGCGATGAAGCTTTCGCCAGCAAGCAGGCGCTCTAAATAGGCCTTTTGGGGCCTGGCATTTCCATAAGTTTCCTTCTCATCAAATGCCTCGCCGAACATGTCGAGCATGGGCCCCATCAGCGCGACATCCGCTTTCGTCAGCTTCTTGATAGTGAAGGAGTATGGCATTCGTCTGTATCTCCTGATCGAAATCTAGCTATAGCATACGGCTGCTGTGGACTGTACTTATGTCTTGTTGTGCCAAGTCCAGGTGATTCGGCTGCGGTCGCAGGCGTTTCTCTCGCGCCTATAGCTTCAACGAGGCTATGGGGAAACTTTATAAGCTTTTGATAAGGGCGTTAAAGGGTTCCCTTTTACTTGGTGAGTAGGTGGCGACACCTTACTCATAAATCGTCATGATAACGCAACGTAAGTCCAATTCTTCTCCCTTTTACTCTAGTGGTACAAAGTGTTTACGTATGCATTGGTAGGCTCAAGCAAAAGATCCTGGGGATGATCGCCGCCAAAGGTCCAGAACTTACTTTCCCCGGTATACGATGAGTTCGCGATTTCTTTCTTTGTCCGCGCATCGTAAACAACGAGCTGGATTTCAATTCTGTCTGGAATACCGGACCATTCTGTAGCCCGATCCTCCCAATGAAGCACTATTGGCTCGACGAAATAGCCGTACTTGTCACCATCGATTTGTTGAAGACATATCTCAGGCTGACAGTCAGTAGCGAGTTCCACATGCCTCGCATTTTTCGCGAAGGCAGATCTAACGGCATTTGCGGTCATACGCCCGGAGTTTTTGTATTCCGTGCTCCCGTACCAACCATCTTCCGGTATGGATATCAGCACTCCTTTTGATGGATCGAGTTTATCTTGAAGGACCTGAAGCTCGGAATGCTCATAAGTGGACACGCAACCGGAAATCATTAGCGAAATGAGCAGAGTAAATAGCGTTCTAATCATGAGTTCATTCTTGCTGTTTTTTGGGACCGACTATTGGCCAAGCGTGCAGTAGCTTCAACGGATCTGCCTAAACATAAGCGCTCTGTTCATCGCCCGGCACATGATCCCTACCGTTGCGCTTGTGTCATATCGCAATCAAGCCCAAGCGAATCTGCCACAGATTGCAACCACTTGTCTCGCGTCCATAGACTTGCCGTTCGGTGCGAAGCGACCGACACAAGCAAATGCACATCCACGAGTCCGGAGCCACGATCCCTCAGGTGACATTCAGCATAACCCTGCATTTGGGAAAAGACGAGCACCCCCAAAACCGTTTTCCGGCGTATGTCCCTTTCTTAGCGGCTCGCAAGACCATGTCACTGCCACACTTCGGGCATTTCTTTTCAGCTGCAAGGGTGGCCTTGGCCTTTAAGTGTTCAACGTGCTTTCGGTGAGTTTCCCGGTTCGGTTCAAGACGCCCCGCCTGGATCCGTTCTATCGCCTCCTTCACCTGGCGGTCGTCCAGGACCTCTTCCCGAAATGACCTGATGTACTTGATATAGGCCCCCTGCTTCTTGACGTTGGATGGCATGGGCGTTTTGAACTCGCTGTCTCCGGCAAAGACAACAACGGAATGGATGGTCTCCGGGGGCGCATCAAGTAACGATTCCATCGCCTTCACGTGCTTGTAGTTCTGCCTCAAGGGGTTCTGGAATTTGAAAGATTTCCTGTATAGCTTTTGTGTCCACTGGGCCTGCTTCTCGCCGCCGAAGATCCAACCCTTCATGTTCTTAGTTTCCACGACAAAAATTCCATAACGTGACACGAAAACATGATCTATCTGCGTGGTTCCTTCCTGGGATTGAAGGGTGACATTATTGATCGGGTGATACGTTCTCGCAGGTAGAAATACTTTCGCCGCCAACCTGACCAGGAATTCTCCTACTGCCCCCTTGAACCGGGGAGACTTTAAGATGACAACCAGCAGCGCGACCGGTATCAGCCACCACACCTTCAGTAGCGCATCAATAACTAGCGAGAAATCGACCACAGATTCAGGTAGAGTTTTGGTTGCATCCTTTTATCGAACACCGTTCAATTCCCGGCTCCACAATATCCCACCAGGTGTAATGAATCGATCGGCTCTCTGAGATTCGGGAAATCACAAAACAGGATTGCCGCCAATTTTCGGATCATCACCAGGGCGTGTAACTGCGTGCAACTCCATGAAGTAGCGCTTGGCGTACTTGCCAATTCTCTGGCTGAGGGATGCCGGCATTCAGCGATGAATTCCAGCCCAACATAACACTGCTTCACTTGCGAGAGGATAGACTCGATCATCGCGTACGACCCCAACATAGCGATTGTTCTGGACCTGGACACCATCGGGGTTCCTGGCAATCCAGTCGAGCGTTTCCATGTCTTTCAGGTATTTGGGACTCCCCATGGGGTTGTACTTCAGTTCGACCACCCCGATTATCGAACGCGTGTTGCAGATCATAATGTCGGGCTTTCTCTGTTCCATTGATCGACCAACATTGAGGGTCGGCTCAATGAAAATGCGACGATTTCCTGCGACCCCATAGTTTTCAAAACTTTCCAGAAGCTCTGCGCACAAAAAGGCTTGTAGTCCGTGTTCAGAATTGATGCGTTGTTGTTGATAGTAGTTTTCGACTGTGCGCGCCCAGGCGGACCTCAATTGAGCTCTAAGCGCCGCTCTACCTGTCATAATGACATTTGGCTGCTAGGGTCAGTGTCCATACCCCGAAACTCGAGCATGGCAGAATGTGGGAAATTGATCATATCAGGCTGCTCTTTTTTTCGTATATTGCGGTAGGCCTAACTACGCTTCAACGCAATTGCCGACTGCAGATCCACGATCCCCACCACCGCGCGCTCAGAGACCACCTGAAATGCAATGAAATCGTGCCGTCTGTCGTAGATAACAAGCTCACCGCCACCTAAGTCCACACAACCGAATGAAAGCAGGTATTCCCCGGCATTGAGGGGAACCGTCTGGGAAAAATCCACCCGCACCCGATCTCCCGCATTGAAACTCCCGGTCTCCACATGGGCGAAGTGGGTGTTGGTTCCAGCAATCTCCGTGCCCCGCGCATCCTTGATGGTGAATGCAAACACCGGGTCCTCGACCGCCTCGGAGAAACTCACCTCCAGCGATATGCGGTATTCATCGCCGGTATGCAGCACCTGCGTTGGCTCCCCCGCTTTATCGTAGATACCACCGCCGGTGATGGTCACCTTGTTGTTGCCGTAGCGGGTCTCGTAGGGATTCCTGTCGAAAACGTGGGCGGCGCCGTCGTCCGCGGCGGCTTCAGCGTTCTGCCCGGGCGTACCGTGACCTGTCTCGAACTTGCGGAACTCCGCCACCACGGTGCGCGGGTTACCGCTGGCGACGATCTCGCCGTGGCTCAGCAGGTAGCCCGTGTCGCAGTAGCGGGTCACCATGTTGAGGTCGTGGGTGACGAAGATCACGGTGACGCCCTGTTCGCGAAACCTGTGGAAGCGGTCGTAGCATTTCGCCTGGAAGTGGATGTCGCCGACGCCGAGCGCCTCGTCGACGATGAGGATCTCCGGGTCCACGTGGATCGCAATGGAGAAGGCGAGTCTTACGTACATGCCGCTCGAGTAGGTCCTCACCGGTTGGTCGATGTATTCGCCGATGTCGGCGAAGGCGAGGATATCGTCCAGCCTGGCGTCCACTTCCTCGCGCGTCAGGCCGAGGATGGAGGCATTGATGTAGAGGTTTTCGCGGCCGCTGAACTCGGGGTTGAATCCGGCGCCGAGTTCCAGCAGCGCGGCGATGCGTCCTTTTACCTCCACGCTGCCCGCGGTGGGCGGGATGATGCCGCAGATGCATTGCAGCAGGGTGGACTTTCCGCTGCCGTTGCGGCCGATGATGCCGGTGGTGCTCCCGCGGGGAATCTCGAGGTCGATGCCCTTCAGGGCGTGGAATGGGCGGTGATACGTTTTCCCACGGGGATGGAAGGCCTCCTTGAGCCGGTCCCGCGGGTGATCGTACAGGCGGTAGGTCTTGGTGAGATCCCGGATGCGTACCGCGAGCTCCGGGCTGTTTTCGTCCACCATCAGACGAGGTCGGCGAACTGGGGCCGCAGCCGTTTGAACACGAACACGCCGAGCGCCAGCAGCGCCAGAGTGATGATCCAGAACAGCAGGGTCTCGGAGCCGCGCTCGGTGATCGGCACGGCGTAGAAGATGGAGTCGCGGTAGCCCTGGACGACGTAGTGCATCGGGTTGGCCGCGAACACGCTGCGCCAGGGCTCGGGCAAGATGTTGATGTCCCACAGGATCGGCGTCGCCCACATGCCCACCTGCAGTAACACGCCCACGAGGCGTGCGGTGTCGCGGGTGAAGACGTTGAGCGCCGCCACCAGCCAGCCGATGCCGAGGGCAAGCACCACCATGCAGGCGAAGTAGTAGACGATCTGCAACGCATGGATGCTGGTGCCGACGCCGAGGATCAGCATCAGGCCCAGGAGTATCGCGAGGAAAAAGCCGTGGTTGGAGAGCGCGGAGATCACCTTCACCAGTGGCAGCGCCTGCACCGGAAACACGACCTTTTTAACCAGGTGGGGATGACCGGTGATGCTGGTCACCGAACCGTTGACGATCTCGACGAAGGCGAACCACACCGCCATGCCGGCGGTGAGCCAGACCGCGAACGGCACGCCGCTGGCGGGCTGCACGCGGAAGCCCACGCTGAACACCACCCAGAACACGAGGATCATCACAAGCGGGGTGACGAACTGCCACAGGATCCCCAGCGCCGAGCCGACGTACTGCTGGCGGATCTCGCGCCGGGCGAGATTCATGAGCACCGGCCACTTGTCGAGAATGGCGGCAAAGAAGGACATGGGGCGTGGGCGGTGGGGGCGGTTCGCGGTCGGGCGTAGGGTAGCACAGCCCGTTGTTTCTCCCGCTCAGGAAATCTTCGGGATCAGCGCGAGACCGATAAACAGGAACGACCACACCGAGATGCCGAACATCAGGAACAGGAGCGAATGCACCGTGCGCTGCATCAGCCACGGGCGGGCATGGTAGTAGAGCACGCCCAGCATGGGCAGGATCGGCGCAAGATAACGCCCCTGTGCCTGGAAGGAGATCAGCCACGACTGGATCACCGATGCCCCCACCAGCATGAAGGCGCTGCCGATGGTGATGCCGTAGAGCACCCACAGCCGGGGCGGCGCATGGATCAGCAGCGACACCAGGATAGCGGCGAGGAGCGCGATGCCCGTCCACTGCACCAGGTTGTAGTAGATGTTGCTGCCGAAGTACTGGGTATAGCCATAGGCGCCGAAGGAGCTGCCGAATGACTTGGTCCCCCAGTGCTCCTTGTTCCAGATCTGCTCCAGGGTCCAGCCGCGCTCACGCATGTAGAGATAGATGTGCTTGCCGTGCAGCTTCGTACTCGGCTTGTAAGGTCTCTCCGCCTTTTCCTCGATCAGGGCGTGGATCTTCGCGCGCGAGTCCCAGCCGTTGGTGGCGATCTCGAGCCCCCAGCGGCTACCGTATACCGCCAGACCGATCACCACGATCACCACGAGCCGGGACCAGAATCGTTTCTGGTCGGGAAAATCCCCGCAGAAGATGCGCCACAGGAAGTAAAAACCGAGAAACAGGACGAAGAAGTAGAAGTTCTGCTTCAGCAGCAGCATGCTTCCGGCAAGGGCGCCGAGGCCGAACATGGCGAGCCAGTGCGGACGCGCCGGCTCCCTGAGCGCGCGATTGAGGAGGCTGTCCCTGTCCGCCGCCTGCCAGGCGGCGAAGCTGGCGAGAAGGAGCGCGAATCCGTCGGAATTGGAATAGGAATACAGGTACCAGACCTGGGGCGTGATCAGCAGCGGCGCGACGATGGGACGGAAGCCCACGTAGCGCCAGGCGAGCGCGAGCATGAGGGCGAGAAAGAACAGGCCCACCAGGCGCGCATCCCACATGAATTCCTGGCCGAACGGGGCCAGGAAGCGGGTGAGATAACCCGCCACCGGGTAGTACAGCTCGTGGGTGGCGAGGCGGGAGTAGCCGTACACGCTGAAGGTGTGGGCGATCTCCGGGTCATCCATCGCCGGTGGCAACCAGTGGTCGCGGTAGTACTCCACAGCGGTCGCATGCACCTCCTCGTCCGGATGGATGAAGATGCGCGCCTCACCGTTGGGATGCAGCCAGTAGTGCCGGCTGATCGCGGCCATCACCAGCGCGAGAACGAAGACCACCAGCAGGAGCGCCGGGACGTAGCGCGCATCTTGCAGCAGGCCGCGGCAGGCGCGGCCCGCAAACAGCGACAGCGCGAGTATCGCCAGCACGGTGAACACCTGGCCCACGGGGATGTGCCCGCCGGACTTGTCCACGCGGAGCTCGAACTGGCCGTCGCGCCCGGTGGTGTTGAAGCGCAGGCCGTCCTCCTTGACCACCAGCTGGTCGATCTGTTGCACCGGCTCGAGTCCGGCGAAGCCGTTCGCCGGATTCAGTTCGATCGGGGCGTATCCCGGCTGGGTGATGTCGAGTCGCTTGAGAAAGATCTTGGTGGGGAATTCCACCGGGTCGATGCGGAGCCGCTCGATGCTCCCGAGGCCGCCAATGAAGAGCTGGTAGTGTTCATGGCCGCGGTCGATCAGCACCTGGCTCATGTTTTCCTGGCTGTATTCCTCGCCCTCGTCAGCCCAGTAGATGTTGAACCAGGCACGGCCTGGCTCGAACCAGAGGACGTCGAGTTCGACGTGAGCCTTGAAGGCGAAGAAGTAGAGGTACAACAGGGACAGGGCGATCCCGCTGGCCAGCGCCCCCGGCGTGGGGGATTTCAGCAGCTCGCGAAGCCGGCCCATGGGCGCGTCCTCAGCCCCCCGGCCGACGCAGCAGTCTGCGGACGCGCGCCTTGAACGCGTACTGGTTATTCAGCCAGGTGCGCAGGCGAAACAGTGGGCGGCCGAACCGGTGCAGCACGACCAGGGTGAGCAGGCAGCGAAGTCCCGGGCCGGTGTCGTAATTGCCCATGATGGAAGTCTTGATCCGCACCCAGTGGCGCAGCGTCCGGCCGACGCCGTTGCCCGCGAGGTCGAAGTGCCGGGTCAGCACCGGCCTGTCGTCGCCGTTCGCCATGTCAGTGATTGATCATCGTCCGCAGGTGCTTGCGGAACTGCCAGCCCGCGGTCAGGCAGCCCACGATCTGCCTCAGTCCCCGGACCTCCCAGGGATTATGCAACAACTTCGGCCGCCGGCGGCGACGCGGGGTGCCACTGCCGTAAAAGTCGTCGAGGTGGTGGAGATGCCGCAGCGCGTTGATCTCGCGCCGTTTCGCGAACGCCAGCTTGCTCACCAGCAGGTAGTTGATCCACGGGCGGTAGCCCACGGTACGCTGGGTGATGATCCCCGATGCCGCGGCGAAACGGTCGGCGGCGTCGAGCACGCCCTGCTGCAGATCGGCGTAGTGCCGGTCCTGTGCCTGCTCGCCCTGGCCGATGGCGTCGTCCATCTGGCGGAATACCAGCCGGTGCGCGCCCGACTCGTCAAGCTCGTAGGCATTGAGCGTGGGATAGGGCGCGCGGCAGGCCTCCTCGAACAGGTCACGGGCATAGAGGATCGCGCTCGCGGCGAAATCGAATTTCTCCCGGTCGTAGACGAGGCCCTCGATGGCGTTGTCGTTGGTGGTGAGAAAAGGGATCCCGCGGCTTGCGCCGAGCAGCAGGCCGTGCAGGTTGGGTCGGTCGTCGCGATGGGCGATGGCGGCATGGAGGAAACGCTGGATGGTGCCGAGCCAGCCGACGTCCACCAGCGCGACGTCAGCCTGGTCGAAAAATCCGACGGATTCGAGATACTTCTGCAAGGCCGCTTTGGCGTGCGCGCTGGCGGCGCGCACCGCGTCCTGGTAGTCCGGGTCGCGCAGGAGTTCCTCGAAGGCGCGCCGGTTGTCGATCTCGAAGCCCTCATGGGCCGGGCTGAGCACGGTGTCGATCTCGAGCCCATGGCGTGCGAGATGCGGCGCCATGGCCTCCGGGTCGAGGCTGAACACGCGGCAAACGTCGCGGAAGCAGCGATTGCCCGCGGGCAGGAAGACGATGTTCGCCCGGTCCTCGGACATTCCCTGGAAGGCGCAGCTCGCGCCGGCGAGGGCCTGGCGGCTGACATAGAGGTACTCGGTTTCCGGCAGGTTCCCTTCCGGGTAGAGCAGCGGCGTGATCTTTTCCCAGACCTGCTGGAACATCCAGCCCTCGCGGGAGAGAAAGTAGAGCTTGCGAATGTTCCGCTCGCGGCAACGTTCGGCGACGAGGTGGAGGTACATCGCGATCACCGGGCCGAGGAAGTTGTAGCCCTCGCGGTAACGCGGCGAGCGCGGGACGTTTTCCGCCTCGAGCGGGGCCATCAGTTGCTGGATCGCGCGCCCGCGCCAGAACGGGCGCTTGAGGCTGTAGAAATAGTGCCGCGCGGCGATGGCCCGGCGGCGGAACTCCTCCGAATCCTGCAGGAGCAGCGGCCGGATGCCATGCTCCAGGGGGCGGAAGCCATCGGAGATCGGGTTGTCGCCGACGTGCAGCCAGCGCGCGGGATCGAGGCCCTCGCGCTCCGCCACCATGGCATAGGCGAGGCCCGAGGCCTTGGCGAGAAAGCTGTCCGCGGAGGAATAGACCTTTTCCACGTGGGGCAGGATGCCGGCATGATCGAGCAGCCGCTCAAGATGCGCGGCCGGGAGATAGATGTCGGACAGCACGATGACACGCTTGCCCGCCGCCGCGAGTTCTTTCAGCCAGTCACCGATCCCCGCGCGTGGCACCAGCATGGCGTTCTCGATCGCCAGCTCGTAGTCCGTGACCTTTTGCAGCAGGGCATCGCCGGCGTCATCGCCGAAGATCTCGGCGAGGACTTCGGCCATGAAGTCGGGGTAGCACGCCTCGTGGTCGGCGTGGGTCTCGCCGGTGTGTGCGCGCATCGCCTTTTCCCTGGCGTCGCGCAGTTCCTGCACCCGTCGCCAGTGGAACTCCCGCCCCGCGGCCCGGGAAAGATTGCTGATGTACCGCGCCACCGGCAGCTTGACCAGGTCCGGGTTATGAGTGCGGCGCACGAGCAGGGTGTCGAACAGGTCGAAGGTCACCACGTCGGCATCGCGCGCCAGCTCACGACCGCGCCGCACGAGCTCGGACTGGCTGTAGCAGACCTCCGGTTGGCTGGGCAGCGCTTTCAATGGAGACGGTTCTTCAGCGCCCGCGCGCGGTCGAGTAGCGGCGCCGGCAGCACCTTGCGCGCGAGCCGCGAGAGCGTGTTGCCCCGAGGAACGGCCTGGCCTGGCTCACGCAGTCGCGCCAGTTCCGCGCGCACCTCGTGGAGTTCGTTCTCCAGCGCCCGCAGCCGGTCGGAGCCGGCGGCGGCATAGGGCCGGGATTCCTCGGGCAGCTTCTCCAGCATGTACTGGCGGATCACCGCCAGGTCCTGCTCGCGGCCCTTGATCGCGGCCTCGCCCAGGGTGTTGCCGGAATGGATGCGGTAGTAGAGCAGCTTGCGGTCGTCGAGGTAGTGCACGCCCCCTGGATGGGCGAGCATCATGCGGAAGATGTAGTCGTAGTCGTGCAGGTAGCGCAGGCTGCAGAACTCGCCCACCTTCTGCTGCGCCTCCCGGGTCATGAAGAGGTTGGAGGTGGTGACCATCAGGTTGCCCTGGAGGAAGCCGGCATACAGGTCGTCCTGTTCGAAGTAGAAGGCGCGGTTACGCTGGTGCCACTGGTTCCAGCCGAAATCCGGGTCGGTGAACTCGTCGCCGTCATCGGAGATCGGGATCACGTCGGAGATAATGCAGTCGGCACCCGTCTCCCGGGCGTGATTCACCAGCACCTCGAGGCGGTCCGGCGTATAGATGTCGTCGGAGTTGAGGATCGCGACGAACTCGCCGCGCGCCATGCCCATGCCGCGGTTGATGGTGTTGAAGGCGTCCCGGTTCTCCTGCCAGGTGTAGGACACCCGGGGATCGTCGTAGCCCTTGATCACCGCGGCGGTATCGTCGGTGGAACCGTCGTCGACGATGATGAGCTCGAGATCACCCAGCGTCTGGCCGAGCACCGAGTCCATCGCCGGGCCGATGAAGCGTTCGTGGTTGTAGGCCGGGATGACCACCGACACCAGCGGGGCGCTCATCGCGTCATCCCTCCGCGCCCTGGCTTCCCGGTTTCAGCAGGGAGGCGGCGCGCACGATGCGGGTGCCGATGCGGAACGCACGGCTCGCCTTGATATGAGTCAGCTCCGTTTCCATGTTCCGCAGCCGGTTGCGCTCGATTTTCATCGACTCCAGGTTCAGCAGGGCGCGCTCCACGAGCCGGTCCTTTTCTACATTGCCAGCGAGGCAGTGGTTGTAGGCCAGCGCGTATTCCCGGGAACGCACCACGCCCCAGCACACCTCCAGGTGCAGCGTCTCACCCGGCGCCGCGACCCGGTCGGCGCCGGTATCGAAGACGAGCTTCGGAAAGTCGGTGCTGGCGACCCAGGTCACGCCCTCGCCCGAGGCCAGCGGCAGCGCGCTGGTGGCGCCCGCGGCGTCCGCCACCGCGTCCGCGCCGGCGAGCTGCCACAGGATACGCTCGCCGTTTTCGCCCGCCGCGACCAGCGCCAGGGACTCCACGTGGAAAAAGCCCGTGTCCGCCTGGCGGCGCAGGTCGAAGGGATCGAAACGCAGATGCCGAATGGTGCCAGCGCCCCCGAGCGGGAAACGGGTCGGCGCCACGCCGGGACCGGCGTTCCGCTCCGCGACCGCGCAGCGTGCCTCGCTCCAGTCGCCGGCCTCCTCCCGCCAGTACACTGCGCTGAACAGCGTCTCGGCGCCGTCGCTGAAATCGAACACCGTGTCGAGCAGCGCGCGGGCGTCGTTGTCCGCGCCCGACGGGGCGATCGCCTGCTGAAAGCGGTTTTCCAGGGCAATGAAGTCCTCGAGGTGCTCGCTCAGGTGGATCCGGTTGGCGTGAAACCCCCACTCGATGAAGTCGCGCACGTTGCGCAGTTCGAGCCAGGCGAGGAAGTCGCGCAGGTAAGGCCAGTTGCCGACGATGAAGGTGACGAGCGCGCGGAAGAGGAGATACTCGCGGGAGATTTCCCAGTCCACCACCCATTCCTGGTCGAACACGCGCCACTCGCCCTCGGGCGTAACCAGGATATTGATCGGCAGGAGGTCGATGGCAAGCCCGGCGGACGCTTCCTGGCTGCCGAGAAAGTCGTAGTACTCCCGGATCACCCGCTCGAACTCGTCCCGGCGCACGTAGATCAGGATCGTGCGCAACCACTGGGCGGACAGCAGGTCGCCGGCGATAAAGTCCTCCGGTTCGCGTAGCTGGCGGATGCCGTCATCGGCTGGCTGCGCCGACGGATCGACCGGATGCTTGAAGACCTGGCCGGACCCCGCGGGTTTGACGGTGCAAACCGCGTAAGCGGGCTTACGGCCGGGACCGGGAGCGTGGCAGAAATCGAAGTCCTGCATTTGCCTGAGCGCGCCCGCGTCGTTGCCCATGAGGATGCTGAAGGAATTCGCCACCGCGCCGAGGTAGCCGCCGGCGACCGCCGCCTGCCAGCCGATGGTCTCGCGTTCCGAGCGCGCCAGGGGCGCATGGTAGTCCCGCGATACCAGCCCCTCGAGGTGGTTGGCGGCATGCGGGTTGTCCTCGAGATAGCCGTCGCCAAGGATCACCCGCGGGACCTTGTAGTCGGGAAACGGGTAGGCGAAGGTGGACTCGCCGAAACCGGCCGCGCTGACGATCTCCGCCCACTCGCCGTGGCTGTAGGTGGCGATGCCGGCGGCCTCGCGGTAGCCGTTGATGCCCACGTAGCGCTTCGCGTAGTGATCCTCGTGGGCGCCGATCTGGTACTTGAGTCCGAGGCGGTTCTCGATCGCCACGAACACCGCGCCACCGGGCTCCAGGTAACCCCCCGCGCGACGCAGGATCTCCTCTGCCGCTTCGCGGTCGCTACCCTCTCCACCGAGGAAACGGCGCGCGTACTCGATCACGCCGACGAACAGGACCAGGTCGTATCCCTGCTCCGGGATCACCAGGTCGTTGTAGTTCGCGCAGATCACGCGCACGTTGTCGAGATCGCGGCAGCGCAGCCGGCCGAGTGCGGCGCGCGACGGACTGCCCTCCACCGCGTCCACCCGCTTGCCGAGCTCGCCGAGGTAGCGCGAGATCGCGCCGCAGCCGGATCCCAGCTCCAGGACGCGGTCCACGGCGTCCAGGTTGTAGGGGCGCAGGAGGTTGGAGCGATCGCTGCTGAGGTGGTACTCGCTCGGCCAGTCGCGGATGGCGGCCTGCAATTCGGCCGACCGGCTTCCCGTGTCCCGGGCGGTGGCGAGCACCTCGCGCAGGTGAGCTTCGACCTCGGCACCGTCGGTATAGGCAAACGCAGATCCACCGGTCCCGGACGGCACGAGGACGCCATCCTCCGCTGGGACAAGCTGGTTCAGTTCGACGATATCTGGCATGGCGGGAATGGCATTGCCGGCGACGGGAAATATCCGCCGGTTCCGTGGGCGGGTGGCGGACGGGTCCGGCAACGGCCGCGATTGTAGCCGATGCACCGCCCCGGTGGCAGGCTCGGCGGGATTGAACTGACCCCTAAACAGGTTAAACTTGGGCGCTTTCCGCACAACCCATGTAGCGCCTTCCGTATGGAAATGCCTCCATTCCTGAGATTCCTGTTGCCCGGCGTCCTGTCCGCCATGGTCTTCGCCGCGGGTACGCAGTCCGCCTACTCCGCCACCGTCGCGATCATCGACACCGGCCTCGACCCGGGAGTCGTGGGCGGCAGCCTGGCGGGACCCGGGTACGATTTCTTCAACAACGACGCCGAGGCGGTGGATGACGAGCCGGGCCAGCACGGAACCTCTGCGGGAGTCTCCGCAATTCAGGAGGCGCCCAATATCCGCCTTCTGCCGGTCAAGGCTTTTGGAAGCGATTTCGAGACATCATCCGCCATCCTTGCCCAGGCCTTCGAGTACACCGCCCAACAGGGCGTACGCGCGGCATCCCATTCCATTGGCAGCATTGTCAGCACACCGCTGTCGGCGCTCCAGGCGCTGACCAATTCCGGCGCGATCCTGGTTGTCCAGGCCGGTAACGCCGGCGCTGCGGCGCCAACGGGCGATGCCCGCCAGGTGCCCAACCTGGGTGGGCGCGGCATCGTCGCCGGGGGTCTCTCCGGTGACGAACTCTGGGTCGCCAGCAACCGCGCCGGAGACCTCGCCGACTACTACGTGGTCGCCGACGTACACGCCCCGATCAACGGCTGGGTTGGTACTTCCATGGCCACTCCACGGGTCGCCGCCATCGCCGCCGCTGTCGGCGAGGCGCATCCCTTTCTCTCCCCCGGCCAGGTGGTCCAGATCATCTTCGAAAGCGCCGAAGATCTCGGCGCGCCCGGTGTGGACGCCGTCTACGGACACGGCAGGGCGGATTTCGGTGCCGCCATGGCTGCGGTGGGCGAAGGCTCAATACCTTCGGGCGGTGACGAAGGTGGGGGCGGTGGTGGTGGGGGCGGCGGCGCCGGCCTCGCCCTCGCTGCGGTAGCAGTGGGCGGCGCGGTGGCTTACAGCATCTACAACAAGAAGGACGATCTGAAGAAAACCATTTTCGTCGACAAGTTCGGCCGAGGTTTCAACATCGACCTCGCGGCGCGCGCCAGCGTGCGCGGCAATACCCCGGTGTTCGGCCTGTTCAATGCGCGCCACAAGCCGGTGAGCCTGATGCCCCTGGACGAGACCGGACAGTCGCTGGCCTTCGTCTCCGAGCCGGTGGAATATGACCTCATGCGTCCGGGAACATTGTCGATGGATGATCCCGTGGATGAGACCCGCTACATCGGCTTTCGCCAGCAGTTGAACCATGGTCCGCTCAATACCACCATGGCGCTCAATGCCGACATCGCCGGGGAATTCGGCGCCCTCGCCTTCGACGACGACAGCAGCGAGCGGCCGCGGGCGCGTTTCATCAACGACCGGGTGTTCAGCACGCCGGTACTGGGTTATTCCAGCCGCGGATCTTCCGTGCGCTTCGCCTGGGACGGCGGCCAGGAACTTTCCACCCATCGCCTCGGCCTCGCCGTGATCGACGACCAGGAAGAATACGGGCAGGAAAGCAACAGCGTGCTCTACGAGAACAACATGGAGCGCGAGGACTACCGTCTCGGCTTCCAGCTCGGCGCGTTGCTGGAAGACGGCAGCCTGCTCGGCGGCGCCTCCGACGGCGCATTCAGCGCGGACGAGACCAACACCTACTATATCGGCGTGAACGGCGCCTGGGACCTGTCGGAGGACGTGACCCTGATGGGCGGCTACTTCCAGGGCATGTCGAAGGTCAAGGCCAGCGCCAACAGCCTGCTCGACCAGTTCAGCGAAATCCGCACCGAGGGCTACGGCCTCGGACTGCTGGTGGATTCCGTGTTCTCCCCGCGCGACAGTTTCGGCATCGCCTGGTCTAGCCCGATGCAGACCACTGGTGGTAGCGCGCGCCTCACCCTGCCGGTAAGCCAGAACCGCTACACCGGCGATATCGGCTTCGAGCGCACCACGCTGTCGTTCGAGGGCGCCGACCGGGAGAAGATCGTCGAGACTTACTACAGCTACAACATCGGTAGCCGCGGCGACATCTTCGCCCATTTCTCCTACACCGAGAACCCGGTCACCGATCCGGAACTGAGCCGCGATCGCACGCTGTATCTCGGCTGGCGGCGGGAGTTCTGACGCCTCCCCCCGCCAAACCAGCGGGCGGTCGCCGCCACCTGTTCCGCTGGCTCGCGGCCGCCGGCGGCGCGCTCACTGCGTTGCGCGCCTCGGCGCATCACACGGACTCGCATTTCGAGGACGACTCGAGCCATCACATCGTCTACCAGTGCAACCGCGCGGACAACGCGTACTTCGGCAGCATCCTGTTCTCCGCCGGCGAGTTGATCCGCAAGTACGGCGATGATGTCGAGGTCGTGGTGGCCTGCTTTGGACCCGGGCTGCACCTGCTCGGCAGGAATCCCGGGCGTCCGGTGGACGCCGCGCACCAGGTGCGCGCCGGGTCACTGGCGGACTACGGGGTGGCGTTCCATGCCTGCGGCAATACCATGACGAGCCTCGGCTGGGGCGAGGCAGATCTCGTGCCCTACGCGAAGATAGTGCCCATCGGCGTGGACGACATCATGCTGTTGCAGGAGAAAGGTTTCGCTTACGTGGCTTGGTAAGTAAACCGGCGCTGGTGCATGCTTTTCTGGTGTTTCAATACGAAATTCCAGCGCAGGCTGGAATCCATCTGACATTGTGCAATACCGCCATATGGACGCCAGCTTTCGCTGGCGTTTCGTTATAGATTACGTATTCGCAAGCCCAGTCTTCTTGAAATCCCAGCGAAAGCTGGGATCCATATCAAACCTTCGCTGGCGTTTCGACAAACCTGTCTGATGGAGCTGACCGCCGCCGTCAGGCGTCGATGGCGGGACCGGCGAGGGCGAGCGCCTTGCCTTCCGCGTTGTCCTCGTACTGGCGGAAGTTGTTGATGAACAGTTCCGCGAGCTTCTTCGCCTTCTTTTCCCAGTCCGCTGGATCGGCATAGGTATCGCGTGGATCGAGGATACCGCCGTCCACGCCGGGCAGCGCGCCGGGCACCGCGAGGTGGAACCAGGGGATGGTTTTCGTGTCGGCGTCTTCGATCGAGCCGTCTAGGATCGCGTCGATGATGCGCCGGGTGTCCTGGATGGAGATGCGTTCGCCGCTGCCGTTCCAGCCGGTGTTCACGAGGTAGGCCTTTGCCCCCGCAGCCTCCATGCGCTTTACCAGCACCTCGGCGTACTTCGTCGGGTGCAGGCTGAGGAAGGCGGCGCCGAAGCAGGCGGAGAAGGTGGGCGTCGGCTCGTTGATGCCGCGTTCGGTGCCCGCCAGCTTGGCGGTGAAGCCGGAGAGGAAGTGGTATTTCGTCTGCTCCGGGGTGAGGATCGACACCGGTGGCAGCACGCCGAAGGCATCGGCGGAGAGGAAGATCACCTTCTTCGCGTGGGACGCCCTGGAAACCGGCTGGACGATGTTCTCGATGTGGTAGATCGGGTAGGAGACCCGCGCGTTCTCGGTCTTGGAGCCATCATCGTAGTCGACGCTGCCGTCGTCGCGCACCACCACGTTCTCGAGCAGCGCGTCGCGGCGGATCGCGCCGTAGATGTCAGGCTCGGCCTCCGCGCTCAGGCGGATGGTCTTGGCGTAGCAGCCGCCCTCGAAGTTGAAGATACCGTCGTCGTCCCAGCCGTGCTCGTCGTCGCCGATGAGGCGGCGCTTGGGGTCGGTGGACAGCGTCGTCTTGCCGGTGCCGGACAGGCCGAAGAAGATCGCGGTGTCATCGCTCTCACCTACGTTGGCGGAGCAGTGCATGGATGCGATGCCCTTGAGTGGCAGGAGGTAGTTCATCATCGAGAACATCCCCTTCTTCATCTCGCCGCCGTACCAGCTGCCACCGATGAGCTGCATCTTCTCGGTCAGGTTGAAGGCAACGAAGTTCTCCGAGTTGAGGCCCATGGACTGCCAGTCGGGGTTCGTGGTCTTGGAACCGTTGAGCACGGTGAAGTCGGGCTCGAAGTTCGCCAGCTCCTCGTCGCTGGGCCGGATGAACATGTTCTTGACGAAATGCGCCTGCCACGCGACCTCCATCACGAAGCGCACGCTTAGGCGGGTGTCCGGGTTGGCGCCGCAGAACGCATCCACCACGAACAGGCGCTTGCCGGAGAGCTGATCGAGGACGCAACGCTTCAGCTTCGCCCAGTTCTCCGGGCTGAGGGGCTTGTTGTCATTACGCCCCTGGTCGGACCACCAGAAGACATCGCGGGTGCTGTCGTCGCGGACGATGTACTTGTCCTTGGGGGAGCGGCCGGTGAATACCCCGGTGTCCACCGCCACCGCGCCGCTCTCGGTGATGATGCCTTTCTCGAATCCATTCAGACCTGGGCGGGTTTCCTCCTCGTAGAGCAGATCGTAGCTCGGGTTATAGATGACTTCGGTCGCCGCGGAGATCCCGCAGGACGTCAGATCGATTGGTGTGTTCATCAGTCAATCAGGTAAAAAAGGGTTAAATAATAAGGAAAAATTTATGATTGCGAGTGTATTCGTTAGTCCCGGGAGAGGCAAGCCACGGGCGGGATTCGGTGCCTTTGAGGGGCCTGACAAGTCCAACGCAGAACCCCCGGCCTGGCGGCGGCCAAGCAGCTCGCCGTCGCCCGATTCGCCATTGTCACCACGCGGCGCGGACGGTACATTCCGCATTCCCAAAAACACCCCGATTCCGAGAAAATCCCATGACCGAATGCCCTGTATGTGGCGCCGAGCTCAACCTGTCCGGCGACCTCGTGACCGGCGAACTGCTGGAATGTGACGACTGCGGCACCGAGCTCGAGGTGACCGGGGTCGACCCCGTCACGGTGGAGGAAGCGCCCGAAGCCGAAGAGGACTGGGGCGAGTAAAACCGGCCGCAAAATGACCTGCGCTTGCCGATACTTCGTTGAATCCGTCCTCGAAATGCTCACGTGCTGTTTGTACGCTCCGCGTTCGAGGCCAGATTCGCCTCGTCTCGCCTGCGCTCGGTCGATTTTGAGACCGGTTTAGGACTAGATGATATGAGCGCTACCCGCGTCGGATTTCTTCATTCGCTCATCCGCAAGGAGGAGAAGTTGCTGCTGACCGAGTTCAGCAGCCGGCCCAACGTGGAGATGGTGCTGCTGGATGACCGGCGCCTGACCTTCGACCTCGGCCGTGGCCCCGACGTCGACGTGGTGGTGGAGCGCAGCATCAACCACTCGCGCGCGCTGCACGCGCTGCGCCTGTTCCAGAGCCTCGGCATTCCCTGCGTCAACCGCTACCAGGTGTCGCTCACCTGCGGCGACAAGATCCTCACCGCGGTGGCGCTGCGCGATCACGGCGTGCCCCAGCCGGACCTCCGGATCGCCTTCACCGAGGAATCCGCGCTGGGCGCGATCGAGGACCTCGGCTACCCGGTGGTGCTGAAGCCGGCGGTGGGATCCTGGGGCCGGCTGCTGTCGAAGATCAACGACCGCGACGCGGCGGAAACCGTGCTCGAACACAAGACCGTGCTCGGCAGCTACCACCACTCGATCTTCTTCATCCAGAAATACGTCGCCAAGAAGGGCCGCGATATCCGCGCCTTCGTGGTCGGCGACGAATGCATCGCCGCGATCTACCGCAGCTCGGACCACTGGATCACCAACACCGCGCGTGGCGCCACCGCCAGCAACTGCCCGGTGACGCCGGAACTGGCGGAAGTCTGTCTCGCCGCGGCGAAAGCCGTGGGCGGCGGGGTGGTCGCCATCGATCTCTTCGAGAGCGACGACGGCCTGCTGGTGAATGAGGTGAATTACACCATGGAATTCCGCAACAGCATCGACACCACCGGGGTGAACATCCCCGACAAGGTGATCGGTTACGTCCTCGACCAGGCGAAGGCGCGCGCATGACGCTGCGGGTCTCGATCGTCGGCGCCAGCGGCTACGGCGGTGGCGAACTGCTGCGCCTGCTGCTCGGGCATCCGGAGGTCAGCATCGCCCAGGTGACCTCCGAGCGCTTCGCCGGTAAGCCGGTGACCCGCCTGCATCCCAACCTGCGCGGCGCGACCACGCTCAAGTTCAGCGCCATCGCCGATCTCGAACCCTGCGACTTTCTATTCCTCGCCCTGCCCCACGGCCATGCGATGCGCAACCTCGACCGCTATCGCGGGCTCGCGCCGAAGCTCATCGACCTGTCCGGGGATTTCCGCCTCGACGATCCAAAGGCTTTCGCCGACTGGTACGGCGAGGCCCACGAGCGCCCGGAGTCGCTGGGGGAATTCGTCTACGGCATTCCCGAGGTGAACCGCGAGCGCATCCGGGAAGCGAATCTCGTCACCGGCGCAGGCTGCAACGCCACCGCCACCATCCTCGCCCTGCTGCCGCTGTACCGCGCCGGTATCGTCGACAAGGCGGTGGTGGAGGTGAAGGCGGGCTCCAGCGAGGGCGGCAACGCCTCCTCCGACGCGAGCCACCATCCCGAACGTTCCGGCGCGGTGCGATCCTACAAGCCCACCGGCCACCGCCACGTCGCGGAGATGCTGATGGTGCTCGGCGCGGACGCCGACATCGCGTTCTCCGCCACCTCCATCGAGATGGTTCGCGGCATCCTCGCCACCTGCCACGTGTTCCTCGACGCTGACCTCGACGAGAAGGCGGTCTGGAAGCTGTACCGCGAGGCCTACGGCAACGAACGCTTCGTCCGCATCGTCAAGGAGAAGAGCGGCATCTACCGCTACCCGGAACCGAAGCTCCTTTCCGGCACCAACTACTGCGACATCGGCTTCGAACGCGATCCACGCAGCAACCGGCTGGTGGTAATGAGCGCCATCGACAACCTGATGAAGGGCGCCGCCGGCCAGGCGGTGCAGGCATTCAACCTGATGCAGGGCTTCCCCGAGGACACCGCGCTCGGCTTTACCGGGCTGCACCCGATATAGTGGTGCGGTTCCAACAGGCTGCTTACAGCAGGAACACCCTGATTCCAATCTGCGCCACAGCAAATGTTTTCGAAACGCCAGCGAAAGCTGGCGTCCATGTCACGGATTGTGCGCAAGTCGAATACTGGATCCCAGCTTTCGCTGGGATTTCGAAATGGGAGAAGTCACGGAATCCAGCCTGCGCCAGGGCGAACATTCTTGTAACCCCAGCGAAGGCTGGGGTCCATATTACAGATTGTGTGCAAGTCGAATATCTGGATCCCGGTTTTCGCCGGGAGTTCGAAATCACTCCGGCGCACTAAATCATGTGCCGCCTGCTGCTGGTCGAGAATCCGCGGGGAATCAACCCCAACCCGTTCCTCCGGTCATTTCGCGACGTCTGCAAGAACAGCCGCGAATACCAGGGCCATGGCTGGGGCTGCGCCTGGCTGGACACGGAAAGACAATGGCGGCTCTACCACTGCATCGACCCGATCTGGGACGACCCGAAAGCGGATTTCCCGGAAACACCGCTGTTCCTCGTGCATGCGCGCAGCGCGTTCCGCGACGAGGGCATCGAGATCGAGAACAACATGCCGTTCACCGATGGCGAATCGGTGTTCCTGTTCAACGGCGAACTTCGCGGCGTGCGCATCAAGGCCGAGGGACGCATCGGCGCGGAGAAGATCTACAACTTCATTCGCCGTTTCGATCACGGCGACCTCGGCGCCGCCGTCGACAGGGGCGTGGAGATCATCGACAAACGCACCCGTTACATCCGCGCGATGAATTTCTTCCTCGCCACGCCGGATGCCGTACACCTGTGTTCCTGGTTCGGCGAGGACCCGAACTACTTCCAGGTGCACCGCGCACAGACGGGTGAAACGCACCTGATCTGTTCCGATCCGCTGCCCGCTGTCGATGCCGACTGGCAGCCCCTGCCCAATCATCGGACGGAGATGATCCCGCTTTTGCCGGCTTGAGACGTCCATAATCCTGCTCACGGGTTTGGGAAGAACCCGCCAGATCGCGTGTGAATCCTGCACATTTTTGTTGCTATACTCGTTTTCCCGATAGCAACAAGAACAGATTGGGGGGATCCAATGAAGCGTACCACGCGCGCGAACCCGGCTGCCCTGCTGGTTGTATTGACTCTCGGCCTGACAGCGGTGGAAGCAGCCGCAAAAACCACCTACGTCGAGAAGTTCGGCGCCGATGACTTTGTCTGCGCCCGTTCTGCTCCCTGCGAGACCATCCAGCACGCCATCGATACCGCCGGCGCCCGGGGCCGGGTGATCGTCGGGCCGGGCACCTACGACGAGCAGATCAGCATTGTCGAGGACAATGTCCGGGTGATCTCCGCCGCGGGGGCTGATGCCACCATTATTGACAGCACCGCCGCCGCCTGCCCGCTGGGCGGCAGCGCCATGGTCTGCCTCCAGGGCGACGGCGCAGTGTTCGGGCAGAAGAACCGGGGATTTACCGTCACCGGCGATTTTGGTGGAGTCAATGGCCTGCAGGTAGATGGCGACCGGGCCAGGATCGAGAGCAATACCATCCGGGACGAAAACGAGAACAATGATGACGCCATCGAACTGAACGGCGCCAAAGCCGCGATCCGTTACAACACGATCCAGGATTTCAACTGGGGAATCTGGGGCCTCCAGTCAAGCGTCGACAACCCCCGTCACCAGGTCGTCGCCAACAGGTTTCTCGATATAAATGTTATCTGCATCTACATCCAGAACGACCTCAATGGTAACAACCGGGTTCGTGACAATGCCATTGTCGGGTGTGGCTCTTCGGCCATCGACCTGCGAGCCGCGACAGGCTCCCGGTCGAACAACCGGGTCCAGAACAACCTCATCAAGGATGCACTCTTTGGTTACGACGCGGGATTCACCAACGGCGACCAGGTCAAGTCCAACCTGTTCGTGGATATCGGAGACGACGTGATCAGAATTTACGGTACCGTCACCAACCTGGTTTTCTCCAACAATACCGCCATGGGTACTGGTGGGTCGGATGGCGCCATCTACTTTTACCCTGGTGTGGGTCCGGAAACCCTCCGCCAGTTTGCCAACAACAATATCGGTTTCGATACCGGGTGCGCAATCTCGTTTGGCGGTCCGATTGCTGAGGGGAATACCTACAGGTTCAGTCGGAACTACTGGGGTGACCTCGCCTCGCCGGATCCGGACCTGTCCTGTAGTGCCAATGCAATTGCTGGAAAGGACAACGGCCGGCTGATTTTCAACCCGTCCGCCACGCCGCGGCCGCTGCGTTATCGCAACAAGTTCTAGGGGACGACCATGAAGACCATATCGCGCGCGAACCGCGCCGCCCTGCTGGCGGCATCGATCCTCGGCCTGACGACCGTGGATGCATTGGCCAAAACGGCCTACGTCGAGAAGTTCGGCGCCGATGACAGTATCTGCGCCCGGTCCGCCCCCTGCGCGACCATCCAGCACGCCATCACTACCGCCGGCCCCCGCGGCCGGGTGATCGTCGGGCCGGGAACCTACGAAGAGCCGATCAGCATTGTCGAGGACAACGTCCGGGTGATCTCCGCCGCGGGCGCCGTCGCCACCATCATTGACAGCACCGCCGCCGCCTGCCCACTGGGCGACACCGCCATGGTCTGCCTCCAGGCCAACGGTGTGGTGTTCGGGCAGAAGAACCGGGGGTTTACCATCACCGGGGATTTTGCCGGCGAGGCGGGATTGCGCGTGGACGGCGACCGGGTCAGGATCGAGAGCAATATCATCAAGGATGAAAACAGCAGCAGCGATCGCGCCATCGAGCTGTGGGGTGGCCGGGCAACGATCCGCTACAACCGCATCATGGATTTCGACCTGGGTATCTGGGTGGCCAGTGGCGACAATCCCCGCAACCAGGTCGTCGCCAACCAGGTCCAGGGTATCATTGCTCACTGCATCTGGATATCCAACCTGCTCAAGGGCAACAACCAGGTGCGCGACAATGTCGTGGATGGATGTGGGAGCCACGGAATCTCCCTGTATGCCACGGCGGACTCGCGGTCAAATAACCGGGTTCAAAACAACCTCGTCAGGGATGCGGGAGTCGGATTCAACGCAGATTTCACCAATGGCGACCAGGTCAAGTCCAATCTTTTCATGGATTTCAGAAATTACGGCCTCCGTGTCGGGGATGTCGCCAGCAACCTGGTTTTCTCCAACAATACCCTGACGGGATCCAACGGAAGCATCAGCAGCATCGAATTCCGCGTTGTCTCCAGGGACCCCATCCGCCAGTTTGCCAACAACAATATCAGCGCGGGTTCATTCTGCTCGATTAATTTCTCACTTCCCGTTCCGGATACCGCGACGCTCAGGTTCAGCCGGAACTTCTGGGGTGATACCGGCTCAGCGGAGCCGAACCTGGCCTGCGCCCTTGACAATGGCACCAGTGCAAGGGACGCCGGCCTGCTGATCTTCAATCCGTCGGCGACGCCACGGCCAATGCGGTACCGCAACAAATTCTGACCGGTTCCCCACCCGGTGGCCTTGGCCGGGTGGATGGTTCGCCGGGAGCGCGCGGGGTAGAATTTCCCGCCCCACACCCCTTCGCACCATCAAGGGCCGAATGCGAACCACCGCGTTACTCGATCGGCAACCGATGCCGCTGGTCGCCGAGATCCCGGCGGACCGGTCCGTATCTTCTGCCGTCGCCTGGGCCGCGGCGAACCGGGACGCCATCCAGGCCGCCGCGGGCAGCGCGGGCGTGCTCCTGCTGCGCGGCTTCGGGATCGATTCGGCGGAGTCCTTCGACGCGCTCTGCCGGGCGATCGAGCCCGACCTCCGGCGCTATACCGGCGGCGACTCGCCTCGCACCGGGGTCACCGACCGGGTGTATACCTCGACCGAGTACGACGCCAGCCAGGACGTCCTCCTGCACAACGAACTGTCCTATGCCGGCTGGTCGCCGCGGCTCGTGTTCTTCGGCTGCCTGGTCGCCGCGCCCGACGGCGGCGAGACCCCGGTGGCAGACGGCCGGGAGGTCTATCGGCGGCTGCCCGCGGACATCCGCGAGCGCTTCGAATCCCGCGGCGTCGCCTATCTGCAGCACCTGTGGGACGCGGATGGTGAGCCCGGCATCGGCAAGAGCTGGCAGGAAACCTTCGAGACCACGCGCCGGGACGAGGCCGAGGCCTACCTCGAGCGTTCCGGGATGACCTGGGAATGGACGGACTACGGGATCAGGACGCGGGCGGTTAAACCCGCCGTGGTGAATCACGCGCTGACAGGGGAACCTTGCTGGTGGAACCAGGCGGACCAGTGGCACCGCGGGCTCGCCAGCGTCAAGACGTCCTTCGGCGCGGGTTCCGACCCGCGCTTCGATCCCGCCACCGCCGGTGAGGCCGCGCTCGGCAACCACGTGACCTACGGCGACGGCGGGGAGATCGACCCCGCCGACCTCGAAACCGTCCGCCGGATCACCCGGGAGGCGGAGGTCACCTTCCCCTGGCAGGCGGGTGACGTGATGGTGATCGACAACGTGCTGGCGATGCACGGGCGCAGACCGTTCAAGGGTCCGCGCCGCATCCTGGTGGCCATGGCCTGACCACGAAGAGGCGAGCGATGAGCGAAACCAACCTGTTACGACGAGATCTGGCGGCGGCCTTCGTGCTGGCCGAGCGCATGGGTTATTCGGAAGGTATCTGCAACCACTTCTCCGCGGTGGTTCCCGGCGACGCGGAGCGCTACCTGATCAACCCTTACGGCCTCCACTGGTCGGAGATGACGCCCGACAGACTGCTCCTGATCGACGGCGATGGCCGGGTGATCGAGGGCGACGGCGAGGTGGAGGCCACCGCGCGCTTCATCCACGTCGCCGGTCATCGCGCCAATCCCCGCCATAAAGTGCTGCTCCACACCCACATGCCCCATGCCACGGCGCTCACCATGGTGGAGGGCGGGCGGCTGGAGATGGCGCACCAGACCGCGGTTCGTTTCCTCGACCGCATGCAGCATCATGGCTTCGGCGGCATCGCCCTCGACGACGCGGAAGGAGACCGCATCGCCGAGGCACAGCGGCGCAACCTCGCGGCGGACATCCTGTTCCTCGACAACCACGGCATCACGGTGGGCGGGCCCACGGTGGCCGAGGCCTTCGACGACCTCTACTACCTGGAGCGGGCCTGCCACCAGCAGATCCTCGCGATGCAGACCGGTCTGCCGCTGAAGCTGATCACCGGCGAAATCCTCGAGGAAACCCGGCGACAGACCGACGAGATCCGCCCCGCGATGGCGGAAGCCCACTTCGCCGCGCTGTTGCGTTGCCACGGGCTGGATTGAAGCAACACTGGTCGTGATCTTCCGCCGAAATATTCACCCGGGGCAAACCCTGGATCATGAACTCGGCGTGCCCCGGATTTCCACGCGCCATCCTTGGGAAAACAACGAAACGCCAGCGAAAGCTGGCGTCCATGTCGTGAAGTCTGAACACAAGGATGGCATGGATCCCAGCTTTCGCTGGGATTTCGACCAGGTTACCTGCCCGGTATCCAGATGACGTCATGCCGGTACTGACCAGGGACGGTATCGATATAGACTACACGGTAGCCGGCGACGGCCCGCCGGTGGTCCTGGTGCACAGCTCGGTGAGCGGCAACCGCCAGTGGCGTTCGCTGACCGCCGCGCTGGAAGACGCGTTTCGCGTGTACGCCATCAACCTGCTCGGCTACGGCGACACCACCCCCTGGTCAGGACCCGCGCGCCTGTCACTCGCCGACCAGGCGCGGCTCATTGCGGCGCTACCGTTGCCGGCAGGCGAGCCGGTTAGCCTGGTGGGCCATTCCTATGGCGGCAGCGTGGCGCTCAAGGCGGCGATGTCGCCCGGCGTGCAAGTGGCGCGGATGGTGCTGATCGAGCCCAACCCGTTCTACCTGCTACCGCGCCATGGCCGCGACGTCGCCTACGCGGAGATCTGCGCCCTGCAGGAGCACGTGAAACAGTACGGCGCCCGCGGCGACTGGCCCCGGGTGGCCGAACGCTTCGCGGACTACTGGTCGGGCGCCGGTGCCTGGGGGGCGATGCCGGAAAATCGCCGCGCAGCGTTTGCCGGGGCGCTGGCGGCGAACTACCACGAATGGGACAGCGTCATGGACGAGACCACCGGGCTCGCGGAGATCCAGGCGCTGGAAGCGGAGACGCTGGTGATCAGCGACCCGGGCACGGCACTGCCGGTCCGGGAGATCGTGGCTATCCTCACCACCGGCTGCCCGGACTGGACGTTTCATTCCACGCCCGGCGCCGGCCACATGGCACCACTTACCCACCCGGAACGGATCGATCCCGTGGTGAGACGGTTCCTGCGCGCCGGCCAGGCCTGAGGGTCATCCACCTTCCGCTACCGGCGCCGGGTAGCGACGCCGGCTATTTATCGTGACTCGATTGCGTGCTCAATCGGCGCCGTACAGCATGCGCACGTAACCGCGATAGGCGAGGATCTGTTCCGCCAGCAGACTATTGTCGTCGAAGTTGCGCGCCAGCAGGATGCCGCCCTCGATGATGCCGGTGAACATGTTGGCGAGAGTGACGCTTTCGATCTCCGCGCGGCGCTCGTAGCGCGCGTCGATTTCCGCCAGCCGTTCCAGGATCATGTCGCGCCAGGACGCGAGGCCGGCGCGCATGCCCTGGCGGACCTGGTCGTTGAACTGGACGCTCTCGTAGGTGAAACCGGCCACGAGGCAGCCCGGGTGGGTGGTCTCCATGCGCTGCATCATGTCGGCGAGCAGCTTGAGGAAGATCAGGAAACGGTGCAGCGGGTCCTCGCTGAGCGACTCCGCCTGCTGCCACAGCTCGTTGAAAAGCGCGCTGTCCTGGCGAAGGTAGCGCTCCACCAATGCCTCCGCGAGACCGACCTTGCCTTCGAAGTGATAAAAGAAGCCGCCCTTGGTGATGGCGGCCTTTTCCACGATCTCCTCGATCGAGGTGGCGGAGAAGCCCTTCTGCAGGATGATGGCCTCGGCGCTTTCGAGAATTCGCTCTCGGCTGCTGTTGGATCGCGTGGCCATGGCGACAGTTTACCGGGTTAACTGTACCTACAGTATAGTGTTTCGGCGCCCCGCGCAGGCAAAGTGTGACGAAGTACCACACCCGTCCGCCAAGTCGATGATTCCCGGTTATGGCGCCGGTGCCGCATTTCCCTACCCCCGGTCCACTGCATTACGGACGCGAACCGCCTACACTGCGCTCCGCCGGTGAGCAGCATGACTCGCCGGTTTCTGTAGATTATTCACAAAAGGAGATATTGATGGACCCCAAGGTAATCAACCGGAAGGACGCGCGTGGCGTTCCGGTATCAAGCTGTACCCCGCAATCACTCGACCACTACGAAACCGCGCTCTACCGCTTCCAGAGCTATTTCGGCGATCCCACCGAGGTACTCGCCGAGGCATTGAAGGAGGACCCCGAATTCGTCATGGGCCATGTATTCAATGCCAGCGCCATGTTGATGATGAGTGAGCGCCAGTACCTGCCCGCGATTGTCGATTCGATCCGCGCCGCGGAAGACCTGTCGCACAAGGCGAACGACCGCGAACGCCTGATGACCCGGGCGGCGCGCCAGTGGATGGAAGGCGACTGGACCGGCGCCTGCGTGACCTGGGACCGCGTGCTGGCCGATCACCCCACGGATGCGCTCGCCCTGCAATGTGGACACCTCACGGACTTCTACACCGGCGACTCGGTCAACCTTCGTGACCGGGTAGGCCGCGTGATCGGTCGCTGGAACAAGGACATGCCGGGTTACTCCTACGTGCTCGGGATGCAGGCTTTCGGGTTCGAGGAATGCAACCACTTCGAGCGCGCCGAGGAGACCGCGCGCGCCGCGCTCGCGATCGAGCCGCGGGATGGCTGGAGCGTGCACGCCGCGGTGCATGTCATGGAGATGCAGAACCGCTACCAGGAAGGTCAGCGTTTTCTCCGCGAGCGGGAGGACGACTGGGCGCCGGACAACGGCTTCGCCTTTCACAACTGGTGGCATCTCGCGCTGTTTCACATGGAAGAGGGAGACTTCGCCGGCGCGCTGGCATTGTACGACCAGCAGATACTGCCGGAGCCGTCCGATGTCTCGCTGCAACTGGTGGATGCCTCAGCGCTCCTCTGGCGCCTGACGCTGCAGGGCGTGGATACCGCCTCACGGTGGAAGACGCTTGCCGACCTGTGGTCCGACAAGACCGCGACCGAGAACGGTTACTACGCGTTCAACGACCTGCACGCGATCATGGCGCTGGTCGGCGCCGGCCGCATCGACGAGGCGCGGGAAGTTCGCGCGGCGGTCAAGGTCGCGGCCACCATCAACCCGACGCTGACCCGCGCGATGTCGGAGCAGGTTGGACTGCCTGCCTGCGATGGCTTCATCGCCTTCGCCGAGGGACGCTATGAAGACGCCGTGGACGCGCTCCTGCCGATCCGCAGCATCGCCAACCGGTTTGGCGGCAGCAATGCCCAGCGGGACGTGCTGACGCAGACCCTGTTGTCATCCGCGATCCGCGCGGGCAATGCCGGCCTCGCCGCCAACCTGGTGGGTGAACGTACGGTGCACAAGCCATTCAGCCCGCTGACGAAGCGATTCGCGAAGCAGCAGGGCGGAATTGTAGCCACGGAACGGGCTGCATGATCGAACCGGCATCAAAGTCCACCGAGCGCAGGTGAGACGAGGCGAATCTGGCCGAGAAAGCGCAGTGTACAAATAGTACATGAGCATTTTGAGGCCGGATTCAACGAAGTATCACCAAGCGCAGGTATTTTGAGGTCGGTTCGCGGTAGTTTCCGCTTGCCAGGGAAGGCACCGAGGACAGGAAGCCCTCCCCCCGCGGCGCCGGTTTATCCGGCGCCGTTTTTTTTGCGCCCGCCGGGGATGACACAACGCTTCAGGGAAAGGAAAGGGCGACGTTCAGGTCGGGCACGATGATGCGCTCGGTTTCCGGCGGCGCCGCGCGCTGAAGCCTGCGCAGGAAGCCGGCGAGATCCGCCTGGCGCAGCGCCTGCGGCTCCGGGTCGGTGCTGAAAAAATCGTTGAAGTGTGAAAGTATGACGGTCCGCGGCCGGATCGCGTCCAGTAAATCCTCGGGGTAGCCGTCGGCCTTCTGCCACGAGGGAACGCAGAGTATTGCGATGTGCACCGGGCCGGCCCGGGTCAACGCCGCGTACATGTCCTCCGTCATCGATGTTGCCGCGCTGACGAAGAAGATCGTGTGCGATCTGCCTCCGTCACGCAACCTGAACAGGTAGGCCAGCGGTTCCCCCAGGGGATATTGCGAAGCGCGTGTTGGCCGTTTATCCGGCACATCTTCGAGTGCGTCGGGAAACACCAGCACGCTGCCAACCTGGGGTGCGTGTTCGGCCCTGGTCGCCATGTACTCGATGCCCGACGATACTGCAGTCAAGCCCGCGGACTGCCAGCCGGCATTCGTGTTTGCGAAGTTGAACGACCAGGCGTCATGGGTCGGCCAGGTATCCAGCAGGTATCCCGTGGTTTTCCCGCCGATCACCTCCACCCCGGTCCAGCCGTTCAGGCGAATGGCGGGCACGGTGTCCATGAGATGGTCGTAATGCGAGTGGCCGATAAAGATCGCCGAGGGCGGCAGCAGGTGCTGAAGCAGGTCACGCACCCGCGCCTCGTTGGTTTCCAGCCGGCCGAAGGCGGTGCGCGCCAGGGAGTGATGGGAATAGAACGGATCCGTCAGGATCGCGTTGTCACCCAGGCGGATGTGAAAGGAAGACGTACCGAGCCAGGTGACCCGCAGGTTGTCCGGGTCACTGGCCGCCGGCGACTCGCCCGGGCGCGTCAGGGTCATGACGCTTCCCCGCTCCACCGGGAATGGCGCGGAGGTGGCGCAGGCCGTGAGCAAGCCGACGCATATCATCAGCCAGCCCATGCCCACGATTCGGGTTTTTCCTGCCGCTCCCGCGGAGCCGTTCACTTGTCTGCCGTGTGACCGGTATGCCATAGCGCTTGCATCCATGGGGTATCCCTCGCGATGACCCGGGATCAATATTACCATCCGGCGATCCTGACAATCTGTGGGATGAACCGGGCGAAACGCGGTCCGGGACCATATCGGGTATCATCGCCGCCGCGCGGCGGCTCGACTGGCTCCGCGCTATTAACTCCAATTCGCAGTTGTATTCGTGCTTATCGTCAAAATCGGCGGCGGCGAAGCGCTCAACCTGGACGGGATCGTCACCGATCTCGCCGCGCTCGATCGTCCCTTCCTTATCGTCCACGGCGCCAATGCGCTGCGCGATCACGTGGCGCGGCGGATGGGCTTCACCAAGCAGGTGCTGACCTCCGCGTCCGGCTACCAGAGCGTGTTCTCCGACGACCATGCGCTGGACGCCATCCTCATGGCCTACAGCGGCCTTCGCAACAAGCGCCTGGTGGAACTGTGCCAGCGTAACGGCATCAACGCGGTGGGGCTCACCGGGCTCGACGGACGCCTGATAGAGGGCGAGCGCAACCGCGGCATCCGCGTGGTGGAGAACGGCAGGAAGATGCTCAAGCGGGATTTTTCCGGCAAGCCGAAGACCGTCAACGAAGCGTTGCTGCGGATGCTGCTGGACAATGGCTATACCCCGGTATTGACCATTCCCATCGTCGATGCCGACGGGATCGCAATCAATTCGGAGAACGACGATATCGTCTGGCGGCTGCAGCAGGCATTGGACGCGGAGACGGTGCTGCAACTTATCGAAGCGCAGGGCTTCCTGGAAGACGCGGGCGATCCCGAATCACTCGTACGAGAACTTATGCGCGCGGAACTCGGCGAACGCGAGGCGAGCGTCGATGGCCGCATGAAACGCAAGATGCATGCCCTTGGCAAGCTGGCCCATGGGACGGTGCGCGAGATCATTATCGCGGACGGCCGCGTTGAACATCCGGTAGCAGACGCGCTCGCCGGTAGCGGCACCTGGATCCGATGAGCACCACGCGCGATACCGAGCAGCGCTACGCCTTCGAGGTCTACCCGAAGCGCGACATCACCATCGTCCGCGGCGAGGGCGCCACCCTGTGGGACGACACCGGCCGAGCCTATATCGACTGCACCGCGGGTATCGGGGTGGCCAACGTGGGGCATTGCAACCCCGCGGTGAGCGCCGCCATCGCGGAACAGGCGAACACGCTGATCACCTGCCCCGGTATCTTCTACAACGACGTACGCGCCCGGGCGATGGAAAAGCTGGTAAGCGTGGCGCCGGACAACCTGGGCCGCGCGTTCCTGTGCAATTCCGGTACCGAAGCGATGGAGGCGGCGATCAAGTTCGCCCGTCTCACCACGGGCAGGAACGGATTTGTCAGCGCCATGCGCGGATTCCACGGGCGATCGCTGGGCGCGCTCAGCGCCACCTTCAAGTACCGCGAGGAATTCGAGCCGCTTATCCCGGGCCACGGTTTCGTTCCCTTCAACAACCTGGACAAGCTCTCCGCCGCGATCGGCGACGACACCGCCGCGGTGATCCTCGAACCGGTGCAGGGCGAGGGCGGCGTGCGTCCCGCTGACCCGGACTACCTCGCGGGGGCGCGCAAACTCTGCGACGAACGCGGGGCTCTGCTCATCCTCGACGAGATCCAGACCGGCTTCGGCCGCACCGGGCGGATGTTCGCGAGCCAGGTCTACGACGTGGCGCCCGACATCATGACCCTCGCCAAGGGCATCGCCGGCGGCGTGCCCATGGGCGCCACCCTGGTAAGCGACCGCATCGCCTCCGCGGCGGGCAAGCACGGCAGCACCTTCGGCGGCAATCCGCTGGCCTGTTCTGCTGCCATCGCCTGCATCGACGAGATCGTCTCGCGCGACCTGCCCGCAAGGGCGCAGGCTCTCGGCGCGGCCTTCGCGGAGCGTTTCCGCGCGCGCCAGCCCGGCGTCGTGCGCGAGCTGCGCCAGCTCGGGCTGATGATCGGCATCGAGCTGAAGGCGAAGTCCCGGCCATACCTCGAGGCGCTCATGGCCGAAGGCGTGCTCGCCCTGCCCGCCGGCCCCACTGTAATCCGCCTGTTGCCGCCGCTGGTGATCGGCGAGGAAGAGCTGTTCACCGCCTGCGATACGCTGATCGACGTACTCGAACGCGAAACGAACACCTGAACATGTCCGGCGCTGACAAGAAGCCACTCAAGATCCAGCAGTCCATGGGCGGCAGCGGCTCGGCGCTCGAGCGTTACATGGATCTCGTGGTCGGCCGGCGCGGCATCTGGAACCTGCTGCGCTACGAGCTGGTGATGATGGTCGCACAGAAGCGCGCGGGCGCCCTCGGCCTGGTGCTGCGCAAGTGGCTGTACCCGCTGGTGCTCGGCCATACGGGCCGCGGCGTGACCTTCGGCGCCGACGTGGTGCTGCGCCATCCGCACAAGATCCGCATCGGCGACGGCGCGGTGATCGACGAACACGTGCTCCTCGACGCTAAGGGCGAGGACAATCGCGGCATCGACATCGGCCCCGGCAGCTATATCGGCCGCAACTCGATCGTCAGCTGCAAGAACGGCGATATCACTCTCGGCGAGAACGCCAACGTGGGCTGGCACTGCACCATCGCCGCCACCAGCTCCATCCGCATCGGCCGTGACAACATCATCGCCGCCTACAGCTACATCATTGGTGGCGGCAACTACCGGTTCGACGATATCGACGGACCGATCTGCCGGAACTACGACGAGAGCGGCAAGGGCGGCGTGGTGCTCGGCGACGATGTCTGGCTCGGCAGCCACGTCGCGGTTCTCGACGGCGTCACCGTGGGCGACGGCTGCGTGGTGGCCTCGGGCGCCACGGTGACCCGCGACCTGCCGCCACGTTCGGTCAATGTCGGCACGCCGGCGAAAACGGTGCGCCAGCGCGTCACGCGCAGCGAGACCTGAGCCCCGTCAGTCGCGGTAACGCTCGACGAAGCGCCGCAGTATCGCCTGTGACCAGGGCGTCTCCTCCCGGGAAATCGTCTCGATCAGCGATTCCGCCTCTTCCTCCGGGAAATACCCGAACGACTTGTAGATGTTGATGCGCACGGTGAACCCCTCCGGGTCGCCCTCGGGATGGAACTGGGTGGCGTAGACATTGTTTCCCACGCGGAACATCTGCACAGGGCAGGCGTCTCCGGCGATCAGCAGGGTAGCCCCCTCCGGGACGACATCGCAGGCCTCCTTGTGCCCCAGCAATACCCGTATTTCGGCGGGAAAATCCGCCAGCAGCGGGTCGTCGTGACCCGCGTCGGTGAGCTGCACCGTAGCACCGCCCACCGGTTCGCCGAAGCGCCGGGTAATCGGCGCTCCCAGGTAATGCCCGAGCAGGCCGTTGCCGGAACAGGCGCCGAGAAACGGAAAGTCCGAAGGCACGACGCGGTCGAAAAGTGCCTGGAAATCCGTCTCGATACGCCGCTGGATCGGTGACTTGTCCGCCATCGGGGTACTGATATCGAACGGGCTGCCACCGACGATGATGGCGGCGTAGTCGTCGAGGTCGAGGGCGGGGATGCCGTCCCGCTCGATGCGGATGCGACGAGTTTCGTCGGCCTCGAGACCACCGAATTTCAGGATCGCCGCGTACTCGCTGTCCGAGGTGGCGTCCTCGGGACGTATCTGGAGAATGAGAAAAGGGCGCGCCATGGATTCCTGACGGATGAGGGGACCGGCCGCGGCCGGAAATTGATCGTATTTTTACGTGGATTGTCCCAGACTGCCTGTTCACTTTCCATCGCCTCCAGAAATCCGTTGATCCGCGTCTCCCTGGTGATCCCCGTCTGCATCCTCCTGATGCTGAGCGGCTGCGTCGTATTCGACATCGCCAACCTGGCGGCGCCGGACGAGGGCTACTCGGAAATACAGGATATTCGATATGGAATGCACGAGCGGCAGAAGCTCGATATCTACCTGCCGGACGCGGAGCGGCGCTGCAACGTCACCATCGTCTGGTTCTATGGCGGCGGCTGGCGCAAGGGCAGCCGCGAGCAGTACCGCTTCGTCGGCCGCCGCCTCGCAGCCCTGGGATACGACGTCGCGGTGCCGGACTACCGGCTGTATCCCGAAGTCACCTTTCCGGCATTCGTCGAGGACGGAGCCGATGCCGTGTCAGCGGTGCTGGGGGATCTCGGCCGGGAACAGGGTTTGTCCGGCCCGGTGTTCATGATGGGGCATTCCGCCGGCGCCCATATCGCGATGCTCATCGCGCTGGACGAACGCTACCTCGACGATGCCGGCTCCAACCAGAACGAAATTGCCGGCGTGATCGGGCTCGCGGGGGCCTACGACTTCCTGCCGTTTACCTCGGACTTCATGCACGACGTGTTTCCCGGCCCCGAAGCGGAGGCGGACTCCCAGCCGGTGAACTTCGTGGATGCGGCGGATCCGCCGGTGCTTCTCCTGCATGGAGACGCCGACCGGCGGGTATGGTTACGTAACTCCGAGAGGCTGCACAAGCGAATGTCGGACGCCGCGGCGGACAGCACGCTCAGGGTCTATCCCGGCGTGTCCCACAGTGGCATCGTGCGCCCGCTGGCGGGATTCGGTTCCGCCGACAGCGCCCTGCTGCCGGACATTGCCGAATTCATCTTCGACCAGCCGGGCATCAACCCGGCATGCGCCCCTACTCCCCCTTGAACCGGCGTCAAAATCAGCCCGGCGCAGGAACGCCCGTTCTTAATACTTGACGCTGCAGCCGTATGCCGTGGTCTGCGGATCGGCCACCGGGCGGCCGGCGTCGAGATCGGCCATCGCCGCGCGCACGTAGTTGTGCGCCCCGTCGAGGCTGGATGCCCGGGAGGACGGCTTGTCGTCGATGGCACCCATGTAGGCCAGCAGGCCGTCGGGCTGGATCACGTACATGTGCGGGGTGGCCGTGGCGCCGTAGGCGCGGCCGACGTCGCCGGCGGGATCGAACAGTACCGCGGTCGGATGCGCATCGCGGCTGGCGGTGAGCTCGTTGGCCTCTGCCGCTTCGACGTAGCCCTGGGAACCCGGGCGCGAGGAAATTACCGACAGCCAGACCACGCCGCGGTCCGTCATGTCCTGCTGCAGCGCCTGCATGTTGCCGCCGTTGTAGTGCTTGCGCACGTAGGGGCAGTCGTGGTTGGTCCATTCCAGGATCACGGTCTTGCCCTTGTGGTCGGTCAGCGAGACCTGGTTGCCATGGCTGTCGGGCAGGGTGAAGTCCGGCGCGGCCTCGCCGAGGGCCGCGCTCGCGGCGAACGAGGCGGGTGCCGCCAGCAGGGCGGATAGCGCGGCAACAAGCAGCCAGCGGGATCGGGATACCAGGTGTTTCATGTCGAGTCTCCTTGAAAGCGAACTTGAGAGGGAAAGTGTTGCAAAGATCCAGCGATGCCCGCCGCTATCGCGGGCGCATCCGGCAGCCCCCGCAGCCGCTCGAGCAGCAGGGACTCCGTCAGAATCTGTGGCAGGATCTCCGCCGCGCCGGCGGCGGGACCGGGATACCAGAGGTATAACGGTACGCCGCTGCGGCCATGGTCGGCAAGGGCGCGCGCGATCTCGCCGTCGCGCCGGGTCCAGTCCGCCCGCAGCCGGGTCACGCCCTTCTGGACAAACAGGTCGCGCACCCGTTCCGTCTCCAGGGCGACGATTTCATTGGCCTTGCAGGTGATGCACCAGTCGGCGGTGAAATTGACGAACACCGGCCCCGCGGCGCGCGCGTCGGCGACCGCAGCGGGTGACCAGCGCTGCCAGCCATCCGACGCTTCGCCCGCCGAATCGGGCGAAACCCGTGGCACCAGCGCCAGCGCCGCGATCACCATGGCGAAGCCGGCGCCGAGGCCCGCCGAGCGCCAGCGCGAGCCGGTCAACCGCAGCAGCCAGACGGTGAGCGCCAGCGCCACCGCGCCGCCCGCCGCCGGCAACACCGCGCCGGCGCCGGCCTGGCGCACCAGCACCCACAGCAGCCACACCGCGGAGGCATACATCGGGAAGGCCAGAAGCTCACGCAGGCGCAGCATCCACGGGCCGGGCCTCGGCAACCGCGCGAGCAGCGGCGGCCAGGCGGTGAGCAGCACCATCGGCAATGCCATGCCGGCGCCCAGGGCGATGAATACGGCGAGCGACTCTCCCCAAGGCCGTAGCATCGCGTAGCCCATGGCGACGCCCATAAAGGGGGCGGTGCAGGGAGTGGCAACCACCGTGGCCAGCAGGCCGGTGAAGAACGCCTGGCCGTGGCCGTCGCCCGCATTGCCCACGAGCCCCTGGCCGAGACCCGTCAGGCGTCCGCCGAACTCGAAGAAGCCGGAAAGATTCAGGCCGATGAGGAAGAACAGCCAGGCGAGAACCAGTACGAGGAGCGGGTTCTGCAGGTGGAAGCCCCAGCCCGCCGCCACCCCGGCCGCGCGCAGCCCAAGCAGCAGCGCAGCGAGGACGATGAACCCCAGGACTACGCCCGCGGCGTACACCAGGCCGTGACCGATCAGGTTTCGAGATCCGGCCTGGATGCCCTCCCCGCGCGCCGCGCCTACCAGCGACAACGTCTTGATCGACAGCACCGGAAACACGCAGGGCATCAGGTTGAGCAGTATCCCGCCGGCGATGGCCATGAGGATCGCCTGCCACCAGGCCAGCCCGCCCCCGGGGCTGTCGCCGAATGCCAGTGAACCACCGTCGAGGTGATAGGCGGTGCGCAGGGATTCATTGCCGGCGACCTCGGTGAGCACCAGCAGGCCGTCGAGCTTGTCCGGGGCGGCGGCGAAGTCCGCGGGAATGGACAGGCGGTAACCGCCGGTGGCAGGTTCGAGCACCTGGGCCTCGGCGTTGCGGATCACGCCGCGCGCGCGGGGAAAGTAGGCCGCTTCGGCAATTTCCGCGCCGGCGGGTAGCGGCAGGGCGAACTGGATCTGCTCTTCACCGAGCGCTGCCCCGACGCGCCAGGGCAGCGCGCGCGGCAGTGCCAGCCGGGCGGCGTCGATCAAGCCCTTGCCGGCGCCCTCGGCCGGCGTGTCGGAGATGTCGAGCGTGATCGACAAAACGCCCTCCTCCGGAATGCACACCTCCTCGCAGACCAGCCAGTAGGCGTCGGCCTCGAGGAGAACCCGGTCGCCGGGCACGGCATCCGCCGGCACCGTGACCTCGCTGAGCAACATCACCTCGTCGCTGTAGCCGAAGTTCATCAACGGACCCACTGGCAACCGCTCGGGCGCCGGCCAGAGAATCTCCGATGCCGACCATCCTTCGGGCAGCCGCCAGGCGATCTCCGTGGGCTCCCCGGTGTCGCCCGGATTCTCCCAGTAGGTATGCCAGTGCGGCCGGATGCGCTGGCGCATGCCCACCAACAGGGTCTGCCCGGGCGTCACCGTGGCGTATTCGGCCACAAACCCGGTGCGGATGTTCCCGGTGACCACCTCCGGTCCGTACCCGCCCGCCCCACCTTCCTGCGCCCATAGCGGGCCCATCCCGGCCAGCAACAGCCAGGAAATCAGGATTCCACCGAAGGTCCGGGGCCAATTCATGGAGGTAATTGTTACACTGACCGGCTTCCCGTCAACTGGTTCATCGACTCAATGGAAACACGCGTCCTCGGAGACTCCGGCATCGACGTCAGTCTGATCTGCCTCGGCACCATGACCTGGGGCGAGCAGAACGATCGCGCGGAAGCCTTCGCGCAGATGGACTACGCGCTCTCACGCGGTGTCAATTTCTGGGACGCGGCGGAGATGTATCCCATCCCCGTGCGCCAGGAAACCAGCGGCGACACCGAGCGCATCATCGGCGAGTGGTTCACCCGCACCGGGCGCCGCGACGAGGTGGTGCTCGCCACCAAGGTGATCGGGCGGAGCGACCGCAAGTGGGTGCGCGGTGGCGAGGAGGCGCGGCTGACGCCGGAACAGATACACCGCGCCATCGACGGCAGCCTCGAGCGCCTGCAAACCGACTACGTCGATCTCTACCAGGTGCACTGGCCGGACCGACGGCTCGGATTATTCGGCGAGGGCAACGGCTCCTACGTGCACAAGCCCGGCGCCGACGAGGTGCCCATCGAGGAAACCCTGGGCGCCCTCGGCGAACTCGTGACCGCGGGCAAGGTGCGCGCGGTGGGCGTTTCCAACGAGACGCCCTGGGGCCTCGGCCGCTATCTCGCGGTGGCAGAGAAGGAAGGCCTGCCGAAGGTGGCGTCGATCCAGAACTCCTACAGCCTCATCAACCGCATCTTCGAGGGCGGGTTGAGCGAATTTTCCTGGCGCGAGAATGTTGGCCTGCTGGCTTACTCACCCCTCGGCATGGGCACGCTCAGCGGCAAGTATGTGGCGGGTGCCCGGCCGACCGGCAGCCGCATGGCGCTCTTCCCCGAGTTCACCCAGCGCTATCGCACACCCTGGGCCGAGGAGGCCATCGCGCGTTACGTCAACCTCGCGAAAGATCATGGCATGTCGCCGACCGCCATGGCCCTGGCCTTCGTCAATACCCGGCCATTCGTCACCGCCAACATCATCGGCGCGACCACGCTTGAACAGCTTGAAGAAAACATTGACAGCACGTCGGTAAAACTGTCGTCCGAGCTTCTCTCGGCGATCAACGACATCCATGCCCTCGGCAAGAACCCGGCGGCGGCCTAAAGAGGCCGTCCGAACCAGCTATCTAGTGCCAATGGGCTTATTCGCAGAATAAGACGGGTAAGTAACTGCATTCCACAGCAGCTTGAAGGTCGAAATCCCAGCGAAAGCTGGGATCCATGTTTTCGCACACAGCGCACCCCGTGACATGGACGCCAGCTTTCGCTGGCGTTTCGCAGCAGGTATCCCAAGTAACAAACAGGTACAACGTAATTCCAGCGAAAGCTGGAATCCATATTGCAGGCTCGCACGAGTTTCAAAGCTGGACGCCAGCCTTCGCTGGCGTTGCTAACCTAGCGCTCCATCGTATAACTCGGTAGCGAATAAAACGCCGCCTTGAGCGCCTCGCCCCAGCCCCTGGAGATGGTCTGGTAGTAGGGGTCGTCCGCGTCGATGCGTTGCTGGTAGCCGCGGCGGAACGAATCCCGCTCGTAGATCCGAAGGTCCAGCGGCAGGCCGACGGAAAGATTGGCCTTGATGGTCGAGTCGAAGGAGACGAGGAGCAGCTTGATCGCCTCGGCGAAGCTCATCTCGGGATCGTAGGCGCGCACCAGGATCGGCTTGCCGTACTTGGTCTCGCCGATCTGGAAGAACGGGGTGTCGTAGGACGCCTCGATAAAATTGCCCTCTGGATAGATCATGAACAGGGTCGGCTCACCGCCCTTGATCTGTCCGCCGAGGATGAGCGTGGCGTGGAAGCTCGAATCCGCCTCCTGGCCGCTCATGCTGTTCTCCTGGATCACCTCGCGCAACTGCTCGCCCACCTGGCGCGCTGCCTGGAACATGGTCGGCGCCTCGAGGATCGATGGCGCGCGATCACCGGGAGCCTTCGTGCGCTCTTCGAGAACACTCATCACGGATTGGGTGGTGGCGAGGTTGCCGGCGCTGAGGATCGTGATGCAGCGTTCGTCCGGGCGCTCCCAGGTGTACATCTTGCGAAACACTGACACGTTGTCCACGCCCGCGTTGGTACGGGTATCGGACATGAACACGAGGCCGCGGTTGAGGCGGAGCCCCACGCAATAGGTCATGACGTCTTCAGAAGGGCGAGGAGTCGGTGGGCGCTATTATTGCTGAACCTGCACCGTAACGGCCATGGTTTCCTCGCCCGATCCGAAACGCAGTCCGGTGACCGGCGCCGCCTCGCGGTAGTCGAGTCCGGTGGCGACGCGCACGTAATGCTCGTCCGGGGAGATGCCGTTGGAGACGTCGAAGCCGACCCATCCGAGATCGGGCACGTAGACCTCCGTCCAGGCATGCCCGGCCTCCTGGGATACCTGGCCATCCATCAGCAGGTAACCACCCACGTAGCGCGCGGGGAATCCCAGCAGGCGCGCCGCCGCCAGCATCACGTGGGTATGATCCTGGCAGACGCCGTGACCGTTGCCGAACGCGGTCTCGGCGTCGGTAGCGGTATCGGTGCGACCCTTGTCATAGCTCACCCGTTCGCGGATCGCCTCCGACAGTGCGTGCAGCCGGTCGAGGTCGTCCCCGGCATCCAGCGACAAGGATTTTACGAACTGCCGGATCTGCGCGCCGGGGCGCGTGAGCGCGGTGACGCGACGGTAGTACCACAGCGGCGCAATACCATCGTGGGCGCCGTAGACGCCATGATTGTCGCCGGTGACCACCCTGCCCTCGCTCACCACCTCGAGCACGCTGGAGTCCATCTCGTAGCTGACCAACACCACCTGGTTGCCATTGTGATCGCGGAAATCGAGTTCGGCCTTGCCGCCGTCAACTCTGATCGACCAGTCCTCCACCGCCTGGGTTGCGCAGTCGAGAGGTTGCTTGCGCAGTTCGAGCAGGCCATAGGGAACCCCCTCGGCATGCTGGTAACGGGTGCGGTGGGAAATGTTCAGTTCCATGATCTATTACTCGTGAAAGCGATAGTCCTTCTCGATCTGCGCACCGAGCGCGGCGTTCTCGCGCAGGAAACGTACGAGGAATTCGTGCAGGCCGGCGTCGAACAGCGTTTCGATGGTTTCCTCATGGAACTGGCGGCGAATATCCGCGGCGAGTTCGTGACATGGGTGCCTCTCCCCGTAGTCCTTGGCGAGGTAGCCCAGATTGTCGACGATCTTCTCGTAACAGAATGCCAGCGAACGCGGCAGGCGTCCATCCATGATGAGGAAGTCGGCAATTCCAAGTGGCGTGGCATTGCCCCTGTGTAGCCAGCGGTAGGAGCGCATCGCGGACACCGACCGCAGGATGGTTTCCCATTGCACGTTGTCGAGCGAACTGCCGACGAAACTTGCCGACGGCAACAGCACGTAGTACTTCACGTCGAGGATGCGCGCGGTGTTGTCGGCGCGCTCGAGGAAGGTGCCGAGGCGGGCGAAGTCGAAGATATCGTTGCGCAGCATGGTGCCGTGGAGCGCACCGCGGCCCTGGGCGCTCTGCTTGCGGATCACGTCCAGCACGCCCGGCAGTTCGGCCTCGCGGATGGGCCGCGCGAGCAGCTTCTGCAACGTCATCCAGCAATTGTTCACCGCCTCCCAGACCTCGCGCGTGAGCGAGGCGCGCACGTGACGCGCGTTCTCGCGCGCACTCTTCACCATGGAGATGACGCTCGACGGGTTGCTGGTATCGCGGATCAGGAAGTTGATCACGTTGGCGCCGTCGAAGGTGTCGTAACGCTCGAGGTACTGGTCGCGCACCCCGGAGGTGGCCACCAGCGACGCCCACTCCTCCGCCGCGGCATCGGTACGCGTGAGCGCGATGCGGAAGCCGGCATCGACGAGGCGCGCGTTGTATTCGCTGCGCTCGAGGTAGCGATGCATCCAGAAGATCTGTCCCGCAGTGCGACCCAGCATGTCAGTCGTCCAGTACCCAGGTGTCCTTGGTGCCGCCGCCCTGGCTGGAATTGACCACCAGCGAGCCCTTCTTGAGCGCCACCCGGGTGAGCCCCCCCGGGGTAACGTGGATCCGGTCGGGAGAGACCTGGACAAAGGGACGCAGGTCGACGTGGCGCGACTCGAGGCCGGCGCGCCCGAGAATCGGCACCGTGGACAGCGACAGCGTCGGCTGGGCGATGTAGTTGCCGGGATGGCGCCTGAGCCTCTCGGCGAATTCCTTCAGCGTGCGCCGGGTCGCCGCGGGTCCCACCAGCATGCCGTAGCCCCCGGAACCGTGGACCTCCTTCACCACCAGTTCCGCCAGGTGATCGAGCACGTACTTCAGGGACTCGGGTTCGCCACAGCGCCAGGTGGGCACGTTCTGCAGGATCGCCCGCTCTCCGGTATAGAACTGGACGATCTCCGGCATGTACGAATACACCGCCTTATCGTCGGCAATACCGGCGCCGGGCGCATTGGCCAGGGTGATGCCGCCGGCGCGGTAGACGTCCATCACCCCGGGCACCCCCAGAAGGGAGTCGGGGCGGAAGGTCAGCGGGTCGAGGAAATCGTCGTCGATGCGGCGATAGAGCACGTCCACGGGGGTGTAGCCACGGGTGGTTCGCATCGCGATACGCCCGTCCACCAGGCGCAGGTCGCTGCCCTCCACCAGCTCGGCCCCCATCTGGTCGGCGAGAAAGGAATGCTCGTAGTAGGCGGAATTGTAGAGACCGGGGGTGAGGATCGCGACCACGGGATTGTCACCGGCGCGGGGCGGTGCGCAGGAAGACAGCGAGCGATGCAGCTCCAGCGGATAGTCGCTCACCGGGCGCACGGCGTTTCTGGTAAAGAGCTCCGGGAACATCTGCAGCATCGTCTCCCGGTCCTCGAGCATGTAGGACACGCCCGACGGCGTGCGGGTATTGTCCTCGAGCACGTAGAACTGGTCCTCGCCGGTGCGCACGAGATCGACGCCGACGATATGGGTATAGATGCCACCCGGCGGGTCCACGCCCATCATCTGCGGCACGAACGCCGCGTTGTTGGCGATCAGTTCGACGGGGATGCGTCCGGCGCGAAGAATTTCCTGGCGATGGTAGATGTCGTAAAGAAAAGCGTTGATCGCGCGCACGCGTTGCTCGATGCCTTTCACCAGGCGCCACCATTCTCGCCCGGAAATGATGCGCGGGACGATGTCGAACGGGATCAGTCGCTCGGTGGCCTCGTTGTTGCCATAGACGTTGAAGGTGATCCCGGTACTGCGGAAATAGGCTTCCGACTCGCGCGCCTTCTTGCGCAGCCGGCGGATATCCTCTCCCTGGAACCAGTCGTTGTACGGGCGGTAGGGGTCGCGCACCGCGTCCCCGGCGCCGAGCATTTCATCGAATGGCCTGTCGTCACCTGACATGGGTTCATTGTAACCACGTTGTCATGTCATGGGTGGACTGGCCTGTCAATTCCGGCGCTTTATCCAGCACCTACGGTTGTGCAGCACCCTGGTTGCCCGTTGCTGGTGCAGCCCTGTTACCCGCCGCCCCGCCTCGGTGCACCATGCCGGTGAGCAAGGAGCGCAGTGCTATAATCGCGCGCCCCCCGTCCCACCCCCGTGATGAGCTTCAAGTCCCGCGTCGAGGATATTCTTCGTCATTGCCCGCCGTTGTTCCGCTTCACGTCGCGGCTCTATCACCGGTTGCATGGCTCATTCCGCACGCTCAGTCCCGGCGCGCCGGGCGCGATCCGCAAGGGCTTTGAACTCGTGCGAGCTCGCGATGGCGCGGTACACGGTGACTATTACGAGTTCGGCCTGTTTCGCGGCTATACCTTTCTCCAGGCCTGGAATCACTGCCGCGAACTGGGGCTGGACGAAGTCAACTTCCATGGCTTCGATTCCTTCGAGGGCCTGCCGCCGGCCGAGGGCATCGACCAGGCCGACGGGCGCTTCTTCGAGGGCCAGTTCGCCTGCTCGCGCGAAGAAGTGGAGCGCAATCTCGCCGGCAACGGCGTCGACCTCGACAAGATCAACCTCGTGCAGGGTTACTACGAGGATTCGCTTACCGAGACGTTGCGAACACAGCATGCCTTCAAGCCCGCAGCCGTGGTGCTGCTGGACTGCGACTACTATTCCTCCACGGTAACTGCGCTGAAATGGCTGGAGCCCTATATCCAGCCCGGCACGGTGCTCCTGTTCGACGACTGGTTCTCCTACGGGGACAGCGACGAACTCGGGCAGCAGAAGGCCTTCCAGGAATACCTCGAACGCCACCCGCAGTACCGCGCCGAGGATCTCTGGGAATTCGAGAATCACGGCAAGGGATTTGTGTTGCACGCCGCGAGCTAATATCATCGACTCGACTCAACGGGGTGTCCGCGGCCATGGGCCTGCAGACTGAGAGGCCTGACCGCCGACCCGTCGAACCTGATCCAGGTCATGCTGGCGGAGGGATTGAGATCACACCGGTCCCGCAACCCGGGTCTCGTACCCCGGGCACCACTCCCCACGCCGCGCTGGCCACACCTTAAAGAATCAACGAGGAAACCGCCGTGCGCAACGCGAAACTGATTCCCGCGCTCCTGTTGTTCCTGTCGCAGCCATTGTCGGCGCAGGAGACTACGAACACCGAGTCCACCGAACCGGCTGAACCCCCGGTGCTCACGGTCTATACCTACGACTCCTTCGCCTCCGAGTGGGGTCCCGGCCCGGGCATCGAGACCGCCTTCGAGGCGGAATGCGAATGCGACCTGCGCTTCGTCACCGTGGACAGCTCCACCGGCATCCTCAGCCGCATACAACTCGAGGGCGATCGCTCGCCCGCTGACGTGGTGCTCGGCCTCGACAACAGCCTGGTGGTGGAGGCGCAGAACACCGGGTTGATCGCGTCCCACGAAATCGACGCGGGCAATCTCGACCTGCCACAGCCCTGGGACAACCCCAATTTCCTGCCGTTCGACTTCGGCTTTTTCGCCTTCATCTACGATACCGAGCGGATGGAAGATCCGCCAGCAAGCTTCGAGGAATTGCTGGCGATGGACGACGACGTGCGCATCGTGATCCAGGACCCGCGCTCCAGCACCCCCGGACTTGGCCTGCTGCTATGGGTCAAGGCGTTGTACGGCGACCAGGCCAGGCAGACCTGGGAACAGCTCGCGCCGCATATCCTTACCGTGACCAAGGGCTGGTCCGAGGCCTATGGCATGTTCCTCGAGGGCGAGGCGGACATGGTGCTCAGCTACACCACCTCCCCGGCCTATCACCAGATCGTCGAGGAGGAAACCCGCTATCGCGCCGCCGGATTCAAGGAAGGCCACGGGATGCAGATCGAGGTCGCGGGGCTTTTGAAGAGCGCGCCCAACCGCGAGCTTGGCCGGCGCTTTCTCGCATTCATGCTGAGCCCCGCGTTCCAGGCGCTGATTCCAACGGGCAACTGGATGTACCCGGTGGTGTTCCCGGAGGAGGGCCTGCCCGAGGCCTTCGCCGACCTGGTGCGGCCGGTGCGCAGCCTCGCCATCGATCCCCAGGGCATTACCGAGCACAAGCTCGACTGGATCGACGAGTTCAACGAGGCGCTCAGCCAGTAGGTTTGACGCCATGGGCCGCACGGTAGCGGGCCAGTGGGCAGCTCCCCACCGGGTGGCGCCCCACCGGGTGGTGTCCAACAGCCAAAGGGGATTTGCCGCAGTCGGAATCCTGGCGCTGTTGCTTGCCGGCGGGCTGGTCGCCGGCGCCTTTGCCGGTCTCGCCTGGCATGCAGGGGAGCTTCGCCTGGCCGAGGTGCTGGCGCGGCCCTATACCCGCTCCGTGGTGCTGTTCACCCTGTGGCAGGCCGGTCTATCCACCCTCCTCAGCGTCGGCCTCGCGATTCCCTTCGCCCGCGCCCTCCACCGGCGCCAGGAATTTCCCGGCCGACGACTTCTCGTGCGGCTCACCAGCGTCTCCCTCGTCGTGCCCACCATGGTGGCGATCCTCGGGATGGTCGCGGTGCACGGACGTAACGGCTGGGTCAACGATGTCCTCGCCCTGGCGGGCGCCGGTCGGCGGGATTACCTGTACGGCCTCAGCGGCATCCTGCTGACCCACGTTTTCTTCAACCTTCCCCTGGCCACCCGCATGGTGTTGAACGGTCTCGCGGATATCCCCGCCCAGCAATGGCGGCTTGCCGCGCTGTACGGCTTCGAGCAGGGCGCGATCTTCCGGCTGGTGGAATGGCCCGCCATACGCGGGATCCTGCCGGGCGCCGCGGGCATCGTCTTCATGCTCTGCTTCACCAGTTTCGCCATCGTCCTCTCCCTCGGCGGCGGGCCGGGCGCGAGCACCCTGGAAGTGGCTGTCTACCAAGCGCTCCGCTTCGACTTCGACCTGCCGCGCGCGGTAACGCTATCGCTGTTGCAGGTGCTGATCTGTGGCGCGCTCGCGCTGCTGTTCTTTGCCCGCGGATCTGGCACTTCCCTGCAGGCCGGCGATGCCGGCGGCGGCGGCGCGGCGCGCGAACGGCCCGACCGGGACGCGGCCGCCGCCCGCCGGATGGACGCACTGGTTCTGTCTGGCGCGGCGATATTCCTGCTGACACCGTTCGCCGCGGTGCTCGCCGGCACCCTGGATGGCGCGGGGTGGACCATCGTATCGGACGGCCGCTTCTGGCAAGCCGTCGGCTGGACCCTGCCCATCGCCCTCGCCGCCGGGGTGATCGCCACCGTGGCGGGATTCAGTGTGGCGTGGCTGCGCGCGGGCATGGCGCAATCCCTTCGCTGGCAACGGTACACGGTAGTGGCGGATATCGTCGGCACCCTAACGCTGATACTGCCGCCGATCACCCTGGGCACGGGACTCTTCCTGCTCGCCCGCCAGTTCACCGACGCGCTTTCCCTGGGACCGGTCATGGTGGTGGCGGTGAACGCGCTCCTTACCCTCGCATTTACCCTGCGCGTGCTCGCGCCGCCGGTGGCGGCCCAGCGCGCGCGCTTCGACCCGCTCTGCCGCGGGCTCGGCATTCGCGGCCTGGCGCGCTGGCGGCTGGTCTACTGGCCGGTACTGAAACGCCCCCTGTGCTACGCCCTCGCCATCGCAACCACCCTGGCCGCCGGCGACATGGGCGTGATCGCGCTGTTCGGCACCGACCAGCTCTCCACTCTGCCGCTGCTTATCTACCGCCTGCTCGGCGCCTACCACCTGGACCAGGCGGCGGTGGCGGCGGTCTGCCTGTGCGCGCTCTGCCTCGCGCTGTTCTGGTTGCTGGAACAACCCGCGCGACTCGGCCGCGGAGGCGCGTTCGATGCTTGAGTGCAGCTCGCTGGTGTTCCGCTTTCCCGGCGCCGAACGGGACATCCGCGCTGACTTCCGCGTCGATGCCGGCGAGAGCGTGGCGCTCATGGGGGCGAGCGGCTCCGGCAAGACCACCATCCTCAATCTCGTGGCGGGATTCCTGGCGCCATCGAGCGGTGACATCCTGCTGGACGGCCGATCGTTGCTCGGGCTGAAACCGGCGGAGCGGCCCCTGACCTATCTCTTCCAGGCGCATAACCTGTTTCCCCACCTGAGCGTATGGGAAAACATCGCCCTCGGCATTAGCCCACGCCTGCGGATTGCGCCGGCGGAGGCCGCGCGCATCACTGCAGCGCTGGAAAGGGTGGGGCTCACCGGCATGGAGGAACGCCTCCCGGGATCGCTTTCCGGGGGACAGCAGCAACGCGTGGGCCTGGGCCGGTGCCTGGTGCGCGAACGCCCGGTGCTGCTGCTGGACGAACCCTTCAGCGCCCTCGACGAGGAGCTGCGGCAGGAGATGATCGCGCTCATCCTGGCATTGCAGGCCGAGCATTCGCTGCATCTCGTCCTGGCCACCCACCAGCGGGATGACGCGGCGGCGCTGTCCGCGAGAATCGTGGCCGTAGGCTAAAGCCGCGCGCCCAGTTCGGTGCCCTCGCGGATGGCGCGCTCGGCGTCCACCTCCGCCGCGAGGTAGGCGCCGCCGATGAGGTGCACGTGCCGTTCGCGGCCCCAGGGATCGAGTTCCTGGTAGAGCGCGTTGACCGACAGCTGACCCGCGCACAGCACCACGTTGTCCACGGCGATGAGCCGGGGTCGCCCCTCCAGTTCGATATGCAGACCCCGGTCGTCGATTTGCAGGTAACGTACCCCGCCGACCTGCTCCACGCCGGCGCGGCGCATTTTCAGCCGCAGCACCCAGCCGGTGGTCTTGCCGAGGCGCTTGCCGAAGGGCGTGGTCGAGCGCTGCAGCATGGTGATCCTGCGCGCGGGTTTCGGCGATGGTGCCGGTGCGAGAGAGCCCGCCGCCTCGTAGTCCGGGTCGATGCCCCATTCGCGGTACCAGCCGGGGATATTGTCGGCATCCTGGTTGTCCCCGTGTAGCAGGAACTCCGCCACGTCGAAGCCGATACCGCCGGCGCCGACGATCGCCACCCGCTCGCCCACCGGGCGCCGGTCGCGCACCACCTGGTCGTAGCGCAAAACCATGGGATGGTCCACGCCCGGGATCTCCACCGGCCGCGGTTTCACCCCGGTGGCAATGACGATGTCGTCGTAGCCGGCGGCGCGCAGCATGGCAGCATCAGCGGCCTCGCCCAGACAGAGCGTGACATCGTGTTTCGCCAGCATCACGCGGTAATAGCGCAAGGTTTCGGCGAAGTCGCCCTTGCCGGGAATCGCGCGCGCGATGTTGAACTGGCCGCCGATCTCCGCGGCCTGCTCGTAGAGTGTCACGTCGTGGCCGCGTTCCGCCGCCGCCAGCGCCGCGCTCAGCCCCGCCGGTCCCGCGCCCACCACGGCGATACGGCGCGACTTGCGTACGGCCCGCAACGGGTGTCGTTCCCCGTCGCAGGCATGCGGATTCACCAGGCAACTGGCGATCTGGTCGTTGAAGATGCGGTCGAGGCAGGCCTGGTTGCAGCCGATGCAGGTGTTGATTTCCTCGTCGCGACCGGCAGCCGCCTTCTGCACCCAGCGAGAATCGGCGAGCAGCGGCCGCGCCATGGACACCATGTCGCACCAGCCCTCGGCGAGCAGCCACTCGGCCTGCGCCGGCATGTTGATGCGATTGGTGGCGATCACCGGGATGTCCACCCGCTCGCGAAACTTGCGGCTCACGCCGGCAAAGGCGCCGTGGGGAACGGACGAAACAATGGTGGGGATGCGCGCCTCGTGCCAGCCGATGCCGGTGTTCACCATGTCGGCGCCGGCGTCCTTCACGCCCTCGCCCAGGGCGACGATTTCGTCCCAGGTGGCGCCGCCCTCCACCAGGTCCATCATCGACAGGCGGTAGATGATCAAAAAGTCCGGGCCGGTAGCGGCGCGCACCCGGCGCAGGATCTCGAGCGCGAGCCGCGCGCGGTTGTCGAAGCTGCCGCCCCAGCGATCGTCGCGCTGGTTGGTTCGAAGCGAGAGGAACTGGTTGATGAGATAGCCCTCGGAACCCATGACCTCCACGCCGTCGTATCCCGCGGATCTGGCGAGGGCGGCGCAGCGCGCGTAGTCGGCGATCTGCTGCTCGATGCCGGCCTCGTCGAGGGCGCGGGGCGCGTGGCGGTTAATGGGCGCCTGGATCGCGGAGGCCGAGACGATATCGGGGTGATAGCCATAGCGGCCCGTATGCAGGATCTGCAGACAGATCCGGCCGCCCGCTTCATGTACCGCGCGCGTGATACGGCGGTGATGGATGACGTCGAGGCTGCTCTCCAGCGTGCCCGCGCCCGGCGAAAGGCGCCCCTCGCGATTGGGGCTGATACCGCCGGTGATCATGAGACCGGGCCCGCCGTCCCGGGCGCGCTCGGCGAAGTACGCCGCGAGCCTGCCGTAATGCCAGAAATGGTCCTCGAGGCCGGTATGCATGGACCCCATGAGCACCCGGTTGGGCAATGTCAGGGGACCGAGCACGAGGGGCCGGAACAGGTGGGGATATGTTTCGGCCATGGCGCCGTTTTTTGTCTGAAGGTGTCGTTCGGACGCCATATTGTAGCGTTATTATCACTGTCCCCCGATTGAACGGCAGGCAGCTTTCGCGGACACTTCGCGCCCCGCCGATCACCACCTCTATCCCGTCAGGCAATGCTCTCCGTTCTGTTCCGTACCTGGGCCCTGATGCTCGGCATCCTGCTTCTCATGGTGGGCAACGGCCTGCAGGGAACGCTGCTCGGTATTCGCGGTACGCTGGAGCAAATCGACGCCACGTGGATGGGTCTCATCATGGCGGCCTACTTCGTCGGCTTCCTCGGCGGTTCGCGGCTGACGCCGATCCTGCTTCGGCGGGTGGGACACGTGCGCGTGTTCGCCGCCTTCGGCTCGCTGGTTTCCGCCGCGTTCATTCTCTACGCCGCGATCGTCGATCCCGTGTTCTGGCTCGCCATGCGACTGGTGGTAGGGTTCTGCTTCTCAGGGCTCTACGTGGTAGCTGAGAGCTGGATCAACGACCTGTCGAGCAACGAGAATCGCGGCCAGGCGCTCTCGCTCTACATCCTGGTGCAGATGGTGGGCGTGGTCACCGGCCAGTTGTTGCTCAACATCGCGGATCCCTCCGGCTACGCGCTGTTCGTCCTCATCTCGGTGCTCGTATCCGTGTCTTTCGCGCCGATCCTGTTGTCGGCGTCACCCACGCCGGTATTCAGCAGCGCGCGGCCGATGTCGCTGCGGGAACTGCTCGACGCCTCGCCGCTCGGCTGCGTCGGCGTATTCCTCATGGGCGGGGTCTACTCCGCGCTCCTCGGCATGTCCGCCATCTTCGGCGCCCAGCGCGGCCTGTCGGTGAAGGAGATCTCCTGGTTCGTCACCGCGATCTACGTCGGCGGCATGTTGATGCAGTACCCGGTGGGCTGGCTGTCCGATCGCATGGACCGGCGCATCCTCATCGGCGCCCTTACCGCCCTCGCCACGACTTTCGCCATCGCCGGCATGTTCGGCGAGTCCACTGGCTGGCTGATCGCAATGGCATTCTGCATCGGCGCCACGAGCAATCCGCTCTATCCGCTCCTCATCGCCCATACCAACGACCACCTGTCCACGGAGCAGATGGCCTCGGCCTCGGGCGGCATGCTGTTCATCAACGGCGTCGGCGCCATGGGCGGGCCGGTGATCGTGGGCTTTCTCATCGGTCGACTCGGTCCGGACGGTTTCTTCCTGTTTCTCGCCATCCTCACCGGCCTCATCTGTCTGTACAGCCTCTACCGCATGCGCCGCAGCGAGGCCGTGGCGGTTGCGGACACCCATCACTACATCCCGGTGACCGCCAGCGCCACCGCGGTAGCGGTGGAGATGGCTGCCGAGGCCGCGCTCTCCGGGGACGAACAACAACAGCCGTAGCCGGCCAGGAGAATCGGGAATCTACCGACGCCGCGATTCGGAAAACCATCATTCCCCTCCTTGCGATTGCGAGGATGCGGATGTCGCACCGCACCATTCTCACAGCAATTTGTTGTCTAAGCCGGGAGTCTACTAGGACGCTTTCGGTACGGTTGGTATAGTTTCGGCCCATTTTCGCCGGCCTCCCCCCGCCATGAACCCCTGCCCGCAACAAGGGAAGAGGAACACTGAATGATGCAGTCGATCTTCGATCCCGCCCCCGCGGCCTCGGGCTGGCCGGCTTACCAGCACGTCATCTTCGACTGCGATTCCACCCTGAGCGCCATCGAGGGCATCGACCGGCTCGCCGCGGAACCCGACACCCGCGAACGCATCGTGGCGCTGACCAATGCCGCCATGGACGGCCGCGTGGGCCTCAACCAGGTCTACGGTGAACGGCTCTCGCTCATCGCCCCGACCCGGCGCGCCGTGCGAGACCTGGCCTCCGCCTACCGCGAGAACCTGGTGGATGGCGCCGCCGAGGTTATCGCCGCGCTCGCGGCCACCGGTACCGATATCTATATCGTCAGCGGCGGACTGCTGGAGCCGGTGCGCGAATTCGGCGTCCAGCTCGGCGTGCCCGCCGCCCATATCCGCGCGGTGGAAGTCGACTACGACGAACTCGGCGGCCGCTGGTGGGACGCCGCCAGCGACGCCAGCGGCGACCAGGCCTATCTCGCCTATCGACACGGCGAACTTGCGGAAAGCCATGGCAAGGCCGCCATCATCGACGGGCTGCTGAAGGGCCAGAACGGGGCCAGCCTGCTGGTGGGTGACGGCACCAGCGACCTGCTGGCGCGCAACGCGGTGGACCTGTTCGTCGGCTTCGGCGGAATCGCCGCGCGCGACCGGGTACGGGCCGAGGCGCCGGTCTATCTCTCGGCCCCGACCCTGCTGCCGGTGCTCGCGCTGGCCCTGGGCCACCGGCGTTTCTACAAGCTCGATACGGATCTCCGCGATCGCGTGCTCACCAGCCTGGCGAGCCATCCACCGCATTTCAATCGCCAGGTACTGGCGCGACGGTTTGCCGCCAGCTTCGGTGGCGACACGCGCTAGTCATTCACGAAGTTTCACACAAGCCATTCAAGACGAGAGGAAGTACATGTTTCAGATACTGGTATCCGACAAGCTGGGCGACGACGGCATACATCGTCTCGAAAGCGCCGAGGGCATTCGCTTCGACGTGCGCACCGGGATGTCGAAGGACGAATTGCTGTCGGCCGTCCCCGCCTACGATGCCATCATCATCCGCAGCGGAACCAAAGTGGATGCCGACGTTCTCGCGGCGGGCTGCAAGCTCAAGGTCGTAGGCCGCGCGGGTATCGGTGTCGATAACGTCGACGTCGCCGCCGCGAGCAAGCGCGGGGTGATCGTCATGAACACGCCCCAGGCCAACAGCGTCGCCACCGCGGAGCACACCATGACCCTCATCCTCGCGCTCTGCCGGCATACCGCGCCCGCCCATGCAAGCGTTGCCGCGGGCCAGTGGGAGCGTTCGAAATTCACCGGCATCCAGCTTTACCGCCGCACCCTCGGACTGATCGGCTTCGGCCGCATCGCCCGCCTCGTGGCGCAGCGCGCGCGGGGCTTCGACATGCAGGTCATTGCCTACGATCCGTATGTATCGGCGGAGATCGGCCAGGAGGCCGGGGTAAAGCTGCTCGACCTGGACGAGGTGCTGGCCGAGGCCGAGATCCTTTCGCTGCACACCAGCCTGTCGCCTGAGACCGAGAACCTGGTTAATGCAGACAACCTTGCCAAATGCCGCGACGGCGTGCTGCTGGTCAATCCCTCCCGCGGCAAGCTGGTGGACGAGGCGGCGTTGGCGGCCGCCCTCAAGAGCGGCAAGGTGCGCGCCGCGGCGCTGGATGTCTATCGCAGCGAACCGCCGGCCCCTGACAATCCGCTGATCGGCCTGCCGGGCGTGCTCCACACCCCCCACCTCGGCGCCAGCACCGAGGAGGCGCAGCGCGACGTCGCGGTGCAGATCGTGGAGCAGGTGCTCGACGCGCTCCACGGGCGCGACTTCCGCAACAGCGTCAACATGCCATTCAGCGTGGGACCGAACTTCCGCGAGGTGGAGCCCTACATGCGACTGGCCTCCAAGATCGGCGCGCTACAGTTTCACATGGCCGACGGCCCGATCCGCAAAGTGGAGCTCGAACTTCGCGGCGAAGCCGTGGAGGGCCTGGCGAAACCCATCGCCACCGGCCTGCTGAAGGGTCTGCTGGAGTTCATCGCCGCGGACAGCGTGAACTATATCAATGCCCCGACCCTGGCCCACGACATGGGCATCACCGTGTCCCAGGCCCAGGGCCTGTCGGGCTCGGAGTACGCCAACCTGGTCACCTGCCGGGTGCAATGGGAGGGCGGTGAACGCACCATTTCCGGTACCCTGTTCGGCGGCACCCACCCACGCATCGTCCAGGTCAGCCGCTATCACCTCGACGTCGAGCCCGAGGGCACCATGCTCATCATGATGAACCAGGACGTGCCCGGCGTTATCGGCCAGGTCGGTACGCTGATGGGACAGCACGGGGTGAACATCGCCGAGTGGCGCCTCGGGCGCACGGAGAAGGGCGACCTCGCGCTCGCCTTCATCAACCTCGACAGCGACCTCAGCGACGCGGTGATGGAAGAGATCGCGGCCCTGCCCGCGATTCAGAAACTGAAACTGATTCGATTTTAGGCTCGGCGCCCTGACGCAATTGCCGCCCCGGGCGCCGTTCAGTCCAGGCCGATCAGCCGGGTCTCGGTGACCGAACGGAATTCGCCGAAGGTATTGGTGGTGGTCGAGCCGACGCCACCGATGCCCGGGCAGTAGATCGATTCACTCTCCATGGACTGCTCGCCGTCGTCACGCCGGCGAACCACGTAGAGACATTCGTCGAAAGTCCCCGCCGCGGTCTCGGCCACGCCGATCCGGTCCAGGGATTCCGTCTGCCAGAAGCCGCCCTCTTCGCCCCAGCTGCTGCCGGGACCGATATCCGCCGGGAGTTGCAGGAATTCGCTGAAGACCTCCTCGGACTCGTGGTACGCGCTATAGATACCGGAATCGTCCTCTCGGTAGTAGATCCGGCTTTCTCCCGGGAAGTAGTCGGGCAGCCCCTGGGCGGTCTGCAAACGCACACGGTAGAGCCGGCCGGCGACCTCTTCCGGCGCGGCCGGCGCCTCCACCAGGTGGCCCGCGATGTCCCAGGACTGCTGGCCGCTGGCGCGGGAACTGTAGGCGAATGTCTTGACCCCGTCCTCCGGTTCGGCATAGTCGAATACGTCCACGACCTGGGCGCCGACCGTGGTGGACGCGATCAGCGCCAGCGACCCGCAGATGGTTCGTTTCATTCCGGTTGGCATGCCCGGTCTCCCTGGATGGCTGATAGCGACATTATCCCATGGCAGGCGCGCCGAACGCTTGGGATCGACACCCCTGGATTGATACACTGCGCCCCTTTCGGAGGATCTGTGGGTGGCTGAAGCGCTCAATCGGAGATGGACCTGGTGGGTGGGGCTGGCAGTCCTGTTGCTGCTGGCGGGGTTCCGCCTGTGGATGACCGATGGCCAGGAATTCCTGGCGCGGGTCCGGCCACACGATGACTCCCTGTTTCTCGCCCTCGCCACTTCCATTCTCGAGGGGCGGTGGCTGGGGGAATTCCATCACCACACCCTGATCAAGGGCCCGGGCTACCCGTTGTTCATCGCCTTCGCCCACCGGCTCGGGATACCGCTGCTACTGGCGCAGCAGATGCTCTACGTGCTGGCCTGCACCGCCGTGCTGCTGGCGCTCCTGCCGCTGTCCCGTTCCCGGCTCGCCGCCTGCCTGGCGTTCGTCCTGCTGCTGTTCAACCCGGCGGCCTTCAACGACCCGGTGGTGGTGGCGGCGTTCCGCGAGAGCTTTTATCTCAGTCTCGGACTGCTGTTCACCGCCTGCCTGATCGGTCTCGGCACCGGCGATGGACGCCTGACGCCGCGCAACCTCGCCTGGGCACTCGTTCTAGGCGTCGCCGGGTCCTGGCTCTGGATCACGCGCGAGGAATCGATCTGGGTAGTCCCGGGTATCCTGTTCATGGGCGCGCTGTTCCTGCCGCCCTGGCCCTGGCAACGCGAGAGCCGATGGACCAGCCGCGTCGTGCTGGTATTGCTGCCGGCGCTGATGGTAACCGCAACCCTCGCCGGGATTCGCCGCGCCAATGACGTCCACTATCGCGTGCCTCACGTGGTGGAGATCAAGTCCCCGGAATTCATCTCCGCGCTGGGATCGCTGATGAATATCCGCCAGGATGGTTTTCTTGTCGGCATGGTGGTGAGCCCGGATGCCGTCATCCGCGGAGCCGAAGTCAGTCCCGCGCTGGCGGAACTGGCGCCGAGCATTCTCGACACACGATATCCACCCCAGTTCTTTATCTGGACCCTGCGCGCCGCCGCGCGCGATGCCGGCTACTACGACGATCCCGCCGATGGCAGCCGCGCGCTCGACCTCTACCGGCGCGTGGGCGAGGAAATCACCAGCGCCTGCGCGAGTGGTGCGCTCTCGTGTCTGGACCGGTCTCCCACCCTGCAACCACCCTGGCTACCCGAGCACTGGCAGTTCCTGCCTGATTCGCTCGCTTCCGTGGCGGGTCGCGCCATCGGCTTCAATCAGTTCAACGCCTATTCCATGCGTCAGCTCACCCGCGCCAGGGAGCCCTTTCTCTCCTATGTCGAGGAGCTGACCGGCGAACACCCGGAACGCCGCACGCACCACATGCAACCGGAACTGTCGGCGGAATACCTGGCGGCGCGCGAGCAGCGGGAATACCTGATGAAGCGCTTCATCAACGTCTACCTCTACCTGGCGCCGCTCCTGTTCCTGGTCGCGCTGGTCGTCCACGGGAAACGGATTTTTTCCATGCTGCGTACCCGGCGCTACGAGCCGGGCACGGTGGCCGCGTTGCTGCCGTTTGGCTACGTCCTGACCCTGATACTGATGCTGACCTATGTCCTGGTCACCATCTGGCCGGTGGGCCGGCCGCTGCACACGGTGTATCCGCTGGTGCTGCTGTATGCCGGGATGGTGCTCGCCGGCCGTCCTCCGGCTCAGTCCTCTTTGGACTCGTGATAGCTGTCCTCGGTGTTGACCGACCAGATGTTTGACTTGTCACTGATGCCGGCGACGATGTTGTCCACCGCGGTCATGGCGGCCAGCATGGAGTGATCCTGGTTGTTGTAGCGGTGCATGCCGTTACGGCCCACCAGGAACATGTTCTCGATTCCGTTCAGTTCACCGACCAGCTCCCCCAGCCTTGGATAGCTGCCGAAATAGGCCGGGTAAGCCTTGGGCATGCGGATCACCACGTGGTCGGTCACCGCGTCGGCGTCGATGATGTCGATGCTCGCCAGTTCGCGGATCGCGAGCGCGATGAGGTCGTCGTCCGCCATGGTCCAGAAGTCATCGCCCTCGTTGCAGAAATACTCGAGACCGATCCAGACCGTGTCCGGATCCGCCACCATGTACGGGCTCCAGTTGTTGAAGATCTGTAGCCGGCCGAGGCGCACGTCCGGTTCCTGGATGTAGATCCAGTTGTCCGGCACCATGCCGCCGTCCTCGGCGGTGATGCGCAGGCGCTTGACCAGCAGGCCGACGGTGATGAAGTCGCGGTAAGGCAGGTTCTCCGCGATCTCCGCGAACGCCGGCGGCAACCCCGGGCTCAAGGCCCGCGACAACTCGCGGATCGGCATCGAGGAGAAGCAGTAGTCGCAGGTATGCCGGGTCTCCACGCCGTCTGCGCCGGTGGCAATAACCGCGGAGACCTTCCCGTCCTCCCGCTCGATGCCGGTGACCCGCTGGTGGTAGTGCACCTCTCCGCCACCCTCGCGCACCTTGCGTGCGACCACGTCCCACATCTGCCCGGGGCCGAGCTTGGGGTAGAGGAAGTACTCGATGAGCGAGGTCTCGGTGTCCTTCTGCGACAACGAGGACACCGGCGACACCAGCTTGCGCAGGGCATGCCCGACCGCGCGGGAGATGGAAAGCCCCTTGATCCGCTGGGCGCCCCACTCCGCCGGGATTTCCGCGCAGGTCCGGCCCCAGACCTTGTGGGTATAGTCGCGGAAAAACGTGGCGTAGAGCTCCCGCCCGAAGCGATTGACGAGGAAGTCCTCGAGGTTTCGTTCCTCGGGGATCGGTCGCAGCATGGCGCGCAGGTAACTGAATCCGATCTTCGCGGTGCGCAGGAAACCGAGGTTGCGCACGGTGCGCAGGCTGAGGCTGATGGGATAGTCGTAGAAACGGCGACCGTAATAGATGCGCGAGGTGCGGCTGCGGACGAGCAGGATTTCGTCCGGATGCTCGGGTTTGACGCTGTCGCCGGCGAGCGCCAGGCGGCGGGACTTGTTCTGGTAGCGGATTTCCACCTCGCCCTGCCCCGCCTCGGGATCCACCGGCAGGATGCCGCGCCACCAGTCCATCACCCGGTCGGACTTGGAGAAGAACCGGTGTCCACCGATGTCGATGCGGTTGCCCTTGTAGGACCGGGTCTGGGAGATCCCGCCATTGATGTCCTCGGCCTCGAGCACCACGGGATGGATGCCGGTGCGCCGGAGCAGCTCCAGCGCCGCGGTGAGGCCCGCGGGGCCCGCGCCGATAATCACCGCCACCGGCGGACTTTTTTCGTCTCCCAAGGCCCGAATTTCTCCGCGGATCAGTGGCTGTGCTTTACAGAAAATTTACCCGGCTCTTACCCGGAGCTTGCATCGGCCGCGGCAGAATCCCTTCATCGATTCAAGCCTATCGACACGAACCCGAGTTTAACTGGAGACCCGAAACATGAACAAACGAAATATCGCCATCGCATCCCTCGTCGCCGCCGTTCTTGGCAGCGGAGCCGTCTACGCCGGTAGTGGGTACTGCGAGCACAAGTCAGGTGGCCACGGCTACCACCAGAGCCACGGTGGCAAACATGGCGGCAAGCACGGCGGCCACCACATGGGCCGGATGCTGAAAAAACTGGACGGCGAACTCGCGCTCACCGAAGAGCAGTCCGCGGCGCTGAAGCAAATCTTCGAGGCCCGCCGTGAGAACCGCGGCGACAAGCGCTCGGAGCGCCGGGAGCTGATGTCCCGTGGATTCGATCTCGATCCCACCGCGGACAACTACGATGCCCAGGTGGCCGAGATCGCCGAGGAGGTTGCCGAGATGGCGCGCCAGCGGACGCTGGAGATGGGAGAGCTGCGCAAGCAGGTCGCTGAGGTCCTGACTCCCGAGCAGCGCAGCGAGCTGCGCGCGATGATGGAAAAGCGCAAGGAGCGTCGCGGCAAGCATGGCGGCTGGAACGACGCCTGATCGCTTCGCTGGTGTTGGGACCGCCACTTCCGATGGGCCGTGGCGGTTCCGCTTCCACACGCCGACCGTTCGGATAGAATGCCCCGGCGGCGCGGGCGTAATGGCCCGCACAATTCACCAGCCTATACAGGGCTGGCGAGGCGCCGGAACCATTCATGAGCGCGGAACCGACAATCCTGATCGCCGATGATGACGCGGTACTCGCCGGCATGCTGGTGGAATACCTCCAGGCCGAGGGCTACCGGGCGAGCGCGGTAACCAACGGCGCAGACGCCGTTACCCGGGTATCCGCGGGCGATCCCGACCTGGTAGTGCTGGATATCATGATGCCCGAGATGAACGGCGTCGACGCGCTGCGCGAAATCCGTCGTCTCGGCGACACCCCGGTGATCATGCTCACCGCCCGCGGTGACGATCTCGACCGCATTCTCGGCCTCGAACTCGGCGCTGACGATTACGTCGGCAAGCCCTGCAATCCACGCGAGCTGCTCGCGCGGATTCGCGCCGTCCTGAGACGCAGCGGATCCGATTCCGGGGAACCTGATGGCGATATCATCCTCGGGGACATCGCCCTCTATCCGCGCGCGCGCCGGACCACGCTGGCATCCGCGGGAGAGATCGCCCTCACGCAGACGGAGTTCGACCTGCTGCAATTGCTGCTCGCCACGCCGGACGCCGTGGTGGCCAAGTCGGACATGTCGAGCAAGGTGCTCGGCAAGCCGCTGGCGCAATGGGACCGCAGCATTGACGTTCACATCAGCAACCTGCGGCGCAAGCTGGGTCCGCATGCCAACGGTTCGGAGCGGATCCGGACGCTGCGCGGCGCGGGCTATCTCTACGTGAGCCCGGAGGCGGGCGATTGAAGTCCCTGTTTTTCCGCGTTCTCGCCCTCCTCCTGGTTTCCTTTCTGGTGGTGGTGAGCGTTTCCTTCCTGCTGTTCCGCTGGATCAACGAGGAACTCGAACCCGGCAGCGAGAGGATGCGCGCGCTGGTGAGCGAGACCGCGCGCGAACTGGTGGTGGAGCATGCGCGCGGCGAAGGCGACGAGATGCGAAAACGTCTGCGCCGCCGCCATGTCCGCGCCTGGATCGAGGATGCCGGCGGTCAGTCGCTGACCGGGCCCGGTGCGCCCACCGAGATCCGGCAGCAGGTTACTACCTTTCCCCAGGTGATCTACCCCTACCAGAACCCCGTTGGCCGATTTTTCATTCTTGCCGAGTCGGTGAATCACGACGGAGATACATACCACGTGATCATGACCAGCGACCGCCATGGATTCCGGCGTCGTAGCCGGGCGGGTTTCTTCTGGCTGCCGATCATTGCCATGCTTGCCGGGCTGATCGCCGGCAGCGCCGCGCTCAGCTACTGGATGCTGCGCCCCCTGCGTACGTTTCGCGAAACCGCGGTGTCCATCAGTGGAGATAATCTCGGCGCGCGGATTCCGCCGAAGCTGGCCGCGCGGCGGGACGCCTTCGGTGATCTCGGGCGCGAATTCAACCGCATGACCGACCGGCTGGAGCAGTCGGTCCAGAACCGGGATCAACTGCTGCGCGACGTCTCCCACGAGCTGCGTTCGCCACTGGCGCGTATCCAGGTGGCGGCCTCTCTCTGGGGCCACAGCAATGCCGATCCCGAATCCCAGCAGAGAATCGAGAACGAGGTGGAACGCCTGGACCGGCTGATCGGCAGCCTGCTGTCCCTGTCCCGCCTGCGCGGAGGCGCCTCCCTCTCTTTGAAACGGTTCGACCTAGTTCCGGCGATCGGCGAAATCCTGGAGGACGCCAACTTCGAATATTCAATAGCAGGTACCACCGCCGAAGTTGTTGCCCATGAAACTTTGCCACTGGAAGGTGATCCATCGCTGATCTTGCGCGCGCTCGAAAACGTGTTGCGAAATGCGATGCGTCATTCACCGGAAGGTGGACGCGTGCAGGTCAGGCTTTCACAAGTCGGATCTGATATCGAGGTCACTGTCAGCGACGAAGGCCCGGGCGTGGACGCGGCATTGCTCGAACGCATCTTTGAACCCTTCTTCCGCGCAGACACGGCGCGCGGTGTGGGTTCCGGCGAACACGGCATCGGTCTTGCGCTCACCCGGGCTATCGTTGAACGTCACGGGGGCAGTATCACCGCGCGCAATGTTTCACCGCATGGCCTGCTGGTAACCATCAGGCTTCCCGCGGGCGGCGCTGCACGCGACATGCAATGAAATGTGCGCTCGTCTCGAGGCATCCGTTCTGGGCGAGTTGAAACAATTTACCCCGCTGGCTTGAAGTAGCATTTTGGCTTGGCGTCGCAACTACTTGTGGCATTGACTTTTTTATAATCCGGCTCCAGGTGCGACCCGGTTGATCAACTCTTCAAGCAGATAAAAAGAGAAAAATATTTCTGCACGCGCTGGCCGCTGCCTGTGGATAAAAAAATAACGAAGGGGTAGACTCTTTCCTCCCCGGGCAGCCACGGTGGTGCGGGCAAGCAGGCTGCCACTCCCAACCAGTTTTCTGTTTTTTGCCAATGTTTCAGTTGGTTGGGGTGCTTTTGTCTACGCAGACCGGCAAATCGCTGATCCCCGGGGCAAAACAAAGTAAACAAGGCCGACTGATAACACTGATAAAACAGGCTGATTAATTTATGAGCAACAGCGAATTGTGGAATGACTGCCTGGACCGCCTCCGGGTAGAGATGGCGGACGATGTCGTCAACAACTGGCTGTTACCCCTGCACTGCAGCGTCAAGGACCAGACGCTGAAATTGCTCGCACCGAATCGCTATGTCCTCAACCATGTGCGTCAGAACCTGTTCGACCGCATCGAGGCTACCCTGCTGGACATGGATGTCGGTATCGAACGCGTGCAATGCGAGATCGGCAGTCATGGCAGCGACTCGGGCGGCGTATCAGCTGTCGCTGCCTCGCCAGCCAGTCAGACTCCGGTCGCGCGCGGGATTCCATTCGCCACGGAGTTTGCCGACAGTGACGACGCGCCGCCGATGCCGCAGACCGGTGGCCGCATCAACCGCGAATACACCTTCAACAATCACGTCGAGGGCAAGTCTAACCAGCTGGCGCGCGCGGCGGCGCAACAGGTCGGGCGTCATCCGGGTAGTTCCTATAACCCGCTCTTTATTTATGGCGGCGTGGGACTCGGCAAGACCCACCTGATGCAGGCCGCGGGCAACGTGATCCTGGATACCAATCCGCGTGCCCGGGTTGCCTATATTCGCTCCGAGTTGTTCGTCAATGACATGGTGCGCGCGCTGCGCAATAACGCGATGAACGAGTTCAAGCGTTACTACCGTTCGCTCGACGCACTGCTGATCGACGACATCCAGTTCTTCGCACGCAAGACCCAGACCCAGGAAGAGTTTTTCCATACCTTCAATGCGCTGCTCGAGGGGCAACGCCAGATCATCATCACCAGCGATCGCATACCCAAGGCGATGACGGACGTCGAGGAACGCCTGGTGTCCCGCTTCGGCAGTGGACTTACCGTGGCCATCGATCCCCCGGAACTGGAAACCCGGGTGGCGATCCTCGAACGCAAGGCCGCTCAGCTCGGCAAGGAATTGCCCAAGGAGGTTGCCTTTTTCGTTGCCAATACGATCCGGTCCAATGTGCGTGAACTGGAAGGCGCCCTGCACCGGATCATTGCCAGCCACGGGTTCACCGGCCGCTCCATCGATATCGATCTTGCTCGAGAGGCGCTACGTGATATCGTCATGTACCGGGAGTCCCGCACCAGTATCGAGAACATCCAGCAAACGGTCGCGGAGTACTACAAGATCCGGGTATCCGACCTGCTGTCGAAGAAGCGCTCCCGGGACATCGCCCGCCCGCGCCAGATCGCGATGGCATTCGCCAAGGAACTGACCAGCCATAGCCTGCCTCAGATCGGCGACCGCTTCGGCGGACGCGACCACACCACCGTCCTGCATGCCTGCCGCAAGGTGGAGGAACTGCTGCGCACCGACAACAAGATGCGGGAAGACTACCGCAACCTGCAACGCCTGTTCGGCGCCTGACGCCGGGGGCACGGTCTCCTGGCAAACCCCCTCCCCCGGATCCTCGGCCAGATTCAACCGGGCAACAAACCACTGCCTTTCCGATCACTTGAACGGGAATCCCGGGCTTTCCCTGGCCGGTTACCTGTTTCTATCCGTCTGTGGATAAGCCCGGGATATCCTGTGTACTTGGTTGGGAAAAGAGGGGTTTTTCCGTAGTTGGATTGTGGATAATATTCATCCCCAGATTGTTCCCGCTTCATACTGTTTTCGTTGACAGGTTTTCCACAGGCCGGATTCCATGTAATCCTCTGATAATAAAGGGTTTATTTGTCATATCCACATGGTCCACAGGGCCTGGAATTACCACTATCAATACCATTCCATGCAAATAAAAATAGATAGATCCACTCTCCTCCCCACTCTCAGTCTGGTGAGTAGCGTGGTCGAAAAGCGCCAGACGCTTCCCATTCTCGCAAACTTGTATTTTGGTCTGGAAAACGGGCGTCTGACGATGGTGGGTACGGATCTTGAGGTGGAGATCTCGGAAAGCCTGGACAATGTCGAGGGAGATAACGGCGCGTTCACGGTCGCAACCCGTAAGATCCTCGATATTTGCCGATTATTGCCCGAAAATGCCGCGATCTCCTTTAAAAATGATGGAGACAAGGTGGTGGTTACTTCAGGTCGTAGCCGTTACACCCTGAAAGTGCTGCCGGCGGACGAGTTTCCCAGGATTGAAGCAAACAATTGGGAAGAACGTTTTAAAATCAATCAGTTATGTTTAAAACGACTGCTTGAGAAGACCGCATTTGCGATGGCCGTACAGGATGTCCGCTACTATCTGAACGGCGTGCTGTTCGAGGTTGGTGAAAACGTGTTGCGTGCAATCGCGACCGATGGACATCGCCTCGCCCAGAGCGAGGAGCCGATCGAGTTGGCGGTAGACAAGGTGCGCCAGGTCATTGTCCCCCGCAAGGCCATTGCCGAAATTTCCCGTTTCCTGGGCGGGGGTGATGACACCGAGATCGTGATCGAGATCAGTCGTAACCACCTCCGCCTCACCCGGGATAACACGACGCTGATCACAAAACTGATCGACGGGAAATTTCCGGAGTTCAAGGCGGTTCTCGATACCAGCATGAGCGCCAGTATCTCCGTCCAGCGTGGTGAGTTGATCGAAACCCTGACCCGGGCGGCGGTCCTCACTTCCGACCGTTTCAAGGGCGTGAAGCTGCAACTTGGTGAAGGGACGCTTTCCGTTGCGGCGAACAACCCCGAGCAGGAAGAAGCGTTCGAAGAAATGGCGGTGGATTACGCTGGTGACTCGATCGAGACAGGATACAACGTCACCTACCTGACAGATGCCGCTCGCGTTATCAGTACGGACAGCGTCAGCTTGAATTTCCAGGGGAATGACGGAATCTGTATTCTCAAGCAACCGGAAGACGAGGTTTCCGTCTGGTTAGTGATGCCGATGCGTATCTGAATACAGAATTCTCTCCGGAAGCCGCGAGCCCCGGCACAGCCGGCCTCGCGGCTTTTTAATGTCCGTGCATTGTGGCTTCGCCTGTTTCCGCCCAGTTCGACAGGTGTTCAGGGTTAGCCAGTTCGCCAGGTTTCACGGACCCCCAAAGAGCGAGTGTTTCACGTGAAACAATTCTGTTCAATTCGGAGCTTCAGGAAGTGGAAAGCGGCTCCTCGGCTATCTCCAACCGGATTCGTCTCCAATCACCGCTGATTGGTACTTCCTGATGGAAGCTCGCGGAGAAACGGTCATAGGGCTGCAATCGAAATACCAGGAAACGCAGGACGCAACAGGAAGTCGAAATGGTGGGGTAGTACGGATGGCCCATTGTTTGTTTTCTGGAGCCGGAGATAGGTAGCCGGTAACACGATCGCACCAGTGGTGTACGGATCATATTTCCAAGGATCCCGAACCAGGTATCGAACGGGGCGAATACGCACGGACTGGCAGGATCGGAACATCCACTGACTGTTTCACGTGAAACATATTCAGATTCGCAACACAGAATCCGGGGAGGGAAGCGGGTGCTTATTCAACCGGAAACCTTTTTACTTACCCAAATGGCTTTTCCGGGTATGTGCCGCATGGCCAGGACGACCATCAATTTATTTTATAACATTAAACTATTGTTTTAACTAAATAAAATATAGACTCAGAGCCAGATAAGCCGGGAAACCCTCACAAGAAAACAGTGCCCATTGTACGAGTTCGTGGTGCAGGCTCACAACTATCTGATTTAAATGGATAATTTAATTCATTTTCGAGTGGCCGAAACCCCGGGTGGGCACGTATTTAGTGATATAATTCAAAAGTTTATAGCCGATCGCCGGGAATCGCATGACAGACAACTACAACGCCAGCAGCATCAAGGTACTGAAAGGGCTCGAAGCGGTCAGAAAACGCCCGGGGATGTACATCGGTGACACGGACGACGGCACCGGTCTGCACCACATGGTGTTCGAGGTGGTGGACAACGCCATCGACGAAGCCCTGGCGGGGTACTGCGACCAGATTCGGGTGACCATTCACGCGGACGAATCGATTTCGGTGGAGGACGATGGCCGGGGCGTGCCCACGGACATCATCGAGGAGGAAGGGCGAAGCGCCGCGGAAGTCATCATGACCGTACTCCACGCCGGTGGAAAGTTCGACCAGAACTCCTACAAGGTCTCCGGCGGGCTGCATGGGGTGGGCGTCTCCGTGGTCAACGCGTTGTCCGAATGGCTGGAAATGGAAATCCATCGCGAAGGAAAGGTTCACCACCAGCGATTCCTCATGGGAGAACCCGAGGCGCCACTTGCGGCGACCGGTGATACCGAACGCACCGGTACACGGGTGACGTTCATGGCGAGCCACAAGATATTCAGTCATGTGAGCTATCACTTTGATATCCTGGCCAAGCGACTGCGCGAACTTTCGTTCCTCAACTCCGGCGTGCATATCGAGCTGACGGATGAACGCGATGGCCGATCCGAGGTGTTCGAGTACGAAGGCGGCATCGTGGCATTCGTCAGGCATCTCAACAGCAAGAAGAATGCGCTTCATCCCACGATCTTCGGAATGGCTGCAGATCGCGACGATGTGCGCGTCGAACTTGCGATGCAGTGGAACGACTCCTACCAGGAAAACACGTTCTGCTATACCAACAACATTCCCCAGTCCGACGGCGGCACCCATCTCGCCGGGCTGCGCGCCGCAATGACTCGCACGCTGAACGGCTATGTCAACGAGATCGGCCTGGCGAAGAAGGAGAAGGTCAACCTGAGTGGCGATGACTGCCGTGAAGGAGTAACGGCCGTTTTGTCGGTCAAGGTGGCGGATCCGAAATTCTCCTCCCAGACCAAGGACAAGCTGGTGTCATCGGAAGTGAAGGGCATCGTGGAAAACCTGGTGGCAGAGCATCTCGGCAACTTCCTCCAGGAAAATCCCGGCGAGGCACGTATCATCGGCCAGCGTATCGTCGAGTCCGCCCGCGCGCGGGAAGCCGCCCGCAAGGCGCGCGAGTTGACCCGGCGGAAAAGCGCTCTGGATCTGGGCGGCCTGCCCGGCAAGCTCGCTGATTGCCAGGAAAAAGATCCGAGCCTGTGTGAAATCTATCTCGTGGAGGGCGATTCCGCAGGCGGCAGCGCCAAGCAGGCGAGGGATCGGCGATTCCAGGCCATTCTTCCGCTCAAGGGCAAGATCCTCAACGTCGAGAAAGCCCGCTTCGACAAGATGCTGACCTCGGACGAGGTAACCACCCTGATCACCGCCCTGGGTACCGGTATCGGCAAGGAAGACTTTGACGTCAACAAGCTGCGTTATCACCGCATCATCATCATGACCGACGCGGACGTAGACGGATCACATATCCGCACGCTACTGCTGACGTTCTTCTTCCGCCAGATGCCGGAATTGCTGGAGCGCGGCCATGTCTACATCGCTCAGCCACCGCTCTACAAGCTGGCGGCGAAGAAGAAGGAGACCTACCTCCTCGATGACAAGGAAATGAGTACGCACCTGTTGAACCAGGCCACGGACAAGGCGGTGCTGCGCCTCGCCAACGGCAACGAACTCACGGGAACCGAGCTCAAGTCGACCATTCTCGATCTGCAGTCAGTGCAATCCACGATTGAACGCCTGTCCCGCCGCTATCAGCGGGCGGTGCTGGAAGCCCTGTTGCGTATCGAGCCAGTGGTCGCCGAGGATCTTTCACCACAGCGCGCCGACCGCATCGCGCAGGCACTGGAGACTGCTCTTAACAACGAAGCGACCGATATTGTCCGATATGCCGTGCGCTATGATGAGGTCGGCCAGTCATTCCAGGTCGACCGTATGCGTTACGGTCTGAGCGAACCGGTTACGTTGAGTGCGGGCTTTTTCCGCAGCCCCGAATACCATGCCATGGTGGCACTCGCCACGCGCCTGAAGGATATCGAGTCCGGTGATATCACCGTCTGCTGGGGCGAAAACGAAACGACGGTTTTGACGTTCGCGGCCGCGGCGGATTACATCCTCTCCCGCGCACGCAAGGGTGTCACGGTCCAGCGCTACAAGGGCCTCGGCGAGATGAACCCGGAACAACTCTGGGAAACCACGATGGATCCGGCAGTGCGTCGCCTGCTCAAGGTGAATATCGAGGACGCCATCGCCGCGGATGAAACCTTCACCACGCTGATGGGCGACCAGGTGGAGCCGCGGCGGGAGTTTATCGAGAAAAACGCTTTTGCCGTAAGCAACCTCGACGTCTAGAACCGGTCACAAAAAACCCTGCGCTTGCAGATACTTCGTTGAATCCGACCTCAAAATGCTCATGTACTCAGTGTACACTGCGCTTTTTCGGCCAGATTCGCCTCGTCTCTGCGGCCCTCGGCTGTTTTTGTGACCGGTTCTAGTCAGAATCGGTTTCAGGCGAGATACTCCCGCGGGTTCGACATCACCCGTTCCACCATGGGGCGAAAGAATTCTAGCGGCTTCGACCGGTAATCCGGATCAAAGCAGTTCTGGTCGTAGTTGGCGCAGAAGTCGATACAGTCCTGGTACCACGGATGGTCACGCAGGCGGTCCCGCGCGTGGCGGTCCTTGTCAAAGTGATGCGCATAGTAATAGGTCTGAAAAAGACCATGGTGCTTGACGATCCAGTGAATGCGCTCGGAAACGTAGGGTCGGAGGATGGCCGCCGCCATTTCGCTGTGTGACGCAGGCGCAAGGACGTCGCCGATATCATGTAGCAGGGCTGCCACCACCATCTCCTCGTCCTCGCCCGCTTCCCAGGCCCGGGTAGCCGATTGCAGGGAGTGTTCGAGGCGCGACACCTTGTAACCCTCGATGCAGCCATCGAGCTGCTCCAGTGCGGTTAGCAGCCGGGCGGGCAGGGTGCGAATGGCCGCTTCTTCGTAGCCCGCCAACAGTTCATAGTCCTCCCGCGTGCCGTCCTCCATACGGGTAAAGCTGACGGTATCTATTGCCTTGTTCATGAGATTCTCCGGGTCAAGGTCCTTTGTCAGGAAAGAAAAAGCGAGAGCACGTTCTCCGGCGGTCTGCCAATGGCTGCGCGACCGTCATGTACCACGATGGGACGCTCAAGCAGGATCGGATTGGCGACGACCAGGTCGATAAGCACCGCCTCGTCATCGATGCCTGCAATACCGAGCTCCCGATAGACAGTTTCATTCTTGCGTAGAAGATCGCGGATGGAACAACCCATCGATCCCGTGATCGAGCGCAGCGTGTCGGCGTCTGGCGGCGTGTCCAGGTAGCGGATCACTTCGGGCTCTATTCCGCGTTCCTCGAGAAGTGCCAGCGTGGCACGTGACTTGGAACAGCGCGGGTTGTGGTAGATGCGGGTCATGGTGAATCAGATCGAACTGCTATACTGCGTCGACTATAAAACCCTCACTCGAACCAGGCAATACGCGTGCAATCACTGGCGCAAACCGGGAACTACCTTCTGCACCTGGCCCAGGACGTCTGGGCGGATTTCGACACCGATCGCTGTGCGCGCGTCGCCGCGGCGCTGTCGTTTACCACGCTGCTTGCACTGGTGCCGCTGGCGACGGTTCTGTTTGCCATGCTGTCGCTGTTTCCTGTGTTCGAGACCTGGCAGGTATGGCTGGAAGACATGATCTTCCGCAACTTCGTCCCCGCCTCGGGGGACGCCGTGCGCACCCACCTGCGCCAGTTTTCCGACAAGGCGGGCCAGCTCACGGCGCTCGGCCTGCTGTTCCTGATCGCCAGCAGCCTGCTGCTCCTGTTTACCATCGAGGATGCATTCAACGATATCTGGCGGGTGAAGAGGGGCCGCAAGCTGTTCGTTCGCCTGCTGGTGTACTGGGCAACGCTGACTCTGGGGCCGGTATTGATCGCCGTAAGCCTGTCGATGTCGTCGACGATGTTGTCTCTGGCCGCGACGCAGGGCGGGGTGCTGCTGGATGGACTGACCGCGACTTTGGCGCGTTACCTGCCGTTCCTGCTGGAGCTCGGCGCCTACATCCTGTTCTACATGGCGATTCCGAACACAGACGTGAAGTTTCGCCATGCTCTGACCGGTGGAGTCATCGCCGCGATCCTGTTCGAACTCACCAAGCTGGGATTCGGTTACTACATCATCAACTTCCCTTCCTACGAGGTCATCTACGGCGCGCTCGCCTCAATACCGATCTTTTTTATCTGGATCTATCTCTGCTGGCTGGTGATGCTCGCCGGCGCGGTGATCACGGCGGTGCTGGGAAGGCGCGATGATCGCAAGGTGGAAGCACCCGTGGCGCAAGAGACTGGAGTCGTTGCGGAATAAAGTGGCAGGATTCAGCGCCGTTTGTCGGTGTCGTCGACTGGCTCAGGTGGTAACGCCTCGCGGGGTACCGAATCCGGCTCGCCGAGCTGGATGTTGAACCAGTTGTGGACGCGACCGAGCAGGCCGGCGCAGGGGGCATATTCCGTGATTCGGCTTTCATCCATCACCGGCACGCGGATGCGATCACGGCAACCGCCTCGGGCGAGCAGTCCGCTGGCGGGATCGATCTCCAGTTCATGCACGTTTTCCGGCGACGGGAAATCCGCCGCGGCGAGGTCGAGAGAATCCATGATGTCCTGCCAGATGCGCATCGCTCCGCCGGCGCCGGTCAGGCCGATGGGGCGGTTATCGTCGCGCCCGACCCAGGCAACGGTGACGAGGTTTCCACTGTAGCCCGCGAACCAGCTGTCGCGATAATCATCCGTAGTGCCCGTCTTGCCCGCGAGCCCAAGGCTCGGGGAAAAAGACTGACCGAGACGTGCCGCCGTGCCGCGCAGGGCCACCTGCTTGAGTGCGAAGTCGATGAGGTAGGCCGGACCGGGATCGATCACCCGCTCGGGCCTGCTCGGGAATCGGGCAACCTCGCGCCCATCGCGATCATTGATTCCGCTGATCGCCCTGAGCGGAATGCGTAGGCCGCGATTGGCGATTGACTGGTAGAGCTGGGCGACTTCCAGCGGGCTGTGTTCGGTTGCGCCGAGCAGCATCGATGGGTAGCGCGGGATATCCTTGCGTACCCCGAGCCGGTTGATGGTTTCCGCCACCGCGTCGATGCCGAGATCGATACCCAGGCGCACGGTCGGTACATTGTAGGAGCGCGTCAGTGCCTCGAGAAGAGTGACCGGGCCGCGGAAGATCCGGTCATAGTTTTGCGGCGACCAGGTCTGTCCGCGTTCGGGTTGTAGTGTCAGGGGCGCGTCCTCGACAACGCTGCCCAGGGTATACCGGCGTGGTCGTTCCAGCGCGGTCAAATAAACCAGCGGTTTGACCAGTGACCCGATGGGCCGCTGCGCATCCACCGCGCGATTGAACCCCGAGTATCCCGACTTGCGGTCACCAACGAGAGCGAGGATGTCGCCCGTGGTGACATCCAGCACGATTGCCGCGCCCTGGAGAGTGCCAGCCGTCATGCCATGATCGGTTTCCAGTCGGCCCAGGGTTTCGCTCAGCGATTCTTGCGCGATGTCCTGGGTGTCAGTGTCCAGGGTGGTATACAGGCGGATGCCGTCGCGGCGCAGTACCTCTTCCGGAAAAAATTGCCGTACCTGGCGATGCAGATAGTCGACATAGGCGGGATAGCTGCCACTCCCGCGGTCGACGTACGGGGCGATATCGAGCGGCTTCTGCGACAGGGTATCCGCGGTGCTTTTGGTTATGGCCCCGACCTCGGCAAGCTTGCCAAGCACCAGGTTGCGTCGGGCCAATGCGCGCTCCGGATGGCGGTGTGGATTGTAGAAGGACGGCGCGGGAATCATGCCCACCAGCATCGCGGTCTCGTGCAGGCGCAGCTGGTCCAGTGGCCGTCCAAAGTAGTATTCGCTGGCCAGGGCGAAACCGTGCACCGCGCGATTGCCTGCCTGGCCAAGAAAAATCTCGTTCAGGTAGAGCTCGAGAATCTCCGCCTTGGAGTAGCGGATCTCCATGGCGATGGCCATGAGGGCCTCGGTAACCTTTCGCGAAAGTGATCGCTCCGGACTGAGGAAGAGGTTCTTCACCAGTTGCTGCGTGATGGTGCTGCCGCCCTGGATGGCATCGCCATGCAGGATGTTGTTGATTAAGGCGCGGACAATGGCGACCGCGTCAACGCCGATATGCGTCTCGAAGTTGCGATCCTCCATGGCCAGCAGCGCACGGATCAGCAGCTCCGGCATCTGGTGCAGCTTGAGCGCGATGCGGTCCTCGTAAGGACCGAGCTGCAGGCTGCCGATGGGTAGCGGCTCCAGGCGTATTGCCTCCAGTTCGGTTCCGTCGGAATGACGCAGGATGCGCGCCAGCCGCCCCCCCCGGAATTCGAGCCGCACCGGGTAGGCCTGCTCCGGGTATCCCGGCACGGCGCCCGGATAGATATCCATCCGGTTGTCAGCGAGCACGTAGCTGCCCGGTCCGTCGATGCGCGAAACCCGGCGGTAGCCGCGCCGGTCAAGGAGTGCGATGACCCGATCCCGCCCGGCGCCATCCCGGGAAGTGATCGCTGGCGGACGGGCGTACAGGTGGGCCGGCTGCGGATGTACCCCCTCGTTGAGCTGGCGCTGGATGTCCCGATCGAAATAGAACAATGTCGCCGCGATTCCCAGCGCGACCAGCAGGGCGAGTTTCAGCGTGGTGGGAAGAACAACGCCGCGAAACCAGCCGTGCCTGGAAGGCGAGGACCGGCGACCCCGTTTCCTGCGCGTGGTGCGTTTCTTTTTGCGTGCCGCCACGATAATCAGAAAGCCCGGCCGCAGCGCCAGCAGATGTCGAATCCCGCGGGGCTGGTCTCGTTACAATGTTCGCAGTGGCGCTGCAAATCGTCTCGCTGCGCCGCGATGTCCCGCTCCAGCATTGCCACCAGCTCGATGGCGCGAACCTGGTCTTCATCGCGACGTATCCAGACCTCCGGTCCGATAACCGGCAACTCCCCGAGCCCACCGACTGCGTTTTGCTGCAGCACCACGCAGGGAATTCCATTGCCCTCGAGGCAGTCAGCAAATACCTGGGCATCCACCAGGGTGGCGGCGTGGTAGACGGGTTTCATCGGCAGGGTAGCGACGGCTTCACCGCGCACGGACACCGGCCCGGCGCCGCGCCGGTCGGGTTCAGTTCGCTGCAGGCTCCGCGCCGCGTGGCCATGCCATCATGATGGCCTGCACCACGGTCGCCAGCGGGATGGCGAAGAACACCCCCCACACCCCGAACAGGCCCCCGAAGAATAGTACCGCGACGATGATCGCCACGGGATGCAGATTGACCACCTCGGAAAACAGCAGTGGCACCAGCAGGTTGCCATCCAGCGCCTGGATGATGAGATAGGCGCCGACGAGGTAATAGAACTCGCTCGTCAGGCCCCACTGGAAGTAGGCGATCACCACCACCGGCACCGTGACGACCGCGGCGCCGATGTATGGAATCAACACGGAAAGTCCTACCAGAACCGAGAGCAGCATGGCGTACTGCAGCCCCAGCAGCGAAAACGTCATGAAGCTCGCCCACCAGACGATCAGGATTTCCCAGAATTTGCCACGCACGTAGTTGCCGATCTGCACGTCGACATCGTGCCAGACCTTGATCGCGAGCTGGTTGTCGCTCGGCAGCAGGTCGCGGGTCCAGAGGAGGATGCGGTCCTTGTCCTTGAGAAAGAAGAAAATCAGGATCGGCAGCAGGATGACGTAGATCAGCAGGGTGATGATGCTGGTGACGCCATAAAGTGAATTCGCGAGCGCGCGCTGTCCGAGGTCGGTGAGCTCTGCGCGCAGGCTGTTGATGATATCCAGCACCTGTTCCTGGGAGAACAGCTCGGGATACTCAACCGGCAGCGTCATCAGTGCTGACTGGCCCTGGCTCAGCATGGCCGGAATCTGCGCCACCACCTGGGTGAGCTGGGTGTACAACGTCGGCAACAGCCAGAATATGATCGCCACCAGGAACAGCATGAAGGCGGTGAACACGAGCCAGATACCGATCCAGCGCGGGAGGTGCAATATCTGCAGGCGGCGGATGATGCCGTCCAGCAGGTAGGCGATGACGATGCTCGCGAGCACCGGTGCGAGCATGTTGCCCGCGTAGACGATGATGACAGACAGGACCACCAGCGCAGCGGCGAGAAACACCACCTGCGGGTTGGACAACTGGCGTTTGATCCAGCCGGAAATCTGTTCCATGGGAATCTTATATCAGGTTTGCCGGCGGGCCGTCACGGACCCCGGCGCGCCCGATCAGTCCGCCACGATGCTGAAGTCGTGAGTGATGTTCACTGATTGTTCCAGCATCTTCGTCACCGAGCAGTACTTTTCCATGGACAGACTCACCGCACGCGCCACCTTCTTCTCGTCGAGATCCTTGCCACTGACGGTGTAGTGCACGTGGATGTCGGTGAATACCGCCGGCACGGTGTCCGCGCGCTGTGCGTCGATATCGATGGTGCAGCCGCTGACACTCTGGCGGCTCTTCTCCAGGATCAGCGCCACGTCGATACCGCTGCAGCCGCCAAGGGCGCACAGCACCAGCTCCATCGGCCGTGGGCCGGCGTTGGCGCCGCCATGGTCGGGGGAGCCGTCGATGGTAAAAACATGACCACTGTCGGTGGTGGCCTCGAAGGCGATCTTGCCGGTTTTCCGGAGGGTGGCTTTCATGGGACTGGAGGACGGAATGCCGAGTACGGGAAGTATAAACGACGTCCAGGATCCTGCGATGTCAGCCGTGGCGGCGCCGCGAGGCCGGAAGGAATCAGGAATGGACCGGGGTTACCCAGTGGGCGTAGTCCGGCTCCTCGCCTGTGAGCACGCGATAGAAAAGGTCTCCCAGTTGGCGGGTGACGTCTCCCTTGCCGCCGTTGCCGATGGGACGATGATCGATGGCGCCGACCGCAGCCATCTGCACCCCGGTGCCACAGAAGAAGGCCTCGTCCGCCATGTAGAGTTCCGAGCGGTCGATGTTGCGCTCTTCCACCGGGATACCGAGCCGGTCGCGCGCCAGTTCCACCAGGGAACGGCGCACCACGCCCTCCAGCAGGTTGGCGGTGATCGGGGGTGTCACGAGCGTGCCGCCGCGCACCATGAAGAAGTTCGCCGCCGTGGCCTCGGAAACATGGCCGTCCTGGTTCAGCAGGATCGCCTCGTTGAAGCCGGACAGCATCGCCTCGCTTTTCGCCAGCGAGCTGTTGACGTAGGTGCCGTTGACCTTGCCGCGGGCGGGGATGGCGGTGTCGTCCACCCGCCGCCAGCTGCTGACGCAGACCGTGATGCCCTTGTCGTCCGGCAGGTAGCCTCCGGTGGGCTGGCTGAAGATCGCTACCTTGTCCTTTGCGTCGTGCAACCAGACCCGGAACACTCCCTCGTCCTTGTACGCGATGGGGCGGATGTAGACGTTTTCGCGCCAGCCTTCCTGGCGCAACAGCTCCAGGGTGGCTGAGCACAGCGCGTCGTTGTCCATGCCGATATCGCTGAACAGCAGGCGGCAGCTGTGGAGAAAGCGGGTGTAGTGATCCGCGAGGCGGAACACATAGAGCTGCTCCCGATTGGCGTTCCAGTAGCCGCGGATACCGGCGAAACAGCCGGTGCCGTAATGGAAGGTGTGATTGGTGATGCTGATCTTTGCCTGGTCGATGGGGACGATGCCGCCTTCGAAATACGCCAGAGTAGTCATTGGGTGAGGTCTGATCTATTGAAACGTGACGTTCACGTCGCCGATCGCGCCGAAATCCGCGCGAATGGTGTCGCCGGCTTTGGCCAGGTAGATCTGGCCCGCGGTGCCGGTCAGTACCCGCTCGCCGGCGCGCAGCGTGATGCCGCGGCCGGCCAGGTGATTGGCCAGCCAGGCCAGCGCGTAGAGCGGATCGCCGAGTACGTTTTCACCGCTGCCGGTGGTGAATGTCTCGCCGTTGACCTGCATGGTCACGGCATGATGGACGAAATCGATCGACCCCCACTCCGGCACCGGCGCGCCGAACAATGCGGCGCCGTGAATCGCGTTATCGGCGATGATCGCCGCTTCGCCCACGATGGTGAAATCGTTGTAGCTGTGGTCGACGATCTCGAGCCCGGGCACAAAGGCGGTTACGTAGGGGCGGATGGTTTCTGCAGTGTGCGGCAGCTCCCCAGGTGGTACATCTTCGCCGAGTTCAAAGGCGAACTCCGCCTCCATGACGCGCAGGCGGAAATCCGCGGCGGGCAGGGTAGCGCCGCTTTCATGCGTGGAATGGCTCATGAGCCGGCCGGGGAACGGTCCGCTCACGTTCAGCAGGTCGATGACCCGCTGGTTGGTGCAGGCGATCTTGTAGCCGACGGGCTTGCCGTCATGGGCAGCGAGTCGGCGGGCCACCACCCGTTCCTGCACCAGGAAGGCGTCAGCAGGCGAGGCGGGATAGAGATCTTCCGGGATATTGTCCACGGGTTCCTGCTTTTCTCGGTGATCCAGCAGGAATTCGGCGGTCTGGTCGGGGGTCGTCATGGCATGGGCGGATTCTGGCACAAATGGGCGGTAGCCGGGAGAGCGAAGGCGGCGCCGTGGCGCTCACACGGGGGCCCTCTTCACCGACAGCCGCCGCGCCCGGGACTCGTGATAGACCACCAGCAGGCCGCTGCCGACGATAAGCACGCTTCCCACGGCATCGCGCAGTCCCGGCAGGTCTCCCCAGGCGAAGTAGCCGACGAGTACCGCGAACGGCAGGGAGGTGTACTCGAACGGCGCCACCACCGAGGCCTGGGCGAGACGGTAGGCCTGGGACAGGAGGTAGGCCCCACCGGCCACGATCACGCCGCAGATCGTGAGCAGCCAGAGGTCACCCGGGCTGGGCCAGGTCCATGCGCGGAACAGGAAGCCGAGCGTGGGCTGCTCGAAAACGTCGAAGCGGCCATTGCCCATCACCAGGCCGCTCGTCACGCTGACCAGCAGGAAGGCCACCTGGATGTAGAAGGCCAGAGTGCCCGCGGTGTCCTTCATGCCGAGGCGGCGGGTCACCATGATCATCGCGGCGTAGGTCAGGGCGGCCAGTACCGGCAGCACCGCGGACCAGGTGAAGCTCGCGCTCCAAGGCTGGACCATGACCGCCACGCCACCGAGCCCCACGACGATGGCGATCCAGCGCGCCGGGCCCACCACTTCGCCCAGGATCGGCCGCGCCAGCAGGCAGATGAACAGCGGCGCGGTAAAGAACAGCGCCACCACCAGCGCCAGCGGCATCACCGACAGGCCGAGGAAGAAAAACATGTTGGCGACCACCAGCAGCAGGCCGCGAAAGAGGTGCAGCAGCGGCCGCCGGGTGCGCAGCAGCGATAACCCGCCCTCGAGGCGCACGATGACCAAAACCACCAGTAGCGCGACCAATGCCCGCACCAGGGTGATCTCGTGCAACGGATAGGTGTCGCTCAGCCACTTGATGATGGCGTCGCTGAAGGTCAGAAAAACCACCGCCCCGACCAGGCAGAGGATGCCGCGGGTATTGTTGGTCAGGCTGGGGGCCACCGGCATGATCACGTCGGGCAGAATTGGCGGCCAAGTATAGGGGCAGGGCCAGCCGGAGAAAACGCCTCCACCCCGCGAAGGCTCACGCCCATGGGCGTTTCCGACCGAATCAGGAATTGTGATGGGGTAGACTGTTTGTGCTAATATTTCGTATACAGGTGGTCTGGAAGGAATCCGCAAGGTCCAAATTGGATACATGTAAACGAGGCCATACGGAGGAGTGAATTGTTCCGCTTGCCCACGAGTCGTGGGAGCGGGATACTGGAGGTGAAGATGTCTGAATTGCAGGGAAATACCGAGGTACGCATCGGTTCCGAACGGTCGTTCGGGATCGTGTTTGCCATTGTTTTCCTTATCATTGCGCTATGGCCTTTGTGGGGCGGCGGCTCTGTGCGCTACTGGGCGCTGGTAGGGGCTGTCGCGTTCCTGTTGCTTGGATTTCTGGCGCCGGGCGTCCTGAGGCCGATGAATCGTTTGTGGTTCCGATTCGGAATGTTGCTGAGCCGCATCGTGTCGCCGATCGTGATGGCGATACTGTTTTTTATAACGGTTACACCCATTGGGCTTATCAGGCGGATCTTCGTTGCAGACCCACTGAAGCAGCGAATCGATCCCGAAGCAAAATCCTACTGGATTCCGGTTGATCGCGAACAGAAGGCGTCAACTTCGATGCGCAAACAGTACTAGATACAAATTTGTCTTTGAGTATTTAAGGAGGTAAGCATGTCGTTCTTGCTTGAACTATGGGACTTCATGAAGGTGCGGAAAAAATTCTGGCTCCTTCCTATCATGATCATGCTGGTATTGTTGGGTGGACTGATTGTCCTGACCCAGGGATCTGCCGTGGCGCCGTTTATTTACACGCTGTTCTAAGTTGGCGGCGATCCTCGGACTTTCCGCGTACTATCACGACAGCGCGGCAGCCCTTCTGGACGGTGGCAAGATCATAGCCGCCGCCCAGGAGGAGCGTTTTACGCGGAAGAAACACGATGCGAGATTCCCCAGGCACGCCCTGGAGTACGTGCTCGCCGAGGGGGGCATGGCGCTCGATGATGTCGATCATATCGCTTTCTATGATAAGCCCTTCCTGAAATTCGAGCGCCTGCTGGAAACCTACGTCGCCAATGCCCCCCGGGGCTTTGAATCCTTTCGCATGGCGATGCCGGTGTGGATACGGGAGAAACTGTTTCAAAAGGACCTGATGCTCAAGGAGTTGAAGGAAATTTCTCCGGGATTCACTGGCGCGGACAAGATCCTGTTTTCCGAACATCATTTCAGTCATGCCGCGAGCGCCTTCTACCCTTCGCCGTTCGACGAAGCGGTGGTGCTGACGCTCGACGGCGTGGGCGAATGGGCGACGACAACGGTTGCAATCGGGCGCGGTCAGGAACTCGAGATAGTGAGGGAGATTCACTTTCCCCATTCGCTGGGCCTGCTGTACTCCGCTTTCACCTATTACACCGGCTTCAGGGTCAATAGCGGCGAATACAAGGTCATGGGCCTCGCGCCCTACGGTGTGCCGCGGTTCAAGGACCTGATTCTGGATAAACTGGTCGACCTCAAGGAAGACGGTTCCTACCGGCTGGATCAAAGCTATTTCAACTATTCCACCGGGTTGACCATGACGAACGATCGCTTTGCGCAATTGTTCGGGAAACCTGTGCGACAGCCCGATACCGACCTGCTGGAGCAATTCCACATGGATATCGCGGCCTCTGTGCAGGCGGTCACCGAGGAAATCGTGCTGCGAATGACTCGCTCACTTGCCAGAGAATTCGATATTCCGAACCTGTGCATGGCAGGCGGTGTCGCGCTCAACTGCGTTGCGAACGGCAAGGTGCTGAGAGACGGGGCGTTCAAGGACATCTGGATCCAGCCGGCGGCAGGTGATGCCGGGGGATCGCTCGGGGCCGCGTACGCCGCGTGGCACCAGGAACTGGGAAACCCCCGAGAGGCCGTACAGAACGGTTCTGATGCAATGCGGGGTTCCTACCTGGGACCATCTTACGGACAGCCCGAGATCGAAGAGAGGCTGAAGAAGGCCGGGGCGAAATTCGAGACCATGAGCGAGGATGCGGCGATAGAGGCGACCGCGGATGCCCTTGCCGACGGCAAGGCCGTCGGCTGGTTCAACGGTCGCATGGAATTCGGTCCACGTGCACTTGGCAGCCGTTCGATTCTTGGAGATCCGCGCTCGGACAGCATGCAGAAAATGCTCAATCTCAAGGTCAAGTTCCGGGAGAGCTTCCGGCCGTTTGCACCCTCGGTGTTGCGCGATGACCTGTCAGAGTGGTTCGACCTGGATCATGACAGTCCGTACATGCTGCTGGTGGACTCGGTGCGCGAAAATCGCCGGCGGGCGATGACTGAAGACGAGGAAAAATTGTTCGGCATCGACAAGCTCAACATCAGGCGTTCGGATATCCCGGCAGTTACGCACATCGACTATTCCGCGCGCATTCAGACGGTGCACGCTGATACGAACCCCTTGTACTACAAGTTGATCACGGCGTTCAAGGAAAGAACCGGGTGCCCGGTGGTTGTGAATACGTCGTTCAATGTCCGGGGCGAACCAATAGTATGTACGCCCGAAGACGCATTTCGTTGTTTTATGGGAACGGACATAGAGTGGCTGACGGTGGGCAACGCCGTCCTGCGTAAAGAAGACCAGGATTCTTCGCTGGCCGAGGACTACAAGAACAAATACGAACTCGACTAGGCGGGATACAAACCGTATCCTGGTATTGTCACAAATGGCCCATCGATTGAAGACATGAAATTAGTTACAACGATCACCCGGAAACTGGCGTTCCTCCTGGCCCTGTGCGTGCTCGCACCGGCCGCGATCGCGGAAAGTTACACCGATGGCAAGCCGGCCTCACCGCAGCCCGACGCGTCAGCGTTGAAGCCGGGCCTGTCGGTCAAGTATTTCTTCGACTATTTCGGTCACATCGATCAAGTATCCGGGTTGACCGCCGGCGTCGTCGGTGAACCGATCGCCAACATCGCTCACCGCACCGTCGACGGCAACGTCATGACGGCAGACCGGCCAATGGGTGTGGGTGTACATATCCGCGGATTCATCAAACTCGACAAGGCGGGCACCTATGTTTTCCGGATCGAATCCAATGATGGTATACGCGCGCATATCGGTGGCGTGCATATCTGGACCGATCCTGAAATCCATGGCAACCGCTGGTCGCGGCCGCTGGAATACACGGTGACCGAGCCCGGTTGGTACGACCTCAGCTTCGACTATTACCAGCGCAAGGGGACATCCGCGTTGCAACTCGCGTGGACACCGCCGGAAGCCAGCGAGGAGGTGATCGTGCCACCCGAGGCATTCGCGCACCTGTAAAACCGGAACCAGGGGGCCGGGGAAGGCACGCGTCACGCGGAACAGCCGGAGCCGGACTGATAACCGGCGTGCGCGGCGGTGAATCGTGAACTGCGGATTCCGTAAGGCAACCCCAAGGGACATCTCGCTGCTGCGTCACTGGGGCGAGCAACCCCACGTCCTCACATCGGACCCGAACAGCGACTGGGAATGGGAAGCGGAACTGCTGGTGGATGCGGACTGGCGCGAGCAACTGATCTACGAGATCGATGGCCGCCCGGTGGGCTTCGTGCAGATCATGGACCCCGCGGGAGACCCCGACCGGTACTGGGGCGAAGTGAAGGAAAACCTGCGTGCCATCGATATCTGGATCGGGCTCGCATCGGATCTCGGCCAGGGCCACGGCAGCGAGATGATGCGGCTCGCCCTGGAACGTTGCTTCGCCGACCCCGAGGTTGCAGCAGTCCTGATCGATCCACTGGCCTCCAATACCCGCGCGCATCGTTTCTACCGGAAGCACGGATTCGAATTCGTCGAGGAGAGATGGTTCGGTCCGGATCATTGCTTCGTGTTCCGCAAGGGGCGGCCGCAATCGGGGTGACGCGGAAGACTCTTGGTGCGTCGGGGGCGTCCATCTAGTACCAACCCTGGTTATTCAGCCGGCGTCCTTCTCCGCCAGCCAGCTTAGAACAATTTCGCGGTGCCGTTCGCGCCCGTAGCTCGGGAAGTGACCACCGTGCACAATGCTGACCGGCAGATCCAGCAGTCGCACCATGCTGCGATAGTAGTCCGCGGGGTTGGAGTGGTAAGTATCCTCGATGAGCGGACCGTCGTAGACGATGTCCCCGGAGAACAGGACGCCGGTGGCCAGCTCGAACAGCGCGATACCGCCCGGTGAATGTCCCGGCGTGTGGATAACTTCGAAGTGGCGATCGCCGAGGTCCACGTGGTCACCGTCCTCCAGCAGGCGGGTCGCCGGCGCCGCGGTCACCGCGTAGGTGGTCGATGAGTAGGGCTCCGGTGGTAACCCGGTAAAGATCTCGTCGGAGACGTAGGGGTCGGCCAGCGTCGCCACGCGCGTGGGGTTCGCGAGGATATCCGCCTCGGCGCTGTGAACAAGACGTTCGGGGAACTCGTGGTGCGCGCCGATGTGATCGAAATGGGTATGGCTGGTCACCGCGAGGCAGGGCTTCTCCGTGACCAGCGTTACGTGTTCTCGCAGGCTCACCACGCCCATGCCGCTGTCCACCAGCATGTCACGGTCGCGGCCGCGCACGTGCCAGATGTTGCAGCGGTAGAAGGTCTCGATCCAGGGTTCAGAGATCAGGGTGACGTCGTCTCCCATGGTCTCGGTCCGGTACCAGTCGGCGGCGGCGATTCGTCGGTTCATGGAAGCCAGTATAGCCCCCGGAAACAGGGGGTGCACGGGGGTGGAGTTGACGCCGCCCTGTGCCGCGGCGATCATGTCGTGGTCATTTTCCCCTCATCCGCTGCGAGACCAACATGAAAAAAATTACTCTCACCACCTTATTCACCATTCCGCTGGTCATATGTGCCGGCGGCGCAATTGCCCAGGAAGAACTCAACGCACTGGTCTGGTGTGACCACACCGATCCGGGATTCGTCGAGCCGTTCGAGCAGGCCAACAACGTCAAGGTTAACCTGAAGGACTACGAGGGCACGGGCACCGCGCTGTCCCTCATCGAGCAATCCCAACCCGGCGACTGGGACGTCTTCGTCGTCGACGGCATAGACGTGCCCCGTGTGGTCGAGGCGGGCCTGCTCGCGCCCCTGCCCGAGGACGCACTGCCCACCGCGGACCTGTTCCCGGAAATCGTGATGCCGGAGAACCATGTCATCGACGGCAAGACCTACGCCATTACCGAGAAGTTCGGCTACAACACGATCTCCTACAACAGCAACACCGTCGATGCCGCCGACGTGGCGGATATCTCGGTGATGTGGAACGAGAAATACAAGGACCGGATCGCGATCTACGATTACTACCTGCCGGTAATGGGCCTGGTGGCCATGAGCCTCGGCATCGATACCGCCGATATCCAGGAATCCGACCTCCCCGCCATGCGTGACAGGCTGTTCGAGATGAAGGACGTCTCTCGACAGGTGGGCGAGGTGGTGTCCAGCCAGACCGCCATCGCCACCGGCGAAGTGGATATCCTGGTGGGCGGCGGCGAATGGGTCACCGCGGGTCTCACCAGCGAGCTGCCGCATCTCGACTGGGTCATCCCCGAGCAGGGCGCGGTGCGCTGGTCACAGTCAGTGGGGGTTTTCGCGGACTCGAAGAAGCCCGATCTCGCGCTCAAGTTCGTCCAGTACATCCTGAGCCCGGAGGGGCAGGCGCGCCTCGCCACGTCGTCCTGCTACTGGGCGATGCCGGCCAACAGCAAGGCTGCCGACCACCTCACCGACCAGCAGAAGAAGGCGCTGCGCTGGGATGACCAGGCAGCCTACCTCGCCAATGCCCAGCTCTACCCCGCGCCCGACGCGGAGCTGGATGCCAAGATGCAGGACGTCTGGACCGAGTTCCTCCAGCACTAAAGACATCGCCGGCGATGGGACCGGCATCCCGCAACGCCACCGGGGATTCCCGCGGCTGGGTCTTCGTCGGCCCGGCCGTCCTCTGGACGCTGGCGTTCTTCGTCGTCCCGTTCGTGGTGATGGTGGGCTACAGCCTGTGGCAGCGCGAGGGCACGGAACTGGTGCGCGCTTGGAGCCTCGCCAACTACGCCGGGTTCTTCGACAAGCCCCACTTCGTCGAGGGCCTGGTGAACTCGCTGGAGATCACCGCGCTGGTGACGGTGATTTCCATCGTGCTCGCCTATCCCCTGGCGTGGATCATCGCCGAGCGCGTGCCGCGGCGCTGGCAACGGCTCGCGCTGCTGCTCGCGATCCTGCCGTTCTGGACCTCCTACGTGGTGCGCTCCTATGCCTGGCTGCTGGTGCTGTCCCGCGGCGGCTACCTGAACCAGTGGCTGATGGGAGCCGGCCTCATCGAAAGTCCGCTGGAAATTGCCGCCACGCGAATCGCCACGGTGACGGGGTTCGTGCACTTCTTCGTCATGCTGCTGACGCTGACGATCTACGCCAACCTGGTGCAACTGTCGCCCAACTACCGGCGCGCAGCGGCGGACCTGGGCGCCGGGCCGCTGCGCACCTTCTGGCAGGTGATCCTGCCGCTGACGCTGCCCGGGATCATGGTGGGCGCCTTTCTCACCTTCGTGCTCTGCATCGGCGACTACATCACGCCCCAGATCCTCGGCGGTAACAACGAGCTGGTGCTGCCGCAGATCATCATGCTGCAGATCACCCGGCGGGCGGACTTTCCAACCGCCGCCGCGCTGTCCATCGTACTCATGGTAGTGGTCACGCTGGCCTATATCGCCGCGGCTCGGTGGCTTCGGATGGAGCGGGTATGACGCGGCGAGCGCTCGGAAACGTGGGCGTCGCGGGCTACGTGCTCCTGCTATATGGCTTTATCTACCTGCCAGTGATGACGCTGGTGCTGTTCTCCTTCCAGGAGGGTCGATTCCCGATTCCGCCGTTCAACGGCCCATCGCTGCGCTGGTACGAGGCGGTGTTCGCCGACGGCAAGCTCACCGCCGCGCTCACCAACTCGCTGGTGGTGGCATTGCTGTCCTCCGCGCTGGCCTGCTTGCTTGGTTTCCTCGCCGCCTACGGTTTCGCCCGTTATCGCCTGCCCGGCGCGGGCCCGCTGAAGGTCATGATCACCGCGCCGCTCACGGTGAGCTACCTGATCATCGGCTTCGGCCTGTTGGTGACGTTCAACATGGCCGGTATTTCGCGTTCCCTGTGGGCCGTGGGTATTGGCCACGTTGTGATCAACACCCCGCTCTGCTTCGCCATCATTACCGTCTCGCTGGGAGAGCACCAGCGCAACATCGAGCGCGCCGCGCGCGACCTCGGCGCCAGCGACTGGCAGGTGATGTGGCGAGTCACCGCGCCCATGCTGCTACCATCCATCGTCGCCGCGTACTTCCTTTCGGTGACCTTTTCCTGGGACGAGTTCATCATCGCGTTCCTGCTCAGCCGCTTCGATGTCACCCTTCCGGTGGAGATCTGGAGCCTGCTCCGCTCGGGCCTCAATCCGAAGACCAACGCGGTGGGCAGCGTGGTATTCCTGGCCTCGGTGGCGGTGGTGCTGATACTGGAGTTCGTCGTGTTTCGCCGGTATTCATCGCGGAGGGCGGCATGACCGCGCGGGTCGAGTTTCGCGGCATCGCGCAACGCTTCGGCACGTTCGACGCGCTGGGAGGCATCGACCTCACGGTGGAGGCCGGCGAGTTTGCCGTACTGCTGGGGCCTTCAGGTTGCGGCAAGACCACGCTGCTGATGATCCTTGCCGGCTTCATCGTGCCGACCCGGGGCGAGGTGTTCATCGGCGACAGGCAAATGAACGGCGTGCCACCGGCGCGGCGACCGACCACTACGATGTTCCAGGACTACGCCCTGTTCCCGCACATGAGCGTGCGTGCCAATATCCTGTTCGGACCAAAGATGCAGCATGTTCCCGCGGCGGAGGCGAAGGCGCGCGCGGATCGTCTGCTGGCGATGGTCAATCTCGCCGACGCGGCTACCAAAAAACCCCACGAACTGTCCGGCGGCCAGCGCCAGCGGGTGGCGCTCGCGCGGGCGCTCGCGGTGGAACCCGACGTGCTGCTTCTCGATGAACCCCTCGGCGCCCTGGATCTCGGGCTGCGCAAGCAGATGCAGCAGGAGCTGAAACACATCCAGCGCGAGGTGGGGACCACCTTCATCCACGTGACCCACGACCAGGAGGAGGCCATGGCCATCGCCGACCGGATCGTGGTGATGAACCAGGGCCGGATCGAGGACCATGGCAGTCCGGACCGGGTGTACCTGCGCCCGGCGACGCTGTTCAGCGCGGGTTTCATGGGCGAGCTGAATCGGCTGGAGGCAGAGGTTGGCGACGTATCCGCGGAGCTGGTCTCGGTGGATACCGTGGCCGGCAAACTCGCACTGCCGCGCACCGCGGCGGCTGGCTTCGACCCGCAAGTGGGCCAGCACACGATCCTGTGCTTTCGTCCGGAACAGTGTCGTCCTGACGGGGACGACTCGCACGCAGACCACGAGGCGCTGGATCTTGGCGAATGCCGGGTGGTGGAATCGGCGTTCTTCGGCACCCACCTGCGCGCGCTGCTGGCGCCGCCCTGGGCGGAGGCGCCGGGCATCGTCGCGCATTTTCCACAGCGCGATGTGCTGAAACCGGGTGACCGGACAACCCTGCGCGTCAGCCGCGATGCGGCCTTCCTGTTGCCCGTCAGCTGAACTCCGGGGCTACTCCGCGGGCAGGTGCTGCACGATGTCGAGCACGATTCCCGCCGGGTCCCGCAACATGAAATGACGCTGGCCCCAGGGCTCGTCCCTAAGTGGCATGACGATCTCGTGGTCGGCCCCGCTGACCTGCTCGAACGCGCGGTTTGCGTCACCCACCTCGAAGCTCAGCACCATGCCCTCCGGCCCGGCGAGCGGGTGCAGGAACGCGGGCTGGGAGGGGTGTCCCGGGGCGAGGAAGCCGAGTTCCGACCCGTTGGCCGGATGCTTGAGGTGGAGATAGAAGCCGGGCTCGAAGAATACCGCCTCGAAGCCGAACAGCGACGTGTAGAACCGCTCCAGGGAAGCCAGGTCGTTAACGACGAGTACCGGGAACAGCGTGGAGAACTCGATCATGTCGGTGATCCGTTTTGCTGATGGAGTTCACAGACTATCCTCGGCGCGGTTCAGGGTATTGTATTTTTCGGCCAGGCGCCGGATCTCTCCCGGCGTCAGGCCGGTGAGCGCCCTGAGCTCGTGGACCAGGTGGGCGTCGTCGTAGAAACCCTCCCGCAAAGTGGCCTCGTCCGGCGACAACAGTTCCGCAAGAACACGTTGCAGGCGCAGCACCCGTTGCAATTTCTTGGGTGGTAGTCCGAGCAACTCGCCGGATAGCCGGCGGAACTGGCGTTCGCTGACGCCGAGGGATTTCGCCACCGCCACGACACCGGCGGGCTCCAGGTGATCCGAGAGGATATCGAGCACCCCCGCCATCGGCGCCGAAGCAGGCGTAGGAGGACGTCCGGCAAGATACTTCTCGAAACGCCGCGCCATGGAGTCCAGCCCGGTAGCGGGCTCGAGACACGCCAACATTGCCTCAAGACCAAGAAACCGCACGGTCTCGACGCCCGCGGACAAAGCCTTCAATACCGGCAGGCCGGCGCCGAGTATTTCGGAGGACCTGTCCGCCGCCATGCAGACGCCCATGTAGGTCACCGGACCTTCCAGGGGAATAACGAACGGCCGATCCACCGGAAAATACAACGCGGCGAAATTCGGGATTCCCGGCGAGATCACAAGATCGACCGCGTTGTCCGGTATCACTTCGAGATCGACTCGTGGCGCCTGCACGGCGAGACGCCAGTAATAGTGCACCGAGTCGGACAGGCCGTCGGCCGGGGGCAGGTGTTCGAAGCTGTGGTCGCCAGCGGCGAACTGGTAAAGCTGTACGGGGCGGAAGGGGGAGGGCGACTTGCCGGGCATTCGCCGCGGTTCGTTTATCCAGCGAGGCGGTTGTCGCGAGTGGCGATTAGTGCCACGCGATTCAGGCGGCTTTGCCGGCGCCGAACAGCGCGGCCAGCTTTTCCCCGGGATCATCCGCGCGCATGAAAGCCTCGCCCACGAGAAAGGCATGGACGCCGTGTGCGCGCATCCGCGCCACGTCCGCGGGTTCGTGGATGCCGCTTTCGGTGACCACCAGCCGGTCATCCGGGATCGCCTCCAGTAGCGAGAGGGTGGTGTCCAGGCTGGTTTCAAAGGTGCGCAGGTTGCGGTTGTTGATCCCCACGAGGCGGCACGGTAGCGCGAGCGCGCGATCCAGCTCCACGCGGTCATGAACCTCGACCAACACGTCCAGTGACAACTCGGCAGCGAGCTCCGCGAGGGACTGCATCCGAGCATCGTCCAGCGCCGCCACGATCAGCAGGATCGCGTCGGCGCCGATGAGCCGCGCCTCGTACACCTGGTAGGGATCGACGATGAAATCCTTGCGCAGCACCGGCAGTCCGCTGGCCTCGCGCGCCCGGCCAAGGTAGTCGTCGTGGCCCTGAAAGAATTGCTCGTCAGTCAGTACCGAGAGGCAGGCGGCGCCACCGCGGGCATAGCTGCCGGCGATGGCGGCGGGGTCGAAGTCCTCCCTGATCACACCCTTGCTCGGCGACGCCTTCTTCACTTCCGCGATCACCGCGGGCTCACCCGCCGAAACGCGCGCCACTAGCGCATCCGCGAATCCGCGGGTGGGCGGCAGGCCGGCCTCGATCTCGCGCACGAGATCCGCCTGTGGCCTGGCGACGGAGCGACTGGCGACTTCCCCGGCCTTATGGCGGAGGATTTTTTCCAGGATGTCGGTCACGGGGAAGTCGAACGCGAGGTAATGGGGGTTGCTGGAAGGCGAGGGCGCCAATACTAGCCCAAAGCAGGGGGTATGTCTCGGGCGGCGCTGACAACCTCTTGGATGCGCGGGTAGAATCGCCGCGTCATGCACAAAGAACAATCTGCCGCGGCTGACGCCGCCTCTTCGCGCGGCCCGCTCTCGGGCGTCCGCGTACTCGAATTCGGACAGATCGCCGCCGGACCCTTTACCGGATCATTGCTCGCCGATCTTGGCGCGGACGTGGTCAAGGTGGAGCGCCCCGACGGCGGCGACGGAATGCGCAACTGGCCGCCGTTGTCCGGAGAGGGCGACAATCGTTACAGCGAGAACTTCGCCTCGGTCAACCGCAACAAGCGCAGCGTCACCTTCGACCTCAAGAACCCGGCGGATATCGATTCGCTCCTCCTCCTGGTGGACAAGGCCGACGTGGTGGTCGAAAACTTCCGCGCGGGCGTACTGGGGCGCCTCGGCCTGGGCTACGAGGCGATGCGCGCGCGCAATCCCGCCATCGTCTATTGCTCGATCTCGGGCTATGGCCAGGAAGGGCCCTATGCCAGCAAGGGCGCCTTCGACGTCACCGTGCAGGGCATGAGTGGGCTGATGAGCGTTACCGGCGAGGATGGTGCCGCGCCGGTGAAATGCGGCGTTCCCATCGGTGATTTCTGCGCCGGGCTCTACGCCGCTTACAGCATCACCGCCTCGGTGATGGAAGCGCGCGGAACGGGCAAGGGGCGGTTCATCGACTGTTCCATGCTGGGCAGCCTGATCGGGGTCGCCTCGCTCCAGACGAGCGAATATTTCGGCACCGGGCGCGCGCCGCGCGCGATGGGCTCCGCCCATCCGCGCAATGCGCCGTACCAGGCCTTCGCCGCCAGCGACACGTACTTCATCATCGCAGCGGGTAACGACCGCCTCTGGCAACAGGTCTGCGAAGCTATTGGAATGCCTGATCTGGCAGACGACGATCGTTTTCTCTCGCAATCATTACGCGCGCGGAACCAGGAGGCGCTGGTTGAAATCCTTGCACCCGTTTTCGCTACCCGCAGCGCGGCGGAATGGCTCGCGGAAATGGATCGCCGCGGGGTGCCCTGCTCACCGATCAACGACTATCCGGGCATCCTGTCCGACCCACAGGTGGAGGCGCTCGAACTGGTGCGGCCGCTGAAGCTGCCCAACGGCGTGGAGACGCGCACCACGGCCTATCCTGTAAGGATGAGCGACTACCGGTTTGCCGTCTATCGCGAACCGCCACAACTCGGCGCGCACAACGAGGAGGTCCGGCGCGACTGGCTCGGTGCAGATGACTGATTCTCCACTGCGAGTGGAATCGGCCGATGGCGTCACCCGGCTGATCCTGGATCGCCCGGACAAGCGCAACGCGCTGTCCGCCGAACTGGTGGAAGCGCTGCTGGAAGTAGTCGAATCACCACCTGCCGGTACACGTCTGCTTGTGATCCAGGGCGCCGGCAAGGCTTTCTGCGCGGGCTTCGACTTCGGCGACCTGGACAACCAGAGCGACGGTGACCTGGTGCACCGGTTCGTGCGCCTGGAGCAGTTGCTGCAGGCCATTCATCACGCCCCCTGCACGACCCTCGCCCTTGCCCACGGCGCCTGCTTCGGCGCGGGCGCGGATATCTTCGCCGTCTGCCACAGGCGCGTGGCGGCGCCGGGAACACGCTTCCGCATGCCGGGATTGCAGTTCGGCGTGATGCTGGGTACCCGGCGTCTGGCGGAGCTGGTTGGCGCCGATCATGCCAGGGCCGTTCTGGAAACCTCGCGGATTTTCAGCGCGGAGGAAGGTAAGGACATGGGCATCGTGCAGAGGCTCGCCGCGGAAGATGAGTGGCCGGCGCTGGAAACAGAAGCATCCGAGGCGGCCAGCGTACTGGCGCCTGGCGACCTGGCGGCGCTACATGACGCGACCACGTCGGATTTCCGGGATGCCGACCTCGCCGACCTGGTCCGGTCCGTCGCCGCGCCGGGCCTACGTGAACGCATCCGGGCATTCCTTGCCACCGGGCGCTGATTGCACCGGCGGCCCCACTGGCCGCTACTTCAGCTCGATCTCCACGAATACGAATTCGTGGTCGTTGGCGTTGACGATGTTGTGCTCGACGCCGGCAGGGCGCGTATAGGAGACCCCGGCCGTGAGCGTGGCGCGGGATTCGCCGTCCACCGTTTCCGCCAACAGGTCGCCGCTCGTCATCGGCACGACGATGTAGTCGTGGGCATGGCGGTGCCAGCCGGTTTCCGCGCCCGGGGTGAAGCGCCACTCGGTGACGATGACGCGCGCATCGTCGATCTGCACCGTGGGAACCGCCGAAGGTCTCGCCATCGGAATCAGCGCGCCTTCAGAAAGTTGTCGAGCAACTGGTGGCCATGGCGTGTCTCTATGGACTCGGGATGAAACTGCAAGCCCAGCACCGGCAGTTCGCGGTGCCGGACCCCCATGATCTCGCCACTTTCCGTTCGCGCGGTCACCTCGAGGCAGTCCGGGACCGACTCCGGTTCGATCACCAGTGAATGGTAACGGGTAGCCTGGAAAGGATCCGGCAGGCCTGTGAACACCCCGCGGCCGTCATGGTGAATCATCGAAGTCTTGCCATGCATGAGTTCGCGAGCATGCACGATGCGCCCGCCAAAGGCCTGGCCGATGCACTGGTGACCGAGACAGACGCCGAGAATGGGAATCTTCCCCGCAAAGCGCTCGATGGCCGACACGGATATCCCCGCCTCGTTGGGGGTGCAGGGCCCGGGAGAGATCACCAGGTGTTCCGGCGCCATGTCCTCGATCTCGTCCACGCTGACCTGGTCATTGCGCACGACCTTTACCTCCTGCCCCAGCTCGCCGAGATACTGGACCAGGTTGTAGGTAAACGAATCGTAGTTGTCGATCATCAACAGCATGGTGCGGCGTCTATATGAATGGATGGTGAAATTGGGCCGGCTTGCGCCGGCGACGGGATCCAGGGCTACCGTTCCCAGGGTGGCACGCTGAATGCCGCCTTTGCATCCGCGCCGCCCGGGACCATGAACTCATGGCGGGATTCGTCTGTGAAATACTGCCAGAACTGCTCCTCTGCCGCGGGATCCAGGATCTTGAACTGGCCCGCGGTGGACTGCTCCTCGAGAAAGGCGCGGTAGGCGTCGAGCGGCTCGGGGCCGAGTTGCTGGTAGATGATCCGGCCACCGTAGTGGTCGTAAAGCGCGCGATTCACTTTCCATTGGCGTACCATGGCAAACCCCATGGCGCGTCGCATTTCGGCGACTTCCGCCTGTTCTTCCGTGCTCAGTCCCTCCGCGGTATCGTCGACTTGTAGAACCGCGACCAAGGCATCGACCTCTTTCTCGGTGGGCGCGAGCCCCTGCTCGATGGCATAGTTGTCGAACAGTTTCGTGAGGATGACTTCCTGGATCTCCATGGGATCGGTCGCGTATACCGGCTCCCCCAGCACGCTCGCGGCGGGCGCCTGGATTGCCGGTGCGAACTCGAGAATACTGCCATCGGCCATGGTGGCGAGAAACAGGTGGTCGTCTTCTATCACGTAGGTTCGCGCCCATTCGAACTGGGCGAGATAGCTATCGGAGAACGAGCCCGGGGGGCACATGGCCCGGGTCGCGGCGATGGGGCCGAACTCGAGCTGACCGGGCGAGGCGGAGTTCCAGGTACCCGATCCGCGATTGCAGTCCGCGGTAATGGCGGCGCGACCTTCTTCCAGGAATGTGAGATCGTAGGTTGCCGTCGCCTCGGGCGTCTGCACGGTGTCGTTCATGGAGGCGATCTCCAGCAACCGCCAGCTGGTGCCCGCCAGTTCGGACTGTGCCATCGCAGGTTGCGCCAGCCCGACGACCAGGCCCATGGCCAGGTTTATCCTCGTGAGTGCGCGCAACATCTCAGCCTCCCTCGATGACAGCGACGGGGACCCTGTACTCCTCGTCACCGTCGATGAACACGGTCCATGTGTTACCGTCGAGTTTCGCCTCGACTTCGCGGTTGGTGGCGTTGACATAGTCCGTCATGAAATTGATGGTGAACTGCTCACCTGAGGGACTCTGCACGACGACGGAGCCCTGGCTGTCTTCCATGCGAAGAACGCCGGCGGGACATGTGCCGAACGCGACTTCGCCGACGCCGCGGCAGTCCAGCAACGTGGTGGCGTCGTAGTCGCTCGTGCTGAAGGGCGCGGTGGGATTGTCGGGATCCGCGGGCTTGAGGATGTCCGTGTTCCAGTAGACGTAGATGCTCTCGTCCGGCAGGCGGAAGATCAGCCCCTGGTCGCCGAGTTCGAGTTCGCGCCGCACGATCCGCCCTTGCGCGTCCTTGTAGACGCCCGGATCGTCCGAATAGGGCGACAGAGCGTACTCCGTGCCATCCTCCAGGAAGATGTTGATAAATCCCTGGCGCTGGGAGAAAACGCAGGGCACCACGTTGTCGGTGTGGTCCTGGCCGGCGGGATAGATATCGCAGCGCGCATCGGTGGAATCCGCCAGCGCTGCGCCATGCCAGGCGCCGGCCACCAGCAACAGGGTGACGAGTCTTGTCTTCATGGTCTGAGTCCTTCGGGGTGCGGATGGGATCCCTCAAACAATACGCCGTATGTCATGGCGATGAGCTGCGTGTTTACTGGCTGCCGAAGGGGTTGTGAAGCCCGGCATTGACCATGTCCACCGCGCGAAATATCGCGCGCGCCTTGTTCATGGTTTCCTCCCATTCGCTGGCCGGCACGGAATCCGCGACGATGCCGGCGCCAGCCTGGATGTAGACCCGGCCGTCCTTGATGAGCGCGGTGCGGATGGCGATGGCGGTATCCATGTTGCCGTTCCAGCCGATGTAGCCGATGGCGCCGGAATAGATGCCGCGCTTGTCGGGTTCCAGTTCCTCGATGATCTCCAGCGCGCGCACCTTGGGCGCCCCGGACAGCGTGCCCGCGGGGAAGGTGGCCTTGAGTACGTCGATGGCGTCGAGATCCGGATTGATGCGCCCGGTGACATTGGATACGATGTGCATCACGTGGGAGTAGCGCTCGATGAACATCTTGTCGGTGACCTGCACCGTGCCGACCTGCGCCACCCGGCCGACGTCGTTGCGCCCGAGATCGATGAGCATCAGGTGCTCCGCCAGTTCCTTGGGATCCGCCAGCAGCTCCTCCGCAAGCGCGGCGTCCTCCACCGGGGTGGCGCCGCGGCGGCGCGTTCCGGCCATGGGGCGCACGGTCACTTCCCCCTGGTCCAGGCGCACCAGGATCTCCGGCGACGAACTCGCGATCTGGAAATCGCCGAGGTCGACGAAGAACATGTAGGGTGACGGGTTGAGGGTACGCAGCGCGCGGTAGAGTTCCAGCGGGCGGGCCTTGAACGGCACCGCCATGCGCTGGGAGAGCACCACCTGGAAAATGTCGCCGTCACGGATGTACTGTTTGCAGGTATCCACCGCCGCTTCATAGGCTGCCCGGGGCAGGGAGGAGGTAGCGCTGGTTTCCGTGGGTTCCGGATCGAAAGCCTCTCCGGGCTGATGGGGCAGTGGCTGGTGAAGCGCCGTCGCCAGCTCGGCGAGGCGCGCACAGGCCTTGTCGTAAGCGCCGTCCGCGGAGGGGTCTGCCTGGACGATCAGCAGCAGCCGGCCCGAGAGGTTGTCGAATACCACCACCTCCTCGGAGACCATCAGGAGGATGTCCGGCGCGCCCACCGGGTCGGGCGCATCGTGCTTGCCGAGATGCGGCTCGATGTAATGCACGGTGTCGTAGCCGAAATAGCCGACCAGTCCGCCGGTGAAGCGCGGCAGGCCATCGACGTCGGGAACGCGGTAACGCTGCTGGAAGGCGCGGATGGATTCGAGCGGATCGGACACCGCCTCGTCGGCGACCACCGCGTCTCCCTCGAAGATGCGCACACGCTTGCCGGCGACCTCGATGCGCGTGCGGCAGGGCAGGCCGATCATGGAGTAGCGCCCCCATTTCTCCCCGCCCTGGACCGATTCCAGCAGGTAGCTGTAGGGCCCGGCGCCGAGCTTCAGGTAGGTGGAAAGCGGGGTTTCCAGGTCGGCCAGCAGTTCGCGGGCCAGGGGAATGCGGTTATAGCCGCGAGCGGCGTAGGCGTCGAATTCGGATTGTGTCAGCATGGTCTTTCATCACGGTCGGGAAGTGCGGCCGGCGGGAGCCGGGACGAACAGGTTCAGCGTTGCCAGCGGCGCCAGCGCCAGGACCACTGAATTCCCGAGGTGATGAGAAGCGTCACGTGACAGAGTATCGAGCGTTGCGAAAATGCCGCGTCATTGTAACCGGAACCGTCGCAATGTCCAGCGTGTTATGCGTTGGCGCTCTTGCGCCCGGGCATTACCAGCTGTTTCGGGATATCGGCGAAGCGGTCCAGCAGTTGATCGGGCCCGTGAGCGACAAGATCCTCGCCCTGGTTGTAACCATAGGACAGGCAGATCACCGCCATGCCGGCCGCCCGTCCGGCGCCGATATCGTTGACCGAATCGCCCACCATGACGCAGTCGTCAGGGGTTACGCCCAGCCGGCGCGCGGCCTCCAGCAACTGGCCGGGATCCGGCTTGCGCACCGGCAGGGAGTCGCCGCCGATTCGAACGGACAGCAGCGGCGACAGGCCACTGGCCTCGAGCAGCAATTCCGTGTGGCGTTCGGGCTTGTTGGTGACGCAGGCAAGCGCGAATCCCGCATCGCGCAAGCGTTCTAGGGTTTCGATCACGCCGGGGTAGCAGCGGCTTTTGTCCCAGACCCGTTCCGCGTAGGCGTCGAAGAACAGCGACAACGCCCGATCGAGAAGTTCTGGATCCGCGATGCCGTCGCGATCGCCGGTCAGGGTGCGCTCAATCAGCTTGCGCGAGCCGTTGCCGACCCAGCGGCACAGGTTTTCCGTTGGTCTTTGCGGTAAACCCAGGGCGCACATCGCCTGGTTCGCTGCCGCGGCGATATCCGCCACGGAATCCACCAGGGTACCGTCGAGATCGAACAGCAGCGCCCGCGCCGCCAGCGGTGTTGCCTGCATGCCAGTATCGCCGGGCTATTGGGTGAGCTGCGCGCGAAACGCTGCAAGCACGCTGTCGTAGCGATTTGGATCTTCAGCGCTGGCGGCGCCGAATATCGCGCTGCCTGCGACGAAAGTGTCCGCTCCCGCGCGGGCGATCTCGGCGATATTGTCCACCTTGACCCCGCCGTCGATCTCCAGCCGGATATCACGTCCACTGGCGTCGATCAGGGCGCGCGCCTTCCTGAGCTTGTCCAGCGCCGAGGGGATGAAGGACTGGCCGCCGAACCCGGGGTTCACCGACATGAGTAGGATCATGTCCACCCGGTCCATCACGTATTCCAGCGCATCCAGCGGGGTCGCGGGATTGAACACCAGGCCGGCCTTGCAGCCCTCCGCCTGGATCAGCTGCAACGTGCGGTCGATATGCTCCGAGGCCTCGGGATGGAAGGTGATATAGCTCGCCCCGGCGGCGGCGAAGTCCGGGATGATGCGGTCCACGGGCTTGACCATCAGGTGAACGTCGATGGGCGCGGTGACGCCGTGCTTCCGCAACGCCTCGCAGACCAGCGGACCGATGGTGAGATTGGGCACGTAGTGATTGTCCATGACGTCGAAGTGCACCATGTCAGCACCCGCGGCAAGCACGTTGTCCACCTCCTCGCCGAGGCGGGCGAAGTCCGCGGAGAGGATCGAGGGGGCGATCAGCAAGTCAGTCATTCGCCGTCAGGAAGCAAGGTTCGGAAGCCGGATTATCGCGAGCGGGGGCGGACAAGTCCACGCGCCGGTCATCAGAACTCCCGGCGAGCGGCAGTCCGGGCGCAAAAGGCGACCAGTGGGACGCGTACAATCCCGCGGATCACAGGCCATTCCCTGATACCGCATGCAAGAGTCAGTTTTGACCGCCGACGAATCCAGAGAGTATTTCTTCGTGGAGGGATGTCATATCCTGGAATTGTCCAACGATGGCGACGATCCGGCGGTTTCCATCGCCCGGGCGCGGGTGGAGGCAGGCAGGACGACGCAATGGCATTACCTGGTGGATACCGACGAGCGCTACGTCGTCCTCTCGGGGTCGGGCAGAGTCGAGATCGGGGACCGGACGCCCGAAATCGTGAGCCATGGAGATGTCGTGCGCATTCCTGGCGGTTGCCCGCAACGTATCACCAGCACCGGGGATGGCGACCTCGTGTTTCTCGCGATCTGCACGCCCCGCTTCCGCCCTGAAAACTACCGCGCCGGCAAACCCTGACCGGGGTTCCGTGCCCAGGGCTTGCGTGGCGTGCTACTGCACCACGAGGAAAATCGAACGCCCCTGGCGCCAGAGCCTGACCAGCAGAACGCCCTCCGACCGGCCGACGATGTCGGCCAGCTCTTCCACCGACTCCACCCGGCGCTTGTTCACCGCGGTGATGATGTCGCCCGGCACGATGCCGGTGCGCGCGGCCGGGCTGCCCGGCTGCACGGCGGTGACACGGATCGCGCGCTCCCCGTCTTCCGAGGTGACGGTCTCGAAGGTGGCGCCGGCGAAGCGGCTGTCGTCCGGGGCGCGGCCCTGTTCCCGGGCGACCCGGTAGGGATCGCTGATGACGACCGCTTCCTCGATGAGCTCCCCGTCCCGGTAGAACGTCACCGTGCCGTGGTCGCCGGCGCGCAGCAGGCCCACCGCGTTGCGGAGGTCCGCGCTGTCGTGGACCGGGGTGTCGTTGAAGCGCACGATGACGTCGCCGGACTGCATGCCGATGGCCTCCGCCGCGGAGCCCGGCACCACCTGGGAAACCACCGCGCCGCGCTCACCGGGTATGTTGAATGCCTCGGCGAGTTGCGGCGTCAGGTCCTGCATCGACACGCCGAGGATGCCGCGCTGCACGTCGCCGTGTTCTAGCAACTGCGTCATCAATGCCCCGGCCATGTCCACCGGAATGGACAGACCGATGCCCACGCTGCCGCCGCCCTGGGAGAGGATGGCCGTGTTGATGCCCACCAGTTCGCCGCGCAGGTTCACCAGCGCGCCGCCGGAATTGCCCGGGTTGATGGAGGCGTCCGTCTGGATGAAGTCCTCGTAGCCCTCGATGCCGAGACCGGTGCGGCCGAGCGCACTGACGATGCCGGAGGTCACGGTCTGGCTCAGGCCGAATGGGCTGCCGATGGCGACGACGAAGTCGCCCACGCGCAGGTCGTTGGACCGGCCCACCGCGATGGACTGCAGGTTGTCGGCGGTCACCCGGATCACCGCCACGTCGCTGTCGGCGTCCGAGCCGACGAGCTCCGCTTCCAGGGCGCGGCCGTCGTTCAGCGTCACGGTGATCTCGTGGGCCTGGTCGATCACGTGGTGATTGGTGAGGATGTAGCCGTTTTCGGCGTCGACGATCACCCCGGAACCGAGGCTGCTGCTCTCCCGCTCCTGGGGCCCGAAGAACCGGCGGAAGAACGGGTCCTGCATGAGGGGGTGGTCAGCGACCCGGATGCGGGAGGTGGTGGAGATGTTCACCACCGCGGGAAGGACCCGGTCCAGCATCGGCGCCAGGCTGGGCAGGGGCTCGCCATCCACCGCTGCCGGCAGGAGCGCGTGCGCGGGTTGTGCGAGCAGAAACAGCGTTACGGCGATGGCCAGGAGGCCGGGAAGAGTGTTGAGGCGCATAATTCCTCCATTGACTCGTGGACAGCGACGCAGATGGGGACGGGGCGTCGCGCCTTCAAGTCACCCGGAGGAACCCGCGCGTGAAGTCTTCCTAGTTCACCGTGTCGAAAGGCAGCACCGCGATATCCCGGGTGACCTGGACCACGGACTGCATGACCTTGTCGTCGATCTTTTCCTTGCCATCGGCGTAGGCGAGCACCAGCGCGTTATGGCAGATCATGTTGATCAGCCGCGGAACGCCGCCGGTCTGCTTGTGGATCATGGCAATCGCCTTGGACGTAAAAATGTCCTCCTCGGAGCCCGCGATCTTCATCCGGTGATGGATGTAGTTCCCCGTGTCCTCGAGAGTCAACGGCTTGATCTGGAAACCCACGGCGACGCGCTGGGCGAACTGGCGCAGCGAGGGTTGCTTTAGCATGTCGAGCAGTTCAGGCTGGCCGGATAGAATCACCTGGACGATGCGATGGTGATCGGCATTGAGATTGGAAATCACGCGCAGTTTTTCCAGCGAGGCCATGTCAAGATTCTGCGCCTCGTCGACGATGAGGATAACCCGCCGCCCCTTGGCGTAGTGTTCGATCAGGAAATTGGTCAGGCGCTCGTAGCGCTCCATCTCGGACAGGCCCTTGTAGTCCAGCCCGAACGACAGCAGGATCCACTCCAGCAGCGAACCGAAATCAGGATGGGTATTGGTGATCAGGCCGACAACGTACTGCTGCGGCAGGCCGCCGAGAATGGTACGGATCAGCGTGGTCTTGCCGGTGCCGATTTCCCCGGAAATGACGATAAACCCCGCGCCGGTCTCGATACCATAGCGCAGGCTCGTCAGCGCGGCGTCGTGGTTCTTGCCGAGGTACAGGAAGCGCGCGTCCGGCAACAGCTCGAACGGCGGGCGCTTGAGAGAAAAAAAGTCCAGGTACATGTGTCCTTCCGCCTCTTCCTCCATGGCATCAGTAGTAGGACGCCTGCTTGCGGCTGAACTTGTTGAACACCGTGCCCAGCAGGCTGCACTGACGGAGGAGGTCCACGGAGCGGCTGATCTCCGCCGACCGGGTGGCGCCTTCTTCCACTACCATGACCACGCCGTCGAGCCGCGTGGCCAGGGCCAGGGTGTCGTCCTTGGCGAGGACCGGGGGCAGGTCAACGATCAGGATATTGCGCTCGTCCGCGGTCAGGGTGGCGATCAACTGGTCGATTTTCGACAGCCCTGTACGCTCCACCAGGCTCTCGCGCACGATTCGGCCCGGGATGAACCAGAGATTGGGAATATTGAGTCGAAGCACCAGGTCCTCGAGCGGCGTGTCGTCACCCAGGAAATCGATCAGGCCCTTTTCGACCCGCATGCCGAATAGCGTATGGGTCGACGGGTTGGAGATGTCCGCGTCCATCAGGATCACCCGGGGACCGGAGCTCCGCGCCAGGCTGATGGCCAGGTTGACGCTGGTCAGGGTCTTGCCTTCGTCGGCGTTTGGGCTGGTGATGCCGATGCTGGCGACCTTGTCAGTGCCGTGTTGTTGCAGGAGCTGGGTGCGCAGCAGGCGATAGCTTTCGATGGCCGGGTGGCTATCGTCATAGGTGATCACCCGGCGTGAGGGCAGGCGACGGGTGTTGATCTCGTAAAGCGGGGCATTGTCGAGCAGGGCGTTTGCCGCCTCGGGAGCCAAATGTGGTGTGTGGGCCCCCGCCGCGGGCTCGACATCGGCAGCAGTCACTGCACCGGATTCCGGTGTAATGAATTCCAACGGCGATCTGGAAGATGAAACGTCGGCGGATTCTTTGCTCGGAAGCTGCCCTTCGGAAGAGTATGGCGGGACCGAGTCCCTGTCGAGCAGCGAGGTCCGCTCCCGATGCGCCCTTTCCAGGGCCTGCTTGATCTTTTCTACCACTCAGTACCCCGGGATCTGTAGTGATTCGAGCCAGGTACGCAGATTTTCCATGAGCACGCCCGGCCTGACGTCCTCGCGTGAGATATCATGGTGCGTCACCAGGTAGGCCAGCAGACCAATGATGGCGAGCGCCAGGGCAATGAGAAACAGTATCTTCACGATTTTCCGGCGCCTGTCCCAGGGGGTCTCGATGACGTTGACGGCTGCCAGCACGGGTACGCCGGTGAGCGATTCCAGCCCACGGATGTTACGTATGCGGCTGTCGAGCGTTTCCAGTCCGAATACAGCCGCCACGCCGCTGGCCATGGCGCCGCCCAGGACAAAGATCAGTAAGTTGCGATAGTTGGGGCTGTACGGGTGATCCGGCACCTGGGGCTCCTCGATGAGGGTGAATCGTTCCGACTTCTGTTCCAGCTCGAGAGACTCAGCGACCCGCGCGCTGTTCTGTTTCTCTCGAATATCGTTGTACTTGGCCTGGATGCTGTCATGATCGCGCACCAGGGAACGATACGCCCGTTCCACTTCCGGTGACTTGTTGATCTCGTCATCCAGTTGAACGAGTTTTGCCTGTAGTTCACGCCGTCTTTCGCGCAAAGAATCCTGCTCCGTTAGTACCGAGCGCAGGTCAGTATTCAGGCGAATATAGGCGGGGTCGGCGCGTAGCGTTTCCCGGCTCCCACTGGCGTCCGCCGCCTCGGTGGATGTGGTGTCCACATCGGACCCGTCCTGCGTCACGGCCTCTGCAGATATCCGGTCCACTGCCTGCTGCAATCGAATCACCTCGGGATGCTCATCGGAATAGCGATTGCGTGCTTCTGCCAGTGACTGGCGCAGTTCCTCGAGTTGCTCCGCGACGCCGGGATCGACGCGAATGCCCAGCTCGCTCTCCAGCAAGGCGATTTCCCTGTTGAGTCGAATCAGGTCAGGATGGTCGGCGGAGTAACGGGTCTGGAGATTGACATATTCAGATTTGAGTTCAGACAGCCTCTGCGCCCTCGGGTCCACGGGACCACCCGTTGCGGTGGAGGGTTGTCCGGCCCGCAGCAAACGCTCCGCGGAGTCGATGCTGGATTCCAGAATGATGCGGCGTTCTTCCAGGGATGCCAACAGCTGCGCCACGTCGGCAATCTGCTCCTCGGTACGCTGATATGCCTGGATGTTGATCTGCTGGTGCTCAGGTAGCGAACCGAAATTCTCTTCCTTGAAGCGAGATATCTCCGCCTCGATGTTCGCCAGGTCCTCTTCCAGGCGGTTCGCCTCCGCCTCCAGAAACAGGCGCGTATCGCGGGCTGCCTGGGTTCTGGACTTGAGGTTCTCCGTAACATACAGCGCAGCGAGTTCCGCCGCCACATCGCGCGCGACCATCGGGTCCGGGTCCTCGTAGGCAATACGAAACGCGACCGTGGCAATACTGCGCATGCCGGACTGGCGGTCGCGGATATTGGCCTCCACGTTTTCCACGTGAAAGTTTTGACGTACGAGGCCGGTCATTTGCTCGCGCGTGAGGTATTCCCGCGCTTCAGGAAACAAATCATGTTGCTCGACAATCCGCCACAAGTTGTCGGTAGTCAGCACCTGTTGGCCGATGGCCTGGATGCGCTCGTCGGCAAAGCTGACCACCGTGGAATTCACCCATTGCGTTGGAATCTCCTGCTGCTCCACGAGGATGAGGGCGCTTGATCGATAGACCACCGGAATCCGGGAAACAAACATGAGCCCGGCCACCAGGACCAGTACGGAGACCAGAAACAGGATCCACTTGCGCCGCCACAGCGCGTGAACCACATCCTGTATGGAGAGGCCCGCGTCGTCGTTCATCGTCTAGAATTGCCGGCGATCCCAGGTATATCGAAGCTCCAGGAGCGCGACGTTCTGATCACTGGACTCCGCGGGAAAGAACGGCGTTTCGGAAAACTCCTGCTCGCGCAAATAGAGATTGAAGCGCATGGAAAGATGGCGGCTCATGTCCCATTCGACCCACGGATTGACTTCTAGGTAATCCCTCACCCCAAGCTCACCACGCACGGGATCGCTCCTTTCCAGGTTCACGGACAGGCCGATCGAGGTAAGCGGCGAGACTGCTCTCGCAAATCTGACACGCAACCCTTCAACGAGTTCGAGGCCGCCATCAGCAGAGCTGACCTCCGTGCTGTAGACCTCGACCCCCGCCGTGTTGGGGCCATCCTCGAAGGCGTAGGCCACGTTGTACACAAAGTTGTCGGTGCTATCCGGATCACGCTCGTCGGCAAACTCGGTTTCACGAAAATCAGGACCAAGCGACCAACTGAGTCGCGAACGTTGAGTCAGTCGATGCTCTGCGCCGAGCAGCAACTGGAGGCTGCGGTCCCGGGTTACGGCCGTATCCGTCAACGCGGTAACGTCCTCTGGCTGGTATTCGAGCCAGACGATATCCAGAGTTCCGCTGGTGCGTTCGGTCAATTGGTGGCTGAAGCCGAGGTCCGTGGTGAACTCGTCGTAATCGATCAGTTCATCGTCATTGTCGTCAAATTCGACCTTTGAATATCCGAAACCGAGTGTTGCCGTGGTTCTGGTTGAGAGTCGCCGCTCGAATGAGGGACGCAAATACAGTTCGCGACGAGCGACGTTTTCGTCAAATCGCCCGGTGTCGGTCAACTCGGATTCCAGAGTGCTGTCCTCGGTCGCTCCAAGCTCCAGGGAAAAATCTGTGGATTGTCCCGATCTGCCCGATATGAATCCTGCATGCAGGTATTCGGAATCCAGCGTTTCATCGTCCTGGTATCGTCGCGCTATGGCCGCCAGCACAAGTGCATTCCGGGATGTGGCCGATTCCGTACCCAGCTCCATCCGTCCGCCAACGGTGCCGTACGCCTGAGCATCCGGAGCGTCACCCGAATCGATTTCCTCGGATTCGGCGAATTCGGGGTTGTCGTTGTAACCGATGCCGGCATCCACATACGTGTCGAGGTACCAAGGGGCAGCCTGGGCGGATTCAAGGGACAAACCCAGCAGGATCGCGATGGAGATCGCAAATGCCCGATATCGCCGTGGTACAGGCCAATCGACGATGGGGTGTCGGGAACGCATCGTCAGGGCACCACGACGACGTCGCCGTCCTTGAGCAGGATGTTTTGCTCGAGATCTTCACCTTTCTCCACGTCCCCGTAGCGAAACCCTATCGCCACCTGGGTTTCGCCATTGCGGCGCAGGATCTTGATCTTGTTTTCCGAGGCGTATGCGGTCATTCCCTCGGCCAGGCTCAGCGCCTGCATGACGTCCGTTGGCTGATTGACCGTGTAAGCACCGGGTGCGTTGACCTGGCCGATGACGTACACCTTGCGGCCAACAGATTCCCGTAGGCTCACCGTGACGATTGGGTCAGGAATAAAGCGTACGAGGGCTTCCGCAATACTCTGCTCAACTTCCGGCGTGGTACGTCCACTGGCGGCGATTGTTCCAGCCAGTGGAACGGCAAAGGTGCCATCCGGGTGAACGAGAACCTCGCTACTAAGATCCGGTTCCTTCCACACGGAAACGTGCAGGGAGTCTCCAGGCTGAATCTGGTACTGCGCCTGGGCATGCACAGCGATGCTGACCATCAGGAGCACCACGCCTAGAAGGTTGCGCGCCATGAGGCGCGACGCGAGAAACCTGAAAAACTTTTTCATAACACTACCCTCCGAATTCTGTCCAGAAATGTGACAACCCTTGACCCAAGTTGTGTGGATTCCATTTCAAACCCCTCAATCCGCGCCATTGTACGCGAACTAGAGCGAAATTTTCGAGGGGAACGATGAGTGTTTGGCGGTATCGGGGGTGTCGTCATCGAAGAGGGGCCGAATCAATCGTTCCTGCATCGCCTCGGGCGCCACTAAAATCGACAAATATGACGGGCGGTATGCATTCGGCGACAAGCGGAAAAAATGTGAAATATTCAACTAAATCAAACCCCTTTATTCGCATACGACCTATTGGCAAGCCAATTTCATTGGCCTAGAATCAAATGTAGAGACAAGGCCTTGAACATAAGAAATTCAGAAGGGTAAACAGTCGCCAATTCGGCTGACAATTGATTTGAAGAGTGGGGTGGTGCCCGGGTGATGCGCTTAAAGCGCCTCTCTCACCGGAATTGATAGCAACTGGATTGTGTAAGGAGGTAGTTGAGGTGAATGATCTAGCCAACCTGGCAGTAATATTTTCAATTTGTAGTTTCGCAGTCGTACTCCTGATCGCGATTCAGGCTTAGGGCGCGCGCATTAGCTTCCAATAGCAGTCAGAGCCGCCGCGGGGCGCTGGTCCAATCGGTATCCTGCGGCAATTCAGCCTACGCTGGAAAGCTCTGTTTCCACCGGCAAAAGGTATCCGAACCAGGTAACAGGCGGCAATATGCAGCACAACAGGCGTTCAGGCCCGACCCAGTCCAATGGGCTGGGTTTTCTCAAGGACAATGCCGAACTGGTCGGAATTGCTATGAGATTCTTCGACCTCACGCTGGTGGTTGTCGGTGCGATGATCGCGTACTACATTCGAAGTGATCAGTTCGCTCTGCCGTACTTCTACAAGATCGCGCTGATAATCTTGCTGTTCGGCGTTTCTGTGGTATTTCCGCTCTTCGACGTGTACAAGCCATGGCGTGGGGCAAGCATATGGGATGAAATACGCTCTTTGTTGCTGGCCTGGTTCCTGGTGGCGGCGACAATTCCAGTACTCCTCTACTTCACCAAGACCGGAGAATTGTATTCGCGCCTCTGGTTTGGCTGGTGGACCCTGATCACTGCATTGCTCATGGTAGGCAGCAGATTCGTAGTCAGGAAGGCATCAAACTGGGCGAGGCAAACCGGCCTTAATACGCGCAATGTCCTGATCGTTGGGACCGGAGAGCTGGCGCAACAGGTCTGTGAGAACCTCCGACAGAGTGGATGGACGGGAATCAACGTCGTCGGCTACGTTGACGCGGGAGAAGGTAACAAGGGACGATTTGTCGGGGACACCCCGGTTATTGGAAATATTGACGACCTGGAACAGCTGCTGTTCAATCGCAGTTTGGAGATGAGTGAATCCGCCAACAGCATCCTGGACTACGATGAGATCGACCAGGTCTGGGTAGCTCTGCCGACGAACAGGGAGAACGATATTCGGCGCGTCTGCGAAATGCTCGAAGAAAGCGCGATTGCAGCTGTCTTCGTACCAGATATCTTCCTCCATTCCTTGCTGAATAAATCTGTTGATGAATTCGCCGGCATGCCGGTGGTCAATCTCAGGGCGACGCCAATTGCCGGATTCGCCTCGACGATCAAGATGGCGGAGGACATCCTGGTGTCGCTGGCGGCATTGGTTTTTTTCGCTCCGATCATGCTTCTCATTGCGGTATTAATCAAGCTGGAGAGTCCGGGGCCGGTGTTATTCAAGCAGAGGCGCTATGGCATCGATGGAAAAGAAATCCTGGTGTGGAAGTTTCGTACCATGCGGGTGCTGGAAGATGGGAATACCGTAACCCAGGCCAGGAAAAACGACCGACGCGTAACGAGGGTGGGATCTTTCCTGAGGCGTTCTTCGTTGGATGAACTGCCACAGTTCTTCAACGTGTTACAGGGAAAAATGTCTGTGGTTGGGCCCCGTCCCCACGCCGTGGCGCACAATGAGCAATATCGAAAACTCGTGGATCACTACATGCTGCGTTGTGCAATCAAGCCGGGTATCACGGGCTGGGCCCAGGTCAACGGATGGCGCGGAGAAACGGACACGATAGAGAAAATGCGAAAGCGCGTGGAGTTTGATATTGTCTACCTGAACAGCTGGTCTATCTGGCTGGACGCAAAGATCATACTAAAAACCATTACCCGGGCAATGTTTAACCAGAACGCCTATTGACAACACCCGGTAACCACCGGTTTTAAAACAGGAAGGGTTCCCAATTTGGAGGGCATGCGCGTTTCCCGAACTTAATTTGCGGTGCAACCTGCCAGGGGGCTGTTAATTCAAAATGATGACACTCTGTTCTGCTGGTAGCGGCATTTGTAGACACTGCATATGCTGGCTCATACCTTTACAAGAGCAGGATCCCAGAGAATGAGGCCCTTGACACATCCTTATACATTTGGGCCGCGCAGCGAATCCGTTCTATCATGAGGTCCGGCCCCGAGTTTGGCTTCAGGCGCTACGCCTCCTCCACCAAATCCGAATTACTCCCGGCTCCGTGAAGTTGGTTGTCTGGTTTCTGGGCATTGTCCTGATCACGGGTTCTGCCATCTGGATGCATCGGGCGGTACAAGTGGTCCGTATCGAACTGAGAGAGTTTGAACCCACGCCGTACGACCGAAATGATCAGGGAAGGGAACAACTGGAGCGCGCACGAAAGGAGATGCGTGAAACCGGATGGACCCTGGCGGATGGTTCTCACCAGATTGCCTGGTTCGGGGCTCCCCGAAACGGGACCGTCGTGGTGTTCGTTCACGGGTCACCGGGAAACGGCCTGTCGATGCACGCTGGAGAAGCTGGCGCACTGTTCGAGCGGGGATACGGAATATTGCTCGTTGATTTACCGGGCTATGGCCTCAGCGAAGGAAACCGGTTGTGGGGCGACGATTTTATAGAATCCATACGCCGCGGAATCGACTTCGTACTGGCGAACTCGGAAGGAAATCCACCGCGCGTTGTTGTTTTTGGCTATTCCATGGGAGGTTATATCGGTGCACGCGTAGCTGCAGAGGACAGCCGCGTCAGTGCCCTAATACTGCTCGCAGCGTACACGACACTCTCTGATCAGCTCCATGCGGCGTTCCGTCGGCGTACGCCGTTTCTTGGCCATGTCGCCATTTGGACCGCTCGATATGCGGGCCTGGACGTAGATAGGCTCGACACCCTGACCACGCTGAAACACATGGCTCCAATCCCCACGCTGGTTGTCTGGGGGGGGCAGGATAACGCGATCCCGGCCCATATGGGACCGAGACTGGAGTCAGCTGTTGCCGGGGCGAAAGGGATAATGTACCCGGAAATGGGGCACGTGGACTATGTGGGTCGTCTGGGTGCCACCTACGTCGATAGTCTAGACGCTTTCCTGCTCGAAGCGCTGGGAGATGAAACTGGCGAGCGCCCGTAAATCAGGGGGGGGTCCGGTTTATAAAACAGGTCTCCGGATTGTGGCAATTTATTGATTTAAACGAGTATTATAGCCGGGTAAAAAAGAGGGATGTAGTATAGCCGGGTAAGAAAGAGGGAAATTTTGGACCAAATTGAGATAGAACGCGGTGTGCGCGAGGTTTTACTCGCTCGTGCGAATCTTTCGATGGATGCTGCCGCGATCGACGAGTCTGCAAGCCTGTATGATGCTGGAATGACGTCGCACTCGACTGTCAGGGTCATGCTGGGCCTCGAGGATCGCTTTGATCTCGAGTTTCCGGATGAATATCTGGTGCGTAGTATCTTCGGACAAGTGAATTCAATAGTTGGCGCAATTGAATCAATATTAGGGAAGACCTGAATGGATCGCGAAGTTACACAGGTCAAGATGTAATGACGACTGAGGAAAATGCACCGATTTCCAATCGATTGATCTCGATCCCGCGTGCCATGCCGGACAATGCGGTATTGGCAGATGTCATCGATATCGCTGCAAAACATGCAGATGATGTCGATCGCGAGGCGAGATTCCCCGATGAAGCCATTGGAGCGATTCGTGAACTTAAGCTACTTTCCGCTGCGGTTCCAAACAGGTTAGGTGGCATGGACGCCGGCCTGGTCGAGCTGAGCGGGATTTGCGCGCAATTAGGTAGGGCCTGTGCGTCAACAGGGATGATCTATGCGATGCATTGCATCCAGGTGCTTTCGATCGTCGACCATATGGGCGGAAACGAACGACTGGCTGACTATTTGTGTCGGCTTGTCGACGAACAGCGGCTTATTGCCTCGGTGACCTCGGAGGTTGGAACCAGTGGCGAACTTCGCCGAAGCATATGCGGCGTCGAGACCATGACCGGCGGGGGGGTTCTGCTTAAGAAGTCGGCAACGACGGTCTCGTACGTTTCACAGGCTGATGATTTGCTGTTGACAGCACGCCGAAATACGGATGCTGCAGCCAACGATCAAGTCTGCGTCTTGATGTTGGGCGGTCAATACGAACTTGAGGGCGTGGGCAATTGGGATACCTTGGGGATGCGTGGTACATGTAGCCCGCCAGCGCGGATCAGCGGCAGAGGGGAAGCCTGGCAGATCCTTCCTGATCCTTTCAGGGATATTGCCTCGACCACAATGGTACCCGTATCGCATATTCTCTGGGCCTCCGTATGGTTGGGAATTGCGGAGGATGCGTCTACCCGTGCGCGTCGTTATTTGCAAATGCGCTCACGCAAGGATTCAGACGGATCGATACTAGCAAGCAACCGCCTGACCCGGGTCTCGATGAGGGTTTCCAGTCTGCGGGCGCGTCTGGCCGAAACCGCCCGAACCTGGGATAAATCATTTCGGAGGAATACAGAATCTGCAGGCCTGGCAGCAACGATACTAATGCTCAACGAACTTAAATTGGAGGCGTCTGAAGCCGTCACCGAAGTGGTCGGCGAATCAATGCAGGTGGTAGGCATACCTGCCTACCAGAATCAGGGTGAGTGGAGCCTCGGGCGCCAACTACGTGACTCTCATTCGGCAAGTTTGATGATAAACAATGATCGAATTCGCGCTACGAACGCTGAGCTTCTACTGATATACAAGGGGCAGTAGTTCGCAATCTCGGGAAATTATGCTTACTCGTAAAGAGTTGACGGATGCTCTTATCGCTCACGGCTTCTGGTTACCATCGAACGTGCCGGGGGTTTGGGGCCGGACCGAACGTTTCGAGGTGATCCTCGAAGGATTTGATTCAATTGTAAGTGATATTGCGCGCAAAGCGGGAGCCGAGCGTGTCAGTTTTCCTCCCGTTATAGAACGGGAAGTGATAAGAAATACCGGCTATATGGAGTCTTTTCCCGAGCTTTGCGGTTCAATTCACAGCTATCGCGAGGAACGCGGGAGTCACCCCGACCTGATCAGACAGGTAGAGGCAGGGAATGATTGGACCGAATTCCTCGAACCGATGCCGGTTACGCTTTGTCCCGCTGCCTGCTATCCACTCTATCCCACGCTCTCGGGTTCCCTGCCCGAATCAGGACGTGAGATTGATCTCACCTCCTACGTGTTTCGTGCCGAACCCTCCGACGACCCCGCAAGACTGCAGTCATTCCGGATGCATGAGAACGTACGTATCGGGAAACCGGATGCAGTCAAGCGCTGGCGTGACGACTGGGTGGAAAGGGCCAGGGATCTGTTGCTGTCGCTTGGACTTGAGACAGATCTGGCAGTAGCGGCGGATCCTTTCTTTGGCCGCGGGGGCAAGCTGCTGGCAGCTAACCAGATCGCGGAGAAGCTGAAGATAGAGATTAGCGTTCCAATCACTTCCGCAGAAGAATTAACCGCTGTCGCCTCGTTCAACTACCATGGGGACAAGTTCGGAACGACATACGGGATTGCACTGCCCGATGGTGATCCAGCTCATACGGCTTGTATTGGATTTGGTCTGGAACGTGTCACGCTTGCCTTGATAGCCACTCACGGAACCGACGTTCGGATCTGGCCCGCGCAAGTGCGAGAACAGCTTTCGCTTTGACCGAATCATCGGCGTACAGGAACACCGACTTGTCGAGCTCTGGCACTTCGCTACGGGATTGGCCAGAAAGCAATTGCTATGCCGATCTGTGGATCGAGCTGTTGCGATCACAGGGCATGAACGCCGAAGCGATGCTTGGCTTTACCCTCGCAATTGACTTCGAGTATGACCAATGGACATTTTACAAGCCCAAGCCGGGTGACATAGCGCTGCTATACGGTATCGAAGTCGAGGAGTTGACGATCTGGAGATCGCTGTCTGATCATATCCTGACCCAAACCGCACATGGACGTATTCCGCTTGTCGAAGTTGACTCATATTATCTGCCCGATACTGAAGGCCGTGGTTATCGCGATGCGCACACCAAAACGACGATTGCGGTTCTCTCAATCGATCCAGATTCAGAATGCCTGGAGTACATTCACAATCGCGGACGCTACACCCTGCATGGCGCAGACTACCGCACCCTGCTACGGATCGATCCGCGTCCCGATGAATCCGACCTCGATCCGTTTTGCGAGATTGCCAAACTGGAAAACATGATACGTCGCGATGATGACGATCTCCGTTCCATCGCACTCGAGCTCATTGTCGGGTACCGCCGACGCATGCCAAAAGACAATCCGATCCAACGACATGCCGCCGTCATATCGCAGGAGCTACTGGCGCTATCCGAGCAGGGCGATGGATATTTTGATCCCTATGCTTTTGCCAATACCCGGCAATGTGGCTCGGGGTTTGCGTTTGCTGCCGACCATCTGCGTTGGTTCGGCGCCGGAGCGGAAGAGTGGGAGGCGGCGGCTGATTGCTTCGCCTCAATCTCCGGCACGGCGAGTATGCTGATACTGAAAATGGCACGTATCGTCCATTCTGGTCGACCCAGAGACATAACGGGGCCACTGGAGGAAATGGCCTTGGCGTGGGAGCGTGGAGTGGCGGCGATAGATCAAGCGCTTGAATAATGACGTCTCCACCATGGAGGTATCCTGCGGAAATCCCGCTTCAAGCGGGATGGTCGATGCGCCGGCGAAAGTCGGGCCAATTCGCCACGCCTGAAGAGGTCGATTGGGATTCCCTCGAATACTGGGACCTCGAAGAGGTGTTGGTTCCATGTACGGCAGCCTCTGCGTTGCGCGATGCCGGCCGTCTCAATCCCGACGATGACGAGTCCATCTCCGCGGTAGGGGACCTGGATCGTGATGATTTCTGGTTTCGAACCAGATTCGGGGATCCTGGAGAAATCGCATCACTTGTGCTCGAGGGTCTCGCCACCCTGGCCACCGTCTGGTTGAATGGCGAACGCGTTATGGAGTCGGCCAACCAGTTTGTTCCTGGCACGCTCGATGTCGTTGACCGTATACATGTCGACAACGAAATCGTGATCCGCTTCGCGGGGCCTCACGCCTACTTTCGTCAAAAGCATCCGCGGGCTCGCTGGAGAACTTCGCTGGTTGCGGAACGCGGTTTACGCTTACTGCGGGCGACCCTCTTCGGACGAATGCCAAGCTGGTGCCCTCCACTCCCCGCCGTTGGTCCCTGGGCGCCGGTGCACTTACGTCAGGTCTCACGGGATTCTTTCGTTATCTGCCGCACCACTATCGACGCTCGCTGCGTGGGTAGCAGTGGAGAAGTGATCGTGGGCCTTAGTGTCACCACACCCGTGGATATGGCAGGTGCATTGCAAGAGACCAGAAAACCACGACTATCCGTCGATGTGGAAGGCCAACGCGCGCTACTGGACGTACAGATTGGCGATGATGGAATGTTACATGCCGAAGGCACCCTGAAACTCGGGAAAGTGGAATGCTGGTGGCCACACACCCATCTCTCACCCGGATCGCTGCCACGGCTCTATGCGGTGAATCTCGTGGTGGAGGAAGAAGCGGGAGAGTCTCTTGTTCCGCTCGAGCGTGTGGGGTTTCGCCGCCTGGAGCAAGATGCGGGGGACCGGTTCGCACTCATTGTGAACGGGGAGCGCATATTCTGCCGTGGCACCTGTTGGACGCCGGTGGATCCCCTCTCACTTCGGGGCGAATCGTCAGAACTACGTCACTCTCTCGAGGAACTGTGCGCGGCCGGTGCGAATATGGTCCGTGTGCCCGGCATCGTCGTTTACGAGCGGAACGAATTCTATGGACTCTGCGATGAGCTTGGCCTGCTCGTTTGGCAGGACTTCATGTTCGCAACACTGGACTATCCCACGGAGGTAGCCGGTTTTTCCGAATCAGTTCGGCAGGAGGCCGTCGGCTTTCTGCAACGGACCCGTAGCCGCGCCTGCCTTGCCGTGCTATGCGGCAGCAGTGAAGGTCACCAGCAACCGGCAATGCTGGGTCTGGACGCGGGGGACTGGGAGAGTTCCTTCTTCGATAAGTGGCTGCCGGAGAAATGTGCCGAAATACGACCGGATGTGCCGTGGTGGCCGTCGACGCCGACCGGGGGCGTCCTGCCCTTTGATCCACGTGTCGGAACCAGTCACTATTTTGGCGTCGGAGGCTATCGACGGTCGCTCGATGACGTTGAGATCACCCGGCCGGCTTTCGCGACCGAATGCCTTGCATTGGCGAATCCTACCGGCGTTCACGGTCCCGAAAAAACTTCCCCTCTTCGTGTTCCGCGCGACCGGGGGGCCGATTGGGATTTTGCCGACGCGACGCGTCACTATTGCGACGCTCTGTTTGGCGTGAAACCACGGGATTCTGCGGAACAGGCCGCGGCGCTGCGGGCGACGACGTCGATCGTAATGGAGCGGACCATGCAACGGCTACGCGACCCGCGTGCCGACTGCGGCGGCGCATTGGTTCTCTCCCACCGTGACCCCTGGGCTTGCGCGGGATGGGGCGTCCGGGATCACCGCGGACGGCCCAAGTCTGCCTGGTACGGACTCGCACGGGCCTGGGCACCGGTGGCCGTTTCGATTTTGGACGAGGGCCTTGCGGGTCTTTGGATCCAGGTGATCAACGACCGTCCAGAGCGACTCCTGCGGACTCTCGAAATCGAACTGGTCAGGGAAAACGGTATTGTCGTCGAGTCGGTCCGGCATGAAATCGACGTACCGGCGAGAGGTTCGGTACTGGTTTCGGTGGAGGCGTGCATCGGCAGATTTGTAGACTCGTCCTATGCTTATAAATTCGGACCGCCGAATTTCGTTCTGGCGGTTGCGCGGCTTCGGGAGCTAGACGCCGAGGAAGAGCCACCTCTGCTTCAGGTGGGTACCGTAGCCGCGTTCAACCTGTTCAACAATTCAGCACCAATGGAAGGAAACTTGTCCGGCAAGGCATTTGAACTGAGCGCCAAATGGTCAGGCTGGACGGACGAGAGGGCTAAGCTCCTACTCTCGAGCGCCCGGCCTGTGACCTGTTTGGCGATCGAGGTGGAAGGGGCGATTCCTGATGATAATTTCTTCATCCTCCCTCCGGGGAAGCCGAGGGAAGTCTCCGTCCGCCAGGCTGGGAATGATTCAATCGGTACAGCGCGGATCGCCGCACTCGGTTCAGACGAGATGATTCTACTGGAACCTCCGTCTGTGAAGTCCTGATCATGGCTGTTGACACGGAACATCCTGAAGCCGGTTGGATCCCGGGACCCAGGGGTCCGATCTTTGTGACCTACTACGCACCCGTCCGGGTAATGCATGGGAGGAGACGGTCGCACGCGGTGCTACTTTGCGAACCCCTTGGTCCGGACAGGATGAACCTCCACCTCGCCTACCGTGATCTCGCGATGCGCCTGTCGGAGGCGGAATTTGCCGTGCTGCGCTTTGATCCAACTGGAACGTGCGACGCTTCGGGTTCGCCGCGGGATCCTGATTGGCCGGGCGGTTGGTATGAAGAGGCCGAAGCAGCCCAGGCCTACCTGGTCTCTCGCAGTGGGGCATCCCGCCTCGCCGTATTCGGGGCGCGTGTCGCCGGGACACTGGCGCTGGGCTTGCCCGGGGCAAATGCCTTGATGATCTGGGGTCCGTACCGTGACGGCAAGGCATTTCTTCGTCACGAAAAAGCACTCAGCCGACTGTTGGAATCCAATCCCTCGGGATTCCGCCCCGATTTTTCCGAGCCGGACGAGATCGAAGGGTTTGGCTTCGTCTACACAAACGCCGCCGCAACCTGGCTTAGCGAGCGGGGTGTCAGATCGATCCGGAACGGCGCTTTCGAGCACGCGAGAGTCGTCGCCTGGGACGATAACGAATCTCACGGCGAGGTCACTGGTGCGCTGGAGGCGGCGGGCGCTGACGTGGAGCTTGTTCGCATACCCGGACTCGCAGGCGATGACTTGCTCCCCCGGCAGGGGGTTCCCAGTACCCTGCATCATGACTTGATTGGTTGGCTCGAGCGCCTGGAATCGGAGCCTGTCGCCAAACCATCTCGGGTGCCATCCAATGAAGAGAGCCTGTTACCGCGAGCAATCGTGAATCGAGGCATACCACACCCCGGAGAGACCGAGGAAGAATCGCTTCGATTCGGCCGAACCAATGATCTTTTCGGAATTCTCTCCAGACCAATCGGTCTTAAAAGCGCGCCGGCGATTTCCGTTGTACTGATAAGCGGTGGTAACAATCACCGATCCGGTATCAATCGAAACTATACGGAATGGGGTCGTGAACTGGCATTGGCGGGAGTGCCGACGCTCCGATTCGATATTCGCGGGCTTGGCGACAGCCCGCCCAACTCTCCAGAAACACTAAACAAGCTATATCTGAGTTCAACCCAACTGGATGTTTCCGACGCAATCGACTTGGTCATACAACTGACAAACTGCTCCAGTGTTGTCGTCTGCGGACTTTGCGCAGGAGCATTCCAGGCCTTCGAGGTCGCCCGCAAGGACCCTCGAGTCCGGGCGGTCGTGCTGTTGGATATTCTTCGCTGGGTCTCAGTCGAGTCGGCATCCGAGTCGCGAGTTCTTCCCGCGCGTCTGACCGAACTTTTTGGGCGCTTACGTTCGGTTGGACGTCAACATTCCGGTCCGCCCAAAGTCCTGTTGGACGGACTGGGCGAAATCATCGGGCGTGGGGTGCGAGTATTATTTGTGACCTGCGATGCCGGTTCCGATGGGCACCCGGCACTCGATGCGATCGGCAAAAATCTCCCTGCGCTCGAAGCCACCGGGAGATTCGAGCACGAATTCGTAACCGACAGCGACCACATATTCACACCCATTTGGTCACAAGCATGGTTAGGGCGACGTATATTACGCTTTGTTGAGTCTGTCTCGGAATCTTCCCCAGGTGAACCCATTTGGAAACACGGGCGACCGGGTGTCCCAATGGTGGATTCGGAGGCTAATCCGGGATTGGCGCAATCGACCTCTGACTACTATCCGGAACCGGACTAGCTCCAATCCAGTTCCTGTCAATTCTCCGCGGAGACAATCCAAGCCTGAATAGAATAAAACTGCTGGAAGATCAACCTGCAGAGGCGTATCAAAGATTCTGAGCTGGTTGCTTGTCAAGCAACCATCATACAACCTTTGGAAATCAATCGGGATCGCCTCTTCGTATACCTGGTTTCACCTTGGCCCCGACTTGACTTTCAGATCGCTATTTCAAGTGTTTGTTCGTCACTTCGTCGATCCGAATTTGAACCACAGTTCTAAGACTTTGAATCGGAAGACGGGACGCTGTAATTTTGAGCAACCAAAGCTGGAAGCCATATCTGCGAATAAAAAACTGGATTTTCTTATAACGGTTCTGGATATCCAACTGAAGCTTTTTCGTGCCGTTGATTGACAGGCCTGGAAGCGAACTCTTTTCGTATCCGGCATCCAGCAACATTGCACCGGCACATGCTTCGACAAGTTGGATCTCTTCCGGGCTCGCGGTTATTGACCAGTGTTGCGCCTCGCTGGGGTTGGGTCTCTTGTAGGTTGTATCTTTTTCGATTTCCAGCATTTCGGGTGTGTAGTCCAGGCCCAGATGAGCGAGGACTCGTTCGAGGGTGGCAGTCGTGTTATCGACGAGATCCTCGTACCGAATTTCGATCCATTGCTCCGGGGCGATGGTTTGCTTCAACTCGTTCCAGCTGGCCTCGGCTCTTTTCCAGAACAAGGTGCCATGCCAGGTGGTGCCTTCCCAGCCTTCTTTCACGATCGACCGCGAAACATTCCTCGGATCGCGACGCAAGTAGATAAACCTGGAATTTGGCCATATTTTCAATAATTTGCGAAATTTTGAATGTACGGTGGCCCCTACAACCGGTCGATTGTCTTGCGCCTGTCTCTGTAGAATAAAACTGCGCATCAGGGAGAAATAGTCGAGCGTTTCGTCGATGGCATACCCGGAGAGCCGGAAGCCACGATCATTTCTCAGAAAGTAGTGAAAATCTGATAGTACTGGTGGAGGTTGCTTGTCTTCAGAAAACTCGACAGAGAAATCGAACTCCTCACATTTACAGATGCTCGGATGATGTCCGAGTAGCAAGCGTAACAATGTGGTACCGGACCTCACGCATCCGATAAGAAAAAACGGATCAACAGGGGATCCGTCTCCATGATTTGTAGTTTCAGACATTATCTTGGGACGAAAGTCATTCATGGATGAAAGCGCACCCCGAAAAAACTGCACATCGCTACTATTCTGCTTTCATAATGGATGCGGGCGAATCGCGGCATTGGTACAAGGCGAGAGTCGCGCGGTATGTGATGTCGCTTCGGAGACCCGCGTACATTGCCCAAAAACAGAAAATCCCTATTGAGCTTCAGGCGCCACAAATGGGAATCCAGGCTAACTTGAACCTCAATTTGAGCTAACGCTTACCAAGGCCATGTCAGGCCTGTCGTGATTATATCGCCACAGCCACCAGATTGCTGTTTCCCGGGCATTCCGGATTGCTACAAACGGGTGTAGGTCCTGCCAATCATGCTGCACGATGCGATTGAGCCGTTTACACAAACATTCTTTGTTGGCTTTCATGGCCATATGATTTAGGGCTCTACTCCTTGTTTCTCCGTCCAGGTCTGAATCGCTGCACTGCTCATCTCACCAAGTTTATCCGATCGGATTACGGCAGGCCGACCCGTAACTTGATGAACTGGTCGAGTTCAAGGGTGATTCTTGATCTCGGTGGACAGGAGTCCACGGTAATACCCGGTCTTTCGCGATAGCAGTCTCTCAAGGTATTGGACGTGCGGAATGACAGGCTATCAGTCAACGTGGTGCACATGAAATCGAAAGGCCGGGGTTGGTTGACCTGCCCTGGTTCCTCCAGGGATCTGGATTGCCCCATGCGCTTGTCGGCGTACCCTCGCTTCACAAGAGCGTACCCCGCTTCCAACTCCGCCGGGAGTTTCATCAGTGACATGGCTACTCCTGCATGCTCGGTGCGCAGCATGCAGTAGCTGGCGCCGCCAGTGCCGTGACCAACACACCGCTCTGGCGCCGGAACCCGGATGGGGAATCCCCTCCCTACTGAAAAACTCCACTCCCGAATACGATTAGTTTGCGGGGGCAATACACGCGGCCCGGGTCAGCCCATGTGCTGAAAAGACGAAAAGCCGATCATTGCTTTTTTCAATACTTGTTGTGCGGGGAACCGCGACGAACGTGCAGATACACCGCGAAATAGCATTTTTGCGGGCGCAAGCGCCCCCGGCATATGGCCCAGTCAGCCGGTATTCGAACCGGGAGCCAGGGCGCAGGAGGCCGGCGGCCGGGTAAAAGCGAACATCGCGGGGCTTTCCGGGAGTGGCATCCGGGGCGTCTCCCGGTATCTGGAGGGGAAAGACACACGGTCGATGCTGTCGGTGGACGGCGACATATACCAGATAAACGGTAGCTTTAGTTGTGTTAGCGGTAGAATTCCCGCAGAATCATGCGATTAGTACAGATTTCGCAGAATCGGGCGGCTGCTACTAAGTAAATTGGAGAGATTTCTGAGATGTATACGATGAAGGAGAAATTTGTTGCGCGCCTGGTATGTGGAATTGCCGGCGCAATAATGGCGATATCGGCGGTCGCGGGGGGGCTGCCATTCGAGATCATGTCATCCTATGTCGATGGTTTTATTGAAGAGACCATTACCAATGACAATAATCAGGACGACCACAACAATGACGGTGGAACCAATGACGGTGGAACCAATGACGGTGGAACCAATGATGGTGACAATGGAGGCGGGGGAGGTTTTGAATTGCCCACGGGAGGCGTCGCGCGTTACGACCTTTACGGCACCGATACGGCAGGGCGGGGTACCATTCCGTTTCCCGTCATATGGCCCCAAGCCCCGCGAATCACGAGATCGTTAACCGTTACTAACGGCGCCTCATTGGCAACTGCGTTGGCGACGCCCGGCGCGCGCATAAATGTCAGGGCGGGAAACTATGGAACCCTTGCGCTGAGGCAAGATGATCAGATCTGGGAACTGGCTGACGGTGCGGTCTTTTCGGGACTAACTGCAACCGGAAGACCGACAAGAGTCATCGTGCAGGGTGGTGTCATCAATCCCGGCTTCAGTACGCCTATCACATTGGTAGTGGATGATTTCGTGATGGCGAATGTGAACATACCCGCGGTGTTCAACCTGTCTTTCGGTGCTAGTGCGAACATGTCCAATCGCGTGGCTTTCATCCACAATACTGTAAGGGCTCGGAGCGCAGCCTTTTTCACGCCCGGACAGTCCGCCTCGGATGTAGGCGCGTTTGGTAGCGACATGATCATTGCAGCCAATTACCTGCAGGGCGGAATGCAACCAGGTAACAGTGGGGCAGAGCCGGCACTCCGGGTGCAGAGCAATATTCGAACCATCATCGTCGACAACCGTGCTCGTACTGGCTTGAATGGCCAGAGAACCAAGCATACCTACCGATCGCATTACGGAAACCAGGATTACTTCATGCGACGCAACATGAACGAGTACGGGGATGGAATCTACTTCCAGCCACGAGCCAATCAGAATGCCATCCGTCCCAGTAATCGTATGGGGAACCACTGGGTGTACGATCATCTCAATTATTACAATGGTCCGGGCAACGGCGCGGGGCCGGCGGGAATAGCCAATTCGCACAGAGCCGATGTGTCCCCAACCAACTGGCCGGGAAGATTGGTCGCCATCAACAACAGGGCTTATCGACCGGATCAGACCAATGCGCAAGGTGTTCTCGATGCCCCCGGACGCTGGCGTTGGTATCCCAAGAGTGGTGATGTCCTGTCAAACAACATCGAGTTTCCTTATCAAGCGCCGCCCTCGTTGAATTCATGGCGGGCGGCGGACGGATTGCCACCCGGGGCCGATCACTAGCACCGAAGCAGGCGTATTTATCTTCAATTGTAAAAATTCCCGCCGACCGGTGTCGGCGTTCGAGATCACCGCCTAACCCCAATGATGCTCACCCGTCACTTCGGTTGGACGAAAACGGAGGACAGGACCGCGGCATCGACCAACTGCTTGTCTAGGCAGGTATATTCATAACAGCGGCAGCACCAGGCAGGTCACCCGGCCAAGGGAGCGCTCATTGCCAGGCTGGTAGTGCCTAGAACCGGTCTCAAAAACAGCCGAGCGCCGCAGAGACGAGGCGAATCCGGCCGAAAGATCCGCCAGGAGCGGATCTTCGCGCAAGCCCCGCAGGGGTTCGGCTCAGGGATGAGCCGAACAAAAAGCGCAGTGTACACGGAGTACATGAGCATTTTGAGGTCGGATTCAACGAAGTATCTGCAAGCGCAGGCATTTTTGAGACTGGTTCTAGTCAAATTAGGCGATGGCCAAGCTACCCGGGTCGAGTAGAGCCGCTCTACCTGGGAAACAGCGAGTAGCCCGCGCCCGGCGGTCCAGAGCCTACTGGTGTTCAATTCAAACAAACCGGGTATTAGGACCGGCATCACGTCGCGAAAGGCCTCGAAGAAATGTAAGATTGGCCGTTCCATGTCACGCTGAATTTGATTGCTCGGATCGGGTTGGGTCATTGGGTCGTCACCGCGTCACTTTGAGTCACAATCGTGAATTCCCGGATGACCCGACTTTCAAGCTCTTGGTCAGGGCTAGCGCCGCGTTTCGCTCCGGTCGCTACATTCCCTCGGTCAAACCCGAAACACTCTGGGCGGTGAGAGTGAATCCACAGAACAGTAGTTGCGCTACCTGTATATCAACGAGCTACAGAATGTTGGTCTTGTCCCAACAATTTTACTGCCGTGTGGCGTCAACGGCAGATCGAAGATTCGGGGCTTTCTTCAAATCGTGAACTCTGATTTCTAGATGCTGGATCACGTTATTCCTGCACTGGTACAACTGGCTTTCTTTCCATTTGCGCTGGTTGTGTTCGGCCGCTTGGACCGGGCGACCGCTGCCGCGTTCGTGGTGTTTGCAGGTTTGCTGCTCCTGCCTGAGATCAGTCTATTCAAACTCCACGATTCGATAGTACTTGGAAAGGATCGAATTATATTTCTGGCCACGCTGACTGGTATTCTGGTACACCAATCCCGGGCCTTTATCCGGTCAAAACCGGTCTTAACCGCCGCGGCCATTTTGCTGCCCATGCTGATGATCAATATCATCACTTGGCAAGCCAACCTGAATCCAGTGTACAGTCAGGGAGAAACGCATCCTGGATTGAGCTTCTCTTGGCTGATCGGACAGACCATTGACGACTTTTTTACCATCGCCCTGCCATTCGTCATCGCCAAGGCCATGTTTCTTAGCTACAAGGACCTGCGTTCATTGACCTATGTGCTGGTTGGGGCGGGCATTTTGTACACGCCTATCGTTCTTGCCGAACTCATCATGGCGATACCCTTTCGTGTATTTCAGTTCAGTCATTACATTTACGGTATCTCTTTTAGACCGACATTCCGGTATGGACTTACCGAGCCGGTAGGATTCCTTGGCCTGGGGCACAAACTGGCGACGTTGATGGTAATGTCATTCATATTGGCCGCCATCTATCACAAAATTGGAAAACCTGTTGAGTGGATGCGGATCAAAAGGGCCAGGTTTATTACCGCGATTGGATTACTGTCAACCCTGAAGCTGGGAGCGTTTTTATTGGGCATGTACGCGGCAATGATAGTCGCCTTCTTCAAACCAAGGAAACTGGTCTTTATTGCAAGCATCTGGGCGTCGGCGATATGCGTTTATCCAGTGCTACAGGTATTGGATTTGTTTCCAGAAGATGCTCTGGTCGAACTGGCCGCGGAATACACCAATGCTGAACGGGCCAGGTCTTTTGCGGGCAGGTTTAACGAGGAGAAATTTGTTCTCGACGGGCTGGGTGATCGACTGTACTCGGGATGGGGGCATTATGCCCGTATACCAGGAGGCGATACCAATATCGGCTCAGGTGGTGAAGCCGGTCTCGATGCCTGGTGGGTCATCAGATTGGGGCTCAGTGGGATTCCAAGCGTTGTGTTCGTTTTGCTGGTCATGGCGATACCTGTCTGGAAAGCCAGAAAACGCGCCATGACCCTTGAATCGAATGAGCTAATCCTGTTGCTGGGTGGCGTGATGCTGTGCATCGTGGTGCGTATGACGGACCTGCTGTTGAACGGTTGGTGGAACAGTATACCCGTATTCCTGGCCGGAGCTCTGTATGCGATTGCCAAGTATGCTCATCGGTTACCTGGCGAAACTACTGATCCGGGCGACGAGCCACAAAAGAAACCGAGCCGGCCATATGGAGTCGGCGCTCAAACTGGTCGATTAGCGGCTTCCCGACAATTCTCCGAGCCAGATTCGAAGCCATAACAAAGCTCCATTCTGAAAACTTCAGAGTGCCGCTGATCAGTAGTCGCCAGGGAGCCGCAATGCCGCCTCGAAAGCCCATCTCTGGAATTGCGTCCTGGTAATCCCAGTCAGGCCATAAGCGCTCGACCTCGAAACCGGCGACGCGCAATACATAGAGCAGCCCGGCATGGCTCATGTGGTGGAAACTCGCGTGATCATGGAAACAATAGACGAACGCCGAAGAGCCGAAAAAACTCCCGCCTGGTTTAAGCACTCTAAAGGCCTCCTGGGCAGCTGTAATGGGTGATACCAGGTGCTCGTAGACCGCCATCGAGGTATAGAAATCGAATGATTCGTCAGCAAAGGGCAAATTGTGAGCGTCAGCCAGTATATGCGGGCCGCGTCCGCGGACTTCCACGTCTGTACCTACGTAGTCGAAGTTTTTCCCGCTGAACCAGGTCTCACACTGGCGATCTCCACATCCAACCTCGAGAATGGATCTTCCTCCGCCTTCATTGCCTGCCACCGAGGCAAGATGTTTATCGAGATGATAGGGCAGACCATCCGTGTCGACTGTCGTTTCGGGTTCCGCCAGGAGAACCTTTTCAAGATCATCCCAAGGCTCGTACCAGGGTTTCCTTATGTCGATCGTGGATGGCGGTCTGCGCAGATCCGGGACGCCGCTGATCGTCGGAAAGCATATCGAGTTGTCGATCGTGCGTAACTCATCGGCTGTCAGTTTGAGACGGAGTCCCGATTGCGGACAGCGCAACAACGGCAGAATTTGCGCAAGTCTATCTGTGTTAGCCAATGGCTTGTGTTGCGATTTGACCATAGATGAGATTAATCAGGCGGATCTATATATTATCGGAATTAAAGAGCAAAAACTTCGTTAACATCACAATCGTCTGATGGAACTTTTCAGCAGGTAAAGCGTGATTCAATGCGACTATAATATCCTGGCTGATCCAATTTACCCGTAGTTTCTACCAAGTGTTTTCGTTTGATTATATACACCAATCGCAGCAGCCCCAGACTTCTCGATTAACCGATATCGACCGGGCAAAGGGGCTCGCGATTCTCCTTGTGGTGATAGGACACCTCGTTGCTGGAGACCCACCCCGGGAGAATGCATGGTTCGAGCATCTCGTCGCGATAATATACAGCTTTCACATGCCGTTTTTTATGTATTTATCCGGGTTTGTGATGCTCTATACGTTTAAGCCATTCCCGACGGTATCGGCATACTCCGAGTACGTCTTTTCCAGATTTAAACGGTTGGCCCCGGGTTTCTTTTGCTTCGCTATCATTATTCTCGCCGGAAAGATTCTCGCCAGCCAGGTCGTTCATGTCGACAATCAACCGGCGGGTATATTCCAGGGGATACTGGATATTATACTTACCCCCGGCTTAAGCGCTGCCAAAGGACTCTGGTTCGTGTATGTGCTGTTTGAGTTCTACCTCGTCGTGCCATTGCTTCTGTTTATCTTCGGAGGACGTGCGATAGGTGTCGTAGTCATAGGGTTGCTTGTACATTTTCTCCCCTCGACCCCCCTGTTCATGCTGGACGGCGCCTTCGAGTATCTGGTTTATTTCGGTATCGGAGCCACTGTGGCGCAGTATTACATGACCATCGAACCCTGGCTTGATCGCCACCGCATCATCTTGTTGGTCCTGTTTTTTGTTTCGTTTTTAATGCTGGAATATTCACCATTGGCCTATCCTGTTACCAAGTTGATCATCGGGTGCCTTTCCATTCCTGCGTTGCACGCCCTGGTACGCATGACCCCATTCTCGAATTCGAAGATGCTATTGGGTTGGGGGCTCGTCTCGTATGCTATCTACTTGATGAATACGATCGCAATCGGTTTTACCAAGGGTGTGCTGCTGCGTTTCGTATCCTGGGATGGAACAAACTTCCTGTTCGTCGCGCCGATTCTGCTGCTGGCCGGGTTCTACGGACCGATAGTATTGAAGCGTTATGTCTTTCTTTACCTGAAGCCCTTGGATCGGATTACCTCTTGAGGCGTCACGCAATCATCAAAATTTCCGGTATCCAAGTCAACTAGCGGACCTCCACTTCCGTAGCCCCGGGGATGGAAGGCCTCGAGCGACAATGTCGGAATGGTGGAATACAAGGTCGATCTCAGAGATCTGAATCTTCCCGAACGAGTCATTGTCGACCTCGCTATACAGGTGTCATCGCTACATTTGCACAAAGGTGGCACTGCTGTTAAGCAGTAATGTGCGTACCGGGCTGTCGTATTACTACATGGAAACTTCTGTAAGATTTGGCGCGGCGGCGTAATTGGCCGCCGGTATCTACCCCGGATACCTACAATTCCGCCGCAAGGCTTAGGCAGGATTTGGCGTGATTAGCGTGGTCTTGGCTCAAGTAATAAGCAACCTTAGAAAAACTACTGGAATTAACAGGGGAAATTTAGAAAGCGTCGAAATTTCAACCAGGACAGTCCGGAAACCCGGCTGGTAAACAAAAAGGGGCCAAGGAAAAGCGAACGGCTCTCAGGGCGCTCTTGAAAGCCTAACGCAGAGGATATCAGTTCATAAGGCCGTGGAAATAGCCCTGGAAGGCGATACAACGACCCTCAGGTTGTGTCTGGAGCGAATTATCCGACCGATCAAGCCCCCAGGGCCGGGGAAACACCTATCGGGGCCTTCACGGGCTCTCTGACGGCCCGGGGTAGCGCGGTCATTGGCCGAATGGGGTCCGGAGAGAATTCCCCTGACCGGCCCTCGTCACCTGCTGGTGGACCGATCGGGTACAAACTCGTACCCCATTACACCCGCAATCTGGCGACAACACCCACCTCACGAGCACCTATTGGCCATCAGTAATATCGGTTATCCTGCCAATCAGACTTGCCTGTCCGTGGTTGCAAACAATTTAAAGGCAATAGGAAAAGGTTCTATAAAAACGGCCTCATCCCTCTCTATCCCTGGGGAAAAAGTTTCTCGTGTAGGAGGATAATCATGGTGAATAAAATTATACGCAGTAGTACGCTTTT
>JAUILZ010000005.1 GCA_030432755.1 Gammaproteobacteria bacterium | reverse complement strand
TGAGACCGGCCAACTACCTGGTTTCCCGGGTGGGCCTCGAGCGTCCCTATAACTTCGCCCTGGTCTCGCTGGACCTGTCGCGCCATGACTTCGCGGACCGCAACACTTACTATCCACTCAGCCGGGCAGTCGTGGAGGAGGCCTACGGCGCGCCTCGAGAAACCCGGCAGTGTGGAGACAAGATGCTGATGATCTACGATTCCATTCCATTCGGGGCGTCTCGCCAATGAGCGCCGGTCCCGGGCATGACCGGACACGCAAACTGGTGGTGATCGGCGGGCCGGGGAACGGGTCGCTGGTATGGTCGACGATGCTCGACATCAACCGCCAGGGGACCGGAGCACGTTGGCAACTGGCGGGGTTTCTCAATGACTTCGAGTCACGCGTACTCGACCACCCCGTACTTGGTCCGGTAACGCCAGAGGCGGTGAAGACACTGTTGCGGGAAGACGATCTGTATTTCCTTTTCGCCCTGTTCTCACCGAACAACCGACAGGAATTCGGTGATCGTCTGGCGGCCCTCGGCATTCCCGGAGAGCGGCTGGCCACCCTGATACATCCCTCGGCCGTGGTATCTGAGCTCGCGACCATCGGTAGCGGCGTCTGCATCCAGCCCCTTGCCGCTGTCGGCCCCGGCGCCAGCGTGGGCGATCATGTCACGCTGTTCTCCCAGTCCTACGTGGCGCATGACGCCACCCTTGCCGATTACAGCTACGTCGCCAACAACGCTTCCGTCGGCGCCTACGTCACCCTGGAAACCGGAGCCTATATCGGCACCAACAGCGCCATCCTGGAACACGTCACCATCGGTGCGTGGGGGTTTGTCGGCATGGGGTCCGTGGTGACGCGGGACGTTCCCGCCCATTCCCGGGTTGTGGGGAACCCTGCCAGGCCGATCGATCCGACCACTCGTAAGCCAGCAACAGGGAGGACCTGAGCGCTTTGAAGAAATTCGTCTTCGCGGTGGGCCGACGCCCGCGCTTCATCCGCGTGGCGATGCGCAGCCCGATATTCCGGGGACTGGGGCTGAAGGAACTGGTATGGGTGTTGCGTGGATTCAACCCCGAATCCGTACGCTTGCTCGGCCTGGCGGAGAACGGCAACAGCGGCTACGTTCGCGACATTGACAAGAAGCGGGTGTCACGGGCCGCGAACAAGGGTTTCAGCAACGTACTCGGCAACAAGATCGAATTCCAGTATTTTTTCGAGAACATATTCAGGGTGCCCCCGCTATACTGCCTGGTGCTCTCCGGAAAAATCTCCCGCGGCAGCCCGAACTACCCGGGCAAGGACCTCCACGATGCACTGGAGGAGGGAGAGCAACTGGTGTTGAAACCGGTGTTTGGCGGCATGAGTCGTGGCATCCATTTCGTGCATCAGAAGGAGGACGGCTACCACGTCAATGACAGGGTCCTGGACGCCACCGAATTCCGGACATTCGTCTCCGGGTTGGACAGCTACATGGTGTGCCCGAAGATCGAGCAACACGCCGACCTGTCCAGGATATTTCCCGAAACCACCAACACGGTCCGGGTCCTGACGGTCAGGGACCCGTTGACGGGTCGCATCGGTATTGCGATGGCGATCCAGAATTTTGGTACGCGGCGATCCCTGCCCACGGACAATTTCTCCCGCGGCGGTGTTTGCGCCCGGGTGGACGTCTCCACGGGGGTCTATGGTAAAGCGGTGCGGCACGCAGTGGACTGGCGCAAGGAGACCTACCGGGAGCACCCGGACACCGGCGAGCCGATCACGGGCCTGAAGCTGCCCAACTGGGAACTCGTGAAATCCACGATGATCGACAGGCTGGAGCAATATCCGTTCTTCGACTTCGTGGGCTGGGACATCGTGATCTCCGCGGACGACTTCTTCGTCATCGAAGGCAATCACAATCCGGGCAATTTCCTGACCCAGGCGCACCAGCCACTGCTGGACCTTCCAGAGCTGCAGCGGTTTTACCGCGAAAAAGGGGTGGTAGACCGCTAGCGACGATCCACCGGGTATACGGAACAATCCCGTCAGAGCGGATACCCGTAGCGCTCCAGGTCGAGTCCGTACTCCGCCTGCAACCGGCGGTTGGACCCGGCGTACACCTCGAGGAAGCGTTCCCGCCACACCGGATCCAGTGAAAAATTGTGGCTTTCAAGCCCGAGCCGGCGGTCCAGGGACTGTACCAGGCCGTTGGTGGCCATCATGTAGCGATAGCGGACACTGGAATGGTTGAGCGCCTCGCCCAGCTCACGCGTCCGCGGCAGGAAGTACGTACGCCCGAGCTCGTAGGGCAGGATCCGGTTGAGGATCCGCTTCAACCGCAGACCGAACCGGCTCAGGCCCACGTTGTCCCGTACCCGGGGCAGTTGTCCGGGAGTGATGCCGATGAAACCGCACAGGTCCTCCATGAACTCGTCCGGTTCCTGGCACAGCTGCTCGTAGGCAAGTACGCGCACGTTGCCGCTGCCGACAAGTCCCTCGAGCGCCCTGATGAATTCGTAGTACTTGAGCTGTGGAAAGGTGGAGCGGTAGTAACGGCTCCAGGAAATCCTGAGGAAGTCGGGAAAGTCGATGAACATGCCGGCATAGACCGACTGCTTGTACATCGACGAGACGAATTCGTACTGGTTGCGCACGGTGACCAGGTAATTCATCGTCGGGAACATGTTCCTCAGGCGTCGCGCAACGACGAGGCGATCACGATGATTGTCCCGGGAAAATCCCAGGTTTTCATAGGAAAGAAGGACCTTTGAACCGGATCCCCCACCAAGCCGTTCGATTTCCTCCATCATGGCTGAACCGGCCGCGTCCGCGTCGAACTCGACCTCGTCCTTCATCATCACGTCGAGCTCCACGAGCTCGCGGATACGATCGCTGGCGAAGGGTATCCCGAGGTAGACGAGCTCGGGGTTACCCGCCAGGAAGCGGTTCTGGAGCGTTGTGGTTCCGGTCTTTGGATAGCCCAGGTGTACGAAACACTGCAAGGTTGAAGGTTCCAGCGGGTAGGATGGTGGGAAGAACGTCTCGCGGGACAGGCGGTCGGAGCACGTGTGTGGCTCGCAGATTCACTGGCGGCCGGGGCCCGCGAAACATAGCAAAGGATAAGGGGAGATACCAGTATTCCCGTCTACTGGAGCGCGGCGGCCAGTGTCTCCACCACGTGCGCCTGTTGCACTTGCGTGATGCCGACCCATAGCGGCAGCCTGATCAATCGCGCGGCCAAGTCCTCGGTGCACTCAAGACTTCCCGCCACACGGGCATATCGGGCTCCCGCCGGCGACGAATGCAGGGGCACGTAGTGAAATACGGCCTGGACACCGGCGTCTTTCAGCCTGGACAGTACGTTGACCCGGTCCGCGTCGGGATGCAGAAGGACGTGGTAGATATGCCCGTTGTGCTCGCAGGCTTCCGGGACACGCGGTCTGCGCACGAGTCCGCTGACTTCCAATGGTTGCAACAGGGCGTGGTAATGCTCCCATGCCGCCAGACGCCGGGCCGTAATGGCGGCAGCCTCCTCCAGTTGCGCTGCCAGGAACGCGGCAACCAGCTCTCCCGGCAGGTAGGAGGAGCCAACGGCCTGCCAGGTGTACTTGTCGACTTCGCCGCGGAAGAAGCGACTGCGGTCGGTACCCTTTTCGCGAACGATCTCGGCCTCGGCGATCAACTCCGGGCGGTTGACCAGCAGGCAACCCCCCTCTCCGCTGATCACGTTCTTGGTTTCGTGGAAGCTCATTGCGCCGAGGTCGCCGATACTGCCCAGGGGCTTCCCCCGGTAGCGCGCGAGGATGCCCTGGGCGGCGTCCTCGATCACCATGAGTCCGTGATCCCGGGCGATGTCGAGGATGTCGTCCATGGCACAGCCGACGCCGGCGTAGTGCATCGCCAGGATCGCCCGGGTGCGATCGGTGATCGCATCCGCGATGCGTGTCTCGTCGATGTTGAGCGTGTCCTCACGGATGTCCACGAATACCGGCGTGGCGCCACGCAGCACCACGGCATTGGCGGTGGAGACGAAGGTGAACGATGGCATGATGACCTCGTCCCCTGCGCCGAGTCCCGCGAGGCTGCAACACATCTCCAGCGCCGCGGTGCAGGAATGCGTCAGGAGCACGCCCGGGCTGCCGGTCATCTGCCGCAGCATCTGGTGACAACGGGTGGTGAAGGGACCGTCCCCGGCGAGTCTCCCGTTGGCATGGGCTTCGGCGATGTAGCCCAGTTCCCTGCCGGTCATCCAGGGCCGGTTGAATGGAATCGTCGCTGTCATGGACTCACAGGTTCAGGTCGCCGGAATCCGGCCAGAACAGCAGGTTATGGCCTTCGGGATCATCGATGCGGCAACTCAGGTAAGCGGCGTGCGCATTGTCCAGCATGCGGTCCCGGCTGTCGCCGGTGCAGTGCAGGTAGCCGACCCGGCCGAGGCCATTGACCAGAGGGCCCTGGCGGTAACCGGGGCCGGCGTAGAAATCGCCGTCGAGCAGCCCATTCCCCGGCGGCGGCATTTCGAGCGTGGCGAACTCCCCGGGAGATGCGAGCAGGAAGTTGACCAGGTTGAAACAATCCGGCACCGGGAATGGCGGCAGCGCGGGCGCTTCCCGGCATTCACCGGTCAGCGCGAGTTGAAGCAGAAGGGGGTCGAAGAGGATGCCGGTGGCGTGCTCCACCAACCTGGCCTCGTGTCCGCCTCCCAGGCGGCAGGTCGCTTCCACCAGCCAGACTTGATCTCCCTCGACGAGGCACTGGATGTAGAGAGGGCCCTCGCGCAGGCCGAAGATCGCCGCGATCCGTTCCGCGAGGTCACGGCAACAATCCTGGTGGCGCGGAACCTGGCGCGATGGATAGACATGCTGGAAGCAGACACCGGTGGCAGGCGGCCGGTTGAATGTGTGGCGGTCGGTGATCGAACCGAGCTGGAACCTGCCGCCCATGACCCACCCGGTGATCGTGATCTCGGGACCGGAGACGAAGGACTGGATGATGATGGTGCCGCGGCCACCGGCATTGCGCGCCGCCACGCAGGCCGCGTCGAGACCTTTCTCCGCATGCACCACGGAGACCCCTCGCTGCCCCTGGGAGTCCACCGGTTTCACCACCAGCGGCCAGGCCAGTTCCCGCGCGCCGTCGCGGGGATCGTCCCCCCGTTCCAGTACGCGGAACGGCGGCACCGGCAGGCCGTTGTCGGCGAAGGCCTCCAGCATGCGCACCTTGTCGGTGCACAGCCGCGCCTGGTCCGGCGTGAGGTAGCAAGGCAGGCCGCGCGCCTGCGCCACCTCGGCCATGGTCACCAGGGGCTGGTCGGTGCCGGTGGTCATCACCCCGCGGATGTCGTACTCGGTGGCGAGCTCGATGCTGGCCTGGATATCGAAGGTGCTCACCAGGCTGGAATGGGTCGCGAGACGGTGCCCCGGGCTGTGCGGCAGGTAGTCCGCCACCAGCACCGGGATGCCCGAGTCCTCGATGCGACGGATCAGCGGCGCCTGGTTGCGGCCGCCGCCGAGCACCAGCAACGGCCCTTCAGCCATCGATGCGTTCGCGTACCACGTAGCTCGGCCGCGCTTCCACCCCGGAGATGATGCGGATGAGGTACTCGCCGATGATGCCCACGGAGAATAGCAGCAGGCCGCCGACGAACAGTACCGAGACGATCACCGAGGGCCAACCGGGAGCGAAGCTGGGATGGACAATCTGCTGCACCAGGATCCAGAGCGCGTACAGCATGCTGATGGTGGCGATGGTGATCCCGAAATAGCCGATGACCCGGAGGAGAAAGGACGAGTTGCCGATGATCAGGTTGTTGAACACCTTGAGCATCTTTCCCAGGGTGTAATTGCTCCGCCCCTCGGCCCGCGCCTGGTGGGCAATGGGCACGCCCACCACGTCCTTGGTGACGTAGAACATCAGCGCCGGGATGAACGGGTTGGCGCTGCGAATGGACAGCATCCCGTCCACGGTGGCGCGGTTGATCATGCGAAACGGCGACAGGCGGATATGCGCCGGCTTGCCGATGAGCAGGGTGTCGAAGTAGCCCTTGAGGCGGCTCGCGATACGCTTTCCGAGACTGTGCTTCTTGCCGCTGAACTGGGCGATGACCACGTCATGATCCCCCTCTGCCGCCAGCAGCGGAATATCCTCCGGGCTGTGCTGGAGGTCGTCATCCATGGTGATCACGTAGTCGCCACTCGACTCGGCAATGCCGCAAAGCGTGGCGGGTTGCTGGCCGAAGTTGCGCGACAACCGGATCGCGCGCAGGCGTGGATGATCCGAAGCGAGCTCGGCCAGAGTGCGCCAGGTTTCCGGATTTGGTGAACCGTCATCCACCATGATGACCTCGTGTTCGACCCTCATGTCGTCAAACACGGCATCGAGCCGTGACACCAGTTCGGCAAGCGGGCCGACGGTGTTGTAGACGGGAATGACGACGGAGTATTTCATCGGCGGCGGGATGTTATCAGTGGCGTTCCCCGGCGTCATCCTGAACGCTATCGCGGAGTGCCCAGACGGTGAGATATTCCCCTTCCAGCACCGGTTCCGCGATGCGCGCCAAGCCGGCGCGAAGCTGTTCGGTCTCGCCCACGCAGGCGCCGCCATTCACCTCCGCGGTAAAGTTGCGTGTGTCCCGGTTGACCACGACGTACCGGACGCTCTGGAAATGGTCGCGCGCGCGGTTGCCATTGAACCTGCGGATGCCGCTCGCGAGTTCCGCAGCATCGGCTTCGCCGGCGCAGAATGCGTCATACAGTTCTTTCATCGCGCCGGAACGGTTCGAATGATGCGCGTGGCGGATGGCCGGATGAAGCGTGGTCTCGGCGGCGACGTAATAGGCGGTGGCGAGGTCCGAGAGGAACGCCGCGGGCGGCCTGTCCTTCGACCAGCGGCGGATCGCCGCCAGGTCCCCGAGATAACGCCAACTGGTGTGGTCACGGATCGCTGGCCGGCCGTCGCCGAGACGCCAGTGAAAGTTCGCATTGGGGTATACCGCCCACGGCCTTTCCGCCCAGGCCCCGACCCGGACCAGGAAATCCGGGGTGACCGACAGCAGGCAGGCCGCCGCCACGAGGATGCGCAGGCCGGGCCCATTCAGGGTGGTGCTGACCGGGGCGGGCACATTGCGGAGCGAGGTGGAAAAAGCGAGCCCGAGCACCAGCGCCACCGGTATCAGGAATTGCACCCGGTATCCGCCGTACACCGGAATCGGACTGACGGCGAGGCTGAACAGCGGCGGGGACAGGAGCAGCAGCCAGGGTGCCACGCACAGGGCCAGGAGCCAGGTGGTGCGGGGCCCCGGGGTCCGGAGCGCGAGCCAGAGAGCGAGCAGGGGCGCCAGCAAACCACTCCAGAGCAGGGCGGCGCGGAGCTGGTGCTCCCATTTCGGGATCACCACCAGCTTTTCCCCGAGACCCACCAGGTATTTCGGGATGTAGGCGTTGTAGTAGCCGGGGTCCTTGCCCAGGTGTACGGTGAACAGTTCCGCGGCGTGGGGCCAGTGGATGCCGAGGCCGGCAATGAGCAGCGCCGCGACCCCGATGCCGGCGAGGACACGCGGATTCCAGGGACGCCGCGCAAGCAGCGCGATCCACCAGGCCGCGAGCACCACGATCGCGCCCGGCACGAGGGCGGAACGGGACGGTGGCCGGCCGACATGCTGGCCCGCCAGCCAGAGTACGCCGATGCCTGCGAGCATCAGCAGCGGGAACCACAGCGCGAAGCCGCCCCGCGCCTGGCGCAGCAGCAGCGCCGTTGCCACCAGCGCGCCGAGGGCCACCGCCAGCAGGTAAAGTTCGGCGAGGTGGAACAACGCCATTCCCGCCATCGACAGTCCGAGCAGGGCCAGCGCCGGGAATCGGCGATCACCCTGCCACAGTATCCAGCTCGCGGCCAGCCCCAGGTTGAGGAAGACGTAACCCATGCCCCCGGGCCAGCCGGAAATGCGGAACGCCGTATTCATACCGCCGAGGACCACGAGCCAGCAGACCAGAGCCACGGCAACCGCCCTCGCGTCGTCCAGCACGCCGCGCGCGAGCAGGAGGAAGCTCGCACCCAGCAGACCCGCAATCACCACCGTGCTCGCATACCAGGCTTCCAGGATGCTCGAGTCGACGAGCCCGGCAAGAACCACCTGCATCCGGTAGTTGCTGAAATCCACGCCAAGCCAGGCGAGGGCGCCGCCGCTGAACAGGCCCGCCGAGCGCGCGCGCAATGGCAAGCCCGGATCGCCCTGGTCGCGCATGGTGGCTACATTTCCCATGTGCCACCAGGCGTCCGAAAGTTGTTCTACGAGCGGTCCGCTGAACCAGGCCAGCAGTGCGCAGGAGGCCGCGAAGAGGCCGATCCAGGCGCCGCCGATCAGCGCTCGCGGGTTTACCTGGTGGCGCCGCCAGACCACGACGGCGATCAGGCCCAGGTCGATGAGCGCCAGTAGCCACGGTAGCAGGCTGTAGGTCAAAGCCGGCGCCAGCAGGGCCGTCAGCGCCAGCAGGAGCGGTGGCAGCAGGAGGCCGGCACAGAACCAGACCGGCCCAGCGGCCGGGGAGTCTGCGCCGCCCCGGCCAAATGCAAGAGGCAACAGCAGTGCGCGACCGGCATAGAGCCAGGCCGCCAGCAACAGCAGGACGGGACTCACGACAGTGGTCGGCGGTGGATCGGCATTCGGGGAATCAGCGCATGCCCGCGGATCAATTGATCACGCGGGACACCGGTACGGGCCATCCCACGGGAACGGGCCGCGTAGACAGCGTCACCCCGGTATACCGTGGTCGTAGTGGAACGGATGCGAGGTCTGCCCGCGGGAACGCGACAGCCGGAGTATTCCACGGACGGGTGCCGGGGTGGGTGGAATCTGGCGGCTTCTCCGCCCATCGGAACGCCCTGTCGGTAGACGGCGACAAATTCGCGACAAACGGTAGATTTTATTGAATTAGCGGTCAAAATCCAGCAAAATGACCAGACTACTACTTGACAACGCCGGAACTGGTGAGGATATGGCAATGCAAACGATGAAGGAGAAATTTTTGACGCGCCTGGCAATCGGGGTTGCCGGCGTATCAATGGCGGTTTCAGCCGCCGCGGGGGGGCTACCCAACCAGAATCCGAAAACCATGGTTCGTTACATCGACAACTATGGCACCTATGCCGTGGTGCACCTGCACAGAGATGTCGACAATCCCTTGGGATGTACTGGAAACGATCCTTACGATGACCCGGACCACAATAACAACAAGATCCGTTCCTACGTGATCGACTACTCTTCTGCGGAGGGCAAGGCGCTGTTTGTCCACCTTCTGGCGGTAGCCGCGGCGCGCAAAAGGACCGCTATTAATGCGTCAGTATGCGATACTGGAGCAGTCGCCAATACCGGACTACCCATCGTCGACAGCGTAGACACCCGCTTCTGATCCCTCTCCCGCACGCTCCTGGCACTACGTCCGGGAGCTGCGCTTCTACATGATGATCCCGCACGGCCGGGCTACGGGTCGGCGTGCTGTCATGGGATACGCCGTCAGCCCGGGTTATCCCGCCCGGAAGGCATACCCTGGCGACGCAATCTTCAGGTTCAGGGGGCCGCGGCCGGCGACGCCTTGGTCTCTGTCAGCATGCCATCCAGGTACGAGCGGATGCGCTGGCGCACCTTCCCGTCCGCGATCCCGTCGTTGACCAGCACCGAGAGCCGTTCCACCTGCCCGGGCTCGAGATAATGTCCGCGATCGAGCGCCGCGCGGGTTCGTTCCACCAGGGTCCCGAAGTCGTGCACGAATACCGGGATGCCGCCGTAGTCCCAGACGCTGGAAGCCCCCGTGGGCAGCACCGGCGTGTAGTCGTGGTACAGGACCGGGATGCCGAGCCCCATGCACTCGTCGCCGATGGAGGTGTACTTTGCGATCACCAGGTCGGCCAGGGCCGCGATGCGGTACTGCATGGCCGCTGACTGGTAGTCGCGGCTGACGAGGAGGTTGGGCCGGGCGTCGATCATGGCGACGGTATCGCGGTAGGGCTCCGTTTCCATCCAGCGGGTATCCTTGCTGCGGATGACGAACAGCGTGCGCGGGAAGCGCTCCGCCAGGTTCGCGATATCGCGAAAGAACGCGATATTGGAGCGCGTGTTGGCGACGTACATCAGGCGCGCCGCGTCCGGGTCGGTAACACCGGGCGGGTCGAAAACCACCGCCATGCGATCGTACCCCCTGCTTTCAGGCACCACCTCTGAGCGGCGCAGGTTGGCGCGGAATTCCGCCAGCAGGTCCGTCCTGACCTGGCCCACCGCGACAGCGTGGGCGGCGTGCTTGAACCGCGACGCGTTGACGATGCCGGAGATCGTCCGGCTGCCGGTGAAGTATGTATCGAGGATGAAATTCCAGTTGTCGAAGAAGATCGGCGCGTGGAACCTTTCCTGGGAGGCCGCCGTGCGGATTCCCCTGGCATCGAGCGCCAGGTAGAGCAGCTTTGGCGCGAGGATCTCGTAACCGATGAGCGCCACTCTCGCCGCCGGAAACGCTCCCAGGGCCTCGTCGAACAGGCGAAACCGCCAGCGCGCGCGACACTGTACCAGGAACGCGGCGATCGCCGTGCTCCCTGCCAGCGCCGAGAGCCCCGCGCGGCGCAGCACCTCTACCAGGGCAATCGCCCCGATGCGAAGGCGACGGCCCCCCGTGGGCATGGGCAACACAGCATGATGGATGTCCCGTTCCCGGTGGAACGCGGCGAGATCCGGGGTCACGTGGCGCGCCGCCAGGGGGGCGGTTTCGACGTGCAGGATGCGCGCCGCGTGGTACGGCGAATCCGGGTCCGGGCTGTAGAACTGGTCCTTGAAGAACAGCCGGCCATAGCTCACCGTCTGGTGCGGGAAATAAAGCACGCTGGCGGGGAAGTCGGCCGGGTTCCGGATGAGGCCCGGCAGTTCCGGCGGCGGTCCAGCAGGCGCCGCTTGCGCGGAACCGCGCCTGGACGGCAGCAGGGCCCTGAGCGGGGACAGCAATGCGCCCGCGATGCCAAGGAGTCCCAGCAGGGAGGATCCCGGGCAGGGGCGAACCGCGACTCCGGACGCCGCGAGATAACGCCGGCGGATGCCGCCCATGGGCGCCAGCACCCAGGCGGGTCCCGGCTCCCGCTGGCCGGTATACCAGGCCAGCACGTGGGTCAGGTCGAAGCAATCCTGGTCCACGTAGGAGCGCAGCACGATATCGAGTTTCTTCCCGTGATCCGGGATATCGCCGTATAGCGCCAGGGTGCGCCGGAAGCAGGCGGTGGCGGTGAGCCGGTCGGCAACCGCGGTAGCGATACCCGGGGTGTCGCCGTAGTAGTAACCCCTCTCCGGATCGTGGCAATCCTCGAAGGACAGTGCGCGTGCGCCGGCGCGCCGGATCCGCTTCGCCCCGGCTTCGCCATCCAGCCGACGGTCCCGGCGCAGGTAGACGATCTCCCTGTTGCTGAGTCGCGCTAACAGGCTGGCCCAGGGGAGTATGCCCGGGGTCAGGGCGAGCACGAAGAGCAGGCCGCGATTGGCGGACATGGGGGCGGCGATCAGGACAGGAGGAGAGCGTTGCGGGCTCGGACGATTGCCGAAGACGCGCGCCATTGCAGCGTCGCCGGTGGATCCGCGGGTTCCGCCAGGAGGGGGCTGTCGTACGGTTCGTTCCTGGCAGCTTCCAGCCCCGCGCCGATGGGATCAGGACTCGAGCTCAAGGTCGATGTCCGGCGCGAGGCAGTCGGCGGTGATGCCCTCACCGCGGCGGATGTCACGCCCGGCCGGCTGGCCGAGGAGTCTCTCCAGGCATACTGGCGGCAGGCCGATGTTGGGGCGCAGGCTGCGGACGTTGCGCGCGCTGAATGCCTCGCCTTCGGCAATGTCCCGCACCGCGATCAGTGAGCGCGCGGAGCGACGGCCGGCGACGCGCCCCGGGGTGAGGTGATAACCCGGTTCCCCGAGCATGGTCTCCGCGTCCCGCACCAGGCGCACCATCTGCGCGAACTCCGCCGGCTCGAGGGAAAACCGGTCGTCCAGGGTGCCGAGGGACCTGTCGAGAATGAAGTGCTTTTCCAGGATTGCGCAGCCCAGAGGTACTGCCGACACCGCCGCGGCGATACCCAGTGAATGATCCGAGAGTCCCGCGGGGCCACCGAACGTTTCCTGCAGCCAGGGGATGCTGCGCAGGTTCATTTCCTCGGGATCGGTGGGGTACTGCGTGGTGCATTGCAGGATCGCCACCTGGCGGTTGCCCGCATCGAGGCAGGTGTCCAGCGCGAGGCGGATGTCTCTCTCGCTGGCAATACCGGTGGAGAGGATCACCGGCTTGCCGGTGGCCGCGGCGCGCCGGATCAGAGGGGTGTCCACGATTTCCAGTGATGCGATCTTGAAGGCGGGGACCCCCAGGGCGTCGAGAAAGTCCACGGTCTCCGGATCGAACGGCGAGGAAAAGAAATCGATCCCCCGCTCAATGGCGCGCTGCTGCAAGGGCGCATGCCATTCTCTTGGCAGGGCGCCCTCGCGGTAGAGGTCATACAGGCGGGTGCCGGCCCAGGGGCTGTCGACGCGGGCCATGAAGGCCGGGTCGTCGCTGTCCAGGGTCATGGAGTCGGCGCTGTAGGTCTGGACCTTTACCGCGTCCGCCCCGGCATCGGCGATGGCGTCCACCGAGCGCAACGCCACGTCGAGATCGCCGCCGTGGTTGGCTGACAGTTCGGCGATCACGTAGACCGGATGGCCGGGGCCTACCGGGCGGGCGCCGATGGCGAACCCGGGATCCGGACGCATCGAATTCAATGCGCCACCCGTGTCCCGGTGACCTCGCGCAGCGCCGCCACCACGCGTGCAGCGCCATGTCCGTCCACCAGCCCGCCGATGGCGCCGGACAGTTGCCGGCGCCTGCCGGGATCGGCCAGCAGGTCCGCCACCCGCGCGGGCGCCGATTTCACGTCGGCCTCCACCACCGCGCCCAGCGCCGCCAGGGTATCCACCGTGCGGCGTTGGTTGTCGGCGATCACCAGGGCAATCACCGGCTTGCCGAGCCAGGCCGCCTCGCCGAGGGTGACGCCGCCCGCCGAGACGCACAGCGTACACCCTGCCAGCAACGCAGCCAGTTCGCCCGGGTCCCGGTGCAAGGTGAAACGCGCGTCGTCCAGCAGGGCCAGTTCGTCCGCCAGCATGGCCCCGTGGATGTTGGCCGGCCCCAGCATGATGTCGAAGTCGCATTGCGCGTCGAATTCGGCCAGCCCCTGGCACAGTTGTCCGGTGAGGTTGTCGGGATCGGCGCCGCCCAGGGTGATCAGCACCCTGGGGTTACCGACCGGCGCACCGGCCGCCACGGCTCCTGCATCATGGAACTCCTCGCGCAGGAGAAAGTAGTCGTAGCCCGCGAGAATGCGGCAGTGGCCCGGAACCGTCGGGGCGCAGTTTTCCCGGTTGGCGTAGATGTTGGCGTTCAGCAGCAGGTCGCAGTCGTGTTGGCGAAACTGGCCGTCGATGACCGCCAGCGGCGCGTCACATTGCGCCCGCAGCCCGCGCTCGTAGTCCAGCGCGAGTTCGGGATGATCGAGCAGCATCCAGCGGGCCTCGCGCCGCCGGGCCACGCGCGCGAACGCGAGCGCGTCCTCCTCCGGGGTTTCCGCTTCCAGGGTCAGCATCTCGAAGTCCTGGTTCCGCAGCAACTCACGCTGGTCTCCGGGCAGCGGTCGGCAGAGGAACACCGGGTCGAGTCCGTCGCGACGCATCGCACCCGCCAGCGCGCCGCAACGGCTGACATGACCGATGCCCATGTGGCGGGAACTGTCGCAGCGGATGACCACCGGGAGTGCTGCCATGAGGCGCCCGTATCAGCCGGGCTTGCGTTCCACGATGCAACTGGCCCAGGACAGGCCGACGCCGAAACCGCTCAGCAGGAATCGCCGCCCCTCTCCGCTGTCGATAAAACGTTGCAGCAGCAGCGGAATGGTGGAAGAGACGGTATTTCCCTGTTCACGCAACCCCAGGGGAACCCGGTCCGTGGGGATTTTCAGGCGCCGGGTGATCTGGTCGACGATGAACCGGCTTCCCTGGTGCAGCAGGTAATAGTCGATATCACCGGATTCGAGACCGGCGCGTTCCAGCAGCGCGTGAATCTGGGAGGGAACCCGGGTTGCGGAGAAATTGAACACCGCGCGGCCGTTCATGAAAAGCCGCCCGTCGTCGTTGTGCAGGGCCGGACCGTCGGCCCCGCGGGTGGCGAACTCGAACAGGGTGGGGGCGAGATCGCCGCCAGGTCCCAGCAGGGTGGCGCTGGCCGCGTCGCCGAACAGCATCACGGTGTTGCGGTCGTCGGGGTCGATGATCTTGGAATAGGGATCACAGGTAACCAGCAGCCCCTGCCGCATGCCGTTGGCGGCCATGAACGCGGTCACTACGGACAGCGAGTAGACGTAGCCGGAGCAGCCAAGGCCGATATCGAAACAGGCGCAGCGGTCGTCGAGGCCGAGGCGGCCATGCAGCACCGCGGAGGTGTGTGGAATGCCGTGGCCATGAGGGTTTTGCGTGCAGACCACGAGGCAGTCCACGGCGCCGGGGTCGAATCGATCCCCGAGCGCCCGCACCGCCTTTTCCGCCAGGTCCGCGGTATCTTCGCCTGGCGCCATCCGGGATACGGTTTCCACGCCAAGCTTTTCCTCGATGAATCGCGCGTCGATGCCGAATTCACCGGCGCGATCCGCGTTGGATAGCCGGCCGGGTGGGACGTGGCTGGCGATGGCTTCAATGGTGATGGGCATGTCGTCCTGGTCTCTGTCTGGGGCGTGCTGCGCGGGTCGAGGGCAACGCGCCTTTATACCGGAATTCGATCACCGGATGCACCCTGGCCGAGGCAGTCCCCGCGTCAATCCACTGGCAGCGCATGATGAAACCGGTAGAGCTGCTCCGCCAGATCCCAGTCTTCCGCGTCGTCGATGTCCACCGCATCCAGCGCCCCGAGAGGATATGCCGCGGCGCGCCCGGCAATCAGCCGGCCGTGGCGGAGGAGCGATTCCCGCCGGATCCAGTAGAACTGCCCCGCGTCGTGCCAGGCTTCGCCCAGGTCCTGGGACCGGGAGGTCCTGTGCTCGGGCCAAAGCATCTCGAGGTGACCCTCGGCATCGATACGCAATGCGCGCAGTATCGGGTAACGGAAGCGCTGCACGCTGACCACGGAATCGTGGGGCCCGCTTTCCAGTTGCTCGCAGGCACTGGCCAGCATCTCCGCGCGCACCAGTGGCGCGGTGGCCAGCAGGCAGCAGACCGGATCAAACTCCTCCCCCTCGACGCCGAGCGCGTGGATGCACTCGATCACCGCGGCGGCCACGGGCGCATGGGCATCCGCGTTCGCCGCGCTGCGCAGGAACGGTACCTCGGCACCGGCGTCGCGCGCGACCGCGGCGATTCGTTCGCTGTCGGTGGAGACGATGACGCGCGCGAACAGGCCGGAGGCGCGCGCGCAGTCGATGGCATGGTGAATGATGGGCCTACCGGCGAAATCGCGGATGTTCTTGTCCGGGATGCGCTGGCTGCCGCTCCGCGCCGGGATGATGCAGACCCGTTTCATCGCAGGTACGCCAGGTCTTCGTCCAGGACCTCGCCGAGGGCGGAGGCGGCCAGTTCCGGGTCGGGCGCCGGCGGTGGGCTCCCGGCCTGGCGCGCCAATGCCCAGAGTTGCAATTGGTGGATGTACTTCCGCCAGGTTTTCAACGGCAGACCATTGACCCGGTCATAGGATCCGGCGCGCGCCACACCCTCGATACGCGCCCGCCTGCGCATCTTGCGCCTGTCGGATTCGATCAGCGCATTCACCCGGTCGATGTATTCGAGCGCCTCGGCGTAGCGGCCGGTATACAGCATGCAGCGCACCTCGCCGATGCGCGCCTCGAGGCGGCGCGGATTATGAATCCACGCCTGGCGATACGCCGCGGCGGCGACATCGAATCGCTGCACCCGGAAGTACTCGCGCGCAAGCTCAAGGGAATAGAGAGCACGCCTGCCACCTTCGGCGGCGTGCTCGAACGCGTCCAGGGCTTCCGCCGACTGGCCGGTTGCACGAAAAGCGCGCCCGAGTCCGAACCAGTTATGCGGCAGGTCCTGGCGTAGATCGGCCGCCTGCTGGTGGAGGTCGAAGGCTTCTTCCATGTCCCCCATCCTGGCATGGAGTTCCGCGCCTATCATGTAGACGTAGGGTGAGTCCGGCTGTTCCCCGCGGACCCTTTCGAACCGCTTCAGCGTGGCGGCACTGGGATCCTTGTTGGCCAGGTGGCCGTAGATTTCGAGCACATCCAGTAGCTTCCTGGCCTCGACATTGTTCGCGTTGATGCTGAGCACCTTGCGGGCGCGTTCGTAGGAATCCCGGTACAGTCCGTTGTCGAGCAGCCGCTTGCTGCCACGGAGCCAGATCTCCTCCCGCGGTGAACGTGGCGGATGGTCCAGGCGCCATACCGCGGCGGCCAGCATGGCGAGCACGAGAACGGCGGTCAGAAGCCGGGCGGCCATGAACCTGTCTCAGGAATAGCCCAGGCTGGCGGTTACGGAACGTGCGTTCCACAGCACCACCGAGGCGGCGGCGACGCCTGCCGCGGCGAGCCTGAGCGGCATGGCGCGGTTGCCCAGGGCATGCCATCCGGCCTGGGCGAGGGCCGCGGGCAGGACGAGGTCGGCGAACAGCAGCAGGCGCTCGAACGGCACCTCGTACAGCAACAGGGCGTGGCTGCAGGATGCGAGCGCAACGTAGACGTGGCGGAAATCCGGCGTCTCGACGCGGTGCCGAAGGACGGAGACCAGGAGTGCCAGCGACAGCAACCCGCTGAGCGCCAGCTTTTCCCAGTGAAAGTCGCCTTCCACGTAGGTGGCGTAGGCGATGTGATGGTCGAGGCTGATCCCCACCAGCGAGGCGGCTTCCCGCGCCAGCGGGCTGACGAAAAAGGCACCGATCCAGATAATCGGCAGCCAGCGGCCGGCGTATCGCACCAGCCCGAGGGCTAAGAAAATTACCAGGCTGTACTGGTGCACCAGGAAGGCCGGTACGACCAGCAGCGCGGCAGGAAGGGTGCGGCCGCGCAGCAGGAGCACCGCGGCGGCGACCCCGATGACGCCGGCAAGGCCCTGGCGAATCACGTTGCCGCCGAGAAAAAAGAAGGCCGGAATTGCCGGCAGCATCAGGCAGGCGAGAACGAAACGCCAGTCGCGCTCCCCGCGAAAATACAGGTAGTAGGCGCCGATCAGTCCCGCCGCAAACAGCGCGGACAGTACCTTGAGCGGCCACGGATCCGGGAGCGCCCGGCCGAGGCCAATGCCGACGAACCAGAACAGCTGCTCGTCGAGGAAGTGAAGCGGGTTGCGGTCGAAACGCGAGAGGTAGCGCCAGGCGTCGATCGAATAGCCGCCCCAGACCAGCCAGAACACCACCATGGCGGCGCCCAATCCCATCGCGAGGCGCGCCGGCGCAACGATCACCGCCGAACTGCCCACGCTCCGCCAGGTCGCGGCCAGCAGAAACAGCTGGACCGCGCCAAGGTAAACCGTGATATCCCAGACCGGCGTCAGCATGGCGCTGGATGGCGGTCACGGAGCATGTGGAAATAGAGCCAGGAGCGCAGCCTCAGCGGCACCAGGCGGAAACCCGCGCGCGTGCAGATGAATCGCAGGGACTGCCAGGGGCCGTGAAATCCGAGCGCGCGAAAGCGCCGCGCAAGGGCGAGTTCCCGGTCGAGGTAGCGAAGGCCACCACGGCGCTCGAAGTAGGCGCGATCTGCCTCCGCGCTGACCAGCACTCGGTCGAGGTTACGGCATCGATGTCCGGCCTGGAGCAGGCGCACCCAGAGATCGTAGTCCTCGAACCAGAGCATTGGCTGGTAGTTGCCGCAGTCTAGGACTACCTGGCGGCGGAACATCACGGTGGGATGGTTGAACGGATTGCGGTACACCGCCGCGCGCCGGATCGCCTCCGGCTCGATCGGCGCCGGGCGCACCAGTTCGTGCTCGCCCCGGCCGTCGCGGTAGCGCTCCTCGAGCAGCCCACCGAGTACCGCGAGTCCGGGATCGGAATCAAACGCCTCGACCTGCCAGGCAAATCGTTCCGGGACGCTGACGTCGTCCGTGTCCACCCGCGCCACGAGTTCCCCGCGGCAGGCCTCGAGGCCGTCCGCGAGCGCCGGACCGAGACCGCGGTTCTCGGCAAAGGGCAACTGGCGCAGGGCAAGGCGGGTGCGATGGCCGAAGCGGGCGATGGCCTCTTCCACCGCGTTGCTTACCGGGCCGTCACGCACCATCACGATCTCGTCCGGCAGGCAGGACTGGGCCTCGATGCTTTGCAGGCAACGGACGAGTTCATCCGCGGTGGTGCCCTGATAGATGGAGAGCAGGACGGACAGCTTCATTGCGCGGGATCAGCCGGAGAGCACCAGCCGTGCCAGTTCCACGGCGGTTGCATCGCAACGCATGTGTCGGTCACGAAATGCCTGGAAGGTGGCGCCGTCAACCGTTACTTCCCCGTCGACAAGCGCGGCCATGCCGCGGGCGATATCGTCGGGATTCCGACCGTCAACGGTAATGGCGAGGTCACCTGCGATCTCCGCTGTGGCGGTGCCGTGCGACAGTAGCACCGGGCGGCCGCGCAACAGCGCCTCCATGGCGGGAATGCCGAAACCCTCGTACAGGGAGACGAACACCAGGCCGTGGGAACGGCCGTACAGCTCCGCCAGTTCCTGGTCGCTCACGTAACCGCGCCATTCGAGCACGTCGTCGGTCAGTTCGGGATGGCGGCGGCGCGCATCCGCGACCCAGTCGGGGGGATAACGTCCGACGACCACCAGCCGGGTGTCGGCGCCAGGATGGTCCGCGCGGTAACGGGCGAAACCGTCCAGGGCGCGCAGCACGTTCTTGTTGGGGCGCGACGACCCCACGAGTAGCAGGAAGGGCGGCAGTTCGCGTTTTCCGGGTGGAGATGGTGCGACGCACTCGCCAAGACAGCAGTCGACTACCAATACCGACTCCGACGCGAGTCCGAAGTGGCGGCAGATCTCGCGGCGCGAGAAATCCGATACCGTGATCACCCGGCTGCTGCGCCTGAGCTGGAGCGAGAGCAGGCAGTAAAAAACCCACTTCGCGAGCGTTCCACCCTCGTAGCCCGCGTCCATGAACCAGACATCGTGCACCACCACCAGTCGGCGTTGTCCGCGTTGTCCCCAGAGCGGACCAAAGTTGTTGATCGAAAGCACCACTTCAGCCCGCCTGCTGAAGAACGGCAGCCAGAACATCTCCGCGAGGATTCGCAGCGGGGTCCAGCTGACCGGTAATCCGCGGTGTCCGAGGCGCTGGTGGCGCTTGACGAAGTCCCGGCCAAGCAGTGCTTCCACGGATTTCTCACTGCTGCGGGTGAAGCAGTTGACCGGATTGTCGCCAAAATTCGCCGCGCCGAGCACGGTGCGCGCGAAACGTTCCACGCCGATGGCCTGCGTACTGTCCAGGGCGACGCAGTTGAGGGCTATGGATGGCAAAGCGGATTAGCTGGCGAGCCCGCGGTGATAGAAGTCGAGCGCATCGGCAACACCGGCGCGCTTGCCCGCGGCGCGCGTGCTGCCCGCGATCCCGGGAATCCGCCAGAGAATTCCCTGGCACTGGAGCTGGGCCCAGACGATGGCGCGCATCAGCGAGCGCATGATGCCGCGATAGTGTTTGTGCAGGTAGTTGAGCTTGCCCTGGTAGAAGCGACGGGTGAACTGGTGATAGTCGCGCCGACCGCTGACGCCACCGGCGTGGTGGATCCGGCAGCCGGGCACGAACAGGATACGTCCCCCGGTGTCGCGCAGGCGGCGGCAGAGGTCCATCTCCTCGTAGTAGAGAAAGAACGATTCATCGAAGCCGCCGCTGCGCTCGAACGTGGCGCGAGGCATCAGCATGCAGGCGCCGAGGATCCAGTCCACGGACATCGGGGCGTTGCCGGCAAGCCGCCTGCGAAGTCCCATCCACAGGGCCTCGAGTGGCCGCCCGAGCATGGCAATGGAACAGAACTCCAGCAGCGGTCCCGGAAACACGCCGGTATTCCATTCGAGCAGGCCCCTGGGCCCATAGGCCGGGCCCGCCACGGCGGCACCGTTCTCACGCACCGCTTCCAGCAGGCATGCGACGAAGTCGCTCTCCGCCCGGGTATCCGGATTGAGGAAGCAGAGCCACTGCGACTCCGACTCCCGCGCACCGCGATTGCAGGCGGCACCGAAGCCGATATTTTCCTGCAGCTCGACGAAGCGCCATCCGGTATGTCCCCGCACCCGTTCCCGTAGCGTGTCGAGTTCGGCGTCATTCGAGGCATTGTCCACCACCACCACCGAGTAGCTCTCCGCCGGGAGATGGCGCTCCAGGCTGTCGAGGCAGGCGAGGATCTCCGCGCTGAGGTGGTAGTTGACGATGACGATGCTGACCGCGGCGACTTCCACTTGCTGCTCGCCATCGCCCGCCGCCGGGATCGCCATGCCGCTTTCGCGCTCAGAGAGCCCAGGCGATGCCGCGACTGCGCGCCGTCTCCCGGTAGGCGTCGATCTGCGCGCGGCCAAAGTCCTGCATGTTCCCTTCCCCGGTATAGAAACGCCGGTACCAGTCCATGGTCGCGGCCACGGTCTCATGGAAACCATAGGTGGGACGCCAGCCCAGGTGATGCAGCGCCTTGTCGCAGTTGAGCTTCAGAAGGCCCGCCTCGTACACCTTGTCCACCGCGTCGGGCGCCCGTTCCCAGTGCACGTGATCCCAGTGTTCGCGCATCGCCTCGATGAGCGCCTCGACGGAGTAGTCGTTCTCCGCCAGCGGGCCGAAGTTGAACGCCTCGCCATCGAGCGCCGGGGATTCCGCCAGCGCCATGGCGAGGGCGAGGTAGCCGCCCAGCGGTTCGAGCACGAGTTGCCACGGCCGGGTCGCCGCGGGGTTGTGGATGCGCACGGTCTCGTCCCTGGACCAGGCGCGGATGCAGTCCGGCACCAGCCGGTTGGCCGCCCAGTCGCCGCCGCCGATGACATTGCCGGCGCGCGCGACACCCACCCTTATCGGGGACTCCCGCAGCCAGGACTCGACGAAGGTACGGATCACCAGTTCCGCGCCGCCCTTGGAGGCGCTGTAGGGATCCTTGCCGCCGAGGCGGTCGTTCTCGCGGTAGCCCCATTCCCATTCGATGTTGTCGTAGCACTTGTCGCTGGTGATCAGCAAGGCCACGCAGTCCTGGTCCAGTTGCCTGAGCGCATCCAGTACATGGGCGGTGCCCATGATATTGGTCATCAGGGTTTCCACCGGGCGCGCGTAGGAGTCGCGCACCAGCGCCTGGGCGGCGAGGTGGAAGACGAAGTCCGGGCGCGCGTCGGCGACGATGCGCGCCACCGCTTCGCGGTCCGCGAGGTCGCAGCGGTGATCGTCCAGCAGCCCGGCAATCGCGCTCGCCTCGAAGTTGGCGGGTTCTGTGGGGACGCGATCGGAAAGGCCCACCACGCGGGCGCCGAGTCCATGCAGCCAGTGACTCAGCCAGGATCCCTTGAACCCGGTATGGCCGGTGACGAGGACGGTACGCCCGGCGAAACAGCGCTCGAGGTGGTCGGAGGAATTCATCTACATGCGGACGCCAGGGCGTTGAAATCGGGGACGTGAGGCAGGCTGTGTTCGTCGCAGTATGCGCGCCAACCGTCGAACTCGGTGCAGCCGCTGAGAAAGAGGAAGTCGAAGCCGCTGTCAGACGCGGCCTCGTGGTCGAGCCGGCTGTCGCCGACGAACAGGACCCTTTCATCCGGCTCGAGCGTCTGGCGAATGCTTTCGCAGTGACTGCGCTTGTCGGTGGGGCTGCCGAGGATTGCCTCGAACCAGCGCGCCGCGCCGCGTCGCGCGAACACCCAGCGGAGCTCCTCCTGGTCGCCGCCGGAGACGATATACAGCGTGGCGGATTCCGAAGCGCGCGCGAGGAAGTCCTCCGCCCCCGGGGTGAAAGGCACCGCCAGCAGTTTCTCACGCACGATCCGCGAAAGACGCTGCAAGAGGTTGTCGTAGTTCTCCGGCGACCAGTCGCCCGCCATGTCGCGCAGGAAGGTCTCGAACTTTTCGTAGCGGCTGATGCCACCATGCTCCTGGTGATAGCGGACGAAGCGCTTCACCAGTGCTTCGTCATAGTCCCCTACCGCCTCTTCCATGGCCTCGGACTTGAGCCGGTTGGAGTCGAGGATGACGCCGTCGCAGTCCAGTACGATGACCGGGTAGGCGCCCGGGTCGGGTAATTCAACGGGCATCATTGAGCAGGTGACGGTAACGGGCGAAGTACGGATCGCCAGGCATCTGCTCGCGGGTAAATTCGAGATCCGCCGGGGTGTCCACGCTCACCGCGGTGGACTCGACCCGCGCGGCCACCAGCTTGTAGCCGTTCTCGATGATGCGCAAGTGCTCGTGGTCCTCGATGGATTCCATCGGCGACTTGTCGAGGGAAGCGTAGACGCCGAGGAATTCCCGCCGGAAGGTCATGATGTGATACGCCTTGAGTCGATGCTCCACCGGGTTGCGCGCGTCGCAGGGAATGTCGCCGCGGGAGATATACATCACCTCGTTCTTCAGGTTGAGCACCACCTTGAAGTCCGACGGGCTGTCCACGCGGTGGAACGGGTTGACCAGGATCGACGCCTCCGCGTCCGATTCCACCAGTGCGCGGTAGCTCGTCTCGATGTATTCGGGGTTGAGCAGCGCCTCGTCGCCGTTCACCAGCACCACGTATTCCGCGTCCATGTCACGCGAGGCTTCCGCGAGGCGCTCGGTGCCGTTGCGATGCGAAGTGCTGGTGAGCACCGCTTGGCCGCCCCAGCGCTCCACCGCGTCTTTCACCTCCTCGCTGTCGGTGGCGACCAGGACCTCGTCCACGATCGGCGACTGCATTGCCCGGTGGTAGACATGGGCCACCATGGGCATGCCGAGGATGTCCGCCAGCGGCTTGCGCGCGACCCGGTTCGACTCGAGCCGCGAGGGGATGATGGCGACGATACGGCCCATGGTCAGAGGGTAAAGAGAGAGCGTTGCTCGAGACCGCTGTAGCGGGTCGGGGTCACGGCAATCAAGCGCGGCTTTTCCGGCATCGCCTGCACTGTTTCGAAGTAGCGGTTCATGGGACCGTTGCGTTGCGCGTCCTCGTAGCCGCTGAAGCCGGCAAGATGGATCTGCCGGTAGCCCAGCGCCAGCGCCATGGAAATGGCGTACTGGCCGGCCTCGAAGTCCGGCACGGTGAGCCCATCCGGGGCGATCGCGTGTTCGCCGATGCGGCAGGGGAAATGCTCCAGGGTGGTGGCGATGGGCCGTTCGAAGCGCCGCTCGCCGGTGATGATCCGCCGCGGCAGGCCGCTCTTCTCGCGCGCGATCTCCGCGAGCCGCATGCCGTTCAACACCACGCCGATGCGCTCCGGAAAATCCGCCAGGATCTCGCTGTCATTGCATTCGATCACCGGTAGTCCGCGGCGTCTGAGGAGATTGCCCACTGCCTCGCGGTAGTGACGGATGTCGGGCCCCGTGGCGACCACCAGGCAGGCGGAACCGTCGGCGGGTTCGCTCGAAAGATCGAACAACGGCAGATCTTTACCCTGCCCCGCCATCGAGCGCGGGGTGGCGTTGATCGCGTCGGCCAGCGCGCCGCGGCTGAAACTGGCGCGGCGTTCACCGGGGATGTTGCCGAGGATCGCACTGATCTCGGACATCGGGAAGCGCCCGCCGTCGCAGAGGTCCATGCAGTACAGCGGATGGATGTTGCTGAGTCCGCTCATCATGTAGACGTAGTTGAACCCCCAGCGGTAATGGTCCTTCATCGGCTGGAAGAAGTCGTGGATGATGTCGAGGACGCGGCTGGAGTGGTAGCGCGCGCGATCGGCGCCGCGATTCTGCAGCCAGAGCAGGATCTGCTCGGTGGACAGGTTGCCGGCGCCGCGACCCATGCCGGTGAGGGTGGCGTCGATGTACTCCACCCCCTCGTCCAGTGCGCGCAGGGTGTTGGCGAAGGCAAGCCCCTGGTTGTCGTGGGTATGGATGCCGAGCGGTCCCGCATAGTGCTTTCGCAGCAGTCCGACCAGCGACGAGACATCCTCGGGCAGCATCGAACCGAAGGAGTCGGCGACATAGAACACGTCGGGCTTCATGCCATTGACGATGGACATCGCGTGCGCGATGCGCTCCTCGTCCAGCAGGGAGATCCCCATCAGGTTGACCCCGACCTGGTAACCCTCGCCGCGGAAGTAGCGGACGAATTCCGGCACCAGTTCGAAGTCGGCGTAATGCGCCGCAAGCCGGCAAACCCCGAAGTGGGATTCTTCCGCGGGGCGGATGATGCGGTCCAGGGCCTGCTCGTCGAGCTTGTCGTCGCGGACGAACTCCTTGACGTTGAGCATGAACGAGAACGTGGCGTCGGGGAAATCGCCGAGGAAGTCGAGATAGTCCTCGTTGCAATACTTGAACAACCCGGAGCATTCGTCGTCGAAGGCGGACTTGAGGCCGATCTCGATGATATCCACGCCGGCGTCCACCAGGCTTTCCACGGTCTGCCTGGCCGTCTGCAGCGGGAAATGCCAGTCGTTATAGTAGCCGCCGTCGCGCAGCGTGCAGTCGAGTATCTTGGTCATGCCTGGGTTACTGTCTGAAATAAATACTGTCAGGCCGCGAGCATCGCGGCCACGGTGTCCGGGTTTACCGCGGTGAAGCAGCGCTCGCGAAAATCCCGCGCCATCGCCATGCGCGCGCTTGCCGGCTGGGATGGATCGAGCATGGCGTCAAGGGCGGTCGTGGCTCCGTCGCCGTCGGTGCAGACCTGCACCAGCGCAGGTGGCATGACCGAGGGGATCGACACTTCCGCCGTCGATCCCGGCACGTGGATGATCACTGCCGGTACGCCGAGAGCCGCGGATTCGAGGATCGTGGAGGCCTGGGCCCCGGTGATCATGGCCGCGCAACGCGGCAGCCAGGCACTCAGCGCATCGCCGCTTTCTTCGGCGTTGCCCGCGAGCACCGTGGTGGCTTCGGGGAATCGCGCCAGCGGCGTCGCGGGATGGGCCTTGATGACGAAATACCAGTCCGGGCGCAGCGCCTGGATGCGTGCCACCGACTCCAGCACCGCCACACACATGGCCTCGTAGTAGGGCATTGCTACGAGGATCCGGTCCGTTCCGTCCGCATCGTTTTTGCAAGTTTCCCTGGCGGCGGACCACTCCGGGTAGCGAAAGGCCGGCGCCGGCGACCACGGGCAGTCCGCGAGGAATTCCCCCATGTCGGCGCAGAAGCCCTCGCCGATAAGGAGGAAGCGTGGCGGCAGGATTCCAGCCCGGCGTTCGCCCTCCGTGGGGCGGTAGGACATTCCCGCGGGGTAGAAACCGGTATATCCCGCGCGTGGCACTGAGTCGAACCAGCGATTGAATCCGGCGTTCCAGCCGCGATCCATGGGGTGGTTCTCGAACCAGTCGACCACCAGCGACGGACGCGCGCCGGCTTCGTGAAGAGCGCGGGCGAAGCGGTAGTTCATCAGTCCGCGCACGGCGCAGCGGAAACCCAGCCGCCGGTGGACGTCCTCGCGGACGAGGCCGGCCAGCTCCAGGCCGCGGAATGTGGCGCGCGCCGGAAGAGCGCGGTGCAGGCGAAACAGGTGACCGAAGCACCAGGCGAGGTCCTGCCAACCGAGCCAGGCTTCCTTCACCAGGTAGCGATCCGCGCCCAGCTGTCCGGCGCTCTCGCGGATCTGCGCCGGCGTCATGTTGAAGAACTGGGGTACGAAGCGCAGCCGGTCACGCGCCGCGCCCGCCTGCTCCAGCAGGCCCGGGTAATAGCGATCGCGCTCGACATATCCCGGAATGGCGAAGGTGTCCACCAGGATCGCATCCGCGGGCAGGGGAGCCCGCGTCGCCGCACCCCTGGCGGCGCGCCATTCCCGGGTCAGGCGCCAGATCGAGCGCAGCGGCGACAGCAGGCTGCGCGCGCGGCCGTCCAGCCATTTGAAAGCAGATGGCCCCGTTACCCGCACGGTGCGGTCGGTCAGTTCCCCATGCGCCAGCGCGGCCATGGCGGCGGTGTCAACACGGATCGCACGCGGGCAATGCCCTGCATCGATCAACGCGCGCAACAGGAGAAGCGAGACGACCTGGTGATACAGCCCGCTGAACACCGGGTTGCGGGTCGCGGCGCTTTCGAGCCACCAGTCCAGGCGGTCGTCCACCGCCGCGCCAAGTTCGCCGATCCAGCGCGCATAAGGCGCACGGGTCTCGAATGCGATTCGGTCGTAGAGCGCGCCGATCCCGCCCGGGCGTCTGCCGGCCGCGCGCAGATCGAGTTCCGCCACGGGCTCGACGGGCTCCGGTGGCAGCACCGTCTCGCGGGTCATGGCGTGTTCCCCGGCGGCGGGAAGTCGCGTCAAGCGGCTGCCCCGTGGCAGCCGGCCGCGTCGAGAGCATTGCCCAGGGCGTCGATGACACGGTCTTGGGAAGCCTCGTCCAGGCCAGGATACAACGGCAGGGAAATCGCGCGGCGGTAGTAATGTTCCGCTCCCGGGAAATCGCCCGCCCGGAACCCGAGATCACTGTAATAGGGCTGCAGGTGTACCGGGATGTAATGCACGTTCACGCCAATGCCCGCTGCGCGCATCGCGTCAAACACCCGCCGGCGAATCTGGCCTCCTTCGCTGTCCGGCACCAGGACGATGTAGAGATGGCGCGCGGAACGGCTTCCCGCCAGCGGGGTCACGGGCGTCACCGCCATCCGCGCAAGCGCCGCGTCATAGCGCGCCGCGAGTTCATTTCGCCTGGTCACGTAAGCGTCGAGGCGATCCGCCTGGCTGATGCCAAGCGCGGCCTGCAGTTCCGTCATGCGGTAGTTGAAGCCGAGAGCGACCTGCTGGTAGTACCAGTCACCCTCTGACTCGCCGCGCATGCGCGCCGGGTCGCGGGTGATGCCATGGCTGCGGTAGAGACGCATGCGCTCGGCAAGCTCGGCGTCATTGGTCAGCGCCAGGCCGCCTTCGGCTGTGGTGATGATCTTCACCGGGTGGAAGCTGAAGATCGTGATGTCGGCGTGCTGACCACCTCCGACTATGCCGCCATCGGCGTAGCGCGCCCCCACGGCGTGGGAGGCATCCTCGATCACGGCAACGCCATGGCGCCGGGCCAGTGGGGCGATGCGCGCCATGTCGCAGGGCGCGCCACCCATGTGTACCACGACCAGCGCGCGCGGAAGCCGACCTTCCGCCGCCGCGGCGTCGAGGCGGGACGCGAGCCGGTCCGGGTCGATGTTCGCGGTGAGCGGGTCGACATCGACGAATTCCACCCCGGCGCCGCAGTAGAGCGCGCAGTTGGTGGAAGCCACGAAGGTGACCGGCGGGCTCCACAACGTGTCTCCGGGGCCGAGACCCAGGGCGAGGCAGGCGATGTGCAGGCAGGATGTGGCGCTGTTGGCAGTCACCCCGTGGGCTGCGCCGGTGTACTCGCAAAGGCGCCGTTCAAAGGCCGGCACGCGCTCTCCCTGGGTGATGAAATCCGAGCGCAGGGCTTCCACCACGGCAGCGACGTCCGCGTCGGTGATATCCTGGCGGCCGTAGGGGATCACGCCGGCACGCCGCGATTCAGCTCCACCAGCGCCTCGATCCCGAGGAAGTCGGGATTGGATCCCGAGGCGTACTCGAATCCCGACGCTACCGGCTCGCCGTATTGGCCGAGGCGGTTCTCGCGGTAATCGACGTCCTTCTCCTTGAACTTGATGCTGGGCGAGATCACGAAATGGTCGGCAAACTCGATGGTGAGATGGGAGTCGTCCGCCGGACACATCACCTCGTGCAGTTTCTCCCCGGGACGGATGCCGACGATGCGGGTCGGCATGTCCGGATCGATGGAGGTGGCGAGATCAAGGATCCGCACCGAGGGAATCTTGGGGACGAAGATCTCCCCTCCGTGCATGCGGTCGAAGGCGTCGAGCACGAACTGGATGCCCTGGTCCAGGGTGATCCAGAACCGGGTCATGTTCTCGTGGGTGATGGGAAAGTATTCCGCGCCCTCGGCCACCAGCTTGCGGAAGAAGGGCACCACCGAGCCGCGCGATCCCACCACGTTGCCGTAACGCACCACGGAGAAACGCGTGCGCTTGGTGCCGGTCATGTTGTTGGCGGCGACGAACAGCTTGTCCGACGCGAGCTTGGTGGCGCCGTAGAGATTGATCGGGTTGGCGGCCTTGTCGGTGGACAGGGCGATGACCTTTCCGACCTCATTGTCGAGCGCGGCGGTGATGACATTCTCGGCGCCGTGGATGTTGGTCTTGATGCATTCCATCGGGTTGTACTCCGCCGCCGGCACCTGCTTCAGTGCCGCCGCGTGGACCACGATGTCGACGCCGTTCATGGCCTGCCGCAGGCGGTCGCCGTCGCGCACGTCGCCGAGGAACCAGCGCATGCAGGCTGCGTCGAATTCCTGCTGCATCTCGAACTGCTTGAGTTCGTCGCGGGAGTAGATGATCAGGCGCCGTGGCGCATGGGCGGCGAGTATGCGGCGGACGAAGGACTGGCCGAAGGAACCGGTGCCGCCGGTGATCAGTATGGATTTATCGTTGAACATGATTTGGGTTATTTGAGCGGGTTAGCCACCCGGTTGCTGCAACGCCCGCCCCAGGTCCGCCAGTTGCGGAGCTTGCCGGTGACGAATGCACTTTTTCACGTGCCGCAGGACGATGCGGAGCGCGGCCAGCATCGCGCCCCGGTCGGGAAACAGTTCGCGTACGATCCGCAGGTCCTCGAAATTGTCCAGCGGCCCGCCCTGGGACGCGTTGGAGTCGTGCAGGCGGTAGTCGCACAGGATGGCGGGAACCGCGTAGGCCGGATGCCGGCGCGCCAGGTTGAGCGTAGTCCAGTAGTCCTCCATCACCGGGTAGTGCCCCGAAAACCCCCCGAGTGCCGCGAGGCGCTCCCGGTGGATCAGGAGTGAGCAGATGGCGATATAGTTGCCGCGCAACAGGCGGCGGTAAATGTCGCCCTGCGGCAGGTCGTCGCCGACCACGTCGAACGGCAGGTTGTGGCCGTCCACATCTCCCGTCGCCAGGATGCGCGTCCCGCAGTATATGAAGCCCGCCTCCGGATGCTCGGCCGCGAGATCCATCTGCCGCCGGAGCTTGTCGGGATGCCACAGGTCGTCGACGTCGAGAATGGCGATCCATTCCCCGCGGAGAAGCGCGAAGGCCTGGCGCCTCGCTTCGGCCAGCGTGGTGTGCTTTGGCGCCAGGTGATAGCGGATGCGCGCATCGTCGAACTCCCGGACGATGGTGGCGCTGTCGTCAGTGGAGCGGTTGTCCCAGACCAGCAGTTCGAAATCGCCGAAAGTCTGGTCCAGCACGGAGCGAATGCTCTCGCCGATGAAGCGCGCGCCGTTGTAACAGTTCATCAGCACGGAAACCCGGGGGCTCGCCACGTTGGAGTCTCTCTCGTACGGGTCAGGTGACGCTGATGTCCTGGGTTCCGAGATATGCCACGAGATCCTGGAGATTGCGCAGTTCGGGCATCACCTCGTCGGGGATGCTCGCGCCGAACGCGTCTTCGACCGCCTGGAAGGCGGCCATGATATCGAGAGAATCCATTGGAACCTCGACAAAGTCCGTGTTGTTACTGATCGCTTCCCGGCCCTCGCCGTCGCCGCTTTCGCAGATGACGTCGATCAGTTTTTCTCTGGTAACAGTTTTCATGGTTGGGTGCGCTGCTGATGTCCGGAGCTAGTGTCTCCAGGGTTGGATTGTGGGCGTATGCGCAAGGCAGAGATAGGGGTCCTCATGCAGCGTGCGAACACCCTCGCGGTAGAGATCGGCCAGCGGGTACAGGCTGATCGCACCGGCGCCGAGGGGATAGCGCTCGATATGGAAGCCGCGGGCCGCCATGCGCTCGAAGAACCGGGTCGTGTCCTTGCGGATATCCGACTGCTGGTACCAGGGGTTGCGGTAGAACCGCTGGACGGACTTCACCCCGTCACGGATCACCGGGTGGTCGTATTCGCGGATGTATCGGTAGGGCACCCCGACCACGTGCTCGAGGTAGTGGATGGTGGAGCAACAGCGAATCGGATCGGCGCCGATCACGATGCACCAGGCCCCGGCGCGCACCAGTCGATCCTCCGGCGATTCGCAGCCGTAGGATACCGGTGACACGTCCGCGCAGATGGACCCGGCATCGGCACCAAGGGCGGCGTAGGACTCGAACGCGTGGAAGCTGCGGAGCGCGCCTGGCCGGCGTCGCACGAAGTCGCTGAATATGCCCACGTTGCTCGGTGTGTGCTCATGGTCGTAGGGGATGTCGGTCTCGCATAGCTGGGCGGTGCTGGTGGCCGCCACCAGCGTTGCGCGCCCAAGGTCGAACGCCGCGTCGATGGCGTCCAGGTGCGCTTGCAGGATGGCTTCCTTGCGCGCCGTCTCGTAGCGGCCGAGCGCCAGCAGGTCGGACTTCACGGTGATCACCGCGCCCCGTGGAACCGGCATCGCGCGGTAGAGTGCAACGAGTTCGTCGAAGCGGTACATCGTCAGGAAGCGAATGCCCGCCGGTACCAGTCAACGGTGCGCGCGAGACCATCATCGAGTGTCGTGGCCGGCTCCCAGCCAAACAGGGCCCTGGCGCGGGCAATATCGGCAACGAGGGCCATGTTCTCTCCCGCGCGGTAGGGAACACGTCCCCAATCGGGGGTTCCCGTTCCGGTCATGGCGACTACCCGTTCGATGACTTCGCGCACCGTCACCGGGGTACCCGAGCCGAGATTGACGCACAGGCCATTCGCGCTTTCGCAGTGAAGCAGTGCGAGAAGCCCGTCCGCGATGTCGTCCACGTAACAGAAGTCCCGCTGCTGTGCTCCCGCCGACACCGCGAAGCGCTCTTCGCCCAGGGCCCCCCGCACCAACTGGGGAATGAAGCGGGAGGCGGACTGGCCTGCTCCGTAGACCAGGAACAGCCTTGCCACCTTGCCGGGGAAGCCCTCGTTGCGCCACAGCATGGAAACGAGATGGCCGGCAGCGGTCTTGGCCGCGGCGTAGGGAGAAATCGGCGCCTCGCGCATCGATTCATGCTGTGGCGCCGCCGCGTCGCCGTATTCGTCGCTGCTTCCGACCTGGACGAATCCCCTGAGCGCATCGTGCCGGGTGGCTTCGAGCAGGTTCATCAGGCCGGTGAAGTGCTGCGTGATGATCGCGCGCCCGCCAGAGAAAAAACCGCTGTGATCGATGTGGCCTGCCAGGTTGATCACGTAGTCAAAGCACCGGCCACCGAGCGCCGCGTCCAGGGATGCGCGATCGGTGAGGTCCGCCTCCAGCAGTTCCGCCCCGGCAGGCCCGCCCGCGGGATCCGCCCGGCGCACCAGGCCGGTCACCGTGATTCCCCTGCTGACGGCGCGTTCCGCCAGGGCGCGACCGATGAAACCGCCGGCGCCCGCGATGAGCAGGGTGCCATCACCGGGAAATCGCATCACGGGAGCGTCCAGGGTGACATCGTCGGGTTTCCGGGTTTCAGCGCCACGGCGGGTTCCCGGTGCGCCACAGGGCCTCGAGGGAATCGTGATCCCGCTTGGTGTCCATGCAGCGCCAGAAGCCGTCGTGGCGGAAGGACACCAGTTCCCCGTCCCGCGCTGCCTGCTCCAGTGGGTACTTCTCGAGTACCATGTCATCTCCCGAGATGTAGTCGAGGAATTCGGGCTCCATGACAAAGAATCCGCCATTGATCCAGCCCTGGTCGAGCTGCGGTTTCTCGGCGAAGCGCTCGACCCGCCCGTCGTCACCGAGACGCAGCTCACCGAAACGCGCATCCGGGTGCACCGCGGTGACGGTGACCTTGCGCTTGTGGCTGCGGTGGTATTCCACCAGGGCGTTGACATCGATATCGCACAGGCCGTCGCCGTAGGTCAGCATGAAGGTGTCGTCCCGAAGATGCTCGCGGAGCCGCCCCAGGCGACCACCCGTCATGGAAGACTCGCCGGTATCCACCAGGGTGACCCGCCAGTCGAGCCGTTCCGCGCCGTGATGCGTCACGCTGCCGTCGGAAAGGTCTACGCTGAAGTCCGCATTGATGGAAAAGTAATTGAGGAAGTACTCCTTGATCATGTTGCCCTTGTAGCCGAGGGCGAGGACGAAGTCCTTGTAGCCGTAGCGGGCGTAGTGATGCATGATGTGCCAGAGTATCGGCTTGCCGCCGATGGGTACCATGGGCTTGGGAATCGCTTCCGTGTACTCGGCAAGCCGGGTGCCGAGGCCGCCGGCGAGAATGACGGTTTTCATGGTTGGATGATCAGGCAGAAGGCCAGGGGAATGGATACTGCTCGACGGGAGCCCGGTCGATCTCCTCCGGGTCATGCTCCAGGTTGGCGATGTTGAGCAGCGCGTTCATCGGCGTGGACAGCCCCTGGAATCCGAGCCAGAGCAGGGGGGGTACCGTGAGCCTGGCGTGGTTGCTCTCGCGCGACAGCAGGACTTCCTGGTATACGCCCAGGGTCGGGGATCCTGGCCGGTCGTCATGGATAACGAACCTCACCGCGCCCTGTACGACGACCAGGTTGAGGGTCATTCGCCGATGCCGCTTCCAGGCGCGAATCCTGCCGGCACCGATCTCCGACACATAGGCTTCCCCAAAACCGTGAAAGGAACTGTCACCCGCCTTCAACGCATGCAGTACCGTGCCACCATCGGTGTCAATGACGCGTTGCGGTTCAATTCCGATATCGTGTATGACCCTGTTCATGCCGACTCCCGGGTGTCGGTGAGTTGGAGGAACACCTTGTCCCATAGCGTTCCGTTGCCGCTATCGCGGTGCACGATGTATTCGTGCAGGAATGCCAGATAGCGCGCTGGATCCACGCGCAGGGAGTCGAGCAGCTCCCGCGAATCGGGCGGGTGGTCGATGTTGACTACCGGCGCGTTGAGCGCCCGTTGGTAGCCAAGCAGGCCGGGCAGCATCAGCGATTGATCCAGTTCGTCGCTGGTGAAAAGGCAGATCGGCTTGTTCGCCATGACCGCGAACTGCAGGCTGGTCGTACAATTACCGATCACGATGCTGGCGTTGCGCACCAGAAGCGCGGTGGGCTGCGAGGACACCTCGATGCCCTGGTATACCTCCCGCACGCGCTCGATGTTTCCCTTGGGGTGAGCGGCGATCACCACCCGTAGTCCGGATGCCGCCTGCAGCGACGTGAGCCACGCTACCACCGAGCGCCGGTACACGTCCTCCCCCGTGGGAGGATAGCGACCGTCCGCGCGAAAGTTTCCGCGCAGCTTGGTGTGCCACCCCTGGTCGAGGAAAACGATGGTTTCCCCGGTTTTCCTTTCCTGTCCATCGGCAACGGCCTGGAATGCCTCGAAATCCGCCGAATGAGCCTTGATGATCCGTGTACCGCGAAGATGACGGAAGTAGCTGCGATAGCAGTCCAGGGTTCCCGCGCCGGAGATGATCCAGTAGGCGGGAACCGGCTTCGTCACGGCTTTCAGGCGGCGTAACGGTCGTTTGAGGAACGCCTCCACGCCTTGTCTCCAGCCACGCAGTGCATGAATCGTGGGAACCGGGTTGATGGTCATCACACCCACGGCGAGCCCTGCGAATTGCAGCAGGTCCCAGATCCAGCGGATTTCCGGGCCCGGGGGGTGGAGGAAGATCACGATGTCGCGCCGCGCCATGGGCCGGTCCGGCGTTCCTGCCGTCGCGGCGAAGCGGCGGAGTTCGGCGTCGTCGGCGAATACCGTGACCCGGTCCACCAGGCCGAGCTGTTTCCAGGGGTTGGGATAAGGTTTCCAGCGTGGTACCAGGTTGACCACGTCCAGGATGCCGGTCTGGAACCCCCGGGCCTGGCCCGCCGCCATGGCACCCGGCAGCAATCCACGATAGTTCGACAGGATGCCGCCTAGAAAAAACACCTTTCTCATGGTTGCCGGCGATCAAGGATTCAGGCCTGGACCACCAGCCTTTTCTGGGAGAACGGTTGCAGTTCCGCTATCTTTTCCACGATCCCGCGGGATACACCAGGATTACCATAGAGGCTGGAAGGGGGGTAGCGGCCACGATTCAATTGTTGGTCAAGGGCGCCCTGTATCTGCGCGCTCTCCGGTTCCACGCGCATCACTGCCTGGGATCGTTCTCGCCCGTCCTGGCGCGAGCCCACCAGCACCACCGGCGTGCCCAGGAAAGAGGCGTCACGGATGAAGCTGGAAGAGTTGCCTACCAGGCAGGCGGCGTCCCGCAAAAGCGGGATGAACCGCTCGGACGGAATGTTCTTATACGCGTGGAGCGGAAAGTCGTGGTTGCGTTCGCGGAATATCCGGATCGCCTTGGAGACCCCATCCGACCCGGCGTCGATGTTGGGCCAGACCAGGATCACCTGTTCCCCTCGCAGTAGCAAAGCGTCCAGGAGTTCGCGCATCTGGCCTTCCGCGCTGCGGAACTCGGTGGTGACGGGATGAAAAAGCGCCAGCAGGTAGCGCTTTTTCAGGTCGATGGGCAGGCCCACCCCGAGATGATCGAGATGCGTTTCCTGGTCCGCGAGCCGATTTTCCAACGCGCTCGCCACCACGTCAGCACACGGACAACCCAGCGCGAAGACATGGTCCTCGGGTTCGCCCATGTTGACGATGTTGCGCGCGGACTGCGCCGTTGCGGGGAAGTGGTAATGCGCCAGCTTGGTGATCGCGTGACGGGTGGACTCATCGATGGACCCGGTGACCTCGCCGCCCTGCAGGTGGATCAGGCAGATATTCTGGTAAACCGCCGCGATGGCGGCACCCATGGCCTCGTAGCGATCGCCGATGACCAGTACGAAATCCGGCTTAAGTCGATGGAAGGCATTTCCCAGTTCGATGATGGCGAGCCCCATGCTCTTGACCATGGTCGTGGGAATCGACCCCTCGAGCTCGATGTATACCCTCTCGTCAACGTTGAATCCATCCGCCTCGACGTCCTCGACCGCGCGCCCGAACCGGTCCAGCAGCATGGTGCCGGTAACCAACAGCTGCATGTTGATCTCCGGATGTTCCTCCATTGCCTGCATGACCGGTTTCATGCGACCGTAGTTGGCGCGGTCCACCAGGACCACGGTGATGTTCTTCACGATTTCTTGCGTTTTTTCTTGCGGCGGAGGAGGAATTCCGCCCATTCGAGATCCATCGGTTCGTCGATGTTCACCATCGGCCGGTCGATGACGCAGGCGAAGGTGTTGTCGGTGATGACGCGGCGTTTTTCCAGCAGGGTTTCACGAGTGACCAGGTAGCAGGCGCCGTTGCGTACATACAACGGGTCGAGCTGCTGACGCGAGATGATGTTTTCCGCCGCGGGATCGTAGTAGCCGAGCCGGTCCGCCTTCACCGTGAGCATCTTGAGCGGATGCGACTGGGTGCCCGCGGGACTCACGCAAACCGCGGAATCGCAGCCGCCGCGGACCATGCCGAGGCAGGCGAACTCGATGTCTCCCGGGCGGCGGAAGGGCGAGGTCGGTTCAACGATGGCGACCAGGTCGTAGCGTTCCCCGTACTCCTGCTCGCACTGTTCGAGAGCATGCACCATCACGTCGATGGCAGCCGCCTCGTCGGTGGACAGCTCCGGCGGACGCAGGAACGGCGCCTCGAGTCCGTGGCGACCGCCCTCGTCAGCATAGCTTTCGCTGTCGGAGGAGATGATGCGGCGGTCGATCCAGCGCAATGACGCGAGGCAGTCTCCCGCGTGGGCGATCAGTGATTTCCCCCCCAGGGGGCGCATGTTCTTGTGCGGGATGCCCTTGCTGCCACTTCGCGCGGGCACCACGGCGAGTACTCTTCTGCCTTCAATCATGGTTGTTCCATAGTTATAGTTTTCCCCTGGTCACTGCTCTGGCGGCAGGCCTCGATGATGCGCATCACGTTGATGCCGTCGGTGATGGTACAGCCCGGCACGACTTTGCCGTTCACCACGTCAATGAATTCCCGCGCCACGGCAACGAACATGTCGTTGCGTTCGAACTCGTAGCCGGTCTCTTCCCATTCGTCACCCATGGCCTCCGAGTAGCGCAGCCGGCTGGGGTCGAAGCTCCATTCGAGACTGCGGCTCTCGCCGCTGGCGCGAATGTATTTCTCGTGGGGCCGGCCATAGAGATCGAGGTGGATGGTGACCCGGAGGTTGTCGGGGTAGGTGGCAATGATGTCCACGTTGTCATCGCTGGTAATTTCCAGCGTGCTCAATTTCTCCACCCGCGCGGTGATCGACTCGGGCATGCCGAAGAACCAGTACATCAGGTCGATGAAATGGCTTTCGTCGAGCAGCGCGCCGCCGCCGAGTTCACGGCTCGACATGAAGAAGTCCTGGTAGCGTTCCCAGGGATGCCAGTCGGCGAGCTGGGCGCTCATGACGAATTTCACGTGCCGCACCGCGCCCAGGTCGCCTGTCGCCAGGCGTTCGCGGAAATCCACCAGCGGCGGCCACCAGCGGTAGGTATAGCCGAGCAGCACGGGTGGCGCCGATGGATTCGCGGCGAGATAGTCCGCGAGCCGCTTACTGTCCACGAGGGTGGGTGCAAGGGGCTTTTCCATCAGTACCGGCTTGCCCTGTTCCAGCGCCGCGATGGCCTGGTCGACATGGAAAGACGGCGGCGAGCCGATGACCACGCCGTCGAACCGGGACCAGTCGTCCACCGCGTCGAGATCCTGGAAGCATTCCACCGCACCCGCGCTATCGCGCGCCTCGGCCAGCCGGTCGGCGCGCGGATCCATGGCGGACACCTGGCAGCCGAGGGCGCCGAGGTTCTGCATGTGGCGCTTGCCCACGGAGCCGGCGCCGAGCACCAGGAAATGCGGATCGGTATCAGTCATGACGTCCGTTCTATCCGCGCAGCGCGCGGGGAATACGACGGTAGGCTTCGGAATCGAAGCGTACTTGCAGAAACAGGGGACCCCCGGCCGGTTGCCAGTTGTCCAGCTCCCGCGCCAGCGCGTTCACGTCGCCCGGCGCGGCGGCAGCGCAACCGAGCGCATCGGCCACCTTCCACCAGGAGCGATCCCCGGATGCCGTGGCGCGGATCACCGCGGGTGTGTCGCTGGCGAAGGCGGCGACGCTGCCATAGCCGCCGTCGCTGGCGCAGATCACCACCAGCGGCAGATTCTCGGTTACCGCGAGGGCCAGCTCGGCGATTGCGCCGCCGATTCCGCCGTCGCCGGCGACGCACAGCACCGGCCGTTCGCGGTCACAGATGGCGAGGCCAATGGCCGTGGGAATGGAAACTCCCATGAAACGTCCCACCGCGCTGCCGACGTAGTCTCCCGGGGTACGGCAGCGCCAGGCGGTCTCGCCCACGGTGCAGAAGAAACCGGTATCGAGCACCAGGCGGGGGAACAGGTCGCGCGCGGCGAGCGTTTCCTCGGCGCGGCGCAACGCGTGGCCAAGCTGGGTCTCGTCGGCGAGGACATGGTCCTCCACCCGGCCACGCCATTGCGCCACTTCGTCGCGCCCCCAGTCATGGGCCTGCAATGCCGCGAACAGGGCGGCAAGCCCATCGGCGTCCGGCGCCACGCATTCCAGCGCCGGCTGAAAGCCGCCGGGGTCGGCCATCGGCAGCGCGTCCACGGCGACCAGGGGGCAAGGGTACGGTGCGGCCTTCACCACCTCGCGGTTGCGCAGGCCGAAGGCCACCACCAGGTCCGCCCCGGTGAACAGGTTGGCCTCCGGCGACAGTTCACCCGCCTCGCCGGTGATGACGCCGGCGGCGAAATCGCCATGCTCGTCGATCGCCCCCTTGGCCGCGGCGGTGGTCACCAGGGGCACCCGGAGGCGGCTCCAGGGCAGGTGACCGAGGCGGCGCAGCGCCCAACTGCCGAGTACCACCAGCGGCCTCGCGCTCTTGACGATAAGCACCAGCGCGGCGTCCAGCGCTTCACTGCCTGCGGGGAGCTCCACGATGTCGCCAACGCGGGTTGCCTCCAATACCGTGTCCGGCGCGGGTGTCAGGTCCACGTGCACCGGCCCGGGCATCTCGGCGCGGGCGTGGGCGGCCAACGGGTCAATACGCGCGCCGCGATCATCCAGCGTGGCGGTGGCCTTGAAGATGCTGCCGCCAACGGCATCGTGGTCCAGGCGCTTGTGCGCCTGCCAGGGATTGGCGCTCGCCGCGTAGGCCTCGCTCACGCTGATTGCTGGCCGGCCTTCATAGGCATTGGCGAGCTGACCCGGGAGCAGGTTTGCGAAGCCGGGCCCCTTGATGGTGACCGCGAGACCCCGGGTGGCGCCGTCGTGGCAGGTGGCGCCGGCCATGAGCGCCGCCGCGGACTCGTGCACCACCGGGTAGTAGCCGACCCCGCGATCCTGCAACGCGGTGATCAGCGACAGGCTCGCGCCGCTGCCGGTGACGCCGAAGGCGTGGGCGATGCCGGTGCTGGCGAAGGCGTCCGCGATGGCCGCGAAATTATGGCTCATGCCGGCTCCGCGAGGTCAAAGTGGCGCAGGATCCGGCGACAGGTGAAATCCACCACGTGATCCACCGCGTCCGGGCAGAAGCCGCCGATATGGGGCGTGATGATCACGTTTTCGTGCTTTCGGGAGTAACGCCACAGGGGGCTCGCTTCCGGATCCGGCTCGCCCGCGAGTACGTCCACGCCCACCGCGGCGAGGTGGCCGTTTTCAAGGGACGCCACCAGCGCCTCCTCGTTGGTGAGCTCGCTGCGCGCGGTATTGATGAAGATCGATCCGGGTCGAAACTGCTTCAGCAGCGCCGCATCCACCATGCCGCGGGTGGAGTCGTCCACATGCACGTGGATCGAGACGATATCGGCGTTCGCTACCAGTTGCTCGAGCGACATCGCCTCGGCATGGGATGGGGCATCTGCCGGCGCCACGTGGGGATCGTGGTAGAGGACGCGCATGCCGAAGGCCTCGGCGTAGCGGGCCATCCAGCCGCCGATGCGTCCCATGCCGATGAGGCCGATGGTGCGTCCCTTCAGCATCAACCCCGGAAAACGGGTGCGCTCCCAACCACCCTCGCCGACGTGATCCAGCGCCGAGCGCAGATTGCGCGCACAGGCCATCACCAGCGCCCAGCTCAGCTCCGCCGCCGGGGTAATGCCGCGCAGGAATTCCGTTTGCCCCTTCAGGGTCATGAGCGGAATGTCGCGGGCGGCGAGGGCCTCCTGGTCGATATGGGTGGCGCCGGTGGTGGCGGTGATCACCAGTTCGAGTGATTTCGCGGCGGCAATGTCAAGCGCGCCCAGCGGGACCTTCATGGAGGCGTCGATGAAGACCCGCGCGCGGTGAAACGCCGGCAGCAGGTCGTCCGGTTCCGGACGCACCGCGACGACGTCGAAATGCTTGCCCAGCAGGCGACGCGCCACGGCAGCGGAGTGCTCGGGGCCGGTGAAAACGGCAGAGGGTCTGGTGGTCATGTATTCTGGGTGCGTAGCGGCTCAGTCGAGATCGTCCTGGCGCAGCAAGCGTCGCGCACTGACATCCCGTTTCAATGTCCGGCCGACGAGCGCATCACGCTCCTCCCAGGAGATGCCACCTGCAGGTTTTTTCAGGGCCAGGTCCGCGGCGGTGAGCACCGTACCGCCTGGAAGGTCGTGGCGCAGGGCGAGGCTGCGGCCGAAAATGGATTTGAGCCCGCCCGTTTGTTCCGCGATGGCGGCCTTGTCATTGCCCGCAGCCTGCGCGGCGCAGATGGCGCGCACCCCGTCCACCAGGCGCGGCAGGTCGGCGGTTGTGATGGAGGCGGGCACGTCCGGTCCGAAGGCGGCGCGGTCGAAAGTGATATGCAGCTCCAGGATCGCGGCCCCCAACGCCGCCGCCGCGAGGCCGGCGTGGATGTCGCCGGAATGATCGGAGAATCCCGCGAGACAACCGAAACGCTCGCGGAACTCCGCCATCACGCCCAGGCCCCACAACTCGGGCGGGCAGGGATAGGCGGAGGCGCACTGCAGCAGGGCGAAGTCGTTGCCCGATGTGCGCGTGGCGGCGACCAGGCCGTCCAGCTCCTCCAGTCGACTCATCCCGCTCGAGTAGATCACGGGCTCCCCGGTGGCGAGCACCGCCTCGACGAGTGGCGGGTTGTAGATCTCGCCGGAGGCGATCTTCCAAAGGCGCATGCCGACATCCCGGAGCAGCGCCACGGCTTCCAGGGAGAACGGCGAGCTCATGAACTCGATTCCGCGCTCGCGGCAATGGTCAGCCAGCCCGGCCCATTGCCCGGCGCTGAATTCCATCCGCCGCCAGTAGTCGAAGCGGCTCTCGTCCTGGCGGCTGAATTTCACCCGCCAGGGCTCGTCCACGGTACTCTCGGCCTCCGCGATATGGGTCTGGAACTTGACCGCGTCGGCGCCCGCATCGGCGGCCGCGTCTATATAGGCATGGGCAGTGCCGAGGCTGCCGTCATGGGCCTGGGCCACCTCGGCCACCACGTAGCAGTAACCGTCGCGGATGCCGATGCCCTCGAAGTTCATGCCGCCAGTCCCGCCGAGGGTTGAGCGCTCAGCATGCGATGGAAATAACCGCGCCTCTCGACCAGCGACTGGTAGTCGCCCTGTTCCACGAGGCGGCCCTGGCGCATCACCAGGATCTCGTCCGCGGTGGCGATGGTGGACAACCGGTGCGCCACCACGATCACCAGGCAGTTGCGGGTTTCGGTTTCCAGTGCCCCGTAGACGCGGGACTCGGTCTCGGTGTCGAGCGCGCTCGTGGCCTCGTCGAGAATGAGCAGCGCCGGCTTGCGGATCAGCGCTCGAGCGAGAGCGAGGCGCTGCACCTGGCCGCCGGACAGGCGCACGCCGGAATCGCCGATCTCGGTATCGAGGCCTTGCGGCAGCGCGCGCACGAACTCGGCGGCGCCCGCCACTTCGCAGATGCGCCAGATTTCGTCCTCGTCCGCCGCCGGGTTTGCCCAGAGCAGGTTATCGCGTACGCTGAGGTCGAACAGCACCGGGTGCTGCGGGACGATGGCCAGCCCTTCGCGCCAGCGCGCGAGATCGACCTCGCGCGAATCGATGCCGTTCAGCCGGACGCTGCCGGCGGAAGGCTGCTGCAGTCCGAGAAGCAGGTCCACCACGGTAGACTTGCCCGAACCGGACTCTCCCACCAGGGCGACCACGCCGGGACCGCGCGCAGACCAGCTGCAATCAGCCAGCGCCTGGCTGCCATCGGCGTAGTGGAAGTCCACGCCGTCAAAGTCTATGCTGACCGCTTCGGACGGGGCGTACGCGGTACCCGCCGGCTGGCGCCAGGACGATGCCCGTTCCTGCTCCGCCAGTACCTGGCGGAGACTTGGAAGCTTGTTATCCACGTTGTGCTTGAGCTGGATCAGTTGTTTCAGCGGCGTCAGGCTTCGAACCAGGCCCCACAGCACCACGGCCACGGAGGACAACACGGCCCCCTCCCCCGTCTGGCGCGCCGCCACCAGCACGATCATCAATACCAGGATTCCCACGGGCTCATACATCTGGGAGGAGAACATGCTGAAAGTCTCGGCCCTGACCCTGCTCTCACTGAACTCGTTGTATGCACGGTTGATCTGCCGAATGGTGCGGCGTTCGCGACCGTAGCTGATCACCTCGCGCGCGGCCTCGATGGATTCGCGCACGAGCGCGGTGTAGCGGTTCGCCGCGGCGACGTCGCGGGCGCCGAACTGCATGGTCCACTTGCCGAGGTACATGAACGGCAGGATCAGGATCAGGGATCCCGCCAGGCAGATGCCCACCAGCACCGGTTCCATGAACAGGGGCACGGAAATGAAGGCGACCACGCGCATGATGCTGGCCGCGGACAGCGACAGGCTCTGGAACGCCGCCCCCGTGTTGTTGCATTCACGCAGGTAGGTGTTGAACAGGTGGCCCCGCCGGGTCGCCGCGAAGTATCCCCATCCCGCGGCAAACATCTTCTCCAGGGACTGGTTGATCAGGTGGCGCACGACATCGACGCGCAGGCGTGCCAGGATCCAGCGTACGAAAACGGAGAATACCGCCATCCCCAGGGTGAATACGAAGAACACTATAGCCACCGAAATGAGACTGAAAGGCAGCCCCAGGGATTCCATAAGCGACTGCATCCGCGTGGTGACTGCCATCCACTCATCCGCCGGCTTGTCCAGCACCAGGTCCGCGAGGGGCGCCACGGTGATCACGCTGAGGGCGGTCAGAAGCGCGTCCGCGGACAGCAGCAGGCAGGCGGTGAAGAGCCTGCGCTTGAACGGTCGGGCCAGTTGCCAGAATTCGCGGACGGACTGAAACACGGGACGGTCAGCGGCAGCGCAGGAGCGCGTTGTCGTAGGGTACGGTGCGCATGTCGTTGCGCTGACGCAGCTCTACATCATCGAAAACACGGGCCGCAAGATCACGATAGGCCTCCGGGCTGCGCACATTCTGTCCCCGGTCGCGGCTCACCAGGAAGCGAGAGATGGCGGACTGGCCGTCACGGTAACAGGGATCCAGCGAATGGAATTCGCCGCTCCCGGGGCGCAGCGCCTGGCGGGCGACGTGGAACAGGTGGATCACCTCGTCGTCGTCGAGGTGATGCAGGATCCCGGTGGCGGTGACGCGATCGAAGTCGCGATACTCCGCCACCGCGGTCTCGTCGAGCAGCCGGTTGACGAAGGTGCCGCGTTCGCCGAAACGAGCGCGCGCCGCCGCGATATATTCCGCGGAGGCATCGAAGCCGACGTACTCCACGCCATCCGGGAGGAAGCCCAGCAACGTGCCGGTGCCGCAGCCGATGTCCAGGACACGGTGACCGGGCGCGGGCCGGATATGTTCGTTCACCAGGATCGTGCGGCTGCGGCGAACACCCGCGAGTCGCTGGAAGGAGTCGTAAACCAGCGGTTGCGACAGGATGCCGCGGATGCCGGTAGTGATCTGCGCCATGAGATCAGATGCCGGAGCGGGAAAACACGGTGCGCACGGTGCGCAGGAGAATGTACACGTCCAGGGTCAACGAGTAGTTCTTGATGTAGTAGAGGTCGTATTCCAGCTTGCGCAGCGCATCCTCGACGGACCGCCCGTAGGGATACATGACCTGGGCCCAGCCGGTGATCCCCGGTTTCACCAGGTGGCGCAGGTCGTAGTACGGGATCTGCTGTTCGAGATCGTTGACGAAGTCCGGCCGCTCCGGGCGCGGACCAATAAAGCTCATGTCACCCAGAAGTACGTTCCAGAGCTGGGGCAGTTCGTCCAGCCGGCTGGCACGCAGGAAGCGACCGATGCGCGTGATCCGCGGATCGCCGGGCCGCGACCACTGGGCGCCATCGGCCTCTGCATTTTCCACCATGGTGCGAAACTTGCGCAGGCGGAATACCCGGCCGCCCTGGCCGCTGCGCTCCTGGGTATAGAGCGCGCCACCGCGGCTGCTCAGGCGGATCGCCAGGGCAACCAGCAGCATGACGGGCAGGAACAGCACCAGCCCAATCGCGGACAGAAGCACGTCCACGACACGCTTGATCTTGTAGGCGATGTCGTGATGCACCAGGCTGAAGCCGCCCGAGAACACGAACCAGCTGTCGCGCAGCCGCTCGACCGGCACCTTGAGCAGGTACTGTTCGTAGAAATCCGCCATGCCGACCACCGGGGTGCCCTTGAGCCGGATCTGCATCAGACGTTGTACCGCCTCATCGGACAGCTGCTCGTGGCTCGCGAGGATGATGCCAGTGGCATTGAGCGGGGCGGGCGCGTTACCCGGGGCTACCAGCATCTCGTCGAAGGCGCCGAGGGAGATCCGGCGCATGCTGCCGGGAGACATGGCGCGGCGGTATTCCTGTTCCATCTGCCCGGTGTCCGCCTCGTCCCCCACCACCAGCCAGCTGGGCCGCCACACCGTCCGGTCGTAGACGATGGTGGCGATATAACGCACCAGCGAGGCGAACACCGCGAACAACACCATCGCCAGCGGCAGGTTGCCGCGCCAGAACACCGTGGTGACGTCGGTGGACTTGGTGGCGTACAGCACCGATGACATCAGCAGTCCTGCCACCGCCACCGCGAAAAAAGTGCGCATTGCCATGTTGGTGGCGCTGCGCCGGCGATGGAACTGGTACACGTTCATCACGTACAGCGCCAGCACCGTCACCAGGATGACGACCAGGATCGGCAACAGGTCGATCTCGTCCAGCCAGTCGATCCGCCAGGCGTGGACGACATGGACGGCGCCATACAGCGCGGCGGCGTCGATGAAGAACAGCGCCACCGCGAAATAGAAGCCGAGGTTAAGCCACTTGGGCATGGTTCCAGGTCAATGTTCGATTTCCGGACGGTTCGGGCACGCTACCGCCCTGCGGCGTCCAGGACCCGCATAACTCCCTGATTTTCAATGACCCCGGCGATTTCCTGCCGCCCGGGCGGGGCGCTGGTTCAGGCGACCCGGTGCGCCGCGCGTATCTCCTTGCCCGACCAGCCGCCGAGAATCTCGGGGACGAAGATGCGTTCGGCATCGAACCATTCCGCCGCCGCGTTGAAACTGCGATCCGGCTGGCGAATGTCCGTCAGCACGAGCGCGTCCAGCGCGGGGTCCGCGAGGTTCTCCTGCCAGGAGGTGTCTGTCCACACCGGGATCGAGAAGAACACGCGCCCGGTAGTATCCGGATCGCAGATGCCGGCCACATCCACCGGGTTCTCGAGACTCTTGAGGAACACGATCTCGGCGAGGTCCGAAATGCCGAAGAGGGCGATGCGCTGGACTCCCTCGGCAGCGAAATTCTTCAGCATCTGGTCGCAGGAACCCGCAGCGCGACGGTAAAATGAGAACGAGTCGGAGATGTAACGCGTCGTCAGTCGCATCTTCTCGCTGAAGCCATTGGGGGTAAGGTAGTACACGTAGCGATTGGCCGGGGCCTCCGATATCTTGACCCAGCCCTTGCGCACGCAGCGCTTGATGTAGGAGTTCACCAGCCCCAGGGCCACCCCGGTGTGGCGCGCCAGGTCGCGCTGGCTGGCGCGGCCGTTCTTCTCGATTGCATTGAGCAATTCGAGTGTGACCTCGTCCTGGGGGGTGTTCATGGCGTGAACGGTACTCGATACGATGATAAAAAGTCAATGAATTCAACGAATCGGGGCGCCTGTTTTCCGCCTGCTGAAGGTTACGACCGGGACATCGGCGACACGTTGCGCGGGCCGCCGGGAAGGCGATCTATTTTCCGCGGCGGCCTTCGGAATGCGGTAACATCGGGCCGCGCCGGTTCCCGGTCCCGGTGACCGCGACCCAGGTAACGACCGCGAACCCCTTCGTCCGACCTCAATGCCACGCTTCAGTCACCCGATTCGCCCGCGTGCGACGTCGAGCGCCATGGTATGTCGCTGGCCGAACATTACCGGCAGGGGCTGATCCGTGGCGGGCCGGGTATCCATCGTGATGTACCATTTTGTGCGCGACCTGGCGCACAGTCGTTATCCGGAAATCAAGGGTCTGGACACCAGCCTGTTCCGCGAGCAGGTCGCCTACCTGGACAAACACTATCGTTTCGTTTCAATGGAAGACGTGATGGAAGCGGTGGAAGGTCACGGCGCGTTACCGGACAAGGCGGTACTGTTGACCTTTGACGACGCCTACATAGACCACTTTCTCACGGTGTTTCCGATCCTGAGCGAGCGCGGCATTCCGGCGGCGTTTTATACCCCCGCCCGGGCAGTGCGCGAGCACGTGGTGCTGGATGTCAACAAGATCCATTTTATCCTCGCCGCCCAGCCCGATACCGCGCGCACCATCGCGGCGATCCGTGGCCTGCTCGCACGCTACCGCGAGGACCACGGCCTGGAAAGCGACGACACGTACTACCGGAAGCTGGCGAAGCCCGGCCGCTACGACGGGCCTGAGATCGTGTTCATCAAGCGCCTGTTGCAGCGCGAACTACCGGAGTCGATCCGTCACCGCGTCGTCGACGAACTCTTCGCGGAGATCGTCGGCGTGGACGAGGCGGCTTTCAGCCGCGAGTTGTACATGAATCCCGACCAGTTGCGTTGCCTGTTGCGCGCCGGCATGCACGTGGGCAACCATGGCTACGATCACTACTGGCTGGATCACCTGGACCCCGGGGAACAGCGTGCCGACATCGAGAAAGCCTGCGCATTCCTTGGCGATCTCGGCGTGCCGGCGGACCGCTGGACCATGTGCTATCCCTACGGTGCCCACGATGCGGCGCTACACGAGGTGCTCGCTGAAGCCGGCTGCCGCCTGGCGCTGACCACGGAAGTGGCAGTCGCTGACCTCGAAGCGCATCATCGCTTCGCGCTGCCCCGGCTGAATACCAACGATCTCCCCGTGGCGGCCGCGGCGGAGGTGAACCACTGGCACGCACGCGGCTGACCAGGGAACGAATTGCCCCGTGCCCGATACCGGAAAATCGCAATGAACCAGCAGATTCTCGACCTCGTCATCGACAGTATCCACGAGATCAATAGCTTCCGTCCGGAAGGGGAGCGCCTGGACCCGTCCGCCGATACGGTGCTGATGGGTGACGGTGGCAAGCTCGATTCCCTCGGTCTCACCAATCTGGTGGTCGCTATCGAGGAACGGGTGGAGGAAGCGTTCGGCCGCTCCATCGTCCTTCTGGACGAGTCGATGTTCGACGAGGGTGACAACCCGTTCGCCACGGTGACCAGCCTCGCAGGGCTGATCGGCGAAAAAGTACAATAGCGGCATGCGGGCCCGCTTTTTCTCCAACTACAACCTGGACAACCTGCGGGCCTACCTCGACGCGCGAGGCGTATTCGAAGAGATCACCACGCACCAGCTCGCGGAGTGGATGCCGGGTCTGGGGGATCCGGCAAACCGCGCGGAGCATGGCTATCTCTGGGTATCGGCAGACCAGGCGCTACCCGAGGCTGGCCGCATGTATGCCGAGGGTAGCCTGGACCGCGGGAGGTTGCGGCAGGAGCTCGACTCTTTCCTTGAACTCGTGGAGCGCGCCGCTGCCCGGTTCGACTCTTTCACGCTGTTCGAGTTTGCGATCCCGTTTCTCGCGCGCCACGATGATCCCGTACGCGAGATGCTGGCGGAAATCAACGCCATCGCGGCGGAGCGCCTGGACAGTACGGCGTTCTTTCACCTGGCGCCCCTGGTAGAGCAACTGGGGGCCAGACAGGCGGTCAGTTCCCGCTCCTGGTTGATGGCAAAGATGCCCTACGGCCTGAAACTGTTGCAGTCCGTTGGCGACGCCATCGCCGCTCGGGTCCATGCCATGCGCGCCGGTGGTCGCAAGCTCGTGATCGTCGATCTCGACCAGACCCTGTGGGGTGGCATCCTGGGTGACGACGGCGTGGAAGGCATCCGCCTTGGCGGGCATGACGCGCTCGGCGAGGCCTACGTCGCCTTTCAGCAGGAACTGAAACGCCTGCGCAACCGGGGCATACTGCTGGCGGTTTCCAGCAAGAACGATCGCGTCACCGCTCTCGGAGCCATCGATTCGCATCCGGAAATGGTGCTCCGGCGCGAAGATTTCTGCGCCCTGGAGATTGACTGGACGGACAAGGCGGATCACGTCGCGCGCATCATCTCGCAGGTGAACATCGGGCCGCAGTCGGTGGTGTTTCTCGACGACAATCCCGCGGAGCGAGGGCGCGTGCGCGAGGCCCACCCCGAGGTGCTGGTGCCCGAGATGCCAGACAACCCGATACAGTACTGCGACCTGTTACGCAGTCTCGATGGTTTCGATTTTTCCTCCATCACGGAAGAGGACAGGCGACGCACGCAGATGATCCGGGAGAACGCGGATCGCGACGCCTCCAGGGGTGTTTACGCCTCTCTTGACGAATGGCTGGCCTCGCTGTCGTTGCGCGTGACCATCGAGCCACTCGGCCCCGCCAACCTGGCGCGCGCAGCGCAGCTTCTCAACAAGACCAACCAGATGAACCTGAGAACCCGCCGCATGGACGAGGCCGCCTGGCTGCGCTGGGCGGAGCAGGAGGGTCACGAAGTGCATACTTTTCGCGTAGCCGACCGTTTCGGCGATTCCGGTCTTACCGGCATCCTCGGCCTGCGGCGGGAAGGGGAAGAGGTGTACGTGGAAGATTTCGTGCTCAGTTGCCGCGTGTTCGGCAAGCAGGTGGAGGAAGTGATGCTGGCGAAGGGGACGCGCCGGGCGGCAGGCAGGCCGCTGGTATTCGATTTTCTAGAGACCCCCAAAAACGCACCCTGCAGATCCTTTCTCGATCGCGGCTATCTCGACCGCAACCGGGACCGCTATACATTCGACGCCGCGGCGCCTTTCCCCGTGCCTGCCCATGTCGAGGTAACGGGCATCTAGATGCCCGTAGCGAATCCACTGCAGCTGCGTATCAGCGCCGAGCTGGTCGCGGCGTTCGCCGCGGCGACCGGCGACCGGAGCCCGGTCCACGTGGACCCCGTCCAGGCGGGACGGATGACCTTTCGCGAACCCGTCGCCCACGGTTGCCTCTGCCTCTGCTTCCTCCAGGCGCTGGACATTGACGGGAGCCCGGGGGAGCTCGCCCTGGAACGCATCCAGGCGCAGTTCCTTCACCCGGTATTCATCGGCGACCCGCTCACCCTGCACTGGACGCCGAAGCGCAAGGGCGATACGTCGGAGCTGGACTTCCGTTTTCTGCGCCAGCCGTCGGGACAGTGCGTGATCCAGGGATCGCTCGTGGCCCGGCGCGTATCGGCGCACCACGACCGGCAGGAATTCGTCGCGCCGCCTGAACTTCCTCTCAGCACGTCGGATTTTGCCGATCTCGAGGTTGGCAGCAGCGAGGTCATCGGGATCCTGCCAAACGGCGATGCCCTGCGCACGGCCCTGGGAATCCCTCCGGGGCGCTGGTCGTCACGTGAGTATTACGAGCTCGCGATGTTGTCCCCGCTGGTGGGGATGCGGCTGCCCGGGCGCAATGCCGTGCTGGCGCAGCTGGCGATGGAATGGAAGTCGGAACGCCTGCCCGCCCGTCGACTGGAGGGGACCCTGCTCTCCAGATCGCGTTCCGTGCACGTGTTGAAACTCGCGGTGGCCTTCACCGGGGACGGCGAAGCTCCCTGCGCCGAAGCCCGGGTCCAGGTGCGCATGGGGAAGCCGGCAATCCCGCAACCGTCGATGGCGGAGCTGGCCTCGCTGGCCGGGGTGACGCGGGATCGCCAGGGATCCCTGGCGGGAAAAACAATCCTGGTGACCGGCGCCACCGGTGGCCTTGGCCAGGTGCTGGTGCGCCTGCTGGCGCTCAACGGCGCCGAAGTGCTGATCCATACGCATGCCAGGCGCGACGCGGCGGAGGCGCTGGCGCTGGAGATCAACGATATTGGCGCGGAAGCATCGATCGTCCAGGGCGACCTGGCCGATCCGCAGGCCGTCGCCGCGATCTGCCGCGAACTGGACGCCCACCCCCGGCCGCTGCATGGTCTCGTACAGAATGCCGTGGGGCGCTACCAGGCGCGCCCGTTGCTGGACACAGCGGTGGAGCGCGTGCTCGAAGAGCTGGATATCGGCGTGCTCGGTCCACTCCGCCTGGCGCAGCACGTTCTCGCGCGGATGCGCGCGTACGGCGGCGGCGTCATCGTTCACGTCGGCTCCAGCGTGGTGAACCATACCCCGCCCGGGCAACTGCCCTACGTTGTCGCCAAGAATGCGCTGCTCGGCCTTGCCCGATCGATCCACGCGGAGTTCCATGCTGAGAACATCGCCAGCTACTACGTGGCGCCCACCCTGATGAGGACCGACCTCACGGCTCATCTCTCCGCTGGCGCCCTGCTGGAAGAGCTCCGTGGCGCTCCGGGGGGGCGGCTACTGGAACCCCGCGCCCTGGCCCAGGGCATGGTGGACCTGCTCGCCGACACACCAGGTTGCCGGGACCTGGCCGGGTCGGTCCTGCTCTGGCGCGATGGCGGCTGGGTAACCGAGCCGTGATCGGGTTCGCGGGGGTGAACGACGTTGCGGCGATCCAGGCATTCCTCGACCGCTACTGGAAGCGCAACTACCTGCTGGCCAGGGACACCCGGTTTTTCCTGTGGCAATTCCGCTCGCGCCACGCCGAACGGGTGAACTTCGTCCTTTCCCGTGACGGGGAAGGCGAGCTGGACGGCATTCTCGGTTTCATTCCCACGGACCACCATGACGTCGAAGACACGGCGCGCACGCCATTCCTGTGGCTGGTGAACTGGATGGTCAAGCCCGGGTCCGGGCGCCCGGCGCTGGGCATCATGCTCAGGCGATACCTGGAGAGAAACCTGGACCACGTCGGCCTCGGGACCATCGGCCTGAATCGCGAGACGCTGGATCTTTACCGTCCGTTTCGCTTTGTAACCGGGCAAATGGATCACCACGTGCTGCCAAACCCCACGCTGAAAGAATTCTCGCTCCTTGGCGAGTGCGCGCCATTCGGGGTCCGGAGGGTGCCGTTACCGGTATCGGGAAGCGGGGACATTCGTGAACTTGCGGCGGCGGAGATGCAGGGCGTGGTGCGACCCGACCCAACCTGTTTCGCCAAGGGTGCGGAGTATTACCGGCGGCGCTATCTCGCACACCCGATCTACCGCTATCACTGCCTGCAGTTGTCGCTGGGGCGGCGTTCCTTGCTGCTGTTCGTTCGCCGGTCGGAGGCGGCGGGATCGTCGTGCCTGCGGATCGTGGAATGCGCGGGGGATTTTCGCCTGCTGGAGGACATGGCGGATGCGCTCCGCGAGTACGTCGCCGCGGAGGGCGCGGAATACATCGACCTGGTGTCGCGCAACGTGCTTCCGGCCCGGCAGACGGGTTCCTGGATGGACGCACGGACCCTGGCGGCGCCAACCTACTTCGAGCCCTACCAGGCGGGATTCGTAGGATTGCTCTATGCCTTCCGGATGAAGGACGGGGACGTGAACCCGCGACTTTTCCGCGGCGACTGCGACCAGGATGCGCCGCGACGGTTGCGCTGACCCCCGGCGCCGGCAGCACTGCTGATATCATCGGCCGTCTCATTTAATTTCTTGGGGCCACGCGACCAATATGACAATCAAGCGATTGCACACCAACGCCCGTATGAGCCAGGTGGTGGTTCATGGCAATACCGTCTACCTCGCCGGCCAGGTTGCCCAGCGCGCGCCAGGCGAATCCGTCGATGCGCAGACCAGGGATATCCTCGGGCGTATAGACGAACTGCTCGCTGAGGCGGGTACCGACAAATCGCGCCTGCTGTCGGCCAACATCTGGCTTACCGACATGGCGCATTTCGAGGAGATGAACGCGGTCTGGGACGCCTGGGTAGCGCCAGGTCAGGCGCCCTGCCGGGCCTGCGTCGGATCGCCGCTGGCGTCACCGAAATACGACGTCGAGATCATGGTGACCGCCGCGCTACCCTGACAAGGCGGCGCCGGCTTCAGCGCCGGCTTCAGAGTGACGCCAGCAGGCGGGTGGGTATCTCCACCGGGCGCTGGCCGCCGAGAAACTGCAGCAGCACCAGCGCGCGTTCCTCGCCGTCGAAGCGCTGCAGGATGCCCTCGGCTCCCTTGAACGGCCCGTCGAGGACGCGCACCGCGGTATCCTGCCGAAGATCCATGATCTCGATGGCACGCTCACCGAAGGCCTCCTCGTTGACGCGTAGATATTCGATCAGGTCGTCTGGCACCACCGTTGGCCAGGGGCCGAAGCGCACGAAGCCGGCGACCCCGCGGGTGGAGCGGATCGGCGACCAGTTGTCGTTCTCGGTATCGAGCTGGATGAACAGGTAACGCGGAAACAGCGATTCGATCCGTTGCATGCGCCGTCCGCGCAGTACCCGCGGCACCCTGGCGAGGGGCCGGTATACCGTGTAACCCTGGTTCTCCAGTTGCCCCTGGGCGCGGGCATCCTGGCCGGGCTTCGCGGTAAGGAGATACCAGCGAAGGTTGGTGTCTTCGGACAAGGCGTCGCCGCGATCAGGCCGGCACGATATGCGCTGCCGGCTGCATCGCGTAGCGCCCGCGGGTGTCGACGATCAGTGGCGCGTGTGTCCGGATCAGGTCGTAGTCGAAGGCGTCGTGGTCGGTGGCGAGCAGCACGAGGTCGTAGCCCGCGAGTGTAGCCGCGTCCAGGGTCACGCTGTCGAGATCGAAGTGATGCGCACGCATGCGCGGGAACTTCGGCACGTGGGGGTCCGAGTAATCCACCCGCGCGCCCTTGTCCAGCAGCAGTTCCATGAGTACCGCCGACGGAGACTCGCGCATGTCGTCGACGTTCTTCTTGTAGGCGATGCCGAGCACCAGGATGCGCGCGCCCTTCACCGCCTTGCCGGCGTCATTGAGAGCGTCCGCGACCTTGCCCACGACCCATTTGGGCATCGCCGTGTTGACCTCGCCCGCCAGCTCGATGAAGCGGGTGTTGATGTCGTATTCGCGCGCCTTCCAGGTGAGGTAGAACGGATCGATGGGAATGCAATGTCCGCCGAGGCCGGGCCCCGGGTAATACGCGGTGAAGCCGAAGGGCTTGGTCTTCGCCGCGTTGATCACCTCGTGGATGTTGATGTCCATGCGGTCGGCAACGATTTTCATCTCGTTCACCAGGCCAATGTTGACCGCGCGGTGGATATTCTCGAGCAGCTTGGTCATTTCCGCCACCCGGGTGGAGCTCACCGGCACCACCTCGTCGATGGCCTGGCGGTAGAGCGCAATGCCGGCCGCAAGGCACTGCCCGGTGTGGCCGCCGCAGATCTTGGGAATGCTGCGGGTGCCGAAGTCCGGGTTGCCCGGGTCTTCCCGTTCCGGCGAGTACACCAGGAAGATGTCCCTGCCCACGGCGAGACCGGTGGACTCGATGCGCGGCAGCAACTCCTCGTCGGTGGTGCCGGGGTAGGTCGTGCTTTCCAGCGAGACCACCTGGCCTGCGCGCAGGTAAGGCACGAGGGCATCCGTGGTGTCGGTGACGAAGCTGAGATCCGGCTCGCGGTAGCTACCCAGTGGTGTCGGCACGCAGAGGATCACCGCGTCGACATCCGCGATCTCCGCCATGTCGGTGGTGGCGCGGAAGCCGCTATCCACCGCGCCTTTCACCAGCGCGGCGTCGATGTGGGCGATGTGGCTACCGCCCCGGTTCATCAGGTCGACGCGCACCGGGTCGATGTCGAATCCGCGCACGGGATACCCGGCCTCGCTGAAGCGAAGCGCGAGTGGCAGGCCGACATAGCCCATGCCGACGATGCCGATGACCGCCTGGCGATCATCCAGGCGCGCAACCAGTTTTTCCAGGGATGTGATGGTCATTCAGACAGCGTAGTAGTCGCGGTACCAGGCACAGAAACGTTCCAGCCCGGTGCGGATGTCGGTGGAAGGATGATAGCCGGTCAGCGCTTCGAGTCGGCTGACATCGGCATGGGTGGCATGGACGTCGCCGTCCTGCATCGGCAGCATTTCGTACTCCGCCTTCACCCCGAGGCATTCCTCCAGGGTAGCGATGTAATCCAACAACTGCACGCGGTTGCCATTGCCGATATTGAGTACGCGGTACGGCGCCCGGCTTTCCGCCGGCGTGGGATTCGCAGGATCAAAGTCGGGAGACGCCACGGCTGGGTGATCGAGCACCCGGCGCATACCCTCGACGATATCGTCGATATAGGTGAAGTCGCGGGTGAGCTGGCCGTGGTTGAACACCGGGATCGGCTCGCCGGCGAGGATCATGCGGGTGAACTTGAAGAACGCCATGTCCGGCCGGCCCCAGGGGCCGTACACGGTGAAGAAGCGGAGCCCGGTGCAGGGCAGGCCGTAGAGATGGGCATAACTGTGCGCCATGAGCTCGTTGGCCTTCTTGGTGGCAGCGTAGAGCGAGACCGGATGGTCCACCGGGTCGTCCTCCGCGAACGGCAGCCGGGTATTGCCGCCGTAGACCGAGCTGCTGGAGGCGAATACCAGGTGCCCCACCTCGCCGTGGCGGCAGCCCTCGAGCAGGTTGCCGAAGCCCACCAGGTTGGCGTCCACGTAGGCGGACGGGTTTTCCAGCGAGTAGCGCACCCCGGCCTGGGCCGCCATGTTCACGACGACGTCGAATTGTTCGGCCTGAAACAGTTTCGCCATGGCATCGCGATCGGCGATGTCGAGGCGCTGGAATCGAAAACCTTCGCGCGCTGCGAGCCGCTCAAGGCGCGACTCCTTCAACGACACCTCGTAGTAGTCGTTGAGGTTGTCGATGGAGAGCACACCGTGCCCTTCGTCCAGCAAGCGGTGGGACAGCGCGGCGCCGATAAACCCGGCGCCGCCGGTGACCAGAACGTTCATCGGCGACATCTCATCGGTGCTCGGGATCAACTCCTGCCGTACTCGTCGTCGAATCGCTGGATATCGTCCTCGCCGAGATAGGAGCCTGACTGCACCTCGATGATCTCCAGCGGCACCTTGCCGGGATTGCGCAGCCGGTGGCGTTCGCCCAGTGGAATATAGGCAGCCTCGTTTTCCGGCAGCACCAGGGTCTCGTCGCCGATGGTGACCTCGGCGGTGCCGGACACCACGATCCAGTGCTCCGCGCGATGCAGGTGTTTTTGCATCGAGGTGCATTCCCCGGGCTTCACCATGATGCGCTTGACCTGGAAGCGATGGCCGTTGTCGAGGCAGTCGTAGTTGCCCCAGGGGCGGAATGCCTTGCGATGCAGTTCCACCTCCGGTCGGCCGGCTTCCCGCAGCCGGGCGACGATGCGACCGATGTCCTGGTCATGCTCGCGCGCGGCCACCAGCAGGCCGTCATGGGTCTCGACGATGATCAGCCCCGTTACGCCGAGGGCGGTCACCAGCTTGTTCTCCGAGTGCACGTAGCTGTCGCTGACGTTCTCCAGGCAGACGTCGCCATGGGTGACATTGCCTTCGTCGTCGCGGTCACCGGATTCCCACAGCGAGGTCCATGACCCGATATCGCTCCAGCCGGCTTCGAGTGGAACCATGCTGACCCGGTCCGAGCGTTCCATCACCGCGTAATCCACGGAGATGTTCTCGCAGCGTGCATAGGCGCTCTGGTCGAGCCGGAGGAAGTCGAGATCCACACTCGCCGATTGCAGCGCATCGCCCACGTGCTGCCGGAGTTCGGGCGAGAGGCGCTCGATCTCGTCGAGACAGGTCTCCGGGGAAAACAGGAACATGCCGCTGTTCCAGAAGTAGTTGCCATCGGCAAGGTAACCCTCCGCGGTGTCGCGATCGGGTTTCTCGACGAACGCGTCGACGGCCCGCGCGCCATCCGCCGACTCCGCGCCGTTGGCCCGAATGTAGCCATAACCCGTGGCGGCGCGGTTGGGCTGAATGCCAAAGGTCACCAGTTGGCCTGACAATGCAGTGTCCACCGCGCGACCGATGGCCACGACGAAGGCTTCCGTATCGTGTATGAGATGGTCAGCGGGTAGAACCAGCATGAGCGCCTGTTCGTCTCCCGGGCGTGACGCCAGGTATGCCGCCGCGGCGACGATGGCGGGCGCGGTGTTGCGTCCGACGGGTTCGAGAATGATGGCTTCCTGGTCGATGCCAAGTTCCTGCATCTGTTCCGCCACCATGAAGCGATGTTCGTTGTTGCAGACCACCACGGGCGGCGAGATACCGGGAATATCCCTGAGCCGCTCCAGGGTTTTCTGGAACAGGCTGGTGTCGCCCACGAGATTGATGAACTGCTTCGGCCGCATGGACCGCGAGAGCGGCCACAGGCGGGTGCCCGAGCCACCGGAAAGTATGACCGGTACGATGCGTGTTTCCATGGCTTTCCTCCTCAGCCGAACTAGCCCGGATATTTCACCAGCATCCCGGATGCTGACGCAGGACAGGGGCGTCTGGGCGCCGCGCTGGAGCGAACCGCATAGCCGTAGCTATGGGGTGAGTGAAGCGCAAGTCCAGGCGTTTCTGGACCAGTCAGGGCCGGGATAGGAATCGGGCCCAATCCAGACTGTGGCTTGGATTTTGGTGCCATGCGCAATGATTTGATGCGATCTTTCATCAGGTTGCAATCGGGCCCGATTTCGGCTGGTGAATTATTCGGGCTAGAATGATTTTCCCGCGGCTACCCGGCGAATATCCGCCTCCACCATGCGCTCGGCGACCTGCTCCAGTGTGGTGGACGGCTGCCAGCCGAGCACCTGGCGCGCGCGGGTGGCGTCGCCCAGCAGAAGGTCTACCTCCGCCGGTCGGTAGTAGGCGGAGTTGACCCGCACCACCGTGTTGCCACTCGCGGTGTCCACGGCGGTCTCGCCGGTGCCGCTACCCTGCCATTCGAGGGTAATGCCGGCGGCGCCGAAGGCGAGGTTCACGAAGTCGCGCACAGATTCCGTTCGCCCGGTCGCGAGCACGAAATCCTCCGCGGCCTCGGTCTGCATCATGGCATGCATGCCCTGAATATAGTCCCCCGTATAGCCCCAGTCACGCTTCGCGTCCAGGTTGCCCAGCTCCAGGCAGTCCAGGATGCCGGCATGTATCCGCGCCACTCCGTCGGTGATCTTGCGGGTAACGAAGTTCTTGCCCCGCAGCGGGGACTCGTGATTGAACAGGATGCCACAGGTGGCGAACAGGCCGTAGGATTCGCGATAGTTGATCGTCATCCAGTGGGCGTACAATTTGGCCACGGCGTAGGGACTACGGGGGTAGAACGGTGTGTCCTCGTTCTGCGGTACCGCCTGCACCTTGCCGAACATTTCCGAGGTGGAAGCCTGGTAGAAGCGCACCGGGTGATCCGCGTCGCGCACCGCTTCCAGGAGGTTGAGCACGCCCAGGGCATTGATGTCCGTGGTCGTCTTTGGCTGGCGGAAGGAAACCTCGACGAAGCTTTGCGCCGCGAGGTTATAGACCTCGTCCGGCTTAACGCTGCTGACCGCGCGTAAAGCGTTCCCGGGATCCGTCAGGTCGAGATCCAGCAGGTGGAATTCCGGGTGCTCGAGGATCCCTAGCTCCTCGATTCGCCAGAAATTCACCGAGCTGGTGCGCCGATAACCGCCGTATACCCGGTACCCCTGATTAATCAGGTAATGGGACAGGTATGCGCCGTCCTGGCCGGTGATGCCGGTAACGATGGCGGTTCTGGACATGATGGTCGGGCAGCAATCCCCAGGGGGAATTCAGTCTGTTTTATCGGGGATGCGGGAATCGGGCGGCGATCCCGGGCCGCGCCGGAGTATCAGTGATAAATTATATCTTCAATTCACGGAAAAATCAGAAACGGCCCGGCGGCATCCTGACCTCGCGAAGCCGACTCATCGACCCGCCGAAGCCAGCCGACGCGTGACCGCCGACCACACCGCCCCGCGCCCCCACATCCTGATCGTCATCACCATGGCGGATATCGGCGGCGCCCAGGTGCACGTGCGCCAGATACTGGCAGGACTGGGCGGTGAATTTCGCTTCACCCTGGTTACCGGTGCCGAGGATTACCTCTCCCGAGAGGCACGGGCGTTGGGCGTGGAGGTGATCCTGCTGGACGAGCTGGTGCGGCCCATCCGTCCGCTGGCGGACCTGCGCGCGGTGGGTGCACTGAAACGCCTCATCCGTCAACGGCGACCGGGCCTCGTCCACGCCCATTCCTTCAAGGCCGGGCTGGTGGCGCGCATCGCCGCTCGCCTTGAGGGCGTGCCATCGCTGTTCACCGCTCATGGCTGGGCATTCACGACCGGCGCCCCGCTCGCGCAGAGGATCATCGGTCTCGCGCTGGAGTCCGTGATCTGCCGGCTTTGTGCAGGCGTCATCGTGGTATCGCGCCACGACGAGGCGCTTGCGCGACGCTGGCGGGTGGGTCGGGACGATCGACGTCACCTGGTGAGCAACGCGGCCGACCCGGTGATCCAGTCATCGCGGCCGAACCCGGTCAATCCACAGCTCATTACCGTGGGCAGACTGACCCCGGTGAAGAACCAGGTCATGTTGCTCAGGGTGATGAGGCGTCTTGCGGACAACGTGCGCCTGTTCATCGTCGGCGAGGGCGTCGAGCGCCAACGCCTCGAGGCGGCAATAAGCGAACTCCGCCTTGAGGATCGGGTCATCCTGGCGGGCGAGGTGATCGATACAGGCGTCCACCTCGCGGCAAGCACGGTGTTCGTGCTGAGCTCCGATTTCGAAGGCCTGCCGGTGAGTATCCTCGAGGCGATGTCCGCGGCATTGCCGGTGGTGGCGACCGCGGTCGGCGGCGTCCCGGAAGCGGTGGTGGATGGCGAGACCGGCTTCGTGGTGCCGCGCCGGGACGAGGTGGCGTTTGCCGCGCGCGTGCAGGAACTGCTGGAACATCCGGATCGCGCGCTGGCGATGGGGAGCGCGGGCAAACGACGCTATACCGCGCAGTACACGCCGGAACGTTTTCTCACGGACATGCGCCGGGTGTATCTCGGTATTCTCGGGGGCTGAGCGAATCCAGCCTCTCAACAGGCGGTTTCGCGACGACTGACAACCGGTCCGAGGATTCCCTTCAGGACGTTTTCGACAGCGCAATTACCCAGGTATTGTCCTCCAGAGACTGTTCGCCGGATCGCCAACCTTCAACGCCGTCGGCATCGGCCAACGATTCCGCCAGGGTTTCCGTGGCGATGTAGTCGCCGTACTCGGCCAGCGCCTGCGGGACCAGGCCGCTGCCGCTGATGCCGAGCCGGATCCGGTCGGAGACCTCGAGCCCTGCCGATTTGCGCGCGTCCTGCACCGAGCGCACGATCTCGCGGGCGAGGCCTTCCAGGACGAGTTCGTCATCGAGCGTCGTGTCCAGCGCTACCATGAAACCTCCTTCCCCCGCGCAGGCATAGCCTTCCGCGGAGCTGGTCTCCACCTGGCAGTCCGCCGGCTCGAAGGACACGGATTGCCCGGCGACTTCCAGGGTGAAGTCCCTGCCAGCCGCCACCTCGGCGGCGATCCAGCCGCCATCGGCGTCCGCCAGGGCCTGCTTGATCGCGGGCATCAGCTTGCCGTGGCGCTTGCCGAGGCGTGGGAAGTTCGGCTTCACCCGGTAGCTCACCAGGCCGCTGTCGCCGCTGACGAATTCCACCGACTTGATATTGAGCTCCTCCTCAACCTGGCGCGCGTGGCGTTCCACGGCGGCGCGGGCGCGTTCGTCGGGCACGCTCACCAGGAGACGCGACAGCGGCTGTCGCACCCGCACCCGGCTTTCCTCGCGGGTGGTGCGGCCGAGACCCACCACCTGTTGTACCACGTCCATCTCGTAGACCAGGTTTTCGTCCAGGCAGGCCGGGTCGAACTCCGGCCATTCAGTGAGGTGGACGCTTTCGACAGCGTCCGGGTCCAGGGATGACAGGTTGCGGTAGATGGCCTCGCTGAGAAAAGGCATGAACGGCGCCAGCATCCGGTGGGCGATGTCGAGGCATTCGTAAAGCGTGAGATAGGCGGCCTGCTTGTCCGCACCGGCCTCGCTCTTCCAGAACCGTCTGCGGTTGCGGCGCACGTACCAGTTGCTGAGCTGGTCCACCAGCTTCTCGATCGCCTCGCCGGCGCCGCGGGCGTCGTAGTTGTCGAGACATTTGGTGACGGTCTTCAGCGTGCCGTGGGCGAGCGCAAGCACCCAGCGGTCTATCTCAGGGCGATCGGCTACGGGCACCTCGTTACGAGGATCGAAACCATCGAGGCGCGCGTACAGCACGAAGAACGCATAGGTGTTCCAGAACGTGTTGACGAAGCTCGCCGCGACCTCGCGCACGATCTCCACGGAGATCCGCTTCTGCGCCTCGGGCGCGGTGCGCGCGAGGAACAGCCAGCGCAGGGAATCCACACCGATGGTGTCGAAGACGTCGTAGGGATTGACGATATTGCCGAGGGATTTCGACATCTTCTTGCCGTTGGCGTCGACGATATGGCTCAGGCAGACGCAGTTCTTGTAAGCCACGCTGTCGGAAACCAGCGCGGCGATGGCGTGCAGGGTGTAGAACCATCCCCGGGTCTGGTCGATGGCCTCGCATATGTAGTCCGCGGGGAAATGCGCCTCGAATGTCTCCTGGTTCTCGAACGGGTAGTGCCACTGGGCATAGGTCATGGCGCCGGAGTCGAACCAGCAGTCGATGACCTCGGGCACCCGTGTCCAGGTCCTGCCATCCTTCTCGAAGGTGATCTCGTCGATTCGCGGGCGATGCAGGTCCACGTCTTTCATGGACTGACCGGAAAGCTTTTCCAACTCGGCGAGCGAGCCGATGCAATGATAGTTGCCCTCGCCGTCGGTCCAGACCGGCAGCGGGGTGCCCCAGAATCGCTCACGTGACAGCGCCCAGTCGATGTTGTTCTCGAGCCAGTTGCCGAAGCGACCGTCGCGGATGGTTTCCGGCACCCAGTTGATAGTGTTGTTGAGTTCCACCATGCGGTCCTTGATCCGCGTGGTGCGGATGTACCAGGCCTCCTTGGCGTAGTAGATCAGTGGGTCCCCGGTACGCCAGCCGAAGGGGTAGTTGTGCAGGGTCTTCTCGTTGTGGAACATCAGCCCCCGTTCCTCCAGCAACGAGCAGATCACCGGGTCCGCCTCCTTGAAGAACCTGCCCGCCACCGGGGTGACGGCCTCCAGGAAATAGCCGTCGAGACCGACGCCGTGAACGACGGGCAGGCCCTCGCGCTCGCCGATGGCCAGGTCGTCCACGCCGTAGGCCGGCGCGGTGTGGACGATGCCGGTGCCATCCTCGGTGCTGACGAAGTCCGCGGACACCACGCGGAAGGGGTTGCCGGAGGGCACGTCGAGGTAGTCGAAGAGGCGGTTGTAACGCGTGCCAACCAGTTCGCGTCCGCGTACGGTCTTGACGACTCTGTGTTCGGTCTCGCCAAAGTAAGCCTCAAGGCGCGCCTTCGCGACCACCAGGGTCTCGCCGCCGGCTTCGACGAAGGCGTACTCGATGTCATCGCCCACCGCCAGCAGCAGGTTGGACGGCAGCGTCCAGGGCGTGGTGGTCCACACCAGGAAGGAGGTGTTTTCCTCGCCCGCGAAGGGGAAACGCACGGTGATGGAAGGGTCCTCCACCTCGCGGTATCCCTGGGCCACTTCGTGGGAGGACAGCGTGGCGCCGATCCGGGGATCGTAGGGCACCACCTTGTAGCCCTGGTAGATCAGGTCCTTGTCCCAGATCTGCCTGAGCAGGTTCCAGACAGACTCGATGTACTGGTTGTCGAGGGTGTAGTAGGCCTCGTCCAGGTTTACCCAGTAGCCCATGCGACGGGTCATCGCCTCCCAGTCGCCGATATAGGTCATCACCGACTCGCGGCACTGGCGGGTGAACTCCGCGATCCCGACCTGCCTCTCGATCTCCTTCTTGTCGAAGATGCCGAGCTTCTTCTCGATTTCGTGTTCCACCGGCAGGCCATGGGTGTCCCAGCCACCCTTGCGCGGTGCGTGATAGCCGCGCATGGTCTTGTAGCGCGGGTAGATGTCCTTGAAGGTGCGCGCCAGCACGTGGTGGATGCCGGGCTTGCCATTGGCGGTCGGCGGTCCCTCGTTGAAGCTGAAACGCGGCCGGCCGCGGCTCTGCTCAAGGGTCTTGTCGAAGATCGACTCCCGGTCCCAGAAGGCGAGGATCTCCTCTTCCAGGGCGGGTCCGTTGTAGCGGCTGCTGACTTCGCGGAATGACATGGTTTCGGCTGGTGGAATGGTCGGGCCTGGGCAATAAAAAACCCCGGCAGATCATGCGGTGTTTCTCCACCCGGAAAAACACGGCATCACCTGCCGGGGCGACGGGGCTGCCTTCGCGGTACCACCCGGCTTCGCGCGGTCCTTGCGGGACGCGCCTCTGCGGGTCACGTTCATGACCCCGGCCCGTATCGGGGGCTACCGGCCCGGTCTACTGTGGCGCCAGGGGCACCGTTTCGGCGGGCTGCTCCGGGGTGATTTTCGTTCGGCATGCCGTCGGGGCTTCCACCATCTCCCGATCGCTGGAGCCGGGTGCTCTCACCCAACTCGCGGCATTGGCCGGACTACTCGTCCCCGTCAACGCATCGGGCGGAATGTAACGCCTGCCCGCGCGCCGATCAAGGCCACGACCGCTTTCAGGCCATCCGTCGCTGTAACAGGGTCACTGCGCCAGCGAGCACAATGCCGGAGATGAGCCCCGCGGTATGGGCGCTGTTGGCGACCCCGAGATCGAAGAGCTTTTCCAGGATGCCGGTCCAGCAGATCACGAACCAGCCGAGGAGGAGGTAGACCACCGGGGGATTGAGGCGGATACCGAAGCGGGGATTGGTGAGTCCCTGGATCCAGATGTAGCCGAACAGCGCGTAGACCACACCCGAGAGGCCGCCGAACACCGGGCCATCAACGAGGTACTGGGCGAGATTGGCCGCCAGGTCGCTGATCAGGAACAGCACCAGCATCATCAGGCTGCCCTGGCGGCTCTCGATCAGGCGGCCGAGTTCCCAGGTCCACATCAGGTTGAACACCACGTGAAAGATGCCGAAGTGGAGGAAGGCCGGGGTGAACAGCCTCCATACCTGGCCATCGCGGATTTCCGGCAGGGTCGGCCGGTAGTACTGGGAAATCATCAACCCGCGCATCACCGTTTCCTGGTTCCACATCAATAGCAGGTAGACCACCAGGCTGGCGCCGACCAGGACCAGGGTCACGGGAAAATCCAGCGGTCGAATTCTCACTGGCCCAGCATCTCCACCCGGTCTCCCTCGCCGAGCGTCACCCTGACGCCATCGAGGGAGAGAAAGTTACGTCCGTCGATGTCCTTGTGGCGCGCCTGGTAATGCACTTCCTCGCCGGAGTCGTTGGTGACGCGGATGTTGACGATACGGTTGTCCTGCTGCCACTTGTAGACGAACACGCCCACCGAGATCGCCACCAGGATGCCGATCAGGGCATAGGCCACGGCGCGCGTCGAGGGAGCGGTTTCCGTCTCGGTCACGGGCTCCGGCTGCCTCGCGGCGCCGCGGTGACGGAAAAACAGGATCACCCCCGCCACCACCACGATGGTGAACAGGATCTTTGCTAGCACGGGTTCACTGCCGGGGGAGGTCCGGCTTCCGTTCACCGGGTGGCATCTGCAGATAGAAGCCACGCTCCTGCAACCATTCGCGGACCTCGTTGATGTCCACCTGCGCCAGCCTGTCGCGCGCGGCGAGGTCGACTTCGAGAACGAAGTCCAGTGGACCCATGAGATCGAGGAGCGAATCCGGCACCCTGGTGAAGTCGTCCTCGCGGTCTATATAGAGGTAGGTATTCGCGCGCCGACCGCTCTTGTAGACCCAGGTTTGCATGGCGGGGGATTGTAATTCAAGCGGCGCGACAGATATACCTTGGATGCCCTCCCCCCGTCCTTCGTGATGCGCGACCTGATCGTCATCGTCATTGGCCTCGTTGCGCTCTATGGTGGCGGGGAGCTATTAGTGCGCGCGGCGGTGGAGATCGGCCGGCGGGTGGGTCTCTCGAGCCTGGTGACCGGGCTGACCATCGTCGCCGCGGGTACGAGCGCGCCGGAACTGGCGGTGAGCGTGGACGCCGCACTGGTGGGCTCGGCTGGCATCGCCATCGGCAACATCCTCGGATCCAACTTCGCCAACATCGCCCTGGTGCTCGCGCTGAGCGCGGTGCTGCGACCCATCGACATCGAGCGCGGCGTTTTGCGGCGCGACCTGCCGGTGATGATGCTGGCCTTCATGGCAATGGGCTTCCTGATACTGCACGGCGCGCATATGAGCGCATGGGAAGGCGCCATCCTGTTGCTCGCACTGGTGGTCTACGTGTGGCACGTGATCCGGGTGTCCCGGCGCCAGCTCGGCAATGACGCGAGGGATGACGACCCGGCCGATGCACCGCCTCCGGGGCCCTTGCTTATCCTCTGCATGCTGGTCGCCGGCGTCGGACTTCTGTCTCTCGGTGGACACTGGCTGGTGGATGGGGCGGTAAACATTGCAGACCGGCTCGGCGTGTCCGAGGCGCTGATCGGCATGACCGTGGCGGCGGTCGGTACCAGCCTGCCGGAGGTCACCGCCTCGCTGATCTCCATTCTCCGCGGTCACGGATCCATGGCGGTAGGCAACGTGGTGGGTTCCAACATCTGGAACACCCTGGGAGTGCTGGGCGTCACCGCGGTGGTCGCGCCACTGCCCCAGGGCGATATCAGCATCGCGATGCTCGGCGTGATGTTTGGCGCCGGCGCAGTGCTGTGGGTGTTCTGCCTCACCAGCCGCCAGATCAACCGTGTCGAGGGAGTCGTCTTGCTGGTGGGCTACCTCGTCTGCCAGGGCCTGTTGTTTACCTGACGAGGCATCGAAATTGGCGCCCCTGGCCGGGGCGCTTTACGTCAATCTACGTCGATCCCGATCATGCGCCACGCCGATCAGCGCTTGCCACCCCAGAGCCAGCTCCAGCCGGTTTTCTTGTCGGTGTGACCGCGTTTGTCCATCGGCACATAGGGGCGTTTTTCCTCGCCGAGGTAGAGCTGCCGGGGGCGGCCGATGCGGTGCTCGTCGTCCACCAGCATTTCCTTCCAGTGCGAGATCCAGCCCACGGTGCGGCCGATCGCGAACATCACGGTGAACATCGATGTCGGGAAGCCCAGCGCGCTCATGATGATGCCGGAATAGAAATCCACGTTGGGGTAAAGCTTCTTGTCGACGAAATACGGATCATTCAGGGCAATCTGCTCCAGCTCCATGGCGAGTTCGAGCTTGGGATCCTTGATGCCGAGCACCTGCAGAACTTCGTGGCAGGACTCGCGCATCACCGTGGCGCGCGGGTCATAGCTCTTGTACACCCGGTGACCGAATCCCATGAGGCGGAACGGGTCGTCCGGATCCTGGGCTTTCTTGACGTACTTCTGGATGTTCTTCACCGAACCGATCTCGCCCAGCATTTTCAATACCGCCTCGTTGGCGCCGCCATGGGCGGGGCCCCACAGGGACGCGATGCCGGAGGCAACACAGGCATAGGGATTGGCGCCGGAGGAACCCGCGAGGCGCACCGTGGAGGTGGATGCGTTCTGCTCGTGGTCCGCGTGCAGGATGAGGAGTCGGTCTATGGCGCGCGCCAGCACCGGATTGATCTCGTAATCCTCCGCGGGATTGGAGAACATCATCTGCAGCAGGTTCTCCGAATAGGTGTACTGGTTGCGCGGCATCGGGAACGCCATGCCGAGTGAGTACTTGTACGCGTAGGCGCCGATGGTGGGCATCTTGGCGATGATCCGGTGCGCCGCGAGGCGGCGCTCATCGATGTCGGTGATATCCATCTGGTCGTGGTAGAACGCGGACAGCGCGCCGACCACGCCTACCATGACCGCCATGGGATGGGCGCTGCGCATGAAGCCGGAATAGAACCGGATCAGTTGTTCATGCAGCAGGGTGTGGTTCTTGATGTCGTTGTCGAAGTCCTCCTTCTGCTCCGGGGTGGGCAGTTCCCCGTAGAGCAGCAGGTAGCAGACCTCCATGTAATCCGAATTCATCGCCAACTCGTCGATGGCATAGCCGCGGTGCAGGAGGACGCCCTTGTTACCGTCGATATGGGTAATGGATGACTTGCACGCCGCGGTGGAGGAGAACCCCGGGTCGTAGGTCAGGATGCCGGTCTGGGGATACAGCTTGCTGATGTCGATCAGCCGGTTTCCCATGCGCCCGGTGCGCGACGGCAGGTCATAACTCTTGCCGGTTTTATTGTCGGTGATGGTAAAACCGTCTTCGTTGGAATCGGACTTGGCCATGTTCTGCGCCTCAATTACGAGCATTGAAAAATCCAATGCTTCGTCGGTTATTTAATCAGTAAAGGTTATATACGATAATTCAATTTTCGGTGCAGTACAAACTTGACAAGCCTGAAATACGACTAACGAATGGGGCCCTGCACTCGCCCCGTGAGCGTATCCTGTCCTGTCCCCGGCGCCCCCATCCAGGCGCCGGGAAATCGGCAAAAACCTTGCAAAACAAGAGACTCAACGGACTCAACGGCAACCTCGCAGCGCTCGCCCTTGGCGATCCCGAGGGCATGCCGGTACTGGCGCTGCATGGCTGGCTCGACAACGCCGCGAGCTTCATTCCACTTTCCCGCCCCCTCCCGGAATACCGGATCGTGGCGCTGGATTTCCCGGGTCACGGGCATTCCGATCATCGACCCGCGGGGGTGGTCTACCATTTCGTCGACTACGTCGCGGATGTCGCCCATGCTGCACTCGATCTCGGGTGGGAGCGCTTCACCCTGCTTGGCCATTCGCTTGGCGCCAACGTGGCGGTGGTGTTCGCCGCGACCTATCCCGAACTGGTTGACAGGCTGGTGCTCATCGACGGTGTCGGTCCCACCGCGGGCGTCGCGGACGACGCGCCGAGCCGGCTGCGCAAGTCCATCGACGTCGGACTGCATCCCCGTGCCGCGCGCCGCGGCAGCTACACGAACTGGGACGCCCTGGTCGCCGCGCGCCAGCAGGCGAGCCCGATCGGCGTGGCGGGCGCGGAACTCCTCGTTCGTCGTGGTGCGCGCGAGCACGAGGGCGAGATTCGCCTGCGCGCCGATCGTCGCCTGCGCCAGCCATCGCCGATGTATCTGGAGGAGGACGTGGTATCCGCGTTCGTTGACCGGGTGGAAGCGCCCACGCTATTGATCCTCGCGCGCGAGGGCCAGGTGATCACGCGCGAGGTCACCCATCAGCGCATTGCGCGATTCCGCGACATACACGTGGAGGACCTTCCCGGCCAGCATCACCTGCACATGGATGATCCGGAGCCGGTGGCCGCGGCGATCCGTGACTTTATCGGCTGATCGCAGCCCCGCCGTCGAACCTCAATTCTGCAGATAGACCCATTCCAGCACGGCATCCTGCACCTGGTTGCCGTTCCAGTAATTGACCTTGTTCGAGTCGATCATCATGGTGACGCTGTAATGCCTGCCGTTGGCGGCGTGGACGTATCCCGCCATGCTGCGAACGCCATTGATCAGCCCGGTCTTGATCCGCGCCCTGCCGGCGAGGCTCGACTTGCGCAGCCGCTTGCGCATGGTGCCATCCAGCGCCGCAAGGGAGAACGAGGCGAGAAATTCCGGCTGCCAGTTGCTGTGCCAGGCCACCGAAAGCAGCTTCGCCATCTGCGCCGCGCTGATGCGGCCATCGCGTGACAGGCCGGAGCCGTTGTCGAGCACCATGCCCGTGGTGTCGATGCCGACGTTGGCGAGCCATTCGCCGATCGCCGCCACGCCGGAGGCGCGGGTATCCGCTGCGGGATCCGGGTTCCATTCGGCGCCGATGGTCAGCAGGAGCTGGCGCGCCATCACGTTGTTGCTGTACTTGTTGATGCTGGCGATGTTTTCCGCCAGCGGGCGCGATGGCAGCGATACCAGCTGACGCGCCGTTTCCGGGGTGGCGCCATGGCGATAGCCGCCGCTGAAGGTTCCGCCCATGGATTCCCACAGGTAGCGAAACAGCTGGTAGGTGTACTCGCCGTTGGAGACGATGCTGCGGGAAATCGAATGGGCGCCGCAGCGCGGGCGGTAGACGCCGGTGAAGCGCGCGATGATACGTCCGTCCTGGCGTTCGAACTGGTGACCCCAGCCCGCTGTGCGGCTGCTGCACTTGCCGTCCTGGGGCCGGATGCGATTGTCGATCACGAGATTGGCCAGCGGTGGGTCGGCGAACACGTTGATGCGGCCGTCCATCGGTTCGATCACGAAGCGCGTGGCGGAGAAATTGGTCAGCGCCGCGTCCGGGCCCACGTTATAGAGGCGTTCAGACTGGCCGTCGAACGCGCCGCGGTCGTGGGGCGGGATATTGAACAGGGTATTGTCGATGATCAGGTTGCCATCGATATGGTGGACGCCCCGTTCCCGGATCGCGAGGACATGGCTCCACAGGCGGTCGACGGTAAGGAACGGATCGCCGCCGCCGCGCATGACCAGGTTGCCGCGCAGCCTGCCGTCGGAATCCAGCGTGCCGTCGAGCAGGTAATTGGTATGCCACACGTAAGCGGGACCGAGCAGTTCCAGCGCCGCGATGGTGGTGAGCAGCTTGATCGCGGAGGCGGGATTGCGTAGCGCGCCGGCATTGAAGGAGAGCAGGTCGCGCCCGCTCGCCGCCTCCTGCACCACGAGACTGACCGCGTCGTGTGGAATGCCATGTTTGACAAGCAGGTTGCCGACTTCAGGCGGGAGCGTGGTGGCGGCGCGGGCATGGGGCTGCGCAAGCAGGAGGCAGGTGGCGACCAGTGCGCGGGCGAGTCGACACAGACCGGAAACTGGAATTCTGGCGTGCAAGATCAGATCGGGGGTGACGGGTGATACAACGATGCCCGATGATATAATTTTGTCCGCCGCGGTAACAGAATCGCGCGAACGCAATCCGTCGGTCCAGCATGCCTGCCAGGAAAACCATCTACAAGATTCAGTTCCTCAATAATGGTCAGCTCTACGAGCTGTACGCCCACGAGGTCTCCCAGAGCAACCTCTACGCCTTCGTCGAAATCGCCGACATCATTTTCGGCGAGCGCTCCAACCTGCTCGTGGACCCTTCAGAGGAAAAACTGAAGGCGGAGTTCGGCCAGGTCAACCGGACCTACGTGCCGATGCAGGCGGTGGTGCGCATCGACGAGGTGAAGAAAGAGGGGGTCAGCAAGATCCTCGACGCGAAGGTGCAGGCCGGGAGCAATGTCTCCGCATTTCCCGCGCCGCCCTACAAGCCAAAAAGCTGAGGTTTCACCTGCCCGCGAGCAGTTGCTGTACACGCCGCTTCACTTCGGGCGCCAGTTCCTCCTCGAACCAGGGATTGCGCTTGAGCCAGATGTTGTTGCGCGGGCTCGGATGCGGTAGCGGTATCACATTCGGACCGTAGTCGCGCCAGTGGCGCACCGTCTCGGTGAGCGAACGGCGGCGTTGTCCCCCGAGATGGTAACGATGGGCATGGGCGCCGATGGCAAGCACCAGTTCGACATTGTCCAGCAACGGGAGCAGGCGCGGGTGCCAGCGCCGGGAGCATTCCGCCGGTGGCGGCAGGTCGCCGCGCGCGGCGCTGCCTGGATAGCAGAACGCCATGGGGACGATGGCGATGCGCGTGGCGTCGTAGAAGGTATCCCGGTCCACACCCATCCACTGCCGTAGCCTGTCACCGCTGGGATCATCGAACGGGATGCCGGAGCGATGAACGCGGATGCCGGGCGCCTGGCCCGCCACGAGGACACGGGCGCTCGCACTGGCGCGCAGGACCGGTCGCGGTCCCAGTGGCAGGATGTCCGCGCAGGCGGCGCATCGACTCACGTCGGCCAGTATCTCTGGCAGCGTTTCCTGCTTGCTGCCGTAGCTATTCCCCATCGGCCGGATTCAGCATTCCTGCGTAGCCCTCGCGGTAACCCGGATACCTGAACGCGTAACCGCTGTCGAGCAGGCGCCGGTTGCTGCAACGCTTGCCGCGGGGGGCATCATCGGGAGCATCCACTGGTGTCGGGGCTGCAAGGCCCGCCGCCTCCGCCAGCCAGGTCATCATCTCGAATTTCGGCGCCGGGCAGTGATCGGCGCCGATGTAGATCGTATGGCGGTTGCTTCCCTCTCGCTGTCGGGCGGCGAGGAAGTCGAGGATGGCAATGCAGTCGTCCTGGTGCACCCGGTTGGTGTAGAGCGGCGGGCTGCGCTGGATGGAAAGCGGTTTCCGCAGCTGGTCGAGCAGGCGCCGCCGCGCCGGGCCGTAGATGCCGGCAAAGCGGATCACCAGCGGCGCGGGACTGTACTCGAGGATGCGGTGTTCCGCGGCCAGCAGGCTGCGGCCATTGTAACTGGCCGGTTCAGCAGGCGAGGTCTCGTCCACCCAGCCACCGTCGTCCTGGGCGTATACGCTGGTGGCGGAGACGAACAGGCAGGCCGGCCGCGTACGCGAGCCGTCGAGGTGCGCCAGAAGGTTGTCCTGCGCATGCTGGTACGCTCTCTCGTAACCCTCGGGGGAGCGCGATGCGGGAGTGAGAATGATGACAGCCTGGTCGTAGTCCCGCGCTAGCGGCGCGAGCGATGCGGGCTCCTCCAGGTCGAGGCAGTACCAGTGTATGCCCTCCGCCACGGGTGGCGGATCGCTGCGGCGGATGGCGCTGACACGGTGGCCGGCGGCCACCAGAAGGCGCGCGAGTGGCAGGCCGAGCTTGCCTGCGCCGGCGACGAGGATATTGGCCATCTGGACTGCTGGCCCGGATCAGGGCACCACCGAGCGCCCGCCGTCGACGTTGATGACCTGGCCGGTGACGTAGGGCGCATCGGCGACCAGGAAGTGCACGGTGCGCGCGATATCATCCGGGTTGCCGGAGTGGCGCAGCGGGGTGCGGGTGATCAGGCGCTGGCGGGAGAGTTCGTCCATGCCGTTCTCGGGCCACAGGATCGCTCCCGGCGCCACCGCGTTGACACGGATTTCCGGTGCGAGATCGCGCGCAAGGGAACGCGTCAGCGCGACCAGCCCGGCTTTGCTGGCGTTGTATATCGGGTGCTCGTCGAGCGGCCGGTCGGCATAGATGTCCGCAATGTTGACGATACTGCCGCCATCCTTCGCGAGGTAGGGCGCGGCGGCCTGGGAGAGGAAGAACGGCGCCTTGAGATTGGTCAGCATGAGCGCGTCCCATTCATCTTCCGTGGCGGAGCGGATGGGGGTGGGAAAGAACAGCGCCGCGTTGTTGACCAGAACGTGCAGTCCGCCCATGGATGCCGCCGCCTCGCGCACCAGGTTCTTTACCTTGGCGATCTCCGCCAGGTCGCCGCGGATAAGCATGACGGAATCGGCCCGTTCCTCGCAGAGCTCGGCGCGCAGTTCCTCCGCGGCGTCGGCGCTGTTGCGGTAGTGAATCACCAGGCGCATCCCCTCGGCATGCAACACGCGTGCGGTAGCTGCGCCGATCCGGCGCGAACCACCCGTGATCAGGGCGACTTTGTCGGTCAAACTGTTCATAATCCCGCCATCGGCATCGCGCTCAATTCTAGCACCCCAGTTTCTCTTGCAAGCCAAAGGCATCCAAGGCTTTGAACAGCCTGCGCCCGCGCTCGCGTGCGCATCACGCGAACTGGTCGACCGGATTCGGGAGGAGCTATCAGAGAATGACGGCTGGATCAGTTTCGAGCGTTACATGGAGCTGGCGCTGTACGCGCCGGGGCTCGGCTACTATGCCGCGGACCGCGAGGTCTTTGGCGCCGCCGGGGACTATGTCACCGCGCCGGTCATCGGCGACCTGTTAGCCACCTGTCTCGCCGGGCAGATTGCCGGCGTACTGCATGGCGGTGGGACGGATTCCTGCCCAGGACCTGACGGGATCCTGGAGTTCGGCGCCGGTACGGGCGCCCTAATCGCTGGACTGCTGCCCGCGCTCGAAGCGATTGACAGCCTGCCGGCGCAATACTACATCCTTGAACCGGGTCCGGTACTCAGGGTGCGGCAGCAGGATGCCATCGCCGAGCTGCCGTCCAGGCTCCGGGATCGCGTTCAATGGATTGACCAGTTGCCCGGGTCCTTTGATGGCGTCATGCTGGCCAACGAGGTGCTGGACGCGATGCCGGTGCAACGCTTCCGGGTGGACGCGTCGGGTCGACCCATGCTCCTGGGCGTGGCGATGAATGACGACTCCCTGGACTGGGCCATAGCACCTCAGGGAACTGCTCCGCTGGCGCTGCCCACGGACCTCGCTCTCCCCCCGGGCTATGAGAGCGAGTGGAGCCGCCTGGCGCCTGCCTGGATCCGCAGCGTAGCCGACTGTCTCGACCATGGTCTCGTCCTGCTGGTGGACTATGGCTACGACCGGCGCACCTACTATCATCCCGACCGTTCCATGGGCACCCTGATGTGCCACTACCGCCACCACGCTCATGGCGATCCCTTTCTCTGGCCGGGGTTGCAGGACATTACCGCGCACGTGGATTTCACCGCCGTGGCGAACTCTGCAACCGCGTCCGGCCTCGACGTCCTGGGCTACTCCGACCAGGCAGGGTTTCTCATCCATGCAGGGCTCGCCGAGATCCACGCGGAGCGCCTCGAAGTCCTGGGAGTCGGAACGCCGGCGGCGATGGCGCTTGCCGCGGAAACCCGGCGCCTCACCATGCCCCAGGAGATGGGCGAACAGTTCAAGGTCCTGGCTCTCGGCCGTGGCATCGATCCTCCTGAATCGTTTCGCCGCCGCAATCTTGCATCGAGGCTCGCGGCATGATCGATTTCCACCAGGCATTCTGGCTCGCGCTGGTGCAGGGCTTCACGGAGTTCCTGCCGATCTCGAGTTCGGGCCACCTGGTGTTGCTGCCGCATCTCCTCGGCTGGCCCGACCAGGGGCTCGCCTTCGACGTGGCGGTGCACGTGGGTACTTTGCTGGCGGTGCTGGCGTACTTCCACCGGGATATCGGCCGCATCCTGGGCGACTGGATACGCTCCCTGGGAGGAGGTCCCGTTACGCCCTACAGCCGACTCGCCTGGGCCATTGCCTGCGCAACCGTCATGGTCGGCATCGCGGGTGTGCTGCTGGAATCGGTGGTCAACCAGTGGTTGCGCGCGCCGGTGCCGGTTGCCGTCGCGACCATCGGCTTCGGTCTGTTGCTCGGCTGGGCGGACATCGCCGGTTCCCGACGACGTGAACTGGAAGATATTGGCTGGCGCGACGTGCTCGCCATCGGCGCCGCGCAGGTACTCGCGTTGATCCCGGGCACCTCACGTTCGGGGATCACCATCACTACCGGTCTCGCCATGGGATTGACACGCGAGGCCGCGGCGCGATTCTCCTTCCTCATGGCAATTCCCGTCATTGCCCTCGCGGGAGTCTGGCAAGCCGGCCATCTCATGGAGTCGCGGGAGCCCATATCGTGGGGCGTAATGCTGTTCGGTACCGTGGTATCCGGCGCGGTGGCGTTTGCCTGCATTCACTGGTTCCTCGGTTTTCTCCGCCGCTTCAGCATGATGCCGTTCGTTATCTACCGCGTCATCCTCGGCATCATCCTGCTATACCTGTTCCTGTAAACTTCCGTCTTCCCGACCACGTACACGACCTGTACAACGCGTCCTTTTGTGCCGTTATGAAACTTAGCAGCCAGGAATTCCGAAACTGGGACAACAAGCGCATCACCCTGCTGGGCATGTCCGGGGTGGGCAAGACCACGCTCGCCGCGCTGCTTCCCCGGGACCAGTGGTTCCATTATTCCGGTGACTACCGAATCGGCACGCGTTACCTGGACGAGGCGATTCTCGACCAGGTGAAGCTGATGGCAATGCAGCATCCCTACCTGCGCAAGCAGCTGCGGAATGACTCGATCTACATCCGCAACAACATCACTATCGACAACCTCGGCCCGGTTTCGGATTTCCTCGGCAAGATCGGCAATCCCGATCTCGGCGGACTGCCGGTGGACGAGTTCAAGCGCCGCCAGCGTCTTTTCCGTGCCGCCGAGGTCGGGGCGATGCGCGACGTGGATGAGTTCATCGTGCGCGGGCGAACGGTTTACGGTTATCCCCATTTCATCAACGACGCGGGGGGCAGCATCTACGGCCTGAGCGATGCGGAATGCTGGGACCGGCTGTCCGCGAATACGCTCGTCATCTACCTGCGCGCCGACCACGACATGGAGGAGACGCTCATCGAGCGCGCGCAGCGCTATCCCAAGCCGCTGAATTACGAGGAGTCGTTCCTCGACGAGCAACTGGCGGAATACCTGGCGGACAAGGGCATTGACGGCGCGGGAGATGTGGCTCCCGACGAGTTCGTACAGTGGATCTTCCCGCGCCTGCTCGAATGGCGCCGCCCCCAGTATCAGCGCATCGCCGACAAGTATGGCCATACCGCCAATGCCGGCGATATCATGAGCCTGAGGGATGAGTCGGACTTTACCGACTACATCTGCGCCGCCATCGATTCGACCGGCGGCTGACATCGCAGGGAGCATTCGCCATGCCGCTGATCCAGAACTCGGAACTGCCGACCTTCGACCGCCTGCGGTCCGAGGGCCAGGAGGTGCTGGTGCCCGGCCGCGCGCGCCAGCAGGATATCCGCGAGCTGCATATCGGCATTCTCAACATGATGCCGGACGCGGCGCTCGAGGCCACCGAGCGACAGTTCATGCGCCTGGTGGGCTCCTGCAACCGCATCGCCCAGTTCCATGTGCACCTGTTCTCGTTTCCCGAGATTCCACGGGATGAAAAGTCACGCGCGCATATCGAGCGCTACTACGAAGACTTCGAAACACTCAAGCAGGAGGGTCTGGATGCCGTCATCCTGTCGGGCGCCAACCCGGCGCTGGAGCGGATCGAGGACGAGCCGTTCTGGGAACCGCTCATGGGCGTGGTGGACTGGGCGCGGGAGAATACCTGCTCGGTCATGTGTTCCTGCCTCGCTACCCACGCTGTGGTGCAAAGGCTCTGGGGCATCCAGCGCTACAAGCTCGCGGACAAGCGCTGGGGGGTGTATTCAAACCACATCACCCAGGCGAGCCATCCGCTGATCGCGAATATCAACACCCGCTTCGACGCGCCCCATTCGCATGTCTACGAGGTCAACGCGGAGCAGCTCGCGGAAAAAGGCCTGGTGCCGCTAGCGGTCAGCCGCGAGGCGGATGTTCACCTGGCTGTAAGCCCCGACGGGCTGCGTTTCATTTTTTTCCAGGGGCATCCGGAGTACGACGCCGTGAGCCTGCTGAAGGAGTACAAGCGCGAGGTGGTGCGCTACGTGGAAGGTATTCGCAGCACCTGGCCACCCTATCCGGAACATTACTTCCAGGTCGAAGCGCGAAACCTGCTGGAGCATTACAAGCACCAGGTCGAACGCGCCCGCGGCGACTACAGCAGCCTGCCGCCGTTCCCCGATGACGCGGTCGCCGGTCTCGTGGACAACACCTGGTCGGACACCGGCAAGGCCATCATCAACAACTGGCTCGGCCTGGTCTACCAGGTAGCCGACCGCACCCGTGGCAAGGTGTTCATGGACGGTGTTGATCCGGAGGATCCTCTGGGACTGCGTGCTCACTAGTCGTGCAATTCCAACAGGTTGTCTACCGGAGGATATTCCCGGTTCCAGTCTGCCTCAGAGCGATTTATCTCGAAACGCCAGCGAAGGCTGGCGTCCATGTCAAGGAGCGTGCATGCGTGAAAAACTGGATCCCAGCCTTCGCTGGGATTTCGATCTGCCAGATGTCGCGGAATACCGTCCTGGCCTTCCGCAGGTCGCTTTGGACAGGCATAAAAAAAGGGCCCTGGGGGAGGGCCCTGAATGAGGGTGGTGCAATTCAGCCGCTGGGCGCGTCGCTTGTCTGCGTGCTCGCCGCCCGCCTTGGCGGGTTGCTGCGCATCTCTTCCGTGAGCGTGGAGACCCCGCCGTCCAGTTCGCCGTGCTGGCGGATCACCTCGAGCGTTTTCTCGCCAATGCCTTTCACCGACAACAGGTCCTCCATGGACTGGAAGTCGCCGATGGCTTCGCGCGTGGAGACGATCTCACGGGCCTTTGCCGGGCCGATGCCCGGAATGTAGGTGAGCGTGTCCGCATCCGCGGTGTTGAGGTTGATCTTTTCCGCGTGCGCATTGCCGGTCAGCGCCAGCATCAGGCAGCAGGCCGCGACGAGGCGCCAGAGGACGCTGAAATACGGGTACGTCGAAAGTTGTTTGCTTGGCATGTGAATCTCCTTTTCCTTGGTTGCCTGGGTGGGTCGGGACAGTCCCGTTCCCGGTTCTTCCGGTCGCCATCCTGGCAGCCGGACAAGTGCACTCTAGCAGCGACTCATTGCGGGGAAAGTGCGCCCGCGCACATTCCGGACTGAAATCCCTGGCCCGGATATTTCACCAGCCGAAATATTCGGGCTAACGGGCTCAGGACAGGTGCGGGCGCCCGAGATATTCCGCCGACGACATCTCGGTGAGTCGGCTCACCGTGCGCTGGAAGGGTTCGGCCAGGTGTTTGCCGGTGTAGATGTCGGCGGGCGCGACGGCGGCCGAGAGAATGAGGTTGACGCCGCGGTCATAGAGTTCGTCGATCAGCTCGATGAATCGGCGCGCGGGATCGTTCCGGTCGTCTCCCAGCACCGGCACGTTGGCGAGGATGACGGTATGGAAGCGGCGTGCGATCTCGATGTAGTCGAAGCGCGAGCGGTTGCCTTCGCAGAGCGCGGCGAACTCGAACCACACCACCCCGGACCCGGTGGCCACCACCGGCACCTCGCGCCCGGCGAGCGTGATCACCGACTTGCTGGGCTCGTGCAGGCCCGCGAGCCGGCGAAACGCCTCGGCGATTTCCGCTTCCGCCGCGGGGCCGAGAGGCGTGTGGTAGATGGAGTCCTGCTTGAGGTAAGCCATGCGGTAGTCGTTACCGCTGTCCACCAGGAGTTCCTGCGTGTGTTCTTCGAGAAGCGCGATGGCGGGCAGAAAACGGTCACGCTGCAGGCCGCCCCGGTACAGGTCCGCCACCGCCACGTTGGACGTGGTGACGAGAATGAAATTTTCCGTGAACAGGGATTTCAGCAGGCCGTTCAGGATCATGGCGTCGGCGATGTCGGTGACCGCGAACTCGTCCAGGCAGAGCACGCGGTGCCGCTCCGACAACTCGGTGGCGATGAGTTCCAGCGGGTTACGCTGGTCGCCGATGGCGGTGCGGCGCTCGTGCACCCATTGCATGAAGCGGTGGAAGTGGATGCGCCAGGCGACGCCGTCCGGCAACGCGCGGTGGAAGAAATCCATCACCATGGTCTTGCCGGTGCCGACGCCGCCGCGGAGGTAGATTCCGCGCGGCGTGCGCTGTCTCTGCCAGCGGCGGTACCAGGGCAATGCAAGCAGCTCGACGATGTCGGCGTGCAGTCCGTCGAGGTGGACGAGCGCCTCGAGCTGGGCCGGATCGGACTTGATCAGGCACTGGTCGACGTCCTGGCGGTAGAGGCCGGAAGGCGTTGCCATGGGTCGTCAGCCGCGCCCCACCAGGTCCTGGTAACGATCCACCGCGGGATAGCGCCCGGGCGCCCGCGGCGGCGCCTTCAGGTCGGGGCGGGATACCGACCACAGCCAGCGGATGCCGAAATCAGCGGCCGCGTCGAGCACGCTGTCGTTGTCGTCCACCAGCAGGCTTCTCTCCGGGTCGAATGCCAACTGTCCTGACAGGGCTTCCCAGAATTCGACCGTTTCCTTGGGCGCGCCGAGATCATGGGAGCAGACGATCTGGTCGAAGCAGGACCCGAGCGCCACCCGGGAGAACTTGATCTCCACCGTGTCGGGATGCGCATTGGTGGCGAGTACCGTCTTCTTGCCCTGTTCCCTCAGCCACTGGAGGAACTCGCGCACCCAGGGCCTGAGCCGGATCAGGTGGGCGACCTCGAGCTTCAGCGCCGGGATGTCGAGGCCGAGATAGTCGCTCCAGTAATGAATGCTGTACCAGTCGAGTGTGCCGCGGATCTCGCGCATATGCGGCAGGATGCGCGCCTCGGCATCAGCGACGGACAGGCTGTTCTCCTCGGCATAGCGTCGCGGAACATGCCTGAGCCAGAAGTGATTGTCGAAATGCAGGTCCAGCAGGGTGCCGTCCATGTCAAGCAGCACGGTATCGATCCGCGTCCAGTCGGGTACCGGATCAGGCGATGAAAACAGGTCGGACTCTGGATGGGATGCGGTCATGGGTGGCGGGACGGTGCATGGGGAAGGTGGCCCGTCGCTTCGGGTTACAATCCGCCCTCGCTTCGCGCCCCGCCCGCAATGTCCAAACCCCGGATTCTATCAACTTCAATTCTTGCCCAATCAAGGCTGTTCCGGATCGAGGCCCTGGAGATGGGCTTCGACGGTGGCCAGCAGGCGACCTTTGAATGCCTGCGCAACCAGGGCGACGGCGTCGTCATGGTGGCCGCGGTGGATGGCGACGAGATGGTGCTCGTGCGGGAATACGCCGCCGGGCTGGATCGCTACGAGCTCGGCTTCGTCAAGGGCAAGGTCGACCCCGGGGAATTGCCGGAGGACACTGCCGCGCGCGAACTCGCGGAGGAGATCGGCTACGCGCCGGGCAGGCTCGAGGCCCTGCGCAGCGTCACCACGAGCCCTGGCTACAGCGACTTCGTGACCTGGTTGTATGTTGCCACCGACCTGCAGCCACGCCAGCTCGACACGGGCGACGAGATCGAGGTGCTGGAACAGGTGCGCTGGCCGCTGGCGAGGATCGATGCGCTCCAGGACCATCCCGAGGTGAGCGACGCGCGTTTCCTGGTGCTGCTGAACATCCTGCGGCAGCGCTACGTGGCGGGGAATGCCGCCCGATGACGGGACTGCCATCCATGGACGCGGTGGTCGATATCGCCATCGCCGCCGGCGAGGAAATCCTCGACGTTTACAACCGCGAGGATTTTGAAGTGGAGACCAAGGGCGACGGATCACCGCTCACCCTTGCGGACCGCCGTGCCCACGCGCGAATTGCAGGAAGGCTCGCGGAACTGACACCGGACATACCGCTGCTCTCCGAGGAATCCGGTTCGTCCGCATTCGCGGCGCGCCGCGAGTGGACGCGATTCTGGCTGGTGGACCCGCTGGACGGTACCAAGGAATTCGTCCGCCGCAATGGCGAGTTCACCGTCAATATCGCCCTCGTCGTCGAGGGCGAGGCGGTGCTTGGCGTGGTGCATACGCCGGTCACGGGAGTAAGCCACTTCGCCACCCTGGCAGACGGCGCCTTCCGCCGCGCCGCGGGCAAAGACGCCGAGTCTATACACGTGCGCAAGTTGCCCGCGGATGAGATTGTCATGGTGGCGAGCCGCTCCCATGCCGGGGAAGCGGTGCAGCACTACCGGGACAACCTCGAACGCATGTACGCGCCGGTAACCGTCGCCAGTATGGGCAGCTCGCTCAAGATCTGCCTGGTGGCCGAGGGCCGCGCTGATATCTACCCGCGACTCGGTCCCACATCGGAGTGGGATACCGCCGCGGCGCACTGTGTCCTGGAGGCCGCGGGAGGCAGCGTGACCCGACTCGATGGCACCCCGCTGCGCTACAACAAGGCGGACATTCTCAATCCCTGGTTCCTCGCCAGCGGTGACCCGGAGTTCGACTGGTGCGTTGCCGCGGAAGGTCTATCCACCTGAAACTATCAGTGAATTCAGTTAGTTAGAGCTTGCCCACCGGGTGTCCTCTGGCTTCCCGGGGGATCGGTGACGAGTGTTGACGGAATGCCGGACAACGAGTAGTCTCCGGCCCCCAAAGCTCCCCCTCAGGTGTAAGAGACAATTCCATGCGTATCGCATTGATCGGCGTTTCTGGATCCGGCAAAGGCACCCAGGCAAAACTGCTGGCAGAGCGTTACCGGGTACCCCATATCTCCACAGGCGACCTGTTGCGCGAGGAAGCGCGCGACGGCAAGCTGTTGTCTGAAGAGGATCGCCGCGCCATCGACGAGGGACACCTGGTGTCCGACGAGGTGGTCCGCGTGCTGCTGGAGGAACGACTCCAGCGCAAGGACACCAAGCGTGGTTTCGTGATCGACGGCTATCCGCGCAACATCCCCCAGTCCCAGACCCTGGACAACCTCCTCGGCATGATGGGCCGCCCGCTGCAGATCGCGATCTACACCGAGATGGGCGAGGACCTGCTGACCAAGCGCAACATCGGCCGCCAGACCTGCACCGGCTGCGGCGAGATCTACAACAAGTATTTCTCTCCTCCTGCCACCGCGGATACCTGCGACAAGTGCGGCTCACCCCTGGGCACGCGCAAGGACGACAATCCGAAAGCAGTGGCCGCGAGGGTGGCGGTGTACAAGGAGAAGACACTGCCGCTGATCACCTATTTCCGCGCCCAGCACAAGCTGCGCACCGTGGCGGCGGCGGGCACGGTGGAAGAGATCCACGACAAGATTTGCGCGATCGTGGACCTTGAAATCCGGCCGCTGGAGATCGAGGCGGTGTTTTCCGCTGCGGACTCCAACGGCGACGGCGACAGCACCGTCATTGCCGGTGGGAAGATCAACCGGATACCCGCATCAGCGGGCAATGGAGCCGCCACGGCGAAGAAGAAAACGCCGGCGAAGAAAACAACAGCAAAGAAAGTGGCGGCAAGGAAAACCACCGCGCAAAAGGCCGCGGCGAAGAAGTCGGCCACGAAGCAGCCTGCGCCAAAAAAGACGACGGCGAAGAAGACCACGGCAAAGAAGGCCACGGCAAAGAAGACCGCTGCAAAGAAATCGACTGCAATCAAGCCCGCAGCGAAAAAGACCACGGCAAAGAAGACCAGCGCGAAGAAGTCCGCCGCAAAAAAGGTAGCGGCGAAAAAAACGACCGCGAAGAAGACCGCGGCGAAAAAATCCAACGTGAACAAGTCCACCGCGAAAAAGGTGGCTGCGAAGAAAGCGTCGGCGAAGAAAACGTCTGCGAAGAAAACCACCGCAAAAAAAGCGGCCGCGAAGAAAACCACTGCGAAAAAGACCTCGTCAAGAAAGACCACGTCAAAAAAGACGACTTCGAAAAAGACGACTTCGAAAAAGACGACGTCGAAAAAAGTAACCGCGAAGAAGTCGTCGGCCAGGAAGGCTACCGCGAAAAAGACGACGGCGAAGAAAACCGGCGCGAAGAAGAAGTCAACGCGCAAGTCCTGACGCGGCATGCCGGACCACCCGCAACAGGCTCCCTTCCCCGCCGCCCGCCCGCGGCGCATGCGGCGGGATGCATTCAGCCGCCGGCTGATGCGGGAAAATCACCTGCGCGCGTCCGACCTCCTGCAACCCCTGTTTATCTGCGAGGGAGAGGACCACACAGAGGTGGTGCCCTCGATGCCCGGCATCCTGCGTCTCAGCCCGGATCTCGTGGCGGAGAAGTGCGCCGCCCTGCACGCCCTCGGAATCCCCGCGGTGGTGCTGTTCCCCGTGACGCCGCCGGAAGCCAAGTCCGAGGGCGCTGAAGCGGCCTGGGATCCGGACGGCCTGGTGCAGCGCACTGTGCGCGCGATCAAGGCGCGCACCCCGGAGCTCGGCGTGATCACCGACGTCGCGCTCGATCCCTATACCAGCCACGGCCAGGACGGATTGCTGGACGCCGAAGGATACGTGGTCAACGAGAGCACGGTGGAGGCGCTGGTAAAGCAGGCGTTGTCCCATGCCGATGCCGGGGCGGACGTGGTCTCGCCGTCTGACATGATGGACGGGCGCGTGGGCGCGATCCGCGCGGCGCTGGAGTCCGCCGGGCATATCCATACCCGCATCCTGGCCTACTCCGCCAAGTACGCCTCCAGTTTCTACAACCCGTTCCGCGACGCCGTGGGCTCGGCGGCGAACCTCGCCGGTGGCGACAAGTACACCTACCAGATGGACATCGCCAACGGCGACGAGGCGCTGCGCGAGGTGGGCATGGATATCGCCGAGGGCGCCGACATGGTGATGGTCAAGCCGGGCACCCTCTATCTCGACATCGTCTGGCGGGTGAAGCAGGCCTATGGCATGCCGACCTTTGCCTACCATGTCAGCGGCGAGTACGCGATGCTCAAGGCGGCCTGCGACAACGGCTGGCTGGACGAGCGCAAGGTGGTGATGGAGACACTGGTCGCATTCAAGCGCGCGGGCTGCGACGGCATCCTGACCTATTTCGCCGAATCCGCGGCGCGCTGGCTCGCCGAGGGCTGAACCGGGCCTCGCCAGGCCGGGCCGACCCGGGGAAACTCCCGCGCCACCGACAGCGGCGGGTACAATACGCCCGTCTCCCGTTCCGGCAGTGCCATGAGCAAGCCCATTCCCACCGAGATCAATCTCAACCGCCGTACCCGGACGCTCACGGTGGCTTTCGATGACGGAAAATCCTTCGATATGAGCTGTGAATACCTGCGGGTGTTCTCGCCTTCCGCGGAGGTGCAGGGCCACGGTCCGGGCCAGGAAACCCTCCAGCTTGGCAAGGAGAACGTCAACATCGACGCCATCGAGCCAGTGGGCAATTACGCCATCAAGCCGCGTTTCGACGACGGCCACGACAGCGGCATCTTTTCCTGGGAAACGCTCTACACACTGGGCGTGAACCAGGAGCAGAACTGGGCGCGCTATCTCGAGCGCCTCGCCGAGGCGGGCCACCAGCGCAAGCTGGACGCCTGAGCGCACCAGGTTCCATCCGGTTACGGCGGCGATGAGCACGGGCGAAAAGACCCATTTCGGCTTCCGCGAGGTGGATGCCGACGCCAAGGCGGGCCTGGTGGGCGACGTGTTCCGCTCGGTGGCGGGTCGCTACGACCTGATGAACGATTTCATGTCACTCGGCGTGCATCGCCTGTGGAAGCGCTTCGCTGCTTCACAGAGCGGCCTCCGGCCCGGCGACAGCGTACTCGACGTGGCCGCCGGTAGCGGTGACCTGAGCCGCCTGTTCGCCCGCCAGGTGGGCCCCGGTGGCCGTGTCACCGTGACCGATATCAACGCCGCGATGCTCGAACAGGGGCGCGCGCGGCTGGTGGACGCAGGGCTGGCGGGGCAGGTGACCTTCGCGCTTGCCGACGCCGAGAACCTGTCCTTCCCCGATGCATCGTTTCACTGTGCCTGCATCGCTTTCGGGCTACGAAACGTGACCCGCAAGGAACAGGCGCTGGCGGAACTCTGCCGGGTGCTGAAACCGGGCGGGCGGCTGCTGGTGCTGGAATTCTCGCGCCCCATGCTCCCACTGCTTGAGAAGGCCTACGACGCGTATTCCTTCAACGTGATCCCCCGGATCGGCCGCCTGGTTGCGGGAGACGAGGACAGCTATCGCTACCTGGTCGAATCCATTCGCCGGCATCCCGACCAGGAGACGCTGCGTGCCATGATGCTGGAAGCGGGATTCGATCACGTGCGGGTCAACAACCTGAGCGGCGGCATCGTCGCCCTGCACGTCGGCTTCCGCCAGTGAATCCCGATGCCAGGACGCTGCTGTTCGACTGGCTGAACCGCGCGGTCCGCGCGGCGTTGTCCACGGATCCGGACACCGCGGCGGCGTTCGGCGCGCTCGCCGGCAAGGTCTACCGGATCGACATCACCGCCCCGACACTGACCCTGTTCCTGGTGCCGGAGCCGGATGGCTTCGCCCTCGCGCCGGAGAGCGACGTGGCGCCGGCGGTCACGCTGTCGGGCTCGCTGTCCGCATTCGCCCGACTGGCGACCCGGGGAAGCGAAAGCGGCGCGCTGACCGACGGCCAGGTCACCCTCGCGGGTGATGCCGAGGCGGGCCAGGCGTTGCAAAGGCTGCTTGCGCGATTCGACTTCGACTGGGAGGAACTGATTGCGCGCGCGGTCGGCGACCTGCCGGCGCGCAAGGTTGGCAACGCGCTACGCGGGGCAACCGGATGGGCACGGGAAAGCGCCGACCTTTCGCGGGAGAATCTCGCCGACTATCTCACCGAGGAGCGCCGCGTGCTTGCGAGCGGCGCCGCGCTACGCCGGCTCGAGGCGGCGGTCTCCGAACTGCGCGCGGACACCGACCGGCTGGCGGCGCGACTGGGTCGGCTGTCGCGCCCGGCGGATACGAAACGGAACAACGGCTGAACCATGCTCGGGGACGCCTGGCACCTGTACCGGATCGCGCGCGTCCTGCTGCGCCACAACCTGGACGAATTCGCCACGACGCTGCATATCGGTCGGCCCATGGCCCTGTTGCTGCGGTTGGTGCCGCGGCGCTGGCGCAGCCATCATGACGAGCCGCGTGGCGTGCGCCTGCGCCAGGCGCTGGAGGAACTGGGCCCGGTGTTCATCAAGTTCGGCCAGCTCCTGTCCACCCGACCCGACCTCGTGCCGGAGGACATCCACCGCGAACTGGTCAAGCTGCAGGACGAGGTGCCGCCGTTTCCCGGCAGCGAGGCGCGGCGGATCATCGAGCAGGCCTACGGTGACAGCCTGGAACAGCACTTCAGCCATTTCGAGACCGAGTCCACCGCCTCGGCATCCGTGGCCCAGGTGCATTACGCGCGCCTGCTCGACGGCAGCGAGGTGGTGGTCAAGGTGATCCGGCCGGGCATTTCCACTGTGATCGAGCGCGACCTCGACCTGCTGCGCACCCTGGCGGACCTTGCGGAACGCCACTGGCCGGAGGCGCCGCGGTTGAAGCCGCGGGAGATCGTGGATGACTACGACCGCACGATCCACGACGAGCTCGACCTGATGCGCGAGGCCGCCAATGCGAGCCAGCTCAAGATCAATTTCCAGGGCTCCGACCTGATCCACGTGCCGGCGGTGTACTGGGACCACTGCCGGCGCAACGTGATGGTGATGGAGCGCATCTACGGCATCCCGGTGCGCGACGTCGAGGCGATCAAGGCAGCGGGCATCGACCTTCGCAAGCTCGCCCATGACGGTGTCGAGATCTTCTTCACCCAGGCCTTCCGCGACGGCTTCTTCCACGCCGACATGCATCCCGGCAACATTTTTGTCTCGGAGAGCGGCCAGTACCGCGCCATCGACTTCGGCATCATGGGCACCCTGGGCGACGCGGACAAGCGCTACCTCGCGGAGAACCTGCTGGGCTTTTTCAACCGCGACTATCGCGCGGTGGCCGACGCCCATATCCGCGCCGGCTGGGTGCCGCCGGATACCCGCGCGGAGGAGTTCGAGGGTGCCATCCGCACCGTTTGCGAGCCGATCTTCGCCCGCCCCATCAGCGAGATCTCCTTCGGCGGGCTGCTCATCGACCTGTTCCGCATCGCGCGCCGCTTCCAGATGCCGGTGCAGCCGCAGCTCGTGCTGTTGCAGAAGACCCTGCTCAATATCGAGGGACTCGGGCGCCAGCTCTACGCCGATCTCGATCTGTGGGAAACCGCCAAGCCGTTCCTCGAGCGCTGGATGAGCGAACAGATCGGGCCACGCGCGGCACTCAAGGCCCTGCGCCGGGAAATGCCGAACCTCGCCACCCTGGCGCCCGAACTGCCCGGCCTTGCGCACCAGGTGTTCTATCGCCTGAAGAACGACGAGCTCGTATTCCGCACCCGTGACGCCGAGATAGCGATGCTACGCGCAGAATTCCAGGCCTCGGGGCGCAAGACGCGGCGCCTGGTGGCGGGCCTCGGCCTGATCCTGCTGGCCTTCGTGCTGGCGCCCGCAGGTTTGCCGGCGGACGCCTCCCTGGTGAGCTGGTTGTTGGGGCTCTCCGGCGTGGTGGTCATCGGCCTGGGCTGGATCCGCAAGGGATGAACCCGGGCGGCGGCACGGGGAACCGGCCGGGTCCGGCCCCGGTCGGCCCGCACCGCAACCTGCTGGCGCGGATCTTCGGCATCCTCGGCTTCGGCCTCGTCGTTGGCATTGCCGGCTCGTTGCTGGGCATCGCCATGGTGGAGGCCATGGTCTGGCTCTGGCAACGGCTGCTCGCCTGGTCCGCCCGACAGCCCCCCGGTCCAGACCTGGTGCTCCTGCTTGGGCCCGTGATCGGTGGCCTCGCGGTGGGTCTGCTGATACGCGGCATGTCGCAGCGCCGCCCCGACAACGTGGCGCACGTGATCTACGCGGTGCAGACACGGGAGAACCGGCTGCCCTGGCGGGACGGCGTGATCAACAGTCTCGCCACCATCATCGGCATCGGCACAGGCGCATCCGTGGGCCAGTACGGCCCCCTCGCCAACATGGGCGCGGCCCTCGGCAGCAACGCCGCGCGCTGGCTGCGCTACGACGCCACCCTTGGCATCGGTTGCGGGGTGGCGGCCGTGATCTCCACCGCCTTCAGCGCTCCCATCGCCGCGATCCTGTTCGTCCACGAGGTGATCCTGCGACACTACTCGCTGCGCGCGTTCGCGCCCATCACGGTGGCTTCATCCACCGGCTTCTTTATCGAGTACTACCTCTTCGGTCGCCCGCCGCTATTCGAAATCGGTGCGGATCGGGCGCCCCTCGCGCCCGAATTTTTCGCCTTCGTCATCGTCGGCATCGCCGGCGCCCTGGTGGCGGTAGTGTTCATGCGCGCGGTGCTGTTTTCCGCCGAGTGCGCGGAACGAAGCGGTATTCCGGCCTGGCTCAGGCCCGCGGTGGCGGGGCTCGGCGTGGGGCTGATCGCGCAGTGGGTCCCGGAAGCACTGGGCCTCGGGATGGAGACCCTGGCCGATAGCATTGCCGGGGAAGCGCCCCCGCCGGGACAGCAGGTGCTGGCGCTGGTGGCGAAGATCGTCGCCACCGCGCTCTGCCTCGGTTTCGGATTCGCCGGCGGCGTGTTCAGTCCGGCGCTGCTGATCGGGGTGCTCACCGGCACCCTCCTCGGCAGCATCGCCGGGATGTTGTTCGGCGACGTGCTGTCGGCGCCCGCGGTGTACGCGGTCTGCGGCATGGCGGCCGTGGCCAGCCCGGTGATCGGCGGCCCGCTCACGGCGATCCTGATCGTGTTCGAGCTGACGCGCAATTACGAACTCACCACCGCGGTGATGATCAGCGTGGTGTTTTCCAACGTCGTCGCCTACCGCCTGTTCGGTCGTTCTCTCTTCGACCGGCAGCTTGCCAACGAGGGGGCCGACCTGTCCCACGGTCGGGACAAGCTGGTGCTGGAACGCATGCCCATCGGCGACCACATGGCCAGCGACGCGGTTACCCTGCCGGCTGGCGCCCCGCTGCAGGCGGCCCGCGACGCCCTCATCGATGCCCGGCGGCAGGAATGTTACGTGCTCGACGAACAGGGGCAGTTTCTCGGCAAGATCGCGCTCAGCGAACTGCTGCCGCTGGCGCGCAATCATGACACCGATTCGGAACCCGTGGTGAATCACGTGAGCCGCGATTTCCCGACATTCACCGAAGACGATTCGGTCTGGAGCGCGGCGGAGAAAACCAGTGGATTCGTGGGCGAAAGCATTCCGGTGATCGGCCAGGACGGCCGGTTCCTGGGCATCGTTTACGAGGCCACGCTGCTTGCGGCATACTTGTCCGCCCTTGCCACCGTCCGCGCCGAACAACACGCCGCCTGACCCACCCAAGTAATACAACATGGCCACTTTTCCGTTTTCCTGGGATGACCCGTTCGACCTCGATTCACAGTTGTCCGAGGAGGAGCGCCTGGTGCGCGACAGCGCGCGCGAATACTGCCAGGCGGAACTGCAGCCTGGCATCATCGACGCCTACCGCGAGGAGGAGTACAACCCGGACCTGCTGCGGCGCTTCGGCGAACTCGGCATGCTCGGCTCGACGCTTCCCGAGGAGTATGGCTGCGCCGGGTTGAACAATGTCTGCTACGGCCTGCTGGCGCGGGAGGTGGAGCGGGTGGACAGCGGCTACCGCTCCGCCATGAGCGTGCAGTCCTCGCTGGTGATGCACCCGATCCATGCCTACGGCACCGAGGAGCAGAGACAGAAATACCTGCCGAGGCTCGCCACCGGGGAGGTGATCGGTTGTTTCGGTCTCACCGAACCCGATCACGGTTCCGATCCCGGGGGCATGAAGACCCGCGCCGAGCGCTCGGATGGCGGCTACCGCCTGAACGGCAGCAAGATGTGGATCAGCAACGCGCCGGTGGCGGACCTGGCGGTGGTCTGGGCCAAGCTCGACGACGTTATTCGCGGCTTCATCGTCGAACGCGGCACGGATGGATTTTCCACGCCGAAGATCGGCGGCAAGCTCAGCCTGCGCGCCTCGATAACCGGCGAGATCGTGCTCAAGGACGCGGAGGTGCCGGAGGAGAACCTGTTGCCGAATGTCAGCGGCCTCGCGGGCCCCTTCGGCTGCCTCAACAAGGCGCGCTACGGCATCGCCTGGGGCGTACTCGGCGCGGCGGAATTCTGCTGGCATGCGGCAAGAACCTACACGCTGGAGCGCAAGCAGTTCGGCCGGCCGCTGGCGCAGAACCAGCTGGTACAGAAGAAGCTAGCCGACATGCAGACCGAGATCGCCCTCGGCCTGCAGGCGGCGTTGCGGGTCGGTCGGTTGATGGACGAGGATCGCTGCGCGGTGGAGAACGTCTCCCTCATCAAGCGCAACAACTGCGGCAAGGCGCTCGAGGTCGCGCGCCTGGCGCGGGACATGCACGGCGGCAACGGCATCTCCGAGGAATACCAGGTCATGCGCCACATGAACAATCTGGAGACCGTGAATACCTACGAGGGCACCCACGACATCCACGCGCTGATACTCGGCCGCGCGCAAACGGGCTTGCAGGCGTTTTTCTGAGACCTGTTTAAGGCTCTGGCCCACTCGAGCAAAGCGCCATGCGCGTGACTTACTTCGCCTACGGATCCAACCTGCTGTTCGCGCGCCTGCACGCGCGCTGCCCCTCCATTGTCAACCTGGGGATCGGCCGGCTCGACGGCCACCGGCTGCATTTCAACAAGCCCGGGGGTGACGCCTCCGGCAAGTGCGGCATCGAGGCGGTGGACGGCAGCCACCACGTACTCGGCGTGCTCTACCACATGCATGCCGACGAGAAGCCGGTACTCGATCGCATCGAGGGCGTTGGCCATGGCTACATCGACCGCCAGGTGGTGGTGCATACAGATGACGGGCCGGTGGATTGCTTCACCTACTATCCCACGCTACACGACGCCGGCCGGCCACCCTGGGACTGGTACAAGGCCTTCGTCCTCGAGGGAGCGCGCGAGAACGGCTTCCCCGACCGTTACCTCGCCATGATCGCGGAGGTGACCGCCGTAGAGGATCCGGACGGCGATCGCCGGCGCAACAATCTTGATGTTCTTTCGGCGGCGGGCATCGCTTTCGCCGCCAGCTGACCACGCCGGTTTCGCGGGTCGCCCATGATATTGCCCCATCACCGGGCGCTGGCCGCACTCGCGGGCTTTGGCCTGCTCTGGGCGCTGACCATACCGCTCACCAAGATCGCGGTGTCCACCGGCCATGCGCCGGTGGGGCTGATCTTCTGGCAGATGTTGATCGGCGCGGTGTTCACCCGGGCCTATCTCTGGTTGCGGCGCCGGCCCCTGCCCTGGGATCGCATCGCGCTGCGTCACTACCTGGTGATCGGGCTACTCGGCACCATCCTTCCCAACAGTTTTTCCTACCTCGCGGCGGCGCAGCTTCCCGCGGGTATCATGGCCATCGTCGTCGCAACAGTGCCGATGTTTTCCCTGCTGATTTCCCTTGCTTTCGCGATCGAACGATTCGTGCCGAGGCGTCTTGCCGGTGTCCTGCTCGGCGGTCTCGCGGTAGTGATCCTGGTGGGCCCCGAGGCGAGCCTGCCGGAGCCGGACAAAGCCGTGTTCGTCCTCGTCGCCCTGGTGGCGCCATTCTGCTACGGGCTCGAGGGCAACTACGTCGCGGTGAAAACGCCGCCCGGCTACGACGCCATGGCCACCATCTGCGGCGCCTCCCTGGTGGGCATGGTGATCTCCGGAATCGTGGCCTGGGCCGGAGGCTACTGGGTACCCATGCCAGGGCCCTGGGGGCCGGCGGAACAGGCCGTGGTGGCCTCGGCACTGGTTCATGCCTGCGTCTACTCGGGCTACATCTGGCTGGTAGGCGTCACCAGCGCGGTATTCGCCAGCCAGATCGCCTACGTGGTCACCCTGGGCGGGGTGTTGCTCAGCGCCATGCTTCTTGGCGAGCGCTATTCGCTGTGGGTATTCCTTGCCCTGGCGCTCATGATCGCGGGGCTCGTCCTGGTGCAGCCACGGCAACGGGATCCCGTCGCGCCGATTGCGGCGCGCTAGTCATGATCCCCGTTTTGCCCGCAGCCGGGCCTACTGCACCGTGATGGTGATCTGCTCCGAGCTCAGCGGGCGGGCGTGTGGTACATGAAGCGCGTCACCGAGCAACAGTTGCAGGGTGTGCTCGCCGGGGGCCAGCTCGACGCTGACCTCGGTCTGGCCCTTGCCGAAATGCACGTGGTTGTCATCCGCCGGCACCGGCGCGTCCAGCGCTGGCAACGGCGCGTCGATGATCAGGTGATGATGGCCAGTGTTCTCGATCATCGTGCCCGCCGGCGCGACGCCGGCACCGCGCAGGCCGAAGCGCACGGTGACCGGGTTCGACACCACGTCGCCGTCGGACGGGCTGATGAAATAGAGCTCCGCGTCGTCGGCGATGGGGGTCTTGTCCTGGGCGGTGACGGGGCTGGCTATGCCCGCCAGGGCTAACGCGAGAAGCAGGGATAGGGAACGAATCATGACCGGTACTCCTTGTGACGGTCCCTCCAAAGATACGCCTTGGCGCGTGAATTTTCCACAAGCGCCGGCCCGGCGCCCGACTCAGTCGACCCTGCGCAGCAGCTCCGCCGCCTCCAGTTTTTCCACCAGCGGCACCAGTTCCCGGACCGGGGTGCCGATCAGGTCGCTGATCGCGATGAGGTCGTTGTCACCGTCGCAGTAGGCCACCAGGTTGGTGAGAGTGCGTACTGAGCGACCGCTGCCGGGGGTACTGACGGTAGGGTAAAGACCACGCCGGCCGAGCTGGGGTTCGCCGAGACAGATCACCCGGTAGGTATGGTTGGCCTCGAATGCCTCGAGGCAGTCCCTGATCACTTCGTAGCCCCCTGCGAGCCCGGCCGGGGTAACGAGGTCGAGGTTGTCGAGCGAAGTGTGGTACTCGGGGTACTTGCCGAACTTCGACCGGCAAACCGAAACCAGCGGCAGGTCCACGCCGGGTGCGCCGTATTGTCGCTCGTCGCTGCCGCGCTCCAGGAAGGAATAGCGCACATGGCCCGGATGCTTGAGCGAGAGCACGTTGTGGATCACGCGGTCCGCAGTCGTATTGCCATAGCGTGACGCGACATAGGAGTACCCGCCCTCGTCGCCGATGCAGGTCAGGTTGAATCCCAGTTTAACCCGGGCCTTGAGGGCGTCCAGGTTGCGGCTGAGGTAGGTGATGGAGCCGATGGTCTCCGGGATGAAGACGATGCGATAGGTATAGCGCCTGGGCGCCGACTGCAGCCATTTTCCAATCCAGGTCGTAACCGCCGGGCCGGAGAGCTCGTTGTTGGCCATCGACGGGTGGCAGACATAGGTGGACAGGAACACTTCCTCTTCGGATTCCCCGGGGAGGATGCACTCGGCGTAGGTCAGGCTGCCGTCGGCGAGCGTGCTGTCGATGTGGACATGGTACTGACCGGGCGCGAGCTTTTCGCGCGAGGCATGGGTCAGGCAGAAGCCCCAGCGCTCCTTGTAATAGGAGGTGACGTAGGGAATGGCGTCCGGCTTGTCCGGCAGGCTGTACAGATGGGGCTCGAGTTCCTCCAGCGACAGCGTCGCGTCCACCGGCACCGAGTAACCCATCACGTGCAGGTTGTTGTCGGCGAAGTCCACCACACGGTTGCCTTCGGCGTCTGCGATCCAGGCGTCGCGAATGTTCCATTCGCGCGGCACCTCCCAGTCGAACACCCGGGTACCGGTGGGCACCTCGTGGATGGTGAGCGGAAGGTGCTCGCCGATCAGGTCCAGTGTCTGGCGGACGCCGTCGCCGGTGATGCTGCGGCAGATCGGAAAGGCTCGTGCCATGAAGGCGTGCATCTCATGGCCGGGCGCCGCGGAGTCTTGCACGCGATCGTTCCGTTCAGTCGTGACCCGGTCAGCCGTGACCCGGTCAGCCGAGGTCCGGATTGACCGCCTCCACCACGAACGCGGAGCAGAGAAAATACCCCTTCCAGTGTGAAGGGTCGTGCTCCATTCTCATCGCTTCGTGGCGGAACGCCTCCGCCATGTCTCCCTGGAGGTAGGGCATCGCTGGATGGTAGTGGTACCAGCGCAGCTTGATCTCCTCGAAGCCCAGGCGCTCGAAGGTTTCCACCACCTCGAAGGGATTGTGGAACTTGGACAGGATCGCGTCGTAGCCGGCGACGCCGCTGGCGCCTTCCACGGTATCGCGCACTGGCGGCATATCCGTGCGCAGGCGTGACTCGAGGTCCTTGCGCACCGCGTCCCGGATCTCGCCGCTGACGCCGCCGAGAAGATCCTCGAGGATGAACTCCACGGTGTGGCGGTTGAAGGTGAACAGCGAGAACAGCTTGTTGCGAAACTCGATGAAGACGCTGCCCCCGGGCTTCACCAGCGTCGACATGTTCTTCAGTACCTGGATATCGTTATCCACGTGTGGCATCACGCCCATTGCCATGAGGCCGTCGAAGCGGCCGCCGCGCAGGGCATGGGCGTAGGTCACGGGATCCTGGATGTCTCCCCAGAAGATCTGGTCAGGATTCATGCCGTGCTGCATCATGGTTTCCTTCGACTTTTCCACCATGGCCTTGGCGATGTCAAAACCCCAGACCTCCATGCCGGCGTCGCCGAGGGTGGCCAGCGGCGTTCCCTGGCCCACGCCCACCTCGATCACCCGCCGGAGTCCCCGGTTGACGAAGGAATTGAGCAGCATCTGCAGGCGGAAATAGTTCGCCGGGTAGCGGGTATTGACGTCGCCATGCAGGCTGGTGTCGTACAGCTCGTGGTAGCGGCTTGCGGTGGCGTCGTAGAGGGCGTCGACGGCTTTTTTCTGATCGGACATGGTCAATCTTTGAATCGGTTCGCTATCGGGATACGGAATCCCGCTTCTGAGGCGTGATTGTACCCGCTTTGCGGATTCAGCCGTTCGCCGCGCGGCTGTCCTCGGGCGCCTGGTCGCGCTGCTCCGGGCCATAGTCACGCAGCACCTCGGCAACGCGCAGACGATAGTTGGCGAAGTACTGTCCCTTTCCGAGAGCCTGGGCGCGGCGGTGGGACAGGGTATTGCGCCAGGTCTTCAGCGCCTCCTCGTTCTCGAAGAAGCTCAGCGACAGGAGCTTGCCTTCAGTGGTCAGGCTGCGGAAGCGTTCCACGGAGACGAAGCCCTCGATCGCCTCCAGGTCCGCGCGAAGCGTGGCGGCGAGGTCAAGATAGGCCTCCTGGTGGTCCGGGTCGGGCCAGACCTCGAAAATGACGGCAATCATGGGCGTTTGAAAAAGTTGCTATAGTTCCGGAACTTTAACCGGGGTCATGCGTTGGTGTCAGGACTGATCAAGGAACATTGCGTGGCATGCCGCGCGGGCGCGCCCAGGGTGACCGACGAGGAACTGGGGGAGCTGATGGGCCAGCTGCCGGAATGGGTTCCGCGGACGCGGGAGGATTTTCTCACCCTGGAGCGGGAGTTCGGCTTCCGTAATTTCAGCGAGGCCATGGCCTTCAGCGTGCGCGTCGGGATGCTGGCGGAGTCCGAGGGACATCACCCGGAGATCGTCACCGAATGGGGCAGGGTCCGGGTAACCTGGTGGACCCACAAGATCCGCGGCCTGCATCGCAACGACTTCATCTGCGCCGCAAAGACGGACCGGCTGTACGCGCCGCCCGCCTGAAACACGAAAACAACCGGAAGGAGAAAACCCATGCTGGACGAGACCCAGGGAAGCAACGACATCATCGTCGAGGCCTGGAACACGGTGCTGTTCGACAAGTACCTGCGTTTCAAGCACCTGTTCACCGAGGGCCTAGCTCCACACACCCACCAGGTGCTGACCCGCCAGGGTTTCCGCGAAGGTATCCGGGTGCTGGACGTCGGCTGTGGCTTCGGCGACAGCACCATCGCCATCGCGCGCATGGTGGGCGGGAAGGGCGAGGTCGTGGGCATCGACTGCGCCGACCGCTTCATCGCCGCGGCAAAGGCGGATGCCGCGGAAGCGGGCGCCAGCAACACGGATTTCTTCGTCGCCGACGCATCGATCAGTGACCTGCGCGGCCCCTACGACGAGGCGTTTGCGCGTTTCGGCACGATGTTCTTCAACCTGCTGGGCGCGGCGATGATCAACATTCGACGGTCGCTGAAACCCGGCGGGCGCTTCACCCAGGTGGTCTGGCGCAAGCGCGAAGACAATGCCTTCCTGTACGACGCCGAACTGTGCGTGAAGCGGTTCGTGCCGGTCGTCTCTCACGAGGAAACCACCGCGGTGCACTGCGGACCCGGCCCGTTCTCCATGGCCGGCCCCGACATGGTCAGCGACATGATGCAGGCCACCGGCTGGGAGCGGGTCACGTTCGAACGCTTCGACTGCGACATCAGCATCGGTCGCGACCTGGACGAGGCGGTCCAGTTCGCGATGGCCTACGGCCCGGCGGGCGAGATCATCCGCCTCGCGGAGGAGGAAGGCGAGAAGCAGGTGCCCGTCATCATGGAGGCCCTGGCCGAGGCGTTCGCCGGCTACGTGCGCGAGGACGGCAGCGTCTGGGCGCCCTCCAGCGCCTGGATCGTCACCGCTTTCAATCCAGGCTAAGCGGGCTGGACCAAGGGTCTCAGACCAGGATTCCGACCACCCCGAGGCAGTCCCCCACCTTCACCAGGCTGGGAAAGTTGCGTCCCGCGAGGATACCGTCACACAGGGCGGTGTACTCCACCGGATGCACCCCGGTGCGATCCAGCGGCCAGACGCGGGCGATGACGTCGCCGCGGTGCACCGGCTGGCCGAGATCCACCACCGGCTCCAGCAGGCCGTCGTGTTCCGAGAACACGTAGCAGTCGCCGTCCGGCATGTCGAGATTGATGCTCTCTTCCACCACCGGCTCCGCGCGCAGGATGCCGGCATGTATGAGAAAGTTGCGCACGCCCTTGCGCGCGACGGCGACCGAGCGCGCGCTCAGGGTGCCGCCACCACCGAGCTCGGTGGAAACGAATACCTTGCCCTGTTCCTCCACCGCGGAGTCGTACATGCCCACCGCGTCGATCTCGAGCAGCATCATGGAATAGGGTGCGTTGAAGGCCTGCATCGCGGCCACGCAGGCGGCCTGCTGCGCCTTGTCCTCGAGGATGTGGGCCGCGGCGAAGGGCACGAAGTCCAGGGTCTTTCCACCCGAATGGATGTCGAGCACGTAGTCCGCCTGGGGCACCAGGCTGCGATTGAAATAGTCCGCGATCTTTTCGGTCACGTTGCCGTCCGGACGCCCGGGGAACGCGCGGTTCAGGTTGCCGCCGTCGATGGGCGAGGTCCGCCTGGCGGCGCGAAACGCCGGGTAGTTGAAGGCGGGGACGATGATCACCCGGCCCTGGATGCTGGCCGGATCGAGGTACAGCGCCAGGTCCTGCAGGGCCACCGGCCCCTCGTACTCATCCCCGTGATTGGCCCCGGTCAGCAGGGCAGTCGGCCCTTCGCCGTTGGCGATGACGCTTACCGGGATCATGATGGACCCCCAGGCGGAGTCGTCGCGACTGTAAGGGAGGCGCAGGAAGCCGTGGTGGACGCCGTCCTGGTCCAGCGGGATGGTGCAGGTGATGGGGCTTGGTTTCACGTGGCTCGGGTATCGGGTGGTTGTCGGGAATCTCGACTGCTACGGGGTGAGATGGTAACCATCACGGTGCCTCCCTGTGAACTGCCTAGTGGGTTCAACTCCCGTCGGGTCGGCATTGACGGACGAACGGGTTTCTGCGATATGGGCAGGAAAGCCGCCGGTATGTTCCGGCCCGGACCCGAGAGCGATCAACGATATGGCAACAGGCAGGCAACCGGTCAACGCCTACGAACACTATCATGCGCACGTCTACTTTGATGCCTTAACCAGTGAGTTCGCGAAACGCCTGTGCCGCGAGATCGGCGAGCGCTTTGGCCTCGAGGTGGGGAGGCACCACGAGCGCCCGGTAGGGCCGCATCCCTGCTGGAGTTGCCAGGTTTCGTTCGACGCACGGGACTTCGACACACTCATCCCCTGGCTCGAGGCGAACAGGAAGGGTCTCGACGTCCTCGTCCACGGACTGACCGGCAACGATATGGCGGACCACACCGACCATGCCTACTGGCTGGGAGAGGCGCATCCGCTCAAGGTGGAGATCTTCCGCGACAAGCGCTGACGAGATGATCCCGGCCAGCGGGTGGCGGTGGTATTAGATCGCCAACCCCGGTATCTTTGCCCCGACAGGAATAACCGGAGCAGGTGCGACAATGTTCGACAAAGACCGTTTCATCGAGGACTGCCGGGCGGCGGTGAAGGAAGGACAGCCCGCGGTGCGCGAAGTGGTGCAGGCGGCGGTGTCCGATCCTTCCGCGGTGATCGCGGGGCTGGGCGCGCCGGAGAGTGCCGGCATCAAGACACTGTACCGGGAAAAGGACCTCACGATCCTCGATTTCGCCTGGGCCCCGTGCATGACCCTGATGCCCCACAATCACCAGATGTTCGCGGTGATCGGCATCTATTCAGGGCGCGAGGACAACGTGTTCTGGAAGCGAACGGAGACGAGCATCGAGGCCGCGGGCGCGAAAACCCTGGGCGTCGGCGACGTGGCAACCCTGGGGAGGAACATCATCCACTCGGTGCTCAACCCCATCGGCAAGATGACCACCGCGATACACGTCTACGGCGGCGACTTCTTCGATCCTCCCGAGGAGCGCAGCGAGTGGGACCACGAGACACTCGAGGAACTACCCTGGGATATCGACAGGGTCAGGGGCATATTCCGGGACGCGGAAGCCCGATACCGCTATCACGACAGCCCGTCGGGGTAGCAAGCCGGGCGCCGGCCGCCACGCAACGCGTTACGCCTTCACGAACAGCTTGCGCGGCACGTTCGCCAGGCATTCCGGCCCGTTCTCGCCGATGACGATGCTCTCGGTGATTTCGAAGCCCCAGTCCTCCATCCACAGGCCGGTCATGAAATGAAAGGTCATGTTGGTCTCGAGTACCGAGCGGTCGCCCGGGCGTAGCGACATCGTCCGCTCACCCCAGTCCGGGGGATAGGAAATGCCGATGGGATAGCCGGTGCGGTTGTCCTTGGTGATGCCGTGCTTCTTCAGCACCGCGAAGAAGGCGTTGGCGATGTCCTCGCAGACATTGCCCGCCTTCGCCTTCTCGAGGCCGGCCTCCATGCCTTCCAGCACCGCCGCCTCGGCATCGAGGAAGGTCTGCGTCGGCTTACCGAGAAACACCGTGCGCGACAGCGGGCAGTGGTAGCGGTGCACCACGCCGGCGATCTCGAAGAACGTGCCCTCGCCCTCTACCATCGGCCGATCGTCCCAGGTGAGATGTGGTGCTGCTGCGTCGGAGCCCGACGGCAGCAACGGCACGAGCGCGGGGTAATCGCCGCCGATGCCGATGTCCGCATCGAAGCGTAGTGACGCGTCGTAGATTTCCGCCACCAGGTCGCACTTGCGCAGGCCGGGTTCGATCTTCTCCACGATGCGCCGGTGCATCCGCTCGACGATGCGCGCCGCGCTCCGCATGTAGGCGAGTTCCTGCTCGGACTTCACCGCGCGCTGCCAGTTCACCAGTGCGGTGGCGTCGTGGAAACTGGCCTTCGGGAGGTTCTTTTGCAGCGAGGCGTAAGCCGCCGCGGAGAACCAGTAATTGTCCATCTCCACCCCGATCCGTCCGCTGTCACCACCGCGTTCCGCGATACAGGTGGCGAGAAAGTCCATGGGGTGGCGCTCGGTGGACTGCACGTAGTGGTCGGCGTAGCCGATGATGTTATCCGCCGACATGAAACAGGTGCGGAGCGCACCGTTGGCGTCCTGGCCGCGCCCGTACCATACCGGCTCGCCTTCCATGCCGAGCAACACGCACTGGTGAACGTAGAATGACCAGCCGTCATAACCCGTGAGCCAGGCCATGTTGGACGGGTCCGAGACGATCAACAGGTCGAGGTCGCGGGCGGCCATGGACTGGCGCACCTTGCCGATGCGGGTAAGGTATTCGTCCCGGCTGAAGTGGAGCGAGGTTACGATCATGGTGGCGGCTATCCGGACAATCCGCGGAAGGTACTAGGAAGCCGGTGGGCCGTGCAATAGCCCGGTCGCCCTCGTGACAAAGCTGGCCGCGGCCGGCAGCGCCCCGCAGGGAAGCGTTACACCGATCGGGAAGGCAGCCCCGGCGCGGTCAATCGCCCCGAAATGTGGATGCGGGGCCGACAGCGGTTATCGCCGCAGGCCCCACCCGCGATCGGCTCAGGAACCGGTACCGCCGTGCTCCTCGTGTTTCTTTTCGCCGTGATCACCATGCTCGCCGTGTTCACCGTGCTGCATGTCGCCCATGCCACGATCCTCGACGACCACGGTAATTTCCTGGTTGCCGGCCTGCTCGAATTCCAGGGTCAGTGTGTACTGCTCCCCTTCCACGAGTGGACGGGTAAGGCCAAGCAGCATCACGTGCAGGCCGTGGGGCTTGAATGTCACCACCTCCCCTGCAGGAATATCGGCGCCTTCGAGCCGGACCATTTTCATCAGGTCGCCATCCATCACGTGGTCGTGCACTTCCACTCGTTCGGCGATATCACTGGATCCGCCAACCAGGCGATCTGCGTGAGCGCCGTGATTGTGGATCACGAGGTAGGCCGCGCCGTTCGCCGCGGTGGGTGGCAACGGGCGCGACCAGGCATCATCGAGCATGAGGCCGTCCATCGCGGTGGCGAGTCGAGGGATGCCCGCGGAGAGGGCAAGTACCAGGAGTGAGAGTAAAGCCGCCATCGAGCGACGGGATTTAAATGACATGTTCATGGAATCTTTTCCGGTAAATCAGTTGTATCGGGGCGCGTCCGGAGGTGCCGGACGGGCTGCGACCGCGCAGGAAACATCACTACCAGGCAATGCCCCTGCCGGGGTCTTAAAAAAAATCAGGGATTCAGGCTGCCGCCAGGCCTGGCGGCGCTCTCGGGCGGTAAAGGCGGTGACCGGGTATGTCGTAGAACAGCGGTTCACGAGCCGCATGCGGGGTTGACCTGTCGAAGTCCAGTCGTAGCAATGACTCGCCAGAAACCAGCCCATGACCCATGTCGGCAGCCCAGGCAAGCGCATGACAGATCGGGCATCCCTGGTAGGGAACCCCTGGGATTTCCGACGTAGGTAATGGCCCGCAGAAGGACTGTGCCAGCGTATCGGGCAGATCCGATACCACCGGGCCATGGCCGAACCCGAGGCCCACGCGAAACACGAGCGCCAGCAGCAGGACTCGTGCCAGGGCATGTCGTGTTCGCAGGTTCATGGGGCGGATGGTACCCGCAAACACCGGGATTTCGGTAACCTGCGATCGCGCTGTATGCCGTCCTGCTTGCCGTCGTGTCCCTGCTGTCCATCCGGTCGAAAAAACATCGTATTGCGAGATTGCCATGAAGCGTCCAACCAGTTATTCACCAGGACAGGGTCAGCAGGCACTGGCGGTGAGTTTCTACCACTACCCGGCCAGCGCCAGGGGGCAGGCAAGGCTGAATGCGATCATGAGCAGGCATCTCGAAAGCCTGGTGACCGCGAAGATTCTTTAGTCAGCTTTCGAACGAAGTGCCGCTACCCGCTGCCTTTGCCCGTGCGCTGGCAAAGGTCGCGATGGCGGTATCCTGCAGCCCGGTGCCGGTGAGGTCGCAGATGGTAATGTCTTGCGGTGACGCGCGCCCGGTGGCCTTGCCGGCGACGATGTCGCCCAGCTCCGCGAACTTGCTGTCCGGCTTGACCAGTCCGGCGGCCATTGCGCTGCGCAGTTCGCCCAGTACAGCCGTCTGCGACTGCCGGTCGGGCACGTAGAGGGTCGCCTTCGCGAGGCAGCCGGGTTCGAGTTCGTTCTTGTTGTCCTGGTCCGAGCCCATGGCGGTCACGTGCTGGCCCGGGCGCAGCCAGTCCGCGCGCAACACCGGTTCGGTGGCGGGGGTGGTGGTGACGACGATGTCTACGTCCGCCACCGCTTCGGCGGGGTCCGCAAGCGCACTCACGGGCAGGTTCAGGTGGTCCGTCATGTCCGCCGCGGCGACTTTTGCCTTCGCCGGGTCGCGCGCCCAGATCGCCGCGCGCTCGATCGGCCTGACCAGGCACAGCGCCTGGAGCTGGAGCCGCGCCTGGAGGCCGGCGCCGAGGATGCAGGCGCTGCTCGCGTCCTCCCGCGACAGGTGACGCGCCGCCACCGCCCCCGCGGCGGCGGTGCGCACGTCTGTAAGATAACCGTTGTCGAGCAGCAGCGCCTCCAGCATTCCGGTGCGCGCGGAGAACAGGATCATGAGGCCGGAGGTGCTCGGCAGGCCGATTTTCGGATTGTCGAAGAAGCCGGGAGAGACCTTGATCGCGAAGCTGTCGATCCCGGGGACGTAAGCCGTCTTGACGTCCACCTCGCCGTGATGGGCGGCGATGGCCATGGAGAGGATCGGCGGCATGACCACCGTGCCGCTCGCCAGGGTGGCGAATGCTGACTCGATGCAGTTCACTGCCTCGGCGTCGAGCGCCACCACGTGGCGAAGTTCTTCCTCGGTGAGAATGGTGATCCTGGGCATCGTCTATTCTTCCGCCACGTCGACGTCCTCGCCGGACAGGACCCGGAAATGGAGCGCCGTGTCGATGTTGCCGCCGCTCAGCAGGGCAACCGCGGGACCACCGGGCTTCACCTTGCCCGCGAGCAGCGCGGCGACACTCACAGCGCCGGAGCCCTCGATCACCTGGCGTTCCTCGAAATAGGCGTGGCGGATGCCGGCGGCGATTTCCGCCTCGCTGACGAGCACTACCTCGTCCACCAGCGAGCGCACCATGTCGAAGGTATGGCGGTTGTCGAGGCCGATGCCGCCACCGAGGGAATCCGCCAGCGTGGGCAGCTCCTCGACCAGCACCGGCTTGCCGGCGGCGAGGCTTGCATGCATCGCCGCGCCGCGCTCCATGGAGACGCCGATCACGCGAATGTCCGGATTGCGGCTCTTGAGCGCCAGCGCGACCCCGGATATCAGGCCGCCGCCTGAAAGCTGCACGAGCACGGTGTCTATCTCCGGCGCCTGGTCGTGGATCTCCAGGCCGAGCGTGCCCTGGCCGGTGATGACGTCGGCGTGGTCGAAGGGCGGGATCATGGTCATGCCTTCCTCCGTCACCAGTCGGTCCACTTCCACCTGGGCGTCATCCTGGGATTTGCCGACGATGCGCACCTCGGCACCCTCGCCGCGAATGCCCTCCACCTTGTTGGCCGGCACGAGCGACGACATGCAGATCACGCAGCGCACCCCGGCCCGCGCCGCCGCGCGCGCGAGGCCGCGGCCGTGATTGCCGGTGGAGGCTCCCACCACGCCGCGCGCCCGGCCGCCTTCGTCGAGCTTGAGGATGGCATTGGTGGCGCCGCGCAGCTTGAAGCTGCCAGTGTCCTGCTGGTGTTCGAGCTTGAGCGATACCGGCACGCCCATGCGTTCGGTCAGTGACGCCGACGCAACCATCGGCGTAACGCGCACGTGTTCCCGGATACGCTCCCGGGCCCGCTCGATCATGGCGGGGGTGATGGCAGGGTTGGCGGTCATTGGAAGTGGTCTACTGGCGTTGTCAACATAAAGCAGGCGCTGGAAAAACGCAAAACCGCAGTCGCGGCTGCACGACATCACGGCTGCCGGCGCGCATTTTGTTAACATGGTGCCATGCCTGTATCCCCGAACTACCGCTGGCCCCAGCTTAGGGACGAGTCGTCCCACCCGTGAGCGGGGAATACCTCCAACCCGCGCGTTCTGCAACCGCGGCGGGCCAGACGCGGCGCGCCGGATTCGAGCTGGAATTCGCCGGTATACCCCTGGACGCGGTGGTGGACTCCGTGATCGATCACCTGCCCGGCACGGTGAACAAGCTGTCCGAGGCGGAGTACGAGGTCGAAACCGAGGCGCTCGGCAAGTTCCGCATCGAGCTCGACTGGCAGTTCGTCAAGGCGCGCGCGCGGGAGCGGGTGGAGACGCGGGAGTCGGAACAGGCGTCCAATCCCGAGGACGACACGCTGATGGAACAGCTCACCCGGATCGCGGGACAGGTAGTGCCCGCGGAACTGGTCTGTCCACCGGTGCCGCTGGATCGGCTGGCGGAACTGGACCCGGTAGTGAATACTTTGCGCAAACGCGGCGCGCGCGGCACCGGCGGTTCGCCGATCTATGCCTTCGGCGTGCACATCAATCCGGAACTGCCGGATACCGGAACCGCTACCGTACTCGCCTACCTGCAGGCATTCCTCGTCGCCCAGGACTGGCTGATCGAGACCAACGCGGTGGACCTGACGCGTCGCATCACGCCCTATATCGATCGCTTCCCCGCGGACTACCTGGTGCGCGTCCTGGAGGCCGGGGACGAGCTTCCACTGGAGACGTTGATCGACGACTACCTCGAGTTCAATCCCACCCGCAACCGCGCCCTCGACATGCTGCCGCTGTTCCGCCACCTCGATGCGGATCGCGTGGACAACGCACTCGACGATTCACGTATCAATGCACGTCCGACGCTGCACTACAGGTTGCCGAACTGCGAGATCGAGCAGCCCGACTGGGGGCTCTACCGGTCGTGGAACCTGTGGTGCGTGGTGGAACACCTGGCCACCGAACCATCATTGCTTGCGCGGTTCAGGCGGGAGGCGCTGGAATTTCATGGCAGGCTGATCACCCTGGGGGAGCCTCCTTGGCATCCGGAACTGGATCGGATACAACAAGACCTGTTATCGGCGTAACCGGTAACCACCGGGCCTGGTCGGTGTCGTGGGGATGCATCCGCCTCGCGATCCGCCTCGCCGGTGGCGTTCCTCTGCGTATCAGCGTGCGCCACCACGTCGATCGCGAGCGCCTCGACGGGGTGGTCATCAGCGGCGGCGACGACATTCACCCGTCGATCTACCAGGCCGAGGCGCAACCGAAGGCGGTCTACGACCCGGATCGCGACGCGCTGGAGCGGGAGTTCATCGGCTACGCGCTGGAGCGCGACCTGCCGATACTCGGCATCTGCCGCGGCTACCAGTTGTTGAACGCCCATTGCGGCGGTGACCTGCATACCGACATCCGGCCCATGCGCCGGGCGACTTCCAATTTCTCCACCATCCTGCCGCGCAAGACGGCGCTGCTGTCGCCGGGAAGCCGGATGGAGGCGATGTTCTCCACTGACCGGCTTCGGATCAACAGCCTGCATCACCAGGCCATCGACCGGCCCGCGGAGGTATTCGACGTCAGCGGGCGCGACCTCGACGACTTCCCCCAGGCCATCGAGCACAACGCCGGGCGCGAGATCCTCGGCGTCCAGTGGCATCCCGAGTACCTGCTCTACCTGCCGCGCCAGCGGCGCCTGTTTCAGTGGCTGGTGGCTGCGGCGCGGCGGCGCGCCAGCACGACCTGACCATGCTGGCCGTCGCCGGGCTGTTCGCGGCATCGTTCCTCGCAGCCACCATCCTGCCGTTCTATTCCGAGGTCATCCTGTTCGCGCTCCTGCGGGCGGGGCACGATCCTTTTCTGCTGGTGGCGGTGGCCACCCTCGGCAATACCCTGGGCGCGGTGGTGAACTGGTGGCTCGGGCGTTTCCTGCTTCACTTCCAGGACCGGCGATGGTTCCCCGTGAAGGTGGCCGACGTGGCGCGGGCGCAGCGATGGTTCCAGCGCTACGGCGTCTGGTCCCTGGCCTTCGCCTGGCTGCCGGTGGGCGGCGATGCATTGACCTTCATCGCCGGTGTGATGCGGGTGCGGCTGCCGCTGTTCCTCGTGCTGGTGGGTGGTGGCAAGCTGCTGCGCTATGTTGCCGTTGTGTTCCTGGCGGACTGGATCCCCATTTCCCGTTCCGGCTGACAGGACCGATCCGGGCTGATGGCGACCAATGCAACGGGGATGCAGAATACGCCCGATTGCAGTTCCCGCGAGGTTGCCCATTGCCGAAATTCATGAACGACCGGGTTCTCGCCGCCTGGCTGTACCCTTGGGCAAGGTTGGTCGTGCTCGCGCAACGCCCGTATATCATGTCGGTCACCGGGTCCGTCGGCAAGACCACCACCACTGGCATGATCGCCACCGTACTGTCTCATCCGACCGCGATCCGACTGGTGGGGAAAGTACAAAGCACGACGGCGAACATGAACAACGACGTAGGTGTGCCGCTCACCATCCTGCTGTTCGATCGCTGGATTTCGGGCAACTGGAAGCGGATGCGGACGGCGTTTATCCTGCCGTTTCGCGCCATACGTCTCGCCCTGACCCGCGGGTATCCCGGGGTGCTGGTGCTTGAAGTCGCCGCCGGATCGTATGGCCATGTTTCGCGTGCGGCGCGACTTGCACCCCCGGATATCGGCGTCGTTACGACCATCGGGCCCGCCCATCTCGACCAGTTCGAAACCCTGGCAGGGGTTGCGCGGGAAAAGGGGGCGCTGGTCAGGGCCGTGCCCGGCGAAGGACTGGTGATTCTTGGGGATGGTCACGAACAGGTCGGGTACCTGGAACAACAGGCAAAGGCACGCGTGATCCGGATTGCGGGCAGGGGGGAGGAACTTGCAAGCGGAGTCGCCCGGGCGATTGCCGAACACCGGGGCATTCCACGGGAGGCGACCCTCGCTGCGCTTGCGACGTACAAACCCGTGGCTGGCAGGTTGAAACGCTTCGAACTCGAGCGGTTTATCGTGCTCGACGACAGTTACAACGCCAGTCCGCTCTCCATGAAACTCGGTCTGGACACGCTCCGGGAAACGGCATCGGGAACCGCTCGTCGAGTCGCGGTATTGAGCCAGATGAACGAACTCGGTCGTGAATCCGCCAGGTACCACAGGGAGATCGGCGAGTACGCACATGAATGCGCCGATGTCGTGGTTGGTGTTGGTGAGTTGGCAAGACTGTACAGTCCACACTACTGGTTTCGGGATAGCAAGGAATGCGCGCGCAGCATGGTCGAACTGGTCAATGATAGCGATTGTGTGCTGGTGAAAGGTTCTTTCTCGTTCAAGATGCAACGGGTGGTCAAGTGCCTGTTGGAATCCTGTCCCGGCAGGGAAGTGTAGGTCGGGTGCTGCAGGGTATCGGCGGTGTACGACGGATTTGCCAGTAGCCGGGTCTTGCAAGGGTGGGTCCGCGAACCTTGCTTTTTCCCCTAATCCATCTGTGGGAGAATGATGGAAGGATATCCGTCGCGCTCCAACACTGAAGGATGGAGACCACAATGTATCAGCATCCCAAGAGGAGGCTCCGGCGCGCAGCCAGGGTGGCGCGGTCTATTCTCCATGAAGCGAGAAATGCCGATCGCCTGAGCAGCCTGCCTCAATCGGAACGGAAAACCCGGGTGGATATTCTCTGGGACATGGTGCGCTGGTATCTTGCGCACGGCGAGCATTGTGGCAACTACTTCCAGTACGGTCTGGACTCACCGGATTCCGTTCCCGATGCCTACGTGAGTTCCCGGGAGTTGTTGCGGTACCGGGCGAAACCGGTGAGGGGCGACGATGCGGGATCGTGGGACGCTGCCCATGTCGTTATCCTGCGGGACAAGGTCCTCTTCAACAAGGTGATGGAGTATCACGGGATCGCGGTGCCCGCGATTTTCGGGCAGATTTCCGAGGGAAGGGTCAGTGACCGGTTCTGCCGTCCCGTCGAGTCTGTCGATGCGCTGGTAAAGGCGGGAAGCGCCGCGCTGGTCAAGGAAAGATACGGAGAGCAGGCCGGAAAGCTGTCGGGAGGTCCCGATGATTCCTTCTTCCTGTTGGGATCTCCCGGTTCAACGATCCCGGGCGTGGATGGGGATGCGCTTTCGGCCGGAGACCGGAAGTATCTTCAGGCTGGCGACTGGATCGTTCAGGAACTGATCCACCAGGATGAAGCGATGGCCATGTTCAACCCGTCGTCCGTCAACACGCTGAGGATCTTCACCTTTGCTTCCGGAGACGAGATTCTGGCGCCGGCTGCCAGATTGAAGGTCGGCGGAAAGGGCAGACTGGTCGACAATGTCCAGTGGGGGGGATTCTATTGCGAAATAGACGCGGAGACAGGCAGCCTGACCGGTAACGTCAAGTACACGAAGGGAACTGACGAAACCTCGATACGATCGCTGAATGAGTTGCTGTCTTCCGGGCCTCGGATTCCCCGTTTCTTCGCCGCCGTGGATCTGGCGAGAGCCGCACACCGGGTCGTTGAATATGTTCCCAGCATTGGCTGGGACGTGGCGATAACCGACTCCGGCCCGGTAGTCATCGAGGGGAATGACAACTGGGGATTGCTGACGCTCCAGTTGTTCGGCGGCGCCAGGGACCTTCTCCACCAGATCGACCCGCTCGCTTTTCCGGTGTCGACCGGCAACGACTGACGGATCCGGACCTGGCCGGACTCCGGACCCCTTTCGGCCATCGAGTGCGTCAGGCTGGACTGCTGGCAGTCTCGCGCTTAAGGATGCCGCGACTTACATAGAACCTGCGAAGCAGGGGGCTGGCAAGCAGGGGTTCGTGGACCTGCATCAGGTGATTGCTGGGATTGTGGTTCCCTTCGATCACATAGAACCCGTTTTCGGCTACGAGGACATCCCATCCAACGTAGTCGAAATAGGGGTACTTGGACAATCCCTCCAGCAGCGTGCCCCTGATCTCTTCCCAGTGCGGCACCTTTTTGCCTGTAATCTGTTCGCCGCTGTCCGGATGTTGCGTATACGCCTCCCTGCTCCAGGTTTCGCTGCGCCTCACGGCAACACCACAGGTGCCCGTTTCGAGGTCGATATCAGCGCCCAGGCCGCCACGCCCGAACGTATCCGTAGGAAAGGACAGCGTGGTGCCGATGCGCTGTACGGCAAGCTCGATCCCGATTTCACCATTGCCGGGGTCCCTGACCGTGAGAACCCGGAGGGTGTTGATGGTCCCGGGAAACAGTTTTCTTAAACTCGGGTGCTGTTCTATACGTTCGCAGACCATGTACTGGTGCAGGCCGGACAGGAACTCCGCCATGCCGCCTTCACTACGGGGCTCGCCGTTGATGACATAGTCGGTTCCTTCCTTGCTGGCGAAACAGATGCCCCTGCCCATGCCGCCGAACACCGGTTTGAACACCAGTGAAATACCCTTTTCGAGGGCTTCCATCGGTTCCATGATCGCGTAGTTCGGGCTGCCCGGCAGGATTCTGCCATCGAGGATCACGCAGTACAGGCGCGGCAATGGAAATATGTTCTCGAAGAAGAACTGGAATTCGATCTTGTTGTTGAAAAGCCGGCTGAACCCTTCGTTGGTGTTGGTCGAGACACGTTTCTTGTCGATGTCCCGCATGTATCCGCTGTGGTTCTTTGCGGTCAGGTCGAGAAGACGTACCGTTTCGGGTTGATAGCCCCGCAAGACCCATCGCCAGTCCCCGGGCCTCAGCGTGCCGGCAATGGGGCTGCGGAGCGCGACGCGGAGAAATCGCAGGTAACGCGCAATTGCGAATATGGCTTTTTTCATCAACACCCAACAATCAGGTAATCGCCCCGGCCGAAGCTCAACCAACGCAATGCATGCCGGCACGCCACGAAAACGAACCGATTATCCACGATCTCCAGAAAAACTCCCGCCGGGTTCCGGGCTATCCTCCCTTACGCGATCCTGCCAGGCGGTTCGCGGACAGGTACAGGCCGAGACCCGATGCCGCGAAACCCACCAGCAGCGGCAGCACCAGGCCATAGCCGCCGATCTCCCAGAGTAGCGCGCCGACAAACGGCGCCGAGGCGGTGCCGCAGAGGTAGAGCAGCGCCAGCGCCCCCGACTTTGCGCCGAAGCCCGACTGTCCCAGCAGGTCGCGGGCGATCACCGGGCGGATGATGCTCACCACGCCGTAGCTGCCACCGAACAGGATGACGAACAGCACCAGCAGGGTGGGCGCGCCGCCGGCCGCGATCAGCAGCATTATGGAAAGGCCCATGAAGATAAAGGTCGACGCGGCGATGCCGTGGTGGGAAACGTGTTTTTCCACCGCCACCATCACCAGTCTCCCCGCCACCTGCATCGGCCCGATGAATGACGCCGCCAGCACCGCCACCTCGGCATGCACCCGGCGCTCGTCGAGGATCGACAGCAGGTGATGCAGGGTCACGCCGTGGACCACGGCCAGCAGGGCGAAGCCCACGCCGAGGAACCAGAACACCGGGTTCGCGAGGTAGCCACCGGCGGGCCTGGGATCCTCCGCGGTCGCGCGCGCGGTGGCGTCGGCGTCCGCCTCCAGCAGGCGCGCGGCATGCCAGATGAGGGGCGCCGCCAGCAGCGCCACCACGACGGCGAACACGCGTAGGGTATCGCGCCAGCCGAAGGCCTCCGCGAGGGTGTGCGCCGAGGGAAAGCTGATGGCGCCGGCGAAGCCGGCGATGAGGGTGATGAGGATGATGCCCTGCTTGGCCCCGGCGCCGCGGGCGCGGGTGACCATGGCGAAGCAGGGCTCGTAGAGGGTGCCCGACAGGCAGATCCCGATCACCGCCCACAGCGCGAGAAACTGCCAGCCCTGCTGGATGAAGGAGCAGGCGAACAGCGCGGCGCTGCCCACCAGGGTGCAGCCCGCCATCCAGTGGGGGCCGAGGCCGCGGTCGATCAGCCGTCCGGCCAGCGGCGCCGCCAGGGCGGAGAGGAATACCGCCAGCGTGATCGCCGCAGTGAGCCCTGACTTGGACCAGCCGAGGTCCTGCTCCCAGCGCAGCAGCAGCGCCGGGAACACGTAGTAGAGCCCCGCCCAGGTCAGGATCTGGCCGGCGGCCATGAGAAGTATGGCCCTGTCGCGCTTCATTGGCAGTCCGGTGAAGGCGATGCTTCTACCATACTTTCGTCCCGCGAGCCGGACGCGGGATTGGAAAATTTTCAGGGCATGATAGGGTGGATACCCGGTATCCCACGGATAAATGGATACAACCATGACAAAATCCCAAGACAGCTTTCACTCCCGCGCGACGCTCCAGGTGGGCGAGCGCGCCTACGACTACTTCCACCTGCGCGGCGGCGAACTGGCGGACATCGCGGCGATCGAGCGGTTGCCGAAATCGACCCGTGTGCTGCTCGAGAACCTCCTCCGCCACGAGGACGGCGAGCAATCCACCCGCGACGACATCGAGGCCCTCGCCGGCAGCGCCGGCAAGGCGGTGGACCAGGAGATCACCTATCACCCCGCGCGGGTGCTGGTGCAGGATTTCACCGGCGTGCCCGCGGTGGCGGACCTCGCGTCAATGCGCCACGCCCTTGCAGACCGCGGCGGCGACCCGACCCGGGTCAATCCGCTGAGCCCGGTGGACCTCGTCATCGACCATTCCCTCAGCGTCGAGCGCTTCGCCTCCGAGGCGGCCTTCCGCGAGAACGTGGACATCGAGATCGAGCGCAACCTCGAACGTTATCGTTTCCTCAAGTGGGGCCAGCAGGCCTTCGACAATTTCCGCGTGGTGCCGCCGGGCACCGGCATCTGCCACCAGGTCAACCTCGAATACCTCGCGAAGGTGGTGTGGACGGGCGAGGACGATGACGGCCTGCTCGCCTATCCCGACACCCTGGTGGGGCTTGACAGCCATACCACCATGATCAACGGCCTCGGCGTTCTCGGCTGGGGCGTGGGCGGCATCGAGGCGGAGGCCGCGATGCTCGGCCAGCCGGTGTCGATGCTGATCCCCGACGTGGTGGGATTCGAGTTCAGCGGCCGGCTCGGGGAGGGCATCACCGCCACGGACCTCGTGCTGCGGGTGGTGCAGATGCTGCGCGAGCACGGCGTGGTGGGCAGCTTCGTCGAGTTCTTCGGCGATGGCCTGACGCACCTGCCCATCGCGGATCGCGCCACCATCGCCAACATGTCGCCGGAGTACGGCGCCACCTGTGGCTTCTTCCCGGTGGACGAGCAGACGCTGCGCTACCTCCGCCTGAGTGGCCGGGACGAGCACACCATCGCGCTGGTGGAGGCCTATTGCCGTGCCCAGGGGCTGTGGCGCGAGGACGGCGATCCCGCGCCGGACTTCGCCTCCACCCTGACCCTGGACCTGTCCTCGGTGGAACCCAACCTCGCCGGGCCGAAGCGGCCCCAGGACCGGGTGCCGATGCGCGAGTTGCGCGTCGCCACCGAGGCCGTGATCGCGGATTCGGGCAGAGCCGACAACATCGAAGACGGTCAACCCATTTCGGGCAGCGACGACAGCCTGCGCCACGGCGACGTGGTGGTGGCGGCCATCACCTCCTGCACCAATACCTCCAACCCGGCGGTGATGCTGGGGGCGGGACTGGTGGCAAAGAATGCGGTGGAAAAGGGCCTGAAGCGCAAGTCCTGGGTCAAGACATCGCTCGCCCCGGGGTCGCGGGTGGTGACGCGCTACCTGGAGAAGACCGGGCTCCAGGACGCCCTCGACACCCTTGGCTTCAACCTCGTGGGTTACGGCTGTACCACCTGCATCGGCAATTCCGGGCCACTTCCACCGGAAATCGACGAGGCGGTGCGTGAGGGCGACCTGGTGGTGAGCTCGGTGCTGTCCGGCAACCGTAACTTCGAGGGCCGGATCCATCCGCTGGTGCGCGCCAACTGGCTCGCCTCGCCGCCGCTGGTGGTGGCCTACGCCCTCGCCGGCACCACCCGGATCGACCTGTCCACCGAGCCCCTGGGCGAAGGCGCCAACGGCGAGCCGGTTTACCTGCGCGACATCTGGCCGAGCAACGCGGAGATCGCCGAGCTCGTTCAGGTGGTCAGCAACGAGATGTTTACGAAGGAATACGATGACGTGTTCAAAGGCGACGACGCCTGGAACGCCATCGACGGCGGCAGCGGCAAGACCTATGCCTTCGGCACCGAGTCAACCTATATCCAGCGGCCGCCGTTCTTCGACGGCGACTACGAGGGCGGCGGCGGCAATATCGAAGGCGCCCGCATCCTCGCCCTGCTTGGTGATACCGTAACCACCGACCATATCTCCCCCGCGGGGTCGATTCCGGAGGACAGCCCGGCGGGGCAGTACCTCATTGCCGCCGGAGTGGAAAAGCGACAGTTCAATTCCTTCGGCTCGCGCCGCGGTAACCACGAGGTGATGATGCGTGGCACCTTCGGCAATATCCGCATCCGCAACGAGATGGTCCCGGACCGCGAGGGCGGCTACACCCGCATGGCGGGGGACGCCGAGCCCCTCTTCATCTACGACGCGGCGATGCGCTACCGCGAACAGGAAACGCCGCTCGTGGTGATCGCCGGGCGCGAATACGGTACCGGCTCGAGCCGCGACTGGGCCGCCAAGGGACCGCTGCTGCTCGGGGTGCGGGTGGTGATCGCGGAGAGCCTCGAGCGCATCCACCGCTCCAACCTGGCGGGCATGGGCATCCTGCCGCTACAGTTCCCCGAGGGTGAAGGGCGCAAATCCCTGGGTCTCACGGGCGACGAGACCGTGTCCGTGGAGGGGCTGGAATCCCTGCGTCCGAAGCAGCAAATCCGGGTACGCTTCACGACCGATGACGGCGACAGCCGGGAAATCGACTGTACCTGCCGCCTGGATACTGCGACGGAAGTGGCCTACTACCGCGCGGGCGGAGTGCTGAACTACGTGCTGGGATTGTTACAGGGCGACCAGTAACGCCGGGCAGTCCCGGCCGGCGGTTCCCGGGAACGGGCAATACCGGTTTATCCTGTCGCCGGACGCCGCGCCCGGACAGCCGGGTCTTGAGTTTCACGTCATTTCGCGCACAATGGCATCATCATACCGCCGCGCCGGAACCGCCGCCGGCTTCCCGGGTCTCACAGGAAAACCTCCGAATTCATGAATCACAGCCTCAGAAACAGCGGCCTGTACGTTGCCATCGCCCTCGCATTGTCTCTCGTGCCGGGTACCCGGGATCCCGTCGCCGCGGAAGAAGACGTCACCACGAAATGGGCCATCGCCGAGTTCGGCGAGCCGCTCTACGCCGACGGCATCGAGCATTTTCCCTATGCCGATCCCGACGCGCCCAGGGGTGGTCGCGTGGTGCTGAGCGACTTCGGCTCCTATGACACCCTGAATTTCTACGTGCAGAAGGGGGAATGGCCGAGCAGCATCGGCATGGTCTACGACGACCTGATGAGTAGCTCGGCAGACGAGATCGATGGCCTCTACGGCCTGATCGCGGAGACGGTGGAGTATCCCGCGGACAAGAGCTGGGCGATCTTCAACCTGCGTCCGGAGGCGGTGTACCACGATGGCGAACCGATCCGCGCGCGCGACTTCGTGTTCGCGCTGGAGACCATCAAGGAGCACGGTCGCGCCTTTATCCAGTCGTTCTACGAGGACATCGAGAAGGCCGAGGCGCTGTCCGATCGCGAACTCAGGTTCACCTTCAAGACCACGGATACCATGAAGCCCATCACCATCGCCGCGGGTATGTCGCCGCTGCCGGTGCATTACTGGGAGGGCAAGGATGTCACCGCCGCCACCCTGGAGCCGCCGCTGTCCAGCGGCCCCTACCGCGTCAAGGAAGTGGACCCGGGCCGTTCCATCACCTACGAACGGGTGCCCGACTACTGGGGCAAGGACCTGCCGATCAAGCGCGGGCTCAACAATATCGACGAGATCCGCTACGAGTACTACCGTGACCTGACGGTGGAATTCGAGGCGTTCAAGGCCGGCGAGATCGACTTCCGATCAGAGAACAGCGCCAAGCGCTGGATGACGGAGTACGACATCAAGCCGGTCGAGGACGGGCGCGTGATCAAGGAAGAAATTCCCAACAAGCGCCCGCGCGGCATGGGGGGCTATTTCTTCAACCTCAAGCGCACGAAGTTCGACGATGTCCGCGTGCGCGAGGCGATCATGACGCTGTACGACTTCGAGGCGATCCAGCGCACCCTGCTCTACGGCCAGTACAAGCGCATCAGCAGCTACTTCCCCAACTCCGACTACGGCGCCAGCGGCGAACCCACCGAGGCGGAAAAGGCGATCCTCGCGCCCTATGCCGACGCGATCCCGGAAGGCACCATGGACAAGGCCTTCGTCCCTCCGGTCACCGACGGCAGTGGTCGCGACCGTCGCAGCCTGCGCCAGGCCCTCGCGCTGTTCAAGGAGGCCGGCTGGGAGCTCAGCGACGGCAAGCTCGTCTCCAGCGCCAGTGGCGAGCAGTTCCAGCTCGAACTGATGACCGCCTACCCCGAGAGCCAGCGCCTCGCGCTGCCCTATGTCGAGAGCCTGAAGCGTGCCGGCATCGACGCCTCAATCCGCCTGGTCGATACCTCCCAGTGGCGCACCCGGATCCATGACTACGACTTCGACATGTGGATCGGCGGGCTCAACTTCTTCCCTCCGCCGGGCACCGAGCTGCGCAGTTTCTTCGGCTCGGCGTCGGCGGACGTGCGCGGCGGCAATTCCGGCGGCATCAAGAATCCGGTGGTGGACGCGCTGATCGAGGAGATCGTCGCCGCGAAGGACCTGGAGACGCTACAGAACAATACCCGTGCCCTGGACCGTGTGCTGCTGTGGAACCACTACGCGGTGCCCACCTATTTCAACGACGAGGCCTGGATCGCCTACTGGGATCGATTCGGCCATCCCGAGAAGCGCCCGGAGTACAGCGTGGGTTTCCCCGGCGCCTGGTGGGTGGACGCGGAAAAGGACGCCGCCCTCGAGCGCTGAATCGCCTCCTGCATATCTGACCGGCACAAGCCATGCTGGCCTATATCATCCGCCGCCTCCTGCTGGTGATCCCGACCCTGTTCGGGATCATGCTGGTGAACTTCGCCATCATCCAGTTCGCCCCCGGCGGGCCGGTGGAGCAGGCCATAGCCGAACTCCAGGGCCAGGGCATCGACGCCACCAGCCGATTTTCCGGAACCGGTGGGGATGTCCAGGGTAGCGGCGGTGAGCCCGCGGCGGGGACGAGCAGCCAGGGCGGGGTAAGCAAGTACCGTGGCGCCCAGGGCCTGCGGCCCGAGATCATCGCCGAGATCGAAAAGCAGTTCGGCTTCGACCGTCCCGCCCACGAGCGGTTTTTCAAGATGGTCGGCGACTACCTGCGCTTCGACTTCGGCGAGAGCTACTACAGTAACAAGCGGGTGGTGGACCTGGTGATCGAGAAGATGCCGGTTTCCATTTCCCTCGGCCTGTGGACGACGATCATCACCTACCTGATCTCGATTCCCCTCGGTATCCGCAAGGCGGTGCATGACGACTCGCGCTTCGATACCTGGACCAGCGGCCTCATCGTCGCAGGGTACGCGATACCGAGTTTCCTGTTCGCGATCCTGCTGATCGTGGTTTTCGCGGGGGGGCGCTACTTCGACCTGTTCCCGCTACGCGGACTTTTCTCGGACGGCTGGGACGACTTCCCGTGGTGGAAGCAGGTGCTGGACTATCTCTGGCATATCACCCTGCCGGTGCTGGCGATGGTGATCGGCAGCTTTGCGACCCTCACCATGCTCACCAAGAATTCCTTCCTCGACCAGATCAAGCTGCAGTACGTGCTCACCGCGCGCGCCAAGGGCCTCGACGAAAACCAGGTGCTCTACGGTCACGTGTTCCGCAACGCGATGCTGATCGTGATCGCCGGCTTCCCCGCGCTGTTCATCAGCGTGCTGTTCACCGGCTCGCTGCTGATCGAGGTGATCTTCTCCCTCGACGGCCTCGGCCTGCTGGGATTCGAGGCGGCAATCAATCGCGACTACCCGGTGATGTTCGCGACGCTGTACTTCTTTACCCTGGTGGGACTGCTGCTGCAGATCGTGCGTGACGTGGTCTACACCCTGGTCGATCCGCGCATCGACTTCGAGTCCCGCGCGGTGTGATGGAGGGCGCGATGGAACAGCCGGCGGAAGCGCACCAGGACCGCGTCCTCGGCTTCCGGGTATCGCCGATCAACGCTCGCCGCTGGCAGAACTTCCGCCGCAATCGCCGCGGCTACTGGTCGCTGTGGATCTTCCTCGTGCTCTTCTTCCTGACACTGGGCGCGGAACTCATCGCCAATGACCGCCCGGTGCTGGTGCGCTACGACGGCGGTTTCTACACGCCGATCTTCAGGACCTACCCGGAGACCGTGTTCGGCGGCGAGTTCGAGCTCGAGGCGGACTACCGCGATCCCTACGTCCAGGAACTGATCGAGGACAAGGGCTGGATACTGTGGCCTTTGGTGCCGTTTTCCTACAACACGATCGATTACGAGCTCGAGGTGCCAGCGCCGTCGCCGCCGTCGGCGCGACACTGGCTCGGTACCGACGACCAGGCGCGGGACGTGCTCGCGCGGGTGATCTACGGCTTTCGCATCTCGATCCTGTTCGGCCTCGTGCTCACCGCGCTGAGCTCGGTGGTGGGCATCGCCGCGGGCGCGGTGCAGGGCTATTTCGGCGGTACGCTCGACCTCCTGATGCAACGCTTCATCGAGATCTGGGAAGGGCTGCCGGTGCTCTACCTGCTGATCATCATGGCGGCGGTGATCACTCCCGGCTTTTACAGCCTGCTGGCCCTGATGCTGCTGTTTTCCTGGACCGGCCTCGTGGCGGTGGTGCGGGCGGAATTCCTGCGCGCGCGCAACTTCGAGTACATTCGCGCCGCGCGCGCCCTGGGGGTGGGCGACCGCACGATCATGGTGCGCCATATCCTGCCCAATGCGATGGTGGCGACGCTCACCTTCATGCCCTTCATCCTCAGCGGCTCGGTGACCACGCTGACGAGCCTCGACTTCCTCGGCTTCGGTCTGCCGGTGGGATCGCCGTCCCTGGGGGAACTCCTCAACCAGGGCAAGAACAACCTGCAGGCGCCCTGGCTCGGCATCACCGGTTTCGTGGTAATCGGTTTCATGCTGTCGCTGCTGGTCTTTATCGGCGAGGGCGTGCGCGACGCCTTCGATCCGAGGAAGCTGTTCTCATGAGCGCCGCCGGCAACAAACCCGTGTTGACAGTGGAGGAGCTCTCGGTGAGCTTCCGCAGCCGCGAACGCCAGCACGAATTCATCAGTAACGTGGTGAAGAAGGTGGGCTTCGAACTCCACGCCGGGGAAACCCTGGCGCTGGTGGGCGAATCGGGATCCGGCAAGTCCCTCACCGCGCTCTCGATCCTGCAGCTCCTGCCCTATCCCCAGGCCTTCCATCCGACGGGATCGATCCGCTACCAGGGGACGGAACTGGTGGGCGCCGACGCCGACACCCTGCGGCGCATCCGCGGCAACGACATCTCGATGATCTTCCAGGAGCCGATGACGGCGCTCAATCCGCTGCACGTCATCGAGAAGCAGATCGCCGAATCCCTCGCCCTGCACCAAGGTCTCAGCGGCGATGCCGCGCGCGCGAAGATCATCGAACTGCTGGAACAGGTGGGGATCCAGGATCCGGCGTCCCGCCTCGGCGCCTGGCCGCACCAGCTCTCCGGCGGCCAGCGCCAGCGCGTAATGATCGCCATGGCACTCGCCAACCTGCCCGAGGTGCTGCTCGCGGACGAGCCCACCACCGCCCTCGACGTCACGGTGCAGGCAAAGATCCTCGCGCTCCTCAAGGACCTGCAGCGCAGCAACAACCTCGGCATCCTGCTCATCACCCATGACCTCAACATGGTGCGCAAGGTGGCGGATCGTGTGCTTGTGATGCAGGACGGAAAGATGGTGGAACGCGGCCCCACGAAGCAGATCTTCCAGCGCCCGAGGGAGGACTACACGAAGCTCCTGCTCTCGGCCGAGCCGCCTTCGCGCGAGCCCCCCGCGCCGGCGGAAGACCGCATCATCGAGGCGGAGCACCTGCGAATCTGGTTCCCCATCAAGCGAGGTGTGTTCCGCCGCACCGTGGGCCACGTGAAGGCGGTGAACAACGCCAGCCTGGTGCTGAAGCCCGGCCACACCCTGGGTATCGTCGGCGAATCCGGTTCCGGCAAGACCACCCTCGCGCTCGCTCTGATGCGCCTGATCTCCTCGGAGGGAAAGATGTCGTTCCTCGGCCGGGACATGCGCGAAATGGAAGGAGATGAGCTCAAGGCAATGCGCCGCCAGCTGCAGATGGTGTTCCAGGATCCCTACGGCTCGCTGTCGCCGCGCATGCCGGTGACGGACATCGTCAGCGAGGGACTCGACGCCCATGGCCTCATTACCGATCCCGCGGAGCGCGACCGGCGGGTGGTGGAGATCCTGAAGGAGGTGGAGATCGACCCCGTGGTGCGGCATCGCTACCCGCACGAGTTCTCCGGCGGCCAGCGCCAGCGCATCGCCATCGCCCGCGCGCTGATCCTCGAGCCCCGGGTGCTGTTCCTCGACGAACCCACCTCCGCCCTCGACCGCACGGTGCAGGTTCAGGTGCTGCAACTCCTCAACCGCATCCAGCGCGAGCACAACCTGTCCTACGTCTTTATCTCCCACGATCTTTCCGTGGTGCGCGCCATTGCCGACGACCTCATCGTGATGAAGAATGGTGACGTGCTGGAGCAGGGAAACGCGCGCGAGATCTTCGCATCACCGGCGCACGAGTACACCCGGGCGTTGCTGGACGCGGCGTTCAATCTGGCCGCCTGATCGGAGCCGCCGCATGACCAGCCCGTTACTCGCGCTCACCAGTGAAGAATGGGAAAACCTCTGCGACGGCTGTGGCCGTTGCTGCCTGGTGAAGCTCCAGGACGAGGACAGCGGCGAGATCCACTACACCAACGTCGCCTGTCGCTTCCTCGATTCGGGCACCTGCCGCTGCTCCGACTATGCCAACCGCGCCGTGGTGCAGCCCGACTGCATGGTGCTCGGGCCGGACCGGCTGGAGGTGCTCGACGTAATGCCCTGGACCTGCGCCTACCGCCTCGCGCACGAGAGTCGAGCGCTCGACCGCGATCCCGCGGAGTTATCCGTGGCGGGCAGGGTGGTATCCCAGGAATACGTCCACGACGACCAGCTAGAGGACCACGTGGTCGACTGGGTCGGCAATCGTGATCCGGAATCGCACCTATGAGCAGTGCAGCACAGTCGGTCAAATGGATCGGCCGCACCGGCGGATGCCAGTGCGGCGCGGTGCGCTACCGCCTTGCGGCGGAACCGCTGTCGTTGTACGCCTGCCATTGCCGCCATTGTCAGAAGCAGTCATCGAGCGCCTTCGGCATGTCACTGTGGATGTTGCTGGAAAAGGTGGAGTTCACCCACGGGCAGCCCGCCACCTGGCAGGAACGGGGGGACTCCGGGGCGATCAAGGTCTGCGCCTTTTGCGACCAGTGTGGATCACGCATCTACCACGGGGGGGAGGATCCGAATGCGCCGGTGAGCCTCAAGCCGGGCACCCTGGACGATACCTCGGTGCTGCGCCCGATTGCCCATATCTGGACCCGGCGCGCCCAGCCCTGGCTCGATCTCGCGGCCTCGGGGATTCCCTGCTACGAGGGTGAACCCGAAAGCGACGAGATACTGCTGCAACTCTGGCGGGACAGCCACCCCGGGACAGGCGGGCGACGCTGACAGCAATGCCGTCGCGCGCCGGTTCAGTGCATGCGCGTGATATAGCCGTGGTTCACCAGTTCCGGTGCCACTCCGCCCTGACCAAACAGCGAATCATAAGGCGCCATGTCCTCCTCCTCGACCCCGTATTCCGATGAATACGGCAGCCCGCGGGCAATCAACAGCCGCGCGTCCTGGTCGCGGGCGATCTCCATCGCGGACAGGTACCAGGCACGCGTCTCATCGGGGTCGGCCAATCCGCCCAGCAGGGCGGCGCGGGACTTCATGTAGAGAATGCCGGGACGCATCCATGCCTCGCCACTCGAGGTGATCGTGGCAAGCATCTCGCTGGCCATGTCGAACGCCTCTCCGAAGCGCTCCATCGAAAGCAGCCCCTCCACCAGGATGCCCTGGAAATAGGGCAGAAAGAGGCGGCCGTATTTCTGCTCGTAGATGCGCAGGTTGTCGCGCATGATGTCGAGTTCCAGAGGATCCCGGTCACGCACCAGGTTGGCAAAGGCGAGGAAGATCCGGTGTGTGGCCAGTACGCCTTCGAACCCCAGGCGCTCACTGATCTCAACCGCTTCCAGGCAATATTTGCGCAACCTTTCCGTGTTGCGCGCGATCTGCTCGTACATCGCGGCAAGCTTCAATGCTTCGGCGACCGTATAGGGATGCGCGCTGCGGCGCGCGGTCTCGAGCGAGCGCGTGATCGAGACCACCGATTCGCGGACGCGCCCGCGCAGTAGCTGCGCCACCGCGCCGAGTCCCTGCACCGTGACATAGGGATCCTGGCCGAAATGCAGTCCGGCGCGGTTGCCCTCCACCCGGTCGTAGAGCGCCACCGATTTCCGCGTCAACGCGTCGGCGCGGGAGAGCTTGCCATCCACGAGTCGCGTCATCGCGCGAATACCGGCGGTTGTCAGCTCCAGGATCGGCTCTCCCAGGTCGCGGCTGCGCTCGCTGAGCCGGATGACGACCCGCATCGCGTGAGCGTATTCAGCCTGCGAGATGAGGCAGCGCCAGAGGCCGTAGAGCGCTGTCCATTCCTGGCGACTGTCGCCAACCGCGCGCGCGAGTTCCACTGCGCGTTCGTAGGTGCGAGTCACCTCGTAGCCGTAATATCCGGCGCGCGCGGTGAGGGAGACGCCGAGATTCAGCAGCAGGGCAAGCTCTCGCGGAGGGCGCTCCTCGGGCGGGCAGGCGGGCACCAGGGCGAGACCCTGGTGAAGATGATCGATGGATTCGGCAAAGGCGGATTTCTCGATAGCCAGCCGGCCAGCCCGGATCCACAGGTCCACCGCCTGGGTAACCTGGTCGGTCTTGCTCAGGTGATAGGCCACCAGTTCCGGGTGGCGTTCCGCGAAATCCGGGTCGCGGGTACGCATCAGGTCGGCGATCTGCTCGTGGTACTGCTGGCGCGTCTTGATGAGCAACGACTGGTAGGCTGCCTCCTGGAACAGCAGGTGGCGGAAACGCAGGCGATCCTCGTTGCTGGTGTTTTCCACCACGAGGATGTTTTCTTCCACCAGGGTATCCATTGCATCGTCGGCATCGATGTCGTTGAGGCGCGCGATGGCATCGATATGGGACCAGGTAAAGCTCTCACCGAATGAAGCCGCGAGTTGCGCCAGGGCCCGGGCTTTTCCGAGCTGGTCGAGGCGCGCGTTGAGGGAATCCTGCAGAGTGTCCGGTACCTGGTAGTCGAGCGCCAGCGCATCGGCGCCTCCCTGATCGCGCTGGCGCGACAGCACGTTGACGCAGCATTCCTCGAGGTACAACGGCACGCCATCGCTCTTGCGCACCAGGCTCTGCTTGAGGCTCTCCGGCAGGAAGGTGCCGGTGCACAGGGAATCCACCAGTTGGCGCGACTCCGCCGGCGACAGGCCTCCGAGGTCCAGACGGGTCAGCGCATCACCATTCTCCCAGTGCGGCTCAAATTCGGGACGCGCCGTGAAGATGCCGAGGATGCGTTCCTCCTGCGCCTGGCGCATCAGTTCGCCGAGCAGCTCTAGCGTGGACGGGTCCGCCCAGTGCAGGTCCTCCGCCATCACCAGGAGCGGGCGATACGAGCTTACCGATACGATCACCCGGGCGAGAACACGGATCGTCCTGCGTCTCTTTTCCTCCGCGCTCATGTCGACCAGGAGCGCTTCACCCGGGGGCTCGATGGCGAGAAACTCGCTGTAAAGGAGCTGGCGTTCCACCGCGTTCAGCGGGACCATGCCGAGGGCCCAGCTCACGCTCGCCTGGCGGGTCTGGAGATCATCGTGCTCTCCCAGGCGCAGCCAGCGCAGGCACTCGTCGCGCACCGGCTTGAGGAAGCTGGTCTGGTAATAGGGTGAGCAGTTGATCCGGATGCGATGAATTTCCTCGCGCGTGATGGACTTCTCGAAGTTCCGCAGCAGTCGGGACTTGCCGATTCCCGGGTCGCCGTGGACCAGGACGAACCGGCTGAAGCCGTGACAGGCGCTGTCGAATGCGCGCTCCAGTTCGCGCAGTTCCCGCTTACGGCTCACGAATGCGCTGGATTGACGCCTGAGGACGCTGCGCGGCCTTTTCTGCAACGGCCTCTCGTGGAGAATCTGCCAGGCATTGACGGGCCGGCTGAATCCCTTGAGGGAGTAACTGCCAAGTTCGCGGAACTTGAATGCGAGCCCCACCAGGCGGCGCGTCTTGAGCGAAACCACCACGGTATTGGGAGCCGCCATCGCCTGCAGCCGCGCGGCGAGATTGGGCGCGTTGCCGAAGATCTGCTCCGCCTGGTCACCTTCCTGCCCCGGCGCCTGCTCCACCACCACCAGCCCAGTGGCGATGCCGATGCGAATGGTCAGCGGTATCTTGCCCTGCCAGTGCGGTTGCCGGTTGAGGAGTGCCACCGCCTCGACCATGTCCATGCCGGCGCGCACCGCGCGTTCCGGGGAGAACTCGCTTGCGTGGGGATGGCCGAACAGCACCATGATGCCGTCGCCCTGGAAGCTCGAGATATGCCCCTGGTAGGTGCGCGCGATGCGCGCGCAGCCTTGCTGGAATTCACGCACGTCCTCCGCCAGTTCCTCGGGATCGACGCTGGCGGCGCGCGCGGTGTAACCCGCAATATCGCAGAACAGCACGGTGACCTGCTTGCGCACCGCAAGTGAAGCACGCGCCGGCTCGGTGCGGCGGTCATCGCCTTTCAGGGTGGTGTTCACGGCGCGCCCTCGGCGTGGCGGAGTCGCGGCGCCGGAAGGGGAATCAGATGCGCGGGAACAGGATGCCACCGGCGCGCGGAGCGCGCGTTCCTTGACATGGATATTGCCCCCTTCCAGGAATTTTCATTTCGTTTTCCGCGTGGTCTGCATTGCGCGGCGCCACGTCCGGTTTCTGTTTTTCACGTAAAGAATATAAACTTTGACAGTTCAACGCAACCAGGATCCCGTGTCGCGGGAGTCTCTTCATGAAACTGTCGCGCCTCGCCGACCAGATCCAGACGTCCCCGATTCTCACGTTTGCCGCCGAGATCAACGCACGCAAGGCGGCCGGGGAAACGCTCTACAACCTCACCGTTGGAGACTTCGATCCGGCGATCTTCCCGGTGCCCGACGCGTTGACCGAGGCCACCATCGCCGCCTATCGGGAGCACCAGACCAACTATCCCGGCGCGCTGGGGCTGGCGGAGATCCGCTCCGGGGTCGCCCATCTCCTGAATCGCACCTGCGGCCTCGATTACGGCGCGAAGGACGTCATCATCGCCAGCGGATCGCGCCCGGTGATCTACGCCGCCTATCGCGCCATCGTCGATCCCGGCGACAAGGTGGTGTTCCCGGTGCCCTCGTGGAACAACGAGCATTACGCGGCGATGAACGGCGCGCGCATCCACACCGTGGAGACGGATCCGGGTGATCACTTCATGCCCACCGCGGAAATGCTCGCGCCAGTGCTAGAGGACGCGGTGCTGCTGGCGCTCTGCTCGCCGCTCAATCCCACCGGGACGATGCTCACGCGCGAGCGCCTGGAGGAGATCTGCGAACTGGTGGTGGATGTCAACAGTCGCCGCAGCGATCACCTGAAGCCGCTGTACGTCCTTTTTGACCAGGTGTACTGGATGCTGACATTCGGCGACGCCGAGTTTGCCCATCCATTGGCGATCTGTCCTGAAATCCGCGACTACGCGGTATTCGTCGATGGCATGTCCAAGGCCTTCGCCGGCACCGGCATACGGGTGGGCTGGTCCACAGGAGCCGCGCATCTCCTCGACAAGATGGTCTCCGTGATCGCCCATGTCGGCGCCTGGGCGCCACGCCCCGACCAGGCGGCGGTGGGAAAGTTTCTTTTCATGGACGAGGAGGTGGATGCCTACCTGGAGAAGTTTCGTGGCGCCCTCGAAGCTCGCCTGGACGCGTTTCACGAGGGTTTCATGGGTCTCCGCGAACGCGGCTACCCGGTGGACGCCATCGCCCCCGAAGCGGCGATCTACCTCAGCGTAAAAATCGATATCCGTGGACGGACCACCGCCGACAGCAAGGCCCTCGCCAGCGAGGACGACGTGCAACGCTACCTGATGGACGCAGCGCGCATCGGCGTACTGCCGTTCTCCTGGTTCGGCGCACATTCCCACGGCAACTGGTTCCGCATTTCCGTCGGCACCTGTGAACTCGAGGATATCGATCCGGTGATCGCCGGACTCGCGGCAGCGCTCGACAACCTCGCGCCTGCCTGAATTCAACCTGACCGGAGACAACATGTCCAAGTACCCCACGCTCGCATCCGTTGGAGTGACCGACCCGGAAGAGATCGATCGCTACTCATTGCAGACTGTCAACAACGTCGATGTCCTGCGCATCGTTTACCGGCGGCAGGAGGGCGAGTTGTTATCGGAAAGCAAGAAGCTCCGTTTCGGCCGCAGCGAACGCTACCAGCGTGCCGAGCGCGGATCGCAGGTGCCCGAGGTGGTGCACGAGGTCTCGCCCGTGGTGACCCGGCTGATGGCGGAACTGGACAGTATCGTCGCGGCGAAGCACAGCCGGGACAGGAAGCTGGAGATCATCGAGGAGGAGCTCCGACGGCTGGAAGAGGAGGCCGCCCATCGCCTCGCCTACATTCGTACGCTGATCAAGGAAGTTTCCTGAGCGCGCCGGGCCTGGCCCGGGGCAAGTCAGCCGCCGTCGCGGGAGAGTTCTTCCAGCAGTCCGGTGATCGCGGGATCGTCGGGGCGTGTGGACGAGCCGAACACGCCCGCGACGCGGCCCTCCCGATCCACCACGTACTTGTTGAAATTCCATTTCGGCGGACGGCTTTGCGCCGCCAGTTCGCGGAACAGGGGATGGGCGTCGGCGCCGGTGACCGGCACTGGCGCCGCCATGGTGAAGCTCACGCCGTAGTTGATGAAGCAGACATCGGCGGCCTCGGCCTCGGTGGCCGCTTCCTGGTTGAAGGAATCCGAGGCAACGCCGAGAAAGCCGATGCCCTGGCCACGGTAGCGCTGGTGTATCGCTTCCAGTGATTCGAACTGCGGCGTGAAACCGCAATGGCTCGCGGTGTTCACGATCAGCAGCGGCTTGCCGCCGAAGGTGGCGCAGAGGTCCACCGACTCGCCGCTGTGGAGGCGCCTCATCTCGTGATCGAGGAGCGCGGGACAGGCGGCGTTGGCGGCTGTGTGCATGAAGCAGAAAGCTCCAAGGAATATAGCAAGGGCGAAGCGAGGCTTGATCATTGCACTTGACTCCGTGTGTAAGGACGACCTACCGGGGGACGGGCGTCTGCCGTGACCGGGGCCGTCGATACCGCTAGCCTAGCATGGCGTATCCGCGCGCGGAACGGGGTATCTCGCGCCCGTTCTACGCCGCCGGGGTGTCGGCGGCGCTCACTGCGACAGGCAGTCTCGACGGCGCGAGCAGTTGCGAGGCGAGGATGGACAGGAGGCAGTATCCGAGAAAGCAGTAGAAGCCGACGCCCAGCTCAGCCTGGAAAGAGAGCAGCCCGGCCTCCTTCTGGATGGCGTTGGCGGCGAGAAAGGAGACGAATACGCCCACGACGAAGACATCCGCCATGGACCACTTGCTCACCACGTTGCAGGCCTGGCGCAGGCCCGCGGACAGCCGCGGCGAAACCGGGAAGTAACTGACGAACAGCATCAGCCCCTTGACCACCGGGATAATGACGCTGAACAGGCCGACCAGGAAGGCCACCAGCAGGTAGCCGTTGTCGTGCAATTCGCGGATGGTGCCGAGGATGCTGCGGGTCCGCTGGTAGGCCTCCACGGTGCCGTGGATGTCCATGTTGGCGAGCAGGATCTCCGCGAGGTTGTCGAGCAGCTCCGGCGTTTCCGGGCTCTCGACGATGATGTCCTTGCCGATGCGCGCCATGTCCGCCTTGTCGACGACCCCGGTGAGGCCGAGCAGCGGCTCGGTGAGCCCGGGATAGAGCAGGCCATAGGCGGCCAGCAACACGAGCAGGCCGATGGTGTTACGCGTCGATGCCATTGCTGTCAACCCGGGACGCTGTTAGCCCGGGACGCCGGTCCCGGCGCGGTATGTCATCTCAGGCGATCGCCTGCATGAACCGCTGCTTGATCTCCAGCGCCTTGAGCGGGATCTCGCCGCCTATCTTGTCGTTGCCGGCGCGGATCATGTAGTGGATGAACGTCAGGCCATCACGAACCATGCCCTTGAACTCGTCCGCATCGCCCGTCATCCCGGTGGACTCGAGCCCCATGGCGCGCACCATGCCGGTGAGATTCATCCCCTGGGAGCTCAGCGTGGGCTGGTTGCCGGTGGAGCCCCAGCTGCCGTTGTCCAGGCAGACCACGGAGAGATTGGGCGGATGGAAGGTGGCGAGATCCACGAGCTGGTTGGGGTTGAAGAAAAACGAGCCGTCACCGTCCACCACGTAGACGTGGCGATGGGGTTTCTCCAGCGCGAGGCCGATACCGACTTCCGTGGCGGCGCCGAGGGCGCCGAGCATGTAGAAGTTCTCGGCGCGGTCGCGCGTGTTGTAGACCTCCTTGGAGGGGAAGCCGATCTGGGAGATGACGATGTCGTCATCGCCGACGCACTCCATCAGCTCGGCGATGGCCTCGATCCGGGTGCGCGTGGGCTTGCCCTTGTAGGCCGGGGCCTCCACCGACACCGGGCTGATGCAGGGCTCGCCGAAGACGTGATAGTCCGGGCTGTTGGTTTCCCACAGCTCGGGTGACATCAGGTAGACCTTGACCTTGCCCTGGTCGAACACGGCGCCGAGGTCCGTCCCGAGATCGGCGATATCGTCGCGGGTCTTGCAGACCCGGTATTCCACGTCGATGGATTTCAGGATGTCCTCGATCTTGCCGCCGAGGATGATCTGGGCCTCGATGGGCTCCTGGTAATAGCCGCGCCAGGAGACGAAAATCGGTAATGCCTCCCGGTACAGCTTCTGCATGGTGTAGAGTTCGGTGATCAGGTTGCCGAGACCGGTGTTCTGAATGCACATCGCGCTGCGCTTCCCCGCGAGGCTGCGGCCGAAGCACAGCCCAAGGCCGACCGATTCCTTGGTGATATTCCAGATGCCCACGGATTCCGGCGCGTTGCTCATCAGCGCGTTGAGCTTGTTGCAGGGCAGGTAGCAAACCTTGTCGATTCCGTTGGCGGTCATCGCCTGCCAGATCATGAGGGCATTTGTAGAGTCGAGCATGGGAGGTCGAAAAAGGCGGTTGAACGGGGCGCGGTATGATACCCCATCGCGGCCAATAACGTCTTCGCGGAAAGTCCTGAAATGAATGGAATTCTGGTGCCAACGGGGGCCCCGGCATGGGGCCAGGCAAGGAGGCTGACGCGCCACCGGGCGTGCCCCTGGATGATGCTTCTCCTGGTGTTCTGTCTCACCGGTTGCAGTATCGGATCCATTGGCTTGCGCGTCCTCTACAGCCGCTTCGACAACACCCTCAACGAACGCATCCTGTCGTACGCGGAATTCGACCCCGGCCAGCAAGCGGTGGTGGAACAGGCGGTGGAGGAATTCGTCTCCTGGCACCGGACGCGGGAACTGCCGCGCTACGCCGCATTCGTGGCCGGCCTGCGTGAACGCGTGGCCAGCGGCCGCTTCGACGAGGATGCGCTGGTCGCCAAACTCGAACGGGTGCGCACTTACTCCGACGAGGTCTACGAACGCTCTCCTCTCGCCAATGCCGGTGCATTCCTGCGTGGCCTGAGCGATGCCCAGGTGGACCAGATCGGCGAGGCCTTCGCCCGCCGCGAGGAACGCTACCGCGAATGGCGCGAGGAGCGCGCCGCGGAGGGTGAAGACGGGCGCCTGCGCCGTATCGTGCGCAACGTGAAGCGATTCGGCGTCACCCTGGATGATGGCCAGGAGCGGATCATCGCGCGCGGATTGAGCCGCTATCGCTGGCAGCCGGGAGAACGTGGCCGCCTTAGGCGCCAGTGGGAAGCGAAATTCCTCGACCTGCTCTCGCGGCGCGCGGAAGCGGGATTCACGGAACAGGTCGAAGCCCACCTGGCCGGGTATCGAGAGCTGTCGAGGCGCGCCGATCCGGAGCGTTATGCGTGGAACCAGCGCAATACCGCGCGTATCGTCAACGAGGTGCTCCTGAGTCTTGCGCCGGACCAGCAGCGCGCGCTGGAAAAGCGTCTCGAGGAAACCAGCCGGACGCTGCTGGACATGGCGGAGGGCTAGGTCGCGGGCCTCGTCTTCCCGAAATCCCAGCGAGGGTTGGGGTCGGTATCCATCTGACAGCTTGCAGAATCGCCACATGGACGCCAGCCTACGCTGGCGTTACGGTGAGGGTAACCCATTGCTGGCGGTGTCGTGTCGAACTGTCAAGTTGGGCCAGGATACTTATATTATTGAAATCCCAGCGAAAGCTGGGATCCATCTGGCAATCTGCAATACTGCTCCATGGACGCCAGCCTTCGCTGGCGTTTCGTAAAGAACGACCGAGGCAGGCTAGTGAAGGATTCGGTGATCGCAGCCCGAAACCGTCATGGACCCGTCACTTTCCCGCCACAGGATTTGGCCTACAATCGCGCCAAACCAACGACAATCCACGAGACGCCCGTGTATTCCCTCATCATAGACGTCATCGTCACCTTCCTGCTCGGCTCCATGGTGTTCTTCGCCGCGGTGGTCACGCCGACCGCCTTTCGCGCGCTGGGGCCGTCGGATGCCGGGCGCTACCTGCGAGCGCTGTTTCCACCCTACTACCTCTGGGGCATCGTCCTGTCCGTGCTGGCGCTGGGGGTCTGTATCTTCCATTCCCCCAAGGGCGCGGCTCTGATGACACTGGTGCTGGCGGGTTTCGTCTACGCGCGACAGCTCCTCATCCCCGCCATCAACGAGGCGCGTGACCGCTGGCACGAAACGGACAATCCCCAGGACAAGGCGCGCTTCCGCGCGTTGCACCGGCGTAGCGTGATCATTAACGTGGCGCAGATGGTGATGCTGGTCATCATCATCATCGCGTGACGGATACGGCCCCGGGGGGTCCGACGGGAGGCGGGCCTCGCGGGCTGCGCGGCGTGCTGCGGGATCGCCAGGTGGTCGCCTGGGCGCTCTACGACTGGGGAAATTCCGCCTTCGCCACCACGGTGATGGCGGGGTTCTTCCCCGTGTTCTACGCCGCGCTCAGCGCCGGGCTGTCCGCCGAGGACGCCCAGTTCTGGTTCAACATCGCGCTCGCCGTCTCCGGTGTCGCCCTTGCCGTTGCCGCGCCGGTGCTGGGCGCCATCGCCGACCGCGGCGGCGCACGCAAGCGTTTCCTCGCCACCTTCGCCATGCTCGGCGTGGCGATGAGCGCGTCCCTCGCCTGGGTGCACGGCGACATGTGGGTCCAGGGGCTGATGATCTACATCCTCGCCCAGGCGGGCTTCGCGGGCGCGAACATCTTTTACGATTCCATGCTGGTGGACGTCGCGCGCGAGAATGAGTACGACCTCGTCTCCGGCTTCGGGTATGCGCTTGGCTATATCGGCGGCGGGTTGCTGTTCCTGGTGAACGTGCTCATGGTGACCCAGCCGGCCTGGTTCGGTCTCGCCGATGCCGCCAGCGCGCTCAAGTGGTCCTTCATCAGTGTCGGCGTCTGGTGGGCGCTGTTCACGTTGCCGCTGCTGTTCGTCGTTTGCGAAACGCCGACGCCGGATCGCGCAGGGGGCATGCGCGCGGTGCGAGAGGGCCTCGCGCAACTGCGCGAGACTTTTGCGCATATTCGCCGAATGCGCGTGGTGTTCCTGTTCCTCGCGGGCTACTGGCTCTACATCGACGGCGTGGGCTCGATCATCAAGATGGCGGTGTTCTTCGCCAACCGGATACTCGAACTGCCCCAGGATGCACTTATTACCGCGCTCCTCCTGACCCAGTTCGTGTCGTTCCCGGCTGCCCTGTTCTTCGGCTGGCTGGGACGCCGCATCGGCCCGCGCAACGGCATCCTCATCGGCCTCGTGGTGTATTCCCTGGCGGTGTTCTACGCCTGGGGATGGCTCGACTCCGGAGGTGATTTCTACTACCTCGCCGTGGCCATCGGCCTGGTGCAGGGCGGCGTACAGAGCCTCAGCCGATCGCTCTACGCGCGCATCATCCCGCCGTCAAAGACCGCGGAGTTCTTCGGCTTCTACAACATGGTGGGCAAGTTCGCCGCCATCCTCGGGCCGTTGCTGATGGCGCTGGTGCCGGTGCTGGTCGCCGGCGCGGATGCCCGCGACGCGATCCTGGTTCTGATCGGGCTGTTCGTCCTCGGCGGCCTGCTGCTCTCGCGGGTGAACGTCGACGCGGGCGTGCGCGCGGCGCGGGAGATGGATGGCAGCCAGCCGTGAGACGCCGGCTCCGCGGGATCGGTGGCATAATGCCGCCCACGGAATTCCAATAACAAGCTACCCGGGGAGAAGCCCAATGAATTCACATGACACGCACGGCCCGGTTACCACCATCATTGTCGGCATGCAGATGCTGTTCGTCGCCTTCGGCGCGTTGGTCCTGGTGCCCGTTCTCACCGGTCTCGATCCGAGTGTGGCGCTGTTCACCGCCGGCGCAGGTACGCTCCTTTTCCAGCTTGTCACCGGCCGAATGGTGCCGGTGTTCCTGGCGTCGTCCTTCGCCTTTATCGCGCCCATCATCTACGGGGTGCAGACCTGGGGAACGCCCGCGACGATGTCCGGTCTGCTCGCCGCGGGCATCATCTACCTGCTGCTGGCGTGGCTGGTCAAGGCAAAGGGCATCGAGTACGTGCACCGCATCCTGCCGCCGGTGGTGGTGGGCCCGGTGATCATGGTCATCGGTCTCAGCCTCGCGCCGGTGGCGGTACACATGGCGATGGGAAAGACCGGCGACGGCGCCGTGGAACTGGTGCCCATGAGTACCGCGATCCTCGTCGCACTGGTCTCCCTTGCGGCGACCATTGCCACCTCCTTCGTCGGCAAGGGCCTGCTGCGCCTGGTGCCGATCCTCGTCGGCATCGTCACCGGTTACATCGTCTCGGCCCTGTTCGGCCTGGTGGACCTGTCCGCTGTGGGTGCCGCGCCGCTGTTCGCGGTGCCGGCGTTCACCCTGCCGTCGTTCCACCTCGAGGCGATCCTGTTCATCGTGCCGGTGGCCATCGCCCCGGCGATCGAGCATATCGGCGACATGCTCGCGATCTCCAACGTCACCGGCAAGAACTACCTGCGTCAGCCCGGCCTGCACCGCACCCTGGCCGGCGACGGCCTCGCCACCTCGCTGGCCTCCATGCTTGGTGGACCGCCGAACACCACCTATTCCGAGGTCACGGGCGCGGTGACCCTGACGCGGATGTTCAATCCCGTGGTGATGACCTGGGCCGCGTGTTTCGCCATCGTGTTCGCCTTTTCCGGCACCCTGAACGCGATCCTCGGCTCCATCCCCACGCCGGTCATGGGCGGCATCCTGCTGCTGCTGTTCGGCGCCATCGCCTCGGTGGGAATGAGCAGCCTGGTGAAGGCGCGCACCGACCTGGCGGCACCGCGCAACCTGATCATCGTATCGTTGATCCTCGTCTCCGGCATCGGTGGCATGGAATTCCAGTTCGGCGACTTCCGCCTCGGCGGCATCGGCCTCGCGGCGATCATCGGCGTGGTGCTGAACCTGGTGCTGCCGAAGGGAGAGGACTCCGGCGAGGAGTTGATGGGGCGGGACTGATTCCCTGTGGTGCCCGGCACCAGGGGGCCGGGCACGACACGTTCAATCCGCCAGTAATGCCGCCTCGAACGGATAACGGGTGAGGTTCTCGTAGCCGGTCTCCGCGACCAGCACCTGGTCCTCGAGCTTGATTCCCTCGCGCCCGCCTACGGCGCCGATGTAGGCTTCCACGCAGAGCACCATGCCGGGCTCGAGGACCGCATCGTAGCCATGGGCTTCCACGTCCTCGGGATAGCGCACGCACGGGTACTCGTCGCATAGCCCCACGCCGTGCATCATCACGCCGTAGCGCTGGGGGCGGAATTCCTCCGGCAGGCGATGCCCCTTTTCCGTGATCTCGCGCAGCGTAACGCCGGGTGCGAGCAGCGCCATGTTGACCTGGATATGTTCGTGGGCGATGCGGTAAAGACGTTTCTGCTCCGCCGTGGGTTCGGCATCGCCGATGATCCAGGAGCGGGAGATGTCGGCGCAGATGCCGTAGGGTCCCACGAGGTCGGTGTCCACCGCGAGGATGTCGCCGTTTTCCACCACCCGCGGGCCGCATTCCTGGAACCACGGGTTGGTGCGCGGCCCGGTGGACAGCAGGCGGCACTCGATCCATTCGCCGCCACGACGGATGTTCTCGGCGTGCAGCACCGCCCAGATGTCGTTTTCCGTGATCCCGGGCACGCCCGCCTGTTGCATCAGCCCCATGGCGATCTCTGTGGAGGCGATGGAGCAGCGCATCGCGCGGATCTCGTCCGGGCCCTTGATCACGCGCGCGAGCTCCATTACCTCCTGGCCATCGTGCACCTCGATTCCGGCACGATCGAGTGCGCGCAAGCCGGCGATCTCGATCTTGTCTACGGCGATGCGACGATTGCCGCCAGCGTGTTCGCGCAGTATGTCGTTCACCGAGTCCACGAAGCGGGCGGCATGGCTTTCTACCTGGTCGCCGGATTCCATGTAGAAGAAAGATGCCCCCGAGCGCAGTTCCCGGACCAGCGGCAGGTATCCGGAAAGATGACTGCAACTGTGGAAGTCCCACAGGACGATGTAACCATCGGTTGCAACGAAACAGGCGCGCGCATGGTTGTGGGTGATCCACACCTGCATGTTGCTGGTGTCGGTGGCGTAACGGATGTTGAGCGGATCGAACAGCAGGACACCGGCGAGATCGCGCCGCGCCAGTTCGGCCTGGATGCGCGCCAGGCGGTAGCGCCGCATGGCATCGAGGTCGGGACATTCGAGGCCGAGAGCCTCCCATTCGTCGAACGCGAGACTGGTGGGGCCGATCTCCACCCGGTCATTGTCATTAGCACTAATTGGTGACAGTTTACCTATTTCAGTCGATCGGTTCGTTATATGAAGGCGCATCCGCGAAATAGGTAAACTGTCACCAATAACGGAGGTTAGACCTGCCGCCGTCGCGAAGCCAGCGCGCGATCGCCCAATGTCGCAACCGTGCAAATTTGGTGAAATTTGGTGACAGTTTACTTATTTCATCAATGCGATCTTCAGGTCGGGCGCCGTCACGGAAATAGGTAAACTGTCACCAATTAGTATCGGGCAGCGGAATGAATTCCTCCTCGTCGCCCGGCACCTTCGGGAAACCGCCGTCACGCCACTGGTCCGCCGCCTCGCGGATTCGCTCGCGGGAACTCGAAACGAAGTTCCACCAGACGAAACGTTCTCCCACCGGGTCGCCGCCAACGGCCACCACGTGACTGTCGCCGAGCGCGGCCACGCTGGCTCCCGGCGCGCCGGGCCGTCCCATGGCGAGGGGAGGCACCGGCTCGCCCGCCAGTTCGACCTCGCCGTCCACCACGAAGAGCGCGATTTCCGCGGTTTCCTCCGGCAGGGTGATCGTCGCGCCGGCAGGGAGATGGATATCGAGATAAAGCGTCGGCACCGCGCATTGCACGGGCGACAGCGCGCCGGCGAATTGTCCTGCCACCACGTTGACCCGTATGCCGCCGTCCGTCACCCGGGGGATGCTGTCGGCGGGGTAATGGACGAAGGCCGGATCGCATTCCTCGCCGCCGTTCGGCAACGCCATCCAGGTCTGCAGCCCGTGCATGCTGGACACCTCGTCGAGGTCCGCACCGGAGCGCTCGGAATGGACGATGCCGCGGCCCGCGGTCATCAGGTTCACCGCACCCGGGCGGATCACCTGATGCTCGCCGAGGCTGTCGCGGTGCACGATCTCGCCCTCGAACAGGTAGGTCAGCGTAGCGAGGCCGATATGGGGGTGGGGGCGCACATCGACGCCCTTTCCCGGTGGAAACTGCACCGGGCCGAAGTGATCGAAGAACACGAATGGACCGACGGATCGACACTGCGCCGCCGGTAGCAGCCGGCGTACGCTGAAGTCGCCGAGATCGCGCGTTGCTGGCTGGATGATTTGCATGTGGTTACTCCTGGATGTAAGCGGATCAGCGGCGCGGCATCCTGCCGAGCAGGAGCGCGAGGTCGGCCATGCGCGCGGCATAGCCCGCCTCGTTGTCGTACCAGCTCACTACTTTCAGCAGTTTGCCATGGACCTGGGTGAGGCCGGCGTCAAAAACCGAGGAATGCGTGTTGCCGATGATGTCCGTGGACACCAGCGGCGCCTCGCTGTACTCGAGAATGCCCTTCATTGGCCCCCGGGCCGCGGCGCGGAAACGCCGGTTTATCGCCGCGGTATCGGCGGGCTTTTCAACGAGCACGTTGAGTTCCACCAGCGAACCGGTAACCACCGGAACCCGCAGCGCGAGCGCGGATATTTTTCCCTCCACCGCGGGCCATACCTGTGAGAGCGCCGTGGCGGCGCCGGTGCTGGTTGGCACGATGTTGATCGCGGCCGAGCGCGCGCGCCGCAGGTCCTTGTTGGGGGAGTCCACGAGGGCCTGGCCGCCGGTGTATGCGTGCGTGGTGGTCATGGAACCCTGGACGATGCCGTAGTGGGAGTCGATCACCTTCACCACTGGTGCAAGACAATTGGTGGTGCAGGAGGCATTGGATACCACCCGGTCGCGGGGCGACAGGACCTCGTCGTTGACGCCCAGCACCACCGTGGTGACATCCGCACCCTTGGCCGGCGCAGAGATCGCGACCTTGCGCGCACCGGCGCGCAGGTGCTTTTCCGCCCCCGCGCGGTCTCGGAACACACCGGTACACTCCAGCACCACGTCCACCTTGAGCCGCTTCCACGGCAGCGCGCCGGGATCCGTCTCGCGAAACAGGGGAATCCGCCGCCGACCAACGACAAGGCTTTGCTCCTTCAGCGCGACCTTGCCGGGCCAGGCGCCCTGGGCCGAGTCATGCTGGAACAGGTTGGCGAGGTTTTCGGCGTCGGCAAGATCATTGATCGCCACCACCTCGACGTTCCGCCGGGCCAGCAGGTGGCGCAGCGTGAGCCGGCCGATACGTCCGAAACCATTGATCGCGATGCGAACTCCCATGTTGCACTCCGTGTATTGAGGAGCCGGCATTGTAGCGCTTCCCTCGATTCAGTAATCCCGGCGTAGGCCGGGATCCAGAATACAAGCGCTGGAATCCCTGCCGGTTCCCCTCGCCGTGACGGTTGGAGTACAGCCCGACATGGACGCCAGCCTTCGCTGGCGTTTCAAAGTTTCTGTACTCGTCGCGCCTCGCTACGCCGTAATTCCAGCGAAAGCTGGAATCCATCTTACGGTCTAGCGAGTCTCTTCCCCAAGGGCCATGTCCAGCACCCGCGCGACGTGCAGCGCTTCGCGTCCGGCGCCGAGTTCCACCTGGTGGCGGCAGGAGGTGCCGTCGGCGACGATCAGCGTGTCCGGGTCCGCGGCGCGCACCGCGGGCAGGAGGTCGGCCTCGGCCATGTCCACGGATACCTTCCACGTATCACTGCCGTATCCGAATGCCCCGGCCATGCCGCAGCAGGCGGATTCGATTGTTTCCACGCTGAAGTCGGGAATCATGCCGAGCACCGACTCGACATGGGACAGTTGGCGATGGGCCTTCTGGTGGCAATGGCCGTGCAGCAGGGCTTTCTTCGCCGGCGCGCGTAGCGCGAGTTCCGGCTTTTGCGTGGCAAGTAGTTCCTCGAAAAGCAGGATGTTGTCCGCGACGCGTCTGGCCTGCTCGCTGCCTGCGAGGCCCGGTAGTTCCTCCTTCAGACCCAGTGTGCAGCTCGGCTCCAGGCCCACCACCACGGCCCCTGCCTCCACCGCGTCGCCCCAGGCATCCAGCGTGCGCTGCATCTCCTGTCGCGCGCGATCCACGTCGCCGGTGGTGAGCCAGGTGCGGCCACAGCAGGGCGGACGGTCATCGCCGGCGGCGGGCGGGGAGATCACCCGGTAGCCCGCCGCGGCGAGCACGCGCGCGGCGGCGCGCAGGTTCTCCGGCTCGAACCAGGTATTGAAGGTGTCCGCGAACAGGATCACCGGCTGGCCGTCGTCGGGACCACAATCGACGTGTCGATAGCGATCATTGCGCCATGCGGGAAGCGGGCGGCGCGCGCTGAATCCGGTGATCGGTTCCAGCAGCGACGCCAGTCCGGGCACCTTGCCCGGGAGATTGGCCAGCCCCGCGATTCGTGAGAGCCGAGGCGCCCAGGCGGGCAGGTTGGCGACGATGCGGTCGTGGAGAGTATGTCCGCGCTCGCGGTAGCGCGCCGCCGCGACCTCGATCTTCATCCGCGCCATGTCGACGCCGGTGGGGCATTCCAGCTTGCAGGCCTTGCAGCCCACGCAGAGTTGCATCGTCTCCGCCATCGCGTCGCTCGAAAGCGCGCCGTCGCCGAGCTGGCCGGAGATCGCGAGCCGCAGGCTGTTGGCGCGGCCGCGGGTGAGGTCACGTTCGTTACGGGTGACGCGGTAGGACGGGCACATGCCGCCGCCCTGGAGCTTGCGGCAGGCGCCGTTGTTATTGCACATCTCCACCGCTCCCTGGAAGCCGCGGCCCTCGCCGGGCCAGGCGGACCAGTCGAGCGCCACCTGCATCGGCTTGACGCGATACTCCGGCGGGTAGCGGAACAGGTGGCGGTCGTCCATCTTCGGCGGGTCCACGATCTTGCCGGGATTGAGCACCCCGTCCGGGTCGAGGTGGCGCTTGACCTCGGCGAAATTGTCCACCATCCGCCGGCCGAACATCTTCTCGTGGAATTCCGAGCGCACCAGGCCGTCGCCGTGCTCGCCGGAGTGCGAGCCCCTGTACTCGAGCACCATGTCGAACGCTTCCTCGGCGATCGCGCGCATCGCCTTCACGTCCTGGTCGAGGCGCAGGTTGAGCACCGGCCGCACGTGCAGGCAGCCCACCGAGGCATGGGCGTACCAGGTACCCATGGTGCCGTGCTTGTGGAATATCTCCGTCAGGCGCGCGGTGTACTCGGCGAGGTCCTTCAGCTCCACCGCGCAGTCCTCGACGAAGGAAATCGGCTTTCGCTCCTCCTTCATCGACATCATGATGTTGAGGCCAGCCTTGCGCACCTCGAAGATGGCGGACTGGAAGGCGGGATCGATGGCCTCCACCACGCCGCCGCGCTTGTCGGGCGGGTTGTCCCAGTCAAAGCCGAGGTCGCCCATCAACTCGCCCAGGGCGGTGAGGCGGCGGCGGTTCTCCGCCTGGTCCTCCTCGGCGAATTCCACCAGCAGGATGGCGTCCGGCTCGCCGCGCACGAACTGCTCCACCACCGGCCGGTACATCGGGATGTCCATGGACAGGCCGATCATGGTGCGATCGATCAGTTCCACCGCCACCGGGTCCAGCTTGACGATATGCTGGGCCGCGTCCATGGCGGAATAGAACGTGGGGAAATGGCAGACACCCAGCAGCTTGTTGCGCGGCAGTGGCGACAGCGCCAGCTCGATGCTGTCCCACAGGCCGAGGGTGCCCTCGGAGCCCACCAGCAGGTGCGCGGTGTTGACCTCGCCGTCCGCGCAGCTCACGCCGGCGCCCGCGGCGGGGTGATACAGGCCTGGCACCAGGGCATCGACGTTGTAACCACCCACCCGGCGCATCACCGGCGGGAAGCGCGTCGCGATTTCCTCCCGTTCGCGCGCGCCGAGGGACAGCAGGGGTCCCCAGCGGCCGTCAGTTGTCGCCTCGGAAACGGGTAGGATGCCGGCGTTGCCCCGGGAGCCATCGGCGTACAGGGTATCGATGCCCACCACGTTGTCCCGCATCAGGCCGTAGCGGATGGAGCGGCTGCCGCAGGAATTGTTCGCCGTCATCCCGCCGATCGTGGCGCGCGACGCGGTGGAGACATCCACCGGAAACCACAGGCCGTGTGGCTTCAGCGCGCGATTGAGCTGGTCCAGCACGATCCCCGGCTGCACCCGGCAGCGGCGCGCCTCGACGTCGAGGTCGAGGAGCGCGTTCAGGTGTTTGCTGCAGTCGAGCACCAGGCCGCGGTTCACCGTTTGCCCACATTGCGAGGTGCCACCCCCACGCGGCAGCAGCGGCACGCCGTGTTTCCGGGCGAAGGCCAGGGTCGTCTCCATGTCAGTGGCGCTTCGCGGCGCCACCACCCCGAGGGGAATCATCTGGTACATCGATGCGTCCGTGGCGTAACGGCCGCGGTCGAACGGATGCGTCAGGAGTTCCCCTTCCAGGTTGCGGGCGAGAGCGTCGAATGGGAGTGCTTGGTCGTTCATCTGGAATCGTTTCGCGACCGGGACGAGCCGTCAGGGCGGCGGCTATAATCGCGGGCCCGAAATTATAGTGTATCCCCGGGACCGATCACGGGACATCCCGTCCCCGCCCAGCCCGGGATTCCGCTCCTGTCCATGTCGAACCCGGCCAACGAACCCGAGCTGCTGGTGGAAAGCCACGGCGCCATCACCCGCCTGACGCTGAATCGCCCCGCCTCGCGCAATGCGATGACATTCGCGATGTACGCACAGCTTGCGGAGATATGTACGAGTCCCCCGGCGGGTTGTCGCGCCATGATCGTTACCGGCGCCGGTGACCGTGCCTTCGCCGCGGGCACCGATATCCGCCAGTTCCGCGATTTCACCGGCCCCGCGGACTATCTCGGCTACGAGCAGGAGATCGACCGCGTGCTGGATGCGATCGAGACCTGCCCGGTGCCTACCATCGCCGCCATCGCCGGCGCCTGCACCGGTGGCGGGGCGATGATCGCGGCGGTCTGCGACCTGCGCATCGCCACCGCCGACCTGAAGTACGGCTTCCCCATCGCGCGCACCCTGGGCAATACCCTGTCGAGCCGCTCCCTCGCCAGGCTCGGAGCGCTCATGGGCGCGCCCAGGGCGCGCGAGATGATCTTCACCAGCCGACTGCTCGGCGCGGACGAGGCCCTGTCGATCGGCGTGGTCTCGGAAGTGCTCGCTGACCACGACGCATTGATGGCGCGCGCGGAAGCGCTGGCGGAAACGGTGGCCTCCCACGCGCCGCTCACCCTGCGCGCCACCAAGGTGCTCCAGCACCGCCTGCTCAAGGGCGACGCCACGGACGAGGACATGGTGCTGATGTGCTACCAGAGCCGCGACTTCCGCCACGGCATGGAGGCATTCCTCGCCAAGGAAAAGCCGGACTGGCAGGGGAAATAGCGATGGCCGGACCCCTGGAAGGCTGCCGCGTCCTCGAACTCGCGCATATCATGGCGGGGCCGGTGGCGGGCATGATGCTCGCGGACATGGGCGCCGACGTGATCAAGGTGGAGAAGGCCAACGGCGACGACACCCGGCGCATGGTGCCGCCCACCATCGCGGGGGAGAGCGCCGCCTTCCTGATGATGAACCGCAACAAGCGCGGCATTGTCCTCGACCTGAAATCCGACGCGGGACGGGAAGCATTGCTGCGCCTGGTGCGGGACGCCGACGTGCTGATCGAGAACTACCGCATGGGCACCATGGAAAAGCTCGGCCTGGGTTACGAGGTGTTGAAGAAGGAGAACCCCGCGCTGGTGTACTGCGCGGTTTCCGGCTTCGGTCGCACGGGACCCTATGCCCATCGCGGCGGATTCGATCTCATCACCCAGGGCATGTCCGGGCTGATGTCCATCACCGGCGAGGCGCCGGGTCGTCCGCCGGTGAAGTCCGGCGCGCCGGTCACGGACATCACCGCCGGCATCCTCGCCGCCATGGGCATTCTCTCGGCCTACGTGCACCGGCTGAAGACCGGCGAGGGCCAGGTGGTGGACACCTCGCTGTTCGAGGCGGGCATCACCCAGACCTACTGGCAGTCCGCCATCGCCATGGCCACCGGCGAGCCGCCGCGCGCCATGGGTTCCGCGCACCCGCTGAACGCGCCCTACCAGGCGTTCGAGACCGCCGACGGCTGGATCAGCATCGGCGCCGCCAACCAGGCCAACTGGGAGCGACTGGTGGACCTGATCGAGCGCCCTGAACTGAAGGCCGACCCACGCTTCGCCAGCAACGACCGGCGCATGGCCAACCGCGAGGTGCTCGAGGAGGAACTCACCAGGACCTTCAAAACCCGCGGCACGGACGACTGGCTCGCGCATCTCGAGCAGGGGCATTTCCCCGCCGGCCCGATCCTGGACGTGGGCGAGATGCACCGCGATCCCCAGGCGCTGGCGCGGGAGATGATCGTCCGCACCGAGCACCCTGTGGCAGGCGAGGTTGGCGCGCTTGGCCTGCCGGTGAAGTTCTCGGCCACCCCCGGTTCGGTTCGCGCGCCGGCGCCACTGCTTGGACAGCACACCCGGGAAGTACTGTCGGAAGCCGGCTTCGGCAGCAACGAGATCGACGCCATGCTGGAGCGCGGCGACGCCGCCGAGACCGTGGCGCCTGTCGCCGACGAGGCCTGACCGTGCGCGTTCTCGGCATCGAGACTTCCTGCGATGACACCGGCGCGGCGATCTACGACACGGAGCAAGGCCTGCTGGTGCATCGCCTGGCGTCGCAGATCAAGCTCCACCGGGAATACGGCGGGGTGGTGCCGGAACTCGCCGCGCGCGACCATATCCGTACCCTGCTGCCGCTGGTGGACAGCCTGCTCGCGGACATTCCCGCATCGAGCCCTCCGGTAGACGCGGTGGCCTGGACCGCGGGCCCCGGGCTCGCCGGGGCGCTGCTCGTGGGCGCATCGGTGGGTCGCAGCCTGGCCGATGCCTGGGGCGTGCCCGCGGTGGGCGTGCATCACATGGAGGGCCACCTGCTGGCGCCCATGCTGGAGGACGAGCCGCCGGCGTTTCCGTTCGTCGCGCTGCTGGTCTCCGGCGGCCACTCGATGCTGGTGGATGTCGCCGACGTGGGGGACTACCGAATTCTCGGGCAGTCCCTCGACGATGCCGCTGGCGAGGCCTTCGACAAGACCGCCAAGCTGCTCGGCCTCGGCTATCCCGGCGGACCCGCCATCGCGAAGGCGGCGCTGGACGGTGATCCCTGCCGCTTCGAATTTCCCCGCCCCATGGTGAACCGCCCCGGCCTCGACTTCAGCTTCAGCGGTCTCAAGACCCACGTGCGCACCACCGCGGAAAGTCTTGAACTCAACCGGCAGGACATTGCCGATATCGCGCGCTGCTTCGAGGACGCGGTGGTGGATACGCTCTGCATCAAGTGCCTGCGCGCGCTGAAACAGACCGGCAGGAACTGCATCGTCATCGCCGGCGGCGTCGGCGCGAATCGCAGGCTCCGGGAACAACTGCGAACCCGAACGGAAGAAATCGGCGCGACGGTGTACTACCCGAGACCGGAGTTCTGCACCGACAACGGCGCCATGATCGCCTACGCCGGCAGCGTGCGCCTGGCCATGGGGGCGGGAACAGCCGATTCCGATTTCGAGGTGCGTTCGCGCTGGGCGATCACGGAGATATAGCTCGGCCGTCGGGTGCCGGAATCGATCACATTTCCTCGTGGACCGAGCCCGCAGGGGCGCCTGCGGCCATCCCCTGATGGTCCGGCAAAAGGTGGCGTAAACCGCTGATTGCGGGTTGAAAAACTAAGAATTCCACGCTAGCGATTCTATTGCCTCGATGACTACACCGTGCTACGTTTTCACGTGGGATCAATCACTGTGTGGCGTGTCATGGCAGAGAAAGAAAATGTAGTCAAAAAGGCTGGGACGAATTCGCCCGACGGTTTCTCAAAGGCGGTGAAAAAACGCCGTCGCGACGTGGTGTCCACCCTCCTCGGAGTTGGTGGTGCCGTGGGCGTGGCGCATTGGAGCAAGCCCATCATCACCGCGACCTCGCTGCCGGCTCATGCCGCGACCTCCGCGTCGCCTGGGGGGGGCTCCGGTACCGGCAGCGGTCCCACGCCGACCCCGCCACCGCCAGGGACGACCCTCGTGCCCCCGACCCTGCCGCCGGCGACCACTTTGGCGCCGACCCTGCCGCCCTGATACCACCGGACCGGCGAAGACGCTTCCAGGTCAGACTTCCGTCGTCCGGAATTCAAACGGCGGGAGTTCGCAGTTCCGGATCGCGCGCCAACCGGTCCTGCCCCCGTACGGGCTTGGTGGGATGGACCTGGGCATAGATCACCAGCGTTGGGGAGACTTGCAGATCGTAATCCCGATACCCGTAATGCCCGGGCTGGCGAGACGCCAATCGTAACCATGCCAACGCGGGCATCGCTGCCTTTCATCTCCTGCATCTGCCCAACTTACAAGCGGCCGGACATGCTACGTAACGCGCTGGCCTGCTTTCGCGCCCAGGATTATCCGCGTAACCGGTGTGAGCTGATCATCATCGACGATGCGGGACAGTTTACCGGCCAGGCGGCCGAAAACTGGCGCCTGGTATCCAGCGCACACCGGTATCCCACCCTGCCGCGCAAGTTCAACGCGCTGCTGGCGGAGTCCCGGGGAGACTTGGTGGCGGTCTGGGAGGACGACGATATTTTCCTGCCCTGGAACCTGGCTGATACGGCGCGTGCCTTCCGGCGCGACGGAGCCGAATTCCTGACGCCGGCCAGTGTCTGGTCGAACTACGGGCGGACACAGGGGCAGTTGGGTCGGGACGACCCCCGGGGCCGGTTTCATTCCAGCTGGCGGTTTTCACGCGCCATTGCAGAGCGTGTTGGCGGCTACCCGGACAGTGGAAGGCTTTCCTTTGACCAGGAATTCGCCGCGAAACTGCGTTCCGCCGGGACGGCGGGTATCTACGGCGAACCACAAAAGCCCAGCTATGTCTACCGCTGGGGGAGCGGGGGCTGGAACGGTAGCCAGCACGGTGACGGGGAGGACTTTGCCGCATTCTGGGAGTCGCTGGCCTCGCTGCCGGCCCCGGCGCAGCCGGCACTCACGCCGGTGATGGACGAAGAGACGTTACTTGTCTTTTGCAACTATGGCGCTTGACCGGAATGCTCCGCGTCAGCCATACAGCTCCCGGTACTCGGCGAGGCATTCGGACACCTGGTCCGGTGTCAGCAGCTCCCGAAAATGCGTCAGCACCGGTTCGGTATCCATACCCAGTTCATCGAATCCCACCAGGTAGTTCATCACGCGATCCTTCCAGCGAATGGAATAGGGCACGCCCGCTGGTCTCCCGAACCGATGCAGCCAGCGCAGGAACGGGAGGCAAAGGGTTCGCGCCCCGGACTGGCGGAACTTCTCGTGGATGTAGCCTTCCTCACCACCGAAACCCCGAAACTCCGGGTTGAATTCCGGCCAGGCTTGCCTGCGGCAGGCGAACAGGCCGAGTCCCTGCAAGCTAATTTCGAACGGCGGAGCATCCGCGTCTGCGCCGCGTTCGTCATAGGCCCAGCGGCCATACATGCCGGCCCCCCATTCCGCGTCCATGTGGGTAGACACCTGGTCGAGCGAGTCATACTGCAGTGGTCCCTGGAGAAGGTCTGGAGAATCGGGATGTGCTTCGATGTACCCCAGCAGTTTTTCCAGGGCCCCGGGAACCAGCATCACGTGGCAGTCGAGACATAACACCCAGGGCGCAAGCGCCAGTTCGAACAGCCGTCCACGCACGGCGGTACCGACGAACCTGACCTCAGGGATGTAGCGCAGGTTGGGTACGCTGGCTACGAACTCCCGAACCGCCTCGCCGGACTTACCGAGGGGATTGTTGTCGAGCACGATGAATTCGATCTGGTCCACCACTTCCGGGTGATACAGCCGGATCGACTGGACAGTGAAGTAGACCCCGTCGAAGTCATCGTAGGTCGCCATTGCCACGCAAAGCCGGCGATTTTCCATCGCCTCGGAAACCGGCGTGGCCGAGATCCCGGCGGAGTCCACCTCCCGTTGCAATGCCTCCCTTTCCAGCCCCTCGATGCGCAGCGCCAGGCGCGCGGGAAAGCGGCCGTGGGGTTGAAACGTGAGTAGGCGCTGGGAGGCGAATTCCCGTAGTGCACAGAGGACGTCCAGTTCCACGGATTCCGTTTTCGGAAAGTGTTTCACGGCTGTACCGACGATATCTTCCACCGACCTCTTGCCATCGCAAAGGCACCAGACCAGTGCGCCCGTCCGATTGATAAACGTGGTTTCGCCGGTCCGGTTGTCGCGGATCAGGTAGGCGCTGCCTCGCTCCTCTATCTCCAGGTGAGCCGGTGCCAGGGGAGTGAAATCCGCGGAGTGGTGCATTTTGGCGAACTGAAATCAGGATGAAGAGAGCAATTGTAAGGGAGGGGTAGATCCTGGCAACCAGTTCCCGCGACGATGCCAACGGTGAAAACCTTGGCTCACAGCGATTGGGAGACTGAATGTCGTCGGCTTTTCAGCGCCTCTTACAACGGGGGTGAATAGCTTGTCGGGTAGGCGGTGGATGCTGCGATCCCGGACTGAATGGGCTACCATTTCCCGAGTGAACGACCACGACGGCGATCCGGATACGCGTAACAGCCACCGTGCACGCTGGCTGGCCCCGCTACTGGCACTTGCCAGCTTCCTGGGAACGTGGTGGGCCTGGCCCGTGCCCGATCCCGACCAGGCGGTGGTTGCGGCGATACTGGTGGCCGTCGTCGTCCTCTGGGTGTCGGAGGTCATCCCGCTTTTCGTGTCCGCGCTGATCGGCTCATTCCTGTTGCTGGCGGTGGGCGGCTTACCCGCGGACGAAGTATTTCATCCCTATTTCGATCCCGTGATCGTGCTGTTCCTGGGCGGCTTCGTACTTGCCCAGGGGCTGCGCAAGTACGGTATCGATCACCTGGTCGCGCACGAGGTCCTGAAGCGTGTGGGCGACCGTCCGGCGATGTTCGTTCTTGGCCTGATGCTGGTCACCGCGTTCCTGTCCATGTGGATGTCGAATACCGCCTCTGCGGCGATCATGATCCCGATCGCGCTCATCGTGCTGCGGGAGAACGGCCTGTTCCACAAGGACTCGCGCTTCGCCAGGGGGGTGGTGCTGGCGGTGGCCTATGCCGCCACCATCGGCGGGATCGGCTCGCTGGTGGGCAGCCCGCCGAACGCGATCGCGGCGCGCTTTCTCGGTGACCAGGGGATCCGCCTCGATTTCGTCGAATGGATGCTGAAGACCCTGCCATTCGTCGTGCTCGCGCTGGTACTGACCTGGGCCCTGCTGTTCCTGTTCAATCGGCCGGAGATCGGCAGGATCCGCTTCAGTTACCGCGAACGGGCGCTCGAACGGCCCGGCAAGATCGTCCTCGCGGTGTTCGTCATCACCGCTGTCGGCTGGCTGACCACCGGCATCACCGGGCTGTCGTCGTCCACCGTCGCGCTGGTTCCGATCATCGTCCTGTTTGCGCTGGGGGTGCTCGACGCCGCCGACCTGGCCGCGATTTCCTGGCCCACACTGCTGTTGTTCGGCGGGGGCCTGAGCCTGGGCTCGGCGGTAACCGCGGTGGGGATCGACAGCTGGCTTGCGGAACTGTTGCAGCAGGCGATAACCGGCGTGCCGCTCTTCGCCACGCTGCTGGTGCTCGTGTTCTTCGGCATCGCGGTGACCATGGTGGCCAGCAACACGGCCTCCGCGGTGATCCTGGTTCCATTGTTGCTGCCGCTGTCCGCCGACCTCGGCCTGGACGCGAAATCCATGGCCATGTTGATCGCGATCGGGGTCTCGCTGGATTTCATGATGCCGGTGGGCACGCCGCCGAGCGCGATCGCCTACTCCACCGGCGTCGTCAGCGTGCGCGAGATGATCCGCAACGGTTTCCTGGTCAACATCGGCACCGGGCTGACACTGGTACTGCTGTTCTATTTCTTCTATATCTGACGTTCCTGTTCACCTCGTGATCCATGCGTGAATATGTCATTGGCTCCGGCGTACGGCTGGAGCGGAACCTGCCACGATCGCTGATCGACCGGTTCATCGCCGGTGGCCGGAACCGACGGCTCGCCCGCGGGGAGCGTTTGTTTGCCCAGGGTGACCCGGCGGAGCATGTCTTCCTGTTGCTCGAAGGGCGGATCAAGGTGGCGTTCACCGGGCAGGGCGGGTCGGTCTCCCTGCTCAGGGTGCACCTGCGACACAGCCTGGTGGGCCTGTCCGCTCTCCGCACGGTGCCCGTGCGGGACGCGAGCGCGGTCGCCATGGACCCGGTCAGTGTCGCGGTGATGGGGCGAGAAGGGTTCGCCGCCCTCATGGCGGCGGGCGGCGAGGGCGTGGTGGCGCTCGTCACCCTGCTCATCAATCGCCTCACGGACATGCATTACCGGATCGGTGAACTCCTCGAACAGCCGGTGGAGCAGCGCCTTGCCGCCGCGCTGCTGGCATTGTCCACGCCGGACCCGGAAGCGCCGGCGGACGCGGGATCGCTGGGCATCCCCCTGAACCAGGAAGAACTTGCGCAACTGGTGAACAGTCGACGCCCCACGATCTCCACCATCCTGGGGCGATTCGGCGAGGCCGGTTACCTCGGCCGCGATGGCCGGGTGCTGCGGGTGGAGGACGTCGACGGCCTCCGGCGCCTCGCCCGCGGCGCAGGCTGATCCACTGTCAGCCCGCTGACAGACTGTCGCGGCAGGATGGGAGATATTCCGGAACACGCATCACGAACCGGACCCCCGCCATGAATCTACCGCTCGACCACCAACCGATACTGGACTGCTCCGCCGAGGAATCCGCGTTCCGCCCGGCCGGGGACCAGCCACTGAAATGGACCGCCGACCAGGTCCGGAGCGTGGACTGGTGTATCCCCCTGACCGGTGAAGCACTGGACGAGATCGCCCGGCTGGCGGCGCATATCGACGCCCATCCGATGCAGAACCTGCAGCGCGAGGTCGATGATTTCCGGATTCCAGCGCTGCGCGCCGACGTGGCGAAGATGAAGCGGGCGCTGGATCACGACCTGGGATTCGCGGTGCTCGACCGGTTGCCCATCGACGCGTACGACATCGACACCATCGTCGAAATCTACTGGCTCATCGGCCAGCTCGTGGGCCGGCCGGTAGCGCAGAAATGGAACGGCCAGATGATCTACGCGGTGGCCGATACCGGGCAGGCCTACCAGTACGGGGTCCGGGGGTCGCACACGGCGGTGGAGCTGGTGTTCCATACCGACAACGCGTTCGCCCGCGCGGTGCCGGACTACGTCGGGCTGCTGTGCCGCCACCCGGCCCTGTCCGGGGGGCTGAGCCGGTTCTGCAGCCTGTACACGGTGCACGAGCGCCTCGAGCAACGGTATCCCGATGCACTGCGCGTGCTCTACCGGTCGATGCTGTTCGATCGCCAGAAGGAACACGCACCCGGCGCGGCGCGGGTCTGCTACGCGCCGTTTTTTTCCTGGCGCGGCGACCGCCTATTCGCCCGCGCGAATACCTCCCTCGTGCGCAAGGGCTACCAGGTGGCGGGGATCGACATGGCGGATGATCTTGCCGATGCGCTGGACGCGGTGGACGACGTTTGCGCCGCCGGGGAACTCTGGTTCGAGGCGCCGCTGGAACGCGGCCAGGTGCAGTATCTCAACAATCACGAGATCGGGCACTACCGCAGCGCTTTCGTGGATCATGAAGACCCGGACCGGAAACGGTATCTCTATCGTCTCTGGCATCGCCAAAGTGGCGCCGCCACCTATGACGGAGTGACGCCGGCAATCTGAATGCGCGCGGCATCCGGTCCGCGAGTGGACCGGCTCCGCGCCACATGAACGGGAACCTGCCGGCACGGGGTCCGGCGACACGCTCAGTCGTCAACCCCATGGCCGTCGAACCGGGAAAGCAGGGATGGCAGGAGCACCAGGTCCGCTACGAGCGCCAGCGCCAGCGCGACCGCTCCCAGCAATCCCATCAGTTCCACCACCGGGATGGCGCTTGCCATCAGCGAGAGAAACCCGGTACCCAGCACGAGGCTGGTAAATACGAGGACCAGGCCCACCTGGGACAATGCCTGCCGGATGGCGGTGTCACTGTCCCGGTTCGCAAGCAATGACCGGTAGCGGAAAACGAGATGAACGGTATCGTCCACCGCGATACCGATGCAGATGGTGAACACGAGGACGGTGTTGAACTGCAGTGGAATGGACGCCAGCGACATCAGCGCGGCGACCCCGACCAGGGGCAGCACGTTGGGAACCATGCAGACGAGGCCCAGCCGCAGTGAGCGCAACACCAGGGCAATGACGAGAAAGATGGCCACCAGGGCGAGGGCCAGGCTACGGGCCATTTCCAGGATGTTTGCCCCGCTGCCCTTCACCGCCGCTGGTCCCAGCCCGGTCAGCGACAGAGACAATCCGGGAAAGTCCGCGCTGATCCGGTCCAGGCGCCGCTCGAATTCCGCCAGTGCGGGAGCATGCTGCCTGGCCCCGGCATCCCGCATGGGAAGGGTGAGCAGGGCCGCCCCGGACTCGACATTGAGCAAGCCCTCCAGCATGCCAGGCGGCAGAATCGCTTCCAGGTCCCGCGGAGTCATGGTCCCGACACGCGCATCGGCGGGCAGCAACGTGGACAGCGCCAGGGTTCGTTGCGGCGACGAGAACCCATCGGCGGCTTCGAGAATACGGCCTTCCGCCGCCAGGAGGGTTTCCAGGTCCGGCGCATCGTCCGCGGACCAGCGAACGAGGACATGGGCGGTCACCAGTCCGGAGAGTTGCTGGTCGCCGAGGGCAATCGCGCGATGGAATCCGCTCTCCGGCGGGAAGTTCTCCCGGAAACGGTAGTCCGCCTCCAGTTGCAGGGCGAGCCAGACCGCCAACGGTATCAGCAGCGTCGCGAGCACGAGGTTGGTCATGGGGCGGCTGGTCACATACCCGCCAAGACGGGCGAGCATGCCCGCCCAGACCTTCCCCGGGTTGATGGGGTGGTTGCCGATTCCCAACAGCACCGAAAGCGCCGGCGTCGACAGGACAACGGCGAGAAAGGTCAGCAACGTTCCCAGGGCGCTGTACAGGCCGAACCCGCTGACCAGGGGAGAGGACGACAGGGACAGGGATATGAAGCCGATGGCGGTGGTGACCGCGGACACCAGGCAGGCGCGCAGTACGCTACCGAGGGCCCGGCCGCTTCGCCGCCAACCCGGGGATCCGCCCGCGCGCGATACGGCGAAGACGACATGCGCGGCATTGGTATAGCCGATGACGAAGAGAAGCGGCACCAGTATCGTGGTGAACACGGTCATGTTGCTTCCGGCATGCCCCATGACGCCCAGGGTCCAGACGACGCCCAGGGCCGGGCCGAAGCCCAGCGTCAACAAGATCGCCAGTGACCGGAACAGAAACCAGGCAACCAGTGAGCACAGGGTGGCGGCTACGGCGACGATCCGGGTCGTGTCCCGCAATGCTTCCTCGCGGATGGCCAGTTCCATTTCCGGCACGCCCGCCATCAGGAAATCCATGCCGTAGGGAGAAAGCGCCCGTTCGAAAATACTGACGATGGAAGGACGCAAAGCACCATAAACGCCTGGCGCATCCCGGCCCGGCGACAGCTGAACCAGCAGGACCTGCAGTTCGCCGTCGCCACCGATCAGCGTTTGCGCGCCGGGCGCGCCTGATTCAACCAGCTGGCGGATGGATTCCGCCTGTTCCGCGCTGACCCGTTCCGGCAATGACAGGTCGAAGGGATCGAGCAGGATTTGCTCCACCGCGGGCAACGAGACCAGCGAAACGACCCGCTCCACCCCCGGCATCCCGTTCAGTTCCCGCTCGATGGCAAGCAGTGCGTTCAGGGTGGCCGTATCCGCCATCCGTCCGGGCAGGAGCACGATCACGCCGGACTCGATTCCGGGAAACAGGCGTAGCGCGTCCTCGTAGGCCGCGTACTGCTGGTCCGCGCTGCGGAAGATGTCGCGTACCTCGGTGTCGAAACCCAGCCGGGTGATTCCCGGGAGCGCCGCCAGGGTCAGCACCATGGCGGCGACCAGCATGGCGAGTTGTCCCCGACGCCCCGGAGCTGACTTCAATTCGGCAAGCGGCCGCGGGTCGCTTGCGCTATTCGTCACCTGGCGCCGTCCCGACTGCCGTGTAGGTGGAACGCCCGGTGCCTCCCATTTCCGGTGTAAACAGCGTGAGCAGATGAATCAGGCGAAGATTGTTTTCGCGGACTCGCGAGGCCAGGTTATCCTCGTCGAGATCCCCGGTCTGCAACAACAGAGCATCCTTCGCTGCCTGATTTCGATATCGGGTCAGTATTCTCTTCCAGACGGGTTTCACCCATCGACGCAGGCGAGGGCAGCGTAACCTACCTACCAGGGCGGGCGTCGGGCAATGCATGGTTTTGCTGACCTGGCAGACTCGCGTGGCAGCCCGGCCGATATCCTTGGCAAACCAGTGGTTCAATGCCCAAAAGGTAAAGACCTGCTTCTGGTTGTCAGGGCCATACAAACGCTGGCCCGAATCCAATCGGCCGGAAAGCACCATTGGTAACTCGAACACAATATGCGTATGGGCGCCCAACAGCATCGCGGCAAATGGACCTAGTTTCGTCGGACACCGGAATACCGAATACCATGGATCGCTCTGATGCAGTCTACCCTCGTTGAAGGATATCAGGCGCTCCATGTAGCGGGGTTCCAGTCGTACCACGATATCGCGGATCAGCTTGGTATCCAGGTCACGTAGCGGGTCCTGGCAATCGTATTTGCCCTGAGAGATGCCGTCTACCAACCACTTGCAGCGCGTGGTTGTGGCCAAGTACAGCGCTACGAACCAGGCCTGGCCATGACCTTCAGCCGCCAGGGTGGATTCCAGTTGCAACAACCGGGCACGCACCCGTGCGATATCCTCGCTGTACTGGCAGCCATGGTCAGTCATGGCGTTACCCGCTCGTTGCCTGCAGCGTCCAGGCGAGAGCCATGAGCAAGCCGGTTGCCAGGTGAATGGCGATGGTGGAGGCATTCACCGGCAGCAGCTGGTACGGGTGGCGTTGCCAGTCGACATCACCGTCCTCCGCGCCATCGAGCCATCTTCCGCCACGGGAGAAGATCCAGGGCAATGCTGCCGCGGGCAGCAGCGCCAGCCACATCCAGCGGGTGGACAGGCAGGCGCTGCCGGGCCACCATGACAGTGCCACCAGCACGGCCAGCAGGACGAACGTCAGCGCCATCAGTTTCCGATAGACGCGAAATGGGGGACGGTAGTCGAATCCACTATCGCCACGGGCCAGCCTGACCACATGGTTCAGCTTGCCGGTGGCCGCGTCGGCGGGAACATCCTGGAACTGGTTGATCCAGACGATCAGCATCACCAGGAGGCCCACAGGAACGGATGACAGCAACGGCGCCAGCCAGTGCCAGTCCGGCTGTCCCGCGGTCAGGACATAGTGGCTGCCAAGGACCATCACCGGCCCGAACCCGATGGCAATCGCCGGTTCGCCGAGGCCACGGTAGCTCAACTTGCGCGGCCCCAGGGAATAGGCAATGCCAAGAAAAATGCCGATCACGCCGATCGCCAGCAACGCGGATGGCGCAAGGTAGGCGCCGGCGACAGCCTTGTTGATGGTCAGTCCGCAGTAGATGCTGAGCAGGAATGAAAGCCCGGCGGCGCCCAGGATCTTCCACGGTGGAAGGAGCCCGGCCTGGATGACCCGGCTGCCGCCATTGAACGGACTCGGCGTGTGATTGGATCGGTCGTTACCGGTCAGGTGGTCGCCGAAATCGTTGGCGAGGTTGGTTCCGGCATGTGCCGCCAGGGCGCCGACCAGGACCCACCAGAACGACATCCAGGGAAACGCGACTTCCGCGGGCAGGTCGTTCGCGGCGATTGCCGCGCCCAGCAGCACCGGCACCAGGGTCGCGGTGAAGAACGGCGCGCGCAGGGCGCGAATCCACAACAACAGACGGCGCCAGCCATCCCCTGCCATGGCCGACAACGTGGACGATTCGTTCTCCGGGTAGTGGCGATAGCGAAACCTTGGATCCGCATGAAAGTCCACCAGCTTCGTGGTTGTCGGATTCAGGCGATAGTACCCGGTGACACCGTTCCTGGAGAGAAACTCGTCGTCCATGTACTCCCGGAACGCATCCGTCACCCCAAGGACCGCGTCGCGGGCGCGCTGGATGCCCGCCGGATCGAGAATGGGACGACAGTAGCCATCGACCTGCAGTCCCCGGATGCCTTCCTGACCCGCTGGCCAGATGACTGCCTGGGTGCGCGGGTTGGCGCGAATCTGCTCCGCCTTGCGCGTGGGATTGAAGGTGAAGAATACGAGCGCGTCGCCGTCCCGACCGTAGAACACCGTCGAGCCGGATGCCACGTTCGAGCACGCGGTGGACAGGAACATGCGTCCGCCGTCACCGATGATGTCGCGTATATCCCTATCCAGGCTCGCGATCGATTCAGATTGCTGACGCAACCGTACCTCCGACAATCGTCTACCTCCCCGCGTAATTATAAACCAGGGGAATCCATTCCACAGGCTTGCTGTCCCGGCGACACTCCGGCGGTTCCGGGTTGATCCCAATCCGGGACCCCGGGTCGCTGGAGTAGAATGCCGCCATGGCTGGCCGCATTCCCTCCGACTTCATCGATTCGCTCATGGCGCGGGTGGATATCGTCGACATCATCGACCGGCGGGTGCCGCTCACCCGCAAGGGCAAGGAGTACCAGGCCTGCTGCCCGTTCCACGAGGAAAAGACGCCGTCGTTCACCGTGAGCCCGTCGAAGCAGTTCTACCACTGCTTCGGCTGTGGCGCCCACGGCACCGCGGTGGGATTCCTCATGGACTACGCCAACCTCTCCTTTGTCGAGGCGGTGGAGGAGCTGGCGGAGGGGGTCGGTATGCCGGTGCCGCGGGAAGAAAGCGGGCCCGCGCCGCCGCCCGGTGAAAGCCCTGGGCAGTTGCTCGGCATCGTCGAGGAGGCGAGCCACTGGTTCCAGCAGCAGCTTCGCCGCCATCCCGATGCGGGAAAGGCCATCGACTACCTCAAGGGCCGCGGCCTCGACGGCCAGACCTGCGCAGCCTTCGGCGTCGGCTTCGCCCCGGACGGCTGGGACGGCCTGACCTCCGCCCTGGGCGGCAACGACACCCGGCGCACGCAACTTCTGAAGGCCGGGCTGTTATCGCGCAAGGAGGGTGACGGCGGCGCCGCGCCACGGCTCTACGACCGCTTCCGCGGGCGCATCATCTTTCCCATCGAGGATCACCGCGGCCGCGTGGTCGCGTTCGGCGGACGCATCCTCGGCGATGGCGAACCCAAGTACCTCAACTCGCCGGAGACCCCTCTGTTTCACAAGGGCGCCGAGCTCTACGGCCTGCACCGCGCGCGCCGCGCCATCGGCCAGGCGGGACGCAGCCTGGTGGTGGAGGGATACATGGACGTGATCAGCCTCGCGCAGTTCGGCGTCGACAACGCGGTGGCTACCCTCGGCACCGCCACCACGCGCACTCACCTGCAACGACTCTTTCGCCTGGCGCCCGAGATCGTGTTCTGTTTCGACGGCGACCGCGCCGGTCGCGACGCCGCGTGGAAGGCGATGCAGGTGGCGATGGCGGAGATGCAGGATGGCCGCCAGCTCGGCTTCCTGTTCCTGCCCCAGGGCGAGGACCCGGACACCATCGTGCGTGGCGAGGGCCCGGATGCCTTCCAGCAGCGGGTCGCGGAGGCCCTGCCGCTGGACCGCTTCCTGTTCGACACGCTATCGGCCCAGGTGGACATGTCGCGCATGGATGGCAAGGCGCGACTGGTCAGCCTGGCGCGCCCGCTGATCGAGTCGATGCCGGAAAGCGCGCTCAGGCAGCTCATGCGCGACCGCTTGTCGAGCCTCACCGGGGTACGTGGAGAGTCGATTGGTCCGGCGGATGCCGGTCCGCGCCCGGGCAGGCGCGCCAATCGCGGTGCGGCTTCGACTGGTCAGCTCTCACTGATGGCCACCGCCATCAGCCTTCTATTGCAGCACCCGAAAGCGGCATCGGGCCTGGCGCGACCGGAGCTCATCGAGGAGATGCGCTTGCAGGGCGGTGATCACCTGCGCCGGGTGTATAAGCGTGCCGTCGCCAACCCGGACATCACCACCGCGCGCCTGGTGGAAGGATTCCGGGACAGCGACGTGTACGAGTACATCGAACGCCTGGCGTCACACGACCACCAGGTGCAGGACGGCTCCGTCGCCCGTGTCCTGGACGACACCCTGGCGCGGTTGGAAGATCTGCAGAACGAGGAACGTCGCGCCATGTTGCTGGAGAAATCCCGCGCGCAGCCGCTGGCGGCGGATGAGAAGGATGAGTTGCGCTCACTGCTGGATCGAAAAAGGAATCGGCTCGAGGCGCGCTGAATCCGGCGGGCGAGGTCGCCGCTGCAGCGTCGCGCCATCCTGCACGGCAGGGAGAAATTCCCTTGACCAAATTTCGGGCTGACAGCTAACGTCAGGATGCGGTGGTCTTGCCTGAACGGATGATCCGGCGCGTATACTGTCCCGAATCTGGGACAAATCAGGGAAATCTTTCCCGTATTCGCGACCCGCGGTACCCGGTTGATTTTTCCGCTTGGGAAAGACGTCGCATGAATGTTAAATCGGGTATCCGTGCCAGGCCTATTCGCCTGGAACTGGTGGGTCGCCTCCCTCAATGGTTGTGCAGACGGGCACCCCAACAGTAAATCAGGTACAAAGGGTTTCGGAATGGCAAGAGCTAAACGGTCACGGAGGAGCGAGACAGATTCACCAGGAAGGCAATCAACCACAACACCACAGAGAGGAAGATCACGATGACAAGCAAATACGCAGGCGGCTGCGAACATATCCATACCACTTCGGATGTCGATCCCATCGACGTCCATACCTGTCATTGCTCGGTGTGCAAACGCGTTACCGGGCAGGACACCACCCACGTGGCGTTTTTCAATCACGGCGACCTCGACGTGGACAACGAGGGAGGACTCAAGCGTCAGCCTTTCAATGACCAGAATCCCGACGGGCCGCTGGAGCTTTGCACCTGCGCCACCTGCGGGAACCCCATCATGCTGGATGACAAGCAGCATCGCATCCGCGTGATCGTGCCGAACCTGATGGGCCATGACTCGGCGGCGATGCCGGCGACCTATCATGCGTTCTACGATCCGGCCACCGGTGTCCCGCGTCCCGACGATGGTCGGCCGGTGCATGAGGGACTTCGCCCGGACTTCGTCTGGCCACAGGGCTACTGATGCCAGGTTAACGAAACTGTCGACCGGCCAACCACGCTGGCGACAACGAGACAGGGGCCCCGGTGCAATGCGCCGGGGCTTTTTTTGTTTGCATCAGTTGTCGCGCGAACCGAGGCGGATGCGGCTTTCCTCGCCACGCAGCAGTCGGCCGATATTGGCGCGATGCCGCCAGAACATGAGCAATGCCATGACAATGGCAAGGACGACATACCATGTGTCCTTTCCCATGACATACAGCACCAGCGGCGACACCGCGGTGGCGGTAAGCGCCGCCAGCGAGGAGTAACGGAACAATAGAGCAATGGCAAGCCAGATGCCGACCAGCACAAGGCTTGACGACCAGGAGATTCCAACGAGTACGCCCGCGGCGGTGGCGACGCCCTTGCCGCCGCGAAAGCCGAAAAACACCGGGTAAAGGTGACCGAGGAAGGCGCCGAATCCGGTGGCCGCGATGATCGACGGCGGCGCATCAAGCGCTCGTGCCAGTAGTACCGGCAACAGCCCTTTCAGCAGGTCCCCGAGCAACGTGATCGCGGCAGCCTTCTTCCCGCCAAGGCGCAGCACGTTGGTGGCCCCCGGGTTGTTGGAGCCACTGCTGCGGGGGTCCGGCAGGCCGAGAATCCGGCTCACCAGGACGGCACTGGACACCGAGCCCACGAGGTAACCGAGGAAGGGAAGAATAAAGTCAGCCGGCGGCATCGGGTTCAGGCGATGAATATCAATCCTGCTATCCCTGCGCGTTACGACGGGCGCGCGCCGGGAGCGTTTCGCAATTGGTGAGGAGGATGGCTACAATCCGGCGGATTCGAACCGGCGACCAGCTTAGCATGGATATCATCTTCCTACATGACCTCAAGGTCGACTGCATCATCGGCGTCTGGGAATGGGAACGCAAGATTCGCCAGACCATCGTCATCGATCTCGACATGGGCTTTGACATCCGCAAGGCGGCGTCCAGCGATGACCTGGCCGACACCCTGAGCTACAAGGACGTGTCCAAGCGGGTGAGCAGTTTCGTTGCCGATTCCGGCTTCCAGCTGGTGGAGAAGCTTGCCGAGGAGGTGGCCGCCATCTTGCTGGACGAGTTTCCCATTCGCTGGTGCCGGGTGCGGATCAACAAGCACGGCGCGGTGCGCGGCGCCGGCGATGTCGGCGTGCTGATTGAGCGGGGTAGTCGCCCATGACCCACGTGGTGCTGAGCCTGGGCAGCAATATCGATCGCGAGAAGAACATCGGCTTCGCCATCGACCGCATACGCGCATGCTACGGCACGCTCGAACTGTCGCCGGTGTACGAGACTTCGTCGGTGGGATTCGACGGGCCACCGTTCTACAACCTCGTGGCGGGCTTCGAGACCGATCGGCCGTTGCCGGAGATCATCGACTACCTGCACGAGATCGAGGCCGGTGCCGGCAGGGTGCGCGGTCCAAAATCCTTTGACAGCAGGATCCTCGATATCGACGTCATCCTCTACGGCATGGAGAACTGGCGTGACCGCGGAGTCAATGTCCCACGGGACGAAATCGAGCGTTACGCCTACGTTCTGAAACCGCTCGCCGACCTTTACCCGGACCTCGTGCATCCGCTCACCGGACAAACCATCGGGACCATGTGGGCTGAGTTTGAATCCCCGGACCAGACGCTGTTTCTCGCCGCCTTTCCCCTGGCGGAAAACTGAATGCGGGAAATTTCCCGGCGAGGGCGGTAGAATGCCGGAACAAGGGAACAGAATGGGGGACGGCGATGTACCGGCCGCTGCGCAGGCTCATAAGGGGGGCCCTGATCACATTCGGCATGACCTGCTGCGCATGGGGCACGGCCCACGCGCAGGAATACGTGGTTTTGCCCGAAGCCGGGCCGGTCAACCGCCTTGGGGAGGCGGTACGCCTGCCTGAACCCGGCGGATCGTCGCCTTTGCTTCCCCGCGCGGAGACGTTCACCACTTTCAACGTATTCAACAGTTCGGGTTCGACCGGCGGATTTTCTCTGGACCCCGCGGATCGCCAGCTCTCTCGCCTGTTCTTCAACACCGTTTACAACGGCAGCGCCAATATCGACCCGGCGTGGTCCGGCAGCATCGCCGGCTGCAATCCAGGATCCACCAGCCAGGACTTTCGCGACCGCGTCCTCGCGCGGCTCAACTTCTACCGCGCCATGGCCGGCGTGCCCGCCGACGTCAGTCTCGATGCGAACAGGACCAGCGATGCCCAGGAAGCGGCGCTGATGATGTACGCCGAGAACGATATCGACCACTCTCCGCCAGCGAACTGGGACTGTTTCACCGCGAACGCGGGTGACGCGGCGGGTAGCAGCAACCTTTCCATCGGTAACCTCGGACCCACTGCCGTCAGCAGCCAGGTGGCGGACAATGGCGGCGGAAACCAGGCGGCAGGCCATCGTCGCTGGATCCTGTTACCGGAGTTGCAGACCATTGGCACCGGTGACGTGCCGGGCAACAGCAACAGCCGCCGCTCGGTCAACGTGCTGCATATCCTGCCATCGAGCTATCCGCCGCGGCCCGATACCCGCGATGACTACGTTGCCTGGCCGCCGCCGGGATATGTTCCCTGGCCCCTGGTCTATCCACGCTGGTCGTTTTCGTATCCGGGAGCGGATTTCGGTAGCGCCAGCATTTCGATGACCCGGGATGGCAGTAACCTCGGTGTGACGAAGCTATCGCCGCAATACGGCTACGGCGAGAACACCCTGGTCTGGGTGCCCAGTGGCGCGAACGCGAACAATGGCAGCAGCTTCGAACCTGACGACGAGGAGGACGTCTACACGGTGAGCATCACTGGCGTTGGGGGTAGCGGTGTACCGCCGTCGTTCAGCTATACCGTGCGTGTCTTCGATCCCGCGGATCGCGGCACCGGGGAAGAACTACCGGTGGTGAGCGGCGCCTCCGCCCAGGACCCCGGGACGATCGGCAACTTCAGCATCGACCCGGTGAGTTTCGCCAGCGGCTACGAGCGAGAGATCTGCCGGGCGCAAGAAGAGGACTGGTTCCTTGGAGCGGAGAGTGGCCTTGCTGGCGTGATCGATGAGACCTCGGCGAGTTATTCCCTGGTGGAGGGTTCGGGCGCCGCCAGCGGCGACTTCGCCTACCATCTCGCGACCCCTGTCGAAACAGTATTCCAGCGTGGCGTCGAGGGATTTACTCTCGAGGACACCTTTGTCCCGGACGCCGGTGGCCTGCTCACCTTCCGCAGCCGGTTGCGCTATGCCACCGCGGACCAGGTGGTGCGGGTGCAGGTCTCCGGCGACGGTGGTCTCGGCTGGAAGACGGTGTTTGAGCAGACCGGCGCGAGTTCCAACGCCAGCTACGCCACGCGCCAGGTCAGCCTCACACCATGGGCGGGACGCAGGATCCACGTTCGCTTCCGCTACGGTCTCAGGGAGGAGATAGAGAGCTTCAGCTACTATGGCGGCACTGGCGCGAACTTCGGCTTCCAGGTGGACGACATCACCCTCACCGGCGTGACCCGCCTGGCGGACTGTGATATCGAGGATCTCGGTGCCAGCACCAGTTTCAGTTTTGGTACCGAAGACCAGGGCAGCTACGTGCTTTCCGCCCGGGCGCGGGTCTGGGACGACTATCCCGGCTTCGACGATGCGCCGGTGCTGCGCCTCGACGTGATCGACACCACCGACACGGACGGCGATAGCGTCATCGATTTTCACGACAACTGCCAGCACGAACCAAATCCGGGCCAGGAAAACTTCGACGGCGATGGCGAGGGCGATGCCTGCGACGCGGATGACGACAATGACGGCTTCGATGATGACGACGACGACTTCCGCCTCAATGCCGCCGCTTCGCAGGACGCCGATGGCGATGGACGTCCGGATGCATTCCACGAGACCTGTGGACCAGCCTGCCGCGCTGCTTCGGGCCTGGTCGAAGACACGGACGACGACAACGACGGCGTGAGCGACGGCGCGGACAACTGCCCGCTGCACGCCAACCCCGGCCAGGAAAATCATGACAGCGATCCAGAGGGGGATGCCTGCGACCTGGACGCAGATAACGACGGTATCGACAACGGCAGCGATCCCGACCCCCTCAATCCGCGCATCTGTGGCGACAGCGACAGCGACACCTGTGACGACTGCGCGGTGGGCCGTGACCGCGCATTCCCCGCATCGGATTTCCGCCCGGAACTGGATGGCCCGGACCTCGACGAGGACGGCGTCTGCGATGCCGGGGACGATGATATCGATGGAGACGGCTGGTCCAATGGCGGGGACAACTGCCCCTTCCATTACGATCCGGCCAATGGCGCGGTCTGTCCGCCACTACCGCAGCCGGAATTTTGTGTCGCGATCGGCAGCGGTAGCCGCCTGGTACCGATCTGCTTCTAGCCCGCATCCGGGCCCGGCCCGGCGCGCTACAATCCGCCGATGCAAAAACCACTCGACATCGCCGTTCTTCCCGGGGACGGCATCGGCGACGAGGTCATGTCGGCCTGCCGCCAGGTGTTGTCCGCCTGTGCGGACGGACTGTCCTACGATACCTTCGATGCGGGCGCCGCCTGCTATCAGCGCACCGGGGAGTCGTTGCCCGCCGAGGTGATGTCCGCCTGCCGCGAGGCGGATGCGATCCTGCTGGGCGCCATGGGGATGCCCGACATCCGCTATCCCGACGGCACCGAGATCTCGCCCCAGCTCGACCTGCGTTTCGAGTTCGAGCTCTATGCCGGCGTACGCCCCGTACGGCCGCTGGCCGGGCTGCCGCTCCCGCTGGCCAACCCCGACGGCAGGCGCATCGACTTCGTCCTTATCCGCGAATCCACGGAGGGGCTGTTCGCCTCACAGGGCAAGGGCGTGGTGCGCGGGGACAGCGAGGCCGAGGATTTTCTCCGCATCACCCGCAAGGGCAGCGAGCGCCTGTTCCGCTTCGCCTTCGCGCTCGCCGCGGAACGAGCGCGGGACGGTTTTCCAGGCCAGGTCACCTGTGTCGACAAGGCCAACGTGTTCCGCTCCATGGCCTTCTTTCGCAAGATCTTTGACGAAACGGCGGCAGCCAACACCGACATTTCCGCCGGCCACATGTACGTCGACGCAGCGGCGCTCAACATGGTGCGGCGTCCGTGGGATCTCGACGTGCTGGTGACCGAGAACATGTTCGGCGACATCCTCTCTGACCTCGGCGCCGGCCTGATGGGCGGCATGGGCATGGCGCCCTCCGCCGATATCGGTGACGACCACGCGGTGTTCCAGCCCTGCCACGGTAGCGCGCCGGATATCGCCGGACAGGGTATCGCCAACCCCGTGGCGACGATCCTCTCCGCGGCGATGATGCTGCGCTGGCTATCGGGGCGCCATGATCGGCCGGACCTGGAAGCCGCCGCCGCACGCATCACCAGCGCGGTGGACGCGGCCATGGCGCAGCCGGAAAACCTGCCGGTAGAACTCGGCGGCAAGGCGGATACCGCGAAGATTACCTCGGCGGTGCTGAGGGAGCTGGAATAGGGTTTAACCCCATACTCTGCATCCGGCACCTGGACTCCAGCTTTCGCTGGAGTTTCGAAATTAGGGGATACTTAATACCTTCGCAGAATCGAAATCCCAGCGAAAGCTGGGATCCATGGTTTTGATCCCTGCATCGGCCACCGATACCAGCCTTCAGCATGGACGCCAGCCCCCAGCCTTCGCTGGGGCATGCTTCGCTGGCGTTTCTTACGTGTGCGGATGCTTCAAGTCTTGCCAGGTCGAAATCCCAGCGAAAGCTGGGATCCATGTCGATCCGTGGAATTGGCCAGTCTGGTCTCAAAGGCACGGTGATCGACTGGATGCCAATGGGTTCACGGTCTGTGCGGAGATGAACTCGTCGGTTTCGATGCCCGACAGGATCGACCGCAGGTTCTCGATGGTATCGGTGCGGATGGCGCGCTGGTGCGCCAGCAGCCGTCGCCCGCCTGCGGTATAGTGATCCGCCGCCCGCCATCCCGGTTAATCCGTTGTTTCGCCTGTTCCAGCGCCACGGCAGCCTGCTCGTTTCCCTGCTGTTCGTCGGCGGCATGACCTTCATCTTCGCCTGGTTGCTCGAGCAGCAGAACAACCCCAATCGCGCCAATGTCGTACGCGTTCTGGAGAACGGCGGACGCGAGGTGGTGCTGGAGAGGAACCGCGCGGGGCATTACGTCGCCAGCGGCGAGATCAACGGCCACGGGGTGCAGTTTTTCCTCGATACCGGCGCAACGCACGTGAGTATTCCCGCGCGCGTCGCCGACGCCATCGGCCTGGATCGCGGCGCGGAGATGATCGCGCGCACCGCCAATGGCTCGGTGGTGGTCTACGCCACCCGCCTCGACAGCATCCGCCTCGGCCATATCGTGATGGAGAACGTGCCCGCTAGCATCAATCCGGGCATGGGTGGTGAGGACATCCTGCTGGGGATGAGCTTCCTCGGCGAGCTCGACATGCTTCAGCGCGATGAAACACTGCGCCTGCGGGTGCCCGTGGACTGATGCCGGGGCGCGGCTTCGCTTATACTCCGCGTCTTTGTTCCCGGTCCGCGCCGGCCGGCATTCACGTCGTTGCAGATTCTCCAGAAAGTCCTCGAATGGAGCTACCTCCTGCTGTGTTTCGCGATCATCTGGTACGCCATCGCCCTGCTTTCCGGTCTCTGGCGCTGGATTCTGACGCGTCGCGGCGCGCGCCAGGCAGCCTGGTACTCGGCCAAGCTGGTGTTGGCACTGGTGCTGGTGCGCGGCGTCATCTGGCTCGGCATGGCCACTACCGTCAGTTGAGCCTCCCACGGATTTACCGCCCATGAATTTCGAGCGAATCGATGCGACAACGGCTCTCGAGCTGATCGAGAACGAGGATGCACTGGTGGTGGACATCCGCGATCCGGGTTCCTACGCCGCCGGCCATATCCGCGGCGCGCGGCGTCTCGATAACGCGACCGTGGCGGACTTTATCGCGCAAACGGATACCGCGCAGCCGGTGATCGTCTGCTGCTACCACGGCAATTCGAGCCAGGGCGCCGCCCGGTTCCTCGCCAGCCAGGGCTTTACCCGCTGTTACAGCCTCGACGGCGGCTTCAACGGCTGGCGCCTGGCGGGCCAGCCGGAAGACTGAAGGTCGCGCCCTGATGGCGCGCGCCATGGCCGAAGTATCCCGCGCTCGCGCGGTCGCGGCGTTTACGCTCGGCACCTTCGTGTTTGCCTATGCGTTCACCCAGCGGGTGGCGCCGAGCGTGATGACCACCGAACTGATGCGCGAGTTTTCCGTGGGCGCGGCGGCGGTCGGCGGTCTGTCGGCGTGGTATTTCTATACCTATGCCGGGATCCAGGTGCCGGTGGGCATGCTCACCGATCGCTTTGGCCCGCGGCGGTTGATCAGCACCGCCATGGCGGTCTGCGCCCTGGCTTCCATCGCCTTCGCGTTCAGCGGTTCCCTCGTCACCGCTTCGCTCAGCCGCGCCGTGGTCGGGGCCTCGGTGGGCTTCGGTTTCGTCGGCATTCTCGCCATCGCCGGCTACTGGTTTCCACCCGCGCGATTCGCCTTTCTCGCGGGTATGGTGCAGACCGCCGGCATGCTCGGCGGCATGCTCGGCCAGGCGCCACTGCGTATCGCGGTGGACCAGGCCGGCTGGCGAGGCACGATGGGCGGGCTCGCCATCATCGCTCTCGTACTCGCGGTGTCGATCTGGTTCGTGGTGCCGCGCCGGCCCGAGCGTGAGCCCGAGCCGGTTTCCGTCCCCGGGGAGTCGAGTGGCAGGCCCACGGGCGGCACGGCGAGCGTGATGCGCAACCAGCAGAGCTGGTACTGCGCCGCCATCGGTTTCGGCCTCAGCAGCATCATGCTGGGGTTCGTCGGCCTGTGGGGCGTGCCCTGGCTCCGCGATGTGCACGGTCTGCCTGGGCAGGAAGCGGCCGCCATCACCTCGTTCCTGTTCCTCGGCTGGGCCCTGGGCGCGCCGATCTGGGGCTGGTTCTCCGACCATGTCGGGCTGCGCAAGCCCATGGTGCTGGTCGGCATCGTCGCCAATATTCTGCTGTTCACCGCCATCGTCCACGGCGGTGTCACCAATGGCGCCCTGTTGTCGGCGCTGTTTTTCGTCGGTGGCGTCGCCGGATCCAGCATGACCGTGATCTTCAGCGCGATGCGCGAACTCAACCGTCCCGCGGTGACTGGCGCCGCACTCGGCCTGCTGAACATGTGCGTCGTCGGCTCCGGCGCGGTCACCCAGCCACTGGCCGGGTGGCTGCTTGACCGCGGGTGGGACGGCGCCATGGCCGAAGGCGCGCGCATCTACGGCGCGACGGCTTACGACACCGCCTTCCTGGTGTTCTACGCCACCAACGCCCTCGCCCTGGCGGGTGCGCTGCTGCTGCGCGAGACCCGCTGCCGCCAGGTGGTGACATGAGTACTCTGCCGACAGAAGCGGAATACCCGCCAACCTGGTATGCCGCCACCGGAAGGCAGGGTGAACCTCGGTCGGCGCTTTCGGGTGAGCAGCGCTGCCGGGTGGGCATAGTCGGCGGCGGGCTCGCCGGCTTGTCGGTGGCCATCGAACTGGCGCGGCGGGAAGTGCCGGTGATGTTGCTCGAGGCGAATCGGGTGGCATGGGGCGCTTCCGGCAGGAATGGCGGCTTTGTTACCCCGGGATTCGCCCTCGACATGGACGCGATCGCGGCAGAGTGCGGTGAGGAAACCGCGGCGCGGCTCTATGCCCTGTCCCGCGAGGGCGCCGAGCGGGTGCGGGAGAACATTCGCCAGCTGGCGCCGGATTGTCTCATGGGCGAGGGCAAGTACGCCGTCAGCCGATACCCCGCGGCGGCGGAGATGCAGGCGCATGCGCGTGAACTGCGGGAGGTGCATGGAGACCGCGCGGAGTACCTCGACACGGCGGCGCTGCGCGAAGCGATTCGTTCGACGCGCTATTTCGACGGGGTCTTCAAGCCGGACGGATTCCACATCCATCCGCTCAACTACTCCCTCGCCCTGGCGGACGAAATCGAGTCGCTTGGCGGGCGCGTGTACGAAGGCAGCCGCGCGTTGCGCGTCTTCCGCGCCGGGGACGCCTGGACGGTTGATACCGGGGTCGGCCGCCTGACCTGCGAGGAACTGGTGATCTGTACCAGCGGATACGACGCCGGGTTTTATGCGCCTATCTCACGCTCCGTGCTGCCGGTGGCCACCCATGTCGCGGTGACGGAACCGTTGCCCGATAACCTGCGCGGACTCCTGCCCGCCGGCGTCGCCATCGCCGATACCGGCATGGCCTGCGACTATTACCGCCTGGTGGACGAGGGCCGGCTCCTGTGGGGCGGCAAGATCACCACGGTGAAGACCCCGCCGCAGCAACTCGATGCGGTGATGAAACGCGCCATGACCGATGTGTTCCCCGCACTTGAAGGCGTGCGCACCGACTATCGCTGGTCCGGCCTGATGGGCTACTGCCGCCACCGGATGCCCGTGATCCGGCGGCTCGAGCCGGGCCTCTGGGTTTCCACCGCCTTCGGCGGCCACGGCCTCAACACCACCGCCATGGGCGGTATCCTGGTGGCGGACGCCATCACCCGCGGCGATGAACGCTGGCGCGACCTGTCGCGCTACGATCTCGCCTGGCACGGCGGCCCGGTGGGGCGGGCGGCGGTGCAGGCGACCTACTGGTGGATGCAGGCGGTGGACCGCTACCGCGAGGCGCGGGCAGCCTGAGCGCCCGGCGGTTGTTCCCGTCAGTCGCCGGGATTCACCTCCCTTTCAAATTCCCGGAAGAACCACTCCTTGGCCTCGTTGTACTGCTGCGGGTCAGTGGGTGATTCCCGGTGTGCCCGGTCCTTTGCGAGTTCGTATCGGCGCCTCAGGTCGGGTCTCTCTTGCATGATCTCCACGAACCGCACCCCGTCCCGGTGCACCGGGTCGCCCGCGCGGCAGATATGGATGTTGACGTTCCATGTCGACCCGTCCCGGATGATCGATCCACAGACATAGGGCTTGTCATCGGTATCGGTCCAGACATCGCGCCGATGAAAGCCCAGGGCCTCAAATCGTTTCTGCTCGGCACGCAGGTTTTCATGGGTCGATATCGCGGCGATGTCGATCATGGGCTTGCCGCGCAGGTCCGCAATTGCCGAACTGCCGATATGCACCAGGCGAACCGTGTCGATATTTGCCTCCACGAACTGCCTGACCTGCGCGAACAGGTCGAGGCAGACGGGATTGAAGGGAACGATCTCCCGGTGTGACGGATGCTCGTCGAAGGGATGAATATCGATGGTTGTCATGGTCGGAAATACGTTGCCACTTCAGGCAACGAACCTGGCCCCGGGCCCGTGGACCCGTTCTATCGCCCCACGGTCAATACCCGGATCAGGTCGGTGCTGCCGGCCTGGCGGGTGTTGCCCGCGGTCATGATCACGAGGTCGCCGGGTGTGACGTAACCGAGTGCCTGGGCGTTCTCCAGCGCAAAGGCGATGCGGTCCTCGTCGTCGCCGTCGCCCTGGTAATGCATCGCCACCACGCCCCAGTTCATCGACAGGCGCTGCACCACCGGCAGCGACGAGGTCACCGCGAGGATCGGGCTGGTGGGGCGGTACTTGGAGATCAGCCGGGCGGTGAAGCCGGTCTCGGTGAGGGCGATGATGGCGGCCGCCTGGATGTGGTTTGCCATCGTGATCGAGGCCTGGGCCACCGCCTCGGTGACCTCGTTTGACGGGTTGGCCTCGATGCGCTGCAGGTAGCCGTACTCGGCGAGGCCGGACTCGGCCTCCAGCGCGAGCCGCGCCATGGTGGCCACCGCCTCCACCGGGCGGGTGCCGGCGGCGGTCTCGCCGGAGAGCATTACCGCCGAGCTGCCATCGAAGATCGCGTTGGCGACGTCGTTCACCTCCGCCCGGGTGGGGCGCGGATTGCGTTCCATGGAGTCGAGCATCTGGGTGGCGGTGATCACCGGCTTGCCGCGGGACACCGTGGCGCGGATGATCTGCTTCTGGATCTTCGGCCCCTCGCCCATTTCCAGCTCCACCCCGAGATCGCCGCGCGCCACCATAATGCCATTGGCGGTCTCGATGATCTCCTCGATGTTTTTCACCCCCTCGCGGCTTTCGATCTTGGCGATGAGGGCGATATCGGCGCCGAGGGCGGTGAAACGCTCCCGCAGGTCGTCGATCTCGCGGCCGCTGCGGATGAACGAGGCGGCGAAGTACTCCACCTGGTGGCGGGCGGCGAACTCCACTTCCATGGAGTCGTCGTGGTCGACGTCGTCGAGGGCGCTGGCGTTATCGGGGAAGTTGACTCCCTTGCTGTTCTTCAGCACCCCGCCGGAAGCCACCTGGCAGACAACGACATCATCGGTGACGTCCTCCACGATGAGTTCGATCTGGCCGTCGTCGAGCAGGATGCGTTCGCCCGCGCGGGCATGGTGGTGGAGCCGGGGATAGGTGAGAGAGACGCCCGAGGCGTCGCCGGGCCGGCCATCGCCGTACAGCCGGAAGGTCTGCCCGCGCTCCAGGGTGGCGCTTCCCTCCGTGAGCCGCCCGGTGCGTATCTCCCGGCCACGGTTGTCCACCATGATCGCGATGGTCGAGCCCGCCTTCGCCACCGCGGCGCGGACGCGCTCCAGGGTGGCGGTATGGCTGTCGACATCGCCGTGGGACATGTTGAGCCGGGCGACGTTCATTCCCGCGCGGATCATTCGCACCAGTGTGTCTACGTCATCGCAGGCGGGGCCGATGGTGGCGATGACCTTGGTCTTTCTCAGGCGGGTGGGTTCGTTGCGCGGCATTGTGCTGTAATCCGGCGAAATGGCGGAGCGCATTATATGGGCAAAAAATTCAGCAGACTAAGCGACATCCTGGCCCACGCGGCGGAACACCATGGCGGTGAGGAGGCGGTACGCGCGCGCTTTCCGGACGGCATACTGGGCGCGGAAGAGATCGCGCGCATCCCTGATCATCGTTTCCTCGCCGGCATGACAAGGGCGATCTTCCGCGCGGGTTTCGTCTGGCGCGTCATCGACAACAAGTGGCCGGCGTTCGAGGAAGTGTTCCACGGCTTCGACGTGGAAACCTGCGCCCACCTGTCGCCTGACGACGTGGACCGGATGGCCATGGACGAGCGCATCGTGCGTCATCGCGGCAAGGTCCTCACCGTGCCGCGCAACGCCGCGATGATGCTGGAGGTGGCAGCGGAACACGGCAGCTTCGCGCGCTTCGTCGCGGACTGGCCGGACGAGGACTACGTCGGCCTGCTAGACTGGTTCGCGCGTCACGGTGAACGCCTCGGTGGTACGAGCTGCCAGTATTTCCTGCGCGAAATGGGCAAGGACGGCTTTCTCCTGACGAAGGACGTCAGCCGCGCGCTCATCAACGCCGGCGTGGTGGACGCCGCGCCGAACGGCAAAGCCGCGCGGCGCAGGGTCCAGGCCGCCTTCGACGCCTGGCGGGAAGAATCCGGTCTCCGGCACGCGGATATCAGCCGCATCCTGGCGCTGTCCATCGGCTAGCTTTGCAACACCAATAGGTCAATCGCAGATGGGACTGCGTTAACACAGGCTTCCTCGATTCCTGGCAATTCGTAATCCCAGCGAAGGCTGGGATCCATTTGTTCCGGCACGGTACATCCGGTGATATGGACGCCAGCTTTCGCTGGCGTTTCGAGATATCGCCCTCTTGCGTCCATGCGGCACGAGTTCACCCGGACGAATTACGGCGAGTAATCAGGCGAATTGTTTGACCAGCGTGCAGGCAACGTAATCCATTAGAAAAACTAAACCGTCGGCTGAGAAAATATCGTTTGAGCAGGGCTTCATCCGGGTATACATTGGGCTTCCAGGAAACGATCACCGGAGAAAAACTGCAATGAATGCGATCCAGAAAACGAATTTTGCCGCCCCAGCACGCTGGGAAGACTACCAGGCCCCCGCCGCCCTCGGTCCGCGCCTCGATTTCGTTCGCGGCATGGTCGGGATGCCGCGCTGGATTCTCGACGCGCCGGTAACGCCGCGCCCGGCCGCAAACACCGAGTTCGAACCCGGATTTGTCCGCCGCATGTTGCGCGTGGCCGGCCAGCGGATCCGTCGCCGCCTGCAGATCACGCGGGAGCGCTTCGAGGCGCGCGCCGAAATCCAGGCGCTGTCCCGTCTCGACGATCGCCTGCTGCGCGACATCGGGCTGCACCGTGGCCAGGTGGAGCGGCTGCGCTCGGGTTTTGCCACCATCGCGGAAATCGATATCGAGCGTTCCTCGCTCCCGGTCTCCGAAACCGCGGACGAGGCAACAGTGCCGTTATCGCCGGTGGCGCAGGCGGGACATGTTGCCAGCGTCCTGGCAACAGGTCTGTCCAGGGTTGCCTGAAACCCGTCGTGGCGCTGTCGCTTGACAGCGCCACGGCCTGGCGCGCGATCGCGCGCCAACCGCTGACGGCAGCGGGTATCATGGGGAATGTTGAGCGCGACCCCCGGTCAAAGGGCCGGATGCTGACGATCACCACTGCCCGTGACCCGGTCCCGACTACCCTTCCTCCTGCTGTTCACCGCCGCCTGCTTCTACGTTTTCGCCTATCCACCCTGGCGATTCTCGCACTGGGCCGGTGAGCCCTGGCGGCTGCACTGGATCGCCATCGGCGCGATCTGGTTCGCCGGCTTCCAGGGAATGCGCCATGCCTTCGCCGGTCCCCGCCTCCGGCTGCGTTACGGCGTGGTGCACTGGATGGGAATCAGCTTCGTTTTTGCCAGCGTGGCGAGCGCCTGGGAACTGCTGCGCCTGGTATTGCCCGTGGCGGACGCCGATGCCGTGCCATGGCTGCTGCTGATCTCCGTGATCCTGGTGCTGTTGGCGATCGCCGCCTCCCATCACCTGCGCGTCCGTCGCGTCGAGATCCCCTCGGCAAAGGTTCGCCGGCCCCTGCGGGTGGTGCAGATCAGCGACGTCCATATCGGCTCGCGCCGGGGTGGCTTCATGGCGCGCATCGTCGCCCGGATCAATCGCCTGCAGCCTGACTACGTGGTAATCACGGGTGATCTCATCGACTCCAGCGCGGTGGAGATCGAGGCACTCGCCTCACTGGCGGATCTCGATGGCACGGTGTTCTTCAGCGTCGGCAACCACGAACGCTATGCCGACCTGCCCAAGGCGCTCTCCATGCTGGAATCCCTGGGGGTGCAGCCGCTTCGCCAGCAGAGTCATCTCGTCGACGGCGTCCAGTTCATCGGCATCGATGACGCCGACCACCGCGACCAGGTGGAGCAGCACCTTCCGGTCGTCGGTGTGCGTGATGATCACTACACCATCCTGCTCTACCATCGCCCGGTGGGCTGGGAATCCGCGATAAGCCACGGCGTGGACCTGATGCTGTCCGGCCATACCCACAACGGGCAGATCTTCCCCTTCAACTGGGTGGTGCGCCAGCAGTTCAGGCGAATCGGCGGGCTCTACCGCGAGGGCAACGCCCACCTCTACGTTTCCGTGGGCACGGGCACCTGGGGGCCGCTCATGCGCCTGGGCTCGCTCAACGAGATCAGCTGCTTCGACCTGCGGCCCGAGACGGAGTAAGTCACGGTACGCGGTACCCGTTGCGTGGCACCCGAATCAAGGCATCGGGATCTCGTTGACGAACTTGGGCACGTGGTAGCCCTTCTGCACCGCGGGTCGTTCGGCGATGGCGAGGTACCAGCGCTTCACGTTTTCGAACTCATCGAGGTCGATCTTCTGCCATTCGAAGCGCGAGGCCCAGGGCCAGGTGGCGACATCGGCGATGGAATAGTCCCCGGCGATGTACTCGCGATCGGCGAGGTGATCGTCGAGCACGGTGTAGAGACGCTCGGTCTCCGCGGCGTAACGCTTGCGCGCATATTCGCTGGCGTCAGGGTTGAAGTGGACGAAGTGATGGGCCTGGCCGAGCATGGGACCGAAGCCTCCCATCTGCCACATCAGCCACTGGAGGATGTCCCAGCGATCCTTCTCCGGCATCAGCATGCCGGTCTTCTCCGCGAGGTACATGAGTATCGCGCCTGACTCGAACAGCGCGCGGCCGTTGTCCTGGTCGACGATTGCCGGAATCTTGTTGTTGGGACTGATCTCGAGGAAGGACGGCTCGTATTGCTCGTTCTTGCCGATGTTCACCGAATGGGTGGTATAGGGCAGCCCGACTTCCTCGAGCATGATGGAGGCCTTGCGACCATTGGGCGTGGTCCAGGTATAGAGATCGATCATGGAGTCGCTGGAGTTGAATTGAAGCGCGCAATACTAGCAAGTTTGCCGCTGCCGGGTTTACCTATGGGCAGTCGGTATTCAGTCCGCTTTGCCGGTGATCTCCAGCCATGCCCGGTCCGCTTCCGCACGGTACGCTTCCCAGTCTCCGCCGATCCAGCGGTCCCGGCCGCGGGCGGCGTAGAAGAGGTAGAGCCTGTCTCCAAGTATCTCCCAATGGGATCCATCGGTCTTGATCAGGCCTTCGCCGAGGGCAAGGGCATTGGCGCAGTGGCCACCGTAGGCCGGGCGGTAGCGATCCGGATCCGCCTCGAAGGCCGCGAGGTTTTCCGCTGATGAAAATCGCCAGGTCGCGCCACGCCACTCGGTGACCCAGGCTTTTTCGCCTTCGCTGGCGCGATGGGCGGCAATGGCGCCGGGCTCATGGTAGGCCACGGTGTCCATGCCGCCGATGGCGACGCCGAGCAGGCTTTTGCTGACCGGTCCTTCCGAAGCGGCGGCGCAGGAAGAGATCACCAGCAGGGCAAGGGCGAGGTATGAAGCGGGGTTGTGAATTTTCATGTGGCTTCGGTAGCGCAACCCTGCATTCGAGGCCCTCGCGCGCATTTGGTTCCTTGCGCTACAGGTCAGTGTATGGTGCGCGCCGCGAGATGATCGGGGTCGATATGGAAGGTCACCGGCTGGTCGCCGTACAGGACGATATGCCCCTCGAAACGATCGGTCCCGTCGATGGAGTACTCGAAACGATAGGCGCGGCAGAGCCGGAACCGGCCGGGCAGCAGGCGCAGGCCGGCGAACGCTATCGTGCCATCCAGTAGCTGGAGCCCGTTCTGCCGGCAGCAGTCCTCCACAACCCGGTTGGCGGATTCGTGATAGCGACGCCCCTGGAAGACAAGGGCGATGAGCACGAGTCCGGCGATGAGTATCCAGGCTCCGGGTTGGCTAAAGGACATGGAAAGGGAATCAGTTGGGGAATTCGGCCCGTGGTGGCGCTTCCGGATTGCTGCTACATTCGCGCCAGACCGACGCCACCGGGCAGCAGGATGATTACCGCCTTGACACGATATTACCAGCGATTCGCGTTGGCGGGATTGCTGTGCCTGTCGAGTCCTGCCCTGGCCAGCGTGACTTTCACCGTGTGCCATGATTTCGGTTGCCGTGACGAGACCCTGGTAACGCTGGACACCGCCGAATGGGCCACCGTGCGGGCGTTGTTCGTCGCGGCCAATGCGAAAGAGGAGCGTCTCCTGATCCGCTACGCGCTGGGATACATGGAGTATCTGGCGGGGCGGTATTCCCCCGTCCACGGGGATGTCGCCCGCAACCTGCCCCCCGGGGTGAATCACCGCGCGGAGCTGGGGCCTGGGCAGCTCGACTGCATCGACGAATCCATCAACGCCACCCGGTTCCTGAGGCTGTTCGAGGAAGAGGGTCTGCTCCAGTATCACCGCGTACTGGATCGCGCCTACCGACGCTCGTTCGTCACCCAGCACTGGGCCGCGGAGGTCGAGGACGTCACCAGTGGGCGACGTTTTGTCTACGACACGTGGTTTGCCGACAATGGCAGGCCGCCGGTCATGGTGTCCAGCCCGCGCTGGTACAACCTCTACATTGGCGCCAACACATTGAACTTGGAGGACGGGAGTCGGTCCACAAGCCATCGGGATGATGCGCTAAAACAACGATAAATCAACACGCCAAACATGAAAAAATATATCGTACCAGTACTCAGCTGGCTGATCGTCGCCTGGATCTGCAAGGTTTTTCTCTTTTCCCTCCCCTACAAGTTCACCGGCCACCCGGATACCCGCCATATCTTCGGCACCATTGGCGCCTGGATGTCGGACACGATCCTGCCGGCGTTCGGCGATTTTTTCTCGCGCTTCGGCGCCATCATCGTCGGCAGCTTCGAACTCACGGTATCGCTGGTGCTGATCGCGCCGGCGCTGATCTGGCTCCTCGGCGCCATGGGGCTCGCCAACAGCGAGGGCAAGCGACCCGTGTTCCACCGGGTCGGCGGCCTGATGGCGAGCGCGGTGATGGCGGGCGCGGTGTTTTTCCATCTCTTTACCCCACTGGGGGTGGAGGTGTTGCACGAGGGCAAGTCCGATGGCGGCTCCCTGTTCTACGCCGCGCTGTCGATCCTGGTGCTGGGGATGGTGTTGTATTTCATGAACCGGGCGCGGCGCTATTGATCCAGCCGCATACTACTGACAGGCGGGGCGATCGGGAACGGGATACGCAATGCTCCTCAGGGTCACAATGGTCGCTCTTTTCATGCTGATCTCCGTGCTGATTGGTACGAAGCCCTGCAAGTACTTCCAGCTCAATTCGCGCTGGTTCGACGGGCGCAAGGGAATATTCTCCAAGCTCGACATCGACCGTTTGATCCCGGAACGCTGGCGGCTTCACCAGCGGTACGATGACGGCGAATTCCTGCCGGCGTCCTGGCCGGTATTCGTCAAGCCCGAATGGGGACAGAACGCCGCCGGTGTCAGGCGCGCGGACAACGCGGAGGAACTGGCGGAGATCCGGCGGCAAAACGCCGGTCAACGCATCCCTTACCTGGTACAGGCGGGCGCGCCCGAGCGGCGGGAATACGAGGTGTTCTGGATTCGCGAGCCAGGCTCCCGCGAATTCGCCATCCTGACCGTGTCCGAGGTGCTGAATGACAGCGAACGCGACCCCGTCAACAGCGTGCATAACCCGGCCACGCGCTACGTTGAAATCACGGAGCAATTTACGGCCCTCGAGCTCGACCGGCTGCAGAAACTGATGCAGGAGTTCGGCGATTTCGGTATCGCGCGCGCCAGCCTGCGCGCCGATTCGAAGGCGGATGTTCTCGCGGGCGCATTCCATGTCATCGAGATCAATCTCTTTATCCCCATGCCGATCAACCTGCTGGATGCGCGCTACCGCTGGTGGGAGCAACTCGCCATGGTGCGGCGCTACATGGTTGCGCTGGCGCGGGTCACGCGCGCGCGGGACAAGTCCCTCCCGGAAAAGCCGGTGTTCACCAAGAGCATGCTTTACAACCGCGAAAGCCCGCTCCTGAATCGCTGGAGGGCGGCGATATGAAATCGCTCAGGGCCCGGCTCTACGGCTGGATCAGCGAGAAGTACATGCACGACTGCAGCAACTACAACACGCTCGCCGTGCGCAAGTCCTGCCGCTCCAAGTCCCTGGGACGGGCGGTGTTTGCCGCCAATGACCTGCCCCACGCGCGCGGGCGCAAGTTCACCTGGCCCTGGAGCGCGCACCGGTTCGCCAACGAATACGGTTTCCCGCTGGTCATCAAGCCCAACGTGAGTGGCTATTCCCGCGGCAGCTATTTCCCCATCAACAGCCATGGCGAACTGTTCCGCGCCACGCTGCGCGCCAAGCGCTGGTGGCCCACCACCATGGTGGAGCAGTACCTCCAGGGAGCCAACTACCGGGTGCTGGCGACACGGGACAAGCTGATCTCTGTGATCCGTCGTTATCCGCCATTCGTGATTGGCAATGGGCGCGATTCCATCGACACGCTGATCGACGCGGAAAACCGGGTACGGGAGGAAATGGGGCTGTATCCCGTGATCCACCCCATCGGCAGGAACGACGCGGTGCGCGCCCACCTGGCGAAGCAGGGCCTGTCGCTGGAATCCGTACCCGAAGAAGGCCGGCATGTCGAGGTGTTTCACCGGGTGGCACTGGCGCCCGGAGGCGCAGTGGAAACCATCGATCGCGCCACCATCCCCGAGGAAAACCGGCAGTTCTTCTACCGCGTGGTTCGTGCTTTCGACGCCAACGTGTTCGGCATCGACGTGATCTTCGAGAAGGGAATCGAGATTCCCTACGACCAGCAGCGCTGCATCCTGGTGGAGGTCAATTCGCGCCCCTATATCAAGATGCATCACTATCCCCGCTACGGGGCGAAGGAGGATTTTTCCGCCGATCTCGCGGAACTTGATAAACTCGACATCGCGGACAAGGATATCTTCTGATGCGCGAGCTGACACGGACGTTCTACCAGTACCTGGGCCTGCACTCTCTCCTGATCGGGATCTTCCCGTTCTTCATTCCCGTGTTTCTCTGGAAACAGGGTTTCGAACTGGGCGAGATCTCGCTCTTCATCGCCGCCGCCGGCCTCGGTTTCTGCCTCGGGCTCTATGCCTGGGATCGGTTGCGGCGCGGCATCAGCCTGTTCGCCCTGATCCTGGTCTCCCTGCTGCTGGAGCTCCTGTTGCTGTGGAACGTGTACGTGCTCGGCATGCGCTTCAACGTGCTGTTGTTGCTCGGCGTCTGCTACGGGGTGTACAACAGCTTCTTCTGGACCACCCAGCGGGCGCTGTTTTTCGAGCGGCTCGAACCCGGCAATTCGGGCCGCCGCTATGGCAACCTGCAGATCTATGTCGGCCTGATGCTGCAGGTCGGCATCGTCGCCGGCGGGGTGTTGCTGGAACAGGCGGGCTACGGTTACGTGGTCATGGTGAGCGCGATCCTCGGCCTCGCCGGGCTGGTGATGTTCCAGTGGCAGAAGCCATCCACTCCCCAGGCGCTGATCGCCTTCGCGCCGGTTTCCCTGGGTGCGATCCTTTCCTTTCGCGATGCCGATGGCAGCCGGATGGCCTTCATCATCGACGGCGTCTACCTGTTCCTCGAGAGCTTCTTCTGGGTGATCTCGCTGTTCCTGCTCGCGCACGAAAGCTTCGCCCGGCTGGGTTTATTGGTGCTCTCCCTTGCGCTGATCTTCGGCCTGATGTTCTATCTCCTGAAGAACACCATCGACCGTCTTGGCCGGCGCCGCATCTATCGCATCTCGGTCGTGCTCTACGCGGCCTCCTGGGGCCTGCGTGCGCTGGTGGATGACGATCTCCCGCTGGCGGTATTGTTCGTCGCCCTGGTGCTGATCACCTTCTGCACCTCGTTCTTCCGCCTGGCGATGAACAAGCGCTTCTACGACCTCGCCCGGGAGACCCTGAGTCATCGCTACCTCGTACTGAAGAGCTACTATTCCCAGCTCACCATCCTGGTGGTATTCGCACTCTTCGGGCTCGTTGTCCTGGATGAGCCCCGCAGCGAGACCCTGCTGGGGCCGGTGTACTGGTTCGCCGCGGCGGGCGCACTCCTGTTCCTTCGCTACGGCGCCAGGCGGTATGACCAGGGCGCACCTGCGGTCAGTGGACGCCTCTACGAGTCCCGCTGAGAGGGTTCCCCGGGATGTCCTCCCCGGGTCACAACGGATTCGACGGGCCTGGAGATTCGCACTTACCCGGGACGGCGAAACTTTTTACGCGCCTTTTCCACCCGCGCGTGGACCAGGCAGCCCGTCGAGTGATCGTTGACGAGCCCCATGGCCTGCATGAAGGCATAGACCGTGGTCGGGCCGACGAACTTCCAGCCCAGCTTCTTCAGGTCCTTCGACAATCGCACCGATTCCTCGGTGGTCGATACCGTTTGCGGCGCGGGTTGCGTGGACGGATCCGGTTCGTATCGCCAGAAAAATGCCGCAAGCGATCCCTCGTCGCGCGCCATTTCCTTTGCCCGCTTCGCGTTGTTGATCGATGCCTCGATCTTCCCCCGGTGGCGGATGATGCCCGCATCACCGAGAAGTCGCTCCACGTCGCGCTCGCCGAAACGCGCCACCTTGTTGAAGTCGAACCCGCGAAACGCCTTGCGAAAGTTCTCGCGCTTGTTCAGGATGGTGCGCCAGCTCAGACCGGACTGGAAACCCTCGAGACAGATTTTCTCGAACAGGCGGATGTCATCATCGACCGGGTAACCCCATTCGTCGTCATGATAGGGAAGAAATTCCGGCGCGCCGCCACACCAGAGACAGCGGGGTTTCCCGTCGGGGGCGGTGAACAGTTTCTCGGCTGGCATCGATGCAGTTCCCTTGGCAATGATAGATACTAGTATTTTATACAGTTACCTGGCGAATGCAACCGGTAGTGGCCGGACATCGCTCGATAGTCCGGCAGGAGCGATCCATTGGTGAGCCCGGCATCCCGTACATTTGAAAGTTTGCGTGGGGAAATCCTGCGCTTCCTGGATACTGCAATAGAGTCTCATCCCGGCCAGGCAGCGCCTGTTCAGTTGATCAGTGACGAGATCGCGCGCGCGAAACTTCCCGATCCACCGCCAAAGCCCGGCCGCCTGCCGGGCTGCCGCCACCTCGACGCCGCCCTGGCCATGGCGGAGGGCGGTCCCATGGCTGACCTCGCGTGTGCGTTCGCGGCGTTCGAACCGCGGATGCGCTGGATCCGCACCGAGCACTACCGTGAGAGCCTCGGTGACGACTACATGGACAACTACTGCTACACCAACCTGCTGGGCTACGACGCGCTGATTCCCCACGAACGGGTGATAGTCGCATTCTTCATCATCGGTCCCGGCAGGCATTATCCGCGCCACCACCACGAGGCCGAGGAAATCTACTTCCCCTTCGGCGGCGATACCCTGTGGTCGCAAAACGACGAACCACCCCGCGAACGCAGGGCAGGGGAACCGATCCACAACACTCCCTGGCTGCCCCACGAGATGATCACCCGGGAGACGCCGCTGTTCACGTTCTGCTTCTGGATCTCCCCGGGGCCGATCCGGCTCGCCCGGCTGACGGACTGAACGGGGCGTCGGCTCAGGCTTCCCGGGCCACTGGAATTGCGGCGCGATAATAGGGCAGCAGGGTCAGCGCCCTGAGCCCCATGAATAGCGTGAGCGCGAGGTACAGGCCGTGGTTGCCGAGTGAGGGCAGGAGCAGCCAGGTGAGCGCGACGAAGCCCGCGGTGGAGATCGCCATGGCATTACGCATCTCGCGCGTGTTGCCGCTGCCGATGAAGATGCCGTCGAGCTGGAAGCTCCATACCGACACCAGCGGCGCGATCACCATCCAGGGCAGGTACTCCAGGGCGAGATCGATGACCGGCGCCTGGTCGCTGAACAGCGTCAGCAGCCAGGGGCCCAGGATCCAGTAACCGAGTGTCATCGCGAGGGCGATGATGCCCGCCCAGATGGTGGTCATACGTACCGCGTGGCGAAATCGCTCCCGGTCGCGCGCGCCGCTGGCCTGGCCGGTCAGGGTCTCCGCGGCATGGGCGAAGCCGTCGAGGCCGTGGGACATGAAGGTTTGCAACTGCATCAGGATGCTGTTGGCGGCGAGCACCAGTTCGCCCAGCTTCGCCCCCTGGGCGGTGAACCAGGAAAATGCGAAGACCACGCACAGGGTGCGGACGAACAGGTGGCTGTTGCTCCGCAGCAGGGCGACCATGGGCGCCGGCGCGAGGATCGCGCCCCAGTCCGGCCGCGCCAGTGCGCGCCCGAGCCAGGTGCGCAGCAGCCACAGGCCGAGCCCGGCGGCGGCGTACTCGGCGATCAGGGTGGCCCAGGCCACGCCCGGCACGCCGAAACCCAGCACCGGCACGAACAGCAGGTCGAGGAGCACGTTGGCGCCGTTCAGCACGAGTTGCAGGACGAGCACGTCGCGGGTGCGCTGGAGGCCGATGAACGCACCGGTGCAGACATAGACGCAGAGGGTCGCGGGGGCGCTCCACAGGCGGATATGGGAGTACTCCGCGGTCAGCGCCTCCACCCTGTCGGAGCTATCCAGCAGCCAGATGGCGAGCGCCACCAGCGGGCGGCCGAGAACGATGACCAGCAATCCCAGGCCGAGGGCGAGCAGCAATACGCGCAGCAACAGGTTGTCCAGTTCCACCGGATCGCCGGCGCCCCAGGCCCGGGCAACGAAACCCGTGGTGCCCATGCGCAGGAAGCCGAAACCCCAGTAGAGGAAGCTGAAGATCAGCGCGCCCAGCGCCACCGCGCCGATGTACTCCGGCCCGGGCAGGTGGCCCACTACCGCTGTATCCACCGCCCCCACCAGCGGCGCGGACAGGTTGGCTAGAATGATCGGCCCGGCCAGGGACCAGACGGAGCGATGGGTGATGGGGCCGGGAGCGGAGGGCGGCATGGACGCGGATGGGTGGTAGGCTTGAGCCTGGTTAAACTGAGCGATGGTAATGCAGCGCGAAACCATTCGATACCGCAGCGACCGCGACATGGCGGAGGATCTGCTGCGCCACCCCGACGTGATCCGGGTCAACCGGCAGATCGAGCGCCACGAGGAGGCGGGCCCGCTCGGCCTGCGCCGCCGGCTGCTTGGCACCTCGGTGCGCCTGAGCCGCGCGATGGCGCCGGACGTGCACCGCATGGCGGACGAATGCATCGAGAAGCTGGAGATCAAGATTCCCCACGAGCTCTACGTGTATTCCAGCCCGCAGTTCAACGCCGCCTGCTTCAAGCCCGAGGAGGGCAATCTGTACGTAATGTTCTCCTCGAGCCTGCTCGAGGGATTCAGCGATACCGAGCTCAAGTTCGTGGTTGGTCACGAGTTCGGTCACCACGTCTACGACCATCATTCGATCCCCATCGGCTACCTGCTGGGCGGCAGCCAGCGGCCGGACCCGCGCCTCGCGCTCGACCTGTTCGCCTGGTCGCGCAACGCCGAGGTGTCCGCCGACCGCGCCGGGGCCTGGTGCGCCGACGACCTGCACGGGGTTGCGCGTTCCCTGTTTCGCCTTGCCTCGGGGCTGAGCGACGAGGTGATCCGTTTCGATCTCGACGATTTCCTTCGCCAGGTGGATGACATGCAGGTGGCGGTGGAAGGGGCGGGACAGGGCGCGCCGCGGGAGGACTGGTTCGCTACCCATCCCTTCAGCCCGCTCCGGGTCAAGGCGCTCAAGCTGTTCTTCGAGTCCGAGCTGATGCGCGACGACGGCACGAGCCACGAGAACCTCGACGTGGGCGTGCAGCGGCTGATGAGCCTGATGGAACCGAGTTACCTCGAAGGGCGCACGGACACGGCCATCGCCATGCGCCGCCTGCTGTTCGCGGGCTCCATCGCGGTGGCCAACGCCGACGGCAATGTCAGCGAGAACGAGATCGCCGCGTTCGAGAAGTTCTTCGGCAAGGGGGAGTTCGACCGCGGCCTGGACATCCCGCGAACGGTGGAATCCCTCGAAGACCGCATCGAAAGCGCCAACGTGGCCGCCAGCCAGCCCCAGCGCATGCAGGTGCTGCGCGACATCTGCATCGTCGCCGCCGCCGACGGCTGCGCCGGTGACGCCGGGCGCCGGGTGTTGGATACTATCGCCGATGGCCTGAAGGTGTCCCGCGCCTTCGTCAGCCAGACCCTGGCCCAGGACTGTGAGCCCGACTAGAACCCGCACCGACGACCATGACAGACAAGACAGACGACAACCCCTCGCGCCGCATCATCCATACGGCGACGGCGAAATTCGACGTGTACGACTACGAAGGACCGGTGCAGGAAGACATGGAAAAGCTCGATCTCAGCTACGACCCCGAGACTGGGCAGGGCGTCTACATGATCCGCATGGAGCCCGGCGCCGAGACGATCCGCCACGTGCACAGGCGGCGGGAGGAATACCTGATCCTGGAGGGTGACGTGGTGGAATCCGACGGCACCGTGCTCGGCCCGGGCGACTACGTGATCTACCAGCCGGGCAGCGAGCACAACAGCCGCACGGTCAACGGTTGCCTGGTCATCGGCTTCGACTACAGTTTCGCCGAGTAGGGCACGCCCATGACCGACCAGGAACAACAGGCGCGCCTCGACAACATGGTGCAGGGACTGTTCTGGTGGGGCATCCCCACCCTGTTCCGCTGCCCCCACGATCCCGACCCGGCGAACTGCGACATCGCCCTCGTCGGCGTGCCCCACAGCACCGGCAACGGCACTACCCTGCACGACCAGCACCTCGGCCCGCGCGCGGTGCGCAACGTCTCCGCCCTCGGCCGGAGGGTGCACAAGGCCTTCGGCGTTGACCCTTGGGCCATGGCCAGGATCCACGACCTCGGCGACGTCGCGCTGCCGGAACTCAACGACAACGAGGCCAGCGTGCAACGGATGACGGACTACTACCGCCGCCTCGACAAGGCCGGAACATACCCGGTATCCATCGGCGGCGACCACGCGATCACCGGCGGCATCCTCCAGGGCATCGCCGGCGAGGGCGCGAAGCTCACCGGCGGCCGCCCGGTGAGCCTGCTGCATTTCGACGCCCACACCGACGCCTTCGACCACGTCGACCATTTCTTCGGCGCGAAGAAGTCCGCCGCCCACTGGGCGAGCTACCTCACCCGCGGCGGCCACGTCGATCCCCATACCAGCGTCCAGGTCGGCATCCGTGGCAACCCGCGCACCCTCGACTGGCTCGAGCCGAGCTACAACCTCGGCTACGAGGTCATCGACATCGACCGCTTCCACGAGATCGGCATCGACGAGACCATCCGCATCGTGCGCGAGCGCCTCGGCGACAACCCGGTCTACATCACCTTCGACCTCGACTGCCTCGACCCCACCGTGGCGCCGGGCGTCGCCAACATCGAGGCCGGCATCGAGGGCCTCCGGATCAACGAGGTGATGAAAGTGATCCGCGCCACCCGCGGCCTCAACGTTATCGGCGGAGACGTAGTCTGCCTGATGCCGACCTGGGACTCCCCCAACCAGATCACCGCCTTCGTCGCGGTGTCGCTGATGTTCGAGATGATTACACTGGTGGCGGAGCGAGTGCAGGGGGGTTGAACATTCCGCGGATCCGGCAAATAAGTAGATCTTCTTCTCCGTTCGAATGCCACTCCCGCAGGAGGATATTGCGTCGAATTGTTACAAGAAGCGCACCAGCCATCTGGAAGCCTAATTAGCTGTATTAATTTACAGTTATATCCGTAAGAATCCGACCAAAATTGCTCGAGTGGCTTTCCATCTACTCTCGGTTGGCACTTGGAATGACTGAAATCTTATCGAAAAACAGCAACTTGTAAAAAGCGATGACCAAAATATAGAGACCTCGTGTTGAGAGATAACGAGCACGCTCGCTTTGTCTATAATAGACAGAGGAGCAAACAGAAAACCGGAGGGCAATCAATTGTTTAGAGCGTCCCAGAAAACAGCATCGCCGACAAAGCGAGCATGCTCTATATACAGATGTTAAGTTTATAAAGGAAGAACGTGCCAACTGAAATATTGGACATTGTAGATACAGCGGTAAAAATCGGACTAGGTGCCCTAATATCCGGTGTGGCTACCTACGGTGTAACAAAATTAAATCACAGCAAAGAGATCGAAAAAGCCAAATTAAATCGGCAACGAGAGCTGTTAGAGGAAATTGCATCCCAAACGGAAGAATTTTCCAATGTCGTCTTAAAATATTGGGCTTATATGGTCGAGCATGTGAGGTATATGGAGAGAAAAAACGATGCTCCTGAAGATTTAAAGCCTAGGATAGAAGCCACCGCCAAAGAGCTGTTTGATAAATATAGCCATCTATCAAGCGCGGAGGGAAAATTGATATTACTCGGTGCAAACCGGGCGCAAGAGTTAGTGCGTGACTATGGCGAATTCGTAAAAGAGTTCCGCAGAAAAGCATGGCAAGGGAATTCAAAGCTTACAGAGTCCGAACTTGAAGACTATAGAAATAACATTCTTTCAAAAAGAAAGGCACTATATGAGGAGTTGCGTGCTGCATATGAAAAATAAACTTAACAAGTTTGTCAAAAGGACGCTCCTGACGTCGCGCCTTTTACAAAAGCGTTAGACGGCTGCATAACTCGATATCGGAGGAAGTAGAGATGACTGCGGTTGAGACCTTTAGATCTGTTGTGGCGCCAAGTGATTGCGACCACCTGGGTCATATGAATGTTTCCAGATATTTCGCGGCCGTGAGCGATGGGGTGTTCTCGTTTCAAACTTTGGTTGGGTTAGACGCAAAGGACATCCGGGAGGGACGTAAATTGTCCTTTGCAGTGGTGAAAGCTCAGAGTGAGTTCAAATCTGAGCTGGAGGCTGGCGAAGTAATTCGACTCTTGACCACCCTCAAGTCGATCGGAAACAAGTCTGTTGTATTTCGACATACCCTGGAACGCGTAAGAGATGAGGTGGTGGCCTTTGAAGTCGAGTTTCACTGCGTCTTGCTTAACCTAGGTACAAGGCGAGCCACGGAAATCCCTGCCGACTTGCGAGAGCGGATGTCCATCCATCTTGAGGCCAAAGAGTAAAAACGTGGCTGCAACAAGTTTCTTTTTCGCACTGATTACGGAAGCCATTGAGCAAGGTTGCGCCTAACAACGCGATCGAGGCGCGCGCTTTTCGCGCTAGGACCTTCGCACCGCCTGCCGGCGGAGCTCCGGCCCCCCATAGCAAACGTAATGCGTAAGGGCAGCGAATTAGGCTATGGTGAATAATTGGAACATTCCGGCAGCACTAGAGCAGGAAGTCCGAGAGCGGGACAAAGCCTGCGTGTATTGTGGCAATGCGTTTTTATCGCAAAAGGAATCAGCCAAAGCGTCTGAAAGCTGGGAGCATATAATTAACGATGCTTCGATAATTACTAGAGAAAACATCTGTCTCTGTTGTCGCGGCTGTAATGCCAGCAAAGGCCAGAAGCAGCTTTCTATCTGGCTGCAGACCGCCTACTGTAAAGAGCGAGGCATTACCCCAGAAACAGTAGCGCCGATCGTAAAGGAGGCCATTGAGAAAGGGCAGTAAATTCACGCATAACCAGGCGCACCAATTCGCCACCGCAAGCGGTGGCCGGACACTCGCAAGCTCGCACCGTTATGTGGTGGAAAACCGCCGAGGAGACTGAACCAGTCAGTTTGACCAGCTAATGTCTCCACGTCAATGTCTATCCACAAATCAAAGCAAGAGGGATTTTGACATGCCAGACGTATTCGCAAATATCACAAAGGTCCCATCTGAAATGCTGGATGTGATCGCCAGTGTGCTTGAAACTCGAGCAGCAATGCCCTCCCAACAAGATATGATTAGTTCTTATCTTGGTGAAATTGATTTCCCCGAAAAATCTCGCGTTCTCGAAGTGGGATGTGGAACAGGCCCTATCTGCAGAGCCCTAGTCTCGATACCAAATATAAACCAAGTAATCGGCATAGATCCATCAGAGCACCTGCTTTCAAAAGCAAGAGAACTATCAGAGGGCCACAAGGGGATCTCATATCAAGAAGGAGATGGAAGGAAACTTGATTTCGAGGACAGCTCATTTGATGCGGTAATTCTCCACACGACACTGACACATGTACCGGGACCAGAAGAGATACTGTCCGAGGTGCGCCGTCTCTTGAAGCCAGGGGGATGGCTGGGGGTCTGTGATGGTGATTTTGATACTGCAACTCTCAGATTATCAAACTCGGATCTACTTCAAGCGTGCTGTGAATCATTTGTCGAAAACTTCGTTAACGATCGTTATTTAGTTCGAAAGATGTCCACGCTTGTACAAGGGGCTGGATTTGAAGTCCAACCTCTTAAAAGTTATGGCCTTGTTGAAACGCTTGCACCCGGTCTAACCTTGAGTTGGATTGATAGGGGAGCAGACGCTCTTGTCCAGAAAGGAACTATAAGCTCCGAATTAGGAGAAGCCTTAAAGAAAGAAGGCAGGAAACGCGCAGAACAAGGAGGGTTTTTCGGTTACATGGCGTATGCAAGCCTTATTGCACGAGCCCCAACCCAGTAAACATGATGTGGATTCAGCCACCAAATAACAAGCGCGTGCAGCCAGACCAAATCCCCGCTACCCGGTCAATTTCAGTGAGCGGTAACTGGCGAATTACATTTGAGTTTGCGGACGGCAATGTCTACGTTGTCAACTACGAGGATTATCACTAATGGCTATGTATAACCCCCCTCATCCGGGTGAGTTTATCCAGGCTACCTACATGGAGCCGTTTGGACTTAGCTGTCGCTATTTAGCGGAGCAGCTGGATGTGGCTGCTTCCACGCTCAACCGGGTCCTGAAGAAGCAAAGTGGCGTAAGCCCCGAGATGGCGCTACGCCTTTCAAAAGCGTTGGGTCGTAGCCCCGAAAGCTGGCTGTCCATGCAGGATGCCTATGATCTTTTCGAAGCCAAAAAGGGTGTAAAGCTCAACCGCGTGCAAAAAGTCAGTCTAGACGCCGCGTAGCAAGACCGAGCAACGGGATGCGCGTACCGCACGTCCTTTTATCCAGAGCGAGTATCTGTACGCTCAGTCCTCGCGCTCCCAGAGTTCCCGCGTCAGCACCCCGACGTGGTCCTCGACCACCTGCATCGCATCGAGGATCAGATCCTCGCGGAACCGGCGGCCGATGAACTGGATGCCGGCGGGGAGGCCGTCCACCAGGCCGATGGGGGTCACGCCCGCCGGCAGGCTGAGGTAGTTGATGCCGGTGCTGTATTTCGCGGCGTGGAAGAGGTCGTGAAGTTCGTCTTCGCTGCGGGCGTCGTAGTCCCAGGGGTAGAGGGAGCGCATGAGGAACGGTGACAGCACCAGCGGGTAGCGTGCGAGGAAGCGGTTCCATTCGCGGGTGAGGGCGCTGCGCTCGGCGATGGCGATGCGGTATCCGTCGGCGTCCACCGCGTTGCCCATGGACAGCATCCAGTCGAACAGGCGGTTGATGGTGTCGCTGCCGTGTTCCTTTGCCAGCGGCCCGAGGGTGGCGGCGATCTCGTGGAACAGGACCTCGAACCAGCATTGCGCGGGCCGTTCCACGCCCGGTGTCTCCACCTCCTCCACCGAGTAGCCCGCGTCGGCGAGCCAGTCGGCGGCGCGGCCGATGCCTGCCTTGATCTCCGGATGCAGGGTATAGCCGTGGCTCTCCGTCGTGACCGCCACCTGGATCGGTTTGTCCAGCGGCGGACCGTCGAACGGCACGGGCACCCACCACGGATCCCGCGGATCCTCCCGGCTGATCACCTCGAGGCCGAGGCGCACGTCGCCCACCTCGCGGCACATCACCCCCTGCACGGACATGAGCTGGGACAGCAGGCCGCGCTCCGCGCCCATGGAGGGATTGAAGGCCGGCACCCGGCCGAGGGTGGGCTTGACCGTGGACAGGCCGCAGGCGAATGCGGGAAAGCGCAGCGAACCGCCGATGTCGTTGCCGTGATGGATCGGACCGAAGCCCGCCGCCGCCGCGGCGCCGCCACCACCGGAGGAGCCGCCGGGGGAGGCGTCGTGGTCCCAGGGGTTCAGCGTGCGCCCGTGCAGGGGGTTGTCCGTGGTGGCGCGCATCGACAGTTCCGGCGTATTGGTGCGTCCCACCAGGATGGCGCCGGCGTCGAGCAGGTGCTGCACCACCGGCGAATGATCCGGCGCCACCAGGTCGCGGAACGCCGCCATGCCATTCGTCGTGGCCTGTCCCTGGACGTCGATGTTGATCTTGATCGTCATCGGCACGCCGTGGAGAGGACCCACCGCGTCTCCCCGGGCGAGCGCGGCATCGGCGGCGCGGGCGCCGGCCATGGCTTCCTCGTCGCAACGCGTGACGATGGCGTTGATCCCGGGATTCAGCGCGTCGATGCGTCCCAGCACCGAGCGCATCACCTCTTCCGCGCTGAAGCTGCGTTCACGTATGCCGCGCGCGAGGTCGCGTGCGTTCCACTGCCAGAGGGGTCGGGTCATGGGCTGCCTGGTGTCGGTTGCATCGGGGGACGGGGCTCAGTGTAACCGCGTTGCCGGCGCTGCATGAACGCGCGTTTCGCGAAACCGGCAGCTGCCCGCGGATCAGGCAGGAGAGGGCGCTGTAGGGCCGGGAACCTTGCCGTCATCTGGGCCGTCGTCCGGATCCTTCGGTGGGGTATGCCTGACCTTCTCCGCGGACGGCCCCTCTTCCCCGGGCGCAGCGACGTACTCCACCGTCTTGCATTCGAGGAAGATGCGCTTGTCGCAGCGCTTGCAGATCTCCTTGTCGAGTTTCTGGAAGATGCCGAGGATAGCGTCCTCCTTGGTGTCGAACACCGTGTCCTCGCCGATGACCTCCATGAAACCGCCGCGGTTCAGCACCCGGGTGGCTGTGTCCTTCAGCCGGTACATGTAGAGCTGTCCGCCCATGGCGCGGCGCGCGCGGGCCTCCTTGAGCAGCAGTTCCGCGCCCGCGTAGTCCACCTGGTTGATGCCCTTGGTGAGCAGGAACAGGTGCTTCTGCGACGCGTATCGCTCGCGGTAGAGGCGCAGCAGTTCGCCGACATAGGCCACCGAACCGAAATAGAGCGAGTCCTCGATGCGCAGGATCTTGAGCTGCGGGCATTCGTCGCGACCGTAACTCGAACCGAACTTGCGATGCCGGGTCTCGGCGTGGGGTACCCGCGACTGCACCTTGGGGCGGGAGGTCTTGCGCAGGAAGAACACCAGCGAGGTGATGACGCCGATCAGGATCGCGTCCTCGAGATTGAGGAACAGGGTGCCGAGGAAGGTCACCAGGAACACCGCCGCTTCCTTCTCGTCGCTCCGGATGATATTGCGGATCTCCTCGAAATTGATGAGCCGCCAGGCGACCACGATCAGCAGCCCCGACACCGCGGCCATGGGCAGGTAGGCGGTGAGCGGCGCGACCACCAGCAGCAGGGCCACCAGCAGCACCCCGGCGGTGATCGCGGCGAGGGGCGACTTCGCGCCGGCGTCGTAGTTGGCGCCGCTGCGGTTGAACGAACCCGTGGAGACGTAGGAGGAGAAGAAACTGCCCACCACGTTGGACAGGCCCTGGCCGATGAACTCCTGGTTGGGCTCGATGGACTGGCCGCTGCGGATCGCGATGGAGCGCGCGATGGACAGCGCCTCGGTGAGGGCCAGCAGCGTCATCGCCAGGGCCACGGGCATGAGCTGGCGGATGACCTCTACGGAGAACACCGGCGCCGACAGCGGTGGCAGGCCGGCGGGCAGCGCGCCGATCATCTCGATGCCGGAGTCCTCCACCCCGGACCAGGCATTGGCCGCCCAGGCCACCAGCGATCCCACCACCATGGCGGCGACCATGCCGGGGAAGCGCGGCGCGAACTTGCGCGCCAGCACCACGGTGAGCACGGTCGATGCCCCCACCAGCGTCACCAGTGGATGGTAGGCGTCCCAGTGATCCCAGAGATAACCCAGGGTATGCCAAAAGTATTCGGACTCTGGCAGTTCCAGGCCGATGAACGTCTTCGCCTGCTTGGCTGCAATCAGGCAGGCCGCGCCGGTGGTGAAGCCCACCACCACGGAATGGGAGACGAAATTCACCAGCACGCCCATGCGCGCGAAGCCGAGCACGAGCTGCAGGATCCCCACCATGAACGCGAGGGTGATGGCGAGCGAGATGTATTCCTCCGAGCCCGGCACCGCCATGACGCTGAGCGACGAGAACATCACGATGGAGGCGGCGGTGGTGGGGCCAGACACCAGGTGCCGTGACGAGCCGAACAACGCGGCGATGATGGCCGGCACCATGCCGGCATAGAGCCCGTACTCCGGTGGCATGCCGGCGATCACCGCGAATGCGACGCCCTGGGGTAGGATGATAGCCGCGCCTGTGAGACCGGCGAGCAGGTCCGCGGTCGCGCTCTGACGCGTCATCGTCCGCGTCCAGCGCAGGAACGGGAACAGCTTGGTGAGCGACGGTTTGTTGAAGCTGATCATCCGTCCTGGTAACGAGAGCGGGCCTTGAGGCGGCCCGGCATTGTGCCAGCGCGACGATTACCCGGGCAATAACCAGTTCGGGATGGTTGTCTATGCCAGGTAAGAGATTCCCGCTTTCAGGGAAGCGAACTCTTCAGCAGCGAGGTGACCAACGCAGCAGGCCGTTGCCGTAGACCGGGTCTTTTCCGGCGTCGCCAAGATCCGTCGTGGTGGTCAGCAATGCGCGGGTGGTGTCTTCCGAGCCGGCCGCCGCATGACGCAGCACGGCGGCCATGGCACTAACGAAAGGCACCGCGAACGAGGTGCCGCTGTAATAGCGCCCGCCGCCATCGGCACGCGCGGCCCAGACGTCCACGCCCGGCGCGGCGATGTCCACGTACCCGCCCTCCACCGCGCCGCGCATGATGCGCTGCTCCGCGTCGAGGGCGGTGACCGCGATCACCGACGGGTAGGCGGCGGGATAGACCGGGCCCCGGCTGCGTTCGTTGCCGGCCGCCGCGATCACGGGGATACCCGCATCGTGGAAGCTCGTCATAGCGACTTCCAGCAGGCGATTGTCCGGGCCGCCGAAGCTGAGGTTGAGCACGCTGACCGCGTCACCAAGAAGACTGTCGAGCGCGGCCAGTAACAGCTCGGTATTGCTGTCCATGGCGTCTTTCGCTGCCGCGCGGAAGGCATTTACCGCGACCAGTTCCGCGCCGGGCAGCAGGCCCGCCAGGGCATCGGCGCCGTTGCCCACCAGCAGCGAGGCGATGGCGGTGCCGTGATCGCCATCCGCCGGCGCGGCGCCGGCCGGCAGTACGCTGTCCGTGCGCAGTCGCGCCCCGGCAAGTGCGGGATGTTCCGCGGACACCGGCGTGTCGATCATGCCGATACGCAGGCTGGCGGCGCAGGGCGGCGCCGCTTCCCAGCCGATCAGCGTGCGCCCGTACTCGCGCTGGTCCGTCGCGGCGAGCGGGCGGTAGAGATGGTTGGCGGCGATCTCCGCAGTGGGAAACCGCGACCGTAGCATCGCCACCGCGACCGGTACCGGAATATCCGGCGGCGTGCGCAGGTTCATCACCACCACGCCGAGGGCGCGATAGATCCGCCGCCCGCGAACGCGATAGCCTTCCGCGGCCAACTCGTTCTGGATGGCGCGCGCGCTGTCCATGTCGCTGGTCTGCACCAGCACCTGGGCGCTCTCGAATTCCGGTGTCTCCGCCGACTCCGGTTCAGACTGTGAATTCAACGGGGCAAATCCCGCGCCTTCGTCCAGGCCGCGCACCAGCGTACCCTTCACCGCGTTGGCGTTCTCGCCTCCCGGAATATCGGCAGGCGCCTCCGGTGTGGTGGAATCAGGAGCGGCCTCGACATCCGCCGTTGACTCACCACGCGAACTGTCCGCGGAGGAATCCCTCGCAGGGGTCGGTAGATCAACCGGATCGGGATCCGGTTTCTTGGGCTTGGGATTCGATACCAGCGAGTCCGGGGAATTCGGCGGCGGTGAAGGCGGGTTGATGGTGTAGGAATCGGGTTTGGGCGGCTCAGGAGGAGTCGTGGTGAACCCACCCGGCCCATTGCCATTGGTGGTGCCGACCTGCGCCAGGGCCGGGCCACTGGCCAGCGCCAGCACCAGCAGTACGGGCAGCAGCCTGTCCATTGCGTTGTTACTCCGCTTCCGCGTAGCGCACCACGCCGCCCGCCTCGCGAAGCGCGGCCAGCGCTTCGTCCGCCGCGGACTGCTCGGGATCCAGCTGCAACCGGTAAAGCCCGGAGGCGGCGGGCCCATCGATGATGCTCGCGTCGATGGCGCGCAACAGTTCGCTGATCTGTTGCTGGGTGGCGCCGGGCTCGAATTCCACCTGCAGGGTGATGCCGTCGGTGGCGACGCCCAGGGGCTGATAGGTGTCCTGGTCGCGGAACATGTCGAAGATCACCCCGCCCTGGACCACGATGACCAGCGCCGCGGCGGCGATGGCGGGCTTCCACCAGCGGCTGTCGTTGGCGGCACGGGTCGGCATCGCCGGTTCCGCCGCGCGTTTCTCCGCGGCGATGGCCTTTTGCAGCCGGCGCAGGCCGAATGCCCCGGGGGACCCCGCGGTTTCCGTTTGCACCTGGTCACGCACGGCCGCGTCGAAGTCGCGCAGCGCGGCATACTCTTCATTCTCGGCGAGCCAGGCCTCGACGCGGGCCTTCTCCTCGCCTTCCAGCGTGCCGTTGACCAGCCAGGGCAACAGCTCTTCGTTGTCTCGATGTTCGTTCATGCGTTGGTTCCCCCCAGCGGATCGGTTTCTATCTTGCCCTGCAGGCAGCGCTTCAGCGCCAGCTTGGCGTGGTACATCCGGGTTTTCACGGTGCCTTCCGGCGCGCCGATGATCCCGGCGATCTCGCCATAGGGCAGGTCCTCGAAAAACGCCAGGTGCACCACCTGCTTGTGCAGGTCGCTCAGCTTTTCCAGGCAATGCCGGAGGAAACTGCTGTTCTGCGCCGCCTGGACCATGTCCAGGGGTGAGGCGGTGATGCTTTCGTCTTCGGTCTGGTTCATGCTCTCGTCCAGTTCTTCCGCGTCGTGCCTGACGGATTTGCGGATATGGTCGACGATCTTGTTGTGGGCGATGCCGAGTATCCAGGAGCGGAGGCTCGATCTGCCCTGGAAGGCGGCGCCTTTCCAGATCGCGATCATCACGTCATGCACTATGTCGGCGGCGGCCTGGGAATCGTTCAATTTTTTCATCGCGAAGGCGTAGACGCTCGACTCGTGCTCCGTGTACAGCAGGGACATGGCGGCTTCGTCGCCGGCGGCGATACGCTCCATGAGTTCGAGGTCTTCTGCGTCGGCGGGCATGGCGGGATCTCCGGGTAATGCGGTGGACCGGGTCGCTGTCAGGGCCGGTGGTACCGGGTTTCGATGAATTCGCTTTCACCGTGCACGCGGCCTTCGCCATCGATGGCGACGACGCGTACGCGGTAGGCATTGCCAGGTACCAGGCGCTCCATCACCAGCGGCGACAGGCCGGCGGCGAGGCGCGTGGCGGGAAACACCGCGCCGGTGATCATGTCATCGCCGGTTTCGCCGGCGTAGATCTCGTAGCGATAGGCGCGCGTGAGGCCCACCGGCTCCCAGCGCAGCTCAGCGTCCGGCGTGAGACCCGCCGTGGGGTCCGCGAGGGAAAGGCGCATCGCCACGGGTTCCAGCGCCGGTGTCGTTTCTCCTTCCTCGTTTCCTACCAGGTATTCGAGTATCGGTAGCGCGAACTGCGCCGTTGGACTGTCGATGTTGAGCCGCACCAGGTAACGCCCGGGCTGATCGGGCAAAGGCGGGCTTTGCAGGGCGACGCGCTGGAACTGGCCGAGGTACTCGCGCACCACGGTGCGCGTCTCGCGCAGGTCGAACGCCGCGTTTGGCGCCAGTGGTCCGGTGGAACGGCCGGCCGGCAGCGGGCGGAACAGGGGCCGGCCACCGGCGATCACGGGCGCGACTTCCCAAGTGGCGCGCAGGAAACCGGTGCCGTGGTAGTTGAGTGTCGCCACCAGGTGGCGCGTGGTGTCGGCGTCATCCACCTTCAGCCGGCTGCCGTCGTCGAAGGCGAGATCGACCCGGGTGAGCTCGAAAGGTGGCAGTACCGGCGCCGCGGGAGTGGGAGGCTCGGCGACGATCTCCGGCGTCGCCTCGCGAACGTCTCCACTGACCACGATGCGAAACACGATATTGACCTGGTCCGCGCGCACCGGGCCTGTGGTGTCTCGGAAGGCGCGCCGGTAGTAGACGCTAAAGGCGTCGGTCACTGACCTGCCGTTGAAAGCTCTCACGGGTAGTGCGCGGATGCGCGCCTCCACCGCGCTTACAACCTCCGGCGGAATGGTCACGTTCTCCGGCCTGACGCTGCCAGCCGGGGTGCAGATGGGCTCGGAAAGTCCGCCGGTCAATGCGATCACCGTGCCGTCGAGGATGAATTCGCCGTGGGCGGAAGTGGCGGAGTCGCCGGTATTGGCGCAGACCAGGCGCCAGTTCGCGCGAAAGCTGCCGGGACTCAGTTGGAGCGGCGCAATGCGGGCAACACTGCCGATGGGCGTGTTACTCGAAGCCGCGTTCGCCGGCAGGGTGAGGCTGATCCGCGCCTGGCCCGCCACCGCCGTGTTCTTCGGCGAGACGTCCACCGAGGCTACGGCAGCCAGGGCTTCAGCCTGGCACAGGGAGAGTATGCACAGTGCGGCTGCGAGCGCGCGTCCGTGGTGGTGAATGAGCTTGAATACAGTCAACATATCGTTTGCCGGGTTACCCACCGAACAGGGAGAGCCGTATGCCGGCCATGACCTGCCAGGTGTCGAAATCCCCGGCCGCGTCCTGGTGGTCGCGAACCTGTTGCTCCTCGGCGCGAATCCAGAGGGTCGCACCACGGCGTTGCCACGCAGGATGGCCGGGTTGCCAGTCGAGACCCAGACCCC
>JAUILZ010000033.1 GCA_030432755.1 Gammaproteobacteria bacterium | reverse complement strand
ATCGGCAATGCTTCTCGAGGAATGTCGTCACCTCTGGCACGGCGTGGAAGTCGCGGACTCGCTGTCCTGGAACCCGCACAAGTGGATGGGCACCATTCTCGATTGCAGCCTGTTCTACGTGCGCGACCCGGAGCACCTCGTGCGGGTGATGTCCACCAATCCGAGCTACCTTCGATCCAGCGTGGACGGAGAGGTCACGCAGTACCGCGACTGGGGCATTCCCCTGGGCCGCCGTTTCCGCGCCCTCAAGCTCTGGTTTCACCTGCGCCTTGATGGCATCGACGCCATCCGCGCGCGGCTCCGGCGCGATCTCGACAATGCCCGTTGGCTCGCGGAGCAGGTCGCCGCTGAGCCGGACTGGTCCGTGGTGGCGCCGGTGAACCTGCAGACGGTCTGCATCCTGCACCGGCCTCCCGGCCTGGCCGGCGCGGCGCTGGACGAACATACCCTGGGCTGGGTGGACGCCATCAACCGCTCCGGGGCGGCCTTCCTCTCGCCCGCCAGGATCGGCGATCGCTGGATCGTGCGCGTATCCATCGGCGTCGAGGCCACCGAACGCTGCCACGTCGAGAGATTGTGGCAGTTGGTGCGGGAAACCGCCGCCGGGAGTCTCTCCTGACTAGCTGGTAGTGAACACGGCTAACCGGCCGTGTTCTCCAGCACGGATTCCAGTTCCGCGGCGATTTCTGCGCTGAGATCGGACAGCGCCACGCTCATGGCGCCCACGATGGCTTCATAGTCTGGCCCGGCGGCACCCTGCCGGACAATGGACTCTTTGATCACCGGCATGGATTCGGGTTCGTCGACCAGGATTCCCCAGTGCGCGTGCAGGATCACCCTGCCATCGCGATCGCTGTCGAATTGCTGGACGCGGACGAACACGTGATAGCGGGCATCCGCTTCGGGCCAGGGTCGCGCGATGGGGTGAATCGCCGGCAACAGGCCCGCGAGATTCGCCACCAGCGCGTTCTCTATATTGCTCTCCATCGGCTCGATCCACTGATCGAACTCCGAAAGTTCCACGCCGTTGCGACCGGATCGCAACACCATCTGGCTGCGCTCCAGGTATGGCGCCACCTCGACCGGACCGACACCCACCACGATACGCCCGCCGGCCGGTTTCAATGCCACGTTGCTGTCCTGCGCCGCAGTCAGGGAGTAGAAATTCGTGGACGGCGAGGTCCCGCAGCCGGACAGCAGAAAAAGTACGACTGACAGAAGCCATCCAGTCATGGGCTTCGCCATGGAAAACATCGGGATCATCTGGTTTTTCCTTTGAGCAGGGCTTCGGGGTGACGCTCTATGTAATCCGCCATCTGGCGCAGCGAGCGGGTGGCGAGAGACAGTTCTTCCAGCATCTTGACAGCCTGCTGGTAGAGCGCCGAGTCTTCACCGTAGGCCGCGAACATGGTCTCCGCCTGCCCCATCGCGGATTCCAGCCGGCCGGTCGCCTCGCGCACGCTGGCCAGTGTACTGCCCAGGTCGGCGGAATTGACCAGGGCATCGGCGTCGCTGACGAGACCGTTGATTTTCTCCAACGTGGCGGCCAGGTCCGCGGACTCGACGAGGGCATTGGCGGATGCAACCAGTTCGCGAACCTCGACCAGCACCTGGTCAAGGTTGGATATCATCCGCTCAATCGGTATCTCGTTCACCCTGTCCAGGAACCCGATCAGGCTCTGCTTGAGGGCGTCCAGGGGACTCGGCACCGTGGGCAGAACGGTATACCCGTCCTCGAACAGGAGCTCGGCGGGTTCAGCGTCGGGATAGAAGTCGAAATCCACCAGCAACTGGCCCGTCACGAGGTTACCGGAGCGTAGCTGGGCGCGCATGCCAAAGTCGACCAGCAACTGGTCGTCCATCGTGTCCAGCCCTGTCGCGCCCTCCTCGACGACCCGGATTTTCTTCGAATCGACCTCGACCATTACCGGGATACGGAAACTTGCCAGTTTCTTGTGGTATTCGAGCGCTACGTCAGTGACCCGCCCCACGGTAATCCCCCGCAATGTTACCGGTGCGTCGACATTCAGACCCCGCGCCGATCCATCGAAATACAGGCGATACTCCCGCAGCTCCGCCCTGCTTGCGACGACCGCGTCTGCACGCCTGGCGTGAAGCGTGAACTCGCTGCCAGACGTTGCCTGCTCGCCCGGTGACTGTTCGATGTTATCGAATGCCACACCACCAATCAGGATCGAGACCAGGGACTGGGAGTCCACCTCGACGCCATCCGCGCCCAGCTTCACGTCGAGACCACCGGCGTTCCAGAATGCGGTATTGTCGTGCACCAGCTTGTCGAACGGCGCCTTGACGAAGAGCTCGATGGTAAAGCTCTGGCCATTGTCTTCCAGCCGATAGTCGATGATTTCCCCGACCTGCATGTGGCGGTAATAGACCGGCACGCCGATATCGTAGGAATACAATGAGTCGGAATGCAGGACGAAGCGGCTGCCCTGGTCGTCCGCGAGGAGCACGGGAGGATTTTCGAGACCCTCGAACGCGGTCCTGCCGGAGCCGCCGCCCTCACCGGGATCCATGCCGATATAGACACCTGACAACAGCGTGCCCAGTGCCTGGATCTCGTTCACGGAAAGGCGCGCGCGCACCACCCAGAAGCGGGTGTCTTCACCCAGGTGATCGCGCATCTCCCGGTTGAGCGTGGCGGTCACGATCACCCGCGAAAGGTCGTCGCTGAAGCTGATGTCCTCCACCATGCCCACGCTGACATCACGGTAGCGAATCTCCGTCTTCCCGGCCGCAATGCCTTCGGCGGAGTCGAAAACGATGGTTACCACCGTACCCTCCTCCTCCAGGTGGCGAAAGGTCAACCAGCCACCCATGAGCAACGCCAAGATGGGAATGAGCCAGATCACGGAGAGGCGCTTCTTCCCCATCACCCGGGCCTCGGGAAGATCATTCACGATCGGCATCCTCTCCCGGTGAACCCTGCAGCGCCTGGCGGGATTCGACCTGGTCCCAGATCAGCCTGGGATCGAAGCTGCGCGCGGCCAGTATCGTGATGATGACCACCGCGGCGAAGAACACCGCCGCCGGCCCGGCATCCACGTTTGCCAGAAAGCCGAAATTGACCAGGGCCACCAGTATGGTGACCACATAGATATCCACCATCGACCAGCGCCCCACCGTCTCGGTAATGCGGTAGAGCCGGGTGCGATCACGCGGACGCCAGCGGGATCCCCGCTGCACCGACACCAGCAGGAGAATCAACAATACGAGCTTGAGCAACGGGACAAAAATGCTGGCGACAAAGATGACCAGTGCAATATACCAGCTGCCCGTCTGCAGGAAATAGAACACGCCGCTCAGGATGGTGTCTTCCTGCACCATGCCGAGGCTGACCACGCGCGTGATCGGCAGAACATTGGCCGGCACGTAGAAAACAAGCGCGGTGCAGACCAGCGCCCAGGTAAGGCCGATGCTCGCGGTCTTGCGCGCATGCAGGGTCCCGCCACAGCGCGGACAACGCAATTCACGCCTCCCGTGTTCCTCGTCGACACGGACCACCTGGTCACAAATCGGACAGCCGGTCAGACCGCGGTCCAGCGCCATGCCGGATTCGCTCAAGACAGATTCTCCAGGCGATTCCAGACCACCTGCCGATCGATGGACGCAAGCGCCCCGGCGATGATGAATATCATCCCCATGAACGACCACATCGCGATACCCGGCACGATCGTGGCCATCTTCGCCAGCTTGACCGCGGCCACCAGGATGCCCAGCATGAACACCTCCACCATGTTCCATTCACGCAGGTGGTGGATCGCGCGCAACGCGGGGCGGGCAAGCGCGGGGACAAAACCGGCGCGCAGCGGCAGGAACACGTAGACCATCAGGCTGAGCTGAATCAGGGGTGCGACGATACAGGTGAACAGGACGAGCGTGGCGAGAAACCACTTGCCCTCCTGCCACAGGGCCTGCACCCCGGTAGACAGGGTCGTGTGTGCCTCGGCGCCGCCGATGCTGAGATCGATAAAGGGGAGGAGGTTGGCCACGGCAAGCAGGACCAGCCCGGCGATGGACAGCGCCAGGGCCCGCTCGATACTGTCCGGCACGTGTCGGTGCAGGAGGTTGCCGCATCGCGCGCAGGTCACGCGGCTTCCGGCAGCGGCGGACGGGATGCGTTGCAACAGGTCACATTCGTGGCAGATGACCAGGGAATCCCGGCTGGATGCGAGATGGGAAGGCAATATTTTGCTAGCCGGACTGGATCAGATTGAACAGCAAAGGACCTCGGAGCGCCGCGATCCGTCAACAGGTGCAAGGATTGCGGTAGCCCCGGCCTGCGACGGTGCGCGACCGGGCGCCCTGCCAACGCCGGCCCGCCGAATGGAACGCTCCTGCGACCGCAAGCGGGAATTATGCCCGTATTTGCCTTCCACATGGGGGACTTCCGACGGGGTCACGGACGCAGGCAGCCTCGTCACCAGAGCCGCGAACGCATGCCGCACGATAACAACGCGGCGCGATAAGCCCGTCTCAGCCCATATTCTCCGCCAGGCATGTCAGCTCACGATCGCCATGGCCCGCCTCCAGCGCCGCGCGGGTGCGGTCATGGATCAAGGCCATGAACTCCGTCGGCGCGCCAAGGGATTCCAGCGTGGAGACGACGTCTGCCTGGGCATTAGCATAAATGGCCAGGGATGCCTCGGGGTTTTCGTAGTCTCCTGGTGGCACGGTACGTCGGAACAACTCGAAGTAGTCGTGGACGATCTTGATCGAGGTCGGAATATGCGCGGTGAAGGTGTCCATGGAAATACCCGCGGCGCGGCAGGCCAGGGCGCCGTAGAACATGCCGTACATGAACCCCTGGCGGATGGTGAAAAGGCTCGCGTACAGCGCCCCGATCCTGTTGACATCGGTCCCCACCAGTTCGGAGGCGCCGCCCAGCGAGCGAATCGCGTCTCCCCACGTCGACCACGCGGATTCATTCCCCGCCACGAGAATCGCGGTGTCCGCATTGCCAATGTCCCCCGGATAGGCATTGATGAACCCGAGCAGGCATTCCGCTCCCGCCGACTCCAGCATCCGCGCCAGGGGCGCGGCGTGCGCGGCGCCGCTGGTGCTGAGATCGCAGATCGTCTTGCCCGCGAGCGCCGGTCCCAGGGGTGCCAGCAGCGCCAGGGTGTCCTCGTGGCTGCGAATACAGACGACCACCAGCCGGCTTCGTGAAACTGCCTCTTCGAGCGATCCGGTCACGTTGACCGTTGCGATGTCCGCGGTCGTAGCGGCGAAGGTCGCGGCTTTTTCTGCACCGCGGTTCCAGCCGCAGACCGCATGGCCGCGTTGGGCCAGGCAGCGCGCGAGCGCGGAACCCATCGAGCCCAGCCCGATTACCGTGATTGCATGCATGTCTTGTTTCCGTGGTTGGATGGATATCTGAAATTTACAACGATACCTGGTCGGGCCTGTGGCGCGGATATCGCCGATCGTGCTACGTTGAGCTGCCACGGTTCACTCCGGGCAATCGCGCCATCGCGAGCAGCCCGGCGACGGGTTTTCCCGCCAACGAACCCAGGTTACGCCCACGGTCAAAAGGATCCATACATGAAAACGGTTTTCGTAACTTCCCTCACCGCGCTGGTCACGTGCGCCTCGCTACTGTTCACCGGCCCGGTCCTGGGGCGCGACTTTGACCTGGATGCCATGCTCGGCGATCTCGAAAGCCAGTTGCAGACCGCCCTCGACCAGTCCTCGCAGCGCATGGAGGAGCTGCAACCCGCGCTGCGCGACGCGCTGAACGAGAAAAGCCAGGTCATCAATGACCAGCTCGAGGACGCGATGAATCGAGGATTCGTGCAACTGGACGAGATGCAAGCCAACCTCGACGAGGCCACCAGCAACGCCCTGGACCAGCTCGAGGCCGTGATGAGCAGCGACGAGATGGCGGAATTGCAGTCATTCATGGACCAGCTCGACGAGGACGCTGTGCAGGAGTCCTTCGCCCGCATCGGCGACCAGTTGACGGCCTTCCTCGACCTGACACAGCAGCAGGTCCAGGAAATACGGCCTGTCGTCCAGGATTTTCTCCAGCGCCAGGCGGAGACGCTGCGGGAATTCATGCAACAGTCGGGCGGGGAACTCGATGCGCTGAAGAAGCGTCTGCAGGAAACCGGCGACGACACCCGCGAACGCCTGCGCTCGCTGCTGACGGATGAACAGGTGCAGCGGTTCCGGGATCACCAGGACGAAATCACGGAGCGAATGAGCGAGGAGGTATTCGAAACCTGAGGCCGCCGCCGACGCGGGTCAGGCGGGCGCCGGCAGTTTTCCGTCGACTTCGAACAGCGCCAGGGGAAAATACAGTGGCTTGCCGGTTTCCCGGAAAAGGACGGCGTCTGCGCGGGTTTCACAGATCCAGCGTCGGACCTCGAGTGGCCGAACACTGACCAGGGCCGCCGGATCGAATAGCCCGACATTGATGCCGTGCTCGGGGTAGCGCGCCGAGGTGAACTCGAAACCGCGCACGCCTCTTTCACGCATCGCCGCGCCGAGGTCCTGGGTGTCTGTATAGCGGCGTCGCGAGGTCAGCCGGTGCTGATACGCCGCAAACGGCGCTCGATGCAGCGCCAGCCCGGGGTCCGCCCGGTAACGCGCGCTGAACACGTCGTGGCGCGTGCGCAGCACCCCGCCCGGCGGCGGCGCTTCCATGCCCTGCCAGAACAGGAAACGGTAGTACGCGGCCTCCGCCAGCGCGGTTGAGATACTTCTTGAACCGTAGAAGATGGATGGTTCATGGCGCCCGCCAAATCGCGAGCCCCAGTGCAGTGGCGGGTAACGAAACGGCGTCGCGAGGAGATAGTGGAGCCGTTCCGTGCCAGGTGGTCGCGACGGCTTGCTGGCCTCTATCAGTTCCTCCAGTACCGCCTGCTCCGCGAGGCTGTCCACCAGGGCGAGCGTCGCCACCTGGGACTGGCTCTCGACGATGCGCCACAGGGCTCCGGTAACCGTGGGGGAGTCGATCCCCAGGGCGGTATCGACCAGGCCGCCCCAGTCCGGATCAGAGCTTGCCACGCATGGCGTCCAGGTATTCAGTGACCCGCGCGAGGCCCTGCACCGTCATTACCTGCTCCCGGGGCACGCCCCCGGTATGGAGATTGGCGGTGGAAAACCAGTGGCGCATGGCATCCTGGTCCTGGCCCATCAGCACCGCGAGGTCACGGTAGCAGCGCACCAGCATGAGCGCGAGTTCCCCCGGCTTGCTGTCGGGGTCGACGCCGCGGGAAAGGCTCGTCCGGTCGCGACCGATGACCCGCCCGAGTTCCTGGCGGCTGAGACCGAGTGCGCGCGCGGCGTTGCCCACCGCGCGGGTGAGCACGTCCGCGGGAGAAATCTCGGAGTTGAGCGCGGGCTGCATCTATCGGTCAATACTGATGTATTTGATACAAATAGTATCATATTGATGTATTTTCAACACCGATACCGAGACGGATCCGCTGCCTGCGTCATCCCGGGACCATCCCTCAGAAGCCAAGCAGTACACTCGCGGGGTACGCGACCAAGGCCAGGCAGAGCAACGCGTACAGCAGGATTACGATGTGAAATCCGATGGGATCGCGTTCGCGAAAATAGTGGTACAGCCGTCCCGTATTGGATGGCATGGTGACGCAGCCCAATCGCCACGCCATGACGATCCACGCAAAGGAAACCAGGCCGAGAACGAGAGTCAGGGGCAGCAGGAATCGGGAAAGGTTGGCGCGGTCGTCCGTGAGCGCCGACAGGGCGCCAAGGCCGAGAACCACCAGCCAGGCCCACAGAACGGGCCCATTGAGTGGATTGCGCGGTACCCGGGGTCGCGACTTTCTCCTGCTCGCCATGGGCAGGGATGGTAGCAGAGCGACCGGTCTGGCCGTGACTAGACGGCGCGCCGTGGTTCGCGGAGAGTGATGGCGCGCCGCACGCCGAGTATCTCCGCCGCCAGGCTCGACCCGGACGTCAACGAGGCGTCTTCGAGCAGGGCGAAGGCGAGATTGGTGGACTCGCGGTGCCCCCAGGCGCCTGACAGCAACACGCCAACGCGTTCGCTGCCGGTAAACACCGCCTCGCCGCCAATGGCATCGGAATCCGCGCCGTCGATGGCGACCAGCGCGAGTCGTCGCGCACTGCCGGCCTGGCGCGCCGCGAGGAGCGCGTCGCGGCCGATGAAATCCCCCTTGCCAGGTGCAACGAACCGGTCGAGTCCCAGTTCCCACGGGGTGTTCTCCACCGTCAGTTCAGAGCCCCAGGCGACGTAGCCCATCTCGATGCGCATGCTGTTGAGGGCGTAGAAGCCGAAGTCCGCCGGTGGCGCGATGCCTTCCATGGACTTGAGTGCGTCATAGAGGTCAGCATGATGCTGCCAGGCGTGATGCAGTTCGAAGCCGGGCTCGCCGGAATAGCTGACCCGCATGGCGAGCACCGGCAAACCCGCCACCCTGATCGCCCGGGCGCTGAGCCGCGGGAAATCCCCAATGGCGAGGCTGTCCTCCGTCAGCCGCGAGAGGATGTCGGAGGCCGACGGCCCGGCCAGGCCGAGCACCGCGCGTTGAAGAGTGACGTTGTCGATGGAGACATCGGCATCCTGCAGGCGACGGGATTCCAGCCAGTCGAGGTGATGCTGCTCCGCCGCGGCGCCGCAGACCAGGTAGTACTCGCCGGTTTCAAGCAGCGTAACAGTGAACTCGCATTCCACCGTGCCCCGCGCATTGAGGCAGTGGCAGAGACGGATCTCGCCGGCGCGGCGCGGTAACCGGTTGGCGAGCAGGCGATCGAGAAATGCAGCCGCGTCCGCGCCGCGAACGAGGAACTTGCTGAATCCTGCGAGATCGATCACGCCGGCGTGCTCATGCACCGCCCGCACCTCCCGCGCTACCGCGTCGAACCATCCCGTGCGCCGGAAGCTCAGACTCTGCTGCTCGTCGCCCGCGGCGAACCAGTTGGCGCGCTCCCAGCCGCGCACGCTGCCGAAGCGTGCACCGGCCTGTTTCAGACGGTCGTGCAGCGGCGAGGTTTTCGCCGGCCTGCCGGCGGGACGTTCCTCCAGCGGATAGTGGGTCGCGAACTGCATCGCGAACACCTCCACCGCCTTCGCCACGCGGTATTCGCGACCGGCGTAGTCGCCGAACCGGCGCGGATCGAACAGCCCCATGTGCATCGGCGGCTGGCCCTCGACGATCCACTCCGCCAGCAGTTTTCCGGCGCCGGCGCCCTCGCCGATGCCGAAGCCGCTGCCGCAGGCGAGCCAGGCGTTTCGTAAACCGGGAGCGGGTCCGATCAGCGGCTGGCCGTCGGCGGAGTAGCTCACCGGGCCGTGCACCGTGGTCCTGATCCCGGCTTCACCCAGGAGCGGCATGCGTTCGATGGCATCGGCCATGAGATGCGCCACCCGGTCGAGATCGGGTTCCATCAGTTCCATGCCGAAATTCTTCGGCACACCGTCCACGGACCAGGTCTGCGGGCTGCCCTCATAGGCGCCGAGCAGCAGGCCGTCCCGTTCGCGCCGGGTGTACCACTGGAAGTCGTGATGGCGCACAAGGGGAATGCTGTCCGGTGCGCAGGCGGCGACGTCGGGATGATCCTCGGTGACGAGGTACTGGTGCAGCATGGGCGTGATGGGCAGATCGAGGCCGATCAGCTTGCCGACCTCGTTGGCCCAGAAGCCCGGACAGAGCACGACATGCTCGGCGATGATCACGTGTTCCTGCGTCTTCAGCAGCCATTCCCCGCTGGCGGTCAATGTGACGGATTCCACCAGGCAGTGGCGCAGGATCGTCGCCCCGCCAAGTCGCGCCTGGCGCGCCATGGCATGGGTGGCCTGGGCCGGGTCGACGTAGCCGTCGGTGGGCTCGAACAACGCCCCCAGCAGGCCCCTCGTGTCCATCAGCGGAAACACGTCGGCGATCTCCGATGGCCCGAGCAGTTCGAAATCGATACCCGCCTGGCGTCCCACCGAGATGCCATGGCGAAACTCGTCGATGCGGTCGGGATCATGGGTGACGCGCAGGCCGCGGCAACGGTGATAACCGGTGGGCTCGATCCCTTCCTCGTCCAGTCGCCGGTACAACTCGGTGCTGAACTGGCGCATGAAGAGATGGGTCGGGCTGAAGCTGTAGTGGGTGCAGAAACCCGCGGCATGCCAGGTGGAGCCGGCGGTGAGCTCGGATTTCTCCAGCAGGGTCACGTCGCGCCAGCCCTTCTCCACCAGTTGCAGGAGCAGGCCGCAGCCGTAGATGCCGCCGCCCACGATGGCGACCCGTGTATGCCTCGTCATGCCTTCATTCTCCTTCCCGAGGGGTCATAGGGTGGAACGTCCAGTGGCGTCATCGCGAAGCGCTCGCCCGCAACATCTATTTCCCAGCGCGCCGACGATTCGCCCGCGCCCTGCACGTAACCCATAGTGAGTGCATGCCCGGTACGGAAACCGAGTCCACCGGAGGTGCTGCGTCCGACGATTTCGCCGTTGCGGTAGATAGGCTCGTCGTGCAACAACAGGGGCTGATCAGCACTGACGGCGAACAGTACCCGGCGCGTTGGCGGCGGATCGCGCTGCAGCGCGGCGACCGCCTCGCGGCCGACGAAGTCGAATCCACCCTCGAGCCGGACGGCAAACATGAGCCCCGCGCTGACGGGATCGTCGTCGGTACCGATGTCATGTCCCCAGTGGGGATAGCCCTTTTCCAGCCGGCAGGCATCGAGGCAGAAGTGGCCGGCGAAGCCGATACCGTGCTTCGGCATCGTTACTGTGATCGCGTCGAGCATACCGTCGGCGTTGTCGGCGGGACAGTACAACTCGTACCCGAATTCTCCGGCGAAGCTGATCCGCGCGAGACGCACCGGAGTACCGCGAATGACCGCTGATCCGGCGGTGGAAAAAGCGAGACCGTCGAGCACCGCGGCGTCGTCGAGCACGTCGGCCAGCAATGCCCTGCTGGCGGGCCCCATCACGCCGAGTACGGCTTCCGCCTCGGTACGGTCCGCAAGCCGAACGCCGGCTGGCAGGAGGCGCCGCAGTCGGTCGAGGTCACGGACCCGGGTGGCTGCACCCGTCACCAGCCGCCAGTGTTCGTCGGCAACGCGGGTGACGGTGGCCTCTGCCTCGATCCCGCCGCGTTCGTTCAGCATCAGGGTGTAGACCACGCGCCCGGGCGCAACGTCGATGGCATTGGTGCAGAGACGCTGCAATGCCTCTCCCGCGCCCTCGCCCTCGACATCGATCTTGGTAAACGGCGAGAGATCGAACAGCGCCCCGGAATGCATCAACCGGTCCGATTCCCGCGCCGCGGCGGGCCACCAGGACTGCGCTTCGTGGCTGTACTGAAAGTCGCATTCCGATTCTCCGTCGGCGAACCACAGAGGCCGTTCCCATCCCGTGGGTGCACCGAACACCGCGCCCGCGGCCGCCATGCGGTCATGCCAGGGCGAGCGCATCCGGCCCCTGCCGCTCCGGTACTGCTTGAATGGCCAGTGGATTGCGAACTGGTTGCACACCGACTCCGGGATGCGTGCGGCGAGAAAATCCGGATCGCCATCACCGGGAAGCATGCGCCGGATATCCACGTCCCAGAGATCCATCGGTGCCCCGCCGTCCAGCATCCAGTCCGCCATGACGCGACCGACACCGGCGGAGGACATGATGCCGATGGAATTGAATCCCGCGGCGATGTAGAAGTTTTCGAAACCCGGCACGCGACCCATGAGCTGGCGGGTATCCGGGGTAAAGCTTTCCGGCCCGTTGAGGAAACGGGTGATGCCACGGTCTCCCAGCACGGGTACGCGCGCGATGCCCGCCCGCAGCATCGGTTCCACGTGGTCCCAGTCCTCGGGAAATTCGAGGAAGTCGGCGTCCGGATCCACGCTGGATGGATTCCAGGCGCGCGCATTGGCCTCGAACTGGCCGAGCAGCAGCCGGCCGGCATCGCCCTTGAGATAGATGCCGCTGTCGAGGTCGCGCACGATGGGACAGGGGTCGGGCAGACCGGGAACCGGCTCGCTCACAACGTACATGTGCTCCACCGTAGCCAGCGGCGCCGTGGCGCCCGCCATCGCCGCCACCTGTCCCGCCCACAGGCCGGCGCAGTTGATCACCCGCGCCACCGGTATCTCATCGCCGGAATCCAGCGCCAGCGCGGAGATGCGATCGCCCCGCTTCTCCATGCGCGCGACGCCGCTGTGCTCACGGATCGATACCCCGGCGCGGCGCGCGCCACGGGCATAGGCCATGCACAGGTCCACCGGGTTGACCTGGCCATCCTCGTCCACCCACAGGGCGCCGGCCAGGCCACCGCCATCAAGCAGCGGAAAGCGTTCCCGTGCTTCTTCCGGCGTCAGCAATCGCGCGTGCAGGCCGTGCATATCCCCGAGCGCCTGCATGCGGCGCAGTTCGATCATCCTCTGCGGGGACTGCGCAAGCCACATGCCCCCGGTCTGGCGGTAGCCGGTGGCCTGGCCGGTCTCCGATTCGAGGCGGGCGAACAGTTCCACGCCGTAGCGCGCCAGCGCCGTGAGGTTGTAGCTCGAACGCAGCGGGCCGACGATGCCCGCCGCATGCCAGGACGTGCCGCTGGTGAGCCGATTGCGTTCCAGCAGCACGACATCCTCCGCGCCCCGCTGGCCCAGGTGCCAGGCCACGCTGAGGCCGATGGCGCCGCCACCGATGACGACCGTGCTGGCGCGGCTCACGGGTACTCAGTACCAGCGATCGGGGAGCGCCGCCTTGCGGCGGGTCACGTAATCCTCGAGTGCTTCCCGGATCGCGGGATCCATGGCGGGCTCCTCGTATTCCGCCAGCGCCTTTTTCCACAGCCTGTTGGCGCGCGTCGCCGCATCCAGGGCGCCGTCCGCGCACCACTGTTCGTAGGCGTTGTTGTCGGCAACACTGGAGCGGTAGAACGCGCTGTCGAAGTTGCGCAGCGTGTGGGGATGGGCAAGGAAGTGGGCGCCGGGCGGGGTCTCGTAGATCGCCTCCAGCGCCTGGGCTTCCGCGGACAGGTCGATGCCGCGGCAGAAATCCACCAGCTTGCCGCAGAGGTCGGCGTCGATCATGGTCTTCTCGTAGCCGGTCACCAGGCCGCCCTCGAGCCAGCCGGTGGCGTGGTTGATGAAGTTGGCCCCCGCCAGCACCGCCATGGTGAGGCCCATCACCGCCTCCTGCTCCGCCTGCGCGTCGGGCAGCTTGGACGCCGACAGCGATCCCACCGTGTGCAGCGGCAGGCCGAGCCGGCGCGCCAGTTGCCCCGCCGCGAGCACCAGCTTCGCCGCCTCCGGGGTGCCGAAGGTGGGCGCGCCCGACTGCATCGAGATCGCGGTGGCGAAGCAGCCCATCAGGCAGGGCGCACCGGGGCGCACGAGTTGGGTCAGGGTGCAGACCGCGAGCGCCTCCGCCAGCACCTGGGACAGCGTCCCGGCCACGGTGCACGGGCTCATGGCGCCGGCCAGGGTCCACGGTGTGCAGGCCACCGCCTGGTTGCTGGCGGCGTAGGTGCGGAGCGCGCCGGACATGGCGGCGTCGAGCACAAGCGGCGCATTGGTGTTGGCCACGGAATAAAGCACGCAGTTGTGCTCCACGAATTCGTCGCCGAACACGATCCGCGCCATGGCCACCGAATCCGCCGCGCGCTCCTCGCCGATCAGCGCGCCGAAGCAGGCGCGATCCGAATAGCGGAAATGCGCGAGCAGGATATCGAGATGGCGCTTGTTGACCGGGATGTCCACCGGTTCGCAGACGATGCCCCCGGAATGATGCAGCCAGGGTATGGTCTGGTGGATCTTCACCAGCTCGTACAGGTCCGACAGCGTGGCATAGCGTCGGCCGCGGTCGAGGTCGTGCACGAAGGGCGGACCCCAGGAGGGCGCCAGCACCGTGTGATCGCCGCCGATGGTCACGCTGTTGCCGGGATTGCGCGCGTGCTGGGTGAAGCTGGCGGGCGCCGAGGCGGAAATGATCCGGCGACACATGCCGGGCTCGAAGCGCACGCGGTCGCCCTGCACGTCCGCGCCCGCGTCGCGGTAGAGGCGCAGCGCCTCTGGATCGTTGCGTACCGACAGGCCCACGTCCCGCAGGATGGCGTCGGCGTTCTCCTCGATCAGGCAGAGCCCCTCCTCGGAGAGGATGTCGTAGGTAACAATGCGGCGCAGGATGCAGGGCGCGCGTCCCGCCACCGGGGCCTTCCTCGCTGCAAGCCGCCGGTCGCGTCCCGCGCGCCGGGGCCGTTGTCCGTCCGCGCCGGCCGGGGCGCCGCTTTGCGGCAGAGACGTATCGGTGGGCTGGAGTGATAGTTCCACGGGATTGAGCCCATTCGGGTTTTATTGAATAATAGTCATAATTATGATGGTCGTCCAATATTTTCTTATCATGGGCAAGGCCGGTCGATGAATCCCAATTTCCGCCGCCGGGAGGGTGCTCCGCGGCGGCGCAGCCGGGAGGAGAACCGCGAATTTCGCCGCCTCAGCCTGCTGCGCGCCGCGATCCAGACGGTGGCCCGGCACGATATCCAGGGCGCCACGGTGGAGCGCATATGCGATGCGGCGGGAGCTTCGCGCGGCCTTATCGCGCACTACTTCGACAGCAAGGAGGCGCTGCTGCTGGCCGCCCTGGAAGACTGGTACCGGGAATCCATCGCCATCAAGTCCGCCATTGCCGCAGACACGGAGCAGCCCGCGGAGACCCGACTGCGGCTGGTTGCCCGGTCGTCCTTCGCCCCGCCCACCTACTCCTGGGAAATGGCGGCGGCGTGGCAGGCGTTCACCAATGCCAGCCGCCACCACCCCGAGTTCGCTCGCCCCATTCGCCGCACCAGCCGCAAGGTCACCACGATCGTCGAGGCGCTGTTCGACGAGGCCGCCCGTGACCGCGGCATCGCCATCGATGCGAAGGAATGCGCCCTCGGGCTGTATATTCTCGACGACGGCCTGTGGAACAGTCTCGCCACCGGCAAGGATCGCCTGACCCGAAAATCCGCCCAGGCGCTGTGCGATCGCCATATCGACGGCTGCCTGGGCATCGCCAGTCACGCAGGAACACCGCAATGAAAACCACGACCCGAATCTCCAGCCGCATCCAGGGCGACCCGGATCACTTCACCCTTCCCGTGGACTGGAACACCGACGCCATCGTCGCGCGCCGCGAACGCTATTACGCCGCCTCCCAGCGCGCCTTCGTCCCGTACAGAACGCCGCTCATCTTCCAGCGCGGCCAGGACCAGTACCTGTGGGACGAACAGGGCAACCAGTATCTCGACTGCCTGAGCCAGAACCTCTGCGTCAGCATCGGCTACAACAATCCCGCGGTCACCGCCGCGGTGCAGCACCAGGCGGCACAGATCCAGCACTGCACCACCATGTTCTTCCACCCGGTGCCGGCGCACCTCGCCGAGGAACTGGCGGCGAAGTTCCCCGCGGGCGAGGAATGGGTGGTGCACTTCACCAATTCCGGCGCCGAGGCCATCGACTTCGCGCTCCTGCTGGCACGCTCCCATACCCGCAATATCGATATCCTGTCGCTCACCAATGCCTATCACGGCGCCACCTTCGGCGCCCAGTCGGTGACCGGCATCCATGGCTTCCGCCACCCGGTGCCGCTGCTCGGCGGCATCCAGTTCGTCCCCAACCCGGACCAGTATCGCGGCATCCACGGACCGGGCGTCGAGCCCTACCTCGACGACATCGAGCGCGCGATCCACTACGCCACCAATGGCCGCATCGCCGGCATGTTCTTCGAACCGATACAGGGCTACGGCGGCATCGTGCCGTCGCCCGACGGCTACCTCGCGGGCGCCTTCGAGCGCGTCCGCGCCGCCGGTGGTGTCTGCATCGTGGACGAGGTCCAGTCCGGCTTCGGCCGCACCGGCCAGGGCTACTGGGCCTTCGAGGCCCAGGACGTGGTGCCCGACATCGTGGTGCTCGCCAAGGGGATCGGCAACGGCTACCCGCTCGGCGCGGTGGTGGCGAAACGGGACATCGCCGAGGCCATGGCGGACAAGTTCTACTTCAACACCTACGGCGCCAACCCGGTGTCCTGTTCCGCGGGTCGCGCAGTGCTGCGCGTGATCGACGAATGCGCGCTCATCGACAACGCGCGCGAGGTGGGCGCCGCGCTATTGCAGGTGCTTGAGCGGATGCAGGAGAAGTACGACCTCGTCGGCGACGTGCGCGGACGCGGCCTGATGATGGCGGCGGAACTGGTGAAGGACCGGGCGACGAAGGAGCCCGCGCCGGACGAAATGCACCACCTGTTCCAGCTCACCCGCCACCACGGCCTGGTGGCGTCGAAGTCCGGTGCCTACAAGAACGTGCTGCGCATTTGCCCGCCACTCTGCATCCAGATGGAGGACGTGGCGTTCTTCGAGCAGGCCATCGACGCGAGCTTCAGCGATCTCTACGCCGGGATCGATCCGGACTGACGCCCTGCGCGGCGCGGCGGGGTCACTTCACCGCGCCGATCTCCTGGAGATGCCGTGCCATGCCCTCGACATTGAGCTCGCGCCAGGTGTCGTAGGCCTGCCAGTCGCTGTACTCGGCCATGGTGATCTCCGACTTGAGTTCCTCAACGGTCTTCCCCGCGCTCAATCCCTCGAGCACCCTGGCGCGCAACGTCTCGAGGTACTCAAGCCCCGCGATCGCGTCTCCCTTGTCTCCCAGCGGACCGTGACCGCCCGCCAGGATATCGAAATCCAGCTCGGTGACGCGTCGCACCTGGTCGATCCAGTCGTCCACGTTGGAACCCGGGAAGTCCCGGTAGAAGAGCCGCCTGGCGGATACCGCGTCCACCACGAAGGCGACGTTTTCCGGGCGAACCACCATGGCAACGAGGTCCTGGCCGTGGCCGGGGCCAAGGTAGGTGAGCTCAAACATCTTCGACCCTTCCGCGAAGATCAACTCGTCCTCGAAGCGCCGCGTCGGCGCCACGCCATCGATGGTTTCCGGCGCATTGGCGTGGGCGATCACCTCGGGCGCGTCGATGAACGCGCCGCCGGAGGCATGGTCGCCATGGCTGTGGCTGTAGACCAGGTGCGTGACCGGCTGGTCGGTCATGGTGGCGATCTCGCCCACCAGCCAGTCCGCCGCCTCGGCGTTGATGGGGTCGGTCATCACCACGCCGTCTCCGGTGATCACGAAGATGGAATAGTGGAACTGATTCTGGAAACGGTAGACATCGCCAGTGATTTGCGTGATGGCGCGCTCCGGGTCCTGAGCCCAGCCCGGCAGCGACGTCATGCCCAGCAACGTCAGCGCCATGAGGTATTTCCTGATCATCGACGGATCCTTGGTGGTCGGACCCACTTTGACCCGCACTGCCGCCCCGGGGTTCCCTTGCGACCGTGTTCGGCGCGGCCGGGTGTGCCCCGGCCGAGTGCGGCCCAGCCGAACGCGGCCCGGCCGAGTGCGGCCCAGCCTGTGCCATACTATTCCCGTCCAGCGCTCCTACCAGCCAACATCGACGCCCATGACCTACGACCTCGACAAGTACCCCATGGACGCGGAGGTGGTGGCCTATCTCGAGCGCGTGGACGCAGCCTACCCCGATGCCGGTGGCGACCAGGACGTCGCGGACAACCGACGGCGGTACCTCGCCATGTGCGCGCAGTTCGAAGGTCCCATCCCGGACGACGTCGCCGTCACCGATCACCGCATCCCCGGCCGCTACGGCGATATCCCCATCCGCATCTACGAGAACCCGCAACGCCATTCCCCGGTGAGCGTGATCTATTTCCACGGTGGCGGTTTCGTGGTGGGCAATCTCGACAGCCATAACTCGCTCTGTGCCGAGATGGCCCACAGCACCGGCTTTCGCGTGATCGCGGTGGAGTACCGCCTCGCGCCGGAGCACCCACACCCGATCCCCTTCGACGACGCGCTCGACGTTTTCCTCGCGCTGGATCATGGTCACACCGTGGTGGCCGGTGATTCGGCGGGCGCCAACCTCGCCGCGGCGATCTGCGTCGCCCAGCATGGCGGCAAGCGCCAGCCGGTGGGGCAGTTGCTCATCTATCCGTGGCTCGGCGGGGAACTTTACGACCTGCCGTCCTACGACGAGAACGACGACGCCCCCGGGCTTACCCGGCAGGACATCCTGGGCTATCGCGACCAGCGCGGCGGCGGTCCGCAGGTGTTCCACGACCCGACCTACTACCCCCTGGTGCACATCGATTTCTCGGACCTGCCTCCCTGCGTCGCCTTCGCCGCGGAACACGACCCCATCCGCGACGACGCCATCGAGTACGTGCGCCGCCTCTCCGAAGCCGGCGTGCGCGCGCGCTGCACCGTGGAGAAAGGCCTGGTGCACGGCTACCTGCGGGGGCGCCACATGAGCCCGGCCATCGGAGACAGCTTTCGCCGTATCTGCGAGGGGCTACGCGAACTGGGGGCGTTGTGAGCCCGAACTAGCCGGAGCGCATTGAGCGTCTCGCCGAAATCCCAGCGAAAGCTGGGATCCATGTGACACCATCTGCAAGCGCCACACGGACGCTGCCCAAGCCTGCGCCGGCTTAAACCTTCGCTGGCGTTTCGGCTTGCGTGAAGCCTTCTCCCTCCAAGGAAGTACGCCTTCCGGCTCTTGACCCCCACGCCGGACACCCGTCAAATCGGCCAATGCCGAAACTCCCCGACGATCAGACACTGGCCAAGCTGGCGGCCGTCTATTCCGGGCTGGTGTTCGGGATCTACTGGATCCCGATCCGCGCCCTGGAAAACGCCGGTTTCCCCGGTGTCTGGGCCACCACGATGTTCAACCTGGCCTCGATGCTCATCGTGATCCCGATCATCATCCGCTATCGGCGGCGTTTCTTCCCGGGCCGATTGCGGATGCACCTGATTGCGTTTGGCACCGGTCTCGGCTACGCGGTCTACGCCACCGCCTACGTCTACACCGAGGTGGTGAACGTGATCGTACTGTTCTACCTGATGCCGATCTGGGGATTCCTGCTGGCGCGGATCTTTATCGCCGATCGCATTACCCCGGTACGCTGGCTGTCCATGGCGGTGGGATTCGCCGGTCTCTGGGTCATTCTCGGCCGGGGAACGGAATTCCCCGTTCCCCGCAACATCGGCGACTGGATGGCCCTGGCATCGGGTTTTCTCTGGGCCGCCTTCGCCCTGGCGATACTCATGGACGGCCGTGAAAAGGCCGTGGTCTACGGCGCGGGATTCGTCACCTGGGCCTGCATCATCACCGGCGCCAGCGCCTTCCTTGCGACCGCTACGGGCCGGTTGCCCATGGCCGACTGGAGCGCCCTCACAGGCACCCTGCCCTGGCTGCTCCCTTTCTCCCTCGCGGTGATCGTACCGGCGGCGGTGGCCACGGTGTACGCGCCCACCAAGCTCAACCCCGGCATCGTCGGCCTGCTGTTCATGGCGGAGATCAGCGTCGGCACCATCAGCGCCGCGATCTGGGCGGACGAACCCTTCGGTACGCGCCAGTTGCTCGGTGTCTGCCTGATAACTCTCGCCGGCGTGCTGGAGACTGCCTGGGTGGCGTACTCCCGCGGGGTCGCCGCGCGCGCGCCCGGCTGATCCCCGCCATGTGGCGCTGGCTCCGCGACCTGCTCTGGCCGGCGACCCTGCCGGACCGGCTGACGCTGGGACGCATCGGCCTGCCGGTGCTGATCGCGGTGGCGCTGCTGCTGCTGGACCGCTACGGCATCCAGCGCGCCTGGTACCAGTATTTCTCGGACTGGTCGCTGTATGCCGGTTTTTCTGGCGGGCGCGAGACATTCGCGGCGCAACTGCACCTGACCCTTTCCAACCTCGTTCTGTTCGTATTACTGCCTCTTGCCTATCACCTGGCGTTTCCCGCCGACGGTGGCGGGCGCTACGGCCTTTCAATGGCAGGCGCGGTAACCCATTTTCCGGTCTACGCGCTCATGCTCGCGCTCATGCTGCCGGTGCTCTGGCTGGCGTCCGCCGATCCGGGATTCCACCGCTTCTACCCGATGTACAAGCCGCAAGACATTGGCGATTGGCTTCGCTACGAGGCGGTGTACCTGGTGCAGTTCTTCGCGGTGGAGTTTTTCTTTCGCGGCTTCTGCCTGTTCCGCATGGAGCGCTTCGCGGGCTACTACGCGATCCCGATCATGGTGATTCCCTATGCCCTGATCCATATACACAAGCCCCTGCCCGAGGCTCTGGCCTCCATTGCCGGCGGCCTTGTGCTGGGCTACCTCGCGCTACGCACGCGCTCGATCTGGCCGGGGATTTTCGTCCACTGCGGCATCGCGTTCTGCATGGACTGGTTTTCGTTGATACGCGCGGGGTGGTTCGGCGCGCTGTAACGCGTCAAGTTGCCGCGGCGTATTCCGCGCTGATGTTGCGCATGCGGTTCACCATGCTGACGAGGCCGTTGGATCGGGTGGGCGAGAGGTGTTCCTTCAACCCGATGCGGTCGATGAAGTAGAGATCGGCCTTCGCGATATCGCCCGCTTTCTGGCCCGACAGCACGCGGATGAGCAGGGCGATGATGCCCTTGGTGATGACCGCGTCGCTGTCCGCGGTGAACTCAACCCGGCCGTCCTCGGCCTCGGCATGCAACCAGACCTGGCTTTGGCATCCCGGCACGAGGTGATCCGCGTCCTTGTACGCCGGGTCGATCAACGGCAGTTTCCTGCCGAGGTCGATGAGATATTCGTACTTGTCCATCCACTGGTCGAACAGGCCGAACTCCTCGATCACGGCGTCCTGCACCGCGTCCACCGAAGCGTTCACGACAGCATGTCCACCGCGCGCCGGGTGGCGTCCACGAGCGCGTCCACGTCGGCGCGGTTGTTGTAGAACGCGAACGACGCGCGCACCGTGCCGGGGATGCCATAGCGATCCATCAGCGGCTGGGTGCAGTGATGGCCGGTTCGCACCGCCACGCCCTGCTGGTCGAGCAGCGTGCCGACGTCGAAGGGATGCTGGCCGGCGATATTGAACGAGATCACGCTCGCCTTCCGCGCCGCGGTGCCGACGATGCCGAGGCCGGGAATCGACTCCAGCGCCCCGGTGGCATAGTGCAACAGGTCCTGCTCATGGGCCGCCAGCGCCTCCTGGTCGAGCGCCGCGACGTAGTCGACGGCCGCGGCGAGGCCGATGCCGCCGACGATGTTCGGCGTGCCCGCCTCGAACTTGTGCGGCAGCGTGTTGTACGTCGTCTTCTCGAAGGTCACCCGCTCGATCATGTCGCCGCCGCCCTGGTAGGGCGGCATCGCGTCGAGCAACTCCTCGCGCCCGTAGAGTATGCCGACGCCGGTGGGACCGAACAGCTTGTGCCCGGAAAAGGCGTAGAAATCCGCGCCCAGCGCCTGCACGTCGATGCGCATGTGCGGCAGCGCCTGGGCGCCGTCCAGCAGCACCCGCGCGCCCGCGGCGTGGGCCTGGTCGATAATTTCTCGTACCGGGTTCACGGTGCCGAGGGTGTTGGAAACATGGGTCACGGCCACCAGTCGGGTCCTTTCTCCCAGCAGGTCGGCATAGGCCGCCATGTCGAGTTCGCCCTTGTCCGATACCGGGATCACCCTGAGCTTCGCCTCGCGCTCCTCGCAGATCATCTGCCAGGGCACGATGTTGGAGTGATGCTCCATGGTGCTGACGATGACCTCGTCCCCCGGACGGAGATTGGTCCTGCCCCAGCTCGACGCCACCAGGTTGATGCCGTCGGTGGTGCCGCGGTTGAACAGCACCTGGTGGCTGGCGGGCGCGTTGATCCAGGCGGCGACGGTCTCACGCGCCGCTTCGTAGGCACTGGTCGCACGCTGGCTCAGGTGGTGAACGCCGCGGTGGATGTTCGCGTTCTGGTCGCGGTAGTAACGATCGACGGTCTCGATCACCTGGCGCGGCTTCTGCGCCGTGGCGCCGTTGTCGAGGTAGACGAGCGGGCACCCGTTGACCTCACGCGACAGGATCGGGAAATACGCGCGCACGCGTTCGACATCAAAATGCGTGGTTTTGGTGGCCGGCGCAATCGCCTGTTGCATGGTCGTGAATCGGGACTGGTTAATAGCGTACGTGGGTGCCTCGCCGCGGCATTTCAACGGCGAGGCCCGGGCGATCGCCGCGCGTTCAGTCCTGCAGCGCCGCCTGCACCATGCGGTGAAAATGGTGCAGGCCGTGCTCGGCAGTGCCGGAACGCTCCGCGTCGACGATGATCGGCCCCTGGGTGTAGCTGCGTGAATGCAACCCGCGCTGCACCGATTCGCACAGGCCGATGTCCTCGGGCGCGAGTACGTCGGCGACGTATTGCGCGCGCTCGGGATTGACCTTGCCGTCCACCGACAGCGAATGGCCGCCGAACCAGGATTGTTCGACCCCCCGGGGCCGTATCGCGAAGACAGACATCTCGTCGGACCCCGGCATGATATTGAACGTGGTGTTGGGCCACAGGTACCAGAACGCGGATTTCTGCTGTCCCTCGCCGGTGTCCACGGCATACGCCCGGTTTTCCGGCCGGATCACCGGGCCGAGCTGGCGCGACCATCCGGGAAACAGGTCCACCTGGTAGTCCCGCATACTGATGATGGAGGCAAACGCGGGATGCGCCGGGATGCAGTGATAGCACTCGACGTAGTTGTCCACCACCACCTTCCAGCCGGCATCCATCCTGGTCTCGCCGAGCACGTCCGTACCGGCGAGGATCAGGTCATCGACGTAGGGCGCCTTCTCGCGAATATCCGCCTCCAGCCCGGGCGCCACCTCGGCGAGCGGCGCCGCGTCGTCGTCGAGATTGACGAAGATGCAACCACAGAGCGTATCGAGGCGCACCGGACGCAGGCCGAAGCCGGCGCCGTCGAATCCCGGACGCCCCTGGCTCATGCGCGCGCCGGCGAGACTGCCGTCGAGTCCATAGCTCCAGGCGTGATACGGGCACACGATCCTGTCGCGCACGTTGCCCTCGCCCTCCAGCAGCTCGTGGGCGCGGTGGCGACAGATATTGTAGAACGCGCGCAATTCGCCCGCGCCGTCACGGATCACGAACATGTTCTCGTCGCAGATCCGGAGCGTGATGTAGTCACCCGGCTCGCTCAGCATGGATACATGAGCGACGTACTGCCAGGTGCGATAGAAGATGCGCTCCTTTTCTCGCTCGTACACCGCCGGATCGAGATACCAGCTCGCTGGCAGGGTGAACGAGACCTCTGCGCGTTCAGAGAGGGGCTTCTCGAGTGGGGGTAGTTGTGCGCTCATGGGGGAAATCCGGTGGGCGGTGGAGACCGGTATTTTAACCGCAAGCGTGCGCCAGGGGTTTCCGGACAGGCAAATGACGCGTCCGTACCCTGCCCTGCGAGAAACGGGAAACAGGCATTTCACCAGGCCCGGTTCGCAGAGGTGGCGTTCCCCTGAAACCGACTCGTCAGGCTAGTGGGGCGCGGCGGTCAACTTTTCACCGGGTGGCGATCGCCCGGTGGCCACTCCGCAAGCGGGGCAATCCCGTGGAAAATCCCCGTTCTATTCGACGCCCGACACATCAACCTGCTAGTTCCGTTCGACAACGTGGCCTCCCACGCAATTTGCATGCGGGAGGCCACGCCGATCTTCAGGCAAGAAATACTGCCGATCTGTTACTTAGAAACGACCTCGTCCACGCCGTCCTGAATATCGTAGGGACCATCCTGTGTCGCGGGCACTCCGGACATATGCCATCCAACCACGGCCTGCGGCAGGTACTGGCTGCCGGATTTCGGAAGGAGGACATTGTCCCGGTAAGAGATTCTTGCGCCACCTGCCCTGACGACATTCCAGCCATCCGCCCGACCTTGTACGTGCTCGTTGTCTTCGAAGACGGCATCGATGCAATAGGCCTTCATTCCCGCGGATCCGGGTCCATAGTCAATGGAGTTCACCGTGTTCCAGTCGGTCCTCGTGTTGAATTCGTTGTTCCGCACCACCACGAATTCGCTGGCGGACTGATCGTCGAACGAAACCGGCTCACCGGCATCAACCCTGTCCTGTCCCCGACAACCGATACTGAGGTTGGAAGATCCTGCCGTCCGGGTCTTCCCGGCCAGTATATTATTGGACACGATGGCCTTGAATACCTGACCAAGTTCGAGATTGTGTGACGTCGAATGCTTGATAGTATTGCCCATCCAGACGGTTTTCCCCTCCGCATAATACGTACCATTCCGCACCAGGCCGGTATTACCGACAACGAACAGGTCCTCAGGCAGGCGCAACTTCCCTTCGTACGTCCCGGAATGCTTGTATTCCCTATAGTTTCGCGCAACATGGATACCCGAGCCCCGCGAACGCAGAGTATTCTCGTAGATCAGGATATCCTTGCCTGTAATCCAGTGACTGATCGTCTCGCTGTTCAGCCCGATCAGCTTGACACCTTCCGCCCAGTTACCGGTCAGGTTCCCGGAATCGGACTGCAGGTTGATCTCTTCAAGGATGGGCTTACCACTGTTTCCATAGGTGGAAATTACCGTGTTTTCCACCTGGCCGATATTCAGCGCGCCGAGACCGGAGAAATCGTTGTTGGTTCGCAGCAGGTAGCGCTTGCCCGATTCGATGACTGGCCAGGCATCGACGTTTTCCATCAGGGTTGCGCCCTTCGGGCATTGCCTGTGCGCCCTGTAGTTTCTCGCGCTCAGGCAAACCGTATCAGGTCCATCGTAAACTTCGTCTGGATTCAACACCGTGATGGACTGCGAAGTGCTGGCCGTTTGGCCCGATTGATCCGTCACAGTGAGTTTCACGGTGTACTTGCCCGGCTGATCGTACACATGTGCCGCCAGTCCCGCGCCGGAAGCCGTGTTTTTGGATTCACCGCCTGGCCATGATCCCGATTCGGGATCGCCAAAGTCAAACTCATAGTGCAGATCCCTGAAGGCGTCCACTGACGCGTCCTGGTGCGTCGTTCCCGTGGCATCGATGTGGACGGCATGTGGCGCCACGCCTACCGGATTCGAGACGTTCAGGTTCGCGACAATACCGCCCGAGATCTGCGAGCAGGCGTCTCCGACTCCATCATCGTCGGAGTCCGCCTGGTCCGGATTGCTCTCTGCCGGGCAATTGTCCGTGTCGTCGTCGATGCCGTCACCGTCGGAATCCTGAAGCAAATCACAGGCATTGCCGATGCCGTTGCCATCACTGTCGGTCTGGCCGGGGTTCGGTACCGCCGGGCAGTTGTCCACGTCGTCGGCAATGCCGTCGCCGTCGGAATCCTGGGACGGATCACAGGCATCGCCGATTCCATCACCGTCGCTGTCGGACTGGTCGGGATTCGATACCGCCGGGCAATTGTCCAGGTTGTCAGCAATGCCATCACCGTCGTAGTCCTGGAGCGAATCACAGGCATTGCCGATGCCGTCCCCATCGCTATCCGCTTGCTTGGAATTGGGCACAGCCGGGCAGTTGTCCAGGTTATCGGCAATACCGTCGCCGTCCGAATCCTGGAGCGAATCACAGGCATTGCCGATGCCGTCGCCGTCACTGTCCGCCTGATTGGCATTGGGCACCGCCGGGCAGTTGTCCGCATTGTCGGCAATACCGTCGCCATCCGAATCCGTGAGTGTGTCGCAGGCGTCGCCAATACCATCGCCGTCCGAATCAGCCTGGCCCGGGTTGTTCACCGCCGGACAGTTGTCCTCATCATCCGCAACACCGTCCCTGTCGGTATCATGGAAGAAATCGCAGGCGTCGCCGATACCATCGCCATCTGTATCCACCTGGTCGACGTTTAGCACCACCGGACAGTTGTCCGCGGTGTCCTCGATGCCGTCACCATCGGTGTCCTGGAGGGAATCACAGGCATTGCCGATGCCGTCGCCGTCGGAGTCGGCCTGGCCGGCATTGGGTACCGCCGGGCAATTGTCCTCAGTATCCGCAACGCCGTCACCGTCTGTATCCCCGGGGGAAGGGTTCGGGTCAGGGGTCGTATCAGGGTCACGCGCATGGTCAGCACCGTAGCCGGAGTGATCCGGTATCGTCACGCCATCCCATGGCCGCATGTTTGGGTTGCTGCCGGTCGCGTCATACAGGGGTGGCGGGGCGTCGGGTAGCGGATTACTAATGTTCACATACGCCTGGGAGTCGTTGATCACGACGTTGGACGTGGCGGTGCCGATACCGTGGAAGACAGACTGCCCGTCGTAGTACCGGGTTACGCGCTCGAACAGTCCGTTGGTGATCTGGTAGGGGTGGTTCGATGGCGGCTGGTAGACGTTCACGCCTACGGTAATCACGTCACGGAAGTAAACATCCTGCATCCCGTGGTGAAGCCGAAGACCATTCATGGATTCTCCGGTGGCGTTGTAATAACTGTCCACCGACACATGGTTTTCCACACTCTGGACCCGCTGGTTCTGGGCGCTACTGATGAACTTCACGTTGGCGAATATCAGATCATGACCGCGGAACGGAGCAGAACCTATGGGCCATGGCTGTTGGATGTAAAAAGCCCAGCAGTCGGTAGAGCATGTACTTTCAACCTTAAAAGTGCTGTTGATAACTGCCATTCGCCGCCATCCGGATTGGCCAGAAAAATCATTGTGTCTATTCTGGACACTCACCGCTTGCAGGTCATTAATGAACAGATCTCCAGTTGCATTGGAACCAAGATAATTCACATTCCCCGGACCAACCTTTCTGCCACCTGTCCACTTGATGTGATGGCCGTTGATGTTGAGTGCACCGTCAATAACTGCGTCATCGTGCAGGATAAATTCACAATGGTTGCAGGTTATGGATTTGGCGCTGTAATTCCCTGCTGCAACGATATACCGAGTGCCGTCGACGTTCGTCCAGCCTGCGTCACTGGACACATTAACCTCGTTGGTGATATTCGGCTCTTGAGGCCATTCGATGTCCTGAACAAATGGAGGAAGCGGCCCCAGGTCGTAGGGGGCTCCACTGGCTTGTCCGGAAGACTGTGCGTAAACCGAAGACGCTCCTGTTACGAGCAAGACGCTGACTGCGCAGCGGAGTATGAATGAAATCCGGTACATATTTACCCCCCATCCCCGGCCTGTACGGCATCGGTCATCGAGCACCATGCTTTCATCTCTGCAATCCATCTGGAACCTACTACATTTACAAACTAAAACGAATTTGCCGGCTTTTGCACCAAATGCACGAGCCGGCGACGAACCTTGCGGATTGCGATGCAAACACAACAATCGACTGATCGACCATTCCTATCACAGACCAACAAACTAATGTTTAAACTTCATGCCAATCTTTCGGCATGATCCCCAAGAAGAACCCGACTAATAGTCGTATAAGAGAATCATCCTTGCTGTTGCATCAATCCTGTGCCAGGAGGCACTTTCCCCGTAAGCACTGTCGCCGGGCTTTACCCCGGTTACAGGCGCCCCTTCCTGTCTTCATCCACACACCTCGCTCCACGCATGGCATTACTTGCACCCTCTCAAGTGTTTCATCTACGTAAAGTCATGAACTGGTAGCGTAGTGGATAGCGATGAATCGACGAACCCGGCGTCAGCCGACAAACCTGGAAGCTGACTTGCGAGATATATCTACTCGCAGACGAAGAAATTAGTACTTGCCTTGCATGCCGAACATGGCATGCCCCCATTAGAGAAACCGACTATGAGTCGAGTAAAGAGACTTATCCTTGTTGAAACAAAATTCCTGTGCCTGATAGTACTTTCCCCGTAAGTACCAGTATCGGGTTTAATCCCGCTTACAAGCAACTAAAACAAAAGGTAACACAGCTCAATCAGCCGATTCCACCGAATTTCATTACCAATTGGTAAAGTGTCTTTTATTGGAGACAACAATAGAGGCGGTAGTATCGAGCCGATGCACAGGGTCACATCACGCAGCACAGCCTGAGCGCATCGAAGATCGCCGCCGCCAGGTTGCGGCTCGACTGGGCGTCGCCGATGCGATAGAGCGCGAAACGCCCTTCACCGGTTTCGTGGGGTTGGGGGCGGCCGGCGAGCAGGGCGTCGATATCCGTGACGCCGTCGTTTACCGACCCGGCGCGCAGCTCCTGGTAGAGGTCGTCAGCCGGCAGGGTGCCGTGTTCCACCACCACCTGGTCCGCGGACAGCACCATCGGTTCGCCGGTGAGTTCGTGGTTGAAACGCGCCAGCAGGCGGTCGCCGTCGCGTTCCACCGCCGCGAGGCGGCGCTCTAGCAAGGGCACGATGCCACGCCGCGCCAGTTCCCGTTTCCAGATCACGCGTTCGCCGTAGGCGAGTTCCGCGGCCGGGCGATCGTCCAGCAGCACCAGGGTCAACTCGCGCTCCGCGGCATGGGCGGCATCGGCCGCGGTGAGCGCGGGATGGCGCCCGGTGCCGTCGTAGATCACCACCCGCGATCTGAACGGGGTGGCGCCGCTCAGCACGTCCCAGACGGAAGTCACCAGCTCGTTGCCCTCGAGCCAGTCGAGGTCCGGGATGCCACCGGTGGCGTTAATCACAACTTCCGGGGATTCCGCGAGCACGTCGTCGGTCTCGGCGTATGTATTCAGTCGCACCTCGACATCGAGATGCTCCAGCTCGGAACGGCGCCAGTCGACGATGCCGCTGACATCGCCGCGCCAGGACGCGCGGTTTGCCATCCTCAGCTGGCCTCCGAGGTCGTCCGCCGCTTCCATCAACACCACGGTATGACCGCGGCTTCCCAGCACCCGGGCGGCCTCGAGCCCCGCGGGCCCGCCGCCGACGACGACACACTTTCTCCCTGTCCGCGACGCCTTCGAGATCACCTGTGGCCAGTGCTGCTCGCGGCCACTCGAAGCATTGTGGATACAGGTCGGCCGGGTATCGCCCATGCAATGGGTCATGCCCACGCAGGGACGGATGCGATCCTCCTCGCCGCGCATCAGCTTGCCCACGATCTCCGGATCGGCGATATGAGCCCGCGTCATCGCCACCATGTCGAGCAGGCCCTCGCGGATCGCGTGGCGCGCGGTGGCGAGGTCGTTGATGCGCGCCGCGTGGAACACCGGCAGAGATACCTCGTGCTTGAACGCGCCGGCCTTTTGCAGCCAGGGCGCCATCGGCGACGCCATTCCCGGCATACAGTCGGTGATCAGGGTGAGCTCGGTGTCAATACGGCCGTAGTTGACGTTGAAGTAGTCGACAAGGCCACTCGATTCGAAACGATGGGCGATGGAAACGCATTCGTCGAAGTCGAGCCCCTCCTTCGTGGTCTCGTCGATGGGAAAGCGCATGCCGACGATGAAGTCGTCGCCGACGCGGCGACGGATCTCATCGTGCACCTCGAGGCCGAAACGGCAGCGGTTCTCCTCGGATCCGCCGTAGTCGTCGCCGCGGTGATTGGTTACCGGCGAGAGGAACTGGCCGATCAGGTGGCCGCCGATCATGGTCTCCATGCCGTCGAGGCCGCCCTGCTTCGCGCGCTGCGCGGCATCACCGAAGGCGCGGATGACGCGCGCGATGTCGTGCCGGTCCATCTCGCGGGGAAAACAGCGGTGCCCGGTTTCGCGCACCACCGAGGGCGCCAGCGTCGGCAACCAGTTCTGCGTCAGCGACTCGCCGCGGCGACCGAGATGGGTAAGCTGGATCATGATGCCCGCACCGGCGTCATGCACCCGGCGGGAAAAATTCTCGAGGTATGGGATCACCCGGTCGGTGGACATGTTCAGCTGCCCCGAGGACCAGGTGGAATCCGGCGCTACGTAGGCTGATCCGCCGAACATGGTAAGGCCGATGCCACCGCGCGCCTTGGCCTCGTGATAGGCCTGGTAACGTTCCGCCGGCATACCACCCTCCTCCTCGAGTCCACAGGCATGACTGGTGGACATCACGCGGTTACGGAAGGTCGCCTGGCGAATGGTGAGCGGGGTCAGGAGCGGGTCCCGGGCGGTGGACATGGCGTTCCGGTTTTACTTGGAGATGCCGGGCATTGTATGCGTATCTGCCCGCTCGAGGGTATCGGCGCGAACCGATACAGCTATGAACGCCGGAGCAGTCGACGCATCGCCAGCAATCCGAGCACCGGGCCGGGCAACAACCAGAAGAACAGCCAGGTCACGCCATGGACCTGGTGCCAGTGATTCACCAGCTGAATGCTGAAGACGGTGACGAGAAAACCGAGGGCGTTGACGATGGTCAGCGCGGATCCGACGTATGCGCGCGGCGCATTCGCCGCGTTGAGGGCGGAGAACTGCGGTGAGTCACCTACCACGGCAATGCCCCAGGCGACGAGAAAGCCGAGGAACGCAAACGGCGGCAGGGAGAACGCCAACGGTGACAGAAGGCAGCACAGCCCGGAAAAACCAAGCTGCGCCGCCGCCACCCGCGCGCTGCCGAGACTCTGCGACAGGTTCCCACCCGCAACGCAGCCGATAAATCCCGCGGCAATGACGATAAACGACCACAGTGAGACCGCGTGGGACGTCTCCCATCGCGCCCCGTGCGCGGCAATCGCCACGGGTACGAATGCCCAGAACGCGTAGAGTTCCCACATGTGGCCGAAGTAGCCGAATGCGGAGGCGCGAAAGTCCGCGGAACGGAAGATCGCCGGCAGCGCGAGCGCATTGAACGGCGAGCGCGCCGGAAGGTGCGGGCCATCACGGAGCGTGACGAGGAGCAGCAGACCGCCGCCAGTGGCAAGCAGCGAGGTGCCCACGAGCACGCCCTGCCAGGGCAATCCTCCGCCCATGGCGCGCAGCAGGTGGGGAAACGCGGTGCCCAGCACAAGCGCGCCCACCAGGTAACCGAGCGCCCGCCCCAGCCCTTCGCGATACCAGGAGGCGGCGATCTTCATTCCCACCGGGTAGATGCCGGCGAGGAAGAAACCGGTAGCGAAGCGCATTGCCAGTAGCAGGACCAGTTCTCGTGGCAGGAAGACCGGCGCGACGTTTGCCACGCCCCCCAGCAGGGAACAGGCGAAAAACACCTTGCGCGGCGACCAGCGATCGGAGATCGCGAGAAACGCGAACACCAGGGTGCCGGCGATGAAGCCGAGCTGCACCGCGTTGGTGACCTGTCCTACGCTGTGGGCGACGAGGCCCCAGTCGCGCCCGAGTCCATCGATCACCGCGTTGCCGGCAAACCACAATGAGGTACCGCAGAACTGGGCAAGGATGATGACCGGCAGGACATGGGCGGGTCGCGTGTCTGCGGTCGGTGACATGGCGGGCAAAAATTGATAGGCGTGGCGTCCCGTCCTGGCGTCGTGGCCGTCAATCACGGGCTCGTGGGCAGCAAGTATAATCCCGCCTCCCTTTCTCCCGGACGGAAGCATGATACGCAGTGGTGGCAGGATACTGATCGACGGACTGACCGGACACGGCGCCAATACGGCGTTCTGCGTGCCGGGGGAAAGCTTCCTCGGCGCCCTCGACGCGATGTATGACTGCCAGGATCGCTTCCGCCTGATCACCTGCCGGCAGGAAGGCGGCGCGGCCTACATGGCCGAGGCCTGGGGCAAGCTGACCGGCAACCCCGGTATCTGCTTCGTCTCTCGCGGACCTGGCGCGTCCAACGCCATGGTGGGTATCCACACCGCGTTCCAGGACTCTACCCCGCTCATCTGTTTCATCGGCCAGGTGTCACGCGGCGACCGCGGGCGCGAGGCCTTTCAGGAACTGGACTATCACCGGGTCTACGCCGGGGTGGCGAAGAAGGTCATCAGCATCGACGACGCCCACCGCGTCCCGGAGCAGCTCTCCCGGGCGTGGAGCTGCGCCGTGAGCGGCCGCCCGGGCCCTGTGGTAGTGGTGCTGTACGAGGACATGCTGCGCGACGAGGTCGAGGTCGCGGATCTGCCGCTGGGAAAAGAGTCGCTGCGTTTTCCCGCAGCGCCGCCTCCTGCAGCCGTGAACGCGGTCGGGGACGCCCTGCTTGCCGCGCAGCGCCCGCTGGTGATCTGCGGCGGCAGCGGCTGGAGCGCGCGTCACCAGGCATTGCTGACGACGTTTGCCGAATCCTGGCAACTACCGGTGGCGGTGGCGTTCCGCCGCCAGGACAGCTTCGACAATACGCACGAAAACTACATCGGCGAGCTGGGGCTCGCGGTGGCGCCGGGGCTGCAGGAAACCATAGACGATGCCGACCTCCTGCTGGTCATCGGACCGCGTCTCGGTGATATCACCACGGGAGGATACGAACGGCTGAAGCCGCCACTCGGCAATGGCGGACAGCGGGTGGTACACGTGCATCCCGGCGCGGAAGAACCCGGCAGCGTCTTTCATGCCGATATCGCCATCAACAGTGATAGCGCGTCGTTCCTCGCCGCATTGCAGGATCTCACGCCACCGGCCACCGATCGACGCAAGTGGATCGCGGGTCTGCATGCGAGCTACCAGTCCTGGGTCGATGAACCGGTGAGCCAGGGCCAGGCGGTGCGTATGGATGAAATCTGCGCCCATATCCGCAACACGCTACCCGCGCAAGCAATCGTCACCGTGGGCGCGGGCAACTACACCACCTGGGGCCAGCGCTTCTATCAATACCGCCAGAGCGGCACACAGCTCGGCTCAACCAACGGCACCATGGGCTACAGCGCCCCGGCGGCGGTGGCGGCGAAGCTGCTGCATCCCGACCGGCCGGTGGTTTCCTTTAACGGCGATGGCTGCTTCCTCATGAACGGCCAGGAATTCGCCACCGCGATTCAATACGTGCTCGCGGTGGTGTTCCTCGTCGTCAACAACCGGCGACTCGGAACCATCCGGATTCACCAGGAGCGGCACTATCCCGGACGGGTGATCGCCACCGAACTCGTCAATCCCGACTTCGCGCGTCTTGCCGAGGCATACGGTGGACTCGGTTTCACCGTTCGCGAGTCGGCGGAATTTGCTCCCGCATTCGAAGCCGCGCTCGCCGCTGACAGTCCCTCCCTGATCAACATACTCGTCGATTAGGCCTGTATGGAAAGCTTTTCGCGGTGTTGCCGCCGGGCATCGGCGACAATCGGTGTTCATTGATCGCCGAATGGGTTTTTTTGCGTCCTGTATCGCAGGTTTCGCGGTAACTTCCCGTATATAACCTCTTGATAAATTGTTGTATGCTGTTTCCCCGAGGAAACCCGTTGATCACGCCATTGACCCGGACAGTCATTGATGTCGAGGAGCATGTCACAATGTTCGGCGAACGCCCCAATTCGCCGCTGGAAGATCACATTGCCAGGGCTGATCCTGCTCCTGCTTGCGCAGGCAGCGATGGCGGAGATCACTTTCGAGGTGAGCGGCTTCAACATCGCGGGTGACAACCCCCTCGGCGAGCGCGCCACCGAGAGGGTGCTCGCACCCTTCATCGGACCTCACACCGGTATCGAGCGGCTGCGTGGAGCGGCGGACACCCTGGAAAAGGCACTGAACCGACGGGGTTTCGATTTTCATCGCGTCACCCTGCCGCCCCAGGTGCTCGAGTCCGGTGAAGTCACACTCGAAATTCGCCGCCTCGTGGTCGGTGACGTCACCACCAGCGGCAACCACCACTTCAGCGACGCCAACCTGCGACGCAGCCTGCCTCAGTTGCAGGAGGGCGAGACTCCGAACACTCATGCTTTATCGCGCGCACTCGCGGTCGCCAACTTCAATACCGCGAAGCGCACCCGGCTGATCTTCGGGCGCGGCGAGACCGCGGACACCCTGGATGCCCGCATCGAGGCGATCGACCGCAATCCGCAACAGCTGTTCACCTGGCTCAACAACACCGGCAACGAGGAAACCACCTATTCCCGGCTGGGTGTCGGCTACCAGCACCTGAACCTGTTCGACCGCGACCACGCCTTTACCGCCACCTATACCACGTCCCCGGAAGAGCCCGACAAGGTGCACCAGTTCGGCCTCAACTACCAGTTACCGCTTTACCGGGCGGCCTCCACCTTGGCGCTGTTCCACGTCGATTCGGATGTCGACAGTGGCATAGTTGCGGATGTATTCGACGTCGGCGGGAGCGGCACCGCCAGCGGCGTTCGCTACAGCCAGGTGCTGAACAAACTCGGCAGCCTGCGCCAACGGCTCTACCTCGATCTCGCCGACAAGTTGTTCGACAACCAGGTCAACTTCCTCGGCACCGATATCGGCACCGACGTGCGCAGCCGGCCGCTGAGCGCGACCTGGCAACTGGAATGGGACGATTTCGGCGGCACCGGCCGGTTCAATCTCACCTACAGTCATAATCTCAACGGCGGCTCGCTCAACACCGATGCCGCGTACGCCGCCAGCCGCCTTGGCGCTTCACAGGGCTGGGATGCCTGGCGCCTGAACGTCGGCCAGGACTTCATCGTCCCGCGCAACTGGCGCCTCGCCCTGTCGCTCGAGGCGCAGTACGCCGATGAACCGCTGATCAGTGGCGAACAATTGGGGCTCGGCGGCTCCACCGGTCCGCGTGGCTTCCAGGAACGCGCGGTCAGCGTGGATCGTGGCGGCAACCTGCGCACCCAGTTCTGGGCACCACCTCTGGCCAATGACCTCCAGTTCGGCGTCTTCGTCGACTACGGCTTCGGTTCGCTGGTTGGTTTGCCACCAGGACAGGAAGACAGCGTCGACCTCACCAGCACCGGCGTCAGCGCCAAGTGGCAATGGAAGGAAAGCCTCGTCGCCTACATTGATTTCGGTCACGTGTTATCCGGATTCGATGACATACCCGAACTCACCCAGGACGGCGACAATCGTGTCCATGCCAGCCTGGTCTACCGTTTCCAGAGAGAGTGATCCCGTGCCGCGAAAGCTGCCAACGATCCTGCTACTGATGCTGTTTGCGCTCGCTTTATCGCCGATGGTATTCGCGGCGGAAGTCGTGGGCGTGGTTCAGCTCGCCACCGGGGTGGTCACCGCCTTGCCCGGATCCGGTCCGGCGCGCACACTCGCGCGCGGTTCCGGGGTGCATCGCGGCGAGACCCTGGCCACCGCCAGTGACAGCTTCGTCGTGGTGCGCATGAACGACGGCAGCCGCATCACGCTGCGGCCGGAAAGCGAGATGACGCTGCAGGCATACAGCGAGGAAAGCGGCAACGAGGAAGCGCTGTTCAATCTCGTCAAGGGCGGGCTACGCGCGCTCAGCGGGGAGATCGGCGAGACGCGGCCGGAGTCGTTCCGGGTGGAAACCACGGTGGCCACCATAGGCATTCGTGGCACCGACTTTCTCGTGCGCCTGTGCGTAGACGACTGCCGAGAGGAGGAAATGCGCTTCGGCGACCGCCCGCGACGGCCCGGTGGTTCCGGTGGTGGCAGTGGTGGCGGCCCCAGGCGCAAGGAAGTCGTACGCCTGGGCGAGACGGACGACACTGGTGGTCGTGGCGTCATCGAGTGCCAACCGGCGGCGGAAATCCGGCACGGCCTCTATGCGGCGGTGCTTGAAGGTGGAATCTTTGTTGCCACCGAAACCGAACGGGTGGAACTCGACGCGGTGGAAGCGGTCCTCGTGGATGAGCGAGAGATCATTTGCCTCGGGGACATACCGCATTTCATATTCAGTGACGATTACCTGAGCGATAATCCCGGTGAAACCGTGACACTGTTCAATATCCTGCGTAACCTCGATGAAGAACGGCAATACTGCGCCATTCCGGAG
>JAUILZ010000004.1 GCA_030432755.1 Gammaproteobacteria bacterium | reverse complement strand
CCAGATCTACGTGGCGCTGATCGTGTATCTGCTGCTCCACCGGTACAGGGAACGGGGGAATCACACAGAAGAATTTTACCTGTGGCTCACCAAGCTCCAGACCACGCTGTTCCACCGTGCAGACGCCCCTTACGAGGAGCGAAAACGACGAGAGCTACGCTATCGTCAGGCCCTCGACAGGCAGGTCGAAATACCGATGTGAAAACGTTCCGGACAGTAGTGAGCTTTCGCTGGGATTTCGAGAATAGCGGCCTTGCGGATCGAGTCTTTACCTGGAATTTCGATCGTTACTTCGCGCAATACGGGGCGGGATGGAAACCGCTTCTAAAACTCCACGCCCTGCGCCGCCATGATGCCTTCGTCAAAGGCGTGCTTCACCTTGCGCATCTCGGTGACCGTGTCGGCCACAGCGATGATCTCCGGCGGCGCGTCGCGACCGGTGAGGATGAGATGCATCCACTTCGGCTTCTTCTCGCGGATGAAGTCGGCGATCTCTTTACCGGTGAACCAGCCGTAGCTGCAGCAGTAGTTGATCTCGTCGAGCACCACGAGATCGAATTCCTCCGAGGTAATCTTCGACTGGGCGAAGGCCCAGATCTCGCGGCTGGTCTTCTGGTCCTGTTCCGGGTTGTTGGTGTCCCAGGTGAAACCGTCGCCGAGGGAATGCCACTCGATGTTATCGAAGCGCGCCGCGGCCTGGCTCTCGCCGGTCTTCCACTTGCCCTTGATGAGCTGGATCACGCAGACCTTGAGCCCCCAGCCAGCGGCGCGGAAGACTACGCCGAAGGCACTCGAGGACTTGCCCTTGCCGTCGCCGGTGTGCACCAGGGTGATGCCCTGCCTGCGCTCTCTGGATTTCATTCGCCTTGTCGGAATCGGGTGGCGGCGAGTGTATCAGAACAGCCCGCGGTCACTCATGGAGACGAATTCGCCATCGCCGATGACGATGTGATCGAGCACCCTCACGTCCACCAGTTCGAGCGCGTCCCGCAGGCGGCGAGTAAGCGTGGCGTCGGACTGGCTCGGCTCGGCGATGCCGGAGGGATGGTTATGCGCGAGGATCACCGCCGAGGCATTGTGTTCGAGGACGCTGCGCACCACCTCGCGCGGATGCACCGTGGCACCCGCCAGCGTGCCCTCGAACAGCTCCTCGTAGTCGATGACCTGGTGTCGCGTGTCGAGATAGAGCATGGCGAACACCTCGCGCTTGCGGTCGCGCAGGTGATGGGTGAGGAAGTCCGCCGCCTGCAGCGGACTGCTGAGGGGGCCGGCGCGGCGCAGCGCCTGGTCGAGATAGCGGCGGCCCATCTCCAGCGCCGCCTGTAGCAGCGCGTAGCGCGCCGGACCCAGGCCGCGGGCGCTGCACAACGCCGCGCGGTCAGCGGTCAATACCTGCCTGAGGCCACCGAACTCACCGACCAGGTCGCGGCCGATATCCACCGCGCTGCGCCCGCGGGTGCCGGTGCGGATAAACAGCGCGAGCAGTTCTGCGTCCGACAGGGTGGCGGCGCCGTCCCTGAGCAGTTTTTCCCGTGGCCGTTCCGTGTCCGGCCAGTCGTTGATCGCCATCATCGCATTCCCTTGCTTCATGGTTCCTGCGGTACACTCTAACCGGAACCCCGCGGCGGGGCGGTGCGCGAGCGCACACCCACGACCAGTCAACACGTGAATCCCGATCCTTCATCCCCAATCGCCAGTTCGGCACGCCATGTCATCGTCGGCGTGACCGGTGGCATCGCGGCCTACAAGTCGCCGCAACTGGTGCGCCGTCTCATCGAGCGCGGCTGCGAGGTGCGGGTGGTGATGTCCGCTGGCGCGGAGGCATTCATCACACCGCTCAGCCTGCAGGCAGTCAGCGGCCACCCGGTGCATTGTGAGTTGCTGGACGCCGAGGCGGAGTCCGGCATGGGACATATCGAACTCGCGCGCTGGGCGGACACCGTGGTCATCGCTCCGGCCACCGCCCATTGCCTCGCCAGGCTGGCTCATGGCTTCGCCGACGACCTGCTGAGTACCCTGGTGCTCGCCACTGGGGCGCGGCTGCTGCTCGCGCCGGCGATGAACCAGCAGATGTGGCAGCATCCCGCGACCCGGGCCAACCTCGACATCCTGCGCGCACGCGGCGTCGGCATCATCGGGCCCGGCAGCGGCGACCAGGCCTGCGGCGAAGTCGGACCCGGGCGCATGACGGAGCCGGAGGACATCGCGGATGTCGTGACGTCGGCTGCAGCCGATCAGTCGTGGGCCGGTTGGCGGGTGTTGCTGACGGCGGGCCCGACCTGGGAAGCCATCGACCCGGTACGCGGCATCACCAATCACAGTTCCGGCAAGATGGGTTATGCGCTCGCGCAAGCGGCCCGGGAAGCCGGCGCCGAAGTGACCCTGGTTTCCGGCCCGGTCGCGCTGCAGCCGCCGGCCGGGGTGAACTGCATCGATGTGCGATCCGCGGAGGAGATGCTGGCGGCGGTTCTCGCGAATGTTGCTGCCGCGGACGTCTTTATCGGCGTCGCCGCGGTAGCGGACTTCCGTCCCGCGCAAAAGGCAGAGCACAAGATCAAGAAAACCCCGGGTGGGGATACCATGACGCTCGAGCTGGTGCGCAATCCCGACATCCTGGCTACGGTGGCGGCGCTGGACGATGCGCCGTTCACCGTGGGCTTCGCCGCGGAGACCCGGGATACCCTGGAAAACGCGCGCACCAAACGCGTGGCGAAGCGCGTCGACGTCATCGCCGCCAACGACGTCGGCGGCAGTGACAGCGCATTCGGCAGCGACTCGAATACCGTGACCCTGGTGCATGACGGCGAGGACATCGTTATTGGCCCCGCTCCCAAGGCCATGGTCGCGGCGGAGATGCTGCGCGCGATCGATTCTCTAATACGTTGATGAGCGTGCGTATCCAGGTCCGCGTGCTGGATCCCCGGATTCATTCGGAATACGGTCTGCCGTCCTATGCCACCGGGGGTTCCGCGGGTCTCGACCTGCGCGCCTGCCTCGAGGTCCCGCTGGAGCTTGCCCCGGGACAGACGGAACTGATCCCCACCGGCATCGCCATCCATATCGGTGATCCCGGTCATGCCGCGGTGATCCTGCCGCGTTCCGGGCTGGGTCACAAACACGGCATCGTCCTCGGTAACCTCACCGGGCTCATCGACTCCGATTACCAGGGACAGCTTTTCGTCTCCTGCTGGAACCGCGGCGCCAACGCCTTCACCATCGAACCCGGCGAGCGCATCGCGCAGATGGTGATCCTGCCGGTCGTGCAGGCCGCCTTTGACGTGGTGGAGTCCTTCGAGGAAAGTGAACGCGCTGCTGGCGGCTTCGGCTCTACCGGGTCACGCTAGCCGTTGCGCCGTACCGCGATCATCGTCAGGTCGTCCGGGTGACTCGGGGCGCCTTCCCCGTTGCCCAGCATCTGCTGCTGGCAATGGGCGGCCAGCGCGGCGAGGTTTTTCTCCAGGGTGCCCGCGCGGATGCGGGCGATGACCTGGTCCAGGTTCAGGTTGTCCCTCAGCGCATCGCTCGCAAGCAGCACGGTGTCATAGCGCGCCAGGGGCAGCAGCGGGCCGATCTCGAGCCGCATCTCGTTGCTGCCGAGTACGTTGGAGACGATATGCCGTTCCTCGTGCATCATCGCGTCGGCCTCGTCGAGGATGCCGGCTTCCTCCAGGTAGCCGGTGGGGCTGTGCGACACGCTCTGGTACTTGATCGCGCCGCGTTGCCCGGTAACGAGAATGGTCGAGTCGCCGATGTGGTAGGGACGCACCCCCTGGGCCGAGACCTCCGCCACCACCAGGGTGGTGGCGCTACCGGCGCCGCGCGCGAGAATGGCGGCGTTGGCCGCGTCGATGCCATCGAGAAGTGCGCCGCGAATCTCGTCGCCGATGTCGATGCCGTCGAGGCGATCGATGATGGTCTCCACCGCGAGGCGCGAGGCGGAGGCCCCCGCCGGCAGTCCGCCAAGGCCGTCGGCGACGAGGAATATCCAGCGGTCGCCCGGTACGCGGATCCAGCCGGCGCAGTCCTCGTTGGCTGATTCCTTGCCCGGCGCGCGCGCGGTGAACACCGCGAACTGGCAGCAGCCGCGGCGCATGTATTCCTGGCCACCGCTCTCGGGGTGATAGAACACCTCGCTCAGCACCGGCTCCACTCCATCGTTTCGAGGTGGATACGGAGCTGCGCGGCGGTGCGGAATTTCTTCAGGATCAGCCCACGCTTGAGGCCGCAGCAGATCGCCTTGACCTCGGGCGGCTGACGGGAATAGTGCTTCGCGCCGCCGAGCACGTCGTAGAACACCCGCACCAGGTTGACGATGTCGTGGCGGTAGTTCTCGCCACTCGGCGCGCCCCAGTTGAACATGTCGAGCAGCTTGAGATCGAAGCCGAGGCCGAAGCGCTGGACGACGATATTGTCGAGATGCAGGTCGCCGTGATATTCACGCGCCGCGTGAATGCTCTCGATGCCGCGCGTGAGCGCGTGCAGCAGGTGGATCGCCTGGAAGGGGCTCAGCCGATTGCCACGCTGCGCCCGCAGGAAGGTGGACAGTAGTTCGCCCTCGACGTATTCCGAAATCAGGATCGATATCCTGACGCCCTCGAACTGCATGACCTCGGTGGCATGGTACTGGATGACGATGGGGCAATGGCGCAGCTTGTGCAGGCGCCGGGCATAGCTCTTCAACGTGCGGTTACCGGGATTACGCTGGGGAAAGAACATCTTCGCCGTATGGATGATGCCGGTGCCTGCCTCTTCCACGAGATAGACCTCTCCCTCCCAGCCGGCGCCCAGCAGCTCGAGCACGTGGTACCTGCCACCGATGACGGTCCCGCGCTCGAGACGGAAACGATCGATGCGGGTGCAGGTCTGCTTCACGACCTTCAGGAACGACCGGGCCGGTGAGCGCTCTCGCGCTGCGCAAGGGAAATGGCGGGCATGGCGACAGGGCGGCTGAGGGTGCTTCTATTCCGACGGGCAGGCAACGGCGCAATTGTGGCAATATTCTCACTCGCCGCCAATACACCCGGTCAAGATGAAAGACAGTATCTATTCCCGCGGGCTCGACCAGTGCGCCGCCAACCATGCGCCACTCACCCCGCTGGACTTCCTCGAACGCGCCGCCCGGGTGTATCCCGACGCTCTCGCGCTGGTGGACGGGGAGACCCGTCGCACCTGGGCGGAGGTGCATGCGCGCTGCCACGCCCTCGCCTCTGCGCTGCGCCGGCGCGGCGTCAACAAGAACGATACCGTCGCCATCATCGCGCCCAACAGCGCGGCGATATTCGAGGCCCATTTCGGCGTGCCGCTGTCGGGGGGTGTGCTCAACACCATCAACACCCGGCTCGACGCGGAGGCGGTGGCCTTCATCCTCGAGCACGGCGAGGCGAAGGTTTTCCTGGTGGACGCGGAACTTGCGGATCTCGGGGCGCGCGCCATTGCGGCTTTGCCGGAAGCGCGCCGGAAAGAGATCCTGCTGGTGGATATTCCGGTAGCAGGCCAGTGCGGAATCGAAGGCACGCTCGACTACGAGGCATTGCTTGCGGAAGGCGATCCGGCGGAGGCGCCGGACTGGCCGGCGGATGAATGGGACGCCATCTCGCTCAACTACACCTCGGGCACCACCGGCAATCCCAAGGGTGTGGTCTATCACCACCGCGGCGCCTATCTCAACGCGCTCAGCAACGCCGTCGGCTGGGGCATGCCACACCACGCCGTCTATCTCTGGACGCTGCCGATGTTCCACTGTAACGGCTGGTGTTTCCCCTGGACCCTGGCCGCCGTTGCCGGCACCAGCATCTGCCTGCGCCAGATCAACGCCCGCGGTATCTACGAAGCCATCGCCGAACACGGGGTCACCCACTTCTGCGGGGCGCCCATCATCATGAACATGGTGCTGAATGCGGGCGAGGAAGAGCGTCGCGCCTTCGATCACACGGTCCACATGATGACCGCCGCCGCGCCGCCCCCGGCAGCGGTGCTGAAGGCGATGGCGGAGGAGGGCTTCCAGGTCACCCATGTCTACGGCCTGACGGAGACCTACGGCCCCGCGGTGATCTGCGCGTGGAAGGCGGAATGGGACGCCCTCGACGCCACGGCGTCCGCCGCGCGCAAGTCGCGCCAGGGGGTGCCATACCACGTGCTCTGCGGGCTCGAGGTCATGGACCCGGACACCATGCAGCCGGTCACGCCCGACGGCGAACAGATGGGCGAGGCGATGTTCCGCGGCAACATCGTCATGAAGGGCTACCTGAAGAACCCGGAAGCCACCGCCCAGGCCTTCGCCGGTGGCTGGTTCCATTCGGGCGACCTTGGCGTGATGGAGCCTGATCGCTACCTGAAACTCCGCGACCGCTCCAAGGACATCATCATCTCGGGCGGGGAAAACATCTCCTCCATCGAGGTCGAGGACTGTCTCTATCGCCACCCCGCGGTGGCCGAGGTGGCGGTGGTGGCGAAGCCGGACGATCACTGGGGCGAGACTCCCTGCGCCTTCGTCGGACTGCGGCCCGGCAGCGAGGCCAGCGAACGCGAACTCATCGACTTCTGCCGGGAACATCTCGCGCACTACAAGTGCCCGCGCACGGTGGTGTTCGGCGAACTGCCACGGACCTCCACCGGCAAGATCCAGAAATTCGTTCTTCGTGATCGCCTGCTGACGGAGGCGGAAATTGGCTGACTCCACGACGAAACACCGCCCGACAACCACAACGACGGGAGGCTGACATGGCAAAGGGATACTGGATCGTTTCACTGGAGGTGACCGATCCCGAACAGTATGCACGGTACGCGCAGGTGGTGCGCCCGTTCCTTGCCCGCGAGGGTGCCCGCTTCCTCGTGCGGGGCGGCGCCTGCGAGGTGCGTGAGGGCAGCGGCAGGACGCGCAACGTGGTCATCGAGTTCGACAGTTACACCGCGGCGCTGGCGGCATACGAGTCTGACGAATACCAGGCGATGATTCACCTGCGCACCGCGGCCGCGAAGGGGGACTTCGTCATCGCGGACGGGCTGGAAGAAGCATGAAGAATTGTCCCGACAGGGGGCAGCCAGCCACGATCTGACGCCACGGATTGCAGCCGTGTCGCCGTGGTACAAACACGGCGGGCCGGCTTTCCCTACCATTGCCCGCCGTTCCAGTCCTCACCGCCGGAGCCCGCAGACCATGGGCAGTCACGTCGCCGCATCCATCGAGATCTCCCCGCAGCAGGCGGCGGAGAGCCCCGACCTGCCGGGCCTGTTTCCGCCGGGCACGCGGGTGTACATCACCGACGTCGGCACGGACAGCGCGGAGACGATGACCGCGGGCGCGCGCCGGCTTGCCGACCTCGGCTACGCCGCGGTTCCGCATTTCGCATCCCGCCGGGTCACCAGCCGCGAATCGCTCGAACGACGCATCGCGATGCTCACCGGTGACGCCGGGGTCGAGGACGTGCTCGTCATCGGCGGCGGTCTCGACAGCCCTGCGGGTGAATTCGCTTCCACCATGGAAGTGCTGGAAACCGGCCTCTTCGATCGCCACGGTATCCGCCGCATGGGCGTGGCCGGTCACCCCGAAGGTTCGCCCGACTTCAGCGAGGCGGCTGCAGAGGATGCCCTGCGGCTCAAGCAGGCATTTGCCGAACGCACTGATATCGAGATGCGAATCGTCACCCAGTTTGGATTCGACGCGCGGCGATTCCTGCGCTGGGCCGAAGGACTCTCTGCCGCTGGCATCGATATGCCGGTGCATCTCGGCGTGGCTGGCCCGGCGAAGCTCACCACGCTGGTGAAGTTCGCCGCGATGTGCGGCGTCGGCGCGTCCATCGGCTTTCTCAAGAAACGCGCGTCGGCCATCACCACGCTGGTGTCCGGTTTCGACCCGGACGTGATCGTCGACCCCATCGAGGCGCACGTGCTCGCGAATTCCGGGAGCGCGGTGAAGCAGATTCACGTGTTTCCCTTCGGTGGCATGAAAAAATCTGCTGAATGGCTACGCGACCGGGGTAGCTGGTTCGCCTGACCAGAGCGGGCAGAGACTATCCTTTCCTTTTCGCCCCCTGGCGCCAACGTTGCCAGGGGAATGGTTGCAAGCCCGTGCCGCTGCGCTCATATTCTGCGCGTGAGCCAGCAACCACCCCAGAATTCCGCCGCCGCAACGGCCAGCCAGCTATGGCATGCCGGTGTGGCCGCGGTGCAGGGCGACAATGCCACGCGCGCGGCGCTGCAGGCGGGAGCGGCTCCCCCGCTGGACGCGGTGCTGGCGGTGGGCAAGGCGGCGTCATCCATGCTGCGTGGCGCGCTGGAATTCCTCCGGCCGGAATCGCAAGCCCTGCTCATCACCAAGTATGACCACGTCGATCCGGAAGTACGGGCGGATCCCCGTGTTCGGGTGCTGGAGTCCGGTCACCCGATGCCGGACGAGAACAGTCTCGCGGCGGGTCGCGCGGCGATAGAGTTTGTCTCTGCCTGCGATGCAGAAACACGCCTCCTGGTGCTGGTGTCCGGCGGTGCCTCGGCGCTCGTGGAAGCACCTGGTGAGGGCATGGACCTCGCGGACCTGCGAAAGCTGAGCGACCGGCTGCTGTCCGACGGTTATTCCATCGACCAGATAAATCACGTTCGCATTGCCATCTCGCGTATCAAGGGAGGGCGCCTTCTGCGTCGCTTTCCTGGCAGGGAGATTCTCGCGCTCGGCATCTCGGATATCCCCGGCGACGATGCCGGGCTGATCGGTTCCGGCATTGCCGCGCTGGAGCCGCCGGTGGTGCGCCCGTTTCCCATACCCGACGATATCCGCGCGCTGATGGATGCCATGCACGATGGCGATACGGGGGAGGAGGGTGATGCCCCGTTTCGTTATCGCAGCCGCCTCGTCGGCTCCAATCGCCAGGCGCGGGAGGCCGCTGAGACCGTTGCGCGGGAGCGTGGCCTGCGCGTCGTGGAATCCATCGAATGCCTGGAGGGGGATGTAACCGACCTTGCCGGCACGCTTGCCTCGCGTATCCGCGATGGTGAACCCGGTGTCTACATCTGGGGCGGCGAACCCACGGTGCACCTGCCCGCGTCTCCCGGCCGCGGCGGCCGCAACCAGAGCCTGGCGCTCGCGCTCATGCTCGAGCTCGTGGGCGAACCCGGGATCCACGGCGTGGTCGCCGGTACGGACGGCACCGACGGCCCCACCGAGGCCGCCGGAGGATTCGTCGGTCCGCTGGACGATGTGGCCGGCGCGAAAGAAGCGCTCGCCCGCGCCGATGCCGGTGCCTGGCTGGAAGCCCATGACCGGTTGTTCGTCACCGGACCGACCGGCACCAACGTGATGGACCTCGCGGTACTGATACGCGAGGCGATCACCTGATGCAATCGCGCCGCGTGGTTCATACCGTCAGTTGCCACGCCGAGGGCGAGGTGGGTGACGTGATCGTCGGTGGCGTGTCGCCACCCCCCGGGGAAACGCTGTGGGAGCAGTCGCGCTGGATCCATGCCGACCAGGCGCTGCGCCACTTCATGCTCAATGAACCGCGCGGCGGGGTGTTCCGTCACGTCAACCTGCTGGTGCCGCCGAAGCATCCGGAAGCCGATGCCGCCTGGATCATCATGGAGCCAGAGGACACGCCGCCGATGTCGGGTTCCAATGCCATCTGCGTGGCCACCGTGCTGGTGCAGACCGGTATCCTGCCGATGCGCGAGCCGGTCACCGAGCTCAAGCTCGAGGCGCCTGGCGGGCTGGTGCGGGCCAGCGTCCGTTGCGATGGCGGGCGCGTACGCTCGGTCACCATCACCAACGTCCCGAGCTTCGTCGATCGCCTCGATCAAACGATCGAGGTGGAAGCCTTGGGCGCGCTGACGGTTGATACCGCTTATGGCGGCGACAGCTTCGTCCTCGTGGACGCCGCCGCCCTCGGCTATGACCTGGTCCCTGGCGAGGCGCGGGAACTCGCGGAAACCGGAGTGCGCATCATCGCCGCGGCCAACGAACAACTGGGCTTTCGCCATCCTGACGGTACCGACTGGGATCACCTGTCTTTCTGCCAGTTCACCGGCCCGTTGCAACGTGATGGCAAGCTGGTGTCCGGCCGCAATACCGTGGTGGTGCGGCCGGCGAAGCTCGACCGTTCGCCCACCGGCACCGGCTGTTCCGCGCGCCTCGCGGTGTTGCATGCCCGCGGCCTGATCGAACCGGGCGAGGAATACCGTGCGCAGTCCATCATCGGTTCAATCTTTCACTGCCGCATCGCGCGGCTCGACAACGTCGCCGGTCGTCCGGCGGTGATTCCCGAAATCACCGGACGCGCCTGGATCACCGGCACCCATCAGCACACCCTGGATCCAGAAGATCCCTGGCCCGAAGGCTATCGTCTCGCCGACACCTGGCCCGCGCCGCGCATGGGCGGCGACCTGACGTCATCCACAGAATCATGAAATACGACAACATCCTGCAAACCATCGGCAGCACCCCTTCGGTGCGGCTGCAACGCATTGGCGCCAACAGCGGCGCAACCCTCTGGGTCAAGCTCGAGCGCGCCAACCCCGGCGGCTCGGTCAAGGACCGGCCCGCCCTGCGCATGATCGAGGACGCCGAACGCGATGGTCGCCTGAAGCCCGGCGACACCATCGTCGAACCCACGTCCGGCAATACTGGTATTGGCCTCGCCATGGTGGCGGCGGTGAAGGGTTATCGCTCCGTGTTCGTGATGTCCGAGGACATGAGCCTCGAGCGGGTGCAGATCCTCAAGGCCTACGGCGCGGAGGTCATCCTCACGCCGGCGGATAAAGGCACCGTGGGCGCCATCGAGGAGGCAAGGCGTCTCGAGGAGAAGCACGGTTACTTCTTCGTCGGCCAGCACTACAATGCTTCCAATCCCGCGAGCCACGAGGTGACCGCGAACGAAATCTGGGCCGACTTCGGCGCCGACCTCGACGCGGTGATCTGCACCACCGGCACCGGTGGCACGGTAAGCGGTATCAGCCGCTTCCTCAGGAAGCATCATCCCGGGGTCGGGATCATCGCCACCGAGCCGGAGGCCTCGCCGATCCTGAGCCAGGGAATCGCCTGCAAGCACAAGATCATGGGCACCGCGCCGGGCTTCCTGCCGGACACCCTGGATACCGGGTCCTACGATCGCATCCTGCAGATCACCGCGGAGGAGGCGTATTCGTGCGCGCGCCGGCTGGCGGAAGAGGAGGGAATCCTGAGCGGCATCTCCTGCGGCGCCGCGGTGGCCGGCATGCTTCAGCTAACCGCGGAACCGGAATATCGCGGCAAGACGCTGCTCGCCATCCTGCCGGATTCCGGCGAGCGTTATTTAAGCACCGACCTTTGGGGCTGACCCGGGCGCCGGATTTCGCTGGAAAATTACGCTGGTCTGGCAGAGAACGTAATACCAGTGAAAGCCGGGATCCAGCAGCCGTGGACTACGAGATACCCCGGTTCCCGCATTCTGCCTGAATCGGCAATCCCACCATGGACGCCAGCCTGCGCTGGCGTTTCGTGCAAGGTTTCACTGGGCCATCAATACAGGAATCCCAGCGAAGGCTGGGATCCAGGAAGCGAAACGTGATCTGCCGGAGCTGACTATCGCCCGCGAAGTACGGAGAACCGTGCCAGGTCCTCCAATGCCGAGCGGCTCGGCGATGGCTGCAGGGCATCGAGAGCGGCGATCGCGAGTGAGGACTGCTCCCGGGCGCGTTCCAGGGTGTAGTCGATGGCGCCGGTGTCGGTCACGACCTGGAGGATCTCCGCCATCCGCTCCCTGTCCCCTTCACGAATGGCGTCGCGCACCAGCGCGGCCTGTCCGGGATTGCCGCTGCGCATCGCGTGGATCAATGGCAGGGTGGGTTTTCCCTCGGCGAGGTCGTCGCCGGCGTCCTTGCCCATGGCGTCGCGGCTGGTGATGTAGTCCATCACGTCGTCCACCAGCTGGAAGGCGTTGCCGAGGTGGAGGCCATACCTACCGAGTGCGTCGCAGACGGAATCCGGCTGGTCGCCGACCACGCCGCCGAGCCGCGACGCGGCCTCGAACAGGCGCGCGGTCTTGCGATTGATGGTGTCGAAGTAGGCTTCCTCGGTGGTATCCGGTTCGTGCGCGTTAAGCAGCTGCAACACCTCGCCCTCGGCAATGGCATTGGTGGTCGCGGCGAGGATCTTCATCACCGCCATGCGATCGGTCTCCACCATCATCTCGAAGGCGCGGGAATAGAGGAAATCCCCCACCAGGACGCTGGCCTCGTTGCCCCAGACGTCGTTGGCGGTAGGCTGGCCGCGGCGGGTGGCGGAGGCGTCCACCACGTCGTCGTGGAGCAGCGTGGCGGTGTGAATGAACTCGATCACCGCCGCGAGGATCACGTGATGATCACCGCGATAACCGCTGGCGCCGGCGGACAGGAGCAGGATCAGCGGGCGCAGGCGCTTGCCGCCGCTGCGTATGATGTATTCGCCGAGTGTGCGAATGAGGACGATATCCGAGTCCAGCCGCTGCTGGATGGTGCGGTTGACGCGCGCCATGTCGTCGGCCACCAGCGCGGTAGCCCCGGCAAGCAGCGCTTCGGGATCGGCGCCATCCTGGGCTTTTGCATGGATCCCTGGCATGACGGACTCGGCCCGGGTGCCGGGAAGATTCATCGAACGGGTGGCGTGGTGGACTGGTAAACGCGGTATTGTAGCGAAATCACCCGCCAAAGGCGTGAACCCTGCCGCGTGACAACGCCGCCACGCGTCACTGGAATTCATGGGGGAAGCCCCTGATTTGACGCCGTTTTTGCGTTGACGCCGGGGGGCTGCGTCTATACAATCCGACGTCCCCGATTTCCAGCGCCCGCGCAACGTGTTTTCAGTTGCACGTTGTCTGCCAGGCGCGGCTCTCAACTGGCTGATTTTAAAGGGATTTCTCCCATGCCGGAGAGCTTGCCGGTCCACATCGTGACCGGGCGGGAAAGCGACAGAACAGTTACGACAGATTCCGGCACGGATTACAAACCATGTACGCAGTAGTTAAAACCGGCGGCAAGCAATACAGGGTCGCCGTTGGTGATCGCCTGAAGGTGGAAAAACTGGCCGCGGAGGCCGGTGCTTCAGTGGACCTCGGCACGGTATTGATGGTGGGCGAAGGCGACAACGTCGAAGTCGGCGCGCCGACCCTGGATACCAGCGTCACCGCCACCATCCTGTCCCACGGCCGTGGCGACAAGATCAAGGTGTTCAAGATGCGCCGGCGCAAGAATTACCGCCGCACCCAGGGCCATCGCCAGGACTTCACCGAGGTGGAGATCACCGCCATCGGCGGTAAGGGCGCGCCCGCCAGCCCGGCCGCTGCCAAAAAGGCACCCGCCGAGGCCCCGGCAAAGGCAGAGGCGACTCCCGCCGCCGACGGCGACGACCTCACGCAGATCAACGGCATCGGTCCGGTGATCGCGGAAAAACTCAACGGCCTCGGCATCACCACCTTCAGCCAGATCGCGGAGATGGACGAAGCACGAATCGAGGACGTCAACGAGCAACTCAGTTTCAAGGGCCGCATCGAACGCGAAGAGTGGGTCGAGCAGGCTAAAAAGCTGATCGAAGGCTGAACGCAATTCCCTCGCAGGTAACCAGACATGGCACATAAAAAGGCAGGCGGCAGTTCACGCAACGGCCGCGATTCGATTTCCAAGCGCCTCGGCGTCAAGCGCTACGGCGGCGAGCTGGTGGATGCCGGCAACATCATCGTGCGCCAGCGCGGCAGCAGCTTCCACGCGGGCAAAAACGTCGGCATGGGCAAGGACTACACATTGTTCGCCACCGCCCCCGGCCGGGTGCAGTTCGAAGTCAAGGGCCCGTTGAAGCGCAAGACCGTCAGCATCCTCGCCGAGTAGACCCGGTTTTTCCAGGTAACCTGAAGAAACCCCGCTTTGGCGACAAGGCGGGGTTTTTTATGCAGCATGAATTTCGTTGACGAGGCCATCATCCGCGTGACCGCCGGCAAGGGCGGCAACGGCGCATCGAGTTTCCTCCGGGAGAAGTTTCGCCCCAGGGGCGGGCCGGATGGCGGCGATGGCGGCGACGGCGGCAGCATCTACCTGGTGGCGGACAGCGGCCTCAACACGCTGGCGGATTTCCGTTTCACCCGCCATTTCCGCGCGCGCTCCGGCGAGCCTGGATCAGGACGGGAATGCGCCGGGCGCTCCGGTGAAGATCTCGTTATCCGCGTACCCCTCGGCACCATGGTGTTCGATGACGAGACCGGTGAGTTGATCGGCGACGTGACGGGTGGCGGTGATCCCCTGCTCGTGGCGCGTGGCGGCGCACGCGGTATCGGCAATGCGCGTTTCAAGTCCAGCGTCAACCAGGCGCCGCGCAAGACCATACCGGGAAAGCCCGGCGACGAGCGCCTCCTCCGGCTCGAACTCAAGGTGCTGGCGGACGTCGGCCTCCTCGGCCGGCCCAACGCCGGCAAGTCGACGCTGCTGTCGGCGGTATCCAGCGCGCGTCCCCGGGTGGCGGACTATCCCTTTACCACCCTGCATCCCCAGCTCGGCGTGGTGGACGTGGGCGATGCCGGATTCGTCATGGCGGACATTCCCGGCCTGATCGCCGGCGCGGCCCATGGCGTGGGCCTCGGCATCGATTTCCTCAAGCACCTTTCCCGCACCCGTATCCTGCTCCATCTCGTCGACGTGGCGCCCCCGGAAGAAGAGGACCTGGTGGTGGTGGTGCGCGAGATCGAGGCCGAGCTTGTCGCGTTCGATGAAACCCTTGCCGGCAAGGAACGCTGGCTGGTGCTGAACAAGTGTGATGTCCTGCCGGCGGAAGAGGTGGCGGAACTGCGCGCCGACCTGCTGGCGCGGCTCGGTTGGGATGCTCCCGTCTACGAGATCTCCGCCGCCACCGGCGAAGGTTGCCGCGATATGACCAATGCTCTGATGCAGCGATTGATCGCGCTGCGCGAGGAGGCGGCGGAAGCGGTGGAGGCGGCAGCGGATTCCGCGGAGCCGGAAGCATGAGCAATCGCCAGGCGCTGACCGGCAGCAGCCGCTGGGTGGTCAAGATCGGCACTTCGCTGCTTACCAGTGTAGACGAAGGCTTTGACCAGGCGGCCATCGATGGCTGGGTGGAGCAGATCGCCGGGCTCAGGGCCGACGGGATGGACTTCGTCCTCGTCTCATCGGGCTCCATCGGCGAGGGCGTGCGGCGTCTCGGCTGGCGCAGCCGTCCGCGCGAGGTGCACCAGTTGCAGGCGGCCGCGGCGGTGGGACAGATGGGCCTGGTGCAGGGGTACGAGGCAGCCTTCCAGCGCTACGGGATCATCACCGCGCAGGTGTTGCTGACCCACGCGGATCTCGCCAACCGCGAACGTTATCTCAACGCGCGAAGCACGTTGCGTACGCTGCTCAAGCTGGGCGTGGTCCCCGTGGTCAACGAGAACGACACCGTGGTGAACGACGAGATCCGCTTCGGCGATAACGATACGCTGGCGGCGCTGGTGGCAAACCTTGTGGAGGCGGACACGCTGGTGATCCTCACCGACCAGGCGGGGCTGTACGACCGCGACCCGCGCCAGCATGACGACGCGGCCCTGGTGTCCGAGGGCAACGCCGACGATCCGGCGCTTGTCGGCGCGGCGGGCCCGGCTGCCGGTTTCGGCAGCGGCGGCATGCTGACCAAGGTCGGCGCCGCGCGCAAGGCGGCGCGTTCCGGCGCCTCCACCGTGATCGTCGGCGGGCGCGCGCCGCGGGTGCTCGCGCGCCTGCGCGCGGGGGAAGTACTCGGCACCCTGCTGCACCCGGGTAACGGCCGCCTGGCCGCGCGCAAGCAATGGCTCGCGGGTCAGCTACGCGGTAACGGTCGCCTCGTCCTCGATGATGGCGCGGTGCGCGTACTACGGGAATCGGGCCGCAGCCTGCTTCCCATCGGCGTCAGGGAAGTAAGCGGCCTGTTCGGCCGCGGCGAGATTGTCGTCTGCGTCGACCTGCAGGGTAGAGAGGTGGCGCGCGGTCTCGTCAACTACAGCGCCGCGGAGGCCGGCCGCATCGCCGGCAAGCCGAGCGACCAGATCGAATCGATCCTCGGCTATGCCGGCGAGATCGAGATGATACATCGCGACAACATCGCCCTCAGCGACTGAACCGGTATTAAAACGACCTGCACTTGGTGATACTTCGTTGGATCCGACCTCAAAATGCTCATGTACTACATGTACATTGCGCTTTTTCGGCCGAATCCGCCTCGTCTCACCTGCGTTCGGTCGGTTTTAAGACCGGCTCAACCGGTTCCTGGATTACCAGGAATTGCGGAGCTCGCGTAGCTTGAGAAAAACAGTGCGGCTGTCCGGGTTGGCGCCGATTTCCGGGAACACGTCTCGCAGTTCGGCGATCACCTCGGGGTTCTCGAGACGGAAGAACGTGTTGAACTCTTTTTCCTCAGCGAGCGAGGTGACCATGGCGTTGGCGGGATCGCTGTTGGGATTCGCGTCGAGCAGTTCCCGGGCGCGGCGGTTTTTCGGTTCCCGGTCGAGCGTGAAACGGAGGTTGTTCTCGAGGTAGTCGTGCCCCGGGTAGATCAGCGTGCGCTCGTCGAGCTTCGCGAGCTGGCGCACGAAGGTCTGGTAGAGCTCCTCGGGGTGTCCGCCATTGTGGCAGTTACCGGCGCCCGCGTTGAACAGGGTATCGCCGCAGAACAGCGCCGGCGTATCGGTGCGCGACAGCAGGCAGACATGGCTCATGGTATGTCCCGGCGTGTCCAGCACTTCGAGTTCCACGCTGCTGCCCACCTTCACCACGTCGCCGGCTGCGAGCCCCTGGTCGATGCCGGGAATGGCGCCGCCGGCACCCGCATGGGCCAGCAGGGTAGCACCGGTGGCGGCGATCACGCTGGCGTTTCCGCCGATGTGGTCGCCGTGGTGATGGGTGTTCAGCACCTGCGTGATCTGCCAGCCCTGGTTATCGGCATAGTCGAGGCACTTGCGATGATCCAGCGGATCGATGGCCAGCGCCTCGCCGGTATCCGGGCAGGCGACGAGGTAGTTGAAGTTGCGGTAGGCGTTACCGGTCCAGATCTGCTTGACTATCATCGGGAATGGCGGCGGAGGGGTTTCCGACCAGTGTAGCAGAGGATCAGGCGGGACGTTCCGGGGAGAGCAACGAGGTGTCCTTCCAGCGGCAGTTGAGGCGTTCGAGGCGCAGGATGCCGTTCCATGCAAAGCACTGCGGCAGGCGCCAGTCGATCTTCCGCGGGAAGTCGGATGTCATGTCCCAGCCCGTGGCGAGGCTCAGCGCCGCGCGGATGACGCCCTTGTGGGTGACGGCGACCATCGAGCCCTCCCCTGTCGCAATTGTATCCAGCCAACGGGCGAATCGCGCGCGCACCTGACGAGGGCTTTCACCATTCGGCGGTCGCAGGTCGAGGCCGTGGTCGGGCTCGATTCGAAGTCGCGCGATTTCGGCGTTGATCTCCGCCAGCGTCAATCCCTCGAACGCGCCCCAGTGCATTTCGACGAGATCGTCACTGGACTGCGCATGTTGCGCGCCGAGCAGGGCCGCGGTCTGCCGGCAGCGGACGAGTGGACTCGTCAGCCAGGGCGGGGAAAGCCACTCCCGGGGAATCCGCTCGCGTCGAAGGGTGGCGACGGATCCGGGGGCGAGGGGAAGGTCAGTGCGTCCCTGGATGCGGTGCTCTGCGTTCCAGTCGGTGGCGGCGTGACGCAGCAGGAAGATCCGCGTCACCGGGAACTTATGCCGCGCGGCGCAGGAATCGGCTCACCCAGCCCAGTACCGCGGTGGAGTCGGTCTCGTTGTTGGCCAGCAACTCCAGGGTTTCCTGGTACTTGGGCTCACCGATGAGTTCGCGCCGCGCTTCCGCGCGATAGGCGCAGTAGTCCTTGCTGAATTCCGGGTGTCCCTGGATGCCGAGCATGAGATCGTCGTCGGTGATGATGCTGTGGGGGCAGAAATCGTTGCTCGCGATGGTTTCGAAGCCGGGAGGCAAACTCACCACCTGGTCCTGGTGGATCACGATGAGGCGGAACTCGGGCGAGTCGGCGTCGATCCAGTCGCGACCGGCGGTAAGGCGCGCGCGGTGGATGCCGAATCCCCACCCATTGTCGGAGCGTATCGTCTCTCCACCCAGGGCATGGGCGATAAGCTGGTGGCCGAAGCAGATACCCACCACGCGCACGCGATCGTCGCGACAGCGACGGATGAATGCCATCGCGTCCCGAATCCACTGCCGGTCCTCGAACACGCTCGCGCCCGATCCGGATACCAGGTAGCCAGCGTGATCGCCCGGGGCATCCGGCAGTTCGCCGAGGTAGGCGTTGTAAGGCGTGAGGCGCACGTCCGGGTCCGCCGCCTGGAGTCCGCGGGTAAACATGCCCGTATAGTTGCCGAAGCGCTCGCGCCCATCTTCCGGAACGTCATCGCAAAGAATGAGGCCGAGATCGAGCACGGTGGGTTCGCTGGACTGATCGGTCATGAGTGCAGGCAGATTGCGTGAACGCGGAACCCGTTATATGGCATCCGGCGCGTGGTAATCAAGCGGTTTTTACCGCGGAACCCGTTCGTGTAGAGGCCCCGGCCCTTGTCTGTGCACAGGCCAGGTTATACCATCCGCAGTACTATTTCCCACTCTCCCTGGCAGGGTTCCCCGATGATTACAGGCAGCCTGGTCGCGCTGGTCACCCCGATGTTCGAAGACGGCAGCGTGGATTTTGACAGCCTGCAAAAACTCGTGGATTTTCATGTCGATGCCGGCACCGACGGCATCATCTCGGTGGGCACGTCGGGCGAGTCCGCCACCCTGGACATCCCGGAACAGATCGAGGTCATCGCCAAAACCGTTGAGTTCGCCGCCGGGCGAATTCCAATCATCGCCGGCACCGGAGGCAACTCCACCAGCGAGGCGCTGGAACTCACCGAACGCTCAGCGGCTCTCGATGTTACCGCCTGCCTGCTCGTGGTGCCGTACTACAACAAGCCCACCCAGGAAGGGCTATACCGGCATTTTCGTTACATTGCCGAGCGCGTGGATATTCCGCAGTGGCTCTACAATGTGCCCGGACGCACGGCGCTCGACATGGCCAACGACACCGTGGTGCGCCTGTCCGGGGTGGACAACATCGTCGGCATCAAGGACGCCACCGCGGATATCTCCCGGGTCGCGGATTTCCGCACCCGCTGCGGCGACGACTTCGTGCTCTATTCCGGCGATGACGCCACGACGCTGGAATTCATCAAGGCCGGCGGCCACGGCTGTATCTCGGTGACCGCCAACGTCGCGCCGGCGAAGATGCACGCCATGTGCGCCGCGGCGCTGCAGGGCGACTACGATACCGCCACGAAGTTGAACAACGAGCTCGACGGCCTGCATCGCGGCCTGTTTCTCGAGTCCAATCCAATCCCCGTGAAGTGGGCGGTAAATCAACTCGGGCTCATTCCCGGGGGTATCCGTCTGCCACTCACCTGGCTCGATGACAGGTACCACGATGCCGTGGCGCTGGCGATGAAACACGCCGGGGTGGCACGGCAGGCCTGAATCGCCGAATCATGATCGCGCACCCGGGTCCAGTAAACCGGGGGCGCGGCGCCCGGGAGCGAACCCGGTCACTAAACCCATTCTGAATCCCGCTTTCGCGCATGTTGCAGCTGACCGGCTCCATCGCCCTTTCTGACTTTCGCAAGCAGAAGTTACTCGACCAGCTGCAGGCCGCTCTGCCCGGCGTCTCCGCGATCGAGGCGCATTTCGTTCACTTCGTGAAGACCACCGGCGACGCGCCGCTGGATGACGTCGCGCGCCAGGTGCTGGATGCGCTGCTCGACTATGGCCATGGCGTCGGCAGTCCCACCCGGGCCGGACCGCATGCGCTGGAACGGATCAGCGTGCCGCGCATCGGCACGATTTCTCCCTGGGCGACGAAGGCGACGGACATCGTACATCACTGCGGACTGGACGACGTGCTTCGGGTGGAGCGCGGGATTCGCTGGAGGCTCTACGCCGACCGGCCTTTCGTCGCATCAACGGACGACGACGTGGACGCCAGGCTCGAAGGCATTCTCCACGATCCGATGACGGAATCCCTGCTGCGCGACCCGGATGAAGCGGCGGTCCTGTTCGAGGAAGCCGAACCCGCGCCGCTTTCGGAGATCGACATCCTCGGTCGTGGGCGGGACGCGCTCGAGCAAGCGGACGCTGCCTATGGCTTCGCTCTCAGTGAACCGGAGAAGGTCTACCTGGTGGATCGTTTCCAGGCGCTCGGCAGAAATCCCACGGACGTGGAACTGATGATGTTCGCCCAGGTGAACTCGGAGCATTGCCGCCACAAGATCTTCAACGCCGACTGGACCGTGGACGGCAGCCCGCGCGATCGCTCGCTGTTCGGCATGATCCGCACCACCCACGAGAAGAACCCGGACGGCACCCTGGTGGCCTATGGCGACAACGCCGCCATCCTGGCCGGACACGAGGGGCGGCGCTTCATGCCCGGATCGGAGGACAGGGTGTACCGCTACACGGATGAAGCCGTGCACCTGGCGATCAAGGTGGAGACCCACAACCATCCCACCGCGATATCCCCGTTCCCCGGCGCCGCCACCGGTTCCGGCGGCGAGATCCGCGACGAAGGGGCCACCGGACGTGGCGGCAAGCCCAAGGCGGGCCTGGCGGGATTCTCCGTCTCGCATCTTCGAATTCCCGAATACGGCCGTCCCTGGGAGATGGGGGAGATGAAGCCCGGCCGTATCGCGAGCCCGCTGCAGATCATGCTCGACGGACCCATCGGCGCGGCGGCATTCAACAACGAGTTCGGCCGGCCGAACATCTGCGGCTACTTCCGCACCTTCGAGCAGGCGGGCAAGTCACCGCGCGAGCGACGCGGTTACCACAAGCCGATCATGCTCGCGGGCGGTATCGGCAACGTGCGGCCCGGGCACGTGCACAAGGAGGCGATCCCCGATGGCGCGCCCATCGTGGTGCTCGGCGGACCCACCATGCTCATCGGCCTCGGCGGTGGCGCCGCGTCCAGCGTGGCCTCCGGCAGCAGTTCCGAGGCACTCGATTTCGCCTCGGTGCAGCGCGGCAATCCTGAGATGCAGCGCCGCTGCCAGGAAGTGATCGACGCCTGCTGCGCCCTCGGCGATGACAATCCCATCCTCTCGATCCACGACGTCGGCGCAGGCGGGCTTTGCAATGCCCTGCCGGAACTGGTGCACGACGCAGGCCGCGGCGGGCGATTCGAACTGCGCGACGTGCTCAACGACGAGCCCGGCATGTCGCCGATGCAGATCTGGTGCAACGAATCCCAGGAACGCTATGTCCTGGCCCTGGATCCCGCGCGCTTCGACCGCTTCGAGGCGATCTGTCACCGCGAGCGCTGCCTCTATGCCCGTGTCGGCGAGGCGGTTGCAGAGGAGTCGCTGAAGCTTACCGACAACCATTTCGGTGATGCCTACGCGAATCCCATCGACCTGCCAATGTCGCTGCTGTTTGGCCTGCCGCCGAAGATGGAGCGCGACGTGGAGAGCACGCAGCCTGCCCGGCGCCAGGCACTGGAACTCGGTGGCCTGTCCCTGGAAGAAGCCTTTCACCGGGTGCTGTCGTTTCCCGCGGTGGCGGACAAGACCTTCCTCGTCACCATCGGCGACCGCAGCGTCACCGGCATGATCGCGCGTGACCAGATGGTCGGCCCCTGGCAGGTGCCGGTAGCGGACGTCGCGGTGACCCTGGGCTCTTACGACGGCTATGCCGGCGAAGCCATGGCCATCGGCGAGCGCACTCCGCTGGCGGTGACCGACGCCCCCGCCAGCGGGCGCATGGCGGTGGCGGAGGCGCTCACCAACCTTGCCGCCGCGGACATCGGCGATGGCAGTCGCGTTCGGCTCTCCGCGAACTGGATGGTGGCGGCCGGCGAACCCGGCGAGGACGCCGCGCTCTACCAGACGGTGGAATCGGTGGCGATGGATCTCTGTCCCGCGCTCGGCATCGCGATCCCGGTGGGCAAGGACTCCATGTCGATGACCACCCGCTGGGAAGCGGATGGTGAAGACTGCAAGGTGGCGGCGCCGCTGTCGCTGGTGGTCACCGCTTTCGCCGCGGTGGAGGATGCGCGCAGGACCCTGACCCCGCAACTCGTCCTCGGCCGGGGTGAGAGCGAACTCTGGCTGATCGACCTGGGCGCCGGACGTGATCGCCTCGGCGGCTCGGTACTCGGCCAGGTGACGAACCAGTCGGGGGACGCGGTGCCGGATGTCGATTCCGCCCTGCTGCGCGGATTCCTCCATGCCATGAACGCTCTGCGCCAGGAAACCCTGTTGCTCGCCTGTCACGACCGCTCCGACGGCGGACTCGCCGCTACGCTGGCGGAGATGAGTTTCGCCGGACGCTGCGGTCTCGATATCGAGTTGCCGGGGGGTGACCCGGTGGCTGCGTTGTTCAGCGAGGAGCTCGGCATGGTAGTGCAGGTGTCGAGTGAAGACAGCGGGAGATTTCGCGCAGTCCTCGACGAGCACGGCCTGGGTGAGGCCGCTCATTTCCTCGGTGTCCCGACCCCGGACAATCACATCGCGATCCGCGCCGCGGGCAAGCCGCTCCTGTCCCTGGAGCGCAGCGCCTTGCACCGCTCCTGGTCCGCGGTCACTTACCACATGCAGTCGCTGCGCGATAATCCGCGCTGCGCCAGGGAAGAATACGACCGTATCCTCGACCTCGATGATCCCGGCCTGTCACCGGTGCTGAATTTCGATCCGACGGCGGCGCCCGCGATCACCGGCATCGCGCGTCCGCGGGTGGCCATCCTGCGAGAGCAGGGCGTGAACGGACAACTCGAAATGGCGGCGGCATTCGACCGCGCGGGCTTCGAGGCGGTGGACGTCACCATGACAGATCTCGCCGAAGGCGGCACGCTCGACGGCTTCCGCGGTCTCGCCGCCTGCGGCGGCTTTTCCTACGGCGACGTTCTCGGCGCAGGCGAGGGCTGGGCCAAGTCGATCCTGTTCAATCCGGCGCTGCGGGATAGCTTCCAGGCATTCTTCGCGCGTGATGACAGCTTCGCCCTCGGCGTCTGCAACGGCTGCCAGATGATGGCAGCGATCCGCGAACTGATTCCCGGCACGGATCACTGGCCCGAGTTCGTGCGCAATGCCTCAGAACAGTACGAGGCGCGCCTCGTCACCGTGGCGGTGGAGCCCGGCCCGTCGGTGCTGTTGCGCAACATGGCAGGTTCCAAACTGCCGGTGGTGGTGGCCCACGGAGAGGGCAGGCCCTGGTCAGCGAAGGATCCTTCCCTCGCGAACCTGCAGGCAAGTGGCCAGGTAGCGATGCGCTTCGTCGACAACCGCCACCGGGTGAGCGAAACCTATCCGCTCAACCCCAACGGCTCACCCGCGGGAATAACCGGGCTCACCAACGCCGATGGCCGCGTTACCGTGATGATGCCCCATCCCGAGCGGGTGTTCCGCAGCGTGACCCAGTCCTGGCATCCGGCGGACTGGGGCGAGGACAGTCCGTGGATGCGGCTGTTTTACAATGCCCGTACCTGGGCAGGTTGAGACTTTCATGGCGCGCAGACCATTTACCATCGCAAGCTTTGGCTACCGGGTGTTGTTCGCCCTGGTGCTGGTGTTCGCGACCTACAATCCACTGGAATACTCCTACTATCACTGGGCGATCCGGCCGCTGCTCGCCGATCCCGGCGATTTCACCATCCTCAAGGCGCTCGTCGGCGTCGCGCTGGTCATCGGCTGGGGCGTATTCCTCGGCGCGACTTTCAAGTCCCTGGGCGCCATCGGCACCATCCTGCTGACGCTGCTGTTCGGGCTGTTCCTCTGGTGGATGATCGACAACGGCTGGATATCCCTCGACGAGCCCGGCACCATGAGCTGGCTTATCCTGGTCGTGCTGACCGCCGTGCTTGCCGTGGGGATCTCCTGGTCCCATATCCGCCGCCGCCTGACCGGCCAGGTGGACGTGGAAGAGGCGGACCAGTAGCCTTTCGGCAGTGGTTGTCCACTGAATTCCTGCTTGCCTGGAATTCTGGGAAACGAAACGTCAGCGAAGGTTTACCCCAGCGCAGGCTGGGGCCAGCGTCCATGTCAGGGTGTAACGGAACTGGTACGACTATAAACCCGAATTCGAACCCCGGTTTCCAGACTCTGGATCCCGGCTTTCGCCGGGATTGCTTTATTGGTGATCCAAAAAATTTTGGAAACGCTGGTAAGAGCCTGGTTTAGCGACAACCAGTTATCTGAAAGGTAGTTCCTCGACCACTTCCTCGGAGAGAAACTTCCAGCCGTCATCCGTTTCCACCATTTTGATGGACTTGATCACCCGGTCCTTGTAGCTGCGCGAGGTGTAGCGCTGGGTGAAGCGCACCTCGACCACGCCGTCGTTGATGGCATGGATGCCGGCGTTTGAGACGATGATGCGGATGTCCTCGTTCTGCAGGCGATCGCGACGAATTCGTTCCCATTCCTCGCGGCTCTGTCCAGGTTCCGCGGGCACGAAGCCATCGGCGTAGTACGACAGGTAGTTCTCCGTGTCGTTGTCGGACCATGCCGTTGCCCAGCCGAGGATCACCTCGTCCTCGTTGATACTTTCCTCGTCCAGCGTGCTGACCGGTTCCGAAGGCGCCGCGCTGATTACCGCGGGAATCCCGGTGACGGGGCCCGCCATGGCGATCTGGTCGCTGTCGGGGGATTCGGTCGTTGCAACCACCGTCTCAGGCGCGCTTTCGGTAACGGCAGTGTCGGATTCGGTCGGGGCGGAATCGCCGCCGTCCCCGGAGCTTTCGACAGGCAATTCGGGTTCCGCGGTGGCCACGACTGCGGTCTCCCTTTCGGCGGTCTCGGCTATTGCAGCGCTGGCCGGTTCTTCGACAGCCCGTGCTTCTTCCAGCTCTGCGTTGGCCGTTCCGTCACTGGAGAGTTCCGAGAAAACATTGCCTGTGGCCTTCATTGCTTCCGCCCCGGGATCACTGGCGGCAACGACGACTTCGGGGACATCTTCAGGCCCGGGCGCGCCTTCGATGTCTGAATTCATCTCAGCGGCTTCGGGAGCCTCAGGGTTTGCAATCGACGCTACACCCTCGTCGGCCAAGGAGGTACCGGTGTCGCTTGCCGCGACAGCAACATCGGGGCCTGCCGTGACCTGAGAAAAGACATTGCCGGAGGAATCATCGCCGGGCAGTCCGGTGTCGCTTGTCGTGGCAGCAACTTCAGAGCTTACCGCGACCTCAGAGAAGACGTTACCGGCGGAATCATCAGCTGGTCGTTCGGAGTCGTTCGCCGCAATGCTGACTTCCGCGCTTTCCACGACCTGGGAGAAAATATTACCGGCAGAGTCGCCTGTGCCCGGCGCGGGCGCGCTCGCCGCGACGGTGACCTCATCGCTGGCGGTAACCTGGGAGAACGCGTTGCCAGTTGATTCGTCAGCGGGTTGGCTCGCGGCGACGCCGGAACCTTCGCCGTCACTGCGCGCTGCGGGCTCGAGCGCGATATCGTCCTCTTCGCGATCCACCGTGGCGACCAGGTCGGTCGGCAGCGTGATGCTGTCGAAATCGATCGACTCGCCCTGTCCGTGGGACACGGGGACCATCGCCAGGCAGAGCGCCAGACAGGCAGCTCGCGACGGTCTCGGGACGGCTGGTGGAAACACGTGACCTCTGGTATCAAGCGCCGGATTCCTGAGAATCCTTACCGCTGGACGTTACATGCTGGTGTAGTTTGGCCCCCCCGTGCCTTCCGGTGTGACCCAGGTGATGTTCTTCGTGGGATCCTTGATGTCACACGTTTTGCAGTGTACACAATTCTGCGCGTTGATGCGCAGCTCGGGCTCGCTGTCGCGGTTCACGAACTCGTACACGCCGGCGGGGCAGAAGCGTTCCTCGGGGCCGGCGAAGCGCGCCAGGTTGACCGCCAGCGCACGCTCCACTTCCGCGAGGCGCAGGTGCACGGGCTGGTCCTCCTCGTGGTTGGTGCTGGACAGGTAGACAGAGGAGGTCTTGTCGAATGTCAGTACGCCGTCCGCCTTCGGGTAGGCTATGGGCTGGCATTCCGCGGCGGGTTTCAGGGTCTCGTGGTCCGGCACCGGGTCCTTGAGCTGCAGCGGCAGCTTGCCGCCGAACCAGTTCTGCTCGAGGTAGTTGTAAGCGCCCCCCATCCAGGTGCCGAACTTGTGGATGGCGGCGCCGAAGTTGCGCGAACGATAGAGTTCGTCGTAGAGCCAGGAGGCCGCGAATCGCGTGGCGTATGCCTCCAGCTCCGCCTCGCCGGCGAGCACATCGATTACCGTCTCCGCCGCCAGCATGCCGGACTTCATCGCGGTATGCGAACCCTTGATCTTGGAGAAATTCAACGTGCCGGCGTCGCAGCCGATCAGCAGGCCGCCGGGCAGCACCATCTTCGGTAGCGCGTTCAGGCCACCCTTGGTAATTGCGCGCGCGCCGTATGCGATGCGCTCGCCTCCCTCGAGGAAGTGGCGGATTTCCGGGTGCAGCTTGAAGCGCTGCAGCTCGTCGAACGGCGAAACATAAGGGTTGCTGTAGGACAGGTCGGTGATCAGCCCAAGGGAGACCGTGTCTTCGCCGAGGTGATAGAGGAACGAGCCCCCGGTGGTGCCGGATTCGCTGAGCGGCCAGCCGGCGCCGTGCAGCACCAGGCCGGGCTTGTGTTTTGCCTTGTCGATCTTCCACAGCTCCTTGACGCCGATGGCGTAGTGCTGGGTCGCGCTTTCGGCATCGAGTTCAAAATGACGGATCAACTGCTTGCCGAGATGACCGCGGCAGCCCTCGGCGAACAGGGTCACCCGCGCATGGAGTTCCATGCCGGGTTCGTAGGAACCTTTCACTTCGCCGTCGCGCCCGCGGCCCATTTCGCCGGTGGCGACGCCCTTGATGGAGCCGTCCTCGTGGAACAGGATCTCCGATGCCGGGAAGCCGGGGAAGATCTCGACTCCCAGCGCCTCGGCCTGCTCGCCGAGCCAGCGGCAGACCTCGCCCAGGCTGATGATGTAATTGCCGTCGTTGCGCATCGGCTTCGGATGCATCCAGTGGGGCATGTGGATGGCCTTTTCCGCGCTCCGGAACATCAGCACCTGGTCCTCGGTGACCGGCGTATTGAGCGGTGCGCCGCGTTCCCGCCAGTCGGGAAACAGTTCGTTCATCGCGCGCGGTTCGAATACCGCACCGGAGAGGATATGGGCGCCGATCTCCGAGCCCTTTTCGAGTACCACCACGCTGATCTCCTGCTCCCGCTCGGTGGCGAGCTGCATCAGCCGGCAGGCCGCGGACAGGCCGGCGGGGCCGCCGCCGACGATGACGACGTCGACTTCCATGGATTCGCGTTCGATGGCTTCTTCGGACATGGTGGTGTGCTGGCAGGTGGATGACGCGCGCGGCTGAAAACCGCGGATTTTCAAGCTATTGCACCTGATATTTTGCAGGCGACCCCGCTAGAATACCACTCCCGGAACGGCATAGACGAGTACTACCGCACCCCATGGCAGCCGATACCGCCAAAGCAACTGCAACGCACCGGGACGACGCCGTCCCCGCCTATGACCGCGATCTCTACGACCAGGTCATGACGCCGAACTACGCGCCCATGACCCTGATCCCGGAGCGTGGCGCCGGATCGGAGTTGTGGGATACCGGCGGCAAGCGCTACCTGGATCTCGCCGCGGGTATCGCGGTGAGCGCCCTGGGACATGCCCACCCGGCGCTGGTGGAAGCACTCACCGAGCAGGCGCGAAAGTTCTGGCACGTGAGCAACCTGCTCACCAACCGGCCGGCCATCGAACTCGCCTACAAGCTGGTGCAACTTACCTTTGCCGACCGGGTATTTTTCGCCAACTCCGGCGCCGAGGTGAACGAGGCCGCGCTCAAGCTCGCGCGCCGCCATGCCATCTCGCGCCATGGCGAAGGAAAGACCGGGATCATCGCCTTCGACAATTCCTTCCACGGGCGTACCTTCTTTACCGTCTGCGTCGGCGGCCAGGGCAAGTACAGCGACGGCTTCGGCCCCAAACCGGGCGACATCACCCACCTGCCGTTCAACGACGTGGCCGCGCTCGAGGCCGCGGTGAACGATCGCACCTGCGCGGTGATCCTCGAGCCGGTGCAGGGCGAGGGCGGGGTCAACCCGGCGAGCGTGGAATTCGCGCAGGCGGCGCGCGAACTCTGCAGCGCCAACGACGCCTGCCTGGTACTGGACGAGGTGCAGACCGGGGTGGGTCGCTCCGGCTATCTCTACATGTACGAGCCGCTCGGGGTGACGCCGGATATCCTCACCACCGCCAAGGGTCTCGGCGGCGGCTTTCCCATCGGCGCCATGCTGACCACCGCGGAAATCGCCGAGTCGCTCCAGGTCGGCACCCATGGCAGCACCTTTGGTGGCAGTCCCATGGGCTGCGCGGTGGCGGCGAAGGTGCTGGATATCGTCAGCGATCCGGCCATGCTTACCAGCGTGCGCGAGAAGGGCCAGATGTTGCGCCTGGCCTTTGCCGATCTCAACGAGAAGTTCGACTGCTTCGCCGACATCCGTGGCGCCGGGCTGCTTCTCGGCTGCACTCTCAAGGGGCCGTGGCAGGATCGCGCGCGTGACGTGTTGCGCCAGTGCACGGAAGAAGGGCTTTTGATCCTGATGGCAGGGGGCAACGTGCTGCGCTTTGCCCCCGCGCTCAATATCAGCGAGGAGCAACTGCGCGAAGCCGTCGAGATTCTCGGCAAGGCGCTGGCTGCAACGCGCGACTGATCCTTATCGCGCGGCAGCGGATTCTCCGGGCCGCGTCGTTTCACCCCCCGACCGCGTGGTGACGGGCCTGCGCGCCTTTGCCAACACAACCTGGTACAACCCCAGCATACGCGCCGCCATCTCCCGGCTGGACCAGTTACGTTCCACGAACTGCCGCGCCTCGTCCGCCATCTCCAGTCGCCGCTGCGGGCTCCGGAGCAGGAAGATCACCGCATCGCTGAACTCCGCGACGGACTCCTCTGCCACCAGCGCACCATGCGCATCCGCGAGCACCGACGCGGTTCCCATCACCGCGGTGGACACCACCGGCAGTCCCGTGGCCATGGCTTCCAGCAACACCAGCCCCTGGGTCTCGGTGCGCGAGGCGAAGATAAACAGGTCCGCGGCGCGGTAGCAGTCCAGCAACTCCTTGTCCCGGTCGAGATAGCCGACGAAGCAGAGATTGTCGTCAAGTCCTTCGGCGCGCGCTCTCGCCTGCAGCCCGGTGCGCGCGGGCCCTTCCCCGGCAAGCACCATGAGCACATCGGGTACGTCTCGCCGCACGCTCGCGAGCACGTCGAACAGGAAACCCAGGTTCTTCTCGTGCGCCACCCGCCCCACGTTGAGGAGCACAGGGCGTTTCGGGTCGATGCCGTGATCGCGGCGGAAGCGCGCGCCGTCGCCGGCGGTGAAGCGATCCATGTCGAGGCCGGTGGGAATCACCTCGACGGTGCTCTTTACCCCGTATCGGCGCAAGGCATCGGCCATCTGTGTCGAGGGGGAAATGACGTGATCAACGTGTTTGCACTGGCTTCGCGTCAGCGCGCGCGAGAGCCCGCGCAAAAGGCCGGCGGGAATCCACGGCAGGTAATGCTGGAAGTAATGCTCGAAATAGGTGTGGCAGGTCTCGACCACGGGAATCCCGAGTTCGCGTCCCAGTCGGACGCCGGCGTAATGCGCGAGGAACGGCGTCTGCACGTGCACGAGGTCGAAGCCTTCGGCAACTTCCCTCGCGGCGTGCCCGAGTTCCCGGTACACCATGAGCCGGTCCTCCGGGTCCGCGGGCAGGTAGCGCGAGCGGATGCGGATGACATCCTCGGTGTCTTCCGCCGCGCCTGGATAGGCGGGAGCGACGAGAAGACTATGACAGCCGAGTGCCGCCAGGTCGCGGCGGAAGGTGCGGATCGAGGTGGACACCCCGTTGATCCGCGGGAAGTAGACATCCGAGAGCATCAATACCCGCGGTGTCCCGGTTTCTGGCGCCATGCCGCCAGTGTGAATCCCCTGGATGACGCCAGTGTGACACCGACGCCGGAAAGAGCGTGTCCGCGGCTACCCGGGCGAAGGGGGACGCGGCGTTGCCGCGTGTCGATCCTATCTCTCGACGAAGGCGCGTTCGACCACGAATTCGCGGAAGTCGCTCTTGCGGGTCTCCGTGAAGCCCAGTCGCACGAGCATCTCGCTCAGGGTCTTCAGCATCGCCGGGCTGCCGCAGAGCATGAAGCGGTCGTCGTCGACGTTGAGGGGCGGCAGTCCGATGTCGCGCATGAGCTTTCCGCTCTCGATGAGCGTGTTGATGCGGCCGTAGTTGCGGAACTTCTCCCGGGTCACGGCGGGGTAGTAGATGAGCTTCTTGCGCACCTCCTCGCCGAAGAACTCGTTATGCTGGAGTTCGTGGGTGATGAGCTTCTCGTAGGTGAGTTCGTTGATGTAGCGGCAGCCATGCACCAGCACGACCTTCTCGAAGTTTTCGTAGATGTCCGGGTCCTTGATCACCGACAGGAAGGGCGCGAGTCCGGTGCCGGTGCTGAGCATGTAGAGGTGCTTGCCCGGACGCATGTGATCCCACAGCAGCGTGCCCGTGGGCTTGCGACTGACATAGACCTTGTCGCCGACCTCGATGTTCTGCAGGCGCGAGGTCAGCGGCCCGTCGGGCACCTTGATACTGTAGAACTCGAGGAAGTCCTCGTAGTTCGCGCTCGCCATGCTGTAGGCGCGCATCAGCGGCTTGCCGTCCACCTCGATGCCGATCATGGCGAATTCGCCGTTACGGAACCGCAGCGCGGGGTCGCGCGTGGTGCGGAAGGTGAACAGCCGGTCGGTCCAGTGATGAACGTCGGTTACGGTTTCCTGGTGCAGCTCCGCCATGGGATCGTGGTCGGTAATCTCGAAACTTCTAACAATAGCGGCAAACGTGGCGAATGCAATTGATCACGGTTAAAAAACCATGGCATTGCCGGTTTCCCGTGGAGAGCGGGGATATCGTTCGCTTTCGACTTCACGCCGGGTACAGTATGTCACTGGACGGCAGGGGAGGGGATTCGTTTTTCTGACTTAACCTTGTTCTGTAAGCCATTGCGCAATCAGTAGGCGCGCGATGGAGTCGCCGCGGGGTAATTCATGGTTGGCGCCGCGGTCGTCGCCGAATTCGCCGAATGCGCGGATCTCGTCAGCGGTGAACCAGCGCGCATCCTCGAGCTCGTCGGCGGCGAAATCCGGTTCCTGGTCGCGACTGCGTGCGCGGAAGCCGAGCATCAGCGAACCGGGAAACGGCCAGGGCTGGGAGGCCACGTAGCGGATGTCGGTGACGCCGATACCGGCCTCCTCGCGCACCTCGCGCGCCACCGCCTGCTCCAGGGTCTCGCCCGGATCGACGTAGCCCGCGAGGGTGGAATAGATGCGACCGGGCAGACCGGGATGACGTCCGAGCAGGCAGCGGGGAATGCCGTCCGGTGGATCCGCCAGTTCCACGAGCATGATCACCGCGGGGTCGATGCGCGGGAAGTGTTCTCGCCCGCAGCCGTCGCAGCGGCGCATGTGGCCGCCACGCATGGCCGTCGTCGGCTGGCCGCAGCGCGCGCAGAAGCCATTGTTGCGATGCCAGGCGGTCATCGCCCTTGCGTATGCCGCGAGCGAACCTTCCGCCGGTGACAGCAGCGTACCGATACGCCTCAGGTCGAGGAATCGGCTGCCCGGCGCAGCGCGGTCAACGAGTTCCTCCGCGCGCAGCTCGTCGATGTCGTCCAGGTCCGCCGCGAACAGCGCGCGCCCGGCCTCGTGGCCGAGGTAGATCACCTCGCGCGCATTGGCGAGCATCAGCGCGGCATCGTCGATGGGAATGCGAGCGGCTTCGGGAGGCTGTCGGTCGGCGTGGAACAGGTTGCGGTCCGCACGCAGGGGCAGCACCCGCGAGCGATCCGAGGCGAGCTGGGCGCGCAGCCAGTCAGGGTCCTGGCGCAGGTCGCCGTGGCGCGTCAGCGCCATGGCGGTGTAATGGAGGATCACGTCCTCCTGGCCTGGATTCTGTCCGCGATCAGGCAATCTTCTGACGCGCGCGGGACGCCTGCTTGCGCTCGTGCTCCTTCAGCAGCTTCTTGCGCAGGCGAATGCTCTTCGGCGTGATCTCCACCAGCTCATCGTCGTCGATGATCTCGATGGCGCTTTCCAGCGTGAGGCGGAGCGGTGGTTCGAGGACGATGGCGTCGTCCTTGCCCGCGGCGCGGATATTGGTGAGCTGCTTGCCCTTGAGCGGATTGACCACGAGGTCGTTGGCGCGGGAATGCAGCCCTACCACCTGGCCCTCGTACACCTCGGTGTTCGGGTGGATGAACAGCCGCCCGCGTTCCTGCAGGTTGAACAGGGCGAAGGCCAGCGCCTTGCCCGCCGCCATGGAGACCAGCGCGCCGTTGTGGCGGTTGCCGATCTCGCCGGAAACCGCCGGGGCATAGCAATCGAATACGTGGAACAGCAGGCCGCTGCCCGAGGTCATGGTGAGGAACTCGGTCTGGAAGCCGATCAGGCCGCGCGCGGGTATACGGTACTCGAGGCGCACGCGGCCACGGCCATCGGGCTGCATGTTCTCGAGCGCTGCGCCGCGTTCGCCGAGCGCTTCCATCACCGCGCCCTGGTGGTCGCTCTCGATGTCCACGCTGAGCTCTTCCCAGGGTTCGCACAGCTCGCCGTCGATCATGCGGGTGATGACATGGGGACGCGATACCGCGACCTCGTAGCCCTCGCGGCGCATGTTCTCCAGCAGGATGGACAGGTGCAGCTCGCCGCGGCCGGATACCGCGAACACGTCAGGATCCGCGGTGTCCTCCACCTGCAGGGCGACGTTATGGATCAGCTCGCGCCGCAGGCGGTCGCCGATCTGGCGCGAGGTGACGAACTTGCCCTCGCGTCCCGCCATGGGCGAGGTGTTGACCTGGAAGTTCATCTGCACCGTGGGCCGGTCGACGCTGAGCGAGGGCAGGGCCTGGGGATGTTCCGGGTCGCACAGGGTGTCGGAGATGCCGAGCTCCTCGATCCCGGTGACGGCGATGATGTCCCCCGCGCTCGCGCTTTCCACTTCCACCCGCTCGAGTCCGTGAAAGCCGAGTACCTGGCCGATGCGCCCGGTACGGGCCTCGCCGAAACGGTTGATACAGGCGATGCGCTGGCGCGGGGCGACGCTGCCGCGGGTGACCCGGCCGATGCCGATGGTGCCGACGTAGCTCGAGTAGGCGAGCGACGAAATCTGCATCTGGAACGGCGCGTCCGGGTCCACGTCCGGCGCGGGAACGCGATCGACGATGGCCTCGAACAGCGGCGTCATGTCCGCTGCCATGTGCGTCGGGTCCTTGCCGGCGATGCCCTGGATCGCGGAGGTGTACACCACCGGGAAGTCGAGCTGCTCATCGGTCGCGCCGAGACGGTCGAAGAGGTCGAAGGTCTGGTCCAGCACCCAGCCCGGGCGCGCGCCGTCGCGGTCGATCTTGTTGATCACGACGATGGGTTTGAGCCCGTGGGTGAAGGCCTTCTGGGTGACGAACCGGGTCTGCGGCATGGGGCCGTCCACCGCGTCCACCAGCAGCAGCACGGAATCCACCATCGAGAGCACCCGCTCCACCTCGCCGCCGAAGTCGGCGTGACCCGGCGTGTCGACGATATTGATGCGATAGTCCTGCCAGCGCAGCGCGGTGTTTTTCGCGAGGATGGTGATGCCGCGTTCCTTTTCGAGGTCGTTGCCGTCCATGACCCGTTCCACCGGGCCGAAGCGATCGCCCAGGGTGCCCGACTGCTGCAGCAGGCGATCCACCAGCGTGGTCTTGCCGTGATCCACGTGGGCGATGATGGCAATGTTGCGGAGGAGGGAAAGGGTCATGGAAGGCAGGGATTCAATGAAAGTCGTCAATGACTGGCCGCGCCTGTTGCGCGCTGCCGGTTGGCGGTGGCGGCCACCCGTCAGGCCTGGATCTGGGTGCCGATACCGGCGTCGGTAAAGAGTTCGAGGAGCAGTGCATGGGGCATCCTGCCGTCGATGATGCTGGAAGTGCGCACGCCGCCGAGCACTGCGTCCAGGGCGCAGTCCACCTTGGGAATCATGCCGCCGCTGATGGTGCCATCCGCGTAGAGCGCCTTCACCTGGGAGGCCTTCACCGCCTGGATCAGGTTGCCGGACCTGTCGAGCACGCCCTCGGTATTGGTGAGCAGGATCAGTTTCTCCGCGCCCAGGGTGGTGGCGAGGCCGCTCGCCACCAGGTCGGCGTTGATATTGTAGGTCTGTCCGTCCCGGGCCACGCCGATGGGCGCGATCACGGGGATGAACGCCTCGGTCTCCAGCAGCCGCACCACGCTCGGGTCGATGGATTCCACCTCGCCCACGTGGCCGTAGTCGATGATCTCGGGGCGCTGGAGCACCGGGTCGTCGCGGGTGACGTGGAGCTTGCGCGCGCGGATGAGATCGCCGTCCTTGCCGGTGAGTCCCACCGCGCGCCCGCCGAGGGAGTTGATCAGGTTGACGATCTCCTTGTTCACGAGACCGCCGAGCACCATTTCCACCACGTCCATGGTCTCGCTGTCGGTGACCCGCATGCCGTCGATGAAATGCGATTCCTTGCCGATCTTTTTCAGCAGTTGGCTGATCTGGGGGCCGCCACCATGCACCACCACCGGGTGCACCCCCACGGTCTTCATCAGGATCACGTCGCGCGCGAAGCCTGCCTTGAGGGTGTCGTCCTCCATGGCGTTGCCACCGTACTTGATGACGATGGTCTTGCCCTGGAACTTGCGGATGTAGGGCAATGCCTCGGTCAGCACCCGGGCGGTGGTCCGGGCGTGGTCGATCTCCTGGTTCATGGCAATGGCTGGAAGGGTGGCGCGGCGGGCGCCGGGAAGCGGTTTCGCGGGGCGCGTATTCTACCCGAAACGCATTGCGGGCAGCGGGAAAATTGGCGTTTTCGGCGTGTTTTTCGGCGTTTACGGGCCGTATTTCGATTCCCCGCCCGGGGCAATTGTGCTAACATCTCGGATATAAAGATTCCTTTATATTCCAGATTACACCAGATCGGGCCCGTTGGTGCGGGCGCCGTATTGTCCGAGGCAAGCCAAACATGTCCAAGTCTTATCTTTTCACGTCGGAATCCGTCTCCGAGGGCCATCCAGACAAGGTCGCCGACCAGGTGTCGGATACGATCCTCGATGCCATGCTGACGGGGGACCCCGCTTCCCGCGTGGCCTGCGAGACCCTGATCAACACCGGCATGGTGGTGATCTCCGGCGAGATCACCAGTGATTCCCAGGTGGATTTTCCCAAGGTGGTGCGCGAGACGATCAAGGAGATCGGCTACACCTCCTCGGACATGGGCTTCGATGCCGACAGTTGCGCCGTTATCGTCTCCCTCGACAAGCAGTCAAGCGATATCGCCCAGGGTGTCAACGAGGGCCAGGGCATCGACCTTGACCAGGGCGCGGGCGACCAGGGCCTCATGTTCGGCTATGCCTGCAACGAGACCGACGTGCTGATGCCGTTCCCGATCACCTATTCCCACCTGCTGGTGAAGAAACAGTCCGAGGCGCGCAAGACCGGCAAGCTCACCTGGCTGCGGCCGGACGCCAAGAGCCAGGTTACGGTGCGTTACGTGGACGGCAAGCCGAAGTTCGTCGATACCGTGGTGCTCTCCACCCAGCATGAGGAGGGGATCTCGCACGAGGACCTGAAGGAGGCGGTGGTCGAGGAGATCATCAAGCCGGTGCTTCCGGCGGACATGATCTACGAGGAGACGAAGTTCCTCGTGAATCCCACCGGCAAGTTCGTCATCGGCGGGCCCGTGGGCGATTGCGGCCTCACCGGGCGCAAGATCATCGTCGACACCTATGGCGGCGCAGCGCATCACGGCGGTGGCGCGTTCTCCGGCAAGGACCCCTCGAAGGTGGACCGCTCCGCGGCCTACGCCACCCGTTACGTGGCGAAGAACGTGGTTGCCGCCGGTCTCGCGGACAAGTGCGAGGTACAGGTGGCATATGCCATCGGCGTGGCGAAACCGGTCTCCATCATGGTGGAAACATTCGGCACCGGCAGGATCGACGATGATTCCATCGCCGCGCTGATCAATCGCCACTTCGATCTGCGACCCAAGGCCATCATCCAGACACTCGACCTGCTGCGTCCCATCTATCGCGAGACCGCGGCGTACGGCCATTTCGGGCGCACCGGCGCCAACTTCACCTGGGAACGTACCGACAAGGCCGACGACCTGAAGGCCGACGCCGGTATCTAGATCGAACCCGGACCAGACCGAACCTGACCCCGCGGCCGCCAGGGCCGCGGACATCACACTGAAAGACGCGTAACCCAAGGAAATCTATCATGTCCATTCAAGCCGTAGAAAAACTCAGCCAGGATTACACCGTCGCGGATATCAATGCCGCGGATTTCGGCCGCAAGGAGATCAACATCGCCGAGTCCGAGATGCCCGGGCTGATGGCGACCCGCGAGAAGTACGCCGCCGAGCAGCCGCTCAAGGGCGCGCGCATCGCGGGCTCCATTCACATGACCATCCAGACCGCGGTCCTCATCGAATCGCTGGTGGCGCTGGGCGCGGAAGTGCGCTGGGCGTCCTGCAACATCTTCTCCACCCAGGACCATGCCGCCGCGGCCATCGCCGCCGCCGGTATCCCGGTATTCGCCTACAAGGGCGAGTCCCTGGAGGAATACTGGGACTATACCCATCGCATCATGGACTGGCCGGGTGGCGGTGGTCCCAACATGATCCTCGACGATGGCGGCGACGCCACCCTGCTGCTGGTGCTCGGCGCGAAAGCGGAGAAGGATCTCTCCGTGCTGGACAATCCCGGCAGCGAGGAGGAGGTCGCGCTGTTCAATTCCATCCGTGCGCGCCTCAAGACCAGCACCGACTGGTACAGCACCCGCCTGGCGGGCATCCAGGGCGTGACCGAGGAGACCACCACCGGGGTCAAGCGCCTCTACCAGATGGCGAAAGCCGGCACCCTGCCGTTCCCCGCGATCAACGTCAACGACTCTGTCACCAAGTCCAAGTTCGACAACCTCTATGGCTGCCGCGAATCTCTGGTGGACGGTATCAAGCGCGCCACCGACGTGATGGTGGCGGGAAAGATCTCTCTCGTTCTCGGATATGGCGATGTCGGCAAGGGCTGTGCCCAGTCACTGCGCGGCCTGGGATCCACCGTCTGGGTCACCGAGATCGATCCCATCTGCGCGCTGCAGGCGGCGATGGAAGGTTTCCGCGTGGTCAACATGGACGATGTCGCCGGCCAGGTGGACATCTTCGTCACCGCCACCGGCAACTTCAACGTCATCACCGCGGAGCATCTCACCGCGATGAAGGACCAGGCCATCGTCTGCAATATCGGTCACTTCGACAACGAGATCGACGTCGCCTCGCTGAAGAAGTACGAGTGGGTGAACATCAAGCCCCAGGTGGACCAGATCACGCTGCCGAGCGGCAACCGTATCATCCTCCTTGCCGAGGGCCGGCTGGTGAACCTGGGCTGCGCCACCGGCCACCCGAGCTTCGTCATGTCCAACAGCTTCACCAACCAGGTGCTGGCGCAGATCGAACTCTGGCGCGACGGCGACAAGTACGGCAACGACGTCTACGTCCTGCCGAAACATCTCGACGAGGAAGTGGCGCGTTTGCACCTCGCCAAGATCGGCGCCAACCTGACCATGCTGAGCAAGGAGCAGGCGGACTACATCGGTGTTGGCGTGGAAGGGCCGTACAAGCCGGAACATTATCGATACTAGTGCTACAAGGATCGATCGAAAAAAACCGCGCATCGAGCGCGGTTTTTTTTTGCCCTGGATTGATCAGCGCCGCCGTAAACGTATGACTCCCAAGCTCGCCACGCGTCGTTTTTTTGGTGACAGTATACTTAATTGGCCCGCGACCCGACTTGCAGGGGCTTGGTCCGGGAATTCAGTATACTGTCACCGATTTTTTCTCCCATGGTGTCGTGCTGAAGAAACTGTTCCTGTTCGTGGTCAAGGCTGCCGTCAGCCTGGAAATCATCTGGCTCGTCGCCGGCAACATCGCCCTCAACACCGGTATTGGACCCGCCATCGCGGGTATCCGACCGGACAAGTTCACCCTGGACTGGGACAAGGGCTGGACGCTGTACCCGCTGCAGTTCGAAGCGCGGGGGGCGACGATGAACATCCATACCTGGTCCACGGATGCGGAGATCTCTGCCGATCGGGTTTCCGGACGGGTCGCGATCCTGCCGTTTTTGCAGAAGCGCGCGGTGTTCGAGGGTCTCCACGCGGGCACGGTCGGCGTTGCCATTTCGCGTGAAAAGCCGGAGGGTGAACGCCCCGCGCCGACGAAACCTTATCCCGGATTGACCATCGAGATCGCGGACGGCGTGGTGGATGCCATCTCCCATGTCTCGTTCAACCGCGTATCCCTCTCTGGGGGGCAAGGCGGTGGGCGGGCCTCGGCCTCGATTCAGGTAAGAGGCGACAAGAGCATCGGGCCCGTGGAAGCGGAATGGCGCGGCGCCGAATTCCATGTCGACGAGAACCGCCTGCCGAAGACCATCGATATCACCGCCAGCGGCGGCATCGCGCCATTCAATCCCCGAGAGGATCGCGGGCCGGCGTTACTGGAGAAGATCTCCGGTCATGTCACCGTGGAAGGCCAGGTAGGCACGCTGGTGCCGCTGCAGTACCTGTTTCCCGGGATGGAGTGGATCGAACGGATCGACGGCGACGGCGAAATCGCCATCGATGCCCGCCTCGAGAACGGCCGCTTGCTGGACGGCACCACCCTCGACGTCAGCGCCACCAGTCTGCTGCTCGAGTTCCTTGGCTACAGCGCCCACGGATCGGGCCGGGTGACGGGTGCGGTGCGCGAGGTGAATGGCGATACAGCCGGTGAGATCCGTATCGTGTTCGATGACTACGACCTGTCGCGCCAGGGCATTGAATTGCCGCTACTGCGCGGAACGAACCTGTCGCTGGAAGGATCGACACCCACGCTGGATCCCGAGCGCGTGCTGTCCGAGTTCAACGTCCGCCTCGATATCCCGGAGTCGGAGATTCCCGACATCACCACGCTGGGCGAATACCTCCCGCCCACCCTGGGTATCTCGGTGGAAAGCGGCAGCGCGAGGATACAGGGCGGGATCACCGTGGATGGTGCGAGCCAGGCCGCGGAAGCACGGCTTGGCATGGAAGGCGTGGGCATCGGTGGCAAGTTTCGCGACACGGTATTCACGATGGACATGAGCCTCGCGTCCGAGGCAAGCGGACAGAAGCTCAACGACTACCACGTGGATCTTGGCGGCACCGAGTTCCGCCTGTTCAACGGGGTGTTCGACAACGAGAACGTCGACGTCGACGACCACTGGTGGATGAACATCACCGTGCCCTCCGGAATGGCCGACCTGTCGCAGCCATTTGCGGTGGAAGCGGACGTCGATCTCGAGATGAAGGACACGCGCGCGATCGTTGCGCTGTTCGCCGAGATCAAGGAATGGATCAGCCGCTTCGATGGATTTCTCACCGTGCAGGACGTCAGCGGCCATGCGAGCGTATCCGCCTCCAACAAGTCGCTGCGTGTGCGCGACCTCGCGGTCGCGGGCGACCGGCTCGAACTGGTGGCCGAGGTCTCCGCCGACGGTGAGCGCAACGACGCCATCGTCTGGGGCAAGCTCGGCATCTTCAGCGGCGGCTTCGAACGCCGCGCGGACGAGACCGACTGGAAGCTGGTCAATGGCCGAAAATGGTACGAGGAACGCAAGCAGGAACACTGGTCCGACCAGGCTTCCGGGGACGGCGCCAACGCTTCCGTGACGCAGTAGTACGCTTTCGCCTGATCTCGCGCCGTGCATGGCGCGGGTGTCGGCTCACGCATCTTTCATGCACAATGCGGACAATCCGAACAAGGGGTAATCAGAGGCGGCAATGACGGCACATGAACAGGTAGAGGCGCTCCGCGAGCGCATGGGGGAATCCATCATCGGCCAGCGCGACGTGATCGAGCGCCTGCTCATTGGACTCCTCGCCAACGGCAATTTGCTCGTCGAGGGACTGCCGGGGCTAGCCAAGACGCGCGCCATCAAGGCGCTGGCGAAGAACCTGGAATGCGATTTCAGCCGCGTGCAGTTCACCCCCGACCTGCTGCCCTCGGACGTCACCGGCACCGAGGTCTATTACCAGGGCGCGGAGGGATCGGAGTTTCGCTTCGAGCCGGGCCCGATCTTCGCCAATATCGTCCTAGCCGACGAGATCAACCGCGCCCCGGCCAAGGTGCAGGCCGCGCTGCTCGAGGCGATGGAGGAGCGCCAGGTCACCGTGGCCGGCAAGACCCACAGGATGCCGCCGCTGTTCATGGTCATGGCGACCCAGAACCCCATCGAGCAGGAAGGCACCTATCCGCTGCCCGAGGCGCAGATGGACCGCTTCCTGATGCACGTGAACATCACCTATCCCCCGGTCGAGGACGAGGTGAAAGTGATCGAACTGGTGCGCGGGGAGGAGGTCGCCGCGGCCGCCGCTCCCTCCGACGCCGCGCCAAGGGAGAAGCCGGCGCCGATTCCCCAGGAGGCGATATTCGAAGCGCGCCGCGAGATCGGCGCGATCCACGTCTCCGACGCCATGGCGCGCTACATGGCCGACCTGGTGAACGCCACCCGTGTGCCGGCGGAATTCGGCGAAGACCTGCCGCGCTGGATCGAGGTGGGTTCGAGCCCGCGCGCCTCCCTCGCCCTCGACCGCTGCGGCCGCACCCATGCCTGGCTGAACGGCCGCGACTACGTCGATCCCGAGGACGTGCGCGCGATCGCGCCGGATGCCCTGCGCCACCGCCTCAAGCTCAGCTACGAGGCCCAGGGCGAGGGCGTGTCGCCGGACCGGGTGGTGGAGGAGATCATCCGCCTGGTGGCGCTGGCCTGAGACGGTTGGCACGATGGACCGGGCGGCACGCATCCGGACGGGAACGCTGCCCGCCGCGGCGGTGGCCGACGCGGAAGATCCCCGCGTGCGCGTCACCCTCGGTCACCTGCGCTCGCTGGAGGGCAGGGCGCGCAGCCTGACCTTTCTCCCGCGGCAGCCGTCGCGTTCCGTGCTCAACGGTCGCCACGCATCGCGCCTGCGCGGCCGCGGACTCAACTTCGAGGAGCTGCGCGGCTACCTCCCCGGCGACGACGTGCGCTCCATCGACTGGAAGGTCACCGCGCGCACCGGTGAACCCCACGTGCGGGTCATGACCGAGGAGCGTGACCGCCCCGCGCTACTCGTCGTCGACCAGCGCATGTCGATGTTCTTTGGCTCGAAGCGCAACATGAAGTCGGTCACCGCCGCCGAGGCCGCGGCCCTCGCGGCGTTCCGCATCGCCGACCAGGGTGACCGCGTCGGCGGCATCGTCTTCGGCGACCAGCACATTGCGGAGATCCGTCCCCAGCGCAGCCGTGCCTCCCTTGATCGCTTTCTGTCCGCGCTCGCCAATGCCAACGGCCTGCTGCGCGCCGATGCGCCGCCGGTGGAACCGATGTCGCTCACCCGCGTGCTGCGCGCGGTGGCGCGCATCGCGCCGCGCAATCATCTCGTCATCGTGCTGAGCGATTTCGACGTCATCGACGCGGAGACCCACCGGCTGGTGTCGGGCCTGAGCCGGCACAATGACCTGGTGCTCTGCCTGGTGACCGATCCCTATGCCGAGGAACTGCCCGAAGGCTTGCGGCTTGTAGTCTCCGATGGCGAACTGCAGGCCGAGGTCGACACCGGCGACCGCGCCGCGCATGGCCGCCTGCGCGACATGGCGCGGGGCCGCCTCGGGGAAATCCTCGACTGGCAGCGCTCCCTCGGCGTGCCCGTCCTGCCGCTGTCCGCGAGCGAGGATACGCTCACCCAGATGCGCCGCCTGATGGGTCTCGGTCCGAAAGGACCGGGGCCGCGAGGTCCGAGATGAGCGACAGCGACATCCTCGAAGGCGTCCAGGTAGATACCCTCAGCGATCTCATCGACCTGCTCGTGCCGCCCCCCGAGCCCGCGCCGGTTTCCATGGTGCCGCAGACAGTGGGCTGGGTGGTGCTGGGCGTTCTGTTGGCGCTCGGCCTTGCATGGGTTGCGTGGAAGCGCTGGCGTCGCTGGCAAGCCAATGCCTATCGCCGCGCGGCGCTGGAGGAACTCGAACGCGCCGGAGACGACCCGGCCGCCATTGCCGTCATCCTGCGCCGCGCCGCGCTCGCGGCCTGGCCGCGCGGTGACGTCGCCAGCCTGTCGGGAGATGACTGGCTACGTTTCCTCGACCGGACCGCCGATGCTGGCTTCGTCGGAGAACCCGGATCCGCCATCGTCACAGGACCTTATCGCGCCGACGGGGAACCGGTGCCGGGACTTGGCGCCCTCGCGGCCGAGTGGATACGTGGTCACCGGGTGGAGGCCGTGCCGTGATCTCCCTCGGCGCGCCCTGGTGGCTGCTGCTCCTGCCGCTGCCGTTTGTCGTTTTCCACTTCCTGCCGCCGCATCGCGAGCGGGTGCCCGCGCTGCGCTTCCCGTTCTTCCGCCGCATCGTCGACAGCGCCGGCACGGAGCCCGGCCCGGGGGCGGTGGTGCTGGCGCGCTCGCGGTTGCAACTACTCTCCGCGAGCGCGATCTGGTGCCTCTCGGTGCTCGCGCTGGCGCAGCCGGAGCGGGTGGGCCAGCCGGTGGAGATGACCCGCGCGGCGCGCGACGTGGTGCTCGCCATCGACATCTCGGGCTCCATGGACACCAACGACTTCGCCGCCCCGGACGGCAGCAGCAAGCAGCGCTTCGCCGCGGTGCGCGACGTCGTGCGCGACTTCGTCGAGCGCCGCAAGGGCGACCGCATGGCGCTCATCGTGTTCGGCAGCAAGGCTTACGTGCAGGCGCCGCTCACCGAGGACCTGGAGACCATCAGCGCGCTCCTCGATCGCACCGAGGTTGGAATGGCGGGCCCGCACACGGCGCTCGGTGATGCCATCGGGCTGTCGATCCGAACCTTCGAGGCGAGCGATATCACCCAGCGCCTGCTGATCGTGCTCTCGGACGGCTCCGATACCGCGAGCCGCATGAGTCCGCTCAACGCGGCGGATATCGCGAGGGAACGCGACGTCGAGATCTACACCATCGGCGTCGGCAATCCCGACGCCACCGGCGAGGAGCGGGTGGACCTGAAGGCGCTACAGCAAATCGCGGGGCGCACTGGCGGAGAGTACTTCTTCGCCGAGGACGAGGCCTCCCTCGAGGGCGTCTATACCCGTATCGATGAACTCGCGCCGCGGGAAACAGAGACCATTTCATGGCGCCCGCGGCAATCGCTGGCCTGGATCGCCATGGCGCTGGCGGCCCTGGTCGGCTGCGCGACGCTGGGATACCTCCAACTGCGGATGCGCGCATCGATGCGCCGGGTGGCATGAACGAGTTTGCCGTCATCCTCGACGCGTTCCACTTCATCCGCCCACTATGGTTGTTGCTGCTGCCGGTGATTCTGCTCGCCTGGTGGGTGATACGCCGTGGCCAGGTGCGCCAGGGTCCGCCCGCTGACGGCCTCGCGCCCCATCTGCGATCCGCGCTCACCGTGGGCTCGGACAGCCAGGGCCGGCTGCGCCCCATAGACGGGGTCGCGCTCGGCCTGCTGCTGCTCGTGATCGGCGCCGCCGGGCCGACCTGGTCGCGTACCCCCGATCCCTTCGTGGCGCAGACTGCGCCGCTGGTCGTCGTCCTCGAGGTCACGCCGTCGATGGCGGAAAAGGATATCGCGCCGTCGCGGCTGGAGCGCGGCAAGCAGAAGATCCGCGACCTCCTCGACCTGCGCGGCGGCGCACGCACCGCGCTGGTGGCATACGCCGGCAGCGCCCACGGCGTGGTGCCGATGACGGAGGATCCCGCGGTCATGCTGCCCTACCTCGAGGGGCTGATCCCGGAAATCATGCCGGTGGAAGGGGAGCAGGCCGGCCAGGCGCTGGCGCTGGCCACGGACCTGCTGTCCCAGGAGGAAACACCGGGTGGCATCCTGTTCGTCGCCGACGGCCTCGATCCCGCCGACGCGCCCGCGCTGGACGGCGCCGCCACACTGGCGGTGCTGGCGATGCTGCCCGAGGGCGTTCGCGACCGTGGCCTCGACCAGTTGTCGAATGCCACGGTCATCCCGGCGACCCCGGACGCATCGGACGTAAACCGGATCGATCGCCTGCTCGCGGCGGCCTACCGCGAGGCACTGCTGCAGAACACCGAGCAGCCCTGGGAGGACCGCGCCCACTGGCTCGCCTGGCCCGTGATCCTGCTGACACTGCTCTGGTTCCGCCGCGGCTGGACCATGCGCTGGGCGCCGCTGCTCCTGGTCGTCGGATTCCTCCCGCTATCCGGGCCGGTGCGCGCGGATGGCATTTCAGACTGGTTCCTGACGCCCGACCAGCAGGGCATGATCGCCTACCGCAACAAACATTTCGAGCGCGCCGCGGAACTGTTCACCGATCCGCTGTGGCGCGGCTACGCGCTCTTCCGCGACGGCCAGTACGAGACCGCGATCGAGGTGCTGGATCGAGTGGAAACCGCGGAGGCGTCCTATATCCAGGGCATGGCGCAGATCCGGTCGCGTGGCTACCGCGACGGCGTGCGCGCCTTTGAGACCACCCTGGAACGCGACCCCGACTATCCCCACGCGGAAGATAACCTCGCTGTGGCGCGCGAGATCGTCGATTACATCGAGCGCGTGCGCGAGCAGTCGGACACCGGTGAGCATACGGGGGAGGGCGCCGACGACGTGGTGTTCGATAACGAGGCCAACCGCGGCGCCGACACCGACATGAAAGTCCCGCAGGAAGGCGAGGGCATGGGCATGATGACGACGGACCAGTGGATGAACACGGTGGACACGCGCACGGGCGACTTCCTGCGCCAGCGATTCGCGCTGGAGGCCGTGCGGGCCGGTTCGGTGGAGACAACTTCCGACGCAGAGGCCCCCGCAACGGGAACGGCGCAATGACCGCATTGCGATTACTCGTGCTACTCGTGCCGATCGTCACGCACCCGGTATTCGCCCAGCAGGCAACGGACGATTCGTCCGGGGCAGCAGGCGATGGCCCGATGCTGACGATGGACTTCCCCGAAACCGAGGCGATACCCGGCCAGCCGCTCCGGCTGCGCCTGACGGTGCTGGTGCCGACGTTCATGCCGCAGCCGCCGGTCTGGCCCAGCATGGAGACGAGCAACGTGCTGGTGCGCCTGCCCGAACGCTCGACCACGCCCATCAGCAAACGCATCGGCGGCGCGACCTGGTCCGGGATCATGCGCAGCTACCAGTTGTCACCGATGGTGCCGGGAGAGTTCTTCCTGCCGCCCCGGGAGGTGGTGGTGACGTATGCCGACCCGGAGACCAGCGCGCCCATCCGGGTCACGCTCACGACCGATGCCGTACGTTTTGCGGGCGCATTGCCGCAAGGCGCGGAGAATCTCGATCCCTTTATCGCCGCGCAGTCCCTCGAACTGAAGCAGACCATCGAAGGCGAGCCGGGGTCGATGAAGCCCGGCGACAGCGCGAGCCGCACCATCGTCGCCGAGGTTCGCGGCGTCTCGCCGATGTTCCTGCCAGCGCTCCAGTTACCCATCGACGTGGACGGCATCGCCGCCTACCCGGACGAGCCGCGGGTGGAGGAGGCCGAGGATCGCGGCGTCATCGCCGGCAGCCGCACCGAGCGCGTGACCCTGGTGGCGGAGGGCGGCGGCAGGGGCGAGGCGCCGGTGGTGACGCTGGACTGGTACAACCTCCAGAGTGGCAAGGTGGAGAGCGCAACGGCCGACGGATTCGATATCGCCATCGACGGACCGCCGGCGATCACTAGCGAGCCACGCGACTGGCGGCTCATTGCGCTCGTTTGCGTGGGCGCCTTGCTGGCGCTGGTAGTCCTCTCGTGGCTGTTACGACGCATTGTTCCGCCGCTACTGCAGTGGTCGCGGGATCGCCACGCCGCGAAACTGGCCTCGGAAGAGTATGCGTTTCGTCAGTTACGAAGGGTTGTCTCGAAACGCGATAACGCCGCGCTGCGTCCCGCCCTGGACGCCTGGTCGGAAAGGGTCCGACGCGGTGATCCGCGCGAGGATGTTGTGGTGCAGGGCGCGCTGGTTGCAATAGGCGCCGCGCGCTACGGTCACGACGGGATGGGCGGTGAAGATGCAGGATGGCGCGCGCTGGCTGATGCCATCGTGGCTGCACGTACGACATTGCTTGACAAGGGTAGGGCCGGCGACGCCTTGCCACCACTCAATCCCGGCGGGCAACCCTTCCACGACCCCGCTTGAAGCAAGACCGCGCTTGACGTTTCCGCAATATTTGTGTGCGTTCGCGTCACATCTTGTTGCGGTCAACCCGCCCCCATGGATGTACTTCGGGAGTTTATGGAGAAGGGAATTCACATGATTTTCATCACGAGTGACTACCATGAAACTGAAGTTCCGGGGTTCTCAGGGCCGCGCCAGAGCGTTGGATACGATTGTCAATCCCCTGATTTCTATTGAAACGGCCATGGGCTTGTTCTACCATTCTACTCGTCAGCGGATTACCCCCGTTAATCGGGCCGGGCATCACGGACATCCGCCAGTCAATTCAACAACCATCAAATAAGGATACGCCATGAGTTTTGCCACTTCCCGAAATACTTTGACACGCCTGGCGGCGATTGGGGCCATGCTCTGCGCGGCGCCATTTGCATTCGCCCAGGAAAAACCCAATATCCTCGTCATCTGGGGCGACGACATCGGTGTCTACAATATCAGCCACACCAACCGTGGCGTCATGGGTTACGAGACGCCCAATATCGACCGGATCGCCAGCGAGGGCCTCACCTTCACCGACTATTACGGTCAGCAGTCCTGCACCGCGGGACGCGCCGCGTTCATGGGTGGCACCGTGCCGGTGCGCACCGGCATGACCAAGGTGGGCCTGCCGGGCGCCGCCGAGGGCTGGCAGGAGGTGGATATCACCATAGCCGGCGTGCTCAAGGAGCAGGGTTATGCCACCGGCCAGTTCGGCAAGAACCACTTCGGCGACCGCGACGAACACCTGCCCACCAACCATGGCTTCGACGAGTTCTTCGGCAACCTCTATCACCTGAACGCCGAGGAAGAGCCCGAGAACCGCGACTACCCGGGTGACTTCGTGATGCCCGATGGCCGCACCTTCCTCGAGCACTACGGCCCGCGCGGCGTGCTGAAAGCTTCAGCCGACGGCGAGATCGAGAACACCGGCCCGCTGACCAGGAAGCGGATGGAGACCGTGGACGAGGAGACCCTGGCCGCGGCCAAGGACTTCATCCAGCGCCAGCACGATGCCGGTAAGCCCTGGTTCACCTGGTGGAACGCCACACGGATGCACTTTCGCACCCACGTGAAAGAAGAGCATACCGGTCTCTCCGGAACCAGCGGCAATACCTACCATGACGGCATGGTGGAGCACGACATGCATGTCGGCGAACTTCTTGACCTGATCGATGAACTCGGCGTCGCCGACAACACCATAGTGTTCTACTCCACCGATAACGGGGTGCACTACAACACGTGGCCGGATGCCGGCATCACGCCTTTTCGCAAGGAGAAGAACTCCAACTGGGAGGGCGCCTACCGGGTGCCGGCCTTTGCCCGCTGGCCCGGCAAATGGCCCGCCGGCGAGACCCTCAACGGCATCGTCGCCCACGAGGACTGGATGGTTACCCTGGCTAGCGCTGCGGGCAAGACCGATCTCAAGGAAGACATGCTGGACGGTTACGAGGCCATCGGCCGCACTTACCGCCAGCATCTCGACGGCTATGACATGAGCGAGTATTTTGCCAGCGCGGGTACCTTTGAGAACTTCAATGCCAACGTCAAGGCGTCACCGCGCAAGGAATTCATTTACGTTAACGATGACGGCGCGGTGGTCGCGATCCGCCTCGGAGACTGGAAGGCCGTATTCCTGGAGAACCGCGCCGATGCGTTCCAGATCTGGCGCGAGCCGTTTACCGAACTGCGCCTGCCGTTGCTGTTCAACCTGCGGCGCGACCCGTTCGAAAAAGCCCAGATCGACGCCAACGTCTATCACGACTGGTTCCTCGAGCGTGCCTTCGTGCTGGTGCCGATGCAACAGATTGCCGGTAACTTCCTGAAGTCCATGGTGGACTATCCACCCAGCCAGACGCCGGGCTCCTTCAACCTGGAGAAGATCCAGGAGCAGATCCAGAACGCCGCCACCGGCAAGTGATCTGCTGATTTGCGCAAAGGGCCGCCGGTTCTCCCGTGGAATCGGCGGCCTTTTTTCAATTTACAAGGAGAAGTTTCATGAAGATATTTCTTCGCAATGCCTGTGCGGTGTTGCTGTTTCTCGCCGTCGCCGGCTGCGCGTCCACGACACCGGAAGCGCCACGCGCCGATCCGCTACCCTCCTGGAACGGTGGTGAAAGCCGTACCCGGATCGTCGACTTCGTCGCCGAGGTGACCCGTGAAGGCGGCGCCAACTACGTGGCGCCGGCGGAACGCATCGCGGTGTTCGACAACGACGGCACCCTGTGGACGGAGCAGCCACTGTACTTCCAGGCGCTGTTCGCCTTCGACCGGGTCAAGGCGATGGCGCCGGATCACCCGGAGTGGTCGAACCAGGAGCCCTACGCCTCGATCCTGCGGGGCGACCTCAAGTCTGCCCTGGCGGGTGGCGACAAGGCCCTGGTGGAACTGCTCATGACATCCCACGCGGGCATGACGTCAACGGATTTTGACGACATCGTCACCGACTGGATCGCCAGCGCGAGGCATCCCGCCACGGACAGGCACTACAACGAGATGATCTACCAGCCCATGCTGGAACTTCTCGACTACCTGCGCGCCAACGGCTTCAAGACCTTCATCGTCTCCGGTGGCGGTATCGAGTTCATGCGCCCCTGGGCGCCGGAAGCCTACGGCATCCCGCCGGAGCAGATCGTCGGTTCCAGCGTGAAGACGAAGTACGAGGTCATCGACGGCGTACCGACCATTATGCGCCTGCCGGAGGTGAACTTTATCGACGACAAGGAAGGTAAACCCGTGGGTATCCAGCACCATATCGGCCAGCGTCCCATCATGGCGGTGGGCAATTCCGACGGCGACTTCCAGATGCTCGAATGGACCACCGCCGGCGACGGCGCGCGCCTCGGCGTGATCATCCACCACAACGATGCTGACCGGGAGTGGGCCTACGACCGGGGCTCCCATATCGGCGGTCTGGAACGCGGCCTCGACGAGGCCGGCCAGCGCGGCTGGTTGCTGGTAAACATGAAGAACGACTGGAACCGGATTTATCCCGAGTAACCCGGATTGCAATAAGGCATGACGGGATTGACGCCCATCATGCCGGCTTCACCGCTTCGCTGGACGCGCTGGAGCCAATTCGGAAAGATCTTGCGGAGTACGAAATCACGAACATGGGAATCCTGAAGATTCCCTTTGACAGGCAGGTGCCTGGGAAGTTGATCAGGCCAAGCGCGAAGGCCAGGTTGAAGCTCGTCAAGGCGCGCACGGATCAGGACTTCTGGTAAACGACAATCCACAGTCAATGAAGCAGCGACAGGACAGCGCAGGTAACTCCATGCGATTCGCAATCTGGCCGGCCGTGTTCCTGGCGGCGATGCTTGGCGCATGTGCTACCAGCAACCAGGGTGCGTCCACGCCAGGCGCGGATCGTGATGCCCATGGCTGCATTCCCTCCGCGGGATACCGCTGGTGCACGCTTACCGAACAGTGCGAACGGCCCTGGGAGCTGGCCGACCGGGTGATGATCGAAAACACGCCGGAAGCCTTCGACGCTTATTGCGCCAATCCGCCCGAATAGGCCGGAGGCGAAGTGCGAGGCGTCGCAGGCGGCGCAATCGGCTCGATGCCACTACCCAGTTGCGGTCGCAAAGTCGTCCCAGTAGGGCGGATCACCGTAGTAGCCGTCCATGAAATCGATAAATGCCCGGATCTTGCTTGCCAGTAGCTGGCGGCTTGCATAGACGATGTAGAGGCCCAGTGGCTCAGGAGCCAGTTCGGGAAGTATGACCTGGAGATCTCCACGGGCAATGGCGTCACCCGCGATAAAGGTGGGCTGAATGGCAATGCCAGCGCCCTCGACGGTTGCCTGCACCAGCACGTCGCCGTTATTGCATACGAATTCCCGGTGACGGTGCCGGCCCATGAATAGCGCGGCGTAGGCGGTTTCCCGGTTGTCGCTGTCCATGTAGGCATAGCGCAGGTAGCGATGTTGCTCGAGGTCGGCGAGGGAGGCCGGTGTACCATGGCGTGCCAGGTAGTGCGGTGAGGCGCAGATCACGAGGCGCACCGTGGCGATCCGACGCGCCACCAGGGAGGAACTTTTCAGGTGACCGATCCGGAGCGCGATATCGAAGCCCTCGTCGACGATATCCACCCGGCGGTCGTTCAGTTGCAGGTCGATGCCGACGCCGGGATGCCGCTCCTGGAACGCGCATAGCGGCACGCCGAGGTGGCGACCGGCGAACGACACCGGCGCGCTGATCCGCAGCAGCCCTCGCGCCTCATCCTGCAGGTCGCCGAGCTGGTTTTCCAGGTCGTCGTAGTCGTCCAGCAACTGCAGCGCGCCCTGGTAGTAGCGCATCCCCGCCTCGGTGAGATTGACCCGGCGGGTGGTGCGGTTGAGCAGCCGCGCCCCCAGGCGCTTCTCCAGCCCGGCGACGTACTTGCTGACCAGTTGCGGCGACATCGACAGGCGGTCCGCGGCGCGGGTGAACGCGCCCTCCCTGGCCACCGCCACGAAGGCGCGCATGGCGTCGATTCGGTCCAGTTGAGCCTCCGGAATGTGGTAGATTATCAATGATACGTTGATAAATATCCAATAATCAACCAGTTAATCACTCAAATTGAAAATAGTAGAGTCTGTCCATGGCCCGCTAGCGGGAATATCCATCATTCGATTTTCCAGGACAGAACCATGAATACCCAGAATGCCCAATCCGGCCTGAACCGGATCCTGTTTCAATCCACCGGCGGCATCGGCGCCCTCATCCTGCGCGTACCCGTCGGCGTCATCCTCGCCGCCCACGGCGCGCAGAAGCTGTTTGGCTGGTTCGGCGGCTACGGACTCGAAGGCACCGGGCAGTGGATGGCCAGCATCGGCCTCGAGCCGGGTTTCCTGATGGCATTGCTGGCTGGCAGCGCCGAGTTCTTTGGTGGCCTCGCCCTCGCGTTGGGGCTGCTCACCCGTCCCGCGGCGGTGGTGACGGCGTTCACAATGCTGGTGGCGATGTTCAGCGTGCATGCCGGCAACGGACTGTTCATGAGCAACAACGGCTACGAGTACGCTCTGACCCTGCTCGCCGCCACCGCGTCGCTCGCCGTGACGGGAGCCGGTTCGTTCGCGCTGGACAACATACTGCGCGACCGGGCCGGATCAGGGCCGCGAGCCGAGTTGGCGTATGCCGGTGAAGTGACCGCGCGCTGATTGTTTCGCGCGCTCCGAAATCTCGAGGGTGATCTCCCGGGGCTTTACGCCCCGGGTTTACTTTGGGAAGGGCGAATCAGCCCGCGTTGCGTTTCGCGGCGATTTTGGCGCGTTTCTTGAGGGTTGCCGCTTTCAGTTTCTGCGGGCTGAAATTGTCCTGGCCACCCATGCTGCAGAGGATCTTGATGCCCTCGGTCTGGCAGGTGGTGTTGTTCTGGTCGTCCTCGATGGTGGTGTTGTCGGGCGGGAACAGCGCCTCGCAGACGGCGACCACCGTGCCCACGCAGTTGCCGGCCTGGGCCTGGACGTTGGCCGCCATCATTGCTACGGCCATGCTCATTACGACTAACAGTTTGTTCATTTTTCGATCTCCGGTTTCAAAGGTTTCAGTTGAGTGAATTCGTGGGCGGTTCATCCGCGCACGCACCCTGTGTCGTGGGAGATCGCGAGGGGGTTCAAAGAAATATGTAAACTGTCACCAATTAGAGGAGTGCCGCGCCAATGACGCCGGCGCTGTCGCCCAGCAGTGGCTTGACGATCCGGGTTTTCAGCGACGGGCTGAACAGCCGGTGGTGTATCGCGGCGACGCCGTCGGTGTAGAGCCGGTCGATATTGCCGACGCCGCCACCGATGACGATGACGTCGGGGTCCAGCAGGTTGATCACACCCGCGATGCCGCGGCCGAAGAAGGTGACCAGGCGTTCCATCGCGCGTGTCGCCACCGGGTCCTGCCCGGCCGCCTTCGCGATTTCCGCCAGCGCCAGGGACTGTCCCGCCGCATCCGCGTAATAACGCTCCAGCGCAGGTCCCGAGAGAATTGTCTCGACGCAGCCGGTGCGGCCGCACCAGCAGACGCCGCCGCTGTCGTCCAGGTGGTTGTGGCCCCATTCCCCGCGGATGCGGTTGGGGCCGTCGGTGAGATTGCCATCGATCACGAGGCCACCGCCCACGCCGGTGCCGAGAATAATGCCAAACACCGTTGAAACAGGAAGGCCCAGGGAGGGCACCACGCCGAGACGGGTCTCCGCGAGGGCGAAGCAGTTGGCGTCGTTTTCCACCACCACCGGGACGCCAAGTAGCGTTTCGAGGTCCGTACGGAATGGCTGGTGCTGGAGGTGCTGGGAATTGCAGCCGCGCAGCAGCCCTGTGTCCGGGTCGAGAGTACCGGGCGTGCCGATTCCGATGCGATCGGGCGCCAGCCCGGTTTCTCTCGACGCGGTACCTACCAGCGTGGCGATTCGATCAAGGACATGTCTGTAACCCTGCTCACCCGCGGTGGCGATGCGTTCGCGGAACAGGGTTTCGGGGCTGTCCGCCGACGCCATCACCGCGCATTCGATCTTGGTGCCGCCGAGATCGATGCCCCAGAGCGGCTGGCGACCGTCGCCCGGGGATGGCGATTGCGTCAGAAGTCAGGGCGCCGATAGGCGCTGGTGCTGGTGCCGCGGGAGATGACAAACTGCCAGAGCTGAAGATCACGCGCGCGGAAGGCCCCGGCGCAGACGCGCAGGTAGTAGGACCACATGCGGTAGAAGCGCTCGGAATACCTGTCGCGCAGTTTTTCCCAGCCGGCGTCGAAGTTGCGGTACCAGGCCATCAGCGTGCGGTCATAGTCCGGGCCGAAGTTGTGCAGGTCCTCCACCACGAGTTCCGGCTCGAGCGCGTCGCTGATCTGCTTGAGCGACGGGATCTCGCCATTGGGAAAGATGTAGCGCGAGATCCAGGGGTCGACGCCCGGCAGGGAGGCATTCTTGCCAATGGTATGAAGGAGGGCGAGTGCGTCTGGGTTGAGGCAGCGCATCAGCACCTCCATGAAGGTGCGGTAGTTCTTGTGCCCGACATGCTCGAACATGCCGAGTGAGACGATGGCGTCGAATGGCTCGCTAACATCGCGGTAGTCCTGCAATCTGAAAGTGACCGGCAGCCCTGCGCAGCGTTCGATGGCGAGCTGCGCCTGTTCCTTCGATACCGTGACGCCAACTACCTCGCAGCCATAGCGTTCCGCGGCGAATCCGGCGAAGCTGCCCCAGCCGCAGCCGATGTCCAGCACACGCATTCCCGGTTTCAGGTCCAGCTTGCGGCAGACCAGGTCGAGCTTGTCTTCCTGGGCGCGATCGAGATCGCTGGCGTAACGCCAGTAACCACAGGTATAGACCATGCGTGAGTCGAGCATGATCTCGTAGATATCATTGCCGAGGTCGTAATGCGCCTCGCCCACCTGGAAGGCGCGCGACTGTTTCTGCAGGTTGAACAGCATCGCCCGGAAACGGGCCCACTGGTGCGCCAGGAAAGAGTGATTGTCATTGAGCGGTGAGCGCAGCAGGCGGTGGATCAGTTCGTCGAGTTGCTCCACCTCCCACTTGCCATCGACGTAGGATTCACCCAGTGCCAGCGAGCCGCCGGTGAGCAGGCGGCGCAGCATGCTCTCGTCGCGCACCTGGATATCCCAGGGGTTGGGACCGTTGAGGACGATTCCCGCCTCGTCGAGCATCGACTGGACGGTACGGGCGGCGAAGTTGAGTGAACCGTGGGTGACGGGCTTCGTCGATGAATTTGCCATGGCAACGCGGACAGGGAACAGCGATGGAAACGGCGCCTGCCCGCGGCGCCCAGTCCGCGGGCAGACAGATTATTTTTTACCTCTCAAAATCGACCGAGCGAAGGTGAGACGAGGCGAATTCGATCTCAAAAGCGCAGTGTACAAGTAGTACATGAGCATTTTGAGATTGGATTCAACGAAGTATCACCGAGCGCAGGTCATTTTGAGCTAGTCCTGTCGGGATTGGATCTCCAACAGGTGATAACCAAACTGGGTCTTCACCGGGCCGTGCACCACGCCGACCTCGTCGTTGAATACCACCTGGTCGAATTCCGGCACCATCTGTCCCTGGCGGAAGTTACCGAGGTCGCCGCCGTTACGCCCGGAAGGGCAGTTGGAATGCTCCGCGGCGACGTCCGCGAAATCCGCGCCGTCGGCAATCTGCTGTTTCAGGTCGAGGCATTGTTCCTCGCTATCCACCAGGATGTGGCGCGCGCTCGCTGTAGCCATCGTTTTCCTCTGTCAATCGTTGTTTGAACGGATCATGCTATCAGATTGGCGGATCAGTGCGCCACCTTCCAGTTGTCGCCAAGGCCGGTGTCCACCACCAGCGGCACATCGAGGCTGGCCACGGAACACATGATATCCGCCACCTTCTTCGCGATCGCCTTCCCGTCCTCTCGCGGCGTCTCGAGCACCAGCTCGTCGTGCACCTGCATGATCATGCGCGCGCCGGAACCCGTGTCCAGGATCCAGCGATCGACCTCGATCATCGCCTTCTTGATGAGGTCGGCGGCGGTGCCCTGCATCGGCGCGTTGATCGCGGTGCGCTCGGCGTACTGCCGCCGGGGAGCATTCTTCGAGTTGATCTCCGGCAGGTTCAGGCGGCGGCCGAAGAGGGTCTCGACATAGCCCTGCTCGCGCGCGCGTTCGCGGGTCGCGTCCATGTAGTTCTTCACCCCGGGATAACGGTCGAAGTAGATCTCGATGTAGTCGCGCGCCTCCTTCTGCGAGATACCGAGCTGACGGGCGAGACCGAAGGCCGACATGCCGTAGATGAGGCCGAAGTTGATCGCCTTGGCGCGTCGCCGTTGTTCCGCGTCGACATCTTCCGGTTTTCCACCGAATACTTCCGCGGCAGTGGCGCTGTGGACGTCCTGGCCGCGGCGGAAGGCTTCGATCAGTCCCGCATCGCCCGAAAGGTGCGCCATGATGCGCAACTCTATCTGCGAATAGTCGGCCGCGAGCAGGGTAAAGCCGTCCGCGGCGATGAAGGCCTCGCGGATGCGCCGGCCCTCCTCGGTACGTACCGGGATGTTCTGCAGGTTGGGATCGCTGGAGGACAGCCGACCGGTAGCCGCGACTGCCTGCTGGTAGGAGGTATGGATGCGGCCGGTTCTCGGATTGACGAGCTGGGGCAGCTTCTCGGTGTAGGTGCTCTTCAGCTTGGCGAGGCCGCGATGCTCGAGGATGAGGCGCGGCAGTTCATGATTCAGCGCGAGTTCCTGGAGGACGTTTTCCGCGGTGGAGGGATCGCCTTTTGGGGTCTTGCTGAGCACCGGCAGGCCCTGTTTCTCGAACAGGACCTCCTGGATCTGCTTTGGAGACGCGATGTTGAATTCCTGGCCCGCGGCCAGGTGTGCCTCGCGCTCGATTTCCTCGAGCCGGGTGGCAATGGCGGCGCTCTGTTCGAGCAGCATGTCGCCGTCGATGCGCACCCCCAGGATCTCCATCCGCGCCAGCACGCCGACCAGGGGAATCTCCATGTCGCGGTAGAGTTCGAGCAGCCGTGGAGACTCCTCGATTTGTGGCAGGAGCGCATGGTGCAGCCGCAGGGTAATGTCCGCGTCCTCGGCAGCGTAGTTGGTGGCCGAGTCGACAGGCACCTCGTTGAAGGTGAGCTGGTTACGGCCGCTGCCGGCGACGTCCTTGAACTTGATCGTGGTGTGGCCGAGATGCTTCTGCGCCAGGGTGTCCATGTCATGGCGGGAATTGCCGGCGTCCAGCAGGTAGGACATCAGCATGGTGTCATGGGCCACGCCCTCGACATCGATGCCATGATGATGCATGACCTCGATATCGTACTTGAGGTTCTGCCCGGTCTTGACGACCTTCGGGTCTTCCAGCAGTGGCTTCAGCTTCCCGAGCGTCGTTGCGCGATCGAGCTGGGCCGGGGCGCCGGCATAGTCGTGGGCCAGCGGAAGGTAGGCCGCCTCGCCGGGCTTCACCGAGAACGACATCCCCACCAGCGAAGCCTGGTGGGCGTCGAGGGAAGTGGTCTCCGTGTCGAACGCCACGACCTTCGCTTTCTTCATCGCCGCGATCCAGCGGTCGAGGGCATCGTCGTCGAGGATGGTCTCGTAGTCGGCGGCATTGCCGGAGGGGACTTCCTCCACCGGGTCTTCCCCGGCATCCAGTTCCGCAAGCCAGCTGCGGAATTCCAGTTTGGCGTAGAGATCGCGCAGGCTGTCGATGTCGGGATCCTTCGGTTCCAGGTCCTCGAAGGTCAGGTCGAGTTCCGCGTCGCATTTCAGGGTCACCAGGGCGCGGGAGAGCTCCAGCACCTCCAGGTTGTCACGCAGGTTCTCGCCGATCTTGCCCTTGATCTCGTCGGCGCGGGACACCAGGGTGTCGAGATCGCCGTAGTCGGCGAGCCATTTCGCCGCGGTCTTCGGTCCCACCTTGGGTATGCCCGGGATATTGTCCGAGGTGTCTCCGGTGAGGGCGAGGAAATCGATGATCCGCTCCGGCGGCACGCCGAACTTCTCCAGCACGCCGTCGCTGTCCATGACGGTCTTTTTCATCGTGTCTTCCATCACCACGTGTTCGTTCACCAGTTGCGCGAGATCCTTGTCGCTGCTGATGATACGCACGCGGTATCCCCCGGCCACCGCGGACTTCGAAAGGGTGCCGATGACGTCGTCCGCCTCGATGCCGGGTATGCGGACCAGCGGCAGCCCCATGGCGGGAATGATCTCGAGCAGGTATTCGAGCTGCGCCCTGAGGTCTTCGGGCATCGGCGGGCGATTGGCCTTGTACTCCGCGTACATCTCGTTGCGGAAGGTCTTGCCCTTGGCGTCCATCACCATGGCGATATGCTTCGGCTGCGATTCGCGCAGCAGGCTGCGCAGCATGTTGACCACGCCGAATACCGCGTGGGTGGGCTGGCCGTCGCTGGTGGACAGGCCGCCCTGCCGGCCGAGGGCATGGTAGGCGCGGAACAGGAATGACGATCCGTCGACGAGTATCAGTTCTTTTTCTTGGTCTGCTGCCATGGGCGCGGGTAATATCGCATTGGATTATCGCCCTATTGTAACCGTGTACCTTACCCGCGCTCAGCGCTGTCGCGGGGCCCGCCCGTGAACGCCGCGGACTCCGCTCCAGACCACCTGCTCGACTACCTGCGGAGCCACCGCCCGGAGGCCCTCGGCGCCGATCAACTCGTGGACATCATGGCGGAGTTCACCACGAGCTATGACCGCCTTTCGGGCCTCCAGCCAGCGGTGAGTTTCTTTGGTTCCGCCCGCATTGGTTCGGGCGACCCGGCATGGGAGACCGCGCGCCACACCGCCGAGCTGCTCTCCTGCGCAGGCTTCGCCATCATCAGCGGCGGCGGCCCGGGCATGATGGAGGCGGTCAGCCGCGGCGCCCAGGCAGGCGGTTCGCCCAGCGTCGGTCTCAACATCGTTCTACCGGGACGGCGGGAACCGCCCAACGCCTTCCAGGACATCAGCCTCCACTTCCATCATTTCTTCGTGCGCAAGGCGATCTTCATGCACTTCGCCTCGGCTTTCGTGGTGTTGCCTGGCGGCTACGGTACCCTCGACGAGTTACTCGATTGCGTGACACTGATGCAGACGGAAAAAGCCCGGCGGATTCCGGTTATACTCGTGGAAGGGAGTTTCTGGGGCGGTCTCGTGGACTGGTTCCGGGATTCGCTTCTCGCGCGCGGCACCATTGCCGGCAAGGACCTGGATCGTTTCCTGGTGCTTGATCATCCAGAGGAGGTCCGCGAAGCGATTCTTCGCTTCGGCGTGGAAGGGCAGGTCAGCGAGGGGGCCAGCGAACGGACCGGTGGCGGCGAACGAACGCAATGAATGAAACAGCGCGGCCCCGCCGGGGGGCGTGTCTCCAGGTCATACAGGATCAGACATGAGTATCCAGACGAGAGCTGCAAGCACCGCGATCGGCGCCATCCTTGGCGTCACCGCGCTGCTCGTGTTGGCACCACTGGTGCTGCCGGTACATGCCCAGGACGACCAGGCGGAGCCCGCGCTGAAGCTCCCCGAAGACGTTGCCGCCCAGGCGAAGGAAGACGTCGATGCACAGCCCGGGGAAAGCCCCGGCAATGCCAACTACACCATCGAGGAGTGGCGCGTCGGCAGCGGCTATGACCGCATCAACGTGCATCGCGAGAACGGCATCGACGAGAGCTACGAGAACCGCAAGGCGGGTTCCATGATGGGCAACGAGGAGAAGGAACTCGGCGACATGCCCAACATGCGTCGCTGGACCATCGGCAGCTGGTAGCCGGGTGAGGTTTCCCGCCGTGTCCCGGCGCCTGGTGACGGCGTTCCTGGCCCTTGCTACCCTGTCAATCGGCCTGCCGTCCGCGCCCGTGGCGTTCGCGGATCTGGACGGATCGATCCGGCTCTACAAGCTCAACTCCAAGGGCCAGTTCGTGCGCCAGCGCTGGGTCAGCGGCGACGAGGAGCCGGGTTGCCATGACTTCCGTGGTACCCGGGAAGTCAACCGCTTTGCCCAGGTGGGCTTCGCCTGGTGCACCGTGTATGGCGGCGACGAATGCGCGCCGGGCACCGAGATCGCCGCCATGTGGCGCGGCGGCGACTACCGCAGCGCCGATATCGACGTTGCAAAGCCGCAGGTGCGCCTGCTGCCCGGCTCCCAGTGGTACTTCCACGAATCGAAGAACGTGGAAATGGGATCCTGGGAATGCCGGTACGCGAATTAGACGCGGAGCAGCCGACGGCGTAGCGAGCGCGCTTGCCCGCCAGGCTTCAGCGCATCAACGGAATCGCCACCGTCACCGCCACGCCGCCCACGTCGGTGCGGTTTTCCACCCAGGCGCTGCCGTGGTGGTACTCGGAGATCAGCCGTACCACGAACAGACCGAGTCCCAGGTGTGACTGCTTGGCGTTGGTCTTGCCGTAGGACACCATGGGGTCGAAGATGCGCTCCCGCAGGTTGTCGGGAATCTGCGGGCCCTCGTTGAGCACCATGATCTCCGCGTTGCCGGCGCGCTCGCGTACGCGAACGACGATGGGATGCCCGCGCGGGCTGAACTGCACCGCGTTGTCCACGAGCTTGTCGAGCATCTGCGCAATGTGATCGGCGCTGCCGTTTACCCATAGCGGCTGGGCTTCGACCTGGAGGTGGAACACGCTGTTGTCGTAGCCGCTGTTGTAGCCATCCACCACCTCCGAGACCAGGGCGGAAAGGTCGATGCGTTCCTTGACCTCGTCACGCATCGCTTCCTCGAGGTTGGCGGCCTCGGTGAGCGCGGTGAGGATCGCGCGCAGCCGGCTCACGCCGTTCTGTGCGCGCTGCATGTGCTTGTTGGTGGCGACGCCGGGGAGTTCGTTTTCCAGGATCTCGAGGGACGAGGACACCACGTTGAGCGGATTATTGAGCTCGTGCGCCAGGGTGTCGGGCATGCCCTCGAGATAGCGGGTGTAGCCGGACAGGCGGGTGAGCATGCTGGTGATGCTGCGGCCGAGGTCGCCCAGTTCGTCGCGCGGATAGGTGCGCGCCGGGATGCGGTCCTCCAGCACCCGGCCCTCGGCTGTGATCGCTTTTTCCGTGGTGGTATGCAGGCGGCGAATACGGGCGGTGAGCCGCCAGGCGAACACCAGCAGCGCGAACAGCACGAAGGCGAACACGAAGATGGTCACCAGGGTGAGGTTGCGCAGCAGCGAGAACTGTTCCGCCATGATTGCGTTGCTGCTCTGCTCGACGATGACCGCGCCGAGGATGCCCTCCGCGGAACGGATGGGATAGCCGGCGACGATGATCTGCGCCTTCTGGTCGAGGGACGGCCGCGCCTGCACCACCGGCTCGCCCTTGAGGATGCGGGTGAATATCTTGTCCGGGCGGTAGGTGACATCACGCGGCACGTCGACGAACTGGTCCGGTGGGCGCTTCAGCAGGTCGTCGAAGAAGGCTTCCGCGCGGCGGAACTGGCGCGCGAAGATCGACAGCTCGGTGCCGTTGATGGGTTCCTGCACCAGCGGGGTGGACAGCCCGCCCACCACCGCGCGCACCCGCTGCTGGTTGTCGAGAATCCAGATGCGGGACTGCGGCCGGTCCAGCGCCTTGAGGATCTTGGTGAGCTCCGGTGAATTCAGCAGCACCTGGCCGGGCTCGCTGCCCGCCTCCCGCGGCGAGGTGGAGAGCGTGCCCGTGATCTCCCGCGACTCCGTGTCGTCGACGTCCACCGCGAAATAACCCAGGCGCGAGCGGGTGCCGATGACATTGCGCGGAATGCGCAACTCGATCCGATAGCCCCAGGGGGTTTCCGCGAGTTCGGCGATGAACGTGGTGATGGCCTCGCCCTTGAGCGGCAGCTTCCAGTCCTCGTCCACGAGATAGATGCTCATCCGCCCCGGCGCGCGCGCCACCAGCAGGTAATGCCTCAGCTCGCCGTTAGGCAATTGCAGCAGGATCCGGATCTGGTCGCTGGTGTCGAGCTGAAGGCGGTTGAGGTCGCGGTAGACGAGGACGTCGTCGTTGACCTCGAACAGGACATAGAGATCGTCCTTGTAATAGCCGATGACATTGGCGAGGGAGAAGCCGTCCGGGTCGTCCTCCGCGTCGCAGCTGAAATTGGTCTGCCCGGTGTAGTAGTTGGTCTGGTCGAGGATTTCCCCCCAGTCGCTCACCTGGCCGTCGAGCTGGATGGTGTTGCCCAGCGCATGGGCATAGAGGTCGTTGCGGTCGCCCAGCAGTTCCTGCACCCCGGTCGTCGGGTTGAACAGCTCGGAGCGATCGTTGAGCACCGTGGCGATGCCGTTGGCGGCGAGCAACTGGGCATCCTGCTGGCCACGCAGGAGGAAACCGCGCATCTCCTGGACGTACTGGTATCCCATCCAGGGAATGATCAACAGGGCCAGCGCGATCCACGTCAGCTTGGACTTGATGCTGAGGGATCGCAGGGTTTTGAACATCGTCCTTGGAACGGTTGCCGGTCAGGGAGACATGGGCAGGGCGCCGGGCTCAGTCCGCCTGCCAGCGGTAGCCCACGCCGAACACGGTCTGGATCATGTTGAATCCCGGATCGACTTCCTTGAACTTCTTCCGCACCCGGCGGACGTAGCCGTTGATGGTGTTCTTCTCCACGTAGCTCTGGCGCGTGGTCTGCATCAGCGCTTCGTAGGTCTTGACGTGACCCGGATGACGCGCGAGCGCCTCGATCAGCCAGAACTCGGTCAGTGTCAGGTTGAGGAGCTGACCCTGCCAGCTGATCGACATGCTGTTCTGGTCCAGCTCGAGATCACCGAGAACCAGCGCGGACGGCTTGTCCGCCGAGGTCTGGATGCTGGATGCGATGCGAAACAGGGAAGATACCCGCACCGCGAGGAACTGGAGATTGACCGGCTTGGTGATGTAGTCCCAGGCGTCCAGCCGGAGGCCGGAGACGCGATCGATGTCGCTGTCCCGCGCGGTGAGGAAGATGATCGGCATCTTCGGACTTTTCTGCCGCAACTCGCGGCAGAGGTCGAAGCCACCGTCCATGTCCTCCTCGAGCATGATGTCGAGAATCGCCAGGTCGGGCAGGGCGCGGCGGAAACCCGCGCTCGCGTCCGGCCGGTTGCCGTAGAGTTGAATACTGTAACCCTGGGACTTCAGGGCATCGGCGTAATTTTCGCGCTGATCGACGTCGTCTTCGACGATGGCGATGGTTCTAGACATGGGTGGGCCGCAGGAGGGATCAATCCGACCCAAAAGTATACCGGAAGGCCGCGCGACGTCACCGCCAGCCACGGATTTCGCGTCAAACTGCCAGCAAAACGCCAGCGCTGGCGGGGCTTACAGCGGAAAGTGGTAACACGATGGCGGGGGTCAGGCCGCCCCGACCGCGAAGTGGCGCAGGAAACGTTCAGTCGTCCCGGCGCCCATGTAGCGTTCCAGTACTCGCGGTTCACAGTCGCGCAGGTCCACCACCACGAGTCCGTCGAGCACGTCGGCGAAGTCCGGGTCCAGGCTGAAGCCGAGGAAGCGGCCGCCCAGGCGCAGGTACTGGCGCAGCAGCACTGGCAGTCCCTTGTCGTCCGCCTCGAGCTGGGAAACGATGTCGGAGACCAGATCCACGTCCGGCAGTGGGATCAGTTTGACCGCGGATCGCCTCCCGGCTTTCCCGGGCATGGGCCGGCTGGGGCGTACCCGCCGCGCCAGCTGAGACCGGTAGGGCGCCTGCTGGAGGCAGTTGGCGATGATCTGGCGGGAAGACTCCGAGTAGTCCCGGCTGATGCTTACAGGCCCGAACAGCACCGCGATGTTTTCCCTTGCCGCGTACAGTCCGATGCCCTTCCAAAGCAGGTTGAGCGCCTGGAAGCTGCGCTGGTAGTCCGGGCGGACGAAGGAACGCCCGAGTTCCATGGACGGACCGAACGAGGTCAGGAGTGACTTGCGGTAGCGGAACAGCGTCCGGGAGTAAAGGCCGCGCTTGCCACGGCTGGCGAGAATTTCCTCCACCGGGCCGAGACGGTAGGCGCCCACAAGTTCCGCGCGCTCACGGTGCCAGATGAACAGGTGTCGATACCAGGTGTCGAACAGGTCGATGTCCGCTGCCTTGCCGGTGCCTTCCCCTGCACTGCGAAAAGCCTCCTCGCGCAGGCGGCCGATCTCCTGCAGCAGCCACGGGATCTGCTCGGCGCGCGCGACGTAGACGCCATGGGGACCGGCCTCGTGGAGCAGGCATTCCATTGGCAGCTGTTCGATCTCGCGCACGAGATCAGGCTGCGGCACCGGTGATCGCAGCGGCTCGGCCGGGGCATCCGGTTGCAGGGTGCGCCGCAGCCCCGCGGAGGCGCGACGCCCAAGCGGCTCGCCGGTTTCCAGCAGGTAGCAACGCAGGCGCAGGTAGGCGGTCAACTCGTGCGGGGTGGCGAGACAGTCCAGCTTGCGGTTATCGATGGGCTTGCCGATGGTAAGGCGGATCTCGCTGTCCGCCTTGCGCACCAGCTCCCGCGGCAGCAGCAGCGTGCGCAGGCGCGCATGGCAGAAACCGGCGAGATTGAACATCGCGCTGTTGCGTCCGTGGAAGCAGACCGGCACCACCGATGCCTCGCTACGGCGCACCAGCCTGCCGATGGTGTCGGACCAGGCGGGATCGGTGATCCGCCGCTGCCTGAATTGATAGTGGGACACCTCGCCCGCGGGAAACACCATCAGTAGTCCGCCCCGTTGCAGCCAGCGGATACTGTCCCTGAGGGGTTTGCGGTTGGTGCTATGGGCAGCCGTTCCGTCGAACGGATCGACGATGAAGAACAGTTCCCTGAGCGGAGGAATGCGTCCGAGGTGATAGTTCGCCATGACGCGCACGTCGTCGCGGATCCCCGTCAGCAGGTGCGCCATGATCATGCCGTCTACGGCGCCGAAGGGATGATTGGCGACGACGATCACGGGTCCGGTGCGGGGGATTCGCGCAACTTGCTGTTCAGGTGCATGGTAGCGGATACCGAGGGTATCGAAGGCGTTTTCCAGGAATCCGCGCGCGTCGCCGAAGGACGGCAGACGGTCGTAGGCATCCTGCAGGAGTGACAGGCCCGACAGCCGTTCCACCATGCCGAGGAGGCCGCGCCCCACGGGGTTGCCGCTCCAGCCGGGCAGCAGTGGTTGCAGGGAAAAGGGTTGATCTGCCATGGCGTTACGCGGCGCGTTGCAAACCCGTGGCGGGCTGCCGCGGTATCGGTGCGAGAATGCCCTGGAAGACCTCGGTGACCGCACGCCAGGTGTGCTGGCGGGCGAAACGCAGGCAGTTGGCAGGATCCAGTGTGCGCGCCTTTTCCACTGCCACCGCCAGATCATCGTCGAGCCAGCCGGTCACGCCCTGCTGCACCACGTCGCGTGGGCCGTCCACCGGGTAGGCGGCCACCGGAAGGCCGCAGGCCATGGCCTCGAGCAGGACGATGCCGAAGGTGTCGGTGCGGCTCGGGAAGACGAACAGGTCCGCGGCGGCGAGGTGGCGGGCGAGGTCTTCGCCGAAACGAAAGCCGGCGAATAACACACCGGGATTGCGCCTCCGCAGTGCGGCCAGATCCGGTCCGTCTCCCACCACCACCTTGCTGCCCGGCAGGTCGAGGTCGAGGAATGCGCCGATGTTCTTTTCCACCGCCACCCGGCCGAGATAGAGATGCACTGGTCGCGGCAGGTCGTAGGGCGCATCGTCGCGGGCAGGATCAAGCGGGCGGAAGAGGTCGGTATCCACCCCGCGGCCGCAGACCACGAGATTGTCGAAGCCACGCTCCTCCAGGTAACGCTTCTGGGTATCGGTGGGCACCATGGTGCGTACCGCGGGGCGGTGAAAACGGCGCAGCCACGCATAGCTCATGCCCAGGGGCACGGGCAGGCGCAGGCGGAGGTACTCGGGGAAACGGGTATGGTACGCGGTGGTGAACGGAATGCCGTTACGCCGGCAGTAACGCCGTGCCGCGCTGCCGAGAGGCCCCTCGGTGCCGATATGGATCGCGTCCGGACCCTTCGCGCGCAACGTTTTCGCCACACCGCGATAGGGAAACAGCGCGAGACGGATTTCGGGGTAGCCAGGCATCGGCACGGTGCGGAATCCATCCGGCGTGATGTAGGACACAGTGTGTCCCATGGCGGTGAGTTCCCTGCCGAACTGTTCGTAGGTGCGGACGACACCGTTGACCTGGGGTTTCCAGGCATCGGTGACGATGACGACATTCATGCCGCGGCGAGCTTCAGTTGCTTGAGGGACGCGGCCTGTTCCGTCCAGTGGATCAGTTCGATGCTGCCTTCCTCGCGCTCGACGAGCGCGGTGCAGCTTTCGACCCAGTCGCCGCAGTTGCAGTAGATGATGTCGTCGATGGTGCTGATCTCGGCGTGATGGATATGTCCCGAGACGATGCCGTCCACCCCGTGTTTCTTCGCCGCGTAGGCGAGTGCGGCTTCGAAGTTGCTGATGAAATTCACCGCGTGCTTGACCTTGTGCTTGATCGCCCTGGCGAGCGACCAGTGGGGATATCCCAGCTTGCGGCGCAGGCGATTGGTGAGGGTGTTCATCCGGATGAGCCAGTCGTAGAGCTGGCTGCCGAGCATGGCGATGCTGCGTGAATGCATCACCACCGCGTCGAACTGGTCGCCGTGGATCACGAGGAACTTCTTGCCGTCCGCCGACTCGTGAACAAATTCGTCGTGGATCTCGAGATTGCCGAAGGTCATACCGACGAAGTCGCGCAGCAGTTCGTCGTGATTGCCGCAGACATAGATGATGCGGGTGCCGTGCTTCGCCTTGCCGAGGATGGTGCGCACCACGTCGTTATGCGCCTGGGGCCAGTAGAGACGGCGCTTCATCTGCCACAGGTCGATGATGTCACCGACCAGGTAGAGGCGATCGCAGGTGGTGGAACGCAGAAAATCGAGGAGATACTCGGCGCTGCATCCGGAGAAGCCAAGATGCACGTCGGAGATGAAGATCGACCGGTAATGGGTCGGACGGCGACGGTTACGGCGGTTCGGTTCCATGGCTGGAACCGAAGTCTGATTACGCTATATGACGCGGATGTGCCGCGGGTATGAAAGTTGCGTTGCAGTCATGTTGCAGCGTGGTGAAACCGTACAGGTGTGTTTCAGGCCGACTTCTCCCTGGCAAAACGTGCGCTCGCTTCGGTAACCGCGTCCTGGTCGAGGGTAAATCCGAGTCCCGGAGCTGCAGGCAACGAGAGCCGGCCCGCCACCGGGCGCAGGTCAGGACTCGAGACGATGTTGTCCTCAAGCAGTTGCCACATGATCTGGTTGCCGTCGTCGAGGTTGGGAATCGCGCGGCCGAGGTGATGCTCGGCGCAGGTGGTGATGCCCGTGGTCATGCTGGAATGGATGCACAGTTTCAGACCCGCTCCCTCGCAGATGGCGGCCGCCTGGCGGGTGGCATGGAGCCCGCCGGTCTCGCGCGGCCCCACGGCGATCATGTCCGCGGCGCTGATTGCGCAGGCGCGATAGACATCGTGCAGGGTGAATACCGCCTGGTCCGCGCCGATGGCGATAGGTGAGCGTTCCTTGACCTGGCGCAGCGTGTCCAGCGACCAGCTCGGCGTCGGTTGCTCGATGTACTCGATATCGTAGGGCGCGAGCTTGTGGATCATTTTGAGCGCGGTGGCCGGGTCCCAGGCCTCGTTGGCGTCGAGCCGCAGGCGGGCGTCACCGATCGCCTCTCGCACCGCCCTGACCGCCGCGATGTCGTGTTCCGCACCGACGCCCACCTTGAGATAGATCACCGGGTTTCCCTCGTCGACCGCGAAGGCAGCGTCGGCCGCGAGTTCGTCCACCGTTTCCCCCTGGAGAAAATAGAAGTAACCCACGGAGTCGCGGCAGGCGCCGCCGAGAAGGTCCCACACCGGACGGCCAAGGAGGCGCCCCTGCAGGTCGAGCGCGGCCATCTCCAGGCCGACGAACAACTGGTTCGCCAGGCGCGGCATGTTGCCGCCGAATACCAGGAATCGCGCGCGAAAGGCCTCGTTGCGCCGGCCCGCGAAGTCGAACACGGAATGGCCGGTGAAATATCCGGCGAGGCGTTCGAGCACCAGCTTCTGTGCCGCGGCGTCCGGCGCGGTGGTGGATTCACCGTAGCCGATGGTGCCGTCGGCAGACTCCATCTCGATCAGGTTGACGTCGAAAGCATGCTCCACGCCCTGGGACCAGACGTATGGCTCTTTCAACGGCAGGCGCAGCGGCGTTACGCGGATCGCGCGGATCGAGTTCGGTTCGGACATGTCGTCAGGGGGTAACAGTTTCGTGCGTTTGACGATGCTCACATTGCACCAGATATGCGCAATGTACAACTACCACTAAAATGCCATGAATTCTCCTTTTCGCTGCCACCGCCCACGGTTGTAATGATTTTGCGTAAACCATCCGGACCACTCCAAAATGCCCTGGATCGCAGACACGATGCCCCGTCACAAGGTGTTCATTCCAGTGACCGACGAGATGCTGTATGAGCACCCGGAACTGATTACCGCGCCGCTCCGGCCGTACCGCGTGAACGAACCCTGCTTTCACTGGCTCGCGGTGGAAATCGAGCCGGTGGACCATCGTCTGCTGGAACGCCGCGAAATTACCTATACCTCCGTCGAACAGCGTCACAAGAACGCGGCGTAGTAGCGCAACTGTCGCAACCCTGACCAGGGGGCCGGGTCAGGCCTCGACCAGCCGGGTCATCGCGCCCGGGTCCACGTCACCCGCTCAGGAGATCGTCTCCAGGCGCGCGTAGGCCGGCAGGATCCACTTGGTTCCCACCTCGCTGAAATTGATCTGCACCCGGGTATGATCGCCCTGTCCCTCCAGCGAGAGCACCATTCCCTCGCCGAATTTCTCGTGCCGCACCTGGCTGCCGGGGCGTAAACCGTTACCGTCACCGCCGGCGGCGGCTGGCGATGCGCCCCAGGCGCGCTGTAACGGCCGGCTCACCGCGCGCGAGCGGATTTCCTCCAGGTGCCCTGAAGGCACCTCGCCGAGAAAGCGCGACGCCTGGGTGTAGTGATCCTTGCCGTAGAGCCTGCGGATCTCGGCGTAACAGAGATAGAGCTGCTCCATGGCGCGCGTCATGCCCACGTAACAGAGCCGCCGCTCCTCCTCCAGCCGGCCGGGTTCCTCGAGCGAGCGCTGGTGGGGGAACAGCCCTTCCTCCATGCCGCAGAGGAACACCAGCGGAAACTCCAGTCCCTTGGCGGAATGCAGACTCATCAACTGGACGCAGTCTTCCCATTCCTCGGCCTGTCCTTCGCCGGCCTCGAGCGCGGCGTGGGTGAGAAACAGCGATAGCGTGTCGAGGCTCTCGTCGTCGGTTTCCACCGGGGTGAAGTTGCCCGCGGCGGTCACCAGTTCGCGCAGGTTCTCCACCCGGCCCTGGGCGCGCTCCGAGTTGTCCTTCTGGTAATGCGCGAGGATGCCGCTTCGCTCCAGCACCTTGCCGGTGATGTCGGCCAGCGGGTGGTCCTCGACGTCCGCGGCGAGGCGGTCAATGAGGTCGAGGAAACCGGCCACGGCGCCGGTCGCGCGTGCGGGCAGCAGTTCCTTCTGCACCACCTCGCGCGCCGCCTGCCACATCGACATGCCGTGGCTGCGGGCGTGCTCGCGCACCTGCTCCAGGGTGCGCGCGCCGATGCCCCGGGGCGGCAGGTTGACCACGCGCTCGAAGGAGGGATCGGAATCGCGATTGCTCACCAGGCGCATGTAGGCGAGGGCGTCCTTGATCTCCGCGCGCTCGAAAAATCGCAGGCCGCCGTACACGCGGTAGGGCATGGCGGCGGATAGAAACTGTTCCTCGAAGGCCCGGGACTGGGCATTGGATCGATAGAGGATGGCCACGCTGTCGCGACGGTTGCCCTGTTCCACCCAGGACTCGATGGTGCTGAGCACGAACTGGGCCTCGTCGATCTCGTTGCTCGCGCCGTAGAGCCGGATCGGATTGCCGTCACCGGATTCGGTCCACAGGTTCTTGCCCATGCGGTCGGCGTTGTGGGAGATCACCGCGTTGGCGGCGGCGAGGATATGACCGCTGGAACGGTAGTTCTGCTCCAGCCGGATCACACGCGCACCGGGGAAGTCCTTCTCGAAGGACAGCAGGTTTTCCACCCGCGCACCGCGCCAGCCATAGATCGACTGGTCGTCGTCACCCACGGCGAACAGGTTGCCGCTTGCCGCGGCGAACACCCGCAGCCACTGGTACTGGATGGTATTGGTGTCCTGGAACTCGTCCACCAGCACGTGCTGGAAGCGGCGCTGCCAGGTCTCGCGCACTTCCTGGTTGTTGCGCAGCAGTTCCAGCGCGCGCAGCAGGATCTCGGCGAAGTCCACCAGGCCGAGCCGTTGGCAGGTGTCCTCGTATGCAGAGTAGATGCGCCACAGCATCTGCTGGTGATAGTCGTCGCCGGAAGGCACGTGGCTCGCGCGCCGGCCTTCTTCCTTGTGCTGGTTGATGTTCCACTGCACCTGGCGCGGCGGCCAGTAGGCCTCGTCGAGATCGAGTTCCGCGAGGATCCGGCGGACGATGCGCAGCTGGTCCTCGCTGTCGATGATCTCGAAGGTCTCCGGCAGCCCGGCGTCCTGCCAGTGCATCCGCAGCAGGCGGTGGCAGAGGCCGTGGAAGGTGCCCATCCACATGCCTCCGGCGGGAAACTCGAGCAGCTCCTCGATGCGCCCGCGCATCTCGCGCGCGGCCTTGTTGGTGAAGGTGACGGCGAGGATGTTGAGCGGCGAGATGCCGTCGGCCTGTACCAGCCAGCCGATCCGGTGGGTCAGCACCCGGGTCTTGCCGCTGCCGGCGCCGGCCAGCACCAGGGCAGGTCCGGGAGGCAGGGTGACGGCCTCGCGCTGGGCGTCGTTGAGGGGGTCGAGAATGCGGGAAACGTCCATGGCGGGTATTGTACTGAATGGGCGTCGGCGCCTGAACCGCGGCGTGGAGCATGAGATTGGATGGCAGGGAAAGCACGCCGCTCTGGCACCGCCGGGCGGCAGGATCTGGTGCTATGGCGTTCGATTGTCGCGGAGTAATTTAGCGTGCAGTAAGGATTTCCTTGTCGCCGTTCCCGTTGGCGATTTCCCCAATCAAGAGCAGCCATGAACAAAGCAGTAACCGGCCTGGAAAGCGCCAGGATCATCAGCGAGGACAAGGCCCATGTGTGGCATCACCTGAGCCAGCACAAGCCCCTCGAAACCACCGACCCCCTCGTGATCGTCGAGGGCAAGGGCCTCCGGGTGAAGGACATCAACGGACGCGAGTACCTCGACGCGGTATCCGGCGGCGTGTGGACGGTCAACGTCGGCTATGGCCGCGAGTCCATTGCCGACGCGGTGCGCGAGCAGCTGGCGAAGATGTGCTACTTCGCCAACACCGCGGGCTCGGTGCCCGGCGCGCTGTTCGCGGAGAAACTGATCGAGAAGATGCCGGGCCTTGGCCGGGTGTACTACTCCAACTCCGGATCCGAGGCCAACGAAAAGGGCTACAAGCTGGTACGCCAGCTCGCAGCGCTGAAGAACGACGGCAGGAAGCACAAGATCCTGTATCGCGACCGCGACTACCACGGCACCACCATCACCGCGCTGGCGAGCTGTGGACAGAACCAGCGCAAGGACCAGTACGGACCGTTCACCCCGGGATTCGTCGAGGTGCCACATTGCATGGCCTACCGCGCACCCAACGGCGACGACCCGGACTACGGCGTGCAGGCGGCGCGCGAGATCGAGAAGGTCATCCTGCGCGAGGGTCCGGACACGGTGGGCTCGCTGATCCTCGAGCCCATCACCGCCGGCGGCGGCGTCATCCCCCCGCCGGAAGGATACTTCGAGACGGTACAGGAGATCTGCGGAAAGTACGGCGTGCTGCTGCATATCGACGAGGTGGTCTGCGGCATGGGCCGCACCGGCAAGTGGTTCGGCTACCAGCACTACGGCGTCAAGCCCGACGTCGTCACCATGGCCAAGGGCGTGGCGAGCGGCTATGCCGCGATCTCGGTGACCGTCACCACTGAGGACCTGTTCCGCGAATTCCTCGCCGAGCCCGCGGAGCGGATGCATTACTTCCGCGACATCAGCACGTTCGGCGGCTGTACCGGTGGTCCCGCGGCGGCGCTCGAATGCATGCGCATCATCGAGGAAGAGAAGCTGCTCGACAACGTCAACGCGATGGGCGATTACCTGATGGACCTGCTGCGCGGACTGATGGACAAGTACCCCATGGTCGGCGATGTCCGTGGCAAGGGGCTGTTCTGCGGGCTCGAACTGGTGAAAGACCGTGCGTCGAAGGCGCCGGTGGACGAATCCGTGGCCGCCGCGGTTGTCGCCCATTGCCTGCGCGAGAGCAACGTGATGATCGGCCGCACCAACCGCAGCTTCGACGATTTCAACAACACCCTCTGCCTGAGCCCGGCGCTGGTCTGTACCCGCGGCGACCTGGACGAGATCGTCGGCGCGATCGACCGCGCGCTGGCGGCCCAGGCGTCTGCCTGAGCGCCACACTAGTGCGATCAAAGGCCGCCCGCGGGCGGCCTTTTTTTGGAAGGTTGGCGACCTTGCCAACCCACGCTAGGTGACAGTTCTCGCGCACCATGGCAGCGCGCGAGTATACTGGTGTACACGCTTGCCGATCTGTGAACTGTGACACAGATGTAGCGTGAACGGTTACCTGACCGCCATGGTCGCATGGCGTTAGCGTGAACCGGTAGCGAGTGATGTAGCGTCATGCGGGCGCATGACGACAGGACCAGGACACCAGGGGAGGTGTATCATGCTGGAGCCAGTTCAGACCGGGCGCCGTTTCCGGATCGCCCACTTCCTTTTGCTTTTCGCCTGTGCGCTGCTGTCGACAGTGACGGTCGCCCAGGAACCCACCAGTTACGAGATCGGTATCGCGGGCTATTCCTTCGATCCCGCGTCGACCGCGTTCCTGTCCGACCCGGAGCGCATTTCCGCGGCCGAACTGGAAACCTACGAGGCAGAGGGAAATCACTACCTGGTTCAGCTGCACCAGCCGATCGAGCCTTCTCTCGCGGAACGCTTGCGCGAAAACTACGGGCTGTCTCTCTCGGAGTACATCCCGGAACGCGCCTACCTCGAATATCTCGAACCCGGGGTCGTTGATGGCCTGCGTGCCGACGACGCGGTACGCGCGGTGGTGCCGTTCGAGCCCCGCTTCAAGCTCTCGCCCAATATCGGCAGCATGAAGTCCAGGGCGCAGTCCACGGAGCGGGCCGCGGGAGTTTTCGTGCGCCTGATCCTGTTCCGGCGAAGCGAGCCCGGGCAAGTCGTCGAGGCATTGCGAAACCTCGGCGCCACGGAGATCGAAACCAGCGACGAGAGGAATGCCGGCGGTGACTACAACATCCAGTTCGTATTGCCGGACCGCGCCGCGCTGGACGACGTCGCGCGCCTCGGCGGCGTGCGCTGGATCGAGGAGGTACCCGAGTCGGACGACGACAACGGCAACACCGCGGGCACGATGCAAAGTGGCGCGCCGGCGAATACGCCGATCTGGGACATCGGCATCCACGGCGAGGGCCAGACCATCTCGGTGATGGAGGGCGGTGGCGCCAACATCAACCACTGCATGTTCAACGATCCGGTGAACCCGGTAGGACCCACGCACCGCAAGATCGGCCGGGTGGAGGCGATGACCAATGGCCATGCCCATTTCGTCGCCGGCATCGCCGCCGGGGACGACATCAACAACCTCGGCACCGGCGCCAACCGAGGCAATGCCTGGGCGGCGCGGCTCAACTTCGTTCGCGGTCGGACCTCGCTCAACATGTTCACCCAGCTCGGCATCAGCGCGCTCAACGGCTCGTTCATCCATACCAACAGCTGGCACGGGGTCAACGTCAACGCCATGAACCAGGCCACCTATGACCTCACCTCGAGCCAGGTGGACAATTTCATCTGGAACAACGAGGAGCACGTGGTGCTCGGATCCATGGGCAATATCGGCGAGGAGCAGGGTCCGCCGGGCACGGCGAAGAACGCCATCGGCATCAATGCCGGCACGACCTTTCCCAATACCCAGAACGTCGGTGACGGCAACGCCGGACCCACCGCCGGCGGCCGGCGCAAGCCCGACGTGGTGACGCCGGGTTGCAATATCACCTCGGCCACCTTTGGCGCCGGCTGCGGAATGAATACGCGTGGATGCGCCACGAGCTGGGCGACTCCCGCGGCGGCGGCTGCGAGTACGCTCATCCGACAGTACTACGCCGACGGTTACTACCCTGGCGGAGACGCCAATCCCGCCAACGTGCCGCCCAGGATCAGTGCCGCCCTGGTAAAAGCGACGCTGGTCAACAGCGCGCGCAACATGACCGGCATCGCGGGCTACCCCAGCAACATGGAAGGCTGGGGACTGGTGCAGCTCGACAACACGCTGTACTTCAACGGTGACGACCACCTGCTCAGGATCGCGGAATTTTTCAATGCCAACGGCCTGACCACGGGCGGCTCGCGCAACCATTCCATCGAGGTGGGCGACAACGCCACGCCGCTGGTGGTGACGCTGGCCTGGAGCGATCCCCCCGCCGCCGCGGGCGCGGCCAACCCGGCGGTAAACAACCTCAACCTGCGGGTGATCTCGCCCGACGGCACGCAGACGTTCCGTGGCAACGTGTTCGCGGGTGGCGTGTCCACGACCGGCGGCGCGGCGGATACCCTGAACAACGTCGAACAGGTGTTTATCAACGATCCCGCTCTCGGCCAATGGACCATCGCGGTGGATGCGCAGGCGGTAAACGTGGGTGCGCCGGGGCAGGGATATGCCGTGGTGGCACGCGCGGCCAGGGCGCCGCTGATCCCGGAAATCCAGTTACCCGGCGACGTGCATTTCGACGCTACGTGCGCGGGCAGCAGTGCCAGCGAGAGCCTGTCGGTGTGTAACGGCGGCAACGCGACCCTCGAGGTCAGCGGTATCTCGTCATCCGACCCGCAGTTCAGCGTGACCACCCCGAGCGGCGGCTACCCGGTGAATATCGGCGCGGGCGCCTGCTTCCCGTTCCAGGTGAATTTCAGCCCCGCGGGCGCCGGTCCACAGTCTGCGACGCTGGACATCCAGAGCAACGATCCCGACACCCCGCTGGCCCAGGTCATGGCCCATGGCGAAGGCACCGTCGCCGACATCCAGGCGACGGGCTCCACTGCCTACGGCTTCGTCTCGGCCTGGTCTTCCGGCGAGCGCGACCTCGCGGTCTGCAATGTAGGTTCCTGCCCGCTCCAGGTGACCGCGGCGTCGGTGGACTGCCCGGATTTCACCGTGGACGACGGCGCGCTGCCGACGACGCTCGATGCCGCCGCCTGCATGGATCTCACAACGCGCTTCACCCCCACGGTGCCGGGACCGCACCAGTGCACTCTCACGGTGAACAGCGACGACCCGGACACCCCGGCGCTGACCCGCGAACTGACGGCGCGCACACCGCCCGCGTTCAGTATCCATAGCGGCATATCCGACCCCCATGGCGGCCTCGGCTCCACGCAGGATGATGGCGCCACGCTGAACCTGGACTTCGTCCACGACGTCAGCGATCACGTCGCCTGGGACCTGCGTCTCGGGGTAAGCGAACTCGATGGACTCGGCAGCAATCCCGACATGGACATCCTGACCTTCCTCGGCAACGCACGCTATACGTTCAATCCCGCGGATCCGGTGCGGCTGTTCATCAATGGCGGCGGTGGCCTGTATCACTTCGATCCCGGCGATACCGAGCTGGGTCTCAACCTGGGGCTCGGTCTCAGGATTCCTCTCAGCCCGCGTTTCAGCCTCGAGGCGACCTACAACTATCACAACGCGCTGACCGCATCGCCGGACCTCGAGTTCGACCGGCTGCAGGCGGGACTGCTGATCTCTTTCTAGCCAGGGAGGGCTGGCGGTGTCGCCGCGATTCGCATTGGTCAGCGGGTCGCGGCGACTTCTCGCCGCCTCAGAACTTCCGCTCTCCCGCTTCCCGCAGCCCGCCGCGGTAGCGTTGCCGCCGGGTCTCGATTTCCTTCAGCAACCGGGCAAGCCGCTCGTCATCCCGAGCCATCGCGCTGCGTCTTTTGTGCGACGCGAGCAGGCCACCGGTGCGGATCCAGCGGAGTATCACCGCCAGTTCGCGTTCGTCGAACCAGAAACCGTGCTGGTGGCACTGGTCGATAACGATGCCGCTGCCGGGGCCGTAATTGCGCCGGTGCATCACTACCCGGCATTCGGGACACTTGCGATAGAAGTTATGTTCGCCGCCGTGGCGGCGCGGCAGGTCCTTGCCCAGTTCACGCCAGGCGCCGCTGATGTCGCTGGCGCCCGTTTCGGCCATGCGCGATTCCAGCGCCAGGAACGTATCGCCATCGAGCCAGAGGCCGGCGCAGTGGTTGCACTCGAGGGCGTTGAAACCCGGCTCGTCGAGTACCCGGCTGGATAACGGTTCGGCTTCGCCGCAGGCGGGGCAGGGCAGGTCGGTGACGGCGCCGGCATTACCCGCCACCGCGATACCGATGCCGCAGTGATGGCAGAACCTGGCGCGGTCGCTGATCCGCGCCAGGCAGCCCGGGCAGACGGTATGCAGGTCGCGTTCGTGCAGGGTGAAGCCCGCGCCGCAGAAGCCACAGCGGCGCTCGTCCCGGGCGCGCACGCCGCCGCAGGCGGAACAGCGCACCACCGCGGCCTCGTGGGAACGCCGCGGCGGTACCGTCAGCAGTTCGCCGCAGAGGCAGTGAAAGCGGTCGCCGGGTTGCTGCGCGGAGCCGTCATACTGGCGCGCGCAGACATCGCAGCGGACAAGGTGGCGCAGGGCCTCCACGGGCGTCGCCACCACCCCGGGTTACCCCCAGGGCAGGGAAAACGTCTTGATCGTGGTGTAGCTCGCCATCGCCTCGATCACGCCTTCCTTGTAGCCGAGTCCGGAATCCTTGACCCCGCCGAATGGCGACATCTCGATTCGGTAGCCCGGCACCTCCCAGATATTCACGGTGCCGGTCTCGATCTCGTTGACGAAGCGGTTGATGTAGTCGAGGCGGTTGGTACAGACCCCGGAGGACAGGCCGAAGGCGGTGGAGTTGGCGACCCGGATGGCGTCGTCCGCGTCCTTCACCCGGATGATGGGAATCGGCGGGCCGAAGGTCTCCTCCACCACCAGCTCGCAGTCCGCCGGCACGTGGTCGAGCACCGTCGGAGAATAGAGCGCGCCCTGGCGGTCGTTGCCGTAGAGCAGTTTCGCGCCCTTCGCGATGGCGTCGTTGACGCGCGCCTCGAACAGCTTCGCGGAGGCCTCGTTGATCACGGTGCCGACATCGGTGTCCGGGTCCATGGGGTCGCCGTACCTGAGCTTCGCCGCCTTCTCCGCCACCAGCGGGGCGAACTCGTCGGCCACCGAGTCCACGCAAATCACGCGCTTGACCGCGGTGCAGCGCTGGCCGGAGTTCTTGGTGCCGCCGGCCACCGCGAGTTCCGCCGCCTTGTCGAGATCGGCGTCCTCCATGATGATGAGGGGCGAGTTGCCGCCGAGCTCGAGCACCGTGCGCCGGTAGCCCGCGTGCTCCGCGATGTACTTGCCCACCGGCACGCTGCCGGTGAAGGTAATGAGCTCGATATGTCGGTTGGTGATCATCTCGTCGCCGATATCCTCCGGCAGGCCGGTGACGATTGAGAGCATCTCCGGCGGCAGGCCGGCCTCGTAGAGCACGTCCGCGAGCAGCAGCGCGGTGAGCGGGGTCAGCTCCGTGGGCTTGCCGACGAGGCAGTTGTTGGTGGCGATGGCGGGCGCGATCTTGTGCGAGATCATGTTCAACGGGTGGTTGAACGGGGTGATCGCGGAGATCGCCTTCAGCGGCTCACGCTGGGTGAAGATCTTGCGCTTCTTGCCGTGTGGCGTGAGGTCGCAGGAAAAGATACGCCCGTCATCGTGTATGCAGAGCTGGCCCGCGAGGCTGAACACGTCGAAGGCGCGGCCGACCTCGTAGAGGCTGTCCTTCTTGCTGAGGCCGCTCTCGGCGGTAATCAGGTCGGAGATCTCCTCCTTGCGCGCCACCAGCTTCTCGGCGGTGCGCATCAGGATCTGCTGGCGCTCGTAGCGGGTCAGCTTCGGCTTGTAGGCGGCGGCGATGTCGAAGGCCTCGGCCACCTGTTCGCGGCTGGCGCGGGGCACGGTGCCCACCACCTGGTTGGTGTAGGGATTGAAGACTTCCACCACCTTGCCGGTGCCGCCGTCGACCTTGCGGCCGGCGATGCGCATCTGCTCGTGGCGGACGGGAGTGCTGGATATGTTCATGGCGTGTCCGTGCTACTGCGGAGAAACATGGTTGAGGGCGATGTCGAAGACGTCGAAGTTGCGCAGCCGCGGGCGGCCGTCGATGCCGGTGACCGGGGCGTTGAAGATCAGCGGTACGGTCTGCTCGGTGACGCCGCCATGGGAGCGCAGCGGCACGTCGAGGCCCGACAGGTCGTGGCGGTCGGCGCTGGTGCCGATCACGGTGTGGCGGGTGGAGACCATGATGACGTCGCCCATGCGGTCGTTGGCGAGACCGTACTCGCGGCAGCCGGCGGCGTTGTCGTAGACCGACTCCATGCCGTCCACCGTCTGCAGGCGTTCGATCAGCGCGTCGCGGTCCACGCCGTCTTCGAGATACACGGTGGCATAGGAACCGAGCGCGCCGTGATGCACCACGTAGGGATCGGTGATCGGCAGGATCACCCGGCTCTTGCCGGCGCCGAGCCATTCATCGAGTACGTCCTGGAGGTAGATCACGTTGGGTTCGCCGGCGTCGTTGTGCTTGGCGTTCATGCCGTGGTCCGCGGTCAGGCCGAGGATCGCGCCCAGGGCGTCGAGCTGCGACCAGTACTTGTCCATCATCGCGTAGAACGCGTTGGCGCCCTCGCTGCCCGGGGCGAACTTGTGCTGGATGTAGTCGGTGGTGGAGAGGTACATGATGTCCGGGCGCACCGTTTCCATGAGCTTGACCCCGGCGGCGAAGATAAACTCCGACAGCTCGGCGCTGTAAACCGACGGCACGGGCATGCCCACCATCTCGACCACGTTCTCGATGCCGTTCTCCTCGATCGTGGCCTGGTCAGCCTTCTCGGAGGAGAAGCAGATCGCGCCGCCCTCGCCCATGGTGAGTTCGTTGCCCAGCAGGCGGCGCAGCTTGTCCTTGGCGGTGACGATGGCGACGCGCGCGCCGGCGTCCTGGAAGGCCTTGAAGATGGTCGGCGTGCGCAGCAGCGACGGCTCGTTCATCATCACCTCGACGTCGTTCTCGCGGTCGTAGTAGAAGTTGCCGCAGATGCCGTGCACCGCGGGCTCCACGCCGGTGACGATGGACAGGTTGTTGGGATTGGTGAAGCTCGGCACCACGCAGTCGGAGCGCAGGTCCGTGCCGCTGCCCTCGAGCACTTTTTTCATCCAGGGCATGACGCCCGCCTTGATCGCTTCCTCGATGTAGTCGGGTTCGGAGCCGTCGACGCAGACCACCACCACCGGCCGGTCCGGCCAGCGATAGCTGCGGTTATTGACGGTGACTGTGCGCTGGGTCTGGGCCATGGGAGTTCGGGGACAATTTTGTACGGAGCGACATTATAGGGGCTCGCAAGGTAGTGACAAAATCGATATGGCGAATGATATGGATGGGTTTTACCGATACCTCGATTTGGTGACAGTTTACTTATTTCCCCGCCTGCCCCTGCGTATGTCAGCTTCCTTTCGATGGGAAATAAGTAAACTGTCACCAATTTACGTCAGGCCCAGGGTGTCTTCCACCAGTTCGAGGAAGGCGCGGATGGTCTGCTCCTCGCGCCGGCCCTGCAGGCAGACGATGAATTCCGCGTTGGTGAGTTCGGCGTCGCGCACCTGGAGGGGGCGGAAGCGCGGGTCGGTGCCGAGTTCGTTCTCCGAGACGATGCCGACGCCGAGTCCCGCGGCCACCGCCTCGCGTACTCCCTCGCGGCTCGAGATCTCCATCAGGTTGGGCAGCGTGAGCGACGCCGACTGGAGCGCCTTCTCGAAGATACTGCGTGTATGGGATCCTTTCTCGCGCAGGATGACGCGCTCGGTGGCGAGGTCCGCCAGACCGATGCTGCGCCGGTCGGCCCAGGGATGGTCGGCGCCGACGAATACCACCAGCCGGTCGGGCCGCAGGCGCAGGGTATGGATGCGCGAGGGGCCGTCGGGGATATCCGCCAGGATGGCGACGTCGCAGCGCTGCGACTGGACCCAGCGCATGAGCTGGGTGGTATTGCCGTAGCGGATCGACAGCTGAACGCCGGGGTAGCGGCGCTGGTAGGCGGCGAGCACCGGGGTGATGATGTATGGTGAGTCGGCGCCCACGGTGAGCTGACCGCGGTCGAGGCCGCGGGCGGCGAGGAAGAGCTGCTCCACCTCCTGCTCGTGACGGAACAGCTGGCGGGTGATCTCGAAGGCGCTGCGGCCGATATCGGTGAGGCTGACCTTGCGCCCGTAACGCGTGAACAGCTTGACCCGGTAGCGTTCCTCCAGTTCACGCACCTGCCCGGACAGGGTCGGCTGGGTCACGTGCAGCGCCTCGGCGGCGCGGGTGAAGCTGCCATGGGTGGCGACCGCGTGGAAGGCGCGCAGGTGCGTATGTGAGATTGTCAAAATCTATCTCGTGGCAATGTAATATCGATTGGATAAATGTTACGAAAAGGTCGTATAAGTCACAATCCCTGACAAAAATGGATTCGAGGAAGCACACCATGAATCAAACCGCGACGGTTCAGCGCCCGGTATCGCCCCGTCCGGCGGCGTCCGAAACCGGCGATCCGCTGCTGCTGACCCCCGGTCCGCTCACGACCTCGGCGTCGGTGAAGCGCGCCATGCTGCACGACTACGGTTCCCGCGACCACCACTTCATCGACATCAACCGGCGCATGCTGGAACGCCTGGTGGCCATAGTGAATGGCCAGGGCAGCCATGTCGCGGTGCCGATGCAGGGCAGCGGGACCTTCGTGGTGGAGGCCATGCTCGGCTGCTTCGTGCCGCCGGACGGCAAGCTGCTGCTCTGCATCAACGGCGCCTACGGCAAGCGCATGGCGAAGATCTGCGACTACCACCGCCGCGCCCACGTGATCCTGGAGTTCGCCGAGAACGAACCGGTGAATCCGCAGGCCGTGGCCACGGCGCTCGCGAACGATACCGACATCACCCATGTCGCGGTGGTCCATACCGAGACCACCTCGGGTATCCTCAACCCGCTGGAAGACATCGCCGCGGTGGTGGAAAACGCCGGACGCGGGTTGCTCATCGACGCCATGAGCGCGTTCGGCGCGATCCCGCTGGATGCATCGAAGATTCGTTTCGACGCCGCCTGCGCCTCAAGCAACAAGTGCCTCGAGGGTACGCCGGGGATGGGGTTCTGCATCGCCAGAGAAGAAGCGCTCGAGAAGACGAAGGGCAATTCCCCCGCCCTCAGCCTCGACCTGTACGACCAGTGGCAGGCCATGCTGGCCAACGGCCAGTGGCGCTTCACCCCGCCCACTCACGTGATCCTCGCCTTCGACCAGGCGCTGGACGAGTTCGACCTCGAGGGCGGCGTCGCCGGCCGCGGCGGACGCTACCGGGCCAACTGCGAGGTGCTGGTCTCCGGAATGCGCGAACTCGGCTTTCGTACCCTTCTGCCGGACGAACTCCAGGCGCCCAATATCATCACTTTCCACATGCCGGCGGACGAGCGGTTCGTTTTCGAGCACTTCTACGACCTCATGCGCGAGCAGGGCTACGTTATCTATCCCGGCAAGCTCACCGTGGCGGACAGTTTCCGCATGGGCTGCATCGGCCGGCTCGACCAGGAAGACATGCACGGCGCCCTGGCAGCGGTGCGCCATGCCCTCGAAACCCTTGGTATCAGTGGAACCGTTTCCTGACATGACAGCAATACCACTGCGCTTCCCCCATGGAGGGTCTTCCAGCATAGCGTGACGCCAGGGGCCAACAGCGGAGGACTGCTCATCGGCATGGCGGGAAGCATCGCGCTCCTGCTCTGGGGAAGCTATACCGTGCGCGACGCGGTGGAGCAGGCCTTCGCCGCGCGGCTGAAATCCCTCGTCGCCGGCGGCGGGCCGCTGCGCAGCATGGCGGGCGGCGTGGTCGCCGCCTTCAGCATGCAGAGCGCCACCGCCACGGTATTGCTCGCCACCGCGCTGCTCGGCTCCGGTCTGCTGTCGGTGGGCGCCACCATGGGTGTCGTGCTCGGCGCCGACCTTGGCTCCGCGCTCGCGGTGCGGGTGTTGTTCCTCGACCTGTCCCTGCTGCCGCCGGTCCTGCTCGCGGCCGGCGTCTTCCTCCACCTGATGTCCAACAGCTGGCGGATGCGCTGCGCCGGTCGCATCCTGGTGGGACTCGGCCTGATGCTCCTCGCGATCCAGTGGCTCAAGCTGCTCATCGGCCCCTTTGCCGAGCAGCCGTTGCCACAGGAATGGCTCATGGTGCTGCGCTCGGTGCCCTGGATGGCTTTGATCGCGGTGGCACTCGCGACCTGGTTCGCCCATTCGAGCGTGGCCCTGGTGCTGGTCGTCGCGACGTTCGCCCATGGCGGACAACTGCCCCACGAACTGATGCTGCCGATGCTGCTCGGCGCCAATATCGGCGCCGGACTGGTGGCGCTGCCGCTGGTGGGGCGGCGTGACCTGGCCGCTCGCAGCGTGGTGCTCTGCAATCTTGGCTGCCGCATCGCGCTCGCGGCGGCAGTGTTGCTGGCGGCGCCGCTGATCCTGCCGCAAATGGGACGCTGGGATGGCGACCAGGGCAACCTGGCGGTGCTGCTGCATATCGGCTTCAATGCGCTGCTGGTGCTCCTGTTCCTGCCCGTGGCGGATGCCCTTGTGAAACGCGTTTTGCGCTGGCAGGAGCAGCGCGAGGAAGGGCAGGGCGGCTCGCGCATGAGCGCCGCCGGCGCAGGCCTCGATCCCGCCCTGTTCGACCGTCCGGAAGAGGCGCTGGCTTCCGCCCGGCGCGAGGCCTCGCGCCTGGGGGACATCACCGAGGCCCTGTTCGCGCGCGCAATGGAAATGTTCGCCGCGGTGGACCGCGCGGAGATCGAGCGCACGGTGCAGGCGGACCGCGAGATCAACAGCCGTAACCGCGCCATCCACCGTTATCTCTCCGAGGCGCGCCGGCAGGTCAGTGAACCCGAACTCGAACGCCAGCTCGACGCGGTGCTGCATTTCTCAGCGACCATGGAGAACATCGGCGACATCGTTTCCCACGATCTCGCCCGGCTGGCGGTAAAGCGCCTGGACCGGGGAGTGACGTTCTCCGCCGAGGGCCTCGACGAACTGGGTCGCATCCACACCGAGGTGCTGTCGTTGTTGCGTGGCGAGATCAACAGTTTCATCGGTGGCGCGACCCTGTCCGCGGATCGGCTGCGTAGCCGGGTCGCGGACATCCGCGCGCTCTGCGAGCAGAGCGTTGCGCGCCATCGCCGCCGCCTGAGCGCGCATCGTTCCAGCAGCCAGGACACCAGTTCCATCCACCAGGACACGGTGCGTGACCTGCTGCAGATCGCGGGATTGATGGAGCACCGACCAGATCCCGATACGAAGTCGTGATGTCGCCAACCGGCGATGGTCGCGCGCTTTAGCACCAGTAACCCTCGTAGTTGCTGGCCTAGAATGCCCGCGTCTGTTTCACTACCCTGAACCCCCTGACCCGAATGCATCATGTCCATTGATTTGCCCGCGCGCGCGAGCGCCGTCGTCATCGGCGGCGGCGTCATCGGTTCCAGCGTCACCTATCACCTGGCGAGGGCGGGCTGGAGCGACGTCGTCCAGCTCGAACGAAAGCAGTTCAGCTGCGGCACAACCTGGCACGCGGCGGGCCTGATCGGCACCATGCGCGCCAACGAGAACCACGCGAAGCTGGCGGAGTACTCGATGTCCATCCTGCGCGAACTGGAGGCGGAGACCGGGCGGTCCACGGGCTTCCGCCAGGTCGGCTCGCTCAGCATCGCCCATAGCGAGGCGCGATTCGAGGAGCTGAAGCGGGTGGCGTCGATGAACAATGCTTTCGGCGTAACGCAGGTAGACATCCTCACGCCATCGGAGATCGCCGCAATCTATCCGCTGCTGGAAACCGGCGACCTGCTCGGCGGAAGCTGGGTGCCCCACGACGGCTACGCGAGCCCGGTGGATGTCACCATGGCCTTCGTCAAGGGCGCCCGTGGACGTGGCGCGCAATGCCTCGAGGGCGTGCTCGTCGAGGACGTCATCGTCCGCGACGGCCGCGTCGCCGGGGTGCGCACAGACCACGGCGAGATCGCCTGCGATTACGTCGTCAACTGCGCGGGACTCTGGGCGCGTCACCTGGGCCGCAAGTCAGGGGTCAATATCCCGCTCCATGCCTGCGAGCATTACTACGCGGTCACCGAGAAACTGCCCGACCTGCCGGACAACCTGCCGGTGATGCGCGACCACGACAGGTGCGCCTACTACAAGCCGGACGCCGGCAGCCTGCTGGTGGGGGCGTTCGAGAAGCATGCGCTGGCCTGGGGGCAGGACGGCATTCCCGCGGATTTCTGCTTCGACGAGCTCGAGGGCCACGTGGAGGAGCAGCTCATGCCGGTGCTGGAGGACGCCATGGCGCGGGTGCCACTGCTCGCGAACACCGGATGGCGCAAGTTCTTCTGCGGCCCCGAGAGCTTCACCCCCGACGACCAGTTCCACGTGGGCGAGGCGCCCGAGGTGCGCAACTACTTCGTTGCCGCGGGGCTCAACTCCATCGGTATCCAGAGCGCCGGCGGCCTCGGCAAGGCGCTCGCGGAATGGATCGTGGACGGTCATCCGCCCCTCGATTTATGGGGCAACGACATCCGCCGCATGCACCCGTTCCAGGGAAGCCAGCACTACATCCAGGCGCGGGTGACGGAGACCCTGGGGCTTCTCTACGACAATCACTATCCGTATCGACAGATGGAGACCGCGCGCAACGTGCGTCATTCTCCGGTGCATGAACGCCTCGTGGCGCTGAACGCCTGTTTCGGAGAATCCGCGGGCTGGGAAAGGCCCAACTGGTTCGCGCCGACGGGTGTCGAATCGAAGTACGAGTACAGCTTTGGAAAGCAGAACTGGTTCCCGTACTCGGCGGAGGAACACCGTGCCGCGCGCGAGGGCGTGGTGCTGTTCGACCAGAGCAGTTTCGCCAAGTATCTCGTGCAGGGGCGCGATGCCTGCCAGGCGCTGCAACGCATCTGCAGCGCCAACGTCGATCTCGAACCGGGGAGGATGATCTACACCCACTGGCTCAACGAGCGCGGTGGCATCGAGGCCGATCTCACGGTGACCCGGCTGAAGGAAAACGAGTACTTCGTCGTCAGCGGCGCGGCCGTAGCAGGCAAGGATATCAACTGGTTGCAACGCAATATTCCAGCGGAAGCGCATTGCGTGATCAACGACGTCACCAATGCCTGGGCGGTGTTTGGCATCATGGGTCCCGGCAGCCGGGGGCTGCTGTCCGAGGCCATCCCGACGGACTTTTCCACCGATGCCTTTCTCTTCGGCGGCGTCGCGCCGGTGGAGGTGGGCGCCGCGATGGGGCGCGCGCACCGGGTTTCCTACGTGGGCGAACTCGGCTGGGAGATCTACCTGCCGGTGGACCAGGCGCGCCACGGCTTCGACTGGCTGCTTCGCCACGGAGAATCCCATGGCCTGAAGATGGCGGGCATGCATGCGCTCGATTCCTGCCGCCTGGAAAAGAAATTCGTCCACCTCGGCCACGACATCGGCGACGAGGACACGCCGCTCGAATGCGGTCTCGGCTTCGTCTGCGACCTCGACAAGCCGGGCGGCTTTATCGGCCGCGACGCCATCGCCCGCCAGCGGGAATCCGGCGCGTGGAAGAACAAGCGGTTGGTGCAGTTTCTTCTCGAGGATTCGGAAGTGATGCTGTACCACCACGAACCGATCCTGCGCGATGGAAAGCTCGTGGGTCACCTCACTTCGGGCGGCTACGGCCATACCCTGGGCGGATCAGTGGGCCTCGGCTACGTGCGCGATGAGGGCGGCGTTTCCGCAGACTATGTTGATAGCGGCAAATTCACCATCGAGGTCGGCGGCGTGCAGGTGCCCGCGAAAGCGAGCCTGCGGGCCATGTATGACCCTGCAGCCGAGCGCATGCGCGGTTAGGCCGAGTACGCATCAAATTACTGGATCCCAGCTTTCGCTGGGATTGCCCTGCCTGGAGCACGGCACCGACTAGCTGCAACGAAACGCAAGCGAGGGTTTACCCCAGCGAAGGCTGGGGCTGGCGTCCATGATTCTTCACCGAAACGCCAGCGAAGGCTGGCGTCCGTGTGGCGATTTCGCGGGTTGCGAGATGAATCCCGGCCTACGCTGGGATTGCGTGCGGTTGACGTACTTCAGAGCTTAGCTTTGATCCGGCAAGTGATCGGTGGGTCGTTTCAGCACGATATTGAAGGAGATCGAAATCCGCGCCTCGTCGGAAGCGTTGGGATGCACCATGTGATGCAGCCACGCGGGCCAGAGGAGTAGATCGCCGGCAGCGGGGAGCAGGGAATACTCCGCCTCAATTTGTGCATCGCCGGCGATGGCGGTCATGTTCGCCTGCGGGCGCGGATCGAGGAAGGAAATTTCTCCCGGGGCGAGATCGAGTCGGCCTTCCGCGAGGGCTTCCTGGCGCGGCACCGCGACGTAGTACGTCCCGCTGAGATAGCTGTGGGGATGGTTATGCACCCCGTGATAATCACCGCGCCGGTTCACGTTGGCCCAGCCCTGCAGCGACCAAGGCGTGTCCGTGCGTACCCCCTGGCGTTGCATGTACTGGCGCGCCGAGACCTGAATGCAGCCTGCGAGCCAGCGGATCGCGGGATGCGTTTCCGCGAGCAGGTTGCCGGCGCGGTAGTCGGTGGTGAGATCCTTGTGCTGCCGGGCGCGCGCCAGGATCCAGTCCGCCAGGATCCCGTTGGCTGCCTCAAAACCCGGGAGCCGCTGGCGCAGCATCAACGTCGGCCAGAGTGCGATGAAGCCTTCGTCGTCGGGCAGGGGATTTGCCACCGGCCCGGCTAAAGCGAAAACGGCCTCGAAATCGGCCAAGCGCAGGCGAGACGAGGCGAATACGGCCTCGCAAGCGCAGTGTACAAGTAGTACATGAGCATTGTGAGACCGGATTCAACGAAGTATCGGCAAGGGCAGGCCATTTTGAGGTCGGTTTCAGTGGCGCATGAGGCGAACCAGCTTCTCTATCCCCGGCTCGATATGGTCGGTGGAGATGGAAGAGAACCCCAGGCGGAAAAAATTCTTCGGCCGGTGGGCGCCGTGGAAGAACACCTCGCCGGGTTCGAACAGGATGCCCTCTGCGGCGGCGCGCTTGAGCAGCCTGCCCGCGTCCAGGCCGGGATCGCCCTCCACCCACACCGCCGAGCCGCCGAACGCCGGCCGCCGGCTGCCGCCCGGCAGGTGACGTTCCAGCAGGTCGCCAAGGAGGGTCCAGCGGCGGTGCAGGGTCTGGCCCAGGCGGTTCACCAGCGCGTCGTGGTAGCCGCGCTTGAAGAATTCCGCGACGATGAACTGGTTGTTGCTCGGCGGATGGCGGAGCATCAGCCGGCGCAACGCCCGCGCCTCGCGGATCAGCTCCGGCGAGGCCACCATGAAGCCGAGGCGGATGCCCGGCGCGAGGGTCTTCGACAGGCTGCCGATGTAGATCACGCGCCCGTCCTCGTCGAGGCTCTTCAGCGCCGGGGTGGGTTCGCCCACGTAGTTGAACTCGGACTCGTAGTCGTCCTCGATGATGACGATGTCCTCGCGGCTTGCCGCCTCGAGCAGTTCGAGCCGGCGCGACTTCGGCATCGTCACCGTGGTTGGGTACTGGTGGCTGGGCGTGGTGTAGACGCAATCGCAGGCCTGGAACTCGCGTCCGGGTACCAGGCCTTCGCCGTCCACGGGCAGCGGCGCGAGCCGCGGGGTGAAGAGGCCGAAGGTGTGTTCCGCATCGACATAGCCCGGCGACTCGAAGCCCATCGTGCGCTCCGCGTTCAACAACAACTGGGCGGCGAGATAGATACCCTGCTGGGCGCCGGCGGTGACGAGTATTTCTTCCGGGTCCGCCCAGACGCCGCGCCGGGGCAGCAGCTTGCGGTGGATCTCGTCCACCAGTTCCGGCAGGTCCTGGTCCACCTGGTCCTTGGCCCAGTCATGGATCGCGCTCACCGAGGCGGCCTCGCGGCAGCATTCCCGCCAGTCGGCGATGGGGAAGAGTTGCTGGTCGTACTGGCCGCAGATGAACGGATAGGGATACTGGCGCCAGTTCGCGGGTTTCAGGTTCTGGCGCAACGCGTCCGGTCGGGTGGCGAGCTTGTTGGACCAGTCGACATTGCCGGCAGGCGCCTGCGGTCGCTCGGAGGGTGGCCGCACCCGGCCGCGCAGGATATCCGCGTTGACGTAGAAACCGCTCCGCTCCCGGGATACCAGGAAGCCCTCGTCCACCAGGTGCTGGTAGGCATGCACCACGGTGTTGCGCGCCACGCCAAGCTGGCGCGCGAGCTTGCGGCTGGACGGCAGCAGAGTATCCGGCGCGAGGTGTCCCTCGAGGATGGAGCTCACCAGCATTTCCTGGATGCGCGACTGAAGCGTGCCGTGGTCGTGCTCGGGTAGCTGGAACAGGTAGTCGGTCAAACTGGACTCATTGGCGTGGTCGAACTGGACCTGATTTTAGGGGAGCCGATGGCCTAATGTCAGTCCGGGAGCGTTGCCGCCCTGCGCGCCGGCGCCCCCCCTGCCGGTGTCATCGCGCGCCACAATTGTGCTGGCTGCCGGTTTTATTCATAATCATGCGTTCAGATTCCAGGTCCGTCCCTTAACCGGTTGGCCGTGGCGTCAAACCGGTGTCATCAGTGATCTGTATACACCCGCATTCCCATAACCTATCCCCTGAGGAGGAGGATAACAATGTCCAAAACCCCCATGATCAAGCGCAGAAACTTCGTCAAGGGAACTGCTGCCGCTGGCGCCGCCGCGGCCGTGGGTCCCTGGGTCGTGAGCTCGAAAGTGCTCGCATCTTCCGGCGAGCTCAACGTGCTGATGTGGTCCGATTACCTGCCGGAGGACTGGGTCGCCGCTTTCGAGGCCGCTACCGGCATCAAGCTCAACTTCACCGGCATTGGTTCCAACGAGGAAATCATCAACCAGATGAAGGCCTCCAAGGGCGCCGGATTCGACATCTGCTCACCTACCAACAACCGTTCCGGCCAGTGGACCGATCTCGAGCTCCTGCAACCCTGGGACTACGCGCGCATCCCCAACGTTGACCAGGCCAACCCGTCGATGCTCAAGGTCGGTGATACCGAGTGGAACTTCGCCGGCAAGGGTTCCCACTGGCTTCCCCATATCTGGGGTACCGAGGGTATCGCCTGGCGCACCGACCAGTTCGTGCCCACTGACGGCGTGCCGAGCTACGGCGACGTCTGGGATCCGGCCAACGCCGGCAAGACCATGATGCGGGTCCATTCCGGCATGCTGGGCGCCGGCCTCCACATGGAAGCCTCCGGACAGATGGATCCGGGTTCCGTATGGGCCGCGTACAAGGACGAGGAGACCATGCGCAAGGTGTGGGACCAGATTCTCGACTTCACCGTCAAGAACAAGTCCAACCTGAAACTCACCTGGAACGACGCCGACACCCAGAAGAACGGTCTGCTCAACGATGGCGTCATCGTCGGCCAGACCTGGGACGGCCCGCCGCTGGCCCTCAAGACCGCCGGCGAGCCCGTCAGCTACCAGGCGCCGAAAGAGGGCGCGATGGCGTGGGTCGACGGCATGTCCCTCTCCGCCGCCGCGGAGAACGTCGACCAGGCGTACGAGTTCGTCAAGTTCTGCTACGAGGCGGAGCCTGCCGGCAAGGCCATCGACACCCACGGCTACAACTCCGCGGTACTGGGCGCCGACGCCTATGCCGGGGACGCGTACAAGAAGAACTTTTCCGAAGCCTACCCGGGCGACGCGCTGGCCAACCTCAACCCGTGGCCGGCGGAAGCCCAGTGGTATGCGGACGTGCGTACCGAGTACGAAAACAAGTTCCAGGCTGCGTAACCGGGTTTCCGGAATCGTAGTCAGCAATATTGCCGGCCCGGATCTTCCGGGCCGGCCCATCCTCTCCGGGTTGAGTCATGAGCGCTGATGTCAAGCTCGAAGACGTATGGATACGTTTCGGCAGTTTCGAGGCGGCAAAGGACGTCAATATTCATATCCAGGAAGGGGAATTCTTCAGTTTTCTCGGTCCATCGGGCTGCGGCAAGACCACCCTGCTGCGCGCGGTATCCGGGTTTCTCGAGCCCTCCGAGGGCAAGGTGCTGATCGGCGGCCAGGACATGGCCGGGATCGGTCCCAACAAGCGCCCCACGGCGCTGATCTTCCAGAACCTCGCGCTGTTCCCGCTGATGAAGGTATGGGAGAACATCGCCTTCCCGCTGGAGGTGCGAGGCGTCGGCAAGGCGGAGCGGCGCAAGCGCGCCGATGAACTCCTCGAACTGATCGCCCTGCCGGACCAGGGCGACAAGATGGTCAACGAACTGTCCGGCGGACAGAAGCAGCGCGTCGCGATCGCCCGCGCGCTTGCCGCCGAACCGGACGTGCTGCTGCTCGACGAGCCGCTCTCCGCGCTCGATCTCAAGCTGCGCCAGCACATGCGCACCGAACTGCGCGCGATCCAGCAGCGCGTCGGCATCACCTTCATCTACATCACACACGACCAGGGCGAGGCGCTGACCATGTCCGACCACGTCGCGGTGATGAGCCAGGGCGTCATCGAGCAGGTGGCGGACGGCAACACGATCTACGATTCGCCGCAGACCGCATTCGTCGCGTCCTTTGTCGGCGAGAACAATCATTTCCAGGGCAAGGTGACCGCCGCGGACGGCGACATGGTCACGGTGGAGACGCCATCCGGCGTTCTCCGCGGGCGCAACATCGAGCGCGACGGCAAGCCGCAGCTCGCGGCGGGCGACCAGGCGCTGGTCTTCATCCGCCCCGAATCGCTGCGCTTCGTCGATGGTGAAAAGAAACGCGACAATGTTCTCGAGGCGACGGTCGAGCGCCAGGAATTCGAGGGTAATTTCTGGCAGGTGTTCCTCCAGGTGAAGGACTGCCCGCGGGTGGTGAGCCTGTCCATGGTGAACGACGGCAGCTCGGTGGGGCACGATGTCGGCGCGCAGGTAAAGATCGGCTGCGACGCCGCCCATGCCGTGGCCCTGCCCGTGGGACAGATGGCGGCAGAGTAGGTCGGGACGATGTCAACATACTGGAAGGACTATTTCCGCCGCAACGGCATGGCCCTCGGGCTGTTCGTCCTGCTGGCGGTGATGGTGTGGATGCTGGTGATGATCATCCTGCCCCAGCTCTACATGCTGGACTTCTCCTTCCGCACCAACGTGCCGCCGCCGCAGTGGGGCACGGATACCCATACCTATACTCTCGAGCACTATCGTTATCTGCTCTACGGCAATGTCAACGCCACCGAGAGTTTTAACTACCTCGACCTGGGTGTATTCGGCCGCACCATCATCGCCGCGGTGTTCGTCACCTTCATCGATCTTTGCCTGTGCTACCCGGTGGCCTATTACCTCGCCCACGTGGCGAAGGGCGGCTGGGGCCGGCTCATGGTGATGTCGCTGATCGTGCCGTTCTGGGTGAACGAACTGCTGCGCGCCTTCGCCTTCAAGGTGATGTTCGGCACCGGCGGCGTCATCAACGACGCCCTCATGTGGCTCGGGATCCTGGACCAGCCCTACGATTTCATTCGCGAGAACGTGGCGCTCTACTCGGGCCTGAGTTACGCCTATATCCTGCTGATGATCTTCCCGATCTATAACGCGGTGGAGAGCCTCGACAGGAACCAGATCGAGGCCGCGCGCGACATGGGCGCGCCCTGGTGGCGCATCCACTGGCGGGTGGTGATTCCCCATGCCAAGCCGGGCATCACCTCGGGTTCCACCATGGTGTTCATGCTCACCGCGGGCGCGCTCGCGGCGCCGCAGATCCTCGGCGGCCCCAGCAGCCTGTGGTTCACCCAGCTCGTCTACAAGTGGTTCAATAACTCGGCCAACTGGGCCCGCGGCTCGGCCTACGCGCTGGTGCTGCTGGTGGCGTGTATCGTCTTCGTCCTGTTGATGATGCGGATCTTCAAGGTCAAGCTGGGAGAAATCGCGCGGTGACCTCGGACCGGATCCGCAAGTTCTTCGTCCTCTTTTTCGTCTGCGGGTTCTTCCTCTACCTGTTCGGCCCGCTGATCATCATGGGGCTGACCGCGTTCAACAGCAGCGCCTTCCCCCGGGTGGCGCCCTGGGAATGCTTCACCGTGGAGTGGTTCGACGTGCTCTCCAACGACACGCGGCTGCTCACGGGCCTCAGGAACAGTTTCCTTATCGGCTTCGGCGTGGTGCTGTTCGCGGTGCCGCTGGGTCTCGCCGGCGCGCTCATGCTGACCCAGGTGCGCGAGCGCGTGCGCCCCTGGTACTACACCATCGTGATCTCGCCGATCCTGGTGCCCGGCGTGGTGCTGGGTATCTCCACCCTGCTGTTCTGGGACCGTATCGGGGTGATGTTCGGCGCCTCGCGGGACTCGCTGTTCTACAATGGCTTCTTCCTCACCATCATCGGCCAGTCGACGTTCATCGCCGCCTACACCATGCTGGTGTTCATCTCCCGCCTGCAGCGCTTCGACAGCGCCCAGGAGGAGGCCGCGCTGGACCTCGGCGCCACCCACGTGCAGACCTTTCGCAAGATCCTGCTGCCGTTCCTCAAGCCGGCCATCGCCTCCGCCGCGGTACTGGCATTTCTCGCCTCGTTCGAGAACTACAACACCACCGTATTCACGGCCATCTCCACCAGCACCCTGACCACGGTGCTGGCGAGCAAGGTGCGCTACGGCATCGATCCCTCCATCAGCGCGCTGGCGGTCAGCATCGTCGTGCTCACGGTGCTCGGCGCCGCCATCCACGAGGTATTCAAGCGACGCGAGGAGGCCGAGGCGCGCCAGGCCGGGCTGGTGGCGGCGGGGGTCATGGAGAGGAAGTCCACCCAGAAGCAATGGTTCCTGGAACCGGCGCTGATCATGATCCTGCTGGTCTTCATCGCCGGTCTCGGCACCGCATTCTTCGCCGGTACCATGGGAGTCGAGGAATGCAAGGTGGCGGTGCGCGAGCAGAAGCGCATCGAGACCCAGAAGCGGATCGAGGAATTGCAGCAGCGCCAGCAGGCGGAGCGCGCCGCGCAGCAGGCCGCGGAGGAGGCGCGCCGGGTGGAGCGTTCACAGCGTACCGGTACCGAGAACTTCAACAGCATCTTCTCCAGCGACAACCTGCAGCCCCAGGCAGGCGACACCGCACCGGCGACGCCGCAGTCCGAACGCGCCGGCACGGAGAATTTCAACAGCATTTTCGATACACAGAACCTGCAGCAGCAGAGCGGACAGCAGGAAGAGGCGCCCGCGCGCACCGGCACGGAGAATTTCAACAGCATTTTCGATACGCAGAACCTGCAGCAGCAGAGCGGACAGTCCGAAGGTCAGTCCGGCGGCCAGTCCGGGCAGTAGACGGCGCACCCGCCACGCGCTTCGCCCACGGATCTTCCAACCATGCCGCTCATCACCACCTGCATCGGCGCCTGGCCCAAGCCCGATTACGTCAGGCTGCCCGACTGGTTCAATATTCCCGCGGGGCCGGACACCGCCGAACCCACGGGTCGCTGGCGCCAGGCCATGGCGGAGCTCGGCCCGGACGCGGAAAAGATCATCGAGCGCGGCATAGAAGAGGCGGTAGCGGACCAGGTGGCGGCGGGTATCGACATCCCCACCGATGGCGAGATCCCGAGGGAGAACTACATCCACTATCACTGCCGTCATCTCGCGGGTTTCGATTTCGATCACCTGACCAACAAGGAGCTGCGCGGCGGTACCTATGCCGCCGACCTGCCAACCATCACCGGTCCGGTTTCCGTGCGCGAACTGTTCGCGGCAAAAGACTGGCGCCGCGCACAGGCGTTCACCGACCGGCCGCTGAAATTCACCATCCCGGGGCCGATGACGGTTAGCGATTCCAACTGCGACGCCTGGTACAACGACCCGAAGAAGCTCGGCGCGGATATCGCCGACGCACTCAACCGCGAGGTGCTTTCGCTTGCCGAGGCCGGCTGTTCCCATATCCAGATCGATGAGCCATTGTTCGCGCGCAAGCCCGCGGAGGCCCTGGACTACGGTTTCGAGAATCTCGATCGCGCCTTCCATGGCTGCCCGGATCACGTGGTGCGCACCGTGCATATGTGCTGCGGTTACCCCGATCGCCTGGATCACCCGGACTATCCCAAGGCCGATCCGGACGCCTATCGCCAGATCGCAGACGCCATCGAACGCTCGTCCATCGATGCCATCTCCCTCGAGGATGCCCACCGACACAACGATCTCTCCCTGCTGGAGCATTTCCGTGACACCACGGTGATCTTCGGTGCCGTCGCCATCGCCCGCAGCCGGGTGGAAAGCGTCGAGGAGATTCGCGAACGCCTCGCGGCCGCGCTGGAACATATCGATGCGTCGCGCCTGGTGGCGGCGCCGGACTGCGGTCTTGGCCTGCTCGGACGGGATCTCGCCATCGCCAAGCTCACCAATCTCTGTGCGGCGGCGAAATCTGTCTAACCGGTGGCGGTTGACGATATGGCTGTTTCCCGCCGTGCTGGCGCCGGGTATCCCGGCGATGGCGTCCCCGGAAGGGGTCGAGGCGTTGACCGGGCTCGAATACCAGCGTGAAGTGCTGATGTACTGCGGGATCAGCGATCCCGAGGCGGTGCGCGGCTTCCTGTCGCGGCGGGACGAGTTGGTGGCGCAGTACGACCTCGACGAGGCGGTGCGCCAGCAGGCAATCTCTCTCGCGCGCCGCCAGGCCCACGAGGAGTGGCAGAATCGCGGCCTCGGCGGATTCCGCGGCTGGTGCCGCGGTGAAGCCATGGCCTATACTGAAACCCTGAAATCCTACGCGGAATTTCCGAACACACCCGAGTCAGAAGTAAATCCAGGAGCAAAGCAATGAACCGAGCGATGACAACCACGCTGCACCACTACGTCGGCGGCAGGAAAGTACCCGGCGAGAGCGGCCGGGCAGGCGACATTTACAACCCGGCCACGGGCCAGGTGATCCGCCAGGTGCCCCTGGCCAGTCAGGCCGAGGTCGAGGCCGCCATCGCCACGGCCCAGGAAGCCTTCCCCGGCTGGGCCGCGGTGCCCGCGGGCCGGCGCGCGCAGATCATGTTCAACTTCCGCGACCTCATCCGCAAGAACATGGATCGGCTCGCCGAATCGGTGTCCTCCGAGCACGGCAAGACCCTCGACGATGCCAAGGGCTCCATCACCCGCGGTCTCGAGGTCGTGGAATTCGCCTGCGGCATTTCACAACTCCTCAAGGGGGAATATTCCGAGAGCGTGGCCTCCGGGGTGGATTCCTGGAGCATGCGCCAGCCCCTCGGCGTCTGCGCCGGCATCACGCCGTTCAACTTCCCCGCCATGGTGCCGATGTGGATGTTCCCCATGGCCATCGCCTGCGGCAACACCTTCGTCCTCAAGCCGTCGGAAAAGGATCCCTCGTGCCCGCTGCTGCTGGCGGAACTGATGACCGAGGCGGGTCTGCCGGACGGCGTGCTCAACGTGGTCAACGGCGACAAGGAGGCGGTGGACACCCTGCTCACCGATCCCCGGGTGCAGGCCATCAGCTTCGTCGGCTCGACGAAGATCGGCGAATACATCTATCACACCGGCACGCAGCACAACAAGCGCGTGCAGGCGCTCTGCGGCGCGAAGAACCACATGCTGGTGATGCCCGACGCGGACATGGACCAGGTCGTGGACGCGGTGATGGGCGCGGCCTACGGCTCCGCGGGCGAGCGCTGCATGGCGATCTCCGTGGTGGTCACGGTGGGCGAAGACACAGCCGACCAGATGATGGAAAAACTTCTCCCGCGTGTGGAAGCGCTCAAGGTTGGCCCCTATACCGATCTCGGCTCCGAGATGGGCCCGGTGGTAACCCCCGAGGCGCGCGACCGGGTGAACGGCTACATCGACAAGGGGGTGGAGGAAGGTGCGACCCTGGTGCGCGACGGCCGCGGCATCCAGGTGGCCGGTCACGAACACGGCTGCTTCGTCGGCGCCACCATCTTCGACAACGTCAGGACGGACATGTCGATCTACACCGACGAGATCTTCGGCCCGGTACTCTCCGTGGTGCGCGCGGACTCCTACGAGGACGCCGTGGGCATGATCAACGATCACGAATACGGTAACGGCACCGCGATCTTTACCCGCGATGGTGACGCAGCGCGCGACTTCAGCCACCGGATCCAGATCGGCATGGTGGGCGTCAACGTGCCGATCCCGGTGCCACTGGCCTTCCACAGCTTCGGTGGCTGGAAGCGCTCGCTGTTCGGCGACCACGCGATCCATGGTCCCGAGGGCGTGCGCTTCTATACCAAGCTGAAGACCATCACCGAGCGCTGGCCTTCGGGCATTCGCTCGGGCGCGGTGTTCAACTTCCGCGCCGGCGGCGAGCACTGAGTCGTTTCCGCGGAAACTCCGCCAGGCCGAATCGCGGCCTGAAGGACCCCGGCCTCGGCCGGGGTTTTTTATTTGTGGGCGGCCATCTCCCGCAGTAACCCGGAGAGCCGGTCCGGATAATCGGTGGTAATGGTGTCCACGCCCCAGTCGATCAGGCGTTTCATGTCTGCGTCGTCGTTGACCGTCCAGGTATAGACCGCGAGCCCGAGGCCGTGGGCCTCGATGATCTTTTCCGGATAGAGGTCGCGGTAATGCGCGGACCATACCCGCGCACCCGTCGCGCTGACCATGCATGGCACCGATCCACCGAAATCCGAGAGGTCCATGCCATCGCTCCAGGCCGACGGATTTCCGGCCTCCGGGATACAGGGTTCGGCGTCCGGCTGCTGGTCCGTGAGCAGGCCCACAAGCAGGTCCGGGCAGCGTGCAAGCGCCGCTTTCGCCAGGCGCCAGTCGAAGCTCTGCAGGTAGATGCGGGATACGATCTCCCGCAATTCCACCGCGCGGAGCACCTGGTCCACGTAGCCGTCAATCCAGTCGCCCGCGGGTTCGCCGTCACTCTTCAGCTCGAGATTTAGCACCAGCGAGTCCGGGCCATGACGGAGCGCATGGTCGAGGAATTCGGTCAGCGTGGGGATACGTTCACCGGGAACCGGGACCTGGTCCGGGAACTGCTCCGCGTAGTCCGATCCCGTCAGGGCCGTGCCGATATCGAAGGCGCGCAGTTCTTCGACGGTGGCATCTGCGAGCGCCAGGGGAGAGAAATCCCTGCCAGCACCCGGAAGCATGGCCAGGGTGGGTGACACCGCCGCATCGTGGAATACCACCACGCTGCCGTCGGCGCAGAGTCGCAAATCAACCTCGACGCCGTCCGCGCCGCTCCGGATGGCGTAGTCCACGGCCGCCAGCGTGTTCTCGGGTCGCCGGCCGCGTGCGCCGCGGTGGCCATGGTTCTGGACGGACGATATGTTCTGCAGGGTCGTCACGGGTTACAAATGGTTACGGGATGCGGTGGTGAACGGTAGCCGGGCACGGATAGACGGCACCACCATTTTATCGCGGGGCCTTATCACTGCAGGCCGATGCGTGTAAAATTCTCGCCAGGGAAAACTCGGATCCAATTACAAAAACACAAGGGGGTGGCGAGTTTCCCGACTCAACCCGATCGATAAAAGGCGAATGCCGGGTGTGGCCCGATATTCAGAGCCTGTGACGGGTACGAATATTTCGGAGGTGGTATGAAATTGCATGTCGGCACGAAGTTCACGCAATCCGTGAACCCTTCTCCTGCTTCGCCCGCCCGCGGTGGCCGGTTGCGAATCGCGTTCTTTGTTGGTTGCGTCCTTGCATTGCTGCTCGGAATCGGTCGGGCGGAGGCGGTGATCGTTGCCAGTGATGATTTCAGCTCAGGTGGCTATTCCGGTGGTACCGGGTGGACAGGTGCCTGGGTGGACAGCCAGGATGGCTCGTCTGGCGCGGGATTGATCCGGGTTGTTACCGGGCAACTTCGTTTTCAAGGCGTCAGTGGAACAGACCCGACGATCAGGCGCACTGTGGATCTCTCGAGCGCAACCAGCGCCACGCTTTCATTTGCCCTTACGTCGGCAGGGGATATGGAAGCCAATGATGAATTCCAGGTCTGCTGGGCGAGTACGGCAGCAGGGCCTTTCACAAACTGCCAGTCGTTCTTCGATACACAGAACACCACGGTGGACGTCGACCTCACTGGTGTCCTGTCCGCAACCACCACGATCCGATTTGGCATCGCTGCAAATGTTCTGGGAAGCGACGAGTTTTACTTCGTCGACGATGTCGAGATCGACGCGGAAATCCCTGCCCCTCCAACCAATCTGACCGACGATTTCGCCGTTGCGGACTACGGCGAACCCGCCATCGTCAATGTCACGGACAACGACAACACCGTCGTAGCGGGCACGGTCTGTATCGAGGACCAGGGCACCCCGGGTACCTGCGATCCGGACAGTGCGTTGATCGTACCCGGCGAGGGCGTCTGGGTTGAGCTCAATGACGTAATCCAGTTCACCCCCGAAGATGGTTTCTCCGGCGCCCCTGACCCCATCAACTACCTCGCGGACGTGGGTGGCGGAGTATTCGAATCGGCGGAATTCCGCGTGATCATCAACGAGCGCTCCCTCTGCACCGCGGACGGCACCATCCAGCCCTACGTCATGGCGAATCCGTCGGGCACCAACAACCTGGTCGTGTTCCAGGTGCAGGATGCCCAGAACCCGGGTGACATCACCAATACCGGGCCGTCGTACCTGGAACTGGATCACAATGCTCAGGCAGCGATCCAGAACGGCGACGCCGATCCTGACAACAACGTCGGCACCGTCAACCAGATCAACAGCCTCGGCCTGGACACGGCGCGAAACTACGTGTTCTACCATGACAACGCCCAGGCGGTGAATTCCAGCAACACCGTCGGCGGGCGCCAGCGCCTCTACATGTGGGACGCGGACCTGGAGCAAATCCACGAACTGATCGGACCCAATGCGCCGGCAGGTTATCCGAGCAGCTATGCCAGCGTGGTCCCCGCGCCCCAGGTCATCTGCGGGACCGAAATGGGTAGTGCCGCCGGCGAATACTTCGGCGGCTCCTACTACTTCGGTCTCGAGGAGGAATCTGGCTGCGACAGCGATGGGTTCACCTACGACACGCTCTACAAGCTCGATTTCGATTTCAGTGTCTATCCGCCGGAACCGATAGTACCGGCTACCCTTATCTGGACATTCGATCCCGCCAATGCCGGAAACCAGGGCGCAGGTACCGCCCACGACTGGGGCGACATCCTCGTAACCCCGGAAGACGCCGATGGTATGCCGGGAACTGGAGACGAAAGGCTGGTCCTGATCGACTTTGATAGGAATAACGGGAGTACTGCGGATCACATCACCCGGCTGGATATCACCGACCCGGACAACGTCCAGTTCCTGAGCTTCGCCGCTACATCCGGTAACAGCGTCATTGGTCAGGCGGCGATTTCCTACGACGGCACCAGCTACGTTTTCCTGTCCGGTGACAACGCCATTGCCATCGTCGACCCGGAAACCGGCGTCCTTCAGACGGGTAGCACCCGCGAAATCAACACCGCAAACTGGCCCGACGGCGCGGAGGCCGTGGACGGCTCCTCCTGCGTCGACCCCATTGGCTCTCTCCCGGTCACCCTCGGCCATTTCCACAGCCGCCAGGCCGGGAGCCGGTTGCGCATCAACTGGCAAACCCTCACGGAAACTTTCACCATCGGTTTCAATATCTGGGCCCAGGTGAACGAGAACTGGGTGCAGCTAAATCGAAACCTGGTGAGGACAAAACGGCTCGATTCGGTGGTGCCCCAGCGCTACGCCACCAGCGTCAGCACGCGTGACCTCGACGGTGAAATCACCGCGGTGGCGCTGACCAGCGTCGACCTGAATGGCCACGAGGAGGGTTATGGCCCGTTCGAGGTGGGCGAGCGATACGGCGAGGAAAGCGAGTTCCAGCCGGTGCCGTGGAACGACATCCGCCAGGCGAACGACGCGCGCATGGAGAAGAAGGGCTATGTCTGGAAGAACAATCGCTGGCGCAAGCTCTCTAAGGGTATTGAAAGGCGGATGGCACGCGACGCCGCGAACGCGGAAACTCTCGCGGATATCAGCGTGGCGGAGACGGGCATGGTGCGGTTGACCTATAACGATCTGCTCAACGAGGGCATCGACATGGACGGCGTGCTGGAGCGGGATATTGCTCTCACCTGGAAGGGAATGCCGGTTCCGATCAAGGTGGAAGGCCGCGGAAACCGCTTTCGCCCTGGTTCCGAGATTCATTTCTACGCCGAAGCGCCCAAGGGCGAGGATGCGCTGTACATCGACGAAAATGTGTACCAGCTCGCCATCGACGGGACCCGTGCCCTACAGGTGCGCACCATCAATCGCGGGCCACGTGGCGTCGTCGAAAGCTATCTCGCCAGCAGTGTGGTGGAGGAGGACATCGGCTATGCCATGCTCCTGCCCACCGGAGATCCCTTCTACATGGGCGTCATCGTGCACGGTGGTGACGGCGGCCTGTTCCCGGCGGCCGGCCAGCCCGCACTGACGTTCGACGTGGAAGCCGACGTGGACTCCTCGAAGCCCGCCTGGATCGAGATCAACCTCGCCGCGTTGAGCGAGTACCCGGCGCAGGACCTGAATCCGCCGTTCGGTGAGACCGACCCGGATCACGCGATCTCCGTCCTGGTGAATGGCCAAGCCGTGGAACTCGACAATGACACCCACCGCGGCTATGGCCGGTGGCTGGTGACGGGCACGATCCCCGCCGGCGTGCTGACTCCCGGTATCAACGAGTTGCGTATCCGGACGCTACCCACCGGCTACACCAGGTACTCGCAGAAGGCGCTGGACAGCTACGCTGTGCACTACACCCGCGCGGCCGTGGCGGATGACGACGCCCTCGAGATTGGCGCGGTCAACCAGAGCCTGGGTGACGGCGCCGATGCCGGTGGATTCGAAGTGGCGGGATTCAGTTCAAGAAACCTGGTGGCCTATGCCCACAGCCCGTCTTCCGACGGGCATCCCGGCATCCTGGTAAGCCTGATAGTGCGGCCGAAGCGGGACGGGGGACACTATACCGCCCGCTTCCCGACCGTGGGCGACGACACGACAGGTTACTGGGTATCCACCCCGGACAAGCTCGGCTCGGTGGCGTCGGTCTCCCCGGTGGAGCCCGGCCACGACCTGCTGTCCCGTCAGGGTGACTACATCCTGCTCGTGCACCCGGCCTTCCTGCCGGATAACGATCCCGGCCATCCTCTAAATGTCTACATCGCGGCGAAGGAAGCGGAGGGTTACAACCCGGTCGTCATCGATATCGACCAGGTATTCGCCGACTATGGTTACGGCATGCGCATCCCGGACGCGATCACCGCCTACCTGAAAGCTGCGAACGATGCCTTTGCGTACGGCCACGTGCTGCTTGTGGGTGGCGATGTTTACGACTACCTCGACAAGGAAAACACGGGGGCCCACAGCTTCATCCCAACGCGCTACGCGGACACCGGGACCAGGCTGAAGTACACCCCCACCGATGCGCTGCTGGTGGACTTCGACGGTGACGAGATCTCGGACAAGCCCCTCGGGCGCTGGCCGGTGCGCACACACGAGGATCTCGAGATCATCGTCAACAAGACCCTTGCATTCTCGAACCTGTCCACCGGCCTCTATAACCAGCGTCGCGCGCTGCTGATCGCGGAGGAGATCACGGCCCAGGAGGGCTATGACTTCGATGCGCAGATGGACCGTCTCAGCGCCGTGCTGCAGTCGTTCCCCAACGGCCCGGCAGATCCGGTACGCTGGGCGGATACCCCGGATGCGGTGGACCGTGTGTCCATCCAGGACATTCATGATGACTCCTCGATCTCCAACAAGCTTGCAGAGGCGCAGCGGCAGATCGAGGACGGGATCAATGCCGCAGACGGCCAGACCCTGACCATATTCGGCGGCCATGGCTCGCCAACGACGTGGTCGTTCAACGGCGTTCTGAAGACCCGATACGGTGGCAATACCGGGCTGGGCGACCGGCTCGACAATGCCGGCAGGCCGACGCTGATGATGCCCATGGCCTGCTACACCACGTACTACAATGAGACCCATACCGATTCGCTGGCGCACCAGTTGCTGCTCGGCGGGGACTACGGCGCGGTGGCCATTCACGCGGCGGCCACGTTGTCGGGATACGGCCATAACGAGGCCATGGGAAGAACAATTCTCCGCCGCCAGCTTCGCCAGGGCGACACCCTGGGCGAGGCGGTGGAAAGGGCACGCCAGACGTCAAGGGACCGCGATGTGCGTATCAACTGGACCGTGCTTGGCGACCCGACGCTAAGAATCGAGTAACAGCGGCGCCATCGGTCCTTGCCTGGCAGGGTGGCGGGAGTGATCCCGCCGCCCTTTTTTACGCGCGTTCGTGGTCCGAGGGCGCTAGAATCGGGTTCCCGGACCAATGCCCAGCGCCATGAGCACCTACACCGCCCCTGCCAGGGATCTCTACTTTGCCTGCACCGAGCTGGCGGACCTCGCGGGTGTCCATACATTGCCGGGTTACGAGGAGGCGACACCGGAGCTGCTGACCAGCATCCTCGAGGAAGCGGGCCGCTTCGCGAGCGAGGTGCTGGCGCCGTTGAACGTGGTCGGTGATCGCCAGGGCGCGCGCCTGGTGGACGGGAAAACGAAAACAGCGGAGGGCTGGCAGGGCGCCTACCGGCAGTTCATCGACAGCGGATGGAACGGGCTGCCGTTCGCCGGCGAGTATGGCGGCCAGGAACTGCCCTGGCTGGTGGCCACCGCCACCAACGAAATCTGGGAATCCGCGAACATGGCCTTCGCCCTCTGCCCCCTGCTTACCCAGGGCGCCATCGAGGCGATCCTGGCCCATGGCAGCGAGGACCAGCGCGACACCTATCTCGGCAAGCTGGTGAGCGGCGAATGGACCGGCACCATGAACCTCACCGAACCCCAGGCGGGATCCGACCTCGCGGCGGTGCGTACGCGCGCCGTGCCCGAGGGTGACCACTACCGGATCAGCGGGCAGAAGATCTTCATCACCTACGGCGACCATGACCTGACGGACAACATCGTCCACCTGGTTCTTGCGCGGCTGCCGGATGCGCCGGAGGGGGTCAAGGGGATATCGCTCTTTATCGTGCCCAAGTTCCTGCGGGATGATGACGGCAACTGGAGCGTGCCCAACGATATAGAGACCCTGTCGCTGGAGGAAAAACTCGGTATCCACGCGAGCCCCACGGCGGTACTCGGATATGGCAACAACGAAGGCGCGATCGGCTACCTGGTGGGCGAGGAAAACCAGGGCCTGGTGTACATGTTCACGATGATGAACGTGGCGCGTCATTCCGTCGGCGTGCAGGGCTACGCGGTGGCGGAACGCGCCTACCAGCAGGCGGTACAGTATGCCTCGGAACGGATGCAGGGCAAGGCCATCGACGATCCCGCCGGAGAGCGCGTGGCGATCATCCGCCACCCGGATATCCAACGCCTGCTCTGGACCCAGAAATGCCGCAACGAGGCGCTACGGGCGCTCGCCCTGGTCACCGCTTCCTGCATGGACAAGGCATCACGCCATCCCGACAAGGAAACCCGCGCCGCCGCGGCGGACATGGTGGAGGTGCTGACGCCCATCGTGAAGGGATACGCCACGGAAGTCGGTCTCGAGAATGTCTCCCTCGCGCTCCAGGTACATGGTGGCATGGGATTCATCGAGGAAACCGGCGCGGCGCAGTTCTACCGCGACCAGCGCATCACCCCGATCTACGAGGGCACCACCGGCATCCAGGCGCTGGACCTGGCGGGGCGCAAGCTGCTGCGAGATGGTGGCCAGATGACGCTGCGCGTGATCGACTACATTCGCCAGGACGCGGCGCGTTATTCGACCATCAGCGAGGACATGGCGAAGTCACTGGGAGACGCGCTGGACGCGGTCGCCCACGCGGCCAATTTCCTGATCAGCCGCTCGGCGGAATCCCTGCGCGAGGTGGGCGCGGTGGCGGAACCGTATCTGAGACTCTGGGGCGTGGTGGCCTGCGGCTGGCTGATGGCGAAATCCGCCCACCGGGCGAACGTGTTGCTGGACGAAGGGAAATGTGACGACCACCTGAACGCCGAATTCCTGCGCATCAAGCTGCGTTGCGCGGAGTTCTACTTCGCCAGCGAAATGCCGCTGGTGAGCGCGCTCGCGGAACGGGTGGAGGAAAGCGGCGACCTGGTCGCCGGCGGTCACGTGGAGGATTTCCTGACCCGCTAACTGCGTATCCCGCCGGAACGTTTGGATCGCTATCCCAGCGAAAGCCGGGATCCATCCCAATCGCCCACGTGTGGTTCAATATCTGCGGCTAAACCAGGAAACTGGCCGCGGGCCCCAGCTTTCGCTGGGGTGAACCTGCGCTGGCGTTTCGAGAAGCGGGCCTGCGAAACGGGTGCTTAAATCGTATTACGCGCGATCATCAATAAGTAACCACCGGCGGCAGTTTCTTTGCCTGGGCGATCCAGTCCGCCACCATTTTCTCGCTCGGCACCTGGCGCACGAGGCGCTTCTTCGCATTGGTGGCCTGCATGGCCTCGGCGAGGTTGGCGGCATTGCGATGACGCAGTTCCTTGACCGTGTCCACACCGGCGGCTTCCAGCAGTTCCGCGTACTGGGTGGCCACGCCCTTGATCCGGAACAGGTCCGCCATGTTGACGCAGCGCAGCACCAGCGATTCGCTGAGCCCGGACTTCTGCGCGATCATCCTGCGCCCCTTGCGGTCGGCGCCATCGCGTAGCAGCCCTTTCGGGCTCAGGCAGCCGACATCACGCAGTTTCTTGCCGTATACCGGGCCAACGCCTTCCAGCGCCTCGATGGATTTAGCCATGAGTAGTTCTCCTGTTACCTGAGTTAAGTGGGGGCTCCAGCAACTCTACCGCCGCCATATTACAACCGCAACCGTGACCCTCGAAGTGATGCCAATGATCTCCCTGAACAAGCCGGCCAGCACAGATATCAGGGCACAGCCGGGCAAAAGCTCTTCCTTTCGTGCAGGACAAGGCGGACGGCGACGAGGGAGCGGAGTGTACATATCAGTACATGAGCATCCAGAGGAGCCGCCCAACGCAGTCCTGCGCGGAAGGAAGGTCTTTTCCAACCAGGATCAGCGTTCTTCGGCTGCCTTGGCGACCAGGTAATTGATCACTTCCAGCAGTTCGTCATGGCTCCCCGCCATGGATACACTGGTGCGGTACTTGCCGTCGACAATGATCGCGGGGACGCCGGAGATACCGTACTTGCGGCTCATGATATTGGCGAAGTTGAGCTTGTTGTTCACCGCGAAGGAGTTGAAGGTGCTGACGATGGCGTCGGGATCGGCTCCCTGGGTGGCCGCCCATTCCGCGAGTTGTTCGACGGTATTGAAGGGTTTGCGATCCCTGTGAATGGCGTCGAAGAACGGAACATGGAGTTGCTCTGTGAGACCCAGTGCCTCGAAGGTGTAGTACGCGCGCGCATGAAATCCCCAGTTCTCATTGAGTATCGCGGGAATGGGCACGAATTCGGCGTTCTCCGGCTTGTTCTGCAGCCAGCGTTGCAGGTAGGGCTCCAGCCGGTAGCAATGCGGGCAGCGGTACCAGAACATTTCCACCACCTCGATGCTGTCGCCGGTCTGCACGGGCTGGACTTCATCGAGCAATTCATAGTGGCCGCCTTCGACGTACTCGGTATCCTGGGCATGCAATGCGGGCATGCCGAGCGTGAAACACAGGGCGAACAGTAGGGCAGACAGTTTTTTCATGAAGGGGGCTTCCATTGAATCGGGGTCGTTGAAAGGATTGTACCGAATCGGTGGGACAGCCGGGGGCGGATTAAGTTTCCGCGCTGCCCGGGTCCGCCGAGTCCAGCAACCGGGCCAGGCGCGCGGGTACGCCACCGAAACTGCCATTGCTCATCGCCACCAGCACGGCGCCGTCGCGGGCGAATTCCAGCGCCTCCGAGATCGTGTCCTCGACGCTACCGGAAAGCCGCGCTGATCCGGCCCCGGGCAGGTCCAGCGGATCCCATGACAGGGATTCCTCGACATGGAAGACCACGTTGTCCGCGCGCGCCACGGCGGCGCCCAGCAGCGCGGGATCATGGCCCATGCGCATGGTGTTGGAACGCGGTTCGATGATCGCCACCAGCCGCTGGTTCGGATGCGCGGCGCGCAGGGCGTCGAGCGTGGTGGCGATGGCGGTGGGATGATGGGCGAAGTCCTCGTAGAGCGTCGCCCGGGCGGACTCGTGGAGTCGCTGGAGCCGTCGCGCATTGGGCTGGTAGTCGGCAAGCGCAGCGCAGGCCTCCGTCACCGTCACGCCGGCCTCGGCGGAGGCGGCTATCGCTGCGAGGGCATTCTGCATGTTGTGTCTGCCGATACAGGACCATTCCACGTGACCCACCAATTCATTGGCGCGCAGGATGTCGAAGGTGGAAGCCGCGGGGTCGGAGGGCCGTACGGTCCAGTCCGCCCCGGACTCACGCGGCGCGAAGCGGACGATCCTGGACCAGGCGCCCATGTCGAGGACCGCGGCGAGGTTGGCGTCGTCGGCATTCACCACCAGGCTGCCGCTGGACGGCACCACCCTCACCAGGTGATGAAACTGCCTCTGGATCTGCGCGAGGTCGTCGAAGATATCCGCGTGATCGAATTCGAGATTGCCGAGCACCGCGATGCGCGGGCCGTAATGGACGAACTTGGATCGCTTGTCGAAGAACGCGGTGTCGTATTCATCCGCCTCGATGACGAATTCCTTTCCGCCACCGAGTCGCGCGCTGCGGTCGAAGTTACCCGGCTTGCCACCGATCAGGAAACCCGGATCGCGACCCGTGGATTCGAGGATCCAGGCGATCATGGAAGACGTCGAGGTCTTGCCGTGGGTGCCGGCGACGGCGATCACCCGGTAACGCGGCAGAACCTCCTCCGCCAGCCATGCGGGCCCGGAGCGATAACGCATGCCCTGGTCCAGCACGTGCTCCACCAGCGGATTGCCACGCGAGAGCGCATTGCCGATCACTACGCAGTCGGTATCGGCGTCGATATGCGCGGGGTCGTAACCCTCGCGCACGTCGATCCCGGCATCCGCCAGCACGTCGCTCATCGGCGGGTAGACATTGGCATCGCAACCATGCACCCGGTGGCCCAGCTCGCGCGCGATCTGGGCGATGCCCGCCATGAAGGTGCCGCAGATGCCCGCGATGAACAGGTTCACGAGGCGGGTCCGAACAGGGAGACCATGACGATCTGCAGAGCGAAGGACATCGCGATGCCGACGCCCACCGCGAGCGGCAGGCGGATCTCCAGGGTTTCGCGAATGATGCGCGCGGTGACCGCGATCTCCCAGGCCCACAGGCCGATGACGACAAGGCGCGACGACTCGCTCAGACCGCCGCCATCGATTGCGGACATGTCCAGGCTCGCGGTGATGATGGGAAGCGATACCAGGTTCAGGATCGCGGTGCTGCCATAGAGCGCGATGGCGGACTGGTGCCAGCGCTCCATCTTGCGGGCCACCTGCAGCACGATGATCCAGCCAACCCCGAGCAGTGCGGTGTTGCTCGCGGCAAGCAGGAACGGATTGCCGTCCTTGGTGAGGGCGTTGTAGCCGATGAACTGCACCGCGAAGGCCGCCGCGATGCATCCCACGAGAAATTCCCTCGATGCGGGCAGGTCCTGGGGTTTGGCCGTCAGCAGACAGATCCGGATCAGTGTGGAAAAAGCGGAACGCATGACGACTCGGGGAAAGGGAGGCCCGATGTTATCATCCCGCCATGAGCGGATTCACGATGATCGACGACGACACGGCGCTGGCGCGCGCCTGCGAACGACTGGCCGCCGCGGACAGCCTCGCGCTGGACACCGAGTTCATGCGCGAGAAAACCTATGCACCCGGACTCTGCCTGGTGCAGTTGCGTGGCACGGCCGGCGAACCGATGTTGATCGACCCGCTCGCGCTGGAGGATATCTCGCCCCTGGCCAGGCTGTTTGCCAGTGACGGTTGCGAAACCATCCTCCATTCCTGTCGCCAGGATCTCGAGGCGCTCGACACCCGCATGGCAATGGAGGTTCATGCGCTGTTCGATACCCAGGTCGCGGCGGCATTCTGCGGACTCGGCGACCAGGTGAGCTACGGCGCGCTGGTGGCGGAGATCACCGGCGTAACCCTCGACAAGGCGCATACCCGCGCCGACTGGTCGCGGCGCCCGTTACCGGACGCGGAACTCGACTATGCCGCGGATGACGTGCGCTACCTGCACGCCGTGCGCGACCATCTTGGGGAACAGTTAGAGGCAAGCGGTCGCATGGCCTGGTTCCGCGAGGAATGCGCGCGCCAGGCGGCCCCGGAAACCTGGCGCCCGGACCCCGAGCAGGCGTGGCAACGGTTGCGCGGCGCCGCCTCGCTTCCCGTGGCGGCCCAGGAAACCGCGCGCCGGCTGGCGCGCTGGCGCGAGGCGCGCGCCGTCCAGCGTGACCGTCCGCGGGAGTGGATCCTGCCCACGCCGGTACTGCTGGAAGTCAGTCGCAAGGCGCCCGCCGATACCGCGGCGCTGGCCGCCATCGAGGGAATGAACGGCGGCATCCTGCGGAACGCCGGACGGGATATCCTCGACGTCGTGCGCGAAGCACCGCGTGATCCGCATGGCGAAGTACTCTGGCAGCAGCAGGAACTGATGCCGCCGGAGGAGCGCAAACGGGTCAAGAGCATCATGCACCTGCTGCGCGACGTGGCGGGGGACCTGGGGATCAGCCCGTCACTGCTGGCCAATCGTGCCGCGGTGGAGCGTTTCGTCCGCGACGCCGCGGAGATCGACCTGTTTCGCGGCTGGCGCCTGGCCGTGGCGGGCGAGCGCGTACTGAAAGACTACTCCTGAACGGCTGCCGCCCGCGGCAAGAGCACCATCAGCGTGCCGCGGGACTTCATCGTTCCCGCGAGGCGTTCCGCTTCCTCGCCGTGACCCCAGAACAGGTCCGCGCGCAGGTTGCCGCGGATGGCGCCGCCCGTATCCTGCGCCATCACCAGGCGCTGCAGCGGACGATCCGGCTCCCCCGGGTAAAACGTGTCGAGCCAGATGGGAACGCCAAGATCCACCAGCTTCGGATCGATGGCGAGGCTGCGCCCGGCGGTGAGGGGAACGTTCAACGAGCCCACCGGGCCTTCCGCCGGCGCATCCCTGAAGACGAAGAACACGTAGCTCGGATTCTGGTTGAGCAATTCCATCGCCTCGTCGGGATGCGCGCGCAGCCAGTCGCGGATGGTGAACAGCGTCACCTCGTCGAGGGCGAGTTCGCCGCGATCCACCAGTACCTTGCCGATGGCGCGATAGGGATGGCCGTTCTGGTCCGCGTAGCCCACGCCCACCATCTCACCGTCGGGCAGTTGCACCCGGCCGGAACCCTGGATGTGGAGGAAGAAAAGCTCGTTGGCGTCATCGAGCCAGAGCAGTTCGCTGCCGTCGAGCAGCGCCGGTTCGGCCTCGATCTCCGCGCGGCTGTAATACGGCACCACCCGGTTACCCACCAGACGCCCGCGCAGGCGCTCGCGTTTCAGCTCCGGGAATCGGTCGCCGAGGTCGATGATGAGCAGACCGTCCGGGCGGCCATAGAGCGGGTAACGATATCGATCCGAAGGTTCGGGACTACCGTGCAGCAATGGCTCGTAGTAACCGGTGACCAGGCCCTCCGAACTGCGCCGCGCGCCGTGCACGCGATGGGGAATGAACCAGGTCTCGAAGAACCGGCGCGCCGTTTCGCTATCGGGTGAGGCCTGCGCGGCGGCTGCCATGCAAAGCGATCTCCAGTCGTCCTCCTCCGCGCGGCGCTTGCAGGAATTGATCAGCGCCGGCCAGGCCGCGGAATGGTCATCCGCCGTCCAGCCTGGCACGGCATCCCAGGTGACCGCCTTGCCGATGCCCGGCTCGGGCGGCTGGAACAGGGCGCAGGCGCCGAGCAGCGCCGGCAGCGCGATCGTCAGCGCCGCGCGCATCGCGCGAAACGACAGCATTCCCGCGGCTATTCGCTCGCCGCCAGCTTGACGCAGGCCGCGAGTACCTCGGTGGCGAGACCGACCTCGGCCAGTTCGGGAAAAGTCGGTGCGATACGGATGTTGCGGTCGTCCGAATCGTGTCCACCGGGAAACGGCGCGCCAGCGGCGGTGAGCTTCACCCCCGCTTCCGCGGCCAGCGCCACCACCCGCTTCGCGGTGCCGTCCGGCACGTCGAGGCTGATGAAATAGCCGCCGGTGGGCCGGGTCCATTGCGCCACGCCCAGGTCACCCAGTTCGCGAACGAGGATCTCGTCCACGAGGTCGAACTTCGGCTTGACCAGCGCGGCGTGCTTCTGCATGTGCGCGCGCAGCCCGCCGATATCACCGAACAGTTGCAGGTGACGCAACTGGTTCACCTTGTCGGGGCCGATGGTCTGCACCGCAAGGTGGCGCTTGATGCCGGCGATGTTCGTGTCGCTCGCCGCGAGCGCGGCGACGCCGGAGCCGGGATGGCTGATCTTGGAGGTGGAGGCGAACCCGATTACCCGGTCGGGGTTGCCGGCCTCCGCGCAGAGGCTGAATATGTTCGCCAGTGGTGCAGCCGGCGCGACGAGGTGATGCTCGGCATAGGCATTGTCCCAGATGATGCGGAAGTCCGCCGCCGCGGGCATCGACGCGAGCCGTGACGCGACCTCGTCGCTGTAGGTGCAGCCGGTCGGGTTGCTGTAGCGTGGCACGCACCAGATGCCCTTGATGTCGTGGTCCGCCGCGACCAGGCTCTCCACCTGGGCCATGTCGGGCCCGTTTTCGTCCATGGCCACCGGGATGAGTTCGAAGCCGAGGTGTTCGGTGACCGCGAAATGGCGGTCGTAGCCCGGCACGGGGCAGAGGAACTTGCGTCCCGGGACCGCGCTCCAGGGGCGGTCGCCGCCGGGGGTACCGAACAGGCAGCCGCGTGCCAGGGTATCGAACATCATGTTGAGGCTGGAACTGCCGCCGACGATAACGTTGGACGGCGGCACGTCGAGCATTTCGGCGAACAGCGCCTTCATCCCCGGCAGGCCGTCGAGCCCGCCGTAGTTACGGGTGTCCACGGCGCCGTCGAGGTAGTTTCCTCCGGGCAGCGCAAGGATATCGTTGGCGAGATCGAGCTGGGCGGAGGAGGGCTTGCCGCGGGTGATATCGAGATCCAGGCCGCGGGTGCGGAAGTTCTCGAAATCGGCCTGGAATTCGGCGCGGCGGGGTTGCAGGGCAGCCCGGTTTCGGGTCCTGTCGGCGGGAGAATGCATCGCTCGGCTTGGTGGAATCCTGGGGCCCGCGATTCTAGCCCGAATACTTCATCAGCTGCCGTATTCCACCGCGATCCCGTGCCCGGTCCCCGTTCAAACGGTTTGAATCCCGCACCGAGGCACGGAAAATCGCCCCAAAATGCCCTCGACTTGCCCCGCCGGACGCAGTAAAATCGCGCCCCCGTGAGAAATGCCCGACAACGGAGCTGAACGATCCATGCCCTCGGTACAAGTCCGACAGAACGAACCCTTCGACGTGATCCTGCGCCGATTCCGCCGCGCCTGCGAGCGCGCCGGCGTCTTCACCGAATCCCGTCGTCGCCAGCACTACGAAAAGCCCACCACGATCCGCAAGCGTGATGCCGATGCCGCGGTGCGTCGCGAAATGAAACGCGTCTCCCGCCAGAAGGCCCGTCGCAAGCGGATGTACTGATCTCCGCGGGAACCTGCCGGCGCCACGCGGAATATCCGCTGACGGCCGCCGGTGATACAGGATCCCGTGTTTCCCGGCCGCAGGAAGTCCCGCCACCCCGTGGCACATTTTCCGACCCGTTGACGGCCGGCCAATCAAAGACCATGTCCGAACTCAAGCAGCGCCTCCTGGATGACATGAAGTCCGCGATGCGGGACAAGGATACCGTGTCGCTGGAAACCATCCGCATGGTGCGCGCCGCGGTGCAGCGCCGCGAAGTGGACGAGCGCATCGAGCTCGATGATGCCGGCGTGTGGCAGGTGATCCAGAAAATGGTCAAGCAATGCACCGACGCCGAACAGCAGTTCGTGGACGGTGGCCGTGAAGACCTTGCGCAGAAGGAACGTGACAATATCCGGGTGATGGAAGCCTACCTGCCCGAGAAACTCTCCGACGAGGAACTCGACACCCTGGTGCGCAAGGCCATCGCCGACACCGGCGCGGCGTCGATGAAGGACATGGGCAAGGTCATGGGCATCCTGCGCGACCAGGTCCAGGGCCGCGCCGACATGGGCGCCCTCAGCGCGCGTATCAAGTCCCTCCTGTCCTGAGGCGTCACCCCGCCGCCACAACTGGCGGTAACGCCCCGCCGCGATCGTCGCGGGCTGCTATGATCCCCCGGCCGGTTCATCCGGCTGATGTAACGAGGAATCCCTGCATGCCGACGACGACAATTTTCCTGTTCCCGCACACCCTGCTCGCCGTGACGGTCGCCGCGTTGCTGGTTTTGCCGCGCCTTTCGCCGGCAGCCGTCGTCGACTACGCCATCGAGGAGCAGGGCAGGGTGATACCGCAAAAAGCCGAGATCAGCGCGCGCCGGGTGGTGGTGCGCGAGGCGGGTGGCGATCCAGACCAGGACCTGCTGTTCGACGCCGGGAAGAACATACTTCTGGCCATCAATCACCGCGATCGCAGCTACCTGCAGATCGACGAGCGGGTGATCAACGAGGTAGCCGAGTTGATGGATACCGTCTCCGGCGCGGTGGAAAACCAGCAGGGCGTGCTATCGGACCTGCTCGGAACCCTGGGCATCCAGGGCGAGGACAAGGGGCCGCCCCCGGCCGCGCTGCGCGACACAGGCCAGCAACTCACGATCGCGGGCTATGCCTGCCGGCTCTACCAGTCCCACCGCCAGGGCCAGCTCGAATCGGAGATCTGCGTCGCGGACAACGGTCAGCTCAGCCTTGCTGAAGGTGAATTTCAGGCGCTGCGCGGATTCCTGCGATTCGGCAACACGATGCTCAACAAGGCGGGACCCTTGATCGAAGCGCTGGGCCTCAACCTGCCCCGGGTGGACTTTGCCGACACGCCCGGGCTGCCCATCGGCATCCATTCCGCGCCACGCCAGCTCAAGGTGCGGGTGGGCGGGATTCAGGCCGGCGGCGCCGCGGACAGCTACCAGTTGCCAGCGGGCTATACCCGGAGCGCGATTCCTTTCACCTCTGGTTAGTCTGGCGACGCTGGCCGCCCTGGCGTGAGCAGATCACAACGGAAGCTGTGGTTAGCCTGATTGAAATGGATCCCAGCTTTCGCTGGGATTACGGGCTTGCCAAGTTAGTTGAGTCTTCAGACTGACGAAACGCCAGCGAACGCTGGCGTCCATGTAATCAGGTGGCAGTGCCGTTGAATGTGTGGCGCCTGCTGTTGGGCGCACGCATACCTCTGACCTACATGCTCGCCATCCAGTGCTGCAAACGATACAGCGCGACGATGGTCTTGGCGTCGTCGATGCGGCCGTCGGCGGCCATGGCGAAGGCTTCGTCCAGGGTCAGCCAGTGGGTCTCGATGAACTCGTAGTCCTCGGGATCGGCCTCGCCATGTTCCACGTCCCGGGCGAGGAAAATATGCAGCCGTTCGGTACAGAAGCCCGGGGTGGAGAGGGTGGATCCAAGGGAGACCAGGCTTTCCGCGGTGCAGCCGGTCTCCTCGCGCAGCTCGCGGAAGGCAGCCGACTCGGGCGACTCGTGGCGTTCAAGCAGGCCAGCGGGTAGCTCCCAGATCCAGCCGCCGGCGGCATGGCGGAACTGGCGGATCATGCAGATGCGTTTCTCGTTGTCCATGGCGATGACCACCGCGCCACCCGGATGGCGCACGATCTCCAGCGCGAGAATCTCGTCGTTGGGCATCTTCACCGTTTCGAGCCCGAGGTTGACCACCGCGCCCTGGTGGATCACGCGCCGGCTGCGCGGCTCGTCGGGAAAGGTGACCAGCGAGGGCTGGTAGTTCTTCGGCGCGTGGTAGCCCAGCAGGTTGAACACCGTGGCGGCGACGTTGGCCAGGCCGCCCTCGAGGTCGTCGCGCAAATGGTAAGCGCCCTCGTTCGCGGGATCGACGATCACGAAGGGCACCGGGTTCAGCGAATGCGATGTACGAGGCACACGCTCGCCGCCCTTTTCCCGGAACATCTCGTCCGCGTTGCCGTGATCGGCGGTGAACAGCAGGATGCCGTCCAGCGCGCGGATCGCTTCCTCGAGCCGACCGAGGCAGTGGTCGACCGTCTCCATCGCGGAGACCGTGGCGGGAATGTCACCGGTATGCCCCACCATGTCGCCGTTGGCGAAGTTGATCCGGCCGAAGCGGAAATCGCCTTGTTGCAACAGTTCGATGGTGGCGTCGGTGATCTCCTCCGCCTTCATTGCCGGCGCCTTGTTGAAGGCGATACGGTCGGAGGGAATCTCCACCCAGGTCTCGAGGTCGGGATCGATATAACCCGAGCGGTTGCCATTCCAGAAATAGGTCACGTGACCGAACTTCTGGGTCTCGCTGACGGCGAAGGATTTCAGGTTTTCCGCGCAGAGATACTCCACCATGACGTTCTCGATCGCCGGCGGGTTCACGAGGTAGTTGCCGGGAATCTTCAGGTCGCCGTCGTATTCCAGCATGCCGCAGTAGTACACGTCCGGATGGCGGGCGCGCTTGAAGACGTCGAAGTCCGCCGCTTCCAGCGCGCGCGAGAACTCGATCGCGCGGTCGCCACGGAAGTTGAAGAACACTACCGCGTCGCCATCCGCCATCGCGCCCACGGGGTCTCCGGCATCGTCCACCACCACGAAGGGTTCCAGGGTCTGGTCGGTGATCTCCGCGTCCGCGGCGTACTGGCGTTTGATCTCCGCCGCGACGTCCGTGACGCCATTGCCTACCCCGAGAACATGGGCGTCATAGCCGCGCCGCACCATATCCCAGTCCGCTTCATAGCGGTCCATGGTGATCACCATGCGACCGCCGCCCGAGGCAATACGGTAGTCGGCGTCGTCTTCCGCCTGGTCGAGGCAGGTTTGCAACCGATCGATGTAATGCAACGCGGAACGCGGTTCGACATCTCGACCGTCCAGCAGGCAGTGCACCCGCACGCGCTTGATGCCGGCGGACCGGCAGCGGCCGATCATCGCCTCGAGGTGATCGATATGGGAATGGATGTTGCCATCGGACAGCAGGCCCACGAAATGCACCGTGGCGCCACCCCTGCCCCGGGATTCCACCGCCTGCCAGGTCTCGCTGTCGAAGATGTCGCCGCTGGCGAAGGCCTCGTTCACCAGCTTGGCGCCCTGGCTGATGATCTGTCCGCTGCCGAGTGCATTGTGTCCTACCTCGCTGTTACCCATGTCGTCGTCGCCGGGCAGGCCTACGGACGGACCGTGGGCGCGCAGCGTGGTGGACAACGAAGAGGCCAGCAGCCGGTCCATCACCGGGGTATTCGCGAGGGATACCGCGTTGGCGGGCCCCGCGGGCGCGATGCCCACGCCGTCCGCGACCACCAGAAGCAGGGGGCCTTTGCATCCCGGGAAGGTCGCGAGTTTTTCGAGAGTCATGGCTGAAGAGATGGCGTTACGAGGGAGAGTTGACAAGCCAGTTGGTGGCGAGGCGTTGTTTCAGCAGCGCAAGGGCCTGGCCGCGATGACTGCGGCGGTTCTTCTCTTCCGGCGTGAGTTCGGCCGCGCTCTGGTCAGTGTCCATTACCCGGAACACCGGATCATAGCCGAAGCCGTTGTCGCCCCGGGGGGCGCCGAGGATCTCGCCCTCCCAGGCGCCTTCGCAGATGAGCGGCGCGGGATCGGTGGCATGGCGCATGGCGGCGATGACGCAGCGGAAGCGGGCGCCACGGTCGATCCTTCCGTCGAGATCCGCGAGCAGCTTTTCGATATTGGCACGGTCGTCGCCATGGGTGCCGGCATAGCGCGCCGAGTAGATACCCGGGGCGCCGCCGAGGGCGTCCACCTCGAGACCGGAATCGTCGGCAATGGCGGGCAGGCCGCTCACCGTACAGGCGTGGCGCGCCTTCAGGATGGCGTTCTCGACAAAGCTGAGGCCGGTTTCCTCCGCGCTCTCGGCGGTGAACTCGTCCAGCGAGACGACGTCCAGCGCCGGCAACATGGCGCGCAGCTCGCGCAGCTTGCCCGCATTGCCGGTGGCCAGCACGATGCGCGCGACAGACAAGGAGCTCAGTCCTCGAGGGCTTCCCGCTGCGCCGCGAACAGTTTCTCGCCCGCCTTGCCTGCGTGGTCCAGCATCCGGTTCAACTGTTCGCGGTCGAACGGTGCGCCTTCCGCGGTGCCCTGGACCTCGATCAGTCCGCCCGCGCTGTCCATTACCACGTTCATGTCGGTTTCCGCGCGGCTGTCCTCGGCGTAGTCGAGATCGGTAATCACATCGCCGTCAAAGATGCCCACCGATACCGCGCACACCGAGCGGTGGATCGGGTCGCGCTTGATGATGTCGTGGTAGAGCAGCCAGTTTACCGCGTCACGCAGCGCCACCCAGGCGCCGGTGATTGCCGCGGTGCGAGTGCCGCCGTCTGCCTGGATGACGTCACAGTCGACGGTGATCGTGCGCTCGCCGAGTACCGTGGTGTCGATGCACGCACGCAGTGATCGGCCCACGAGGCGCTGGATCTCCTGGGTGCGGCCGTTCTGCTTGCCGCGCGCGGCCTCGCGGTCGGTGCGGGTATTGGTGGAGCGCGGCAGCATGCCGTACTCCGCGGTGACCCAGCCCTTCTTCTGGTTGCGCAGGAAGGGAGGAACACGCTCGTCGACACTGGCGGTGCACAGCACCCGGGTGTCGCCGAAACTGATCAGTACCGAGCCCTCGGCGTGACGGGTGTAGTGGCGGATGATGGATACCGGGCGCAACTCGTCGGCCGCGCGCTCACTCGGTCTGGGCATGGAAAGGGGTTGTCGTGCTGGGGGAGGGGGCGATTATACGTGCTGCGACCACGGGGGTCAGCGCTGCGCCCGGATTCACCGGCGCGGTCGCGTTTCAGTCGGCGTCCAGCGCTTTCTCGTACCAGGCAACGTCGATCCTACGGCCGAACTTGGTGCCCACCTCGCCGAGGGTGCCCACGTGGCGGAACCCGAACTTGAGATGGAGCGCGATGGACGCGGGATTGGGCAGGGCGATGATCGCGTAGGCGCGATGCAGATCAGTGCCGGCAATGGCATCGAAGAGCGCATCGTATAGACGGCTCGCGGTACCCCTGGGTGCTACCTCTGGTTGCGTGTAGACGGTTACCTCGGTCGAGGAGTCGTAGGCGGCCCTGGGACGGAAGCGGCCGTTATAGGCGAAGCCGACCAACTCGCCGCGGCACTCGGCCACGCGCAGGAACCAGGGCGGATCGGCGAAGTTCTCGTTTATCCAGGTTCGGCGGCGCGACTCGTCCCAGGGCTCGACGTCGAAGGTAATCGCGGTCTCCCGGACGAAGTGGTTGTAGATCGCGTTGATTCCCGCGGCATCCGCCGATACCCCGGCGCGCACGACGACGTCGCTCACCGGGAGCGATTCAGCGCCGTCCACAGAGTATGAGGTTGACCATTTCGAAGGCCACGGTGGCGCCGGCGAGGGCGGTGATCTCCGCGTGGTCGTAAGCGGGGGCCACCTCGACCACGTCGCCGCCCACCACGTTGAGGCCCTTGAGTCCGCGCAGGATGTTCACCAGTTCGCGGCTGGTGAGACCCGCCAGTTCCGGGGTTCCGGTTCCTGGCGCGTGGGCCGGATCGAGAACATCGACATCTATCGACAGGTAGAGCGGCGCGTCTCCGACACGCTCGCGGATGCGCTGCGCGACGTGATCCGGACCTTCCTTCTCGAGTTCATCGCAATGCACCACCCGGAATCCGAGTTCCGCGTCACGCGCCAGGTCCTCGCTGCTGTATAGCGGGCCGCGGATACCGACATGCATGGAGGCGTCATCGTCGAACAGGCCTTCCTCGCTCGCGCGGCGAAACGGCGTGCCATGGGTATAGGGCGCGCCGAAATAGGTATCCCAGGTATCGAGGTGGGCGTCGAAGTGCACCAGCGCCACGGTTCCGTGGCGCTTGTTCACCGCGCGCAACAGCGGCAGCGCAATGGTGTGATCGCCACCGAGACAGATCACGCTGCCGGCGCTGTCCAGCAGTTCGGTGGCGGCGGCCTCGATCTGGCTGATCGCCTCGTCGATATTGAACGGATTGCAGGCCACGTCGCCCGCGTCGGCCACCTGGATCTCGCGGAACGGCTCGGTGTCGTAAGCGGGATGAAAGTTGTAGCGCAGGTGGCGCGAGGCCTGGCGGATGGCCTGGGGGCCGAAGCGCGCGCCGGGTCGGTAGCTGGTGCCGGAATCGAAAGGCGCGCCGAGGATGGCGACATCGCAGTAGGGCACATCGCGCAGTTCCGGCAGGCGGCAGAAGGTGGACGGCCCGGCATAGCGCGGCACCACGGTACCGCTGACGGGTTCGATGGGCGGGGTCCTGGAATCGGTCATGTCCGCTTCGGTGAGGTCAGTACGAAGTTCCGATTCTGCGTCAGCGCCGCGCGGGTGAAAAGGGCCGCGCAAGCGGATTCGGCTTGCCATCGATCTCGTCCGCGACGAGTTCGCCGGTAACGGGACCGAGAGTGAGACCGAGGTGGCCATGGCCGGTGGCGATCACCAGGCCACGATGGCCTTCAGGTGATCCGATCAATGGCAGTGAATCCGGCGTGCTCGTGCGCCGTCCCATCCAGGGGGTCTCGAGCAATTCCTCGCCCAGGGGGAAGGTATCGCGGATGACAGGCATCAACCTGCGCAACTGCACCGGGTTGGGTTCTCGTTCGCGCGCGCTCAGGTTGCATCCGGTGGTGCAGCGGATGCCCGCTGACATTGGCGTCAGCACGAACCCGGCGCGGGATTCGAGCATCGAGCGATGCAGGCGCTTGCCCGGCGCGGGCGCGAACATCATGTGGTAACCGCGTTCCTGGACGAAGGGCAGCCTGATTCCCAGCGGCGCGAGAAGCGTATTTGACCAGGCGCCCAGCGCCATCACCACCTGGTCCGCATCGAGGGATTCGGAATCGGTGTCTACACGCCAGCCGTTGTCGACCGGTGAGATGGCGCGCGCGGAGGCTCCCTGGAATCTCCCGCCGAGACCGAGGAAGTAGTCATGATATCCGCGCGCGAGCGCCGCGGGGTCGCTCACCGACGGCGTGCCGGTCATCCACAGCCCGATGTCCGGCACCGCCTTGAGGTCGGGTTCGAGTTCGCGAATGCGCGCCGCCGACACCGGTTTGCAGGGGATGCCGCGGGGGAGCAGGTCGTCGACCATGGACTGCGCCGCTGCTGGTGATGTTCCGGGAGGCAGGAGATGCAGCCAGCCGGTGTCGTTGAGCAGGCTCGAAGTTCCCGTCTCGTTCATCAATGCACGATGGCGATCGACTGCATCCACTGCGATGCTCGCCAGGATATCTGTGTGCCGCACGAAGGCGCGCCGGTTCATGTTGGCGGCGAATCGCCCCAGCCAGCCGGCGAGCCACGGCAGTTCCGCGTACTCGAGATGAAAACGTGTATCGCGATTGAGCAGTAGCCGCGGTGCGGAAGACAGCAGGGCAGGGTCGGCCAGCGGATGGATGCCACACTGGGCGATGACGCCAGCATTTCCGTGGCTGGTCTCGGAGGCCGGCGGAGAGCGGTCGATCAACGTGACGTCGTGGCCGCGGCGTCGAAGCGACAGTGCGCAGCAGATGCCGACGATGCCGGCGCCGAGAACCAGGATACGGGACATGGGTTTGAATGTTGAAATCGCGCTAGCCCGAAAATTTCACCAGCATCCCGGATGCTGATGCAGGACAGGGGCGGCTGGGCGCCGCGCTGGAGCGAACCGCATAGCCGTAGCTATGGGGTGAGTGAAGCGCAAGTCCAGGCGTTCCTGGACCAGTCAGGGCCGGGATAGAAATCGAGTCCAATCCATACTGTAACCGGATCTGTGGCGTAGTTCGGCATGATTTGTCGAGATCTTTCATCAGGCTGCTACCGGATCCGATTTCGGCTGGTGAAATTTTCGGGCTAAAATACAAGGTTCCTTCAGACACTTTATACTTGCAGTCCCATGAGCGAGCAATGGCAGCCCGCAACCTGGCGTAACAAGCCCATCTGCCAGGTACCAAGCTATCCGGATCCCGCGGCACTCGCAGAGGCCGAGGCACGCATCGCCACCTGGCCACCGCTGGTATTCGCCGGCGAGGCGCGCGCGCTGAAACAGTCCCTCGGGGAGGTTTGTGAAGGCCGCGCGTTCCTGCTGCAGGGCGGGGACTGCGCGGAGAGTTTCGCAGAGCACGGCGCGGACAACATTCGCGACTTCTTCCGCGTGTTCCTGCAGATGTCTATCGTTCTCACCTTCGGCGCGTCGCGACCGGTGGTGAAGGTGGGCCGCATTGCCGGGCAGTTTGCCAAGCCGCGCTCTTCGGATTTCGAGACCCGCGACGGTGTCAGCCTGCCGTCCTACCGCGGCGATATCATCAACGGCATCGAGTTCGACGCCGCTTCACGTATCCCGGATCCGGAGCGCCTGAAGATGGCCTACCGCCAGTCGGCGGCCACCCTCAACCTTCTGCGCGCGTTTGCCCAGGGGGGTTATTCCAACCTCGAGAACGTGCACGAGTGGATGCTCGGCTTCGTCGCCGGCAGCCCCCAGGCGGAACGCTACCAGGAACTGGCGGACCGGATCAGCGAGGCGATGTCGTTCATGACCGCCATCGGTATCAACTCCATCAACAACCCGCAGATCCGCGAGACCAGTTTCTACACCAGCCACGAGGCGCTTCTGCTCGGCTACGAGCAGGCGATGACGCGCACGGATTCCACCAGCGGCGACTGGTATGCCACGTCGGGTCACATGATCTGGATCGGCGACCGCACCCGCCAGCCCGATCACGCGCACGTGGAATTCTGCCGTGGCGTGCGCAATCCTCTCGGCCTCAAGTGTGGTCCCTCGCTGGACCCGGATGAACTGCTGCGTCTGATCGATATCCTGAACCCCGACAACACGCCCGGGCGACTGACCCTGATCGCGCGTTTCGGCCACGACAAGGTGGAGCAGTACCTGCCCAGGCTGATTCGCGCGGTCGAGCGGGAAGGGCGCAAGGTGGTCTGGTCCTGCGACCCGATGCATGGCAACACCATCACCGCCAACGGCTACAAGACGCGCCCGTTCCAGCGCGTGCTGACGGAGGTCGAGAGTTTCTTCGCCGTGCACAAGGCCGAAGGCAGCCACCCCGGCGGCATCCACGTGGAGATGACGGGCAAGAACGTTACCGAGTGCACCGGTGGCGCGCGGGACATTTCCGCCGATGACCTGTCGGACCGTTATCACACCCATTGTGATCCCCGGTTGAACGCCGAGCAGGCGGTGGAACTGGCCTTCCTCGTGGCGGAACTGCTGAAGAACGACCGCGCGGTGGTGGCGGCGCCGCTCGCTGCCAACGGCTAGCAGTAGCGCGGGTAAATGGACCCCAGCCCCAGCCTCCGCTGGGGCAATCCTTCGCTGGCTTATCGGAATATTCCTGAGAGCCTGCTTGTTCGAAATTCCAGCGTAGGCTGGAATTCATTTCAAGCATCGGGAAACAGCGGGTTTTCCAGCAGGATTCAATGGCTGGTCTCCAACTTCGGCATCGTCGGATCAGGGCTGCCCGCGCACGGGCGCTTTTCCTCCGCGTGACTTCGTGATGTCTCTGCCGCATGCAACGTGGCGGTTATGATATCGCGTGAAGTTGCATGGACTGTCCGCATGAATAACTCGACACCGATCCGCCCGGGATCATGGCTGGGCTCGATAGGCGTATGCCTTGCGCTTCAGCTGTTCGGCGGGAGCGCCCGGGCGCCGCAAGGCAGTGCAAGCATCGTCGATGAGACGCAGCTCTGGGAACCGCTGGCGGGAGTTCCTGCTTCAGAATGACAGCGGGGGAAGCCGTATCGACGGGTGGAGGCCAGCCAACTGATACGGCGGCCTTGGCGCTGCGCGGAGTCAGCCGCGCCTACCGGGAAGGGGAAACGCAGCGCGATGTGCTGCGCGGCGTCGACCTGGAAGCAGCGGCGGGGGAGTTTATCGCCATTGGCGGTCCGAGTGGTTCGGGCAAATCCACGCTGCTGCACCTTGCCGCCGGTCTCGACGTCCCGGATGCGGGCACCATCGTGGTGGGCGGCAGTGACATCGGTTCTCTGACCGCCGCGCGGCGGACGCTCTTCCGGCGGCGTCAGGTCGGCATGGTGTTCCAGTTCTTCAACCTCGTGCCCACGCTCACCGTGGCGGAGAATCTCCGCCTGCCGCTGGCGCTGAACGGGCTGCCGGTGGATGCAGATCGAATCGACGGCCTGCTGGATACCTTCGGCCTCGCGGATCACCGCCGGGACTATCCCGCGACCCTGTCCGGCGGCGAGCAGCAGCGGGTGGCGGTGCTCAGGGCCGCGATTCACGAGCCTGCGTTGATCCTGGCGGACGAACCCACGGGAAACCTGGACCGTGAACGGGGAGACGGCGTCATCGACCTGTTGCGGACGCTGGCCGGTCGCGGCACCTGCGTACTGATGGTGACCCACAGCCGCCATGCCGCCGGGGCAGCGGACCGCAGGCTTCGGCTCGATTCCGGACGACTCACCCCGTGGGACTGGTAGCCCTCGCCCTCGCCAGGGACCTGCTGCGCAAGCCCTGGCAACTGCTGCTGACGATACTCAGCATCACCGCGGGCGTGACCGTGGTGGTTGGCGTGGACATCGCCAACGAGTCGGCGCTGGCGGAATTCCGCCGCGCCGGGGACATCACCGCGGGACAGGCCACCCACCGGCTGACCGGTACCACGGCGGGCATCCCGGAATCACTCTATCGCAGCGTGCGTGTCGACGCGGGCATCCGTCTCGCGGCGCCGGTGATCAGCGCCGAGGTGGCAATGGCCGGGGAGCCGGGTCAATGGACCCTGATAGGGGTGGATCCGCTCAGCGACTTTCGCCTGCGCGGGTATCGCTTCGGAAACGGCGCCGGGGAAGAATCTTCCACGAATGCCGCGAACCAGGCCTGGCCGCTATTCGTCGCTGCAGGACTGGAGCGGGAATCGGGCGATGAACTGACCCTGGAATCCGCCGGACGCCGCCAGTCATTCAATATCGCCGGCGAACTCGTCGTCCCGGGTGGAGACCCGGGAAAGCTGCTGGTCACCGATATTTCCTGGGCGCAGGATTTTCTCGCCATGCAGGGCCGGATCAGCCATATCGATCTCAGGCTTTCCCCCGACGAAGCGCAGCGACTGCAAGAGATGTTGCCGCCCGAGGTGCGGCTGATCCATCTCGGCGTCTATGACGGCGCGCGCGAGGACATGAGCCGCGCCTTCCGCATCAACCTCACCGCCCTCAGCCTGCTGGCGCTGGTAGTGGCGATGTTCCTTGTGTACAGCGCGGTGAGTTTCCAGGTGGCGCGTCGCAGGCCACTGCTCGGCCTACTGGGCGCGCTCGGGGTCACGCCGACCGGGGTTGCAATGCTGCTGTTGTGGGAACTCGTCGTTACCGGATTGCTGGGTACCATGCTCGGAATCGCCCTCGGCGTGTTCCTGGCGCAGTACCTCACCGCCCTCGTGGGCGGCACCATCGACGCGCTCTACCACGCACTGGCCGAACCGCCGCCCCGGCTGGGCGGCCCGACCATGGTGCGCGCGCTGCTCGTGGGCGTACTGGCGACGATACTGTCCGGGTTGGTCCCGGTGTTGCAGGCGAGCCGGGAGAGCGCCGTGTCCCTGATACGCGGTTCCGGCGAATCACTGGGCATGGGACAACACGCGGGGAAGTTGCTCCCTGTCTCGGTCGTTCTCTGCCTGCCCGCCACCCTGCTGTTGATCTGGCCCGGAGATTCCCTCGTGCTGCCGTTCGCCGGACTGTTCCTGCTCATTTGTGCATTGTCCCTGCTGGGTCCGTGGCTGCTGCGCCAGGCCGGTAACTGGAGTGCGCGACACGGCGGCGCGGGACTGGTGCCGAAGATGGCGCTCGGCAACGCGTCCCGCCATCTCGACCGCACCGGCGTCGCGGTGGTGGCGCTGGCGGTGGCGGTATCCGCCACCCTCGGCGTGGAACTCATGATCCGCAGCTTCCGCCACTCCGTCGGTGACTGGCTCGAGCACTATCTCAGGGCGGATATCTATCTCGCCGCCGAGGACGCGGGAGATTCCGCGTTGTCGGAAAACTACATCGCAGCCCTCGCGGCGATTCCCGGCGTCGCGCAGGTCGCCGCCGGCCGGCGCAGTACCATTGCCACCACCAGCGGGCCGTTGACCGTATTCGCGCTGGATACCCCCGCCGAGGGCTTCGCCGGCTTCCGCGTCATTCGCCAGCTGGAAGGGAATCTCCGGGCGCGATTCCACGAGGACGGGGAACTGCTCGTCACCGAGCCACTGGCGCGTCGCCTGCGACTGGAGCCCGGTGACAGCATCACGCTGCCCACCGACCGCGGCCCCAGACCGTTCACGGTCGCCGCGATCTACCGGGACTATTCCAGCGATCGCGGTCTCGTCACCATGGACTGGCGCACGTGGCGGCGCCACTACGACGACCACCGCAGGAAGTCCGCGGCCCTTTACCTCGACGCGGGTGTCGATACCGGAGACGTGATGGCGAAGGCGCGCGCTTCGCCAGGGGCCCCGGACGCGCTGTTCCTCCGCGCCAACCGGGAGCTGCGCGAAGCCTCCCTCGCGGTATTCGACCAGACCTTCCGCATCACCGCGGTGCTGCGCTGGCTCGCGGTGATCGTCGCGGTGACCGGTATCGTCTCCGCGCTCATGGCGCTGTTGCTCGCGCGCCGGCGCGAGTTCAGCATGCTGACCGCCATCGGTTTCAGCCGCGCCCAGGTCGGCGGGTTGCTGCTGGCGGAGGCCGGTATCGCCGGGCTGGTGGCGGGACTGGTGGCGGTGCCGCTGGGAATGCTTTTGTCGCTGGCCCTGATCCGGGTGATCAACGTGCGCTCGTTCGGCTGGACCATGGACATCCTGGTGGACTGGGAACTGGCGGCGCAATCGGTGCTGCTGGCGTTGTTTGCCGCGCTGGTGGCCGCCCTCTACCCGGCGTGGCGCATGCGTCCGGCGGAAGCGCTCGAGGGGCTTCGCGATGAATAGGCGTGGCGGTTTCCCGTTGCGCGGCGCGTTGCTCGCGGCCGGCGCGGCACTACTCGTGATGCTGGCCGCATCGTGGATAATGCGTCCAGGCGGCACCGGGGATGTCGACGCCGAATCCAGTGAGTCTCCCGCCTTCGGCGATCTCGTCGCCTTCCTGGCCGAACCGCCGGAAAAAGGCTTTGCGGAGGTCCGGCCGGGCCAGCCGATAAGGTTCCCCCGCGACCACGGCGCGCATCCGGAGTTTCGCCAGGAATGGTGGTATTTCACCGGCCAGTTGCACGCTGCCAATGGACGCCGATTCGGCTACCAGTTGACCTTCTTCCGCTTCGCCGCCGGGTCCATGCCGGAGGCGCCACGCTCGGCGTGGGCGGCGGACCAGTCCTGGATGGCCCATCTCGCCATTACCGACGTCTCCGGTGGTCGCTTCCTCCGCGACGAGGATTTCGCCCGCGGCACCCTGGAGCTGGCGGGCGCCACCGGCGAGCCATTCGACGTCTGGGTCAATGGCTGGTCCGTGCGCGCATTACCGGAGGTGCCCGGCTGCGCGGGCTGTTTCCGGGCGACCCTCGCCGCGTCGGGCGAGGGCATGGAGCTGGCGCTCGAACTCGACGCCAGCCACCCACCGGTGCTGCAGGGCGAGGCAGGCTACAGCGTGAAGAGCGCCGACGGCCGCGTCGCCAGTTACTACTATTCCATGCCGGGCATGGCGACTCGCGGCAGCCTCCGACTGGACGGCGAGTTGCACGCGGTAGAGGGCGAAACCTGGATGGACCGCGAATGGTCCAGCGCGGTGCTGAGTCCCGGACAGAGCGGCTGGGACTGGTTCTCACTGAATCTGGATAACGGCTACAAGTTGATGATTTTCCGTGTGCGGGAGGACGGCTCTCCGGACTTTCTCTCCGCGTCGCTGCTGGATCCGGAGGGCCGGCAGCTCGGCGCTGATTCGGCGGGCATCATCCTCGAACCGGTGGATTACTGGACGAGTGGCGAGACCGGGATTCGCTACCCCATGGCCTGGGAAATCTCGGGAGTGGCGCCGGAAGGCCCGTGGTCGCTCGAGCTCGGAGCGGTCATTCCGGAGCAGGAGATGGCGCTCGCCTTTCGTTACTACGAAGGTCTCGTCGACGTCGCGGGGCAGTGGGGTTCGGACCCGGTAGGGGGCTGGGGGTATCTCGAGCTGACCGGCTATTCCATACCCTGATATCCCCATCGAAAGCGGTGGCGTGCGAATACACGAAAAACGAAAAATCCGCGGGAAAAATGGTGGAAATAGCCTCTGCCGGGGAATACCATTGGCCGTCCAGTGCACGGCCCGCCGCAATCCGGCGCGAGGCCACGCCACCCCTGAATGTTCTCCCCGAGGCGTCCCATGCCAAGCAACGTTGAATCCCTGAAACCCCGCGTCGAATCTGCCGCCGGGGAAACCAATGCATCCCTCACCGCCCGTCGCGAGGCCGCCGTGGCCCGTGGCGTGGGTGCGATCCACCCCGTCTACGTCGAGCGCGCGGAAAACGCCACCGTCATCGACGTCGAAGGCCGCGAGTTCATCGACTTCGCCGGTGGCATCGCGGTGCTCAACACCGGTCACCTGCATCCCGCGGTCAAGGCCGCCGTACTGGAGCAGATGGAGAAGTTCTCCCATACCTGTTTCATGGTGCTGGGCTACGAGAGCTACGTCGCCGTCTGTGAAAAGCTGAATGCGCTGGTGCCCGGTGACTTCGCGAAGAAGAGCGCGCTCTTCGTCTCCGGCTCCGAGGCGGTGGAAAACGCGGTCAAGGCGGCGCGCGCATTTACGAAGCGCGCAGGTGTCATCGCCTTCACCTCCGGCTACCACGGCCGCACCATGGCCACCCTGGCGCTGACCGGCAAGGTGGCGCCGTACCGCACTGGCATGGGCCTGATGCCCGGCGAAGTGTTTCGCGCCCAGTTCCCCTGTGAACTCCACGGGGTGAGCGAGGACGATGCCATCGCCTCCATCGAGCGAATTTTCAAGAACGATGCGGAACCCTCTGATATCGCTGCGATCCTGCTGGAGCCGGTGCAGGGCGAAGGCGGCTTTTACGTCGCCTCGCCGTCATTCATGCAGCGCCTGCGCGCGCTCTGTGACGAGCACGGGATCATGCTCATCGCCGACGAGGTGCAGACCGGCGCCGGCCGCACCGGCACGTTCTTCGCCATGGAGCAGATGGGCGTCGCCGCGGATATCACCACCTTCGCCAAGTCCATCGCTGGCGGATTCCCGCTGTCCGGAATCACCGGTCGCGCGGAGGTCATCGACGCCATCGGCCCCGGTGGCCTTGGCGGCACCTACGGTGGCAGCCCCATCGCCTGTGCCGCGGCCCTGGCGGTACTGGAGGTTTTCGAGGAAGAGAACCTGCTCGCCCGCTCGCGCCAGCTCGGCGAGACCATCACCGGTCGTCTGCGGGTTCTCGCCGATCGGTACGACGCCATCGGCGAGGTGCGCGGCCTCGGCGCCATGGTGGCGATGGAACTGTTCAAGGATGGCGACGTGCACCAGCCGGATGCCGACCTGACGGCGAAGATCGTCGCCACCGCCCGTGACAAGGGCCTCGTGCTCCTGTCCTGCGGCACCTACGGCAACGTGATCCGGATCCTGGTGCCGCTGACGGTGCCGGATGCGCAACTCGAACGCGGCCTCGCGATCATCGAGGAGACGCTGGCGGAACTGCTCGGCTGACGTATCGCGCCCGGGCCAACGCGGCCCGGGCGCCAGTTTCGCTCCCTGAAGCCCGGCCCGGGCTCAGGTAACTATCGAGCCGTCCGCCAATAGAAGAACCGGGATCGCGTCCTCGCCGATCCACACCACCGCGTTCTGCCCGTAGCTATTGCAGAGTTGCAGCGCCGTCTCGCGCGACGGGCCAAGGACCAGCAGGCTCTCCTCGCAGGGCCACAGCCCAGCGGGATCGCAACCCTCGGCGGGCAGCCAGGCAAGCCCGCGCGATTCGACATCCTCCCGGAGCCGCTCGTTGGCGGCGAGGTTGCTACTGGACTCCCGTGGTTCGCTGAACGGGTTCCATGCCGTGATCAGGGCTCCGGTCGCTACGCCGGTGTCCTGCAGCAACGTGCTGAGCGCATCGTTTGCAATGCCGATGGAAAACGCTATGGACGCATCACTGTTGTATACCCGGTAGACGGTTCTCCGGTACGCTGCCAGCAATGCGGAATCAGGTTTGTCCAATTACTCAAACATGTGGATGAGCCGGAGTCATTATAATTCGTCGCTCAAGTTCAACAGGAGAACCAGGATGAAGTACCAGGGCGGCTGTCACTGCGGCGCGGTGCGCTTCGAGGTGGACATGGAGATCGAGCAGGTGCTGTCATGCAACTGCTCGATCTGTATCCGCAAGGGCCACCTGCTGGCTTTCACGCCGAGGGACAACCTGCATATCCTGCAGGGGGAGGATCAACTGGCGGACTACCAGTTCGGGCCGAAGGTGATCCACCACCAGTTCTGCCGCACCTGTGGCGTGGGCCCGTTGGGACACGGCAAGGCGCCGGACTCGGACCAGGAAATGGCGGCGATCAACGTGCGCTGCCTGGACGACGTGGACCTGTCGGCCTGGCCGGTGATGGAGTACGACGGCAAAAGCGTCTAAAACCGCGCGGGCGCACGGTTCTGGAAGGAAAAAACCCGGCGGGCCCGCTCACGGGACCCGCCGGTCAGAGGTCAGAAGTGTTACGCAGTAGTGTTACGCAGCCAGCCGGATACCTGCCTGCAGGTTGCGTGCCAGAGACACCACGTCACCGATGCGATCCAGGGTGGTGACGTCGTGATCGATGAGAATGTCCGCCAAATCGAGGCGGTCGTACTGCTTCCCGAGCCCGATCTGCTGCACCTTGAGGGTCATGTAGTCGAGCACTGCTTCGAATTCGTAAACGGCTGGTCTCATGGTCGTGGTCCTTTCGGGAGTTGTTGTACTAGATAAAAAGCAATTGCCGTGCCAGACGCCAGGTGATTGATTTTACTGGAGGCCATGGTCCGGTCACCCGGATGCCGGCACCAGGCTGGTGCGCGCCGGAGGGGTGGTTGCACCAGCCCGGAACGGCGGGATCACTCCGCCAGCCAGGCCTCGAAGCGCGCCTCGAGTCGCGGCCGGGTTTGCGCGTACCATTCGTGGTCCCTGGGAATGCCGCGGGCGAAGTTGGGTGCGTAGGTCGGGAGGTGGGGTCGAATGTCCTGTCCGCTACCGGCATGCTGCCAGAGGAGCGCATTCGCGGAAAGACGTGACGGCCCATAGGAAATCCGGCTCGACAGGGCAGCCAGTTGCCGCGGCGCGGTGGCGAAGCGGATGAATTCCCGCGCGTGCTCCACGTGAGGCGAACCCTGCGGGATGCCCCAGACACTGTACTCGTATACCTGGCTTTCCCAGATGGTCTGGATCGGCAGGCCCCGGTTCACGGCGGCATCGAAAAAGCGGCCGTTGTAACCGGAGGCAAGCGCGACTTCGCCGGAGGCGAGCAGCCGTGCCGGTTCCTCCGGGTCCTCCCACCAGGTGATGACGTCGCGGATGCGTTCGAGACGGCGGAAGGCCAGCGTCAGCCCGCGCTCGGTGCTAAGGAGCTGGTAGATGTCGGCGCGTGGCACCCCGTAGGAGCGCAGCGCCCATTCGAGCACCACCGCCGGGCTTTTCTGCAGCGCGCGCCGGCCGGGAAAGCGCTGCAGATCGAACAGGTCGGCAGCCCGGGAAGGCTTGCGGCCGGGATACGCGCGCACGTTGAAGCCGAGTACGGTGGCGTACACCGAGTGCGCCACGCCGCAGCGCACCAGCGTGCCCGGGAGGAAATCCTCCGTGGGAGGCACGCCGTCCGTTCCCGGCGCGAGGCGGTCATGGTCGATGGTTTCCAGCAGGCCGGCCTCGCAGGCGGCGTCGTGGTCCGCCATCACCAGGTCCACGAGGTCCCATTCGACCGCGCCCCGTTCCACCTGGTCGCGGATATCGTCGATGCCTCCCCGGTAGGTGGCGGTATCGATCATGGTACCCGTGTCGTCCTGGAAGGGGCTGAAGTAGGCCGCCCGTTGACTCGCCTCGTACGCGCCGCCCCAGGTGGCGATGGTCAGTTCGTCCGCCCCGCACGCGGGCAATGCGGCCAGCAGCCAGCAAAGCATGCATCCGCCCAGCGATAACCGGTTATGCCGATGCATGTTCCTCTTCGCGCAGCGACCGCAGGGTGCCCATGTAGGCGGATACGATGGAAGACTCGAACACCACCCCCACCAGGACGTCATCCGCCACCACCGGGATGCTCTCGCCGACGAAGTCCCGCATCTGCGTCATCGCCTCCCAGACGGAATGGTCGGGTGACAGCACCACGCTCTCACGAGCCGCGTGATCCCCGGCGGCAGCCGATGGTGATACTTCCCGTCGTTCCAGCAGGTCCAGGCCGAGGAGCGACAGCGTGCCGAGGTAGCGGCCATCGGCGTCCACCACGTAGGCTTCGCTGTTGGCGTCGTCGACGAGCCGTTCGCGCACCCGGCCCAGGGGCGTGGCCGAATCGACCCGGGTGAAGTCCTGCTCCAGGTAGTCGCCGATGCGGCGCTGCTGCACCATGACCTTGTCCCTGCCGAGACGCAGGTCGATACCACGGCGCGCCAGCTGCACGTCGAACAACGAACGCCCGAACACCCGGTAACCCACCAGGTTGGCGAAGGCGGCGCTGACCATCGCCGCCAGCGCGACATCGTAGTTGCGCGTCAGTTCGAATACGATGAGGATGGTGGTCAGTGGCGCGCCGATCACCGGCCCCGCCACGGCCACCAGGCCACAGATCCCGTAGATCGCGAGCGGAGAGTGGGCCGCGCCGAAGACCGCCGCGGCGCCGAGACCCGACAGCGCGCCGAACAGTACGCCGATCAGCAGGGACGGGGAGAATATGCCGCCGGCAAATCCAAAACCGAGGCAGAGCGCCGTCAGCAGCAGTCGCGCAACGATGACCAGCGCCAGTTCTCCCGCGCCGAAGGCGTTCTCGATGATGGCGAAGCGCAGCGTTTCCTTGCCGATGCCAAGGACCTCCGGGAGCTGCAACGCCACGAGGCCCACCGCCGCGCCGGCGAGCGCGGTCTTGAGCGGCCCCGGCAGCGACAGCCGTGTGGACAGCTGGCCGGCGTAGAGCACGCTGCGCATCAGCGTCATCGCGAGCAGGGCGCCGAACACGCCGATCAGCATGAAGGCCACCAGTTCCAGGGGATTGGCGACGGCGACATCTTGGATACGGAACAGCGGTTCGCGCACGAACACCCGGTTGGCCACCATGTAGCCCATGGTCGCCGCCACCGTGATGGGCGCGAAGGCGCGCAGGGAGTAGTGCCGCAGGATGACCTCGTGGGCGAATACGAGGCCCGCGATGGGGGCGTTGAACGCGGTGGCGATGGCGGCGGCCACGCCACAGCCGATACCGATCCGGGTCAGCGACGGCCCGCCTCCCATGAATCGCCCGGCCATGGCGCCCAGGGTCGCCCCGAGGTGCGCGAGCGGCCCGTACTGACCCACCGGCGCGCCCGCGCCGAGTGAAAGGCAGGCGGCGACGGCACTGAGCGCGCCGCTGCGTGGCGGGACATCGACCTCCGGGCTCTGCGCCGCCTGGATGACGTCCCCGGGTCCGTGGGGCCGGCGGTCGCTGATGCCGAGGCAGATCAGGCCAACCACCAGCCCCCCCGCGGCGGGCACCAGCACCGTCAGCCAGGGCAGCCAGGGCGAGTCCCCCGCCAGCACGCGGCTGCGGGGGGAGACCAGCAGGATATCGTTCAGCCACAGCACCAGGTCGACGAATCCCACCGCGACGAGTGAGACCACCCCGCCCAGCAGGCACCCGAGCATCGCCAGCGCCAGCAGGCGGAGGGGCAATGCCAGGGATGTCATGAACCGCGCTTGTCGATAACCACCATCGACACTGGGTCGCGAACCGAATTCCTGCCCATTTGCCGTCGAGACTACCCTGAGGGGTCGTGCATCGCAAACTCGGTGGCGACAGGTCGGGAATCCTCCCGCCGAACCTGGTGACACGGCGCCTGGCGGTCGATGATATTGTAAGCTCCACCGTAAGCTATCGCCCCGGGAGACAAATGCCCGACATACCCACGCTACGCCGCATCCTCGCGACGAGCAAGACGCTCGCCGTGGTTGGCCTGTCCGGCAACTGGTACCGGCCGAGCTTTTTCGCCGCCAAGTACATGCTCGATCACGGCTACCATGTCATACCGGTGAACCCGAACTACGACGAGATCCTGGGGCAGAAATGCTACCCGGATCTCGCCTCTATCCCGGAGCCGGTAGATCTCGTGGACGTCTTCCAGCGCGCCGACACCACCCCGGAATATGCCCGCCAGGCGGCCGAGATCGGCGCCCGGACATTGTGGCTGCAACTCGGCATCGAAAATGACGAGTCGGGAGAGATCGCACGTGAGGCGGGAATGGAATTCGTCCAGAACCACTGCGTCAAGATCGAACACGCGCGCCTGTTCGGCGGGCTGAACTTCATCGGCGTGGACACCCGGGTGATCTCCGCCCATCGCAACAAATATATCGCCAACTGACATGAGCGACAGAGAATTCGGATTTGAGACCCGCTGCCTGCACGCGGGCCAGTTACCCGATCCGGCCACCGGCGCGCGCGCCGCGCCGATCTACCAGACGGCCTCCTACGTGTTCGACGACACCGATCATGCGGCGAGCCTGTTCAACCTGCAGACCTTCGGCAACGTCTACACCCGGCTCAGCAATCCAACCACGGCGATGTTCGAGGAGCGCATGGCGTCGCTGGAAGGGGGCCGCGCCGCGGTAGCCACCAGCACTGGCATGGCGGCGCAGATGACCGCGCTGCTCACGCTGCTCAAGGAAGGCGACGAGATCGTCTCCGCGAGCACGCTTTACGGCGGCACGGTGGCGCAGTTCGGGGTGAATTTCAAGCGCATGGGGATCAAGACCACCTTTGTCGACCCCGATGACCCGGAGAATTTCGCGCGCGCCATAACGGACCGCACCAGGGTGCTTTACGGCGAGACCGTGGGCAACCCAAACAACAACGTGCTCGACATCGAGGCGGTGGCGAAGATCGGCAAGGAGCACGGCATCGCCCTGGTCATCGATAACACCTTCGCCTCGCCGTATCTCTGCCGGCCGTTCGAACATGGCGCCGATATCGTGGTGCACTCCGCCACCAAGTTCATCTGCGGCCACGGCACCTCCATGGCCGGTATCATCGTCGAGTCCGGCAAGTTTCCCTGGGACAATGGCAACTACCCCGACATGATGAATCCCTCGGAGGGATACCACGGGGTGCGCTTCTACGAGACATTCGGCGACTTCGGCTTCACCATGAAGGTGCGCTGCGAAACCCTGCGCACCCTGGGACCGACCCTGAGCCCGTTCAACGCCTGGATGATGTTGCAGGGTCTCGAGACGCTGCCGCTACGGATGGAGCGGCACGTGGAAAACGGCCGCCGGGTGGCGGAGTTCCTGAAATCCCATCCAAAGGTGAGCTGGGTCAAGTTCGCCGGCGATCCGGACAGCCCCTACCATGCGCTGGCGCAGAAATACCTGCCGAAGGGCGCCGGTTCCATCATGACCTTCGGCGTCAAGGGCGGCAGCGCGGCCGGCGCCCGCTTTATCGAGGCATCGAACTTCATGAGCCACCTGGCCAACGTCGGCGATGCGCGCACCCTGATCATCCACCCCGCATCCACCACCCACCGCCAGCTCAGCGACGAGGAACTCGTCCGCGCCGGCATCAGCGACGACATGATCCGCATCTCCGTCGGCCTCGAATCCATCGACGACATCCTCTGGGATATCGACCAGGCGCTCCGCTAATTGGTGACAGTTTACCTATTTCCTGAGTTTTGACTTAGTGGTTTCCGGCCCGGATTTCTCGGGGCCAGGTTCCTCCCCGTTTGCTCTTCCAGCTTCCGTACGAATTCGGGCAGACCCAACGGCCGACCGGATCGATTGTGCTGGCGGATGGATTCGGCTTCCTCCCCGCTAGCTGATTCAGACAGGAAATCTCCCCAACCACTTACCCGGTCCAGCAACGGTTGAACCCGGACCAGACCGTCATCCGCTCCTGATAGATGTGCCCTGGCGCTCGACCATCGCCAGTCGCCGGGATGGGTGCATATCCCGGCGGCCACCGGGTTCATTTCCACGTAGCGGGCCGCGGCTACAAGGTGGCTTTCATCCATGGGGAACGAATAGAAACGTTCCTGCCAAAGGTGCCCCCGCCATCCCTCGCGCGCATTGATTCGCCGGGCATGCCTGCGGTGCGCCTCTGCGAGTGTCGATCGCAGGCCGTCCTCACTCGTCGGAACAAGGATCAGGTGCACGTGGTTGGGCATCAGGCAGTACGCCCAGATTTCCGTGCCGGCGGCGCGGGCGTAGTGCGCGATTAAAGACTTGTACTGATGGTAGTCCTCGTCACAAAAAAAACGTCTCCTGACGACGACTACCCCGCTGGGTGACGTGATGAGGGCAATGCGGAATGACAATCCGCGGCATCCTTGCCATGGCCTACCTCCCTGTAAGCATGGAAATGATGGTGACAGTATACCTATTTTCAATTGGGAGGTGGCCCGTGGTGAAGCCCAGTGGCTGTTTGCTCCCTATCCTTGCAATGGACGGTTCGAGGGTACGGCGGCTCGCGCTGACTACCATTGCGAACGAAATGAAATAGGTAAACTGTCACCAATTTTTGTGAACTGCTACACAGTTTTTTCGCGTTTGCATTCAGTAGACTCCCGTCCGAAATTGAGTTGAACCGGACCAGGGATCGGGGCGACCAGTAGGGAAACCAGTACGCCCGGACGAGGGGCAACTTCAATGCGTCACACTTTTTTCGCCAGGGGCAGATCCCCGGTTGCGCTATTCCTGTTGCTCGGCATTCTTGCCACGACCCAGGCCGGGGCGGCCACGCTCCGGGTGGAGACCTGGGGTGAGGACGCGGAGAATTGCGGCAGCCGCGCGGCGCCCTGTGAGACGATCGGCTATGCCATCGGCGCGCGCGCGTCACGCAACGACCGCATCATCGTCGGTCCTGGAGAGTACCGGGATAACCTGGCCATCAATTTCAACCTCAGCGGCCCGCTGGACGGCCTGAAGCTGGAATCCACCGCCGGTCGCTGGGGTACCATGATCCGTGGGGACACCGACGGCCAGCCCACCATCCGGATCGGCCGTCCGCGGGTGCAGATCGGCCGTAAAGGGCGCGGATTCACCATCGCCGGACCCCTTTCCAGTTACGTGTCCACCGCGGGAGTCGCCACCCTCGGGGACGGCGTCGAAAGACTCCGGATCGAAGGCAACTGGTTCGTCGATCACGAAGCTGGCATCGCGCTGGACAGCTTCAACGGCGGCAAGCACCGTATCGCCCACAATCTGTTCACCGACCTGTACTACGGCGTCTACCTGGCGCAGGCGGAGAAAACCGTCATTCACGACAACCGCTTCGAGATCGATGTCGAGGTAGATTCCGATGACACCGCCCCGGACATCGCCATCGAACTGCGCGAGGGTTCCGATTTCACCAGCGTGTTCCGCAATCGAATCATTGGTGGCGCAACCTCCAACGGTATCCGTTCAGACAACGATACGGAGTATCTCCGCATCCGGGACAACGTCGTCTCCGGCCACACCAGCTTCGGCTACGAGCTGGGCGATATCGTGGGCACACGGGTGGAATACAACATCGCCTCCGGGGTGGCGGGAGATGGCTTTTATCTCGACCAGGACGGATTCGCGGTGGATCCGAAGGTCACGGGCAATCTCGCCCTGGGTAGTGGGCACAACGGCTTCATGGTCGTCGAGACCAACGATCTCGCGTTGACCGGTAACACGGCCCTGCAGAATGCCGATTACGGGATCCGCCTTGCAAGTTCTGTTGTCGCTTCCGCGAAGCGCAACGCCACCTATCACAATGACCTGGCGGGCCCCGGATGCGGTCTGCTGGAAATTGCCAGCACGATCACCTACCAGCAACACTATTTCGGAGGAGCGTCTGGCCCGGACGCCATGGTGCCTGATGGCGATGGCCACGATACGGCATGCGGGACATTCGGCGCCGGCAGCACCTTCGCATCGAAGCCTGCTCCCGTGTCGCTCAAACGGGCACGCCAGCTTTGAACAACGCGAACCAATGTACGAAATGAACAACATCATGGACAGTGCAATGAAGAGCTTCCTGCTGAAACTGGCGATCTTTCTCGTCGGAACCGCCCTCGCTCTCGCGGCTCCGCCTTCAAATGCGAAGACCATCAATATCGAGCTATGGGGCACCAACACACCCGGTTGTGGCGGCAATGCCAATCCCTGCGGCAGCTTTCTCGCCGCCCTGTTTCACGCCGCTCCGGGAGATCGTATCGTGGTGGGCCCGGGCCGGTACCAGGGTTCGGTAATCATCGGCGCTCCATTTTCGGGTTTACGGGTCGAGAGCCGGGCGGGGCGGTTCGCCACCATCATCGAGTCCACCGGGCCCGGCCTGGAGGCGGTAACCATTCGCGCCAGCAATGTCCGCTTCGGCCGCAAGGGCAAGGGGTTCACCGTGACCGGCGCCAGCGACGGTGGAATCTTCGGCATCCTGCTGGACGAACCGTCCGCGAGCGGCATCCGCATCGAGGGCAACCGGATTACCGGCAATGACCGGGGCCTGGAGCTGTCCGGCAACAAGCTTCTCGTGCGCCACAACCTGATCGATCAGAACGATGTCTGGGGTATCAACTGTATTGGCTGCATCAACAGCCGCTTCGAGGACAACGAGATCATCAACAACGGTGACCGCGGAATCCGCCTGATCGGTGGCTCCGAGAACAATATTGTCCGGCGCAATGAAATCCGCAACAACCAGGGTATGGGTATTGCCTCCACGGATTCCAGCACGCGCCTGCAGGTTCGGGACAATGCCATCGTCTATAACGACGGCAATGGCGTGCAGCTTCAGAGGGGTGGTGGCTCGCTGATGCAGGGCAATATCCTGCTGTACAACGGCGGCAATGACCTCGACTTCGACCAGGATGCCGAATCCGGCCCCACCACCATCCAGAACAACCTTTCGGTCAAGAGCCGCTACGCCGCCTTCGAGTTCCGCGAAATCGTAAACGGGTCATTCCGCAACAACCTGGCCGTAGCCACGCGGGACGAGATGGCAATCCGGCTCGAGGTGGACGCGACGTTCGCCAACTTCAGTGGCAATGGCAGCTACGGCACCCACGACGGTTGCGGCCTCGAGAACGAATCCGGGTTTCCGCTCACTTTCAGCCGCCATCACTTCGGCCCCGGCGGCGAACCGGACGACAGCCCGTTCGACAATGACGGCCTCGACGGCGTGTGCGGCACGGACACCATCGACGGCACCATCAGCCAGAAGCCACCCGCCTTCCGCGCCAACGTGGCGCGGCGGTTGTAGCCCTATTTGGTGACAGTATACGCAATTCGGATGTAGTACCGAATTTGGGTATACTGTCACCAATTTCCACCCTCCGTCGAATCTCCTGGTTCGCATTGCTCCCCGATCGTCAGTCGCGGCGCGCCTGACGCGCGCGATACAGCTCCACGACCACAGCGTCCGTCGTCGCGGGTTGACGCTCGCGCCCTGACCACCCCTGTATGCCGGAACTCCTCTTTTACATCGCCATCGCGATCGGGCTTTCGTTTTATTGCTCGATCCTCGAGGCGTCATTCCTCAGCATCACGCCCGCGTTTACCCACCAGTACGAGGGCGATCACCCGAAGACCGGCGCACGCCTGCGCGCGCTGCGCGAGGACGTCGACCGGCCACTGGCTGCGATTCTCAGCCTGAACACGGTGGCGCATACCGCCGGCGCGACCGGCGCGGGAGCCCAGGCCGCGGTGGTGTTCGGAGACGCCTGGATCGGGGTTTTTTCCGCGCTCCTGACGCTGGGGATCCTGATCCTCAGCGAAGTGATTCCCAAGACCATCGGCGTCATCTACTGGCGCCAACTCGTCCCCCTGGTGGTGGGCAGCCTGCCGGTGCTCGTGGTGCTGACCTGGCCACTGGTATGGCTGTCCGGTCTCGTCAGCGGTCTGTTCAAGAAGGGGGAGCGGCAGCAGTTACCGCGCAGCGAGGTCATGGCCATGGCGGAACTCGGCCTCAAGGAGGGCGCCATCGATCACGAGGAGTCGCGCATGATCGAGTCGACGCTGAAGTTTCGCGATGTGTCGGTTTCCGAGGTGATGACGCCGATCAAGGTCGTCAGCGCGGTCAAGGCAAGCTCGAAGGTCGCGGGGCTTGTGAAGCGCGATCTGCCGTTTTCGCGAATTCCGGTCTACGAGGATCACAAGCGGCATATCACCGGCTACGTTCTGAAGGACGACGTCCTTGACGCCCATGCCCGTAACCAGGGCGTACGCCAGGTCGGCGATCTCGAGCGCGAGATATCCCGCATACCCGAATCCACCAGCGTGGCCAGCGCGCTGCGACTGTTTTCACGCCAGCGCAGCCATATCGCCGTGGTGGAGACTCCGAGCGGCGAAGCCAGCGGCATCATCACCATGGAGGACGCCATCGAGACCCTGCTTGGCGTGGAGATCGTGGACGAGTTCGACCGCGCGGTGGATATGCGCAAGGTGGAAGGTGGCGCATGAGCGGGTCGCAAACTTTCTCGCAGGCGGATTCACTGACCAGGCTGGCGGCAGCGTTGAGCCTTGTCGTCGGTCTGATCCTTGCGCCGGGTTGTGCGTTCACTGCAAGCAATGACCAGGAGGGGCTGAAGGAAATGGAGCAGGTTACCGGCACGATCTTCTATCGGGAACGGATGCTGTTGCCACCGGGCGCGGTGGCGGAAATCACGCTACAGGACGTCTCGCGCGCGGATGCTCCCGCGCGCATCCTCGCGCGCCAGGATATCAGCGATCCGCCGCCGCCACCGATCGCGTTTACGCTGGAATACGATCCATCGGAGATCGATGAACGCATGGCCTATTCCGTGCGCGCGGTGATCCGTCACGAGGGCCTGCTGATGTTCACCAGCGACACGCACTATCCCGTCATCACGCGCGGATCGGGCAACACCGCGGACATTCTGCTCGTCCGGGTTACCAGGGCACAGGCCATGCCGGATGCCTCGCTGGAGAACAGCTACTGGAAGCTGGTTTCCCTGGCCGGCGAGCCCTATCGCCACGAAGGCGCCGCGCGCGAGCCGCACCTCAAGTTCCTCGCCGGAGATAAAACCGTTTCCGGCTTTGGCGGTTGCAATGCGTTCACCGGCAACTTCGAAGCGGAGGCAGGGAATCTCAGCATGGGACCCCTGGCCGCGACCCAGCGCGCCTGTATCCAGGGGATGGATGTCGAGGATCGTTTCCTTGAAGCGTTGGGTCGGGTGAATCGGTATGAGATACAAGGAGACACGCTGCAACTGTTCGATGGTGACTCCGCGCTACTTGGCTTCGAGGCAATCTACTTCTAGCCCGAGTGTTTCACCAGCCGGAATCGGCTCGGGGTCATGCCCTGCAGGCGGTTGAAAAAACGGGTGAAGTACGCCGAGTCCGCGAACCCCAGTGCAAGGCCAATCGCGGTGATGTCGAGGTCGGAATAGACCAGCAGCCTGCGGGCCTCGAGCAGCAGGCGTTCGTGTACCAGTTGTTTTGCGCTTTTACCGGTTTCCCGGCGGCAGGTGTTGTTGAGCTGGGCAGCGGTGACCCCCAGGCGTTCCGCATAGAAAGTCACCGGGCGGTGCTCGCGATAGTAACTGTCGATCATCGCGACGAATCGTTCCAGTCGCCTGCGATACCGGTCCGATGGCGCCGCGGCGACGTGGCCCGGGCGTCCTGATCGCGCGAGCCTGATCAACACGAGACGCAACAGGCTGGTGAGCAGGTTCAGCCTGCCCGGCTCATGCCCTGCGTACTCCGCCGCGAACTCGTCGAAGTAGCCGGAGAACTGCGCAAACTCCGGATCGCCCCGTTTCAATTCCCTGTACATCGGGGCCGCCAACTCGGCGCGGATCGCGGCATCGTCGCCGGTAAGACGATCCACCAGGAAGCCGGGCAGCGATACGATTGCCCCGTCGATGCCCGGGACGAAGCGGAAACCGTGGACGCGTCCCGGCGGCACCGACAGAATGCAGGGTGTCACCAGTTCCCGTCGATCGGTTTCCAACTCCATCTCCGCGCTGCCCGACCGCAGGAACAGCACCTGCAACAGGTCACCATGACTATGGGGCCGGATTTCCCAATCGTGCAAGGCGCTACGGGCACTGATGGTTTCGTGGTGAAACGGCTCGGGAGAGGGCCAGATTTCGTTTTCTCCGAATAACTTGTACGTTGGGACGTTGCGTGCCATGGTCATCCGCCTGCCGGGTGGTTCGGAATAGATGTGACAGTACTTTCCAAAAGTACAATCATTCCAGCCGGATTGTACAGGCGGAACAGCGCCCGCGAGACCTAAGCTGCATGGTGTAACAGTTCACCAGGGGAGGTTCCCCATGAAAACCCAGGTCTGCATCATTGGCGGCGGCCCTTCCGGGCTCATGCTGTCGCAACTGCTCCATCTAAAGGACATCGATACCATCGTGCTGGAGCGCCAGAGCCGTGAATACGTTCTCGGCCGAATCCGGGCGGGGGTGCTCGAGCACGGATTCGCCGACCTCATGCGCGAGGCCCGCTGCGGCGAGCGCATGGACCGGGAGGGAGAGATCCACGAGGGCTTCTACATCGCCCATGACGGCATTCTCGACCGCGTCGACCTGCACAAGTACTCGGGAGGAAATTCCGTGGTCGTCTACGGGCAGACCGAGCTGACCCGGGACCTGTACGAGGCCCGCGACCGGATGCAGGGCAAGGTGATCCACAACGTCGAGGGCGTGCAACTCCACGACATCAGGACGGCGGCGCCCTACGTGACCTATCGTGATGGCGACGAGATAGTTCGCATTGACTGCGACTACATCATCGGCGCCGATGGCTTTCATGGCGTCAGCCGCAAGTCGATACCGAACAACGTACTGGTGGAGTACGAGCGCCTCTACCCGTTCGGCTGGCTCGGGGTGCTGTCACGTACGAAGCCGGTGTCGCCGGAACTGATCTACGCGAAGCACGAGCGCGGCTTCGCCCTGTGTTCGTTGCGCAGCCAGGTGCTGAGCCGTTACTACATCCAGGTGCCGCTTACCGATTCCGTGGACGGCTGGTCCGACGACGAGTTCTGGGCGGAACTGAAACGCCGCCTGCCGGAAGACGTGGCGGCGCGCATGGAGACCGGGCCGTCGATCGAGAAGTCGATCGCGCCATTGCGCAGCTTCGTCGCCGAGCCGATGCGTTACGGCAACCTGTTCCTCGCCGGCGACGCGGCCCATATCGTGCCGCCCACCGGGGCGCGAGGCCTGAACTCGGCGGCTTCGGATATTTACTACCTCTATCACGCCATGCTGTCCAGCTACCGGGATGGCGACGACTCCGGTCTCGAGAACTACTCGAGCAAGGCCCTCGCCCGGGTCTGGAAGGCGCAGCGATTCAGCTGGTGGATGACCATGTTGCTGCACACGTTTCCGAACGACATTCCCTACGACCAGCGGCTGCAGCAGACCGATCTCGAGTACCTGTTCTCGTCGGACAAGGCCCTCGGATCGCTGGCGGAAAATTACGTCGGGCTGCCGTTCTAGCCAGACTCCCGCGAGGGCGCCGGCCGCGCAGGGACGCGCGGCCGACAGATCAGGCAGCGGTCTCCAGGGCGATGACGCCGGTGGCGGTATTGGAGATCGGGATGTGGTAGTTGCTGTGTACCTTGCGCACCGAGGGCGAGGCCGGACCGAGCGCGGCGCGCATCGCCAGCCACATCAGGAGTTCGACCCCCTGGGTACCGGCCATTTCCACCAGTTCCAGCGAGGTGAACTGGGTCGCCCAGCCGGGATTGGATTCGAGGCTGTCGAGGAACGCGAGGTCGAATTCCCTGTTGATGAAACCGGCGCGCTTGCCCTCGAGCTGGTGTGACAGCCCGCCGGTGGCCATCACCACGACGCGTGCGTCGGAATCCCAGGAGCGGATCGCCTCGCCCACCGCGCGCCCGAGCCGGTAGACGCGCAGCGCCTTCGGAAGCGGGAACTGTACCGTGTTGATGTTGATCGGCACGATGCTGACCGGGGCCGGGTCGGCGTCCGGCCAGAACAGCTTGAAGGGCAGGGTGCAAGCATGGTCCACGAGCATTTCCTGGCAGGTGACGATGTCGAATTCCTTTTCCACGAGCTCGTTGATGATGTGCCACGACAGGTCGACGTTGCCCGCCAGCGGTGGCAGGGTGGGAATGCCCCAGCCCTCGTCGGCGTTGTGGTACTCGGGCGCGGCGCCCACCGCGAATGTCGGCATCTTGTCGAGAAAGAAGTTGAGCCCGTGATCGTTGTAGAACACCACCACGACGTCGGGCCTGGCCCCTTCCAGCCAGCGGTGGATCGGGGGAAACCCGTCGAAAAAGGGCTTCCAGTAGGGATCCTGTTGCAGGCCACGGGCGATCGCGCCGCCGATGGCCGGGATATGGGAGGTGGCGAGGCCGCCGATGATCGTTGCCATGATGGGATGCCCGCGTCAGAGGTCGTTGTAGGAAACCAGCCTGGCCTTGAATTCCTCCTTGGTCATGCCGGTCTGCTGGGCGCCGATGTCCTGCATGTCGAGACCGAAGATGCCGGCGAACTTCGCAAGGTAATAGGCATTGCCGCCGGCATCCAGGAGTTCGAGTACCTGGCGTGAACGGATGGCCGCCTTCTGCTGGTCGTTGAGGCCGTATTTCTCCATGTAGGCCTCCTCGTCCGCGAGAAACGCCTTGCGATTGGCCTCCTCGTTGAAGGAATAGCACATCCGGTTGAGGGCATAGCCGCGCCGGGCAACATCGCCGTCGAATGGCGTGGTGCCGTAGATCTTGTGCTGGGGTTCGGTCATGGATCGGTGCCGGTGGCCTGGAATCCGCATTGTGGAGAGCCAATTGACCAGGAACAATAGATGGGTAATCATCATATTGATGAATAAAATCGATTGGTCAGACCTGGGCGCGCGCCAACTCCAGGTGCTGGTGACGGTGCTCGAGGAAGGCTCGGTGACGCGCGCAGCGGTGCGTCTCGACGTCACCCAGTCGGCGGTAAGCCATGCTCTCGACCGGCTGCGGTCGATCACCGGCGATCCTTTGTTCGTGAAATCCGGGCGCGGTATCGCACCCACCGCCCACGCCCGCAACCTCGGCGTGGAAGCGCGGCGGCTGCTGCGCCAACTGGAGGATTTCGCCCGCGCCGGTGAATTCGACCCGGCCCAATGGCGCGCGACCGTCGTCATCGCGGCCAACGACTTCCAGCGCGACCTGCTGCTGCCGACATTTGCCCGCCGGCTGCGCGCCGGCGCGCCCGGCGTCACGCTGAAGATCGTCGATTCCGCGATCCCCGAACCCGACGACCTGCGCCAGGACCGGGTGCAGCTCGTGATCAGCCCGCGGCCACCGGACGGCGCCGACATCGTGAAGCGCAAGCTGTTCGCCGATGAACTCCGGGTGTTTTATGATCCCGCGGTGCGTAAGCCACCGGCTAGCCGCGAGGAGTTCCTCGCCGCAGACCACGCCACCATCGCCTACGGCGACGGTCGCCGGCTCGACATCGACAACTACTGGGCGTCGAGGGGCGTATCACGCCATTTCTCGGTCATGGTTCCCGGCTTCGCCGCGCTGCCCGGTTTCATTCGCGGTACTGCGCTGCTGGCTACCGCACCGGGTTTGATGGCGAACCGGACGCTGCATGAACTCGCCCACGTGGCCACGCCGATACCCGCGCCACAGCTACCGATGTTCGCCATCTGGCATGCCCGCTATCACGCCGACCCGTCGCACCGTTGGCTGCGCGCATTGCTCGACCGGGTAGTGGAAGCGACGCTGCCCGGCAGGGAGGCGCGGCATGGTGGCGGAGGGTCCTGAGTAGCCGTGGACGACCAGGATGACTTGCGCTCCCGCAAACCCACGGCGAAATCCGGTCAGGCGGCAGGGCTCTGTTTCATCGACTCGATCATCCGGTCCAGCGCTGCGCCCTCCTCGTCAGCCAGCGCGGCTTCGCGCATTTCCCGCATGCAGGTCGCGGCATCGTCGCGCGCCGCGACCCGATCGAGCATGTCCATCACCCTGGAGAACTTCGACATTCCGCGCTCGTGGGTATCGCTGTAGCCTTTGACCAGGCGGCGATTGTTGATGATTTCCACCGCGAGATCGTAGTTGTCCGGGGCGCATGACAGCGCGGCGTCCATCCAGGCTTGCAGGTGACACAGTTCCACCTCGTGGCGCAGCAACCGGCGGCGATGGCGGCGCAGGCCGGCGATCATGTGCAGGGTCCAGAACCAGAACATGGTATCGGTGCGCACCCGGCGGCCGCGGTTGACGACGCGATCGAGAAAACGGAAAAGTTTCGGCCGGGACTCAATGTAACGGCCCCATCGCGCGGGCAGCATGGCGCAGACTTCCTCGGCGCGGGGGTGCATGAACTCCGTGAGGTGGAGTACCTGGTCGTCATTTACGCCAAGTTCCTTTCGCACCCGATCGAATCGCGGAGCGCGGGTCTTGAGATCTGCAACGCGGATGACGTCGTCATAGGTCATGGCCACGGCGAGGTACTTGGCTGCGGCTGTGGTGAGCGCGAAGTTCCTCGTTTCGCCACCTGATTCCTTGTCGATTGTGGCAACGCGTTGCAGGCGGTCGAGGTATTCGTCGCCGTATTCCGTGTCCTGGAAGTCCACCACACGTTCGAGACCCAGCCTGGCGAATTGGCGCGCGGGTTGCGGGATATCGTTGAGTCGCTTTTCCAGCGCCTTCCAGCGCTGCAACAGTTCGGGCGGGCCGGAAACTGATGCCGTTGAAGAAGAGGATTCGGGCTTCTGCGTCGCATCGCCTGTATCCGTCGAGCCTTCCGACCGGTCGTGCGCCACTTGCCGGGCTTCGCGAAACCCCGCCAGGCTGGCATCCACGCCGCGGCCCGATGCACGAATGGTCTCTTCGAAGTGGGCGTCTTCAAAAGGCAGTGCGCCGGAACCGGCGAGGGCGCCGAACAGGCTCGCGGAGATTACCGTGCCGTTATCCGCGGCGATTTGATCAAGGTCGAAGGCGATACAGCGTTTCGCCCGGCTGCGCGCTGCCTCCAAAACTTTCTCCCCCGGTGCGCGGCCGTCGCCCGGCGCCACTTTTTCGGACACCGCCAGCATGCGGTGGGTCGAGGCAACCAGTGTAGTGCGATCCCGCGTCACGAATCCACGCAGGATGGCGCGGCCGGCTTCCATCAACTCCGCGGCGATCACGATATCCACGTCACCCGGCGTGGGCATCAGGGAGAACACCGGCGCGCGTTCAGCGCGCGGCATCATCTCGACGTAGTAGATCGTCGCGCCGGTACGCTGGGCGACGCCGGCCACCGAGGTGGCCTGGGCCGTGTAACCGTTTCCGCGGGCGAGATCCAATATCCAGTTGGTCAGGACGCCGCCGCCCTGTCCTCCCACTGCCATGATGGCGAGCTTGATGATTCCGGTTTCCGTGCCAGGGGAGTTCATGATCTGGTACCGGTAAAGACCAGTCGATTGCGCGCGCCGCGCCGCTGCAGCCAGCCGATGAATCGCCTGCGAAGGGTGTCCAGCTTGCGATCCATCCAGGACGGATTGTGGATCATGTCGCCGCGCCAGAACGACGGACACAGCACCGCGGCATCGGCCACCTCGCCACAGTTGCCGCAGCCGACGCAGGTATGGTCGATGGCCGCCACCGGGTCGTCGCGCAGCGGATCGTCGAGGTGTTTCACCGACAACGACGGGCAGCCGGACAGGCGCATGCAGGCGTGATCGCCGGTGCAGACGTCCTCGTCGACGCCGAACCGTGGCTGCGAAACGCGCCTGCCTTCGCGCTTGTCTTTATCCCGCTCGGGACGTTCGCGCCGCTGGCGGTTGAGCATGCATTCCGAGGAAGCGACGATGACCTTCGGTCCCTTTTGTTCGGTGGTGATGGCCTCGTCCAGTACCTTGCGCATGGCCTTGACGTCGTAGGTGCGGTCTATCTGCCGCACCCAGTTCACGCCCACGCCTTTCAACGCGCGGGCAATGGGATGGCGCGTGGACTTCGTCGGGTTGGAGGCCCGCGATGACGGCACGTCCTGACCGCCGGTGGCGGCGGAGTAGTAGTTGTCCACCACCATCACCACGCTGTCAGACTGGTTGAAGACGGCGTCGCTGAAACTCGAGGACAAGCCGTTGTGCCAGAAGCCGCCGTCGCCGATGATGGAAATCGGGCGCTTCGACGGCGTTCCCGTAAATGCGCCGTTGGACGCGGGCCCGAGGCCGTATCCCATGGTACTTCCGCCGATGCCGAAGGGCGGCAGCGAGGCGAACAGGTGGCAGCCAATGTCGGCGCTGATCTGCTGCGCGCCATGTTCCTTCTGCACCAGCTTCATGGCGGCGAAGATGGGACGCTCCGGGCAGCCGGTGCAGAAGCCCGGCGGGCGGCCGGGCACCGTGGCAGCGATATCACCGTTTCCATTCCTGTCGGGCTCTTCCATGATCCGTGCGTCTTCCGGCAGCAACGTCGGCGCCGCCTCCGCGAGAAATGCGGCGATACCCTTGCGCAGTACTTCGCCTGTGTACTCGCCCGCCATGGGCAGCACATCCTTGCCGTGCAGGCGGGTAGTGCCGCCGCGCTTGTAGAGCATGGAACCCAGGGCCTGCTCGATAAAGTCCGGCTGGCCTTCCTCCACCACCAGGATCGCGTCCTTGCCCTGGCAGAACTCGAGAAACTCGTCTTCCACCAGCGGGTAGGTGACGTTGAGCACGTAGAGCGGCACACGGGAATCGCCGTAGACGTTGGCCAGGCCGAGCTGCTGCAGAGCGCGGATCACGCCGTTGAACATGCCGCCCTGCAGTACGATGCCGATGGAATCTGCTTCGCCTTCGAAAAATTCGTTGAGCCGGTTCTCGCGTATGAATTTCAGCGCCGCAGGCCAGCGCTTCTCGATCTTGTCCTTTTCCTGCTGGTAGGAAAACGGCGGCAGCACCACTCGCGAGGTATCACGCTGTGGAGCGTTCAGTGCATCCACCGTGCCCAGTGGCGGGCGTCTGTTGTCGTCGGCGGTGAACTCGCCGGTGACGTGGCAGGCGCGGATCCGCACCATCAGCATCACCGGCGTGCCGCTGGCCTCGGACAGTTCGAAGCCGTCTTTCACCGCCTTGACGATGGACGGCAGGTTGGGGCGAGGATCCAGCAGCCAGACCTGGGACTTCATCGCGAAGGCGTGGCTGCGCTCCTGCATGATGGAGGAACCCTCGCCGTAGTCCTCGCCCACCACCACCAGCGCGCCGCCGGTGACCCCGGCGGAGGACAAATTGGCGAGGGCGTCGGAGGCGACGTTCACCCCCACGGCGCCCTTGTACGCTACCGCACCGCGAATGGGATAGTGCACCGACGCCGAGAGCATGGCGGTGGCGGCGGACTCGGAGGCATTGGCCTGGAATCGCACCCCAAGCTCCGCGAGGATGTCCTGGGAATCGGCCAGCACGTCCATCAGGTGGGAGATGGGCGCGCCCTGGTAGCCGCCGACGTAGCCGACGCCGGATTCCAGCAGGGCCTTGGTGATGGCGAGGATGCCCTCGCCATGAAACACCTCGCCCGCGCCGAGTTTCAGCTTCTGGACTTCGGCCTTGAAAGATCGTTCCGCCATGGGCCCTACGATAGCAGGATCGTCCGCGTGGACGTCAACATCAGCGGGAGATCTGTTCCGGCAGCCAGGTGCCGAGTGCCGGCCAGGCGACCACCGCCGCCAGCACCACAAGCTTGATGATGAGGAATGGTGTGATGGAGGCGTAGATCTGGCGCATGGTGATCCCCTCCGGGGCAACGCCACGCATGACGAACAGGAGCAGCCCGAAGGGCGGAGTGAGGAGGCCGATCTCCATGGTCATCAGGTACACCACGCCGAGGACGAGTTCGTTGATGCCCACCGCGTCCGCCAGCGGGATGAACACCGGTATGGTCACCATCAGCATGGATACCTGGTCGATAAAGCAGCCGAGCAGCAACAGCAGCAGGATCATCCCCAGCAACACCTGCAACTGGCTCAGCTCGAACTGGTTGATCAGGCCGATCAGGCCGCCGGTGGCGCCGCTGAATGAGAGGATCTGGCTGAAGGTCTGGCTCGCGGCGATGATGAAGAGGATCATCACGGAAAGCTTCACCGTTTCCATCAGCGCCTTCTTGAGCTTCTCCACGCTCAGCGCGCGGTAACCCCAGCCCGCCGCCACCGCCGCGACGCAGCCCAGCGCCGCGGATTCGGTTGGCGTCGCCAGCCCGGCGAACAGGCTGCCGATGACGGCGACGAAGATCCCCGACAGCGGCAGCACGTAGACCAGGAACGGTTTCCAGCGCTCGCCGAGGGTCATATCGGGTTGCTCGTCCGCCGGCGCAAGATCGGGTTTGACGCTGCACAGGGTGACGATCAGCAGGGTAAACAGGATGGCGAGCAACATCGCCGGCAAAATACCCGCGATCAGCAGTTTTGCGATCGACATGCCCGCGAGGCTCCCCAGCAGTACCGCCAGCGCCGATGGCGGAATCAGCATGGCGATGGCGCCGGAAGCCATGATGGGGCCCATGGCGAGCGTCGGGTGATAGCCACGTTGCAGCATCGACGGCAGCAGGGTGGATCCGAGCATCGCGGTATTGGCGATGGTGGAGCCGGACAGCGCCGCGAACACCGTGCCGCCGAACACGGTCACCACCGACATGCGTCCCGGAATCCGCGTGACCACGCGCTCGATGGCGTCGATGGCGCGGTGGGCGACCCGGGTCTGGAACAGGATCTCGCCCATCAATATGAACAGCGGGATGGGCGCTAGCTGGAAACTCGCCACCGAACGGCTGGCATTGCGCGCCATCTGCATCAGGCCGTTCTCGCCGCCGAGGATGAAAAAGGCGCCGGCGATATTCACCGCGATGAAGGCGAATGCCACCGGCAGGCCCAGCGCCAGCAGGAGCGTGAGACCAAGCAGCATCAGGCCGAGGACGGCGGGCCAGTCCATCTACAGTCCTGTCGCCGAACGTTGTTCCGCGGCGCCCGCCCGCGCCCGGCGCAGGAACTCCACCGCCAGCAGGATGCCGGCCACCGCGGGAGGAACCAGGGTCAGCCATTCCGGCACGTTGAAGGCGGTGCGGATCATGGAGCCGCGCTCGAAGGACACCAGCGCCGCGCGGATGGCGTACCACGCGAGCACCGCGCACAGCGCCGCGCCGAGCAGGTTGACTGCGCGCGCCAGGACGCCGCGCGCGCCAGGCGGCAGCGCCATGGTGAAGATGTCCACCACCACGTGCGCGTTTTGCCTGAGCACCCAGGGCGCGGCGAGAAAGGTGGCGGACATCAGGCCGTACTCGATGGCGTCCAGCAGGCCGAAGATGGAGGTCGAGAAGGCGGCCTTTAGCACCAGGTTGACCGGGATCAGCGCGGCGGTGAGCGCGAGGATGACGCCGGAGGCCAGGGCCAGGACGTCAACCAGTTTCAGGTACAGCTTTTCCAAGGAATCCGGCGGGAAAAAGCGGATTGTAGGGGAGGGCAGCGACGCCGGGCATCAGATGCCCGGCGTCCATGTTGCATGAATGATGTGGTCAGTTAACCAGGCATGCCTTCAATTGCTCCGCAGCGTCGGCATTCACCTCGGCGACCGCGGCCCAGCCGGCGTCCTGGGCGGTATTCAGCCAGGATTCCGTGTCGGCTTCGCTGAACGTGATGACCTCGATGCCCGCCTCGGCCTGCTTCGCGGCCTCGGACTCGTTGATGCCGATGTTATCGGCATTGCTCGCCTCGATCACCTGCGCGCCTTCCTCGAGCACCGCGCGCTGCTCGTCAGTGAGGCTGTTCCACTTGTCCAGGTTGACCAGAAAGTTGACGTCCACCTGGTAGAAGCCGGGATCGACGCGGAACTTGGTCTGCTCGTCCCAGCCGAGATCGAGCACGCCCTGGATCGGCCAGCCGTAACCGTCGATGGCGCCGCGCTCCAGCGCGGTGTAGACCTCGCCCGGCGCGGTGCGCACCAGGTTGGCGCCGAGCGTTTCGAACATCGCGCGATACACCGGGGTCGTGCGGATGGTCAGCCCGGACAGCGATGGGCCGTCGATGGGCTTGGTCAGGTAGAGGTGGAAGTTGATGTGGTCACCGGTGCGCGCGAGGAACTTCGCGTTGACCTTCTCCTGGTGCATCTGGTCGATCAGCTCGTAGCAGCCGTTCTCGCGCTGGTCCTGGATGGTGTTGGTGGCGAGATGCAGCGCGTCACCCTCGGGCAGCAGGTTGGTGTAGAACGCGGTGGTGTTGTTGGCGATATCCACGACACCGGACGACACCGCGTTGCCGAGCTCGAAGGGTGGCACCGCCTCGGGGCCGCCGATGTAATTGATCTGCACCACGCCCTTGCCGTTGGCGTTGACCCAGTCGACGAAGGCCTCGAAGGGACGGGAGAAGGTAGTGCCCTTGGCGAACGCGGTGGCGCCGCGCAGGGTGATTTCCTCGGCCGAAGCGGTAGTACAGCCGAGGGCAAGCACCGCCAGGCTGACAATGGTTTTTTTCATGATGACTCTCTCGGTGGAATGGCCGGCGAGGGAGGAACGCCGGCGGAATTGGAACCCGCGAAAAGCGGGGCGTCACTCAGGTTAGCTGAAAGCCCGGCGGCTTGACAAGTCCCGCCCGGTGACCACGGCGCTCGCTATTCCGGGGGAGCCGTCACGCCCCCGTGTATGCGTTCGCGCAGCCCCTGGATGATGCGGAAAAAGACGGGTACCAGCAACGTGCCGCCCACCGCCGCCATGATGGTGCCGCCGAATACCGCCAGGCCGAGGGATACCCGGCTCGCCGCCCCTGCGCCGGAGGCGATTACCAGCGGAAACACGCCCGCGACGAAGGACAGGCCGGTCATCATTACCGGGCGGAAACGCAAGCGCGCCGCCTTGAGCGTTGCCTCGTTCAGTTCCAGGCCTTCCCGCTCACGCAGCGACTTGGCGAATTCGACGATCAGGATCGCGGTCTTCGCCGCGAGACCGATCAGCAGGAGCAGGCCGATCTGGCCGTAGAGGCTGAGCGGAAGGCCGCCGATCCAGAGCGCCACCAGGGCGCCGACCAGCGCTATCGGCACCGAGAGGATGATCGCGAACGGTGTGAGGAAAGATTCGTAGAGAGCGGCCAGGAAGAGAAACGTGAATACCAGCGAGAGGGCGAGGGCGATGGGCACCGCATTGCCCGACTTGCGTTCCTCGAAGCTGGAGTCGGTCCACTCGAAGCGATAACCTGTCGGCATCGTCTCGTCGGCCACTGCTTCCATGGCGTCCATCGCGTTGCCGGAACTGAACCCCCCGGCCACGTTGGGAATACCCGTGATGGTGGCGGAGTTGTAGGTGTTATAGCGGTAGAGGACGTCGGCGCCGCGCGAGGGAACGGGTCTGACCAGCGCGCTCAGGGGCACGAGTTCGCGTCGCGCGTTGCGTACGTAGAGCGCGGCGAGATCGGCCTCGTTCTGGCGATACCTGGCATCCGCCTGCACCATGACCTTGTAGGTCTGGCCGAACAGGTTGAAGTCGTTGACGTAGTAACCACCGAGCTGAGTCTGAAGGGTCAGGAAGATCTCCGAGATCGGCACCCCGAGCGTCTTCGCCCGGACGCGGTCGATCTCGAGGTGGATCTGCGGCGCGCCGGCATTGAATGTGCTGAAGGCGCGCGCGATTTCCGGGCGTTCATTGGCGGCGGCCATGAGTTGCTCAAGCGCACTGGCGAGCTCGTCGGCGCTACGGCCCTGGGTGTCCTCGAGTGCGAAGGAAAATCCCGCGATGGCTCCCAGGCCCGGGATCGCCGGGGCGCCAAACACCAGAGCGCGCGCCTCGGGCATCTGGTTGAATTCGGCCTGGTACTTCGCCTGCAGCGCCGCCTGGTGCTGATCGGGGTCGGTCCGTTCCTCCCAGGGCAGCAGCTTGGCGATGACCATGCCGGCATTGGACTGGAGCGCGGTGTTGAGCAGGCTGTATCCGTTGACCGAGATGACGTCGTCGATGGCCGGATCCGCCTTGAGCGTTTCGGTCACCGTGTCCATGACGGCTTCCGTGCGCTGGAGAGCGGCTGCCTGGGGCAACTGCACGTCGACGATGAAGAAACCCTTGTCCTCCTCCGGGATGAAGCTCGTGGGAGTGTTGCCAAACAGGAACCACAGCCCGGAGAACAGCGCGATCACCAGTGCCACGCTGACGACGAGATGCCGTGTCAACCCATCGACGATTTTCACGTAGCCGCTGGTGATCGCCTCGAACACGACATTGAAACCACGGATAACGAAGTTGGGCTTGCCGCCGGTTTTCATGATGCTCGCCGCGAGCGCGGGGCTGAGCGTCATCGCGTTGATCATGGAGATCAGTACCGCGACCACGAGGGTGATGCCGAACTCGGAAAGCATGCGCCCGGTGATACCCGGCAGCAGGGTGGCTGGCCCGAATACCGCGGCGAGCACCAGCGATGTCGCGACGATGGGGCCCGCGACCTCCTCCATCGCCTTGCGTGTCGCCTCGCGCGCCGCCATGTGTCCCTCGTGCATCAGCCGCTCGACGTTCTCGACGACGATGATCGCATCGTCCACCACCACGCCGATCGCCAGGATGAGGGCGAACAGGGTCACCGTGTTGATCGTCATGCCGATGCCATACAGGACCGCCAGCGTGCCGATGATCGACACCGGCACCGCGATGGCTGGAATCAGCGTCGCGCGCAGGCTGCCGAGGAAGAGATAGGTGACGGCGATGACCAGCGCGATGGTGAAGAACAGCGTCATCACCGTTTCCTCCAGAGAGGCCTCGATGAAGAGCGTCGTGTCGTGGCCTACGGCATACTCCATGCCCTCGGGGAAATAGGCGGACAGATCGTCCATCTTCGCGCGCACCGCCTCCGCCACTGCGAGGGAATTGGCGTCGCTCAGCTTGTAGATGGCCAGCAGCACACCGGGGCCGTTGTTGAATTCGCCATAGCCCTTGTAGACCTCGGCGCCGAGCTCGATGCGCGCGACGTCGCGCAGGCGAATCACCGAACCCGTGGGGTCGGCGCGCAGGACGATGTCGCCAAACTGCTCGGGATCCTCCAGCCGGCCCTGGGCGGTGAGGACGTACTGGAACTGCGTCGACTCGGGCCCCGGGGCGGCGCCGAGCTGGCCCACCGCGGCCTGCACGTTCTGTTCCCGGATCGCATTGATGACGTCGTCGACGACCATCCCCTGGTTCGCCATGGCGACTGGGTCGAGCCATGCGCGCATGCCGTAGTCGAGGGCGCAGATGATGCTCGCCTCGCTCACCCCCGGCAGTCGCCCGAGTTCCCCCTGGATATTGATGCTGGCGTAGTTCGACAGGAACACGCGGTTGTAGTCGCCGCCCGGGGAAAGCAGGTTGACCACCATGAGGATGTCGGGATTGCGCTTGCGCACGCTTACGCCCCGCCGGCGCACCTCCTCGGGCAGTCCAGGCTCCGCGAGGGCGACACGGTTCTGGATGTCCACCTGGGCGAGGTCCGCATCAACGCCGATCTCGAAGGTCACGGTGAGGGTGTAACTGCCGTCGCTGGCCGCCTTCGACGACATGTAGACCATGCCCTCGGCGCCGTTGACCTGGTCCTCGATGGGCGAGGCCACGGTGTCGCGCACGGTATCGGCGCTGGCGCCCGGGTAGTTGGCGCGCACCACGATCTTGGGCGCGGAGATGTCGGGGTACTGGTCCACCGGCATCACGGTGACGGACAGGAGCCCCATCAACGTGATGACGATCGAGATAACGAACGCGAACTTCGGTCGCCGGATGAAGAATTGCGGTCCCATGGCGCCCCCAGGGGCTCGTGGTCAGCCGTCGAACGGCCGGGTGGATACCTCGATCCCCGGCCGCACGAGTTGCAGCCCCTCCACGATCACCGTCTCGCCGTCTTCCAGGCCGTCGATCACGGTCCAGTCGGAACCGTCGCGGATGCCGAGTTCGACAAGCCGACGCTCGACGATGCCGTCCGCCCCCACCACCATGACGTAGCGGCCTTCCTGGTCTTGGGCAACCGCGCGCTGCGGGATCACCACCCGGTCGACGGCCTCCACCAGCCTGCCGCTGATGGTGACATTCTCACCCGGCAGCAGCTTGCCCTCCGGATTCGGAAACTCGGCGCGCCCGGCGATGGATCCCCGGCTGGCGGCCGCCTGGAAATCCCAGCTCACGAACTTGCCGACATGGGGATATACCTCGCCACCGGGCAACGTCAGCGTGACCTCCAGCGTGGGAATGTCCTCGCCGGCGTCCTGTAGTCTTTCACGGCGCCGCAGGAACTCGTTGTACACCTGCTGGCTGACATAGACGAGGGCATAGATCGGGTCGAGCCTGACGATTCTCGCCATAGGTTCGGGCTGGGTGGGGTCGCCCGGGACAATGTAATCTCCCACAGCCCTGTTCGCCGCGCTGATCCGGCCCTCGAACGGCGCGTAAATCTTCGTGTCATCGAGATCCTTCTGCGCGCGCTCTACCTGCACCTGCGCCATGGCCACCTTGGCGTTGGCGACGTCGTACTGCGCCCTCGACAGGTCACGTTGCTGTTGGGAAACCGCCTCGGTGCCGGCGAGCCTGTCGACGCGCTCGAATTCCAGTTTCGCCTGGTTCGCGTTGGCCTGTTCCAGCCGGAGTGAGGCCTGGGCCTCGGACAGGGCGAACTCGTAGTCCCGCGGGTCGAGTTCGAACAGCAGATCTCCCTGCCTGACGATAGCCCCAGGGTGGACATGGCTCGCGATGACCTGCGCGGCCACGAGCGAGCGCACGGAAGCCGTCTCCAGCGACTCGATCACGGCGGGATGCTCGAAGGCGGGGCGGATACTCCGGCGCTCTGCCTGGCTGACGAGAACGACCGGCGCCGCGGCGGCATCCTGCGCGTGCCCCTGCTGCCATGAGAGCGCTCCCGCGCCGCTCAGGAGGACGAGAACTGCCACCAGTTCCCGCCAGCCCGTTGCCGTCATCCCACGCATCCCGTATTCACCCGTTGATCGGATCAAGGTTCCCCTGTCAGCTTAGCACAGGTAGGTTGCGTCAACGCCGCCCGGGTAGCTGTCATGCGCATGCTCTCGCCGGGTTGCAGCTGGTTGCCCCTTGAATTTTTACGGGGTCGGATGTGTCGCGAATAACTGTAACAATCCGCTGGTAGCTTCACGACATATTCCACGAACGATATATATCAGGTGCGAAATATGAGCGCAGCCCGAACCCGGAAATTCGATTCGAGCACCATACTCACCACGCTGGGCCACCGGGATCGGCTCAGAATGATACTCATGCTTGCGCAGTGTTCTGAACTATGTGTCTGCGAACTGTCCCGCACGATCCAGGCGGCCCAGCCAAATATCTCGCGCAACCTGAGGGTGCTGAAGGAAGCCGGCCTGATCCGTGACCGTCGCGAGGGAAAATGGGTTTACTACCGGATGGCGGATGGTCTGCCGTCCTGGATTCACCAGTTGATCGATGCCTTGCAGGAGGCGGACACACCCGGCGACGGGTTGCGATCGCGAGGCCGTGGACAGCAAGCATCGCGGTTATCACCATCACGATTCGTATCGAACCATGTCTGAGCCTTCTTCCACTGAACGGGAATACAACGTCCTCTTCCTTTGCACTGGCAACTCCGCACGTAGCATTTTCGCCGAATGCCTGGTCAACCGGCTGGGGCAGGGGCGTTTCCACGGCTACAGCGCGGGCAGCCAGCCCGCGGGCGCCGTCAACCCGCTCACCATATACGAGCTGGAACGCAACAACTACAAGACCGACGGGTTGCGCAGCAAGGACTGGGCGGAATTCGCGGAACCCGATGCGCCGCAGATGGACTTCGTGTTCACGGTCTGCGACAACGCGGCCGCCGAGACCTGCCCCGTCTGGCCGGGCCAGCCCATGACCGCGCACTGGGGCGTCGCCGATCCCGCTGCGGTGGAAGGCGAGGAGTACGAGAGGAAGGCGGCGTTCCACCGCGCGTTCCAGCAACTGGAAAACCGGATCTCAATCTTCCTCAGCCTGCCGATCGCTTCGATCGACCGCTTGCGGCTGCAGAAGAAGCTGGAAGAGATCGGCAAGATGTGACTGCGCAGGCCTGCCGCTTCGATCGCGCGGTTGAAGGCCTCAAGGGAGGCGTGCCGCCAGGCGCCGGACGTAATCCTTCTATCTTCTCCGTCTGCGGGTTTGCACCGGTTACTGAACTGGACTAATCTTGATCCAGTTTCTGCGTTTATCCCGGAGTAGATCAAGTGAACCTCGAAGTCGGTGGATTGCTCGGCCTGGTCATCCTCGTCCTGGATGTCTGGGCCATCATCAAGGTGATCGGTAGCGGCGCCTCGGACGGCTCCAAGGTGCTCTGGGTTGTCGCCATCCTGCTGCTGCCATTCCTCGGTTTCATCGCCTGGTTCCTGTTCGGGCCGAAGGCGCCCTAGGTCGCAAGTCCTCATGTTGTCGTAGCCCCCGCTCCGAAAGGGCGGGAAATCACCTGCATAGTCGATTCATGAGAATCCTGACACCGTGCCTTGCGCTACTACTGAGCGCCTGCGTATCCATCCAGCAACCCGTGCGACCGCCAGCGTCGGACGTCACTGCGATCGAGGTGGTGAAGCATTTCCCCGAGATCATGCCGAAGGGTTCCGCGCGCTTCGAGGAGACCCAGTTGTTCTTCGTCCACGCGGACCAGGCATCCGAGTTCGCCGCGAGCCTCCTGATCCCCATCCCGTTCGTTACCGACATGGTGGTGGAGGACGCCAAGAACGAGAAGGCTACCAGTTATGAAACTGCCTACCACAATCTCTCGCTGTACGAGGTGACGCTGGAGGAACTGCGTGCTTTCGATGGCTTGTCTGATTCCCGGGGTGGTTATCGGCTGTATCCCATGATGTTCATGGCGGACGGTTACGATGGCGTCTACCGCCTGTCAATGTCCTACCAGGTGGAGCGCGGCGGGTGGATGGGGCGTTATTACTTTCACCTGCCTGCCACAATCCCGCGCGGTCTTGTCGGCGTACCCCCCGAAGAACTGCTGGAGGAGATAAGTCTGCAGATGCGTATGGGCGCACGCAGATTACTCTCCATGATCAATCGCGATATCCGCGGCGAACTGAATGAATCCGGACAGCTGGTGACGGTGGGCAGCCTCTATATCGTCGGCGGCAAGGTCGGCGGACTCGTCAACGCCGAGGCGCTCAAGTATCGACGTTCAGAGCTGGTGGAAGAGAACGCGGAGTCCGTGATCGTCCGCATCCAGGGCGATCCCACGAGCGAAGCCAAGGCCGGCGGGCTATCCTTTGGCGTGCACTTTTTTTACCGCGACCAGATGCACGCGTTTGAGATCGAATCCTAGAGCCGCCGATTGGCCCCGCTACGCCCACAATCCTCTTAACGCCCCGCGCCGGCAACAATTCATGCCACGACAAGCGTGCTGTTCTGGGGGATCTTCACAGCGTTATCGCTGGTGGTCGGCGACATCATCGGCCTTGCTGTCAGCTCCAGCCGGAAGGTGGTTGGGAGCATCATGGCGTTCGGCGCGGGCGTTTTAGTATCGGCTATCGCCTTCGAACTCGTCTACGAGTCGCTCATCAGGCGGAGCACCTGTCAGATGGCTCGACAGAGATGGTTTGTCCTGTCACCGTGCCCGATTTTGCCTTGCGGTAGGTATACTGGCTGCCGTCGGCCATCTGCCATACCTCGAAACAGCGTTTGCCGCCTTCAGCGTGCATGTAGCATTGCATGTCGTTTTCAACGTGCCACGCTGTCGATTCGAATTCACCGCCATCCGAGCTCGCGATACGCGTGCCGTCCGCGCAGTAGTGTGATTCGAACGTGCCGGACTGGTTGCCGCCGGAACCGGTGTATTGCCAGTTCCCGGTGTACTTCATGTTGCGCTCCCCCGTGGTGATCTGCTCACCGGTAAGCCGTAAGGGGCCGGTCATGGGAGAGTCGATACGCCATTCCGCCGTGATGCGTTCGCCGTTCGCCTTGACGAAGTCATAGCGGTTGTCCTCCAGAGGCAGGATGGTATAGCAGTCCGAACCAGAGCCCCAGTCCTCGCACCACTGGTGGCCCTTTACCCGCCACTTCACCGGGTATTCCGAACTCGCCTCGCCGGGGGGATTCCATGTCCCGGTGGCGGTCCCCTTCATCTGCCGCCACCCGATCTCGGGATAGACCTGTTCGAACGTCGCCTCGGGAGTCGTGTTGGAGGGTCCATACAGTCTCGCGCCCGACATCAATTGCACGAGTTCGTAGCCGGACAGCGCGCCTTCCGGGGGTGGCTCGCTGGGTGTGCTGGTGGTGGCGCAGCCTGCGAGCAGGGCAGGGACGATCAGGGTGGAAAGTGCATAGTGTGTTTTCATTACATGTACCTCCAGTTCGCGATATGAAATGCGTGGCTTTTCGTGCCGCCGCGGGATGACATCACGGACCAGCCCCTGGAGTGCCTGATTCCAGAAGTCCAGCGAGAACCGCCTTACTTTCTGGGCGTGGTCCGGATGTCAAGCAAAAGGGTAGGACGCATACCCCGTCTACTTCCGTGGTAAATGCCACGTTTCCCGCATTGGATCTGTCGACCGGACCGGGGCCCGCGGTTACAACGTAATTTCCGGATTGGTGTTATGTTCGCCGATCCCGTTTCTTTCCGATTCGATTCCCGGATTCGCATGCCCAGCTCCGCCCACTTTTCTGTGGTTGCCGTCCTGTTGACCGTCGCGGCCTGCACGGTCATGGCTGGCATGGACTCGTTCGCGAAATTCCTGGCGCTGGAAGCCCCGGTGCTGCTGGTGGTATGGGGCCGGTACTTCTTCCACACGGTGATTACCTTCGCGTACTACCGCGCAACCACCGGCTCGCTGGAATTCGTGCGCGCGCGCAGGCCGGGCCTGCAGTTCATCCGCGCGCTGATGCTGCTGGGCACGACGATATCCATGTATTTCGCCATCACCGTCATGCCCCTGGGAGACGCGGCGTCGATACAGTTCCTGGCGCCGGTGCTGCTGACCGCATTCTCCGGGGTATTCCTCAGCGAGCACGTGGGTCCAAGACGGTGGGTGGCGGTGCTATTCGGATTCCTCGGCGTGTTGCTGGTGGCCCGGCCGGGATCAGGGGTGTTCGGCTGGCATGCGCTGTTGCCATTGGCCACGGCCTTCTTCCTCGCCGCGTACATGATGATGACCCGCAGCATCCGCGACAAGGACAACCCTGACGCCACGACCTTTTACTCCACCGCCCTTGGCGCGCTCGTGCTCACCGGGGTGGCATTCTTCTACTGGCAGCCGCTCTCCACAGTGCAATGGATCTGCATGGTGGCCATGGGTACCTGCGGCGCCGTGGGACATTTCCTGCTGGTCAAGGCGTTTCACCGGGCCGAGGCGTCCATGCTGGCGCCGTTTACCTATACCCAGGTGGTGGCGGCCATACTCTTCGGCTACCTGTTCTTCGCTGAGACCCCCAGCACGTGGACCCTGTCCGGCGCCAGCATCGTCATCGCCAGCGGGGTGTATATCTGGTATCGGGAAACACGGGTGGCTGGCGCCATTGTGCGGGAGGAACCCAACCAGGCAGTCGAGGTCGATAAAAACTGAACGGCTTGCGCGCTTGCCAGACCAAAGCGACTTGCAACTGAACCACCATGCTCAACATCGAATACTTCTACTCAGCCCACTCCGCCTACGCCTACTTCGGTTCCGCGCGCCTGAAGGCGATCGCCGGCGCGGCGGGGCGGCATATCGAGCACCGACCGGTGCATCTTGACCGGGTGCTCGAAGGTGCCGGGAGCACGGGCTTTCGCGAACGTTCGCTTGCCTTCCGCAACTACTTCTTCAACCGCGAGATGGAGCGCTGGTGCGAGTACCGGGGAATCAAGCATCTTGGCAGGCGCCCGACGTGGCATCATCACTCGCCGCATCTCGCCAACCGGGTGCTGATCGCCGCGCTGGCGGAAGGGAGAAACGTGGACCAGCTCTCTCACCGGATGCTCGAGTCGCACTGGGGCGAGGACAGCGACCTCGCGGACGTGCCCACCCTGGTCGCGCTCTGCGGGGAGGCCGGATTCGACGGGGAGGCGCTCGTCGTCGCAGCGGATTCACCATCGTCGCGCGAGACCTACGACGCAAACACCGACGAAGCGGTCGCGCGCAGCGTCTTCGGTTCGCCGACCTATTTCGTCGACGGCGACATGTTCTACGGCCAGGACCGGCTCGAACTCGTCGAACGCGCGCTTGAGAAACCGTTCGCAAAGACCTGGCCAAAACTCACGGCCTGAGTGTCCGCGCGGGAACGCGCCTGCCGTTAGAATCGACCCATGGCCCTGCCCGAATCCCGACAGCTCGACTTTGACGAGATCCCGGTCATCGATATTGGCCCGCTTTGTGGCGGCACCGATGCCGCGGAGACGATCGCCGCCATCGACCGGGCCTGCCGGGACGTCGGATTTTTCTACGTCATCGGCCACGGCTTCGACAGTGGCCTCGTCGATCGTCTACGCGACGCGGCGGGGGAGTTCTTCGGCTTGCCGGATGCAGAGAAACGGCGCCTCGGTCTTGACCCGTCGATGCGCGGTTACCTGCCGATCTACTACCGCAGCAGGATCAGCGACGACTTTTCCGGCACCAGCCACCAGGAGGGATTCTGGATCGGCGCGGATTTCGGCGCCGATATCCGCCATCCCCTGGAGGCACCCAACCGCTGGCCGGCGCGTCCCGCGGGCCTGCGCGCCGGGATGCTGGACTACCTCGCGGCGATCGAGGAACTGGCCGCGGTGCTCGGCCAGAGCTTCGCCGACGCCCTCGGGCAGGACGGCTGGTTCTACGCGAGCCGTTTCGCCCGGCCGACCTCGCGCCTCAAGCTGAGCCACTATCCGCCCCAGCACAATCCCGAGCGGGTCGACAACATCGGCGTGGTGCCGCACACGGATTCGGGTGCGTTCACGATCCTCTGGCAGGATGGCAACGGCGGCCTCGAGGTACGCAGCAAGACCGGAGAATGGGTGGGCGCGCCGCCGATCGGGGACAGCTTCGTGGTCAATATCGGCGATATCGTCCAGTACTGGAGCAACGGCCGCTATTCCTCGACGCCGCACCGCGTGATCAATCGCCGCGGCGTGGATCGCTACTCGATCCCGTACTTCGTCAACCCCGGGGCGGGAGAGACCATCGCCGCGCTCGACGGCAGCGACAGCTTCCAGCCCTTCAGCTACGGCGCATACCAGGTTAGGAAGTGGCGTGATTACTTCCCGGTGGACGGCAGCGGGAAGGACTGACGCGCCGAATTGCCGCACACCGTCGACAATCATCCTGCCGGGACTCCCCATCGGTCCGGAAGCCTGGCCCGCGATCGAAAGGGCGCGTTCCTCGCGCCAGGTTCTCGGTGAAGACCGGATGAGCACCATCTGGAAGCTCCTGGCATTCGCGGCCTGTCTCTACGCCGCGTTCACCGCGCTGATCTATTTCCGTCAGGACAGCCTCATCTACTACCCGGATATCGCGGGCAGGGAACTGGCCACGTCACCGGAGCAGGTCGGGCTCGCCTACGAGGATGTCGAACTGCGGACGGAAGATGATGTCCGCCTGCACGGCTGGTTTGTCCCAAGTGACAATGCCAGGGGCACCCTGCTGTTCTTCCACGGCAATGCCGGCAACATCTCCCACCGGCTGGACTCCATCGCGATATTCAATCGCATGGATCTCGATGTCTTCATCATCGACTACCGCGGCTATGGCCAGAGCGAGGGAAAGGTGAGCGAAGCGGGCACCTACCTCGACGCCGAGGCCGCCTGGAAGTACCTCGTCGAAACACGCGGCATCGACCCGGCCCGGATCATCCTCTTCGGCCGCTCCCTGGGCGCCTCGATCGCCGCCTGGCTCGCGAGCCGGCACAGGCCGGCCGCGCTGATCCTGGAGTCGGGGTTCGCCTCGGTGCCCTCGATGGGGCAGCGCTTGTATCCGTTGCTGCCAGTCAAGTGGCTAGCGAAGTTCAGCTACGACACCAGGCAATATGTCAGTCAAATCGAATGTCCGTTGCTCGTAATTCATGGCCCCGACGATGAAATCATTCCCTACGCCGAGGGACGCGAGGTGTTCGACGCCGCATCAGTTGAGAAGCAGTTTCTCGAGATCCGCGGCGGGCACAATGATGGCTTCATCGTGTCAGGTGATGAATACGTCGATGGACTGCGTCAGTTTATCTACGGTTCGCTGGACTGATTCGGGAATTACGTCGAGGCTTTAATCCTTTCGGTAAACCTGGTCGTGATGACCTAGGTCAACCAGGATAATGTCGTGGTCCTGAATAATGATTTCCAGCACGATGCGGTAGCTCCTGTTGATGGAAACGGATGAGAGAGGGGAGAGCCGTCCCTGCAGGTGATGCAGTCGCAACGACGGGTGGTGCGGATTGAGTTCCAGCAGTTCCAGGGTCTTCTGGTACTGACCCCTGATTTCGGGGTGTTTCTTCAGGAATTTTCTGGCGCGGTTGAGATAGCTGTCCGGATAGATCAGCCTATAGATCATCAGTCACCCGTTGCATGTGTTCGGCCACGCTTTCGGTATTGATACGGCCGGCGTCCACATCGGCCCTTGCTTCCTGCACCGCGACGGCCAGCTCGTACTCGCGCATCCGGGCGTACTTTTCAATATTCATGATGACGTAACGATCCTTGCCCCGGACGGAGATGAAGACTTCTTCGTCTTCCCTCAGGCTATCTTCGACGGCGGATACGCCTTTTGTTTTCAGGTCGTTGGCGGTCAGGTAGCTCATTGGATGTCCTCGCGCATGAGATCAGCATTCTATAGTGCGCACATAATAATACGGTTAATCGTATTATTAATAGTACGTCTATATTCGTTTTTCCCGGGCTCATTCACGATGTGTATTCAGGGCTCCTGAAGGCCCCGGGTGGACTGCAGCATCCCGCGGTTCAGTTCGCCTTGAATGGCTCCTGGTAATTCACTGACTCGAGAGCTGACTTTTAGGGCTCCATGTGCAAGCCATGACGGCGGGAGTATTGGGAGTAACAGGCTGAAAAATTTTCATTAAATGCTATTTAAACAATAAGATAAGATCGTAATTCGAGGCCTGGAATCAAATTAATACTAATAATTTAAAACTTAGTAGTATAAGTGTGCGAATTGAAATATACTGGAAATTCAGAAATTAGTAATTAATCGACTCCATGAAGCTTCCCGAACAACCGCCGCAATTGGACACGAGACATTCTCAAGATCCGGCGCACGCGGCGGAGCTTTGGAGCAGGCTTTTGTTGACCCCTGTTCAAGCCTGTGATCGTCGCGGGAGATATCTTCACTGGGAGAAGCTCAAGCATCTACAGCCTCCGGAGGGATTGACCCCGGAGGAACACTGGCTGGCAACCAAGCTGGCGCGCCGCAAGCTGGAGAAGCGACTACCGTTGCTCGACAAGGCAGGGAAGCCCTTGCGCTACTGCCTGCCGGACGAGGCGCACCATTCCATTCTCTGGATCAGCGAGCAGGCCGCGGGGTCCGTACTGGGTGACCCGAAACTCACGGACCCGAGGAGCCGGCGCACCTACCTGATCAACTCCCTGATAGAAGAGGCGATCAACTCCAGCCAAATCGAGGGTGCAGCGACCTCCCGGCTCGTGGCAAGGGAGATGATCCGAACCGGTCGCAAGCCCCGGGACAAGTCGGAACACATGGTGCTGAACAACTACCGGGCGATGCGCTTCATCCTGGAGCACCGGGAAGATCAGCTCACACCGTCCATGGTGTTTGAACTGCACCGGATTCTGACCGAAGGCACACTCGAATCGGGCTATGAATCGCGCGCGGGAGTTTTTCGAAAGGCAGAAGATGACATTGTCGTCAGTTCGGAAGGAACCGTACTACATGTCCCGCCACCAGTTGAGGAGCTGGGCGAGCGCTTGCAGCGTCTGTGCGATTTCGTCAATGGACGGCTGGACATGGAGTACCAGTTTTTTCCTCCTATCCTGCGGGCGGTCGTTTCCCACTTCATGATCGGTTACGACCACCCGTTTTTTGATGGGAACGGACGGGTCGCAAGGGCCATCTTTTACTGGGTGATGGCGCAATCGGGATTCTGGCTGATGGAGTACGTGTCCATATCGCGGGTCATCATCCGGTCAAAGACCGGATACCTGAAAGCGTACTTGTATACGGAAACCGATGAGAACGACGTCACCTATTTCATTCTCAATCAACTGGGCGTGGTCAGGCAGGCAATTGAGGATCTGCATGAATACCTGTCCAGAAAGGCCGGGGAACTACGTGACACCGAGCGGGCGCTGAAAGATTCGAGGCTCCAGGGACAATTGAACCTTCGACAGTTGGCGCTATTGAAGAATGCACTGGAACATCCGGGGGCTCAGTACACCTTTGCCAGCCACCAGAGATCCCACGGCATTTCCTACCAGTCCGCGCGAACTGATTTACTCGAGCTCGCCGAGGGGTTTGGTGTGCTACGCAAGCTGAAAGATGGACGCAAGATGGTATTTGTCGCCCCCAACAACCTCGCCGAGCAGATCAGGCGGATGAACTGACAAATCGCGCTATACGCTGGCCGCAGACGAGAGCATCCACGGTTCGCTGGATTGGTTCCCGGTTTCTCATCCTGGCAAGTCGAACCCCAGAGGGGACACAGGACAACGACGCAACGATCGGAGGGAGGGTAAGCATATGGTCTTGCAGTCGGTGCTTCTTTCCCATGCGAGATTGCCAGGTCTGTGAAAACAGGGCTGCAGGAGAAAGCCAGCTGACGCTGACGCCAACCATCGAGCACTAACTCGACAGGGGCCATATCTCATTCCGGCACGCCGGCCTCCGCCAGGAGGGTCTCCATTCGGCTTCGGAACTCGGTACCGGGGAGGGAAAATGCCTGTGCCACGCTGGTGGTGTCGAGATCGGGGTCCAGTTCCAGTGCGGCGCGGATTTCGGTCTCGGCGTCGCCGCCGCGACCCAGGTCGTCGTAGACCGCCGCCAGGCGCGCGTGAACGTATGCCAGCCCCGGTTTTCGCGCCAGCGCGCGCTCGAGCCAGGTCGCGGCCTCGTCGGGCCTGCCGCTGGCGTGCAGCGCGTGGCCAAACCAGATCGGAACCCAGAGCGGTGGCTCCGGGTTCAACTCCAGCGCGCGCCGAAACAGCGTCACCGCCTCCCCGGCCTCGCCGATTCCGCCGAGCACGGCCGCGAGACCGCCTACCGCGGAGAAGTCGTTCGGCGCCAGTCGCACCGCCTCGCGGCGGAGCGCAAGCCCCTCCTCGACGTTGCCCTGCAGGATGGTGAGCGCGCCGAGCGCCTGGTAGGCGAGCGGCTGTTCCGGATCCCGTTCCCGCGCTATCCTTGCATGCTCCAGCCCTGTTGCGATCGAGGCCTCCCTGTCCTCGCTCCAGCCTCTCAGCGCGTCCTGGAAGTGGGTCATGGCGATGCCGGCGTGGGGAACCGCGCGGGCCGGATCGTGATCCAGCGCCTCCACCCAAAGCGTCCGTGCGGTGGCGTTGGCAGTCGGATTGAACTCGAGGAATGCGCCATAGGCCTCGGTAGAAGCCAGCCAGGAATCCAGGTTCTCGGTGTCGCGCGTGCGGCGCAACCGTTCGCCTTCATCCAGTTGTCCGCGCAGGTCCGCGGTGATCCTCAGGACCAGTTCATCCTGGATGTCAAAAAAGTCTTCGAGCGGGCTTTCGTAGCGGGTCGACCAGACGTAGCGTCCTTCGTTCGTGTCGACCAGGCGCGCGGATACCCGCAGGCGCTCCCCCGAGCGCTGCAGGTCTCCGCGCAGCAGGTAGCGGACGCCGAGCGCATCGGCCGCGTCGCGGTCGGCGGAGAGGTCCGGCTCGGTGGCAGGGGCGACGTTGCCGGCCGAGACGAAGACCCCGGGCAGGCGCGCCAGGGCGGTGGAGAGATCGCTCGACAATCCCTTCGCGAGCAATGCCGATCGGTCATCGCCGGACAGGTCGGCGAAAGGCGCCACGGCGATGCGGGGCGGATGCAAGGCCATCGGGGCCGGGCCGGGTTTGTCGGAGACGCCCAGGAACAGCAGGGCCGCGGCCAGGACCGCCAGGCTCCCGGCGCCGAGTGCGAGCGAGCGGGCGCGTGACCAACGCCGGGGTTCAGGCCCCCTGGATAGTGCGATGACTCCTGGCGCCGATGAGTCGTCAGGCGTGATGATTCCGGCCGACTCGGCGCTCGTCGGCGTCGCTGGCCGAATTTCCCCGCGCATGATCGCCGCGTGCAACGCCTCGGTCCCGGCCCCCGGTTCAACGTCCAGGTCTTCGGCGAGACGCGCACGAAATGCTTCGTAGGTCTCGGCCGCGAGGGCCTTCCGCCCGCGCCGCGCATGATGGCGCATCATCGCGTGGACCCCGGTTTCGCCGTAGGGGTCGAGCGCCAGCAACCGCGATGCCCTCGAGGCATGATCGTCGGTCCACTCGTCTTCGCCCTGGTCGAGCAAGGCGGTGAGCACGTCGATGGCAAGGCCGCGAAACCTGCGGCGTTCGACCTGCATCCACTCTTCGAATTCGTCGCTCGGCGCGGGGAAGCCGTCGAGGAACTCGCCCGCCAGGAGGGCTTCGGCCGCATGCAGATCGTCCGGGTCCCGGCCCGTGGCGAGACGGGCGAAGTCGCGCGCGTCGCATTGGCAGGCATCCGGGTCGAGGCCGATCGTCTCGCCGTCGGTCCGGAGCAGGTCTTCCTCCCCGCCCAGGTCGCGGCGCAGGGAGTAAAGCGCCTGGCTGCACGAGGCAGCGGCGTGGCGCTCGTCGCTCTCGGCCCAGAGGAGACCGATGGCGGCCTCCCGCGGGCGCTGCATGCCGGGCGCCATCGCCAGCCATGCGAGTAGCGCGCGGTCCTTGCGTAGCCGGATCCGCAGCGGCCTGCCGGCGCCATCGGTGACGCCAAAACCGCCCAGCAGCGAGATCCTGCGGATGTCCGTCACGACGCACTCCCATCCCGAAACAGGATCAGGATAGCAGAAACCCGGACTTCTACACGATTTTGCATCCGTTGAGAATGCGTTGATTGCTGGTTGAGGGAGTGATGCTCCACTCCCGGGTCCACAACCTCAATGGAGACTCGACCATCATGATGCCTCTACAAAAACCCTGGCGCGTCGTCGCGCATCTCGCCCTTGGTTTCACACTGCTGGGCACTACGCCGGCACGCGCCGAGACACTCGATTCGACTACCGCCGATACCCGTACGTTCCTGGCCTTCAAGGTGAAGGAGGATGCCGCGGCGGCCTGGCTGCCCGAGGGTTATGCGCCCGGCGTCGTACCCAAAGGACCGTTCCAGTCGGCCAACTTCATGCTGATGTTCATCGACCGCCTGATCCACCTGTCGCCGGAGGGAGAACCGAAGGCGGGCGGCGCCTATCGCATGGCCGCCGTCGTGATCCCGGGCAGGCATATCGAGAGTGGCAAGCCGGTCCAGTTCATCGCCCGCATCTACGGCCCGCATGACGGGTCCGGGCCCTACGCCAACTCGGTGAAAGCTGCCGTGCGCAGGGAACTCACGCGTAGCGGCGCCGACATTTCTCCCCTCGGCGGCGCCGATGCCTGGGAGGTGGATCACGACGGTGGAAGGCTCTCGGTCGCCTTCGCATTCCGCGCGGAGGTCCCGCGCTACGTCGAGAGTGAGTCGCATCCGACCTCGGCAGCCGACCCGTCGATCCGGCGCATCTACCGATATCGCCAACTGGTCGACGTCGTTCGTAGCGTGCCAGCGGAAATCGACCGCCTCGACAACCTGCGGGTGGAGGTCTCCATCCCCGAACTGGTCGATGCCTTCGACGGGAGCGAGCAGCTGATCGCCGTCGGTGTCATCCCCTGGTACGCGCGCGAGACGTTTCTGCCTTAATCTGAAATCCCGGTGAGCCGGCGCTCCTGCGCACGCGGGAGCGCCGGTGCAAGTCGGCAACAAGGATTCCCGCCACCGTCCGCGCGGCGGTCGTGGGTTTGCCTCGCCCTGGCATCGAACCGGTTGTAGATGGCCTCGGAATGACTAACAAAGATCAGTCCGTTGTAGTTGCCTTTTCCTGCGTCGGGTTACTGCCCCTTTTCAGGATATATGATTTGCAATGTGTCCTGGTAACACGACGCGCAGAACATCTCAAAAGGCACAACCAGTTTATCTTCCGGCCAAAGACCCAAGTCCTTCACTGATTCGGAATTCGGCGGGTCCAGCCGACTTTGATAGTCTGCCAGCAAAGCGATGTATTTCCTTCGCCTGTCCTGGTCGATCAGGAGCGGTGGCAAGCCAGCCTTGAGAAGTGGGAGGTTGGAGACCAGGCGCGCCATTCTCCCGTTACCATCGGCGAATGGATGGATGTAGACGAATGCCAGGTGCAGCCTGGCGTAACATGCAGGTGCACTGGCAGGATCAATTGCTGACAGGTCCCACCGGTTTATCGCCCGAACAAATGCGTCCATCAGCGAGGGAACATTGTCAGGCGCCGCGTACTCGATGATGACCTGTTCGCCGGATGACGTCACCGAACTGGTGTAGTTGGGTTCAACCTTCCATGCACCCAGGGGCGCCAGAGTATCCACCAGGATTTCATGCTGGACGGCCTTGTGTAGATCCAGGACGTTCTGAACAGAGACCGGATGCGTCACCATCCGGTAAAGGAGGTCGATGGCGCGGGCATGCCCCAGGACCTCCTGGTGTTCCCGAAGAGGCTTGCCGGAAATGGTCAGACCGAGTTCGAGGATCGCGTGTGTGTCTCCCAGGCTCAGGGTGTTGCCTTCGATGGCCGTCGAAGCGTGCGTCCAGCGATCTCGGATCAGGCTGAGGAGTGCATTGCGCCTGGATGGATCGATGGCTTGAAGGAAGCCGAGGACCTGGGTCGGTTCCGGGGAGATAACCTGGTAGCGGGTGCCACGTTTCTTCCCGGTGCGGGCAAGCCGTCCTTCCCCGACCCAGAGTAAAAGTCGGCGACGCAGTGTTCGTTCCGGTATGTCCAGGTTGAGCGAGTTCAGAACCTCCCGGAGTTCGGGAAGGTTGAAGGACTGATCTACCCGGCCGTATTGACGCTCTACAACCTGCCAGATGGCCGTTATCTCGGATTTATACTCCATTTACGGCCATTATATTTTAAATACGGCCAAAGGAGAACGAATTCAGAAGGTGAAAGCGCCACCTCAGTCCAGCAGTTACTTGAGATCCTTGAGCATCAAGAACAAGTGATACGGATCGGTCTGGCTGGGCTCGAATTCCCAGGACTCGTACCAGTTTCGCGCCGCATCATCCTTGGCATTTACCAGCAGGCAGCGGATACCGGCGATATCGGCAGCTTGTGCCGTACGCAGCAGGGCATTCTTGAGTAATGCCTGGCCCAGCCCCTTACGCTATCGAAAGCATCGATCTGATCGGTTGCAAGCAGCTTGCGAACAGGCGTGTAGCCATTGCTCAATCGAGCACCCCGGGTTCATTCAGCAACTGCCTCAAGCGCGGCTTGCTTTGCACCGGGCGATCCAACGCTTCCTGGAACGCCTGCCAATGCCCGTCGTAGTCCTGACAGCAAATCTATCCTGTATCCGTCCGTCAGAACTCGTTGAGGTGGTGCACTATACGGAAAATGATACAAATTCTCGGAACACAGGGTCTGTACATAGAGGATTTGTATCAATGAAAGCGCCCCGATCGCAGTGTGATCCCGTCTCTATATTTCGGAAGTTTCGCCCACGGAGGAGGCACGGTCGATGATGTTGACGCCGCCGGGTATCATGAGTTCGACCCGTTATTGAGCTCCCGCAAGAGCTGCAGCAATTCGGGCACGTCTTCGCTGATGATGCTCCACAGCGTGTCGTCGTCTATGCCGAGGTAGCCGTGAATAAGACGGTTGCGGGTGGCGATGATCATCCGCCAGGGAATTTCGGGATGGGCGGAACGGACGCTGTCCGGGATATGCATAGCAGCTTCGCCGATCAACTCCAGATTGCGCAGGGTGGCGTCATAGGCGAGATCGTTGGATACGAAACTGGCCTGGTTGAGCCCGTCAGTGTAGGCGAGTACCTTCCCGATAAAGTTGATCATGTCGTCGACATAGAAGCGCCATTCGTACTGACTAGCATCAGACATTGATCCGTTCGCGTTCGATAAATGGGCGGAGCTCCGGTCGCAGGGCCTTTTCGGTGACCAGATCTACCGGAGAGCCAAGCAGATCCTCCAGGTAAAACTGCACGCCGAAGTATCTCTTGGAGGTGGCCGGACCATCAAAAGCGACCAGTACGTCAATGTCGCTGCCACTGGTCGCCGTGTCGCGGGCTGTTGAGCCGAATAGAGCCAGCCGGGTCACGCCAAAACGGGCCTGCAACTCCGGCTTGCTGCGGGTCAACAGCTCCAGTGCGCGTTGTCTGTTCATTTCTCAGCGTTCGATCATCTGACTAATTTATTTGACCCTGGACAATCACAATCACTGTGCGCCAGGGGGCATCGGGATTAACTCGTCAATACAGCATCTGCTATGCGGTATGCCATCAAGAATACAAGAATTCCGATCTAATTCCTTAATATCGTTGATGTTGATGCATTCAGGGTGCTGATAAAAATTCGAATCATAGCTTCGCGGTGACATCGTTGCGGGCGCACAGAGATACCTCACACCTCGGCTCGGCGATGGCGAACTACGGACTGATGGACCGCATACTCCGGCACCAAAGCTCCTCGATCAGCACCGGATTCCGCGCCTCCGGCGTACAAAGTCGATCCGGGTCCGGGCGGATGCCCACCCGGCCGAGGTCCAGGCGGTCCACATCCCAGCAGGTCCGTACCGTCAGGTCCTCGTGGGTCCTTTCGCGAGTATGCCCGGTGCAGGCGGTCTTGAGGATGTCGATCTCCTCTTCCGCGAGCGCCGGTAGAAGATGCCGAATTTCATCGACCGTTTGCGCAGCCCGGGGGCCGTGCATCGGGTCATGCCCCTCGTTGTGCCGCTTGAGATCGTGCAGGAACGCGAACAGGGTAACCACCCGCAGATTCGCGCCATTCAGTCGCGCCAGCCGGAGACCGTTGTAGCGGACCCGTGCCCAGTGGCTAACGCCGTGGTAGCTGTGCCAGTCGAGCCGGTACTCGGCCCGGATGAACGCCATCAATTGCGGGGAAATGATTTTTCGTTCGGACATGCTGGATTGAACATAGATTGCACTCATGCACGGAAGATCGGGCGGCCGATCCGGTGCGCCACGGGCGATCGTTCGAGTGGATGCCCGTCCAGGTCGTATCGAACGGCCTCGTCCGGACCATAGTTGATGAAGAACCCCCGGATCCACCCGAATCCCGGAATCCCGGCATGGTCCGGAACCAATGCCAGGGCCTGGTCGACGAAGGTCGACGGAGCCGAACCGTCCCGAAAATAGTGGTGCATTTTCTCGTATCCACCGCACAGCGCTGCGACGAAGATTGGCTGCGGAATGCGATTGGACGTAACCCATACCAGGTGGGGCCGAAAGTGCCCGCCATACGCCGCGTCGTCATCCGCGACGGCCACCTCCGCCCGTCGAAGTCCCGGCTCCTTTCGGCGCTCCCGCGGAAATCCAGGGAGCGTGCGTTTCGATGCATTTCTCATTCCCGGCCCCCCTCGTTCTGAATTGCCTGCGCGGCGGACGCCAACTCGGTCGCGCGGTCCGTGGTTTCCCAGGTGAAGCCGGGAAGCGCCCGCCCGAAGTGTCCGTAGGCGGCCGTCGCCGCGTAGATCGGCCGACGCAGGTCGAGATCCCGGATGATGCCGCCCGGGGTCAGGTCGAAGACCGTCCGCACGGCCCGCTCGAGCACCGCGTCGTCCATCGCGCCGGTGCCGTGGGTGTCCACCATCAGCGACATCGGCTCGGCGACCCCGATGGCGTAGGCGACCTGGACCGTGCAGCGCCTCGCCAGCCCGGCCGTCACGAGGGACCTGGCCACCCAGCGCGCGGCGTAAGCCGCGGAGCGGTCGACCTTGGTCGGATCCTTGCCCGAGAACGCACCGCCACCGTGCGGGCAACGGCCCCCGTAGGTGTCGACGATGATTTTCCGGCCCGTGAGACCCGTATCGCCATGGGGCCCGCCGGTGACGAAGCGCCCGGTCGGGTTGATGAACTCCCGGTAGCGTGCGGCCCGGGGGAGGTCGCCCAGCACCGGCGCGATGATGTCCCGCGAGACGATGTCGTGAATGGTGGCGGAATCGATGGCATCGGCGTGCTGCGTCGACAGCACCACCGTTTCGATCGCGACCGGCCGTTCGTCCTCGTAGCGGACCGTGACCTGGCTCTTGGCGTCCGGCCGCAGCCACGGGATGGCGCCCGATTTCCGCAGCGACGCCTGCCGTTCCACCAGCCGGTGCGCCAGCAGGATGGGCAGGGGCATCAGCTCCGGGGTCTCGTCACTGGCATACCCGAACATCATGCCCTGGTCGCCGGCGCCGATGACTTCGCCGCGTTCGACCCCCTGGTGGATATCGCCCGACTGCTGGTGCATGCGCAGCTGGATCTCGCAGGTCTCGGGATCGATGCCCGGGAAACTGGCGTCGTACCCCGTATCCCGGAGTACCTTGCGGGCCAGGTCTTCCACCCGGGATTTCAGGTCATCGAACAGCCCGGGCGGGGTGGTGCGGAACTCGCCCGCGATCACCAGGAAGCCATCCGCGACAAAAGTCTCGCACGCCACCTTGCTGGTCGGATCGTGGCCGAGAAACAGGTCCAGCACCGCGTCCGAGATGCGGTCGGCAAGCTTGTCGGGGTGGCCCTCGGAAACGGACTCCGAGGTAAAGGAATAGGCCCGCTGCCGGGCATGGGCGCCCGGCTGTCCGGGCGGATTATCTGTCGTGTTGGTCAAGACGCACCTCGCGTGGGCTCCAGGGTCAAGGGATTGCCGCATGGCGGGACCGGGAGCATTCGGTGCGCCAGCGCTTTAGCAGTACTTGATGAATCGCCCTGCAATTTGCTGATCAAATCGGCGATGAATACTTCGAGTCGTCAGCACCCGGAATGAGCCCGGAACCTGACGCGGTTGGATTCTAAAACGGCATGGCGGCAGCATCAAGATATCCCTGGTAGAAACCTTCCCGCGAAACCGGCCGTTCCAGCAGAGGCGTCCGGCGCGGCCTGTCGTCGTATCGCGTTCTCCGTTCGGTTAGTTGACAGTGGCGTCGCGGCGAACCCGTTGACGGGTCGCCAGCATCGCGATCACGGCGCCAATGAAAGCCAGGAAACCGTCCTTCTGCGCGTCCCATTCGTCACCCTGCGTGCCGAGGTAGGCAGCACCCAGTTCCGGGCTGACAACCATCGCCGCGATCATTTCCAGCATTTCGTAAACGGCGCTGAAAGCCGCGATACAGTTGACCGCAATGAAATAAGACCAGGCCGTGTTGATTCCCGATTTACGCAACAGGATTTCGCGCATCGGGTACGCCAGCAGCAGCCCGAACGAGAAATGAACGAGCCGATCGTAATGATTGCGCTCGAACCCCAGCAAATCCTGCATCCAGAAGCCGAACGGTGTTTCCGCGTAGGTGTAATGCGCCCCTGCCATGTGCAAGCTCAGAAAAACCGTGAACAGAAAATAGGAACGATTGGAGAACTGGAAACGACGATAGCTGAACACCAGTACGACACACCAGGTAAACACCAGCAGGTTTTCCAGAAGCCAGTCGCGCGGAAACAGCGGCTCGATGGCGGTAACGATCCACAATACAACCAGCCATAGCACCATTCCTTGTAGCGGAAGGTTGGAACGAAATGGTTTTGTGGTCATGCTGATATCCTGAGCTCAGGTCTGACCGTGAAGCATAGCGTGCATTAGCTGCCGGACACAGCGTCCCCGAAATTGGAAGGTGGATGACTCGGGTTAATGTAGTCTGAGATGTATGGAGCATGTTAATTGGATTCAACGATAATGTTGGGGTAGTGATCTACGGCATTTGCGACATCATCAGCGGGAATTTTTGGCCGAACGTGCCGACGGGACACGAAATGCCGGTTCTGGTCACGGAAATGGCTGGCAGTGGGGTAACAGGCCGTGAACGGGGAGGCGATAGCTGTATATGGATATCGTCCTTGAGCAAGAAGTTGTCCGGATTGGCAACTAAAAAAGCCGTCCTGGGACGGCTCTAGAAGAGTGTATGATGGGGGTTGCGACTAATAAATAGTTTCGATAACTATTTGAAACAAAATATTTATATACTAATGAAATGTATAGATGCCCCGTTGATACCCACAAACTATAGCGATTAAAGGAGACTCATAAATCGAACAAAGTAATATTGCAGAATAATTTAAATCTAGATTCCTGACTATCGAGTGTTAAGGTCTGAGACGGAATTTTGAGACACAGTTTATTTTTGTGGGTTGTGCATTGAATTTGCAAGCATGTCTGAAAAAAAAGCAATATAAGAATAATCAAGTAGAAAGCTATGATCGATTTCACGCGTTCAGCTAGCGAATACGAGTGGGTAGAGCGAATATTGCTAACCCAGACGACATTTATATCTACATAAACTAACTACAAGCAAAAATCGCGTATAGGCAACTGTCGTGGCGGAAATCATACCATCACTCAACCGAGAAACCCTCAGCCGTATGACTGCGGGTGAGAAACGACTTGCTCAGCGATTCAAGGGCTTGCTTGAGGATGACTACATAGTCTGGTACGACATACCGATCGGGCGAAATCGCCGATATCCTGATTTCATTCTGCTCCATCCTCGACGAGGCCTTCTTTTCCTTGAAGTGAAAGACTGGAAGCCATCTACGCTTAAGCGCATCACAAAAACGGACGTGGAGCTGCTTACAGCAACTGGAAGAGTCATCAAGCCACACCCATTGGAGCAGGTTCGCCAATACGCCTATAGCGTCATTGCCACCTTGACTAAAGACCCACAACTCCGGAATACCGCCGGTCGTTACAAAGGAAACCTGATCATGCCCTATGGATGGGGAGTCGTGTTTACGAATATTACAAGAAAGCAAATCCAAGAGGGAATACCAGATGATAGGCGCGAGGTCCTTCTACCTGACCATCTGATGATCTATAAGGACGAAATGACCGATTCGGTTGATGCAGAAAGTTTTCAATCTCAGTTATGGGGAATGTTCAACTACCAATTCGGTAATCCCATAACCCTCCCGCAAGTTGACCGCATTCGATACCACCTTTTTCCCGAGATACGTATCGAAGAGAGTGTGGTAGGCGATATATTTACTACAGATGATGTCGCTGAGAATGCAATTCCGGACATCGTCAAGATCATGGACATCCAACAAGAGCAACTAGCGCGCAGTCTTGGTGAAGGACATAGAATCATTCATGGTGTGGCAGGTTCTGGAAAAACACTTATTCTGGGATTCCGTTGTGTGCATTTGGCGCAAGCGATGACTCAGCCAATCTTGGTTCTATGTTTCAACATAACTTTAGCAGCCAAATTGCGCTCATATATTACATCCCAGGGAATAGGCACGCAGGTGCAGGTGTACCATTTCCATGATTGGTGTGCTCAGCAACTGAAGACCTATCATGTTGATCTGGTTAAATCCGATTCGCCCCACTATGAACGACAAGTTGAGTCAGTTATTAATGCCGTCGAGAAAGGCCAGATACCCAGGGGACAATATGGTGCACTTTTGATTGACGAGGGACACGATTTTGAAGCAGATTGGCTCAAGCTAATAGCGCAGATGGTCGACTCCAAGACAAACTCACTTCTCCTTCTCTATGATGATGCTCAGTCAATATACAAGAAAAAATCAGGATTGGGTTTTACATTGAGTAGCGTTGGCATTCAGGCACAAGGGCGCACCACGATATTACGTCTGAATTATCGCAATACCCGGGAGATCCTCAAATATGCCTATGATTTCGCCAGCCAGTATTTGGATGGGCAGGACGTCGATGATGATGACCATATTCCTCTGGTAGAACCAGAAGCTGCAGGAGCTACAGGCCCTGAACCGATATTGAAAGAGTTTGGCTCATTGGAGCAAGAGGCCGAGTTTGTGGTGGCCGCAATAAATAAATGGCACGGGCAGGGTGTCGCGTATCGGGATATCGCAATTCTGTATCCAGCTAAGTACATAGGTACTTTAGTGGCAGAGGAATTGCAACGTGGAGGTATTCCTCATTTTTGGCTCAAGAACAGAAAAGAAAAGCTAGCGTTTGATCCAATATCTGACCAAGTCAATCTGATGACGATTCACAGTAGCAAGGGCTTGGAGTTTCCCCGGGTGATGATGGTAGGGACGGGTGAACTGGGTACAAGTGAGGACCGCGTCATCCCTGATGCTCGACTATGTTACGTTGGGATGACAAGGGCACAACAATGTTTGTTATTGACAACCTCAAGGAAAACGGGATTTCTCAAAGCACGACACCGACTCAATTGATTCTTCATTTAAAAGGGCTGGTAGCCAGGATGGACGAGTAGCAAACGCTCGTGCGACTCCAAGAAAAATTGTGGATGCTGATCCAATTGACGGCACATTGAGTAGCTTGAATGCTGAATAATCAATAAGTGATGAATTTCTCCATTCTTTGTGCGGACTGGGGCAAAGAACCTGTAAAAAGGCGCGCCTGGGAACTCAAGGCAGGAACAAGCCTGGTTCAGCCCGTGTGTCTGAATAGAGAACTACGGTTATCTAACCTGATTGACTATGCGACCAGCCTTGGTGGGCCGGTCTTGATCGGTATCGATGCCGCAATCGGGGTCCCTCGTCACGTTGGAGAGCAATATCGCAATTTGGCATCCAACCCCGAGGCTTGCTTTCTCGACTGGGCTAAGTGGTTGTTCGAGCACGAAAAACCATATTTACCCTGCACGACACCTGACGAATGGCATTGCGGGAGACCATTTATTCATATTCCGAAGGGGCAGGGAGCCAAGCTCGCGTTTCCCAATAGTGGGATCGGACTGAATCGAGAAACTGAACAAGGGCTAGGTGCAAACTCGCCCTTGATCGTGAGTGGGTTGCCTGGCACGGTAGGTTCTGGATCCCGCGCACTCTGGGAGGAAATGGTGGAATGCCTGAAAGTTGATCCCAACCTAGAAAACGCCTTCTGGCCCTTTGCTGGCAGGCTTGACAATCTTCTCGCAAGCCGTCAAATCATTATCGCAGAGATCTACCCCAAGGCCTGTTATGGCCTAGCTCTGGCGGACGATCTGCCGGCAAATCTAGTGACCATAGCGAAGACCAAAGCGCCTGCTCGCGCGAAGGCAATCTCTATGTTGCTGGAACGACTGGATAGTGACCTACAGGTCGAGGCTATAGACCTCTGTTACGGTAGCGAGGACGATTTCGACGCGATGATCTCCGTGGTGGCGCTACACCGGCTACTAGGCAGTCCGTTGGCACTCCGGGAGCCACGCTCTCCGGATCACATCGAGGGGGATATCCTCGGTAGGTGGGCGATCGAACCAGGGAAAGGCGTCAACATCAGTGGAAATGGTGCGCCAACGCCGCGTGGACCGCAGAAACCTGGCGGTAAGATTGAGGCAGCAAGGGAGCAACCGGCCTTTGATAGGCCATTTTTGCAATCCAATTTTCAGAGCAGGCAATCCGAAGGCCGACGTTGCCCCATTCCAGGCTGCAGTAAACAATACAAGGTAGGTAGACTCGGATGGGATGCCCATGTGGGATCCATTCGTAGCCATCCTGGCTGGCATCCTGAGGAAACAGACGGGGAACGACGCAAGATATTGTTTCGCAATGAGTATCCAGAATTCTTCGAGAGTTGACTGCGGACCCGAAAATCGATCGTGTCTTTAGCGGGCTAATCGAACCGGCGTGATTATCAGTGATTCCAAGTTATAGAAAGACTCCTGAAATGCAGATCAAGCGTGGCGCGCTCCACTCTATCCGATAGAATCTGGACCTGTCCAAGTTCCAAGATCCCAGCTCCTTGCAGATCGATAGTCCAAGACATCGGGCACTGGTGTAGGGAGATCACTGATTCCCGCGCGCTGCTTCTCCAGTTGATTCCATGATCCGCCAAACCGGGAAAATAGTTCACCGGCGTCGGATGATTGTTTGAAATATCGTTTGATATCTGACCGATACTGCTCCCATATTGGCCCAAACTGGTTCTTGATCAGCCGTTGTTCCAGCTGGTGCATATCGGACGCCGAATCGCAGGAGACAACGTGGAGCTTGGTAGGCAGCTCATTCAACCCGGCGAAGAAGGCCAGGTAATTAGGATACAACCAGGGCCGGCTATATCCTTCCTCGGCGCCAATCGCGTGCAGAAAGGTCTTGCAGTGACCCGAGCTGCTTCTCCACCTATCAAAAGCGCCGTTTTTCGCTTGTCCGATCCGGATCACCTGGTCTTTCAGTGGTCCAACGGTGCCTACATGAATGTAAACTTGTGGAGTTCCTATTTCCTTTCGGAACATTGTATCTTCGAGCAAGAGACGGATCCCTTGCGGGCTCATGTTCAATTCATAAGTGTTCAGTGGGACAGTCTCGATTGATCTATTTCTTGTCATGCGCTTCTGGTGTTGTGTATATATTGGCAGGAAATAACCTGGCCGCGGAATCCAGACCTTTCGCGACGATGTATGTTTGAGTCTTTGAACATCAATGGCACCCGGCTGGCCGGCCCGAGGATTTTCAGAGATAGCGCGAGCCTTCGGAAAATAACTGTAGCATATCTATTTGCTGGCGATGGCTGATAGAGATTGGTATATTGGCTACACTACTTCCCTAGAGGATGGTGCAATAACTCAGCAAGGCAATATATAAATCAGGCGGGCAGAGTGGCGAAAAAGAGGGTAAGAAAGGGCAATTGGGAAGAAGGGGAGAACAAATACCTCGAATTCTGGATGTGGTATGTTGGCTGCTCCACCGGGGCGCCTGAATAGGCAGCTTTCGGAACATGGGAGCAGTTTAAATGGGGGCGAGGGAAGAGTTTGGCGCTGATTTTGACGCGCAGTGGTCCCGGCTCGCCGCCCATGCCGCCTATGAATCGATCATCGCATACCACGGCAAGGGAGTCCGCCAGCGTTGCCGGGAGGTTTTTTTGGCTACGCAGTGGCTGTTTGAGGAGAACATCAGGCTCTACGAGGAGGAGGGTTACAAGATCAGTCGTCTGCTTGTTGGCGAAGCGCCGCCATGGCGTGAGACTGACTACAGCTATTTCTATCGGGAAATGCCGGGTGGGAGGGAAAACAGCTGGCGCAATCTGGTGCTGAAAGGGTTGGGTCTTCCACCATCATCATTGGATACTAGGCGTGATCCCTTAGAGAATCTTTCGAAGCCCCCCTACACGGGCCTTCGCAAGTATGGGTTCCTCCTGGTCGATATCTTTCCATTCGCATTTCAATTTTCGGAATTAAAGAAGAAATCACAATTCAAAAAGTTCTACCTCGATTTGGTGGATGTTTTCCTTCATCATTTTCTCTCGCACAAATTGGCGCACTTGGGGGAGCTTGGTTTATGGGGCTCGTGTGTAAGTGTGGGCTACGCCTTGAAGGTGCCGGGCCAACGTGTAATGAATCACCATCCGGACTATATGCGCAGACATGGGGTTCCAGTTTGTCAGGAAGCCGTGGTGGCGACCGGATCTGGATTTTTTACTCCGGCCAGCCTCTCCGAGCTTTTTGGCAAATGCTAGAGTTGCGTCTGTTTATTCAGTCAATCAAATCGTATTCATGCCCCCGATATTTGAAATAGGCGCCGACGCGATCAAACCATTGGAAGCGACCACTTTCAATAGCGAAAAAATCAGCGAACGCTCCGATCTGCAGCGGCTTCTAAGAGACAAAATCGATGTAGTTGCTCCGGACGTACTGGTGATCTCCGAGGAGTTCAGCGAATGGTCTGATTCAAGGCGGAGGATTGATCTGCTTGGCGTCGACAAGGACGGAAACATTGTCGTGATCGAGTTGAAGCGAACAGAGGATGGCGGGCACATGGAACTGCAGGCTATTCGGTACGCGGCGATGGTCTCCGCGTTGACTGCGGAGCGCGCCGTAGAGATTTTCCAGAAATATATGAAATTCCGAGGCATGGAGGGCGATGCTGAGCAGCTATTATTGGAGCATCTGGAATGGGATGAGCTGGACGAGGACCAGTTTGCCCAGGATGTTCGAATAGTCCTCGTTTCCGCGGATTTTTCTAGGGAATTGACAACAGCGGTGATTTGGTTGAACGAAAAGTCACTCGATATTCGATGCGTCCGGATAAAACCCTATGCCTACGAGGGCAGAACACTGATCGATGTACAACAGATCATTCCGCTGCCGGAGGCTGGGGAATTCCAGGTTCAGATTCAGGCCAAGCGGGAGAAAGAGCGCCGTGCCAGGAAGCAGAATCGGGATCTGACCCGGTTTGACGTAACAGTGGATGGGGTTAGTCATCCGCACCAGTGGAAACGACGAGCCATCCATCTAGCTGTAAAGGCGCTATTGACTCATGGCCACAAGCCCAGCGAGATCGAGGCATTTTTCAAGCGCAATGGCAGGGGCGGAACAATGCGCTGGGTCGAGGGTACGATTTCTAATGAAGCTGAGTATCACGCTGCTGCGTTTCTAGAGGCAAAGCAGAACAATCGAAAGTTTCTTGAGGCGCGCTGGTTCACCGAGTCCGAAGATTTGATGCATGAAGATGGCAGAACCTGCGCATTCGTAAACCAATGGGGCGGACGCTGGCACGAATTCATGCAGGCGATCAAGTCGGAGTTTCCGGAGATCGGGCTGGATTATTCGCCGAGTGAAGGGCAGTGACCCTTACCGTGTCCCGGCAGAACGCCATGCAAACCCCCACAAATTGCGTGAACATATTGTCACCCCGCTAAAAACCAGCCACTGCGTAGAAGCGTCGAATTGTAAGTATCTCAATTTATAAAGCTCAAAGCCTTGCCAAACCAAAAGACGCAAATCCAACTTTTAGCTAAATGGGCCAATCTTTGGTCCTGCGATGGCCTCGAGAATCGGATTACGATCACCGTCTCGCCCCGTATGCGCTCCGCTCTGGGCCGCTGCACACCCTCCCGGCGTGATTTGCGTATTGCCGAATTCCTCCTCGAGGCCCCCAAACCCCTCCTGCACGAAGTCCTCTGCCACGAATTCGCTCATACAGCTGTCTATGAACAATACGGTCAAAGTGCCAAACCCCACGGCCCCGAATGGCGACATCTCATGCAGTTAGCTGGCTTCGCACCACGTGCTCGCATCCCGGATAATGAGCTTCCCAATCTCCCCGAGCGCGTCCGGCGTGAAAGTACCCTCTGGGAGCATCGCTGCCCTGTATGCCAGATGCGACGACTTGCCGGGCGCCCCGTGCCGCAGTGGCGCTGCGCCAGCTGCTATGAAGCTGGCCTGAAAGGTGAGCTTGTAATTGAGCGCATTGACGCGTCGACTGCTCGACTCCATAAGGGGTCAAGGAAATGAGCAGCCACGACTGCCCCTTCTGCTCTCCGTCGGCTGATCGCATTTTCTACGCGGGGCGCCATACCCTCGGTCTATGGGATGGGTTTCCCGTTTCTCCAGGACACGCACTGCTCGTCACCAAAAACCACACCGCGAACTGGTTTGATGCCTCCGAAGAAGAGCGTGCCGAACTAACTGCCGCTATCGAATATGCCAGACGCGAGATTGAAAGGGATCACACCCCAGAAGGTTTTAACATCGGCATCAACGTTGGCGTCGTTGCGGGCCAAACGGTTTCGCATCTCCATGTCCACGTAATTCCTCGCTACTCAGGTGATGTCGAGGATCCCCGAGGTGGCGTGCGTCACGTTATCCCCGCAAAGGGCAACTACCTGGCAGCACCACTTTCTACCGGATTGTTCGCGGCGGATCGCGATCCTGTCACTGTTCAATCCCCAATGGACACACTCACTCGCTTCACCACCGGACCGGATGATCCGCTGCTTCCACAGCTCTGCGCTCACCTAGACCAGGCTATTTCGGCCGATTGGGCGGTCGCCTTCGTTCTCCAAAGTGGCGTGCGGTTGCTGAAACCACACTGGCTCGATCTACTCGACCGGCAAGGCAGATTTCGATTGGTTACCGGAGATTACCTAGGCGCAACCGATCCTGACGCACTACTCCAACTCCTTGATCTTCAACAGCAATACCCAAACTCTGTTGAATTGTACGCATTTGACACCACCACAAAGGCGGACAACGCAGCGCCTAGCTTCCATACCAAAACGTATCTATTCCGAAATCGAGACCATACCTCTGTAGCTTGGATAGGTAGCTCCAATCTTACTGCGACCGCCCTCCGGGATGGCATCGAATGGAACTACCGCGCCATTACACACAACGATCCCCGTGGCCTCCAAGAAATTGAGAGCGCGTTCGAGGCACTTCTGCGTCATCCCCAAGTTCAACAGCTCGACACTGACTGGGTCGAGGGCTATCGGAACCGTCGCGAACCGAGACAAGCACAGGTCAGTATTCCAGTCGAGTCGCCGCCGCCTCTACCGGAGCCTCACGACATCCAGGAGCGCGCACTCCTTGCTCTCAACGCTTCCAGAGCCGAGGGTAACACTGCCGGGCTTGTCGTCCTCGCCACAGGCCTCGGCAAGACGTGGCTGTCGGCATTTGACTCAAATCGTCCTGAATACCGAAAAGTGCTTTTTGTCGCACACCGAGAGGAAATTCTCAATCAAGCGATGAGTACTTTCCGCCGCATCCGACCCCATTCACACCTTGGCTTATACACCGGAACGGAAAAGATACCGGATGCAGACGTCATCTTTGCGTCAATACAGACCATTGGGCGTCGAGTGCACCTCGAAAGATTCTCCGCGCATTCATTTGACTACATTGTAGTTGACGAGTTCCACCATGCCTCTGCAAACAGTTATCGTCGTCTGCTTGACTATTTTGAACCACGTTACCTGCTGGGGCTCACGGCAACTCCAGAGCGCACAGACGGTGCGGATCTTTTGAGTCTGTGTGAAGGTAACCTTGTCTTTCGCTGCGATTTGCCTGAAGGAATTGAGGCAAGCCTTCTGTCTCCCTTCCACTACTACGGTGTGCCTGATGAGGTTGACTACGCTAACATTCCATGGCGCAGTAGCCGTTTCGATCCCGAAGCACTAGATGCCGCAGTCGCTACACAGTCGCGTGCCAGCAATGCACTAGATCAGTACCGGAAACGCGCTGGTGAACGCACGCTAGGATTTTGCTGCTCTGTGCGCCACGCGAACTTTATGCGAGACTTTTTCGTTTCAAACGGACTGCGCTCAGCAGCAGTTCATTCGGAGGACTCAAGTGATCCCCGCGCTGGTTCGCTCGAAAAGCTTGAAGCTGGCGATCTTGATATCGTCTTCGCTGTCGATATGTTCAATGAGGGCGTCGACCTCCCAAACATTGATACGGTGATGATGCTCCGACCCACTGAATCTCGTATTCTCTGGCAGCAGCAGCTAGGGCGGGGTCTTCGCAAGTGTGAGGGTAAGAGCCACCTCACGGTAATCGATTACATTGGCAACCATAGGTCCTTCCTACTAAAACCACAGACGCTTTTCTCTCTATCCGGAGGCGATGCAGAGATCGAACGGACTCTTAACCTGCTTCAGCAGGGCGATCTCACGCTTCCACCCGGCTGTGAGGTGCAATATGAACTAGAGGCCGTCGACATCCTAAAGGGATTGCTAAGACGCGCAGCAGATTCGGATGTCCTTCGATTCGCCTACGAGGACTATCGTGATCGCCATGGCGTACGGCCAACTGCTACGGAATTACATCGGGAAAACTACCGTCCACGTTCTCTTCGTACAAGCTACGGCTCTTGGCTTCGGTTTGTCAATTACATGGGTGACCTTGACGACATACAGCGGGGTCTTCTCGATCAGGGGCGAGCTGGTGATTTCTTGTCACACCTCGAAACCACGGCAATGACCAAGTCGTTCAAAATGCTCGTGCTTGAGGCAATGCTTTCGGCAGATCGTATGCCCGGCACCATCTCTATCGGAGAGCTTTGCGAGCGGGTTCGTCACTTGGCCCGAAGGAGTGCAAAGTATCAAAAGGACCTGGGCGTTGACATTGACGATGAAGAATTACTCTCGGGCTATCTTGAGAAAAATCCAATCGCCGCATGGGCGGGTGGGGCAGGTGCCGGGGGCTCTCCATTCTTCACCTATGAGGAAGGTCGCATGAGCTTTGGATCCGATATCGCAGAAAATCAACGGGATACCTATGCCGAACTCGTAAGAGAACTCGTAGAGTGGAGACTTGCTGAATACTTCGACCGTCCTGGCGCTTCGGTCGTAGACGATACCTCTCGCTTTGTTGCGAGGGTTTCTCATTCCAACGGTCGACCGATCCTTTTTCTTCCAAATCGGTTGAGGAACCCGACACTCGACATCCCCATGGGTTGGACAAAAGTTAAGGCGAATGGGGAAATGCTTGAAGCTAATTTCGTCAAGATGGCGGTAAATGTGATGAAACGTATGGATGCCGATGAAAACTGCTTGCCAGATGTGTTACGTAGCTGGTTCGGAGACCACGCGGGTCTTCCTGGAACAGGTTTCCAAGTCGAATTTTCATGGGAAGAGGGCGAGCTCCATGTTTCTCCTCTTTCGCCACCATCTGCAGGTTTGTGTCCACTAGAAGTTGGCCGAAGCTACATGCGTGAGGAAATTGCGCCGCTCTTTGGGTTGAAATTCGTGCCGAATCTTTGGCGGCAGGGATATTTATCTATTGCCGGTCAAATCTTTCTGCTCGTGACGATTGAGAAGAAGGGCATGGCAGATAAGCATCACTATGCGGATCGCTTTTTATCAGCTGACATTTTCGAATGGCAGAGTCAGAATCGTCACTCGCGCTCGAGTAAAGGAGGCCAAGAGATCCAACATCACGAGGAGCGCGATGTTCCGGTTCACCTACTTGTTCGCAAGCGCGGCAAGCTTGGCTCAAAGGCTGCGCCTTTCGTATATTGCGGTGAGGTAACCTTTGTAGAATGGGAAGGCGACAATCCGATTACGGTGCGTTGGAAGCTTAAGAATCCGTTAGGAGAGAATCTGGCTGATTTGCTAATTCCATAGCAATTTCCACCCTAAATAGATCGCTGAAAATGCAGAGAAAAAGAAAACGCACCCAACAACCGGTCGCTAATATTGGGTGCGTTCGCCTTTAGGGATTTGGTGGAGGTGGCGACTACCAAATATGTTATGTAACATAATGATATTAAACAATAACAAAAAACAAGAATAACAATGTGCCCCCAGAAAGGCCCCCTATAGATTGCGTCAGAGTATAGTGTCGTCGATCTGATAGACCAATTAGTTGGATTTCATCGTCTTGCGCCATCCGGGAATGACGATCTGGCCTTGATTACCTATTTGAATTGGTACTGATAAGGCGCAAACACAACGTCCATGGAATGTTCTATCTATGTATTTGCAGGCGAACCGCAAACGTGCTCACCTTGACCGTACCCCTTAACCCGAGCATGGTGGAATGTGGGAGATTGATCATATCAGGCCGCCTCTTTGGCAAACACCGCAGGTGGAATCTTGCCCAGTGATCGATGCGGTCTGACGTTGTTGTAGTGGTCTTTCCATTGATCAATCATTGTCTTTGCGTCGTCCAGGCTGGCGAACCAGTGGAGATCCAGGCAATAAGCTCGGAACTTTCCGTTGAAGCTTTCAACAAATGCGTTTTGAGTCGGTTTTCCTGGCTGGATGAAGTGTAGTTTCACGCCAGATTCCTGAGACCAGAAGAACATCGCTTTGCTCGTCAGTTCCGGTCCGTTGTCGCAGACGATAGTTTTTGGCAATGGCCGATATTCCGTCAACCGTTCAAGCTCTCGCGCCAGGCGCTGTCCAGAGATCGAGAAGTCGACGATTTGCAGGACACACTCACGCGAAAAGTCATCCACGACGTTGAGTATCCGGATGCGACGGCCATTGGCCAGCTGGTCGCTGACGAAATCCATCGACCAGCGTTCGTTGACCTGGTCAGGTACCAGCATCGGTGTCCGTGGCCGAAACAGTTTCTTGCGCTGTTTGGCGCGAACCTGGAGCCCTTCTTCCCGGTAAATCCGGTAGGTTCGCTTCGGGTTCTGGACCAAACCCTCTCGCCGAAGCATGCCATGGAGCGTCGGATACCCGTAGCGGGGATATCGCTCCGCCAGGGTCTTGAGCCGCTTTCTGAGCTCAGCATCATCGCGACCCTTCAACGGGTACCAGGCAGCGGACCGGCTGAAGCCCGTCAAACGACAGGCCCGGCGTTCGCTGACACGGCGATCCTTGAGGTGATCCACGGCCCGTCGCCGTTGCGCGGCCGTCACCAGTTTCCCTGGACCAGCTCCTTGAGGGCGGCCTTGTCGAGCTCCGCTTCGGCCAGTAACCGCTTCAGCTTCGCGTTCTCGCTCTCCAGTTCCCGCAATCGCTTGGCTTCGCTGACCTCCATACCGCCAAACTTCGACTTCCAGCGGTAGATCGTGTTCTCCGCCACGCCATGCCGGCGGGACAGGTCGGGGACCGAAGCGCCAGCCTCGTGCTCTTTCAGGATCGAAATGATCTGTTCTTCCGTATATCGCTTTCTCTTCATGTCGGGACCTCCCGTAGGTGACATTATAGGGAAATCCCACATTCGTCATGGCTCGAATTTTGGGGGTACGGTCAACCTTTCGAATAGGACTCAACTGAATATTTGATTGTTTTCATTGAGCGCACCCCAAAACATCGGACCATGAGGAATGTGGGATTTCCCTATAATGTCACCTACGGGAGGTCCCGATTTGAAGAGAAAGCGATATACGGAAGAACAGATCATTTCGATCCTTAAAGAGCATAAGGCCGGCGCCTCGGTCCTCGACCTGTCTCGCCGCCATGCGGTTGCGGAGAATACGATCTACCGCTGGAAGTCGAAGTTTGGCGGCATGGAGGTCAGCGAGGCCAAGCGCCTACAGGAGCTGGAGAGCGGGAACGCGAAACTTAAGCGGTTGCTGGCCGAAGCGGAGCTCGACAAGGACGCCCTCAAGGACCTGGTTCAGGGAAACTGGTGACGGCCACGCAGCGTGGATCACCTCAAGGGTCGCCGTGTCAGCAAGCGCAGGGCCTGTCGCTTGACGGGCTTTAGCCGGTTTGCCGCCTAGTACCAACTGAAGGGCCGCGATGATGCTGAACTCAGGAAGCGCCTGAACACGCAGGCGGAAAGATATCCCCGCTGCGATCACCATGGTACTTATACGATATCACCCACCCAGATAAGCCTCCTTCACCTCCTCGTTCTCCCTCAATTCCGCCGCGCCACCAGACAGCACCACTTCGCCGACCCTGAGCACGTACGCACGGCGGCAGATCTTTAGCGCCTTGGAGGCATTCTGCTCGGCCAACAACACTGCAGTGCCCTCGGCGACGATGCGCTCGATGTTGGCGAATACCTGCGATACGAGGATGGGAGAGAGGCCCAATGAGGGCTCATCCAACAGCAGAAGGCGCGGCTCGCCCATGAGTGCGCGACCGATCGCGAGCATTTGCTGCTGGCCGCCGGAGAGCTGCCAGCCGGGATCAGAGTCCTTGCCGGCGAGCGCCGGGAACACATCGTAGACCCGATCCACCAGACGGCCACGCTTCAGGGCGGGGCGCCAGCTCGCCACCTCCAGATTCTCGCGTACCGTCAATTCCGGGAAGATTTCGCGGCCCTCGGGACAGTAGCCTAGATTGAGACGGGCGCGTTGCTCGGGACGTAGGGCGTCGACGGTCCGTCCAGCGAACACCACTCTGCCAGCGCGGGGTCTGAGCAGGCCGATGATAGATCTGAGAAGGGTAGACTTACCCGCGCCGTTGGCTCCGATCAGGGCGACCGCCTCACCGTCGCCGACCTCCAAGCTGACGCCGTGCAGGGCCTCGACCTGATCATAACTCACGTCAAGGTCGTGCACGGACAGTAGTGGCTCAGCCATGACTCAAGCGTCCTCGTCTTCCGGGGCGCCGAGGTAGGCCTCGATCACTGCCGGATTAGACACGATCTCGTCCGGCGTGCCACTCGCGATGAGCGCGCCGTCGTCCAGGCAACTCATACGCTCTGCGAGTGGCAGTAGAAAACGCATGTTGTGCTCGATCACGAGGATGGTCAGCCCGTCCTTTGTGAGTGCTTTCAGGCGTCCGCTCAACTCAATCTGCTCAGCTTCATTGAGTCCAGCTGCGGGCTCGTCCAAGAGAAGCAAACGCGGCTCAATGGCGAGCGCCCGGGCGATCTCCACCCGGCGCTTCACGCCGTAGGCCAGTCTATCGCAACGCTGACCCGCGACGTCGTCCGCACCAACCGCGGCTAACAGGTGCACGGCGTGCTCGCGTGCCGCGTGCAGCGCACCATCTCGTCCGAGGGTGGTAAGTGCTCGGGTGAGCGACGCGCCGGTCAGATTGGCGCGGGCCACTGCGACGTTGTCGAGCGCCGTCATGTCACCCACCAGATTAATGTTCTGGAAGGTGCGCCCGAGACCCAGACGGGCGATGCGGTAGGCTGGTGCTCTGGTCACATCCTGTCCCGCGTAAACAACCCGGCCGCGATCGGGTAGGTAAATGCCAGAGATCAGGTTCAACAGAGTGGTCTTGCCAGAGCCGTTGGGTCCGATCAGCCCGAAGATCTCGCCGGGCGTCAGCGCAATGTCCACGTCGCGGATGGCCTGCAGTCCGCCAAATGACTTACTCAATCCCTGGATTTCCAAGAGGAAATCGCCTGAGTCGACTGTGGATCTCCGAACCGTGTGGACCCGGGGTTTAGGCACCGGGGGTGGCGCCTCTGGCAGCACTCGGGCGCGGAGAGCCTGTAGGGCACCCACGATACCTTCCGGGGCAATGACCACCATCAGTAGGGCGGCGGCGCCGTAGGCAAGCAGGCGGTAGTCCTGGAGCACCCGGAACCACTCCGGCAGGTGCACCAGCACCACCGCGGCGATGATACCCCCCACCACATGGGTACGCCCGCCGATGACGGTCATGGTGAGGCAGGTGATCATTACCGCAAACTCCAAGTTCTGCGGTGACACAATTTTAATCTGATGCGCTATCAGTGCCCCGGCGCCGCCGGCATACGCCGCACTTAACACGAAGGCGACGAAGCGGAGTATGCTGACGTTGACGCCTACTGACATGGCCGCGGTGCTGTTCTCGCGCGCGATGCGGTACTGCAAACCATACAGTCCACGCATGATCTGCCAAGCGATCAGCGAGCCCGCACCGACCAAGGACCAGATGAATACCAGCTTGTCGAACCGGGACTTGATCTCGAAACCGAATACGATGAAGTTCGGTACTCCCGCGAGGCCGTTCATTCCGCCTGTGAGAGCCACCCACTGGGTGGCGACGAGCAGGGCCACCAGGCCGAGACCCATGGTAGCTAGCGCGAAATAGTGCTCCTCGAGCTTGAGCACCGGGATGGCCACCACCACCGACAACGCGGTGGGTAGTAGAATGGCGAGCGGGAAGGTAACGTCGAAGGTCCAGCCGAGCTTAATCCCTAGCAGACCGGAGACATAAGCGCCGATGCCAAAGAAGGCTGCCTGGGCCAGTGACACGGCGCCCGCGTGGCCAAAGATGAACTGGAACCCCACCACCAACAATGCATAACAGCCGGCGATGGCCATCACGTAGAAAGAGTATGGGTTGCCGAAAGCCACCGTGTAGCCACCGAAGGCGACGCAGACAACGAGCAGCGGGGCGTTGACCCCGGCAGTTAGCCAACGGATCACGGCGCGCCCTTCCGACTGTTTTGGAGAGACCTGCCTATCACGTGCTCAGACACGCCGCGCCTCGCCCCGGCCGAGAAGCCCTTGGGGCCGGAAGAACAACACCGCGAGCACGACGCCGTACAGCATGGCTGTAGCCGCCGTGTAGGACACGTAGGCCGACACGATGACCTGAAACAAGGCAATCAGCATCGCTCCCAATACCGCGCCTGCCAAGCTGCCCCAGCCTCCGATGACGGCCGCTATATAGGCGGTAATTATCAGGTTTACACCGCCGATTGGGTGCACCAGGAACTGGTTTCCGAGCATTAACCCGGCGGCTCCGGCAAGCGCAGCACCCGCGGCGAATGTAGCGGCGATCATGAGCCGCACCGGGATGCCGAGCGCGGCCGCCATGGACTGGTTCTGGGCAGTGGCGCGCAGCCGCCTGCCGAACTGGGTGCGCTCCATGACCACGTACTGGATACCCATGAGCACCGCGGCGGTGGCGATGATGGCCGCCGCCTGCTTGCTAACGATAAGAGTCCCGAGTTCCCAGGTCCCGCTTTCGAACAGCGGACGTACGGCATGCGCTTCGGGCCCAAACAGGAGACGGTAGCTGTTTTGTAGGATTACACCGAATGCGATAGTGCTGATGAACACCGCCGCCGGCGGCCGGCGCATGATGGGGAAGTAGGCCACTAGCGACAGCAACAACCCGATCAACGCTACCGCCGCCATTACCACGGGCAGCATGAATATGGCGGGCACCGGCAGGACGGAGGCAAAGGCTACCCCCATATAGCCGCCTGCCATGACCAGGTCGCCCTGAGCGAAGTTGACTGCGTTGACTGCGTTCAGAACAAGGACGAAACCGAGCGCCACCAACGCGTAGGCCATGCCCAGCGCAAATCCGTTGAATAGTAGCTGGACGAAGGACACCGCTACGTCCTTCGACGCACTGGAGAAACGGACAACGGTGAGACTATTTGAGGATCAGATCCTCTGGTGAGTAGTGCTTGGCGACAGTGGGAATGCGGCTGTTGCCGTCGTAGCACACTACGTCGGCATCGTGCGCCATGTCGCCGTTGCCGTTCGACTTGTAGGTCTTGGCTACTCCCTCGTGCACACCCTTGTCTAAAGCCGCGCGCATCTCCTCGGCGGTGCTGATGTCGTGCTCAGCGACTAGGGCGAGCGCCATGGCTACGCCGTCGTACTGTGCCAGTGCCAGTCCGTCGGGCTCAACGTCGAAGCGTTCACGGTAACGATCGGCCCAAGCTTGGATCTTGGGTGGTCCGCCTGCGGCCTCGGGGGCCGATGGGGTCTCGCCACACACGCCTTTCAGATCGGCGGGCTCAACCAAGGCAGTAGCTGAAGGGGCCACCATGGACGAGCTGGTGATAATAGGTAGGTCCACGCCCAACGCGCGGGCCTGCTTGACAATCAGCGCCATAGGGTGGGAAACCATGTGCAGGAAAATCACGTCTGCGCCTGAACGATTGATTTTGTCCACCAGCGGGGTCATGTCGTGCTGGTCAAAGGCAATCTCCTCCTGGTAGGCGATCTCCACACCCATCTTAGCGATGATCTCCTCCATGTGGCCGCGGCCGCCCTGTCCGTAGGCAGTATTATCGGTGATCAGCGCCGGCTTCTTGGCGCCGAGTTCTTCTATGGCGTAGCGCACCTGCGCTACCTTGATCTCGCCATCGTTAGGAAGGAAACGGAAGATGTAAGGATTGCCGCTGTGGGTGAGTTTGGTCAGCCCAGAGATGGTGAGTAGCGGTACCTCGTACTCCTGAGCGATAGGTGCCATTGCCACCATTTCTGTTCCAAACACCGTGGATGGAACGGCCACGGCATCCCCACTATTGAGCGCGCGCTCGAGCGCGGTGGCGGCGCCGGTGGCAGAGGTGCCTGTATCGAAGATCTCATAGTCGACGGTGACTCCTTCGGGGGCGTCCTCGATAGCCATTATAGCCCCGTTACGTTGGCTTGCTCCCTCCACGGACAAAAAGCCCGTGATTGGCATAACGATGGGTAAATAAACCTCGGCGGCAGGGGCGGCTGGCACCGCCGTGAAGAAAAGCAGCGTTAGAAGGCCAGCGGCCCTTCGGTTCAGGTTTGTTTTCATCGTGGTAGCCTCTTCTCAGCTTTGTTGATGGAATAAGGACTCGATATACTTTGCCGATTTGCTGGCAAGCAAATATTTGATTAACATATCACCCTCCATACTGCAATGCAATATAGCGCAAGCGTATTTGCGTCCAGCATTGGGGGATCCATACGTAACAGAGGCTTAGAAATATGGGTGAGCACCGCTTTATGAAACGGGCAATTGAACTCTCGCGGGAAGGGGTGTGCGGTGGCCACGGCTTTCCCTTCGGCACGGTCATCGTAAAAAACGACGAGATCATTGGTGAGGGCTTCAATCAGGTACCGTCCACCAACGACCCAACTGCACACGCCGAGGTGATCGCCATACGGAAAGCGGGGGCTCGGCTCGAGACCTTTGACCTGTCGGGCTGCGACCTGTATGTCAACGGCGTGCCCTGCTGCATGTGCCTGGGCGCAATTCTGTGGTCGCGTGTGTCCCGGGTGTTCTATGCGCTGGATATGCAGGCCTGTGTGGACATCGGCCTGCCTCACGAGCACTTGTTCAAAGACTTCTCGCGGCCCTTGGGAGAACGTAGCATTCCGTTCGTCGCCATGCCCGAGCTAAATCACGAAGCCCGTGCCGTGTACGAACTGTGGGCGAACTCGCCAGACACGATAAAACCCTGATGCCGTATACCGGGCCACAGCGACTGACGAGATGACCGACCGCACCCTGATTCGGGGCGCCGACTGGATCGTCGCCTGGGACGCAAAGCACCGCGGCCACAAGTACGTCATTGGCGGAGACGTGGTGTTCGAGGGCAACACCTTGATCCATGTTGGACATGCCTACACCGGTGACGCGGAGCATGTCATCGACGGCAGCGGCCTGCTGGTGATGCCGGGGATGATTAATGCCCACGCCCACACCCACCGCGACATCCACGCGAAGGGCTTCTTCGAGGACCTGGCAACCCACCAGATGTGGATGACGCAACTCCTGGAATACACCTTTGTACTTAAGGGTGACGCGGAGTCCTGCGCTGCCGCGTTTGACGCTTCGGTCTGTTCGCTGTTGAGAAGCGGCTGCACCACTCTGGTTGAACTGTTCGGCTACAAACACCGTCCCTTCGACGACTGGGTTGGCCAAGTCGCCGCCACAGGCATTCGTGCCAGTCTTTGTCCTATGGTGGCGTCCGGCTACTGGTACACGACTAGTGGCCGAGATCACCACTACGCTTGGCACGCAGGGGAGGGGGTGGACGACCTTGAAGGCGCCCTCGAGCTCATCGACGCGGCGCTGACCCACCCGTCCGGGCGGTTATCAGGGATGGTTGGTGCTGCCCAAGCGGACACATGCACCGAGCGATTGTTTCGGCTGTGTAAGGCAGCGGCCGATGAACGAGGCATTCCGCTACAGACCCACGCAGCGCAGTCGGTCATGGAGTTCCGGGAGATGATCCGACGCCACGGAATGACCCCCGTCGAGTGGCTAGAGAGCATCGGGCTGCTGGGGCCGAATGTGTTGCTTGGCCACGCCATCCATATCGACCAGCACCCTTGGGTCGCTTACTTCGAGCACAAGGACCTGGAACGGCTTGCACGCTCCGGGGTGACGGTGGTGAACTGCGCCCGCGCTTTTGCCCAGTGGGGAGACATGCTTCGCAGTCTAGGAAGCTACCGCGCTGCTGGTATTAACATGGCGCTCGGCACAGACGGCTACCCCCATGACATGATCGAGGAGATGCGTATCGCCGGGCTAGTGTCCAAAGTAGCAAGCGGCCACGTAGACCTGCTGCGCGCCGAGGACGTGTTTGAGACCGCGACCCTTGGCGCAGCTCGCGCGCTGGGTCGCGACGACGTGGGCCGCCTGGCACCGGGGGCGAAGGCCGACGTAGTGCTGGTGGACCTGTCCCACCCGTCAATGCGCCCGGTCAGGGACCCGTTGAGGTCACTGGTATACTCCGGTGTCGCAACAGCGGTGCGCGACGTCTACGTTGATGGCGTTCAGGTCGTGGACCGAGGGCGGGTGCTCACCATTGATGAAGATGCGGCGCTCGATCGTCTGCAGGCAGGGCAGGGACGGGCCATGGCACGCGTACCAGATATGGACTGGGCAGGAAGATCGGCGGACGCCATCTCTCCGCTGTGTCTGCCGGTGGAAGGTCCAGATTGCAGCGGATCTTAAGGTACCTCACCGCCATCACTCGGCGCTGGGCTATTTGTCACCGATGAACTATGATAGATGTTCCGTGTCCAAACGACCGCTTGAAACCCAAGCGATCAACCGTCAACTAAAACGGGACAGTTTCTGTTGATCACGACCGGGGAAGTGTTCAGCAGACCGTTGATCTTGTCTTCTTGCATTTCTCGCCCTTTCATGCCTGTGTTACGAATTCATTGATGTTTCATTGGGTCCAATCTTGGAACCCGCGCTTGGATAGTAATACCGGATTCCGACGCTAATTCCCGGTTCCTGGTAGCACAGGAAACGCGTCCTAGCGTTCGATCACACTCACATGCGCTGCCACGATGCGCCAGCCCTCGGGTAGCTTTGCCCAAGTCTGGCTTTGCCTACCGATTCCTTCACGGCCCGTTCGCTCAAATTGCGTCATCGCGGTGGCTATATCGCGGCCGAACGTGGTAATTACCGTTCGTGATAACGTTCGATCAAGACCCTGGGGACTGCGGCTGGCTCGATATTCCGCGATCTCGTCGTATCCATACAGGTTCTCCCCCGCGCCATATCGGATGGTGTGGGGGCTGTCCCAGAAAAGTTCGTCCAGAACGTTGACGTCGTTACCTGTGAGGGCTGCTTCGTAGCGTTGGAACGCTTCGGAGACCTGTTCCAGTACTTCGGGGATATTGATTTCCATGGTGATTTCCTCGGTTACGGTACTTAGTTCAGCCGTTGACCGCCCAAGCAGCGGTAGCGGAATGCCCGTGTCCGGAAACCGCCAGTGCAGTGTCGACCAGGCTTAGGTCGCTGTACCGCGCGCCGATGATCGACAATCCAATGGGCAACCCCTCGTATCGAATGAAGGGAACTGAGATCTGCGGCAGTCCGGCCAGCCCGGCGCAGCAGAGCAGGTTCATAGATGTATGCCGGTACTCGATTTCGATCTTCTCCACCGGCAGATCCCGCATGGGCGCCGCGCGCGGCGCGGTGGGCATGATAAGAACCACTCCTGGATCCAGAAGACCGTCGAGGCGTTCTCTTGCCTCGTCGCGCACTCGGCTGGCCTCGACAACTTCCCGCTCGTCGGTCTGCCTAGCCGCGTCGAGTCGTTCTCGCACCCCAGGGCCAAGGACAGGTTGAACACGCTCGACCCAATTGCCCACCGATTGCCAGACTTCCGCTGCCTGCAGAGTTCGGAAAGCTTGCGACCAGGCATCGAGCCCAGTCGGTGACAAATCCACCTCGAGGGAGGTCTCGAAAATGCCTCCAAGAAGGGGAATGGCAGACTCGAACTTCGACCGAAGGTCTGGTTTCAGGAGCCCGAAGGCATCGGTCGCCACCAGCATCCGGTTGTTCGGTGTCTGTGTGGCACAGCCTTCCAGCAGGACCCGGCTGACTTGGGAAAACACGGTTGGGTCGCGCGCGAACCAGCCAACGCAATCAAAGCTTGGCGCGAAGGGAACAACACCATCCAGGGAAACGAGTCCATGGCTGGGGCGCATGCCGAGAATGCCGCAGTAGCTGGCCGGCAGCCGCACCGAGCCACCACAGTCTGAACCGACAGCAAAATCCACCACTCCCGCTGCGGCCACAGACGCCGAACCACTCGAGGAACCGCCCGGGATGCGGGTTGGGTCCACGGGGTTCATGGGAGTGCCGTAGTGCACGTTCTCGCCAGTCAAGGAATAGGCGAGCTCGTCGCTGATTGTCCGGCCCACCAATTTCGCGCCGGCATCCAGAAGACATTGCACCGACGCCGCGTTTCGACCCGCCACGGAATGGGTGCGCAACCATTCCGGGTTGCCATTACCGGTGACAGAACCCTCGAGGTCGAATACGTCCTTGACGGCGAACGACAAGCCGGACAGAACTCCCTCGACGGCACCAGCAATCTGAACCTGATTGTCTGGACAGAGGGCATCGAGGTCCTCGATCCGGTACTCAGTGCAAGCCATCGTCAGGCTTCCGGCTTGTGCATCCGTGCCGGCTCCCGGGTCATGGTCTGTCGCCCTCTCTTGAACGCCATGAGAACCGGCGAGAGCTCGGCAACCGCTTCCGCCGTGGAGCCTGCGTCGATAACGGCAAGATCGGCGGACTTTCCGACTTCGATCCCGTAGTCTCCGATATTCATCAGTCGGGCCGAGCGGGAGGTGATCATGTTGAAGCACTCGGTCGTCTGCTCGATACCGCTGATATGGCAGATATTGGCATTGAGATTTGCCATGCGAATGAGAGAACAATCACCAAAAGGGGTGAATGGATTTAAAACGTTGTTGGTGGACAGCGAACAGTTCATGCCGAGTTCCAGCAGTTCATGTGCGCGCGCCACCCCGCGTGTGTGCGCATGGGCCCGGTCGCGACCCATCAGGAATAGATCGGTTGAAGGAAGTACCGTCAACGCCACCCCGACATCCGCCATGCGACGCGCCGAGGCGGCCAGTCGGTCAGGTGACACGTGGGCGAGCTTGGTTACGTGGCCAATGGTGACGCGCCCGCCCCGCCCAAACTTTTCGGTCAGCTCGCACACATAGTCGAGATCCAGCGCCTCAACGTCGGTGCCGAAGTCGAGATGCATGTCGATGTCAACGTCGTATTCGAGTGCAAGTTCAAATATGCGATCTATCTGCCCGTGTGGATCCGAATCGACATAAGGCGCGGCACCTATTGAATCCGCGCCATTCCGCATCGCTTCTACCAGAAGTTCATCGGTGCCCGGATGATTCAACAGCCCTTCCTGCGGAAACACGCAGATCTCGATATCAATCGCCCAGCGGTAGTCCTCCACCACCTGCCTGACCGCTTCGAAGCTCCGCAGATTGACCGCCGGATCGACTTCGAGGTGGGTGCGCATGTGGGTAGTTCCCTGGAGAATGCATTTCTCCACTGTGCGGCAGGCTCGGCTATAGACGTCCTCGACAGTGAAATCTGCCTTCAGGCGGGCGACATCTGCAATGGCGGCATCCAGGTCGCTGGCATTGCCGCAGCGATCCAGGATGCAGGATTTGTCCAGGTGTATGTGGGTTTCGACAAACCCTGGAGAAACCAGACATCCGCCGAGTTCAATGATACGGGCGTCGCCCGCGATATTCGGCTCGAGCGCCGCGATCTTCCCGTCAGAAATGCCGATATCCCGTGTATCGTTCCCGGAACCGGAAAGGCGTGCGTTCTTCAGTATCAGGTCCATGGTTCTCCTCTCATTGGTTGGGACTTGAATTTCCCGCTGCGGCACTGCCCAGGTAAGCGTCATTAAGATGACGGCTTGAGCGAATTTCCGCGGCAGTACCGGATGCCGCGAAGAGGCCTCCGGAAAGTACGTAGGCGCGGTCGGCAATTGCGAGCGCCATATCGGCCATCTGGTCCACCAGGAGGATGGTCGCACCATCGTCGCGCAAAGCGGCCAGACTCGCATAGAGTTCCTGGATGATGGTTGGCGCAAGCCCGAGCGACGGTTCATCCAGCAGCAGGACTGCCGGCCGCGACACGAGACCGCGCGCAATCGCGAGCATCTGCTGTTCGCCTCCGGACAGCAGTCCGGCCGGCTGCTGTCTGCGTTCGCGCAATCTAGGAAACCTATCCAGCAATAGCTCGATCTCCGAATCCAGGTCCTCTGGCCGACGCCCGTAGGCGCCAAGCCGGATATTTTGAATCACATTCAGGTTGCCGAAAACCTGGCGACCCTCAGGGACAAGCGCAATGCCAATTCGGCTCAGGTGGTGAGCGGGATGGTCACTAACATTCTTTCCAGCAAAGCGAATCTCCCCGGTGACGGGTCGATGCAGGCCGGACAGGGCATGCATCAGGGTGGTCTTGCCAGCGCCGTTGGCGCCCAACACCGCTACCAGCTCACCGCGATCGACCCGCAGATCGATACCGCGGAGAACCTCGCTGGCCCCGTACCCACATTTCAGATCACTGGCGCCCAGTACCTCTTTGGCGTCACTATGTCGAGGAGCATCCCTCGGAACTGAGTCCTCGTTCTGCTCGCCGAGATAAGCACTGAGTACTGCAGGATCATTGCGCACGGTCTCTGGCAGGCCGTCCGCGATGCAGCGTCCCGAATCGAGCACAACAACCCGGTCGGAAATGCCCATTACCAGGTCCATGTCGTGCTCCACCAAAACCACGCCGATTCCCGAAGCGGCAACATCCCGAAGAAGTTGGTCGAGACGTCGC
>JAUILZ010000032.1 GCA_030432755.1 Gammaproteobacteria bacterium | reverse complement strand
GATCGCCCAGGGATGCAGGCCCCAGTGGAAGATGGTGGCGGCCATCGCGAGGTTAGTTGCCGCCTCGGTGTCGCCCGCCGCTGCGCCGAGCGGCGCCCAGTCGGTACGCACCCCGCCTTCTGCTGCCACCCCGCCCATGGAGGAACCGAAATGGGACAGTGGCTCGGAGACACCGAAGAACATGAGACCGATGCCCATGCCCGCGGCGAACAGCATCGCGAACCAGCCGGGATAGCCGAAGTCGGGGGTTGCGTCCTTGCCGCCAAGGCGCACCTTGCCGACGGGCAGCACGACGAGTAGCAGGCCGAAGAGGACAAACAGGTTACCGGCGGAGAGGAAGAACCAGTCGAACGTGCTCGTGATCGCCGGCCGCAGCCAGCCAAAGAACGCACCCGCCTGTTCCTGGAACATCAGTGTGTACAGGACGAAGACGATGATGGTCAGGCCGGAAATCAGGAAGACCGGGTTGTGGATGTCCAGTCCGAATGGGGTGATATTGTCCTGGCCGATCTCGTAGTCGGTCTGCAATTCGGTCTCGTTCTCGCTCATACTTGATCCTCTCTTGGTCTGGTTATTCGGGGCGACTCTAGGCCTTCGCTACTCATATTTCTTGTTCATGAACGACTCGCACTTCCTGCCTCGAGTTGTAACAGATCGGGACGCATCGTTCTGGTATGATAAATAGCATAGTAAAAACAAATAGTTATCCCGCCGGCCGGTTGCCAGGAAGTCCCGCGGGCTATCCGGTCGGCCGGCATTGCCTGAATCCGGGAGCATCGAGAGGGCGCGCCGCCGGCGTATATACTGCTCGCCCCGGTCCATCCCACCTCATGAAATGAACACGGCCGTTAGCCCCGACCAGGCGCCGTTGACCGTTTCCGAACTGCTCACCCGCCAGGCCGAACGCCACGCCGATAGGCCGTTCCTGATTTTCGAGCGCCAGGAGGACGACGAGAGAGGTTTGTCGTCGTGGAGGCATTCGCTGACCTACGCCGCATTCAATGCACGCGTCAACCAGACCGCTCGCTACCTGCTGGACCTGGGCCTCGGTCCCGGAGACGTGTTCAACGTGCATTTGCCCAACGCGCCGACGTTCCTCCTGTTGTGGTTTGCCGGCGCGCGCATCGGCGCGGTGATGATGCCCACCAACGTCCTTGCCAGCACCGACGAGATGACCTGGCTGCTCGGGCATTCCGGATCGCGGTTTGCATTCTGCGCCTCCGGGCATGCGGAACAGCTTGCGAGCTGTAGCCGGCAACTCGAACGGCTAGAACGCGTTATCCATTGCGATCCGTACACCGATACGCCTGCCACGGGCTCGCTCGAGGCGACGCTCGATGGTTTCAGTCCGGAGGCGGTGTCCTGCAGGGTCGAAGCCGAGGACCTCGCCGCGATCATGTACACCTCCGGCACCACCTCGAAGCCCAAGGGGGTGATGGTTACCCATGCCAACTACCTCAAGGCAGGCGAGACGGTGGCGGATGCGGTGGCGCTCACCGGCGACGATCGCCAGTACGTCGTATTGCCGTTGTTTCACGGCAACGCGCAGTACTACTCCACCATGAGCGCGCTCCTGCGCGGCGCCAGCATCGCGCTCATGGACCGCTTCAGTGCGAGCCGCTACTTCGACAAATGCATCGAGTACGAATGCACCGTGGCGAGCCTTTTTGCCGCGCCGATGCGCATGCTCCTGGCGCAGCCGGAAAATCCGGACCACCAGGACAACTTGCTCAGGATCGTGCTCTACGCCCAGGGCCTTGAGGCAAGCGAGATGGCGAATTGGGATCGTCGCTTTCACGCGCCGCTCTGCCAGCTCTGGGGCATGACCGAGACCATGGGCCCCCCGCTCATCAACCCGCTCCACGGAGAACGGCGCAACCACACCGTGGGACTGCCCGCCGGTGGATACAACGTGCGCCTGGTGGACGACGAGGGCGTACCGGTTGAAGCCGGAAAGGTGGGGGAGATCGTGGTCCAGGGAGAGCCCGGCAAGACCATCATGGCGGGTTATTTTTGCAATGATGCCGCCACCACCGAGACCATCCGGGATGGTTGGTTGCATACCGGCGATAACGCCGTGCAGGATGAAGAAGGCTACTTCCGATTCGTCGACCGGAAAAAGGACATGATCAAGCGTTCGGGAGAAAACGTGTCCGCGGGAGAGGTTGAGAACGTGTTGCTGCAGCATCCCGCGGTGTTTGAATCCGCGGTGATCGGGCTGCCCGACGCCATGCGCGATGAACGCATCGTTGCGGTGGTGGTGTTGCACCAGGATGCGATGGCCAGTGAGAACGAACTGATCGAGTTCTGCGCCGAACGTCTTGCCAGCTTCCGCGTACCAGGGGAGGTGATCTTCAGAAGCTCGCTGCCAAGAACCTCCGTAGGCAAGATCCAGAAACACCTGCTTCGTCAGGAGATGCTCGACACGCTGGTGGAAAGTGGGAGCGGAGCGGCGATCTGAGGGGGAGCCTGCGCGTTTCCGAGAGGGAGGGTCATTGTTCGGTGGAACCGGATTCTTCGGGTCCCCGCGTCATGCTTACTGTGGCCGGTAGCTCGTTCCTGAAGATGATCTCGCGATGTGGGAAGGGAATTCCAACGCTGTGCTCCCTGAACGCATCCCACAGGGCGAGCAGTACCTTGCCGCGGATATTGGTGAGCCCGTTTTCCGGATCGTCGATCCAGAAGCGGAGAAGAAAATTGAGCGAGGAATCGCCGAATTCGGTCATCCAGCACACCGGCGCCTTTACCGGGGAAACCCTGTCTACACTGCCGCAGGCGGCGATGGCGAGCCGGCTGACCTCGTGCGGATCGCTGTCATAGGCCACGCCGAAGGGCACGTCGAGACGCACCAGCTTGTCGGTAAAGGACCAGTTGACCACCTGCTGGGTGATGAAGTCCTCGTTGGGAATCAGGTACTCGCGGCCGTCGCGGGTAACGACCGAGACGAAGCGCGCACGCAGTTCGCGTATCCAGCCGAAGGTATCGCCGAGCGTGATGGTGTCGCCCGGCTTGATCGACTTGTCGAGCAGGATGATGATGCCGGAGATAAAGTTCGACACCACCTTCTGCAGGCCAAACCCGATACCGACGCCGAGGGCGCCGGAGAATATTGTCAGCGCGGTGAGGTCGATACCGATACTGTTGATTGCGATCAGCACCGCCATCACCAACAGCAGGATATGGACGATCTTGCCGGTGAGCACCCGGAGCGACGGTGTCAGGTCGTCCATGTTGTTGAGCCGGCGGTCGAGAGACCGACCCAGGGCGTTGGCAAGCCAAAGCAGGCCCACCGTCAAAACCAGTCCCTTGAGCAGTTTCCACAGGGAAATATGGAATTCGCCCACGGTAAAAGATACCGACTCCAGCGCGTTGGCGACGTTGCCGAGCTGACCCAGCAGCCCCAGCGCCACCACGCTCCACCCTGCCAACTCAACCAGCCGCGACAGAGTGCGGTTGCGTATGATCTTCGACAGTACCGTGATCACCAGCCAGGCGAGCACGAGACGGGCGGCAATGCCGATCAGGTAGCTGCGACTCGGCCAGGTGAGGTGGTGCATGGCGTACCAGGTCACCAGCAGCAGAATGGCGAGGATGATCCAGCGCGTGCTGCGCAGCAGGGCGGCGAGCAGGCGTATCAGTCCGGGCTTGCCACGCACCTGGCGTACACGAGCCTCGAAGCGTGGTTCCAGGCGGCGCGCAAGAAGAATGGAAGCAGCATAAGCCAGGAGGATGATGCCCATCTGGTATAGCACCCAGGGTTGCACCAGCCTGTCCCCCATGTGGAGCAGCCAGTCGATCAGCGGTTGCAGTGTTTCGGGCATGCGGCGGACAGGCCGGGTCTATCACGTTGGCATCGGAAACTCACTCTAACATGGTTCACGCGGGAGACAACGCGATACGCACTCATGTACCAGCGCCGACGGGTAGAATAAACGGGTAAAACCATTTGCCGTCGACGTCGTTAGTCATCCAGTGAGAATCATCGTATTGATATGCCTGCTGTTGTCTTCATGGGCTTCGGGTACGAACGCCCTTGCGTCGGACAGGATCGCCCTGGTGGTGGGAAATGCCCGCTATGAAAAGACCACGGAACTGGACAACACCACCAACGACGCCGAAGACCTGGCGGCGGTTCTCTCGCGCATCGGCTTCGACGTCATGCTGCACCGGGACATACGCACCCGGGGCGAATTTCGTGACGTGGTGCGCGCGTGGCGCGAGGCCCTTGCCGCGGGTGAAGACAGCGTGGGGCTGTTCTTCTATGCCGGTCACGCGGTGCAGGTCGGCGGTGAAAATTACCTCATCCCCACCGCGGCGGACCTGCAGGATGTACCCGATCTGGATCTCGAGACGCTGACTCTCGAATACGTTACCGCCATGGCCGGCGATGCCGGCAACCCGGTGAACCTGTTCTTCATCGACGCCTGCCGCGACAATCCGTTCCGCGGTTTCTCCCGCTCGATGAGCCGCGGGCTCGCGCCGAGCGATACGCCCGAGGGCTCACTCATCGTCTATGCCGCCAGTCCGGGCAAGGTGGCGAGCGACGGCGCCGGGCGCAACAGCCCGTTCACCGCCAACCTGCTGCGGGAGATCACGACACCGGAGCACGTGCTGTTGATGCTGCAGAACGTGGTCAAGGGCGTGCGCCAGGATACCGGCGGTCAACAGCAGCCGTGGTTTCATGCTTCGCTCACGGGTGATTTCTATTTCAATCCGCTGGCGCAATCCGGAGAGCCCGCTGCCAGTACCCCCCCGGAAACGGTCGACACGGTCTTGCCTGAACCGGCGCAGGAGACCGTCTCGGCGGCGCCGGTAGAAAAAACGACCAGTCCCACGCAGGTCGCGCGTGCGTCGACTACGCCTGCAGTCTCACAAGCCGAATCGAAACCGTCTGCCGCGACCGAACCATCAACCGGGGAAACGGCCCTGGGGAGCGCGGCGCCTGCCGCCGAGGCAATACCGGCTGTATGGCGGGGTGCGTTCCGTGCCGGTTCCGGGCCCGGCGCAGAGGTCACACTGCGTCTTTCGCCGACTGCTGACGGCGGCTATGACGTGGAGATTTCCCGATTGATCAACTACGGCGAGCTACCCGTCGCCTGCGGCCTGGCCGGCGGACGGCTCATGCCGATCGGGCCCGATGGCCTACGCTTCGTGCTGACCCACCCGGGCTGCCGGGGATCCGGCATGCTGCGACTCGAGGGCAGCTACCTGGGCGGGCAGGTCAAGTTTGGCGAACGAACGCTACTGCTCGAACTCGGGCCCGTACCGACTGGATGAAGGCAACGTTCAGGCGCTCGACTTCACCCGCGCGATGGCGTCATCCCAGCCGGCGATCAGGGCGCGGCGGGTCTCCGGCGGCATATCGGCATTGAATCGTCGCGACTCGCGCCAGTTGTCGGAAACCGCCTCGAGCGACGGATAGATTCCCTGTTGAAGCCCCGCCAGGTACGCCGCGCCGAGGGCGGTGGTCTCTATAACCACGGGCCTTTCCACCACGGTGTCGAGGATGTCGGCGAGGAATTGCAGCATCCAGTCATTGGCCACCATGCCACCGTCCACCCGCAGGCGTTCCAGTGGCTGGCCACAGTCCGCCGCCATGGCTTCCACCAGTTCCCGGGTCTGGTAACACACCGCCTCCAGCGCCGCGCGGACGAAATGCGCGATCCCGGTGTTGCGGGTGATGCCAAGCACCGCGCCGCGTGCATGGGGATCCCAGTGTGGCGCGCCGAGGCCGGTGAAGGCCGGCACCATGTAGACCCCGTCGTTGCCGGCTGTGGTGGCCAGCAGGTCCTTGATCTCGCGCACGTGGGAGATGAGTTGCAGGCCGTCGCGGACCCATTGCACCGCGGTGCCGGCGTTGAATATCGAGCCTTCCAGGGCGTAGGTCACCTTGCCGTCGAGACGATAGCCAACGGTGGTCAGGAGTCGATGGCTGGAAACCACCGGTTTCTCGCCGGTATTCATCACCATGAAGCAGCCGGTGCCGTAGGTGCTCTTGACCATCCCCGGTGCAAAGCAGGCCTGGCCGAACAGTGCGCCCTGCTGGTCGCCCACCACGCCACCGATGGGCAGCGTCCTGCCGAGTACCGCCTCGTCGGTGACACCGTACTCGCCGGCGCTGTCGCGCACCTCCGGCAGCAGGGAACGCGGAATCGAAAAGATCTCAAGCAGGTCGTCGTCCCATTGCTGCGTATGGATGTTGAACAGTAGTGTGCGGCTGGCGTTTGTGGCGTCGGTGGCGTGCACCTTGCCGCCGGTCAGACGCCAGACCAGGTAGCAGTCCACGGTGCCGAATGCCAGTTCGCCGCGCGTCGCGCGCTCGCGCGCGCCGTCGACGTTGTCGAGGATCCAGGCGATCTTGGTGGCGGAGAAGTAGGCGTCCAGCAGGAGTCCGGTACGCGCGGCGATATCGGCGTCGTGTCCTTCAGCGCTGATGCGGGCGCAGTGATCCGCGGTGCGGCGGTCCTGCCAGACGATGGCGTTGTAGAGCGGCTCGCCGGTCTTGCGATCCCAGACAAGGGTGGTTTCGCGCTGGTTGGTAATGCCCACCGTTGCCACCCGGTCGCCGGCCTGGCGCAACACGTCGCGTGCCGCGCGCAGGCAGGTATCCCAGATATCCGACGGCGCGTGTTCGACCCAGCCATCCTTCGGGTAGTGCTGGGGAAACTCGTACTGCGAGGAAGCCCTGATGGTGCCGTCCGGCTTGAACACGATCGCGCGCGAACTGGTGGTGCCCTGGTCTATGGCAAGGATGGTGTCGGTCATGGCGTGGGCGGGTGTGTCTTTTTTGCGGGCATTCTCCGTGCAAGCGGGCACGGGGCGCAAGGGCGTTGCCGGACCCTGCCGACGCGGCATTGTGACAATTGCTCATGTGCGAACGAGGGTTCGTTCGTATCATCGTGATTTTTCGACAATATTCTTTCGAAGGCATCCAAAGTGAACATTTTTCCCGAAATAATATTTTCATACGAAAACAAAATTTGTTGAATTTTTCGTTTTCGCTTGTGATAGCCTCCTCGCGTTGATCTCTTTCAACCAACCGTTCGCCCCCGGGTAGAGACGGTAGATACAAACAAACTCACCAATAGAGGAATCCCCATGAAGCTGAAAATCGTGGTCGCCGCGACGTTGGCGACTTTCATGGTCCAGGGACCCGCCTACGCCGGCACGGCCGAGGCGGAAAAATGGATCAACGACGAGTTCCAGCCATCATCGCTGTCGAAGGACGAGCAGATGGCGGAAATGGAATGGTTCATCAACGCCGCGGCGCCGTTCTCCGGCATGGAGATCAACGTGCTGTCGGAAACCATTCCCACCCACGAGTACGAGTCCAAGACGCTCGCCACCGCCTTCGAGGAAATCACCGGCATCAAGGTCAATCACCAGTTGCTCGGCGAGGGCGAGGTGGTGCAGGCGGTGCAGACCCAGATGCAGACCGGACGTAACCTGTACGACGCCTACATCAACGACTCGGACCTGATCGGCACCCATTCCCGCCTGCAGCTCGCGGTCAACCTGAGCGACTGGATGGCGGGCGAGGGCGCGGATGTCACCAACCCGGGCCTGGACGTGGACGACTTCGTCGGCAAGTCATTCACCACCGGTCCGGACGGCAAGCTCTACCAGTTGCCGGACCAGCAGTTCGCCAACCTCTACTGGTTCCGCAAGGACTGGTTCGACCGCGAGGACCTGCAGGCGCGCTTCAAGGAGAAGTACGGCTATGACCTTGGCGTGCCGGTGAACTGGTCCGCCTACGAGGACATTGCCCAGTTCTTCTCGGAAGACGTCAAGGAGATCGACGGCGTCCAGGTCTATGGTCACATGGACTACGGCAAGCGCGCCCCCGACCTCGGCTGGCGCATGACCGACGCCTGGTTGTCCATGGCGGGGGCCGGCGACAAGGGGCTGCCGAACGGCGTGCCGGTGGACGAGTGGGGCATCCGCATGGAAGAGGGTACCTGTAACCCGGTGGGCGCCAGCGTCTCCCGGGGCGGCGCCGCCAATGGCCCGGCCGCCGTCTACGCGATACGCAAGTGGGACGAGTGGCTGCGCCAGTATGCGCCGCCCGGGGCCGCGAGCTATGACTTCTACCAGTCATTGCCGGCGCTTTCCCAGGGCAACGTGGCGCAGCAGATCTTCTGGTACACCGCGTTCACCGCGTCCATGGTGGCGCCGAAAAGCGAGGGCAACAACACCGTGGATGACGATGGCAACCCGCTCTGGCGGATGGCGCCCTCTCCCCATGGCCCCTACTGGGAGGACGGGCAGAAGCTCGGCTACCAGGACGCAGGTTCCTGGACACTGTTCGAGTCCACCCCGGTGGATCGCCGCAAGGCCGCCTGGCTCTATGCCCAGTTCGTGACCTCCAAGACCGTGGACGTGAAGAAGAGCCATGTCGGCCTGACCTTCATCCGCGATACGACCATCAACCACGAGTCATTTACCGAGCGCGCGCCGAAGCTGGGCGGACTGGTGGAGTTCTACCGCTCCCCGGACCGCGTACGCTGGTCGCCCACCGGCATCAACGTGCCGGACTATCCGAAGCTGGCCCAGATCTGGTGGCAGCAGATCGGTGACGTGAACTCCGGCGCGTTTACGCCCCAGGAGGCCTTGGACCGTCTCGCGAGCGAGATGGACCAGGTCATGGCGCGGATGCAGGCGGCGGACGAGGCGGCCAACGTCTACGGTGGTTGTGGCCCGCGTCTCAACGAGGAGATGGATCCGCAGCACTGGCTGGACCAGCCGGGCGCGCCCAAGCCCAAGGTGGACGAGAAGCCCCAGGGCGAGACCATCGCCTACGAGGACCTGATCAAGGGCTGGCAATAAGCGCGTTTCACGACGCGTCTTCGCGGGCTGCCTCCGGGCAGCCCGCGGTTTTCACGCCGGCGCAACAACGACAACTTCGATGAACGATATCCGCCCCGGGGTCCGCATCAGCAAGCGCCAGCGCGCGCTTCTTGCGCATATCCGCGGCCAGGGAAGCGGCCAGGTGGATGCCCTCGCGGGTCAGTTCCAGGTCACGCCGCAGACCATACGCCGGGATCTCAACATCCTGTGCGACCTGCGGCTGCTGCAACGGGTGCACGGCGGCGCGGTAACGCCGGAAGCCGAGGGTGGGAGGCCGCAGCCGGTGTTCAACCTCGACTACGCCACCCGTGTGCTGATGAATACCGAGGGCAAGGAGAAGCTCGGGCGGCTGTGCGCCGACATCATTCCCAATGATGCCTCGATGTTCATCAACATCGGCACCACCACCGAGCACGTGGCGCGTTGCCTCGTCGGCCATTCCGGCCTGCTCGTGATCACCAACAACATCAATATCGCCAACACGCTGCGGCGCAGCGGAAACATCCGGGTGATGACCGCGGGTGGCCTGGTGCGCCACGAGGATGGCGGCATCGTAGGCGATGCCACCGAGGAATTCATCGACCAGTTCAAGGTGGACTTCGCGGTGATCGGTTGCAGCGCGCTCGACGAGGACGGCAGCATCCTCGAGTTCGACGTGCGCGAGGTGCGGGTCGCCCAGGCGATCATCCGCAACGCGCGCTCCGTGATCCTGGTGGCGGACCGTCTCAAGTTCCAGCGCAAGGCGCCGGTACGCCTCGGCAGCCTGTCGCAGGTGGACTACTTCGTCACCGACGAGGCCCCGCCCCAGGGCATCGCCGACTACTGCGCGCGCCATGACGTGCGCATCGTCTGCGGAAGCTGAAGCATGGGGATCGAACTAAGGGGCGTGACCCGGCAGGTAGGCGGCGAAACCCATATCTACGAAACAGACCTCAGCCTGGAAGAGGGTGGCTTCAACGTGCTCCTGGGCACCACTCTCAGCGGCAAGACGACGCTGCTTCGCCTGATGGCGGGGCTCGAGCCGCCGAGCAGCGGCGAAATCTGGTTCGGCGGCGTCAATGTCACCGGTGTTCCTGTGCAGAAGCGCAGCGTTTCCATGGTGTATCAGCAGTTCATCAACTACCCGAATTTCAGCGTATTCGACAACATCGCCTCGCCGCTGCGGGTGGCGGGGCTGTCGCGCGACACCATTCGCGCCCAGGTGGAGAAGTTCGCCGGCATGATGAAGCTGGATGGCTATCTCAATCGCTATCCGGCGGAACTGTCCGGCGGACAGCAGCAGCGCGTCGCCATCGCCCGCGCCCTGGCGAAGGATTCCAAACTGGTGTTGCTCGACGAGCCGCTGGCCAATCTCGACTACAAGCTGCGCGAGGAACTACGCGACGAACTCCCGCGGCTGTTCGCCGACAGTGGCGCAACGGTGGTGTACAGCACCACCGAACCGCTGGAGGCGCTGATGCTGGGTGGACATACCGCGACCCTGTACGAGGGCCGGGTATGCCAGTATGGCCTCACCGCGGCCTGTTACCGCGCGCCGGACAATCTCGTCAGCGCAAAGGTTTTCTCCGATCCGCCGATCAACGTGACCGAGGTACAAAAGCGCGACGGCCGTTTTCATCTCGACGAGCGGGTATCCTGGCCGGTTCCGGATTCTCTGGCCAGCCTGGATGACGCGCCATACACCATGGGCATCCGCCCTCACCACCTGACCCTGCGCGCGATGGATGACTCGGCGGTGGCGGTAGATGGTCGGGTGAAGATCGCGGAACTGAGTGGCTCCGAGAGCGTGATCCACCTCGATGTCGGCGGCAACGACTGGGTGTCCGAGTCCCACGGCATCCATCCCTTCGACAGTGGTGACACCGCGACCCTGTACCTGCATCCCGGCAAGGTACTGTATTTTGATCGCGACCAGCGTCGGATCGCTCACTGACCATGGCGCGCATCGAGCTCAAGGGCATCCGCCATTGCTACCCGGCGCGCAGGGGCGAGGATCCGGTATGGGCCCTGGAACAGCTCGACCAGGTCTGGGAGGATGGCGGCGCCTATGCCCTTCTCGGTCCGTCCGGCTGCGGCAAGACCACGCTGCTCAACATCATCTCCGGCCTGCTGACGCCCACCGAGGGACGGGTGGTGTTCGACGATCAGGACGTCACCGAGGTCGAAACCACCGCGCGCCAGATCGCCCAGGTGTTCCAGTTCCCGGTGGTCTACGACACCATGACGGTGTTCGACAACCTTGCATTTCCGCTGCGCAATCGCGGCGTGCCGGCCGCGGAGATACGTCCACGGGTGGAGGAGATCGCGGCGATGCTGGATCTCACCGACACCCTCGGCCGTCGCGCCGCCGGCCTCACCGCCGACGGCAAGCAGAAAATTTCACTCGGCCGCGGACTGGTGCGCTCCGACGTCAACGTGATCATGTTCGACGAGCCGCTCACGGTGATCGATCCCCACCTCAAGTGGCAGCTCCGTTCCAAGCTGAAACAACTGCACCAGCAGGTGGGGACCACCATGATCTATGTCACCCATGACCAGACCGAGGCGCTGACCTTCGCCGACCGGGTGGTGGTGATGTTCGAGGGCAAGGTGGTGCAGGTGGGCACCCCGGTGGAACTGTTCGAGCGCCCGCAGCATACCTTCGTCGGCCATTTCATCGGTTCGCCCGGAATGAACGTGTTGCCCGCCCGCGAGGATGGCGGACGCCTCGTCTGTCTCGACCATGACCTCGACGCACTCGGAAGCGGCGCTACCGGGAGCGGCACGCTGGAAGTTGGCGTACGTCCGGAATTCGTGCGTTTCGCGCCGGACGGTATCCCGGTGCGGATCAACAAGGTGGACGACCTCGGCCGCTACCAGGTAGCCGATGTCGAGGCCGCCGGCCAGCGGCTGCGGATGATCGTACCGGAAGGGGAAACCATTCCCTCGGAAGACGAAAGGGTGCGTTTTGACCCCGCACATACCCATTGCTACCGCGACGGCTGGCGGGTGCAGTCCGCGGAGGCCGGCGCGTGAACAAGCTGCAGAACCAGAAGGCCTGGTGGCTGGTGGTGCCGGTGGTCATCCTGGTGGCGTTCAATGCGCTGATCCCGCTCATGACCGTGGTCAACTACTCGGTCCAGGAAACCTTCGGCAACAACCTGTTCTTCTGGCACGGCCTCGGCTGGTTCCAGGAGGTGCTGACCTCCGAACGATTCCATGCCTCGCTCCTGCGCCAACTGGCGTTCACCTTCACCATCCTCCTCATCGAGGTGCCGCTTGGCATCGCCGTGGCGTTGTGCATGCCACGCACGGGGCCCTGGGTATCCGTCTGCCTGGTGCTCATGGCGCTGCCGTTGCTCATCCCCTGGAACGTGGTGGGCGCGATGTGGAACATCTTCGCATTGCCGGACATCGGTCTCCTCGGTAACGCCGTCAACAGCCTCGGTATCGACTACAACTTCACCCAGCAGCCGGTGTCCGCCTGGGTGACCACGGTGGTGATGGACGTCTGGCACTGGACCTCGCTGGTGGTGCTGCTCACCTATGCAGGTCTCTGCTCCATCCCCGACGCCTACTACCAGGCGGCGCGCATCGACGGCGCCAGCAGCTGGGCGGTGTTCCGCTTCATCCAGCTACCCAAGCTGAAACGGGTGCTCACCATCGCCATCCTGCTGCGCTTCATGGACAGCTTCATGATATATACCGAGCCCTTCGTCCTCACCGGCGGCGGGCCCGGCAACACCACCACGTTCCTGTCCATCGACCTGGTGAAGATCGCCCTCGGTCAGTTCGATCTCGGCCCCGCGGCGGCGATGTCGCTGATCTACTTCCTGGTGGTTCTGCTTGTCTGCTGGGTGTTCTACACCCTGATGATGCGGAACGAGGAGAACTGACATGATGCGAGGACAGACACACCGCGCACTCGTCACCACGCTCTATATCGTGTTCCTGATGCTGCCGATCTACTGGCTGGTGAGCATGTCGTTCAAGACCACCAACGAGATACTCGGTGCGTTCTCGCTCTGGCCGCAGGACTTCACCCTGGAGAACTACCGCAAGATCTTCACCGATCCCACCTGGTACACCGGCTACCTGAACTCCATCAGCTACGTGGCGATGAACACGGTCATCTCGGTGGCGGTGGCATTGCCGGCGGCCTATGCGTTCTCGCGCTACCGCTTCCTCGGCGACAAGCACCTGTTCTTCTGGCTGCTGACCAACCGCATGGCGCCGCCGGCGGTATTCGCGCTGCCGTTCTACCAGCTCTATTCCGCCATCGAGCTGTTCGACACCCATATCGGCGTGGCGCTGGCCCACTGCCTGTTCAACATCCCGCTCGCGGTATGGATCCTGGAGGGCTTCATGTCCGGGGTGCCAAAGGAACTGGACGAGACCGCCTACCTCGACGGATATTCGTTCTGGCGCTTCTTCATCCGCATCTTCATCCCCACCATCGCCGCCGGCATCGGCGTGGCGATGTTCTTCTGTTTCATGTATTCCTGGGTCGAGCTGTTGCTGGCAAAGACGCTCACCGCGGTGGACGCCAAGCCCATCGCCGCGACCATGACGCGCACCGCGAGCACCTCGGGCTATGAGCTCGGCCTGCTCGCCGCGGCGGGCACGCTCACCATCGTGCCCGGGGCGTTCGTGATCTACTTCGTGCGCAACTACATCGCCCGGGGCTTCGCCCTCGGCCGGGTCTGATTCGTCATGGGTAGCGTCCTCGACCTCACCTGGATGGCCTGGACCTGGCCCACCGCCGCGTTCTTTGCCGCGGTGGTGCTGTCGGTGGTGGTCATGGGCGTGTGGGAATCGTACAGCCCGGGCGGTAATCCGCGCCGCGGGGTCTTCGGCATCGATACCACCCGCGGCGACCGCCTGTTCATCTCGTGGCTCGGCACCGGTTTCATTCACCTCGCCTGGCTGGGATTCGTCGGGCCGCCGCTGTGGTGGCCACTGGGCATTACCATCGCCTGGTTCCTGTTCGTTTTTCGCTGGGTCTGAGAGCGGAAAGGCGGGATGTCGATCCGCGATGAGAATATCCGCGCGCTTGAAGCGTCCCCCCTGGACGTGCTCATTATCGGCGGCGGTATCAACGGCGCGGTGTCAGCGGCAGCGCTGGCGGCGCGCGGGGCGCGTGTCGGGCTGATCGATGCGCGTGACTTTGCCGGCTTCACCAGCCAGCATTCTTCCAATCTCGTCTGGGGCGGAATCAAGTACATGGAGAACTACGAGTTCGGCCTCGTGTCCGGGCTCTGCAAGTCGCGCAACGAACTGTTGCGTGCCTATCCCGCCAGCGTGCGCGAGATCCGTTTCCTGACTACCGTGACGCGGGGGTTCCGCCACCATCCGCTGCTTCTTTGGGCCGGTTCGTGGTTGTACTGGGCCATCGGAAGGGGCCGAACGGCCACGCCGCGTTACCTGCGTCCCGCCGCCATCAGCGAACTCGAGCCCGCCATAGACGTGTCCGACAGCATTGGCGGTATCGAGTACTCCGATGCCTACTTGTACGACAACGACGCGCGTTTCGTATTCGGGTTCGTGCGCGCGTCGCTGGACCGGGGCTGCCTTGCCGCCAACTACGTCGAAGCCACGGCAATGACGCGCAACGGGAAAGGCTGGGAGGTGCAGGCGCTGGACCGCGAATCGGGGCGCGCATTCACGATCCGCAGCCAGGTGCTGGTCAATGCGGCCGGCGCATACGTGGACGATCTCAACACCGCTGCGGGCATACACGCGAAGCATCGCCACGTGCTTTCCAAGGGCATCCACCTCGTGGTGCCTCGCATTGGAGAGGGCAGGCGGGTGATGGCCTTCTTCGCTGACGACGGGCGCCTCTTTTTCGCCATTCCCATGGCCAATCGTACCTGCATCGGCACCACCGATACCCGTGTACAGGAAGCGGAGACCCGGGTGACCGATGAAGACAGGGACTTCGTACTCTCAAACATCAATGCAAGGCTGTCGCTGGAGCGGCCGCTGACACGGGACGACATCCTGGCGGAACGCTGCGGCGTGCGCCCGCTGGTGGTCACCAGGGACGACGACAGCGGCACGGATTTCCTCCAGCTGTCACGCAAGCACGTGGTCGAAACCCGGGTGGACGACCGTCACATCAGCATATTCGGCGGCAAGCTCACCGACTGCATCAATATCGGCGAGGAGATCTGCGAGCAGGCATCGGCGCTCGGTGTGTCTCTCGAACCGGCGCGCGAGTCATGGTATGGCGAACCGGATGCGGCCGGGCGCAAGGCGTTTTTCGACAGGGCGAGCGCCCTGGGAATCGATGCCGATTACGCGGCCGATACCGGGGAACCGTTGTCAGAGCGCCTGTGGCGGCGATATGCGGGAGATGCGGGGCGACTTCTGGATATCATCGAATCGGACCGGGAACTCGCGCAGCCGGCCATCGCCGGCACCGGGCTGCGACTGTGCGAACTCGACTACCTGCGGGAGAGAGAGATGATCGTGCACCTCGACGACCTCCTGCGGCGGCGTTCCAAGCTGGCGTTGCTCTACTCGCGCATCCAACTCGAGCAGGCGTCAGGCCTGCGCGCGGCCTGCGACCGCCTGTTCGGCGATCGGGGAGGCGCGCGCTACGCGGAGTACTTCGGCGAAGAAGGCGCAGGGGCCACGGGCTGACGCGGCCGGACCGGGCTTTGTGGCCGAGCGCCCGTCTGCGACGATGTTGCTATACTCGGGAGACCGGCAGGCGCCGGCCAGGGTGACCGGCGCCGAAGCAGGGATCGCCCACGCGCAGCCCCCGTCCAGAACAGAATCCCGAACTCATGCAGAGCAGGCTCGACCGGATGCCGGAATGGCAGTCGCTTAAGCGGCATGCAGGTGCGGTGAAGAACAGGCGTATCGATGCGCTGTTCGATCGTGACCGAAACCGTTTTCAGAACTTCAGCATCTCCGCTGCCGGGCTGTTCCTCGACTACAGCAAGCAGAATATCGATGCGCGCACGCGGTCCCTGCTGCTGGACCTCGCGCGGGCGACGGATGTCGAAGGCTGGAGGGGTCGCCTGTTCCGTGGCGAGCATGTCAACGGTACCGAGAAACGCGCGGCCCTGCATACGGCGCTTCGCGCGGAGGGGCCCTCGGCAGATCTCACTCCGCCGGCGGCGCTGGAGGCGGCGAGAGACTTTCAGCAACGAATGGAGACATTCGTCACTGCGATTCGAAGTGGTGAGTGGCGCGCCCATGGAGGTGAACGCATCGACACGGTGATCAATATCGGCATCGGCGGCTCCGATCTCGGCCCGGCGATGGTGGCCCGCGCACTGTCACCGGACATCGCCGACGGTCCCGAGGTTCGCTTCGTTTCCAACGTCGATCCCGCTCACCTCCGCGCAGCGCTCACCGATGCGGACCCCGATACCACGTTGTTCATCATCGCTTCCAAGACCTTTACCACCCAGGAGACGCTCTCCAATGCCCGCGGTGCACGCGACTGGCTGCAGGCGGCGCGTCCCGGCACGGATATCGGGAGACACTTCGCCGCGGTGTCCAGCCGTCCCGACAGGGCGCGCGAATTCGGCATACCGGAGGAGAACGTGTTTCCCATGGCTGACTGGGTGGGCGGACGCTATTCACTGTGGTCCACCATCGGCCTGCCCATCGCCCTGGCCATCGGCATGCCGGGCTTTCGCGAACTGCTTCGCGGGGCGTCTGCCATGGACGAACATTTCCTCGTCGCGCCCCTGGAGGAAAACCTGCCCGTGCTGCTGGCCCTCACCGGGATCTGGAACCGAAATTTCCGCCATGCGGCGAGCCTGGTGATTGCGCCCTACGCGCAGCGACTCGATCTGCTGCCGCCGTATCTCCAGCAACTGGAGATGGAAAGCAATGGCAAGGGCGTCACCCGGGAGGGAGAAGCGGTGACGTGGGATACCTGTCCGGCGATCTGGGGCGTGGCGGGAACCAATGGGCAGCATGCCTTCTTCCAGCAGCTCCACCAGGGTGGCGAGGAATTGCCGGTGGACTTTGTCGTCGTCGCCCGCGATGCCGGCGGTGACGCGGCGCGCCAGCGCCTCCTTGTATCCAATGCGATTGCACAGTCGGCGGCCCTGATGCGCGGTCGGAACGTGGACGAGGTGCGCGAGCGAATGCAGGTTGACGGGGCGCCGGCCGAAGAAATCGAGCGCCTCGCACCGCACAGGACATTTCCCGGCAACCGGCCCAGCAACACCATCGTTCTGGACGAATTGACGCCGGCAACCCTCGGAGCGCTGCTCGCCCTGTACGAGCACAAGGTATTCGTCCAGGGCGTAATCTGGCAGATCTGCCCGTTCGACCAGTGGGGCGTGGAACTGGGCAAGGAACTGGCCGCCAATGTCGGTCGCCTGCTTGCCGGCGAAGTGGATGCGCGCGGCGTGGACGGCTCTACCCGGGGCCTGGTTGAACGACTGACACGGGGAGGCGAGGCCCGGGACTGAATGACGGAATCTCGGTGCCCGCGCGCTTTGCAGCTATAATCGCGCCGGCTCCAGCCTGAACTGTTCGCCCGCACGACTCAATGGCAAAGTCCATCACAGATTTCCCCGACGCGCCGGATATCGAGTCCTCCACCTGGGACTATGCCGGCCGTTTCGCGGGTGACGTGGGCCGCTGGCTGCTGGAGAACCAGGAGGATGGAACCCGCCGGGCGCTGCTCACGCGCTGGCCCGATACCCGCGGGCTCAGCGTGCTGGACGTGGGCGGCGGCCATGGCCAGAACATCGCCCTGATGCAGGAGCTCGGGCATTCGCTGACCATTTTCGCCAGCGCGGAAGCCAGTACCGAGGTGATCGACGAATCGGTGTCGCGGGGACATGCGACCCTGCAAACGGGCTCATTGCGCAAGCTACCGTTCGACGACGACAGTTTCGACGTGGTGATCTGCTACCGTGTCCTGTCCCACATGGGGGCGTGGCAGTCCCTGATCGGGGAGTTGTCGCGGGTGGCGCGAGCGCTGGTGCTGGTGGACTATCCAAGCAAGCGCAGCGTCAACTTCATTGCCGACGAGCTGTTCGCGCTGAAGAAACGTATCGAGAAGAATACCCGCCGTTACGGGGTGTTCCATGACCGCGAAATCGACGCCGCGTTTGCCTCCCACGGACGCCGTTGCAGTTTTCGCCACCGCCAGTTCTTCGCCCCCATGGTGCTCTACCGCGCGATGCACAACGAGCGCTTCTGCCGCATTGCCTCCGCCATCTTCCGCGGCCTCGGGCTGACCGCGCTGTTCGGCTCGCCCGTGCTGGCCGGCTATTCGCGCGACTGACCTGCGGGCTTTACCACGCACTCAGGCCAGCGCGCCGCCGCAGCTGCTGCCCGCGCCGGCGGTGCAGCCATAGCAGTGGGAACCCACGGCGATACGACCATCTTCCAGTCGCATCGGGTCGATCTCCCACAGCTGGCGGCGCCCGGCGGCGCCAAGGGGCAGCCCCAGCATCTGGTTGAAGTCGCAGTCGTAGACATAGCCCTGCCAGTCGACGCTGAGCAGGTGGCGGCACATCAGCGGTCCGGTAGTGGCGGGATTGAAGTTGTCCACCAGCAACCGGAGATAATCTTCCATCTGCCCGGTTCGCTCCAGGTAATGGGCGAAGCGGTTGATCGGCAGGTTGGTGATGGTGAGCAGGTTGCTGAACGCGATCCCGAAATCCTCGCCCAGGCGCTGGCGATAGTCTTCCTCCAGCGCACCCTGGGCCGGCGGCAGCACCGGACCCACCGGGTTATAGACCAGGTCCAGCACGCGTTCCGGCTCCTTGCCATACCCCAGCGCGTTGAGCCGCTGGAGACCCTCGATGCTCTTGCCGAACACGCCCTTGCCGCGCTGCCTGTCCACGTTTGCCCGGGAATAACAGGGCAGGGAGCAGACCAGGCGGATACGACGCTCCGCGTACCACGCCGCGAGACCCTCCTGCCCGGGCTCCAGCAGCACGGTGATATTGCAGCGCGAGGTGATCGAGATATCATGGGCTCGCAGCGCGTCGACGAACCAGCGGAACTCCGGGTTCAGTTCCGGCGCACCACCGGTAAGGTCAGCCGCCCTGATGCCACTCGCCGCGGCCCATGCCACGATGCGTTCCATGGTGTTCCGGGTCATGAGCTCCGTGCGTTTTGGACCGGCCTCCACGTGACAGTGCTCGCAGGCCTGGTTGCAGAGATAGCCGAGGTTGACCTGCAGTTCGGACAGACGCGCGCGACGCAGAGGGGAGCAGCCATGATCGGCCAGGGTCTGGTTGAACTGGTGTCGGACGCGGATATCCATGATCTGTAGGGGTGGTTTTTATCGGGTTACAAGGGCTAGAGTGGGCCCCGGAAGAATAGTTCCTTGCCGGCAGGCAGATCGAACCGGGAAATTTCAATAATCAGGCATCACCCGTAAACGTGCGCCGGCCTGCCGCTTTCTTCCGTCGCGAATCTTTCAATGTAGCGGGCTTGACGCTTGCCTTCTTTGCGCTTGATTTCTTTTTCCGCGTGGTAGTCGCTTTCGCCTTTTTCCTGGCCGCGGGCTTTTTCTTCGCCCCCGCCTTTGGCGCATCCGCCCTGAAGGCGGACGGGCACAGATCGTTCAGGATGCATTCCCCGCATTTCGGCTTGCGCGCCACGCAGGTATAGCGACCGTGGAGGATGAGCCAGTGGTGGGCGTCCATGAGGAACTTCTCGGGCACCGCTTTGAGAAGCCCCAACTCCACCGCCAGCACGTTCTTGCCCGGCGCGATGCCGAGGCGGTTGGAGACGCGGAAGATATGGGTGTCCACGGCGATGGTGGGCTGGCCGAAGGCGGTATTGAGAATGACGTTGGCTGTCTTTCGCCCGACCCCTGGCAGCGCCTCGAGCGCCTCGCGGTTCGTGGGCACCTCGCCGCCGTGTTCCTCGAGCAGGATACGGCAGGTTCGGATCACGTTCTCCGCCTTGGTGTTGAATAGGCCGATGGTGCGGATATATCGCTTGAGGCCATCGACCCCGAGAGCAAGGATCGACTCGGGGGTATTCGCCACGGGATACAGCTTGTCGGTGGCGAGATTGACCGAGATATCGGTGGCCTGGGCGGAGAGGATCACCGCCACCAGCAATTCGAAGGGAGACGCGTAGTTGAGTTCGGTGGTCGGCGCCGGCAGTTGTTGTTGCAGGCGGGTGAACACCGTTTCGACATCGCGGGGTTTCATGGCTGCTCCGGTTTTGTCGTCGTGCCCGGTCGCGCGGGTTTCCCGCGTGCTCCCCGTTTCCGCGCCAGCACGGCGCGGATTTCCGCCTGCAGCGCCGCGCGCTGCTGTTCGCGCCGGTCTTCCTGGCGGCGTTTTTCCGCCGCCGTTTCCCGGGCGAGTTTCAGTGTCGTGCGCCGCCGGGCCTTTTCCACCTGGTCGCTGGAAAACGCGGGCCAGCGACTTGGCTTCTCTCCCGGTCCGGGTGGCGGCGCCGGAACCAGGTGAATGCAGTCCGTGGGGCAGACCGGCACGCAGAGCTTGCAGCCGGTGCATTCATTGGCGATCACGGTGTGCATCAGCTTGCCCGCGCCGATGATGCAGTCCACCGGGCAGGCCTTGATACAGAGCTTGCAGCCGATACAGGCGGCCTCGTCTATCCAGGCCAGTTCCTTCGGTTCCTCCACCCCGTTGGCGGGGTTGAGGGGTTTCACCGGGCGCCCGGTTTCCGCGGCAAGCGCTGCGATGGTGATGTCCGCACCGGGCGGGCACTGGTTGATGTCCGCGTCTCCGGCGGCAATGGCGGTGGCGTAGTCGAGGCAGCGCGGGTAGCCGCACTGGGTGCACTGGGTTTGGGGCAGCAGCCGGTCGATGCGCTCGACCGCCCGCGGATCTGCAGGGCGCAACGCCGGTTTCTCCGGGTCGAAAATCCAGCCCGGATGCTAGCACAGGGAGCCTGCAGGGCCGGCAAATGCGGGCGGTATTCCCTATACTACCGGGCCCGCCAGCGAACCCCGGCCCGCATTGGACTACGAGGCAAAATTCGAGCGCATCGCAGCGCAGACCAGTTACCGCCTGCTCGACCCAGAGGCGCGCGACTTCCTGCGCGCCCAGGCTGGACGCCATCGATTTACCCTGCAGGAGCTGCAACTGGTGAGCGACATCGCCCTCGACCGACTTCGCTGGAAGGAGCCCCCGTTGTCATCGGACTGGCCGGCGGTCGACAGCAAGCCGCGCCTGCTGGCGTCGTTGCGGGACGGTCATTCGCAACTGCGCGCCCGGCCCAAGAGCTACGCCGCGCTGGGGCCATCCGACAGGCCGCGCACGCGAAAGCCCGATCTGCGCGTGGCGGTGAAACCGAAGCTCGGCCTGGGGCGCTGCCCGGTGGCCTCGGAGCGCACCCGCTGTTGCAACCTGCTGACCCTCGACGCGGTGGAGAAATGCGGCTTCGACTGTTCCTATTGCAGCATCCAGTCGTTCTACCACGGCAACGCGGTGACCTTCGACGCGGACTTCGCGGAAAAGCTCGACCGGCTCGAACTCGACCCGGACCAGCTCTATCACATCGGCACCGGCCAGTCCTCGGATTCGCTGATGTGGGGTAACCACAACGGCGTGCTCGATGCGTTGGCGCGCTTCGCCGCGAAGCATCCCAACGTGCTGCTGGAGTTGAAGACCAAGTCACGCAACATCGGCTGGCTGCTGGAGAACGACTATCCGCCCAATGTCATCACCACGTGGTCTCTCAATCCCCAGGTGATCATCGACGGCGAGGAGCACCTGAGTGCCTCCCTCGCCCAGCGCCTCGAGGCCGCCAGCCGGATCGCAGGCAAGGGCAGGCTGGTGGGGTTTCATTTTCATCCCATGGTGCACTACGACCGGTGGGAAGAGGACTACCGCGGAATCTGCGAGCAGATCACCTCCCGTTTCGCGCCAGAGCAGGTGGCGATGGTGTCCCTCGGCACGCTCACGTTCACCCGCTCGGTGATGAAGACCATACGCCGGCGCCCGCTCACGAGCAAGATCCTGCAAATGCCGATGGAGGAAATCGCGGGCAAGTTTTCCTATCCCATCGACGTCAAGACCTCGATGTTCGGCGCCGTATACCAGTCGCTCGCGGCCTGGCACGATCGCGTGTTTTTCTATCTTTGCATGGAGGCCCAGTCGCTTTGGCAACCGGTATTCGGCCACGAGTACGCCAGCAACGGTGACCTGGAATCGGCGATGAAATCCGCCTACCTGGAAAAGGTGCGGGCGCTGTCCTGATCGCCGCGGGCGCGCCGTGCAAGCCCTTCAGTTATCCCGGGGACAACGGTAGAATCCGCAACCCCCGTCGCCCTGTAACCCGCCCCGCCGTCGTCCATGAAAGAGCGCATCGCATCCCTCGTCACCTCCGCGCTGGAGACGCTCGACGCGGAGACGCCGCTGCCCGCCGGCTTCGTGGACAGGGTGCAGGTCGAGCGCACCCGGGATCCTTCCCATGGCGACTTTGCCTGCAACATCGCCATGGTGCTCGCCAGGGCCGCGGGGATGAAGCCGCGTGACCTGGCGGGACGCGTGGTCGAAGCGTTGCCCACGGCGGCGGGTGTGGAAAAAGTGGATATCGCCGGCCCCGGCTTCATCAACTTCACCCTCGCGCGCAATGCCTGGCTCGACCTGATCGACGACCTGCGTGCGGCGGGGGCCGACTACGGACGGGCGCCAGCCAATAGCGGCCAGCGCATCATGGTGGAATTCGTCTCCGCCAATCCCACGGGACCACTGCACGTTGGCCACGGCCGCGGCGCGGCCTATGGCGACTCCCTCGCGCGCGTGCTGCGCGCCGCGGGCCACGCGGTGCACACCGAGTACTACATCAACGACGCCGGTCGGCAGATGGACATCCTCGCCCTCAGCGTCTGGTTGCGCTATCTCGAGGCACAGGGCGCGGAACTGGCATTCCCTTCCGGCGGCTATCGCGGCGACTACGTGCGCGACATGGCGAAGGGTCTGGTTGACGAAGCAGGGGATGAATTCGTGCGTCCGCATGACGGCTTCCTCGACGGCCTGCCGGAGGACGTGGACCCGGCGATGGACGCGCTCGTGGCGCGTTGCCGCGAAGCGCTCGGCGAGGATGGCTTTCGCCGCGTCTTCGACTTCGGTTGTAACGCCATGGTGGATGATATCCGGGAGGATCTCGCGGAATTCGGCGTCTCCTTCGACCGCTGGTTCTCCGAGCGCAGCCTGGTTACCGACGGCGCGATGCAGAAAGCGGTGGCGGTGCTCGAGGCCAACGGTCATATCTATGAGCAGGACGGCGCGAAGTGGTTCCGCGCCACCGACTTCGGCGACGAAAAGGACCGGGTGGTGGTGCGCGCCAATGGCGCCCACACCTACTTCGCTACAGACCTCGCCTATCATTACGACAAAGGCGTGCGCGGCTTCGACCGCATCCTGGATATATTCGGCGCCGACCATCACGGCTACGTCAATCGCATCAAGGCGTCGTTCGAGGCCCTCGGCCACGCGCGCGACCAGCTCGACATCCTGCTGGTACAGTTCGCCGTGCTGTATCGCGGCGGCGAGAAGGTATCGATGTCCACCCGCGGCGGGGAATTCGTCACCCTGCGCGAGCTGCGCGAGGAGGTGGGTAATGATGCCGCGAGGTTCTTCTACGCCCTCAGGCGGCCGGACCAGCACATGGACTTCGACCTCGACCTCGCGCGCTCGCAGTCCGCGGACAACCCGGTGTACTACATCCAGTATGCCCATGCCCGGATCTGCAGCGTGTTCCGCCAGATCGCGGAGCGCGGCCTGCCGACACTGGCTGATGCCACGCCGGACTACACGCTGCTGGCCGAGGATCGGGAAATCGACCTGCTGCGCACGCTGTCGCGCTATCCCGAGGTGGTGTCCGCCGCCGCGAACGCGCTGGAGCCGCACCAGGTGGCGTACTACCTGCGCGACCTGGCGACGGATTTCCATACCTACTACAACGCCCATCCGTTTCTTTCCAGCGAAGCGGAGCTTCGCCTTGCCCGCCTGGGCCTGATCGACGCCACCCGACAGGTCATCGCCAACGGGCTCGAGCTGCTGGGCGTGAGCGCGCCGGAGTCGATGTAGTACCCGGCACGATAGGCAACCAATGGCACAGGCGAGAAAAAAGCGCGCATCCCGCAACACCCGGTCGAAGGGGCCGGGTCTCATGGCGTCGATCAATTCCCACGGTATCGGCATGCTGCTCGCGGGCATGGTGATCGGCGCGCTGGGGGCGACCCTGTGGGACGGCTGGCGATCCAATGACGGTGAGGTGGGCTCCGGCATCCGGCGCATGATGGAGGCTTCCCGCGAGCAGGCCCAGTCTCCCGCGGCACAGCCCGCCGCGCCCGCGGTCAAGCCCGAGCCCCAGCAGACCAACTACGACTTCTTTACCGTGTTGCCGGAGATCGAGGTGGTGGTATCAGAGGACGAGGCGCCGCCTCCACCAGCTCCCGCTACCGCCAACAAGGAGTCGGAAGCCGCGTCGGAATCTCCCGAGGTGCGCGAGGTGGACACCACGCCCGCGAGCTCCTACATGTTGCAGGCGGGATCCTTCAACAGCGAGGCCGACGCCGAGCGGCAGAAGGCGAGCCTTGCATTGCTGGGTCTCAGTTCCAGCATCCAGAAGGTCAGCATACAGGGGCGCGGCGATTTTTATCGCGTGCGCCTGGGTCCTTTTTCCAGCCATGCCGGGATGGTGGAGGCCGACGACAGGCTGCGCAGCGAGGGCATCCGCGCGCTCCGGCTCAAGGTGTCACGCTCCGGCCAGGGAGCCTGACGGCATGGCGCGGACGTTGCGCATTGCTACCCGCAAGAGTCAGCTGGCGCTCTGGCAGGCGTACTACGTGCGTGACCGGCTGCGCGCCGCCCATCCCGATCTCGAGCTCGAAATCGTCGAACTGGTTTCCGAGGGTGATCGCACCCTCGACATTCCCCTGGCCAAGGTCGGCGGCAAGGGACTGTTTCTCAAGGAACTCGAGCAGTCCATCCTGCGCGGGGACAGCGACATCGCGGTGCACTCGATGAAGGACGTCACCGTGACCCTGCCCGACGGGCTGGTGATCGACACCATCTGCCCGCGGGAAGATCCGCGCGACGCCTTCGTCTCGAATCGTCACGCGAGCCTTGCGGACATGCCTGCCGGATCCGTGGTGGGCAGTTGCAGCCTGCGCCGCGGCTGCCAGGTGCGCGCCGCCTTTCCCCATCTCGAGGTGCGCGACCTGCGCGGCAACGTGAACACCCGCCTGGGTCGTCTCGACAACGGTGACTACGATGCCCTGGTGCTCGCGGCGTCGGGTCTGATCCGGCTCGGCTTCCATGACCGCATCCGCGACAGTATCGATACCGATGTCATGTTGCCGGCGGTGGGCCAGGGCGCGGTCGGTATCGAGTGCCGTGCTGAAGATGACGAGACACGCAAACTGCTGCGACCGCTGGCGGACCCGGAGGCCACCTTGCGGGTGCGCGCGGAACGCGCCGCCAACGAGGCGCTTGGTGGTGGCTGCCACGTTCCGCTGGCGGCCTTCTCCGAAATCGACGGCAATGCCATGCGCGTGCGGGGACTGGTGGGAGAACCCGATGGCAGCCGCATACTCCGCGCCGAGGCCAGCGGGGATACCACCGACGCGGAAGATCTCGGTCGTCGGGTGGCGGATTCGCTTCTCGACCAGGGGGCCGGCGAAATCCTTGCCGGCGTCTATGACAACGCGGTCACTTGAGACTACGCGCGTCCTGATAACCCGTCCCGGCAACCGGGGCGCGGGACTGGCGGCGGCCGTCGCCGCCGGCGGCGGCGAGCCTTTGGTGTTTCCGGTGATTGCAATCGAGCCAGGAGGCTCGGACCAGTTGCTCCGTCCCGGCGGGCTGGATCTCGCCGATCACGCGCTTGCGATCTTTATCAGCGTGCCTGCGGTGGAATCCCTGGTCCGGATCCTGGGTGAACCCGCCGTGTTTCCCGCCCAGCTGCCCGTGGCCGCCATCGGCCCCGCGACCGCGGCGGCGCTCGAAGCCGGCGGTATCCGGGTGCGCTACCTGCCACGCAATGGCCACGACAGCGAGGGTTTGCTCGCGGAACTTGAGTCGCTACCGCTCGATGGAAGCAACGTCGTCCTTTACCGCGGCCAGCAGGGTCGGGAACTGCTGGAAGAGCGGCTCGCGGAACGCGGTGCGCGGGTGCATGCGGTGGAGAGCTACCGGCGCGTACCGGCTGCCGACCCGCCAATGGAAAACCTCGCGCGCTGGCTGGAAGACGACAACGCCGTCCTTACGCTGACCAGCGTCGCGATCCTGGACGCGCTCGTCGACGTCACCCCGGAAGAGAGGCAGGCAGACCTGCGGCGCCATCCGGTAGTTGCCCTCAGCGATCGAATCGCAAAAGCGTGCCGGGAGCGTGGTTTCTCGGGTCCCGTGAAAGTCGCCCTGGATACCGGAGACAACGACATGCTGGAGGCAATCTCCGAAGTGCGCGGTGGTGGCTGCCGGGAAAAGTGAATACAATCAATTGCAAATTCACTATTCGATGCGCCCATCGAGGGGCAAGAACTTGGCAGACGACAACCAGGCAGCAGGGAGCGGTGGTTCCCCGCCAAAGGGCAAGAAAAAGCGCAGGACAAAGGCTTCCTCCACGTCTTCCCGTTCCACCGCGAAGACCGACACACCAACCGCCAGCAGCGATGCGCCAGTGACGGCCGCGGGTGGTGGTGGCGATTCCGCCGCTCGCGGGCTGGGCTGGGGCGCCGTGGTGCTTGCGTTGCTGGCACTGGGCGCGGCGGGTTACGCCTGGTACCAGACAGCGGTCAATGCACGCCTCTCGGGCGGCGAGCAGAACAATCGCCTGCAGATGATGGAACAGCGTGTTGCCGACGTGAATGCGTCCCAGGCCGACGTGGACAGCCTGGTGGACCAGGTGCGCCAGCGACTCGCGGACGCAGAGACCGGGATCGCGGAGCAGGTGAGTGCGGTCAAGCAGCTGGTAGGCGCCACGGAATCCGCGCTGCTTGGCCAGATCAGCGAACTCCGTCAGCAGGTCGCGGACAACGAAGCGCGCGCGGAGTCGCGCACACAGGCCTTGCAGCAGCGGCTGGACGAGGCAGCGCAGTCGCTGGATGGCCGCCATGATGGCTTTCGCCAGGAATTCGATAGCCTGACCGCGTCCATTGAAGACCTCCATGCCGAGCTCGGCACCAGTGTCGAACAGTGGAACATGCGCGAGGTGGAACATCTGCTGGTCATCGCCAACCAGCGGGCATCCCTGGGGCAGGACGCGCGCGGCGCGCGCGCCGCGCTGCAACTGGCGGACCAGCGTCTCGAGGATCTCGGTGATCCCGCGATGCTGCCGGTGCGTGAATCACTGAGCAGGGAAATTGCCGCCCTGGACGCGGTCCAGCCAGTGGACTACGCGGGCGTGACCAATACACTGTCACTGCTTTCCACGACGCTCGCGGACCTGCCGCTTCGTGGCGTCACCGGGATCAGCGGGCCGGTTGCCGCCACGGAGAGCAATGCCGCGGCCGCGGATGGTGCCGACGATGGCGGAATTCTCGGGGTGGGCAAGGCATTCCTCGCGGATATCGGCGGGCTGGTGCAGGTGGAGAAGGATGGTGAACCGGTAGTGCCGCCGCTTTCGCCCGAGATTCGCCAGATGATCATTGAGCGTGGAAAGCTGATCCTCGAGGGCGCCCAGGTCGCGCTCATGCGCGCGCAGCCCGTGGTGTACCAGGACCGGCTGGACGCTGCAGCGCAATGGATCCACGAACGCTTCGTGGACGACGACGAGCAGGTGGTCCGCTGGCTGGAGCAGCTGGAAGGTCTGAAGAGCGTAGACCCGGAGGTGGAGATGCCGGACATCTCCGGTTCGCTGTCCGCGCTGCGCGGCGTGATGGGCGGGGCCTGATCCGGTGAAGCTCATCATCTCCATCATCATTGCGCTCGGCCTCGCCATTGGCTTGGCGATGTATGCCACTGAGGATCCCGGCTACGTGGTGCTGTCGCGGGATCCCTACACGGTGCGCATGCCGCTGGCGCTATTCGCGCTTTTCCTGGTCGTGCTGTTCGCGGCGCTTTACCTGCTGTTCAATTTCATCGTCGGCGTGTTCCGCGCGCCGAAACGGGTTGGCCGCTGGCGCAAGGGGCGCAAGGAGGTCGGCGCCCAGCACGAGACGATGAAGGGATTCGCGAGCCTTATCGAGGGCAACTGGAACGATGCCGAAGGGCACCTGATGTCGCGCCTCGAGCACAACAAGGCATCGCTCATGAACTATCTCGGCGCGGCATACGCCGCCCAGCAGCAGGGCGAATACGACCGCCGCAACGGGCATATCGAGGCCGCCCTCGCCGCCCATCCGCAGCAGGAACTGGCGATCAAGCTGACCCGTTCGCGCATGCTGATGCAGTCCGGCGAATGGGGCGACGCCAGGGACCAGCTCGAATACATCCGCCTGAGCGCGCCGCGCAACGTCGCCGCCGCGCGCCTGCTGGCGGACGTCTACCGTCAGCTCGGCGACTGGCCAGCGCTGGTCAAGTTGCTTCCCGTGCTGGGCAAGCTCAAGGCGTTCCCCGAGGAGGAGCTGAAGGCGCGCGAGTCCCAGGCGCTGCAGCAGCACATGGAGGCCCCGGCGCTACTCCAGGGCGACGGAACACGGGTGGACAAGACCTTCAAGGCGTTGCCCCGCGCCCGGCGCAAGGACGCCGCCGCGGTGGCGGGCTATGCGCGCCAGCTCGTTCGATCCGGCGAGGGGCACCGCGCCGAGGCCGTGCTGCGCAAGGCGCTGAATCACGGCTGGAACGGGGAGCTGGCGAAGCTGTATGGCGAACTGGAAACGCGCAACACCGGCGACCAGATCAAGCTGCTGCAGAGCTGGGGCAAGGGGCACGAGGACGATCCGGAACTCCTGATATCCCTCGCCCGGCTGTACCGCCGGGACAACCAGCTCGAAGAGGCGCGCGACATCCTCGGGCGACTGGTGGCGCAGACTGGTGATGCCGAGGCCCTGGCCGAACTCGGCGACCTGCTGGAACAGATGGGCGAGCCCGATTCGGCCCTCGCCACCTACCGCCAGGGGATGCGCAGCCTGCTGGGAAGCGAGGCGCCAGCCGCGGGCCAGAACACCGCGGTACTGGACGCACCAAAATCCGCCGTGGATGGCGGGAACACCATGCCCGTAGTTTCAGACCAGTAGCAAAATCACTTACCAGTACAGACCGTGCCCGGCACCTGATCGAGGTCACTCCGGTTTCGTAAACCCCGACTTCTATCTCTGGATCCCAGCTTTCGCTGGGATTACAAGATTTCTAGTCCAGACAAATGCTTCGAAACGCCAGCGAAGGCTCACTACTGTCCGGAACGTTTTCACATCGGTATTTCGACCTGCCTGTCGAGGGCCTGACGATAGCGTAGCTCTCGTCGTTTTCGATGCTCGTATGGGCAGTCTGCACGGTGGAACAACGTGGTCTGTAGCTTGGTGAGCCACAGGTAAAATTCTTCTGTGTGACTCCCCCGTTCCCTGTACCGGTGGAGCAGCAGATACACGATCAGCGCCACGTAGATCTGGATCTTCACCGCATTCTCCGACCGGCCCACAAAGCGCTTGATCTTGAGGCGCTGCTTCACCCATTTGAAGAACAGCTCGATCCCCCAGCGCTGACGGTACAGGTCCGCAATCTCCTGTGCCGGACGATTGAGGTCATTGGTCGCCAGGAGCCACTCCGCGCCATCGGGTTTTCTGAGGCGGATCCGTCGGATAGGCTGGCCGTAGTACGTGCTCGGCGCTCTCCCCGCCCCGGGCTTCCGGTGGCGGAAGGTCACCAGTTCATCCGCCAGAATCGACGCATCACAACCTTCAAGCGAGCGGCTCTCCACCAGATCCACCGCCGCATCGTTCTTGAACCGGGTCACAAAGTGACTCCCGCACTGGTCGATTTTGTGCCACCAGCTGTAGTCATAATATCCCCGGTCAAAGACATATATCGCCTGTTTTTCCAGGGTTAAACCCTGTGCCCAGGTAATGTCGTTCACATGCGCCGGCCCCATCTCTGCCCGGCATGGCACCCCAGTCCTGGGGGCGAACACCAGGTGCAGCTTGAGCCCCGTGATATGGGCGCTCTTCGTCTCCTGTGCCCAGTCATACCCCCGGCCCAGCAGCATGATCGGTGAGGAATCCAGGAACAGCAGCAGTTCTTTGGCCTCCTTACGCGCCTGACGGTGGGCGGCCGTCATCAGCTCCGTCGCCAGGGTAGCAAACAGGCCGCTGTCCCGCTTGCCGTTGGCTTCAGACAGAGTGGCCCGCTTCGCCGGTTTGACCCCCAGGTGGTACTGGCGGCCCCGGTGGGCGTCATAGGTGCTCTCCAATCCGCGCAGGCTGTTGCCAGGGCTCAGCTGCACCAGGCACATCGCCACCAGGTGGGACCAGCTATTGAATCCCTTGCTGTGCTTGTCGGCCTGAAACTGGTCTACCAGTTGATTAAATCGGGCCCGCGGGAGGAGTTGGAGAAGTGCATCAAAGCGTGTTCTACTATGCATGTTGCAGTGTCCGAAAAGGTTGAAACGCACTTCCGGTTTTAGAGATAAAACCTCGGCACTGCAACACTTTCCCGCCCCTTTTCCAAAACATGTCCCCAACACGCTGAATCGGCGCAAACTGACGCCAGCCGGGGCTTCCCGCGACTACCCGAAAATTATTCCGGACAGTAGTGAGCCTGCGCTGGGATTTCGACCAGGCCGAATCTGAGAAATATCCGGACCAACGAAACGCCAGCGCAGCCTGGCGTGCATTACGTTGCTGACCGCGGGGTGCGATTCAGCCGGACTTTTTCTTCTTCGGCAGGTAAAGGTCGGTGATGGTGCCCTCGAAGGCCTCCGCGGCGAAGCCCAGCGTCTCGGCGAGGGTGGGGTGGGGGTGGATCGTGAGGCCGATATCCGCGGCGTCGGCGTTCATCTCTATGGCCAGCGTCGCCTCGGCGATCAGGTCGCCGGCATTGCTGCCGGTCACCGCGGCGCCAATCAGGCGATCGGTCTCCGGGTCGAACAGGAGCTTGGTCGCGCCGTCGCCGCGCCCCATGGACAGGGAGCGCCCGCTGGCGGCCCAGGGAAACGCGCCTTTCTCGTAGGGAATGCCCTTTTCTTTGGCCTCGGTTTCGGTGACCCCGACCCAGGCAACCTCGGGGTCGGTATAGGCCACCGACGGAATGACCCGCGCCTCGAAGCCGCTCTTCAGGCCGGCCGCCACTTCCGCCGCCACCTTGCCCTCGTGCACCGCCTTGTGCGCCAGCATCGGCTGGCCCACCACGTCGCCGATGGCGAAAATGTGCGGGACGTTGGTGCGCATCTGGTCGTCCACGGCAATGAATCCGCGCTTGTCCACATTGACGCCGGCAGCCTCCGCGTTGATCCTGCCGCCGTTCGGTGAGCGCCCAACGGACACCAGTACCTGGTCAAAGGTGTCGCTTTCCGGCGCGTCCTTGCCCTCGAAGGAGACCTCGATGCCAGCATCGGTGGCGCGCATGGCGCTCACCTTCGTGCCGGTCCAGATGTTCTCGTACTGGCCGCGAATCTTCTTCAGCAGCGGGCGCACCATGTCCGGATCGGCGCCGGTCATGACCTGGTCGAGCATCTCCACCACGCTGATACGGCTGCCGAGGGCATGGTACACGGTGGCCATCTCGAGGCCGATGATGCCGCCGCCGACAATGAGCATTCGCGCCGGAATATCCGCCAGCTCGAGCGCGCCGGTGGAGTCGATCACCCGCGGATCGTCGTGGGGAAAATCGGGGATTTCCACCGGCTGGCTGCCTACCGCGATTACGGCCTGCGCAAATCCCACGGTCACCGTCTCATCGGCGCCCTTGACCTCGAGCTGATTGGGTCCGGTGAAATGGCCATTGCCATGGAGTACGGTCACCTTGCGCTGCTTCGCAAGCCCGGTGAGGCCCTTCGTCAACTGCCCGACGACGCCGTCCTTCCAGGACCGCACCTGGTCGAGGTCCACCGACGGTTCCTCGAAGCTGACGCCGATGGAGGTGGCCTCTGCCGCCTCCTCGATCACGGCGGCGACGTGCAGCAGGGCCTTGGAAGGTATACAGCCGACGTTGAGGCAGACGCCGCCGATGACGTCATAGCGTTCAACGAGCACGACCTCGAGCCCGAGATCGGCGGCGCGGAATGCGGCGGTGTAGCCGCCGGGTCCGGAACCGAGCACCACCAGGTCGGCGCGGTGGTCGCTGTCGGGAATCTTCCCACTTTCCGCGGCGGATGACCGGGAAGGGGCAGACCGGTCACCGTCGCCATCGGTGTCACGATCTCCGTCGCCGTCGTCATCACCGTCGTCCGGCCCATCCGCCGGCGTTTCCGTGGAAGCCGATTTCTCGTCGTCACCGGAATCGGCGGCCTCGCCATCTTCCACCTCCAGCATCAGCACCACGTCGCCTTCGGAGACTTCGTCGCCAACGGCTACGCGCACTTCGGACACCTTCCCGCCGCGTGGCGCCGGCACCTCCATGGTGGCCTTGTCGCTTTCCAGGGCAAGCAGGGGGTCTTCGGCGGAGATCGTGTCGCCCGCCGAGACGAAGATCTCGATCACCGGTACGGCCTCGAAATCTCCGATATCAGGTATTTTAATTTCAATAACTTGCATTGAATTATTGAAGTTTGTTCTTACAACGAGATGCGACGCATGTCGGCCAGCGCGCGGGTCAGGTAGGCGCAGAACCGCGCCGCCTCGGCGCCGTCGATCACGCGGTGGTCATAGGACAGGCTCAGGGGCAGCATCAGCCGCGGTTCGAACTCCTCGTTCTCAGCGTTCCACACCGGACTCATGCGCGCGCGCGACAGGCCGAGGATGGCCACCTCCGGCGCATTGACGATGGGTGTGAACGATGTGCCACCGATGCCGCCGAGGCTGGAGATGCTGATGCACCCGCCCTGCATATCGGTGGGAGAGAGCTTGCCATCGCGTGCGCGTTCGCTGATCTCGCCAAGTTCCCGCGCGAGGTCGAAGATCGACTTGCGATCGACGTCGCGCAACACCGGCACCACGAGTCCGTTCGGCGTGTCGACCGCGACCCCGACGTGGAAATACTTCTTCAGGATCAGGTTCTCGCCGTTCGGGTGGATCGACGCATTGAAGGAGGGAAACTTCTTCAGCGCACTGACCATGATCTTGAGGACGAAGCCGAGCAGGGTGATTCGAATGCCCTCGCGCGCCGCCTCGTCCTTGAGCGACTGTCGGAATTCCTCGAGCTCGGTGATATCCGCCTCGTCATGCTGGGTGACGTGGGGGATGTTGAGCCAGGCCCGTTGCAGGTGCTGGCCAGAGATGCGCTTGATCCGGCTGAGGGATATCGTCTCGACCTCGCCAAACTTCGAGAAGTCCACCGCCGGGATCTCCGGTATGCCCGCGCCCGTTGCTGCTCCGCCCCGACCGGCGGCAGCGAGCTGCTGCTTGACCCATTTCTTGACGTCTTCCTGCAGTATCCGTCCCTTGGGGCCGGAGCCGCTGACCTGGGTGAGGTCGGCGCCCAGCTCGCGGGCGAAGCGACGCACGCCGGGGCTGGCGTGGGGCAGGGAACCACCGGATTTCTGTACCGGCGGCGGCAGGGAGGCCGGCGGCTCATGGGGCTGGGGGCCGCTATCGGAAGGTTCGCTGGACTCCTCACTTCCTGATTCCGCCGGCTTGGCGTCGGATTCCTCGCGGTCGCCCTTTCTGGAATCTGCTTCCTGGTCGGCGTCATCAGTACTCGCATCGCCGTCAGAATCGGCGTCGCCACCTTCCGCGGCTTCCAGCAGGGCGACGAGGGTGCCTTCGGAAACCCGGTCCCCTACCGACACGCTGATCTCCCTGACCTTGCCCGCGGCGGGGCTCGGCACCTCCATGGTGGCCTTGTCGCTTTCCAGCGTGATCAGGGGATCCTCCGCGGCCACGCTGTCGCCGACGGACACCAGAATTTCGATGATTTCCACATCGGCGAAGTCGCCGATGTCCGGGATCTTGATTTCAGTCACGGATGCCATGGTTTCAGGAGAGGCGGGGATTGGGCGCATCGGGATCGATGCCGTACTGGCGAATGGCCTCGTCCACCGTGGCCGCGGGCAACTGTTCCTGGCAGGCGAGGGCATGCAGGGCCGCCACCACGATATGCTGGCGGTCCACCTCGAAGAAGCGGCGCAGCTTCTTGCGCACGTCGCTGCGACCAAAGCCGTCGGTGCCAAGGACGTGATACTGGCCCGGCACCCAGGCGCGTATCTGGTCGGCGTACCAGCGCATGTAGTCGGTGGCGGCGATCACGGGACCCTCGGAGTTCTCGAGGCAGAGCTGGACGTAGCTCTTGCGCGGTTCCGACTCCGGGTGGAGCCGGTTGTGGCGGTCGCTGTCATGGCCGTCGCGCGCCAGCTCGTTGAAACTGGTGACGCTCCAGATATCGCTGTCCACGCCGTAGTCTTCCGCCAGTGCCTCGGCCGCGGCTTCCACCTCGCGCAGGATCGTGCCGCTACCGAGCAGTCGCACCTTGAGCTTGTTGCCTTTCTTCGTCGTGCTGCGCAGCAGGTACATGCCGCGCAGGATGCCTTCCTCGGCTCCCTTCGGCATCGCCGGATGGGCGTAGTTCTCGTTCATCACCGTGATGTAGAAGTACACGCTCTCCTGCTCCTCGTACATGCGCCTGAGACCGTCGCGGATGATGACCGCGAGTTCGTAGCCGTAGGTCGGGTCGTAGGCGACGCAGTTCGGCACGGTGCCCGAGAGGATCAGGCTGTGGCCGTCCTGGTGCTGCAGCCCTTCACCGGCGAGGGTGGTGCGGCCCGCGGTGCCACCGACGACGAAGCCGCGCGCGCGCATGTCGCCCGCCGCCCAGCAGAAATCGCCGATGCGCTGGAAGCCGAACATCGAGTAAAAGATGTAGAACGGCACCGTGTGCAGGCGGTGATTGGAGTAGGACGTGCCGGCGGCGATCCAGGAGCACATCGCCCCGGCCTCGTTGATCCCCTCCTGGAGCACCTGGCCGCCCTTGTCCTCGCGGTAGAACATGAGCTGGTCGGCGTCCTCGGGTTCGTAGAGCTGGCCCTTGGGGTTGTAGATGCCGAGCTGGCGGAACATGCCCTCCATGCCGAAGGTGCGTGACTCGTCGGGGATGATGGGAATCACGTACTTCTTCATCTCCTTGTCGCGCACCATGGCCGAGAGCAGGCGCACGAACACCATGGTGGTGGAGACCTCGCGATCGCCGGAGCCCTCGAGCTGACCCTTGAACAGGTCGAGGCCCGGCACCTGGAACTGGACCTTGCCGCCGGGGTAGCGCGCCGGCAGGAAACCGCCGAGGGCGCGCCGGCGTTCGATCAGGTACTCCGTCTCCACGGAGTTCTCCTCCGGGCGGTAGAACGGCGCCTCCGCCACCTCCTTGTCGGAGAGCGGAATGTTGAAACGGTCGCGAAAGGCGAGCAGGGCGTCCTCGCCCATTTTCTTCTGTTGGTGGGTGGTGTTCTGGCCCTCGCCGGATTCGCCCATGCCGTAGCCCTTCACGGTCTTGGCGAGGATCACCGTGGGCTGTCCGGTATGCTTCATCGCCGCGGCATAGGCGGCATAGATCTTGTGCGGGTCGTGGCCGCCGCGGTTGAGGCGCCAGACGTCCTCGTCGGTCATGTTGGACACCATCTCCCGCAGGGCGGGGTGCTTGCCGAAGAAGTGCTCGCGCACGTAGGCGCCGTCGCGCGCCTTCATTACCTGGTACTCGCCGTCCACCACCTCTTCCATGCGCTGCTTCAGGAGGCCCTTGTCGTCGCGCGCGAGGAGAGGGTCCCAGTAGGATCCCCAGATCAGCTTGATTACGTTCCAGCCGGCGCCGCGGAAGTCGCTCTCCAGTTCCTGGATGATCTTGCCGTTGCCGCGCACCGGGCCGTCGAGGCGCTGCAGGTTGCAATTGACCACGAACACCAGGTTGTCCAGGTTCTCGCGCCCCGCAACCGAAAGCGCGCCCACGGACTCGGGCTCGTCCATCTCGCCGTCGCCGAGGAAGGCCCAGATCTTGCGATCGCCGGCATCGATCAGCCCGCGGTTGTGCAGGTACTTCATGTAGCGCGCCTGGTAGATCGCCATGATCGGCCCGAGGCCCATCGAGACCGTGGGGAACTCCCAGAAGTCGGGCATCAGCCAGGGATGGGGG
>JAUILZ010000031.1 GCA_030432755.1 Gammaproteobacteria bacterium | reverse complement strand
ATGGGCAACATGACTCGCTCGTACTGCGGCGGCCGATAGGGGCCGCGCAAAAGATCAGCCACGGACCAGATGAAGTTGGAGAGTTGCTGAAAGTTTGCGGGTGTCATGAGGGGGAACTTCTCCTTGTTGTTTAACCGGCTGATCCAGGGTTCTTGACGGCCACGCCATTGCGCTCGCAATAGTCGCGGATCATCACCTCAATCATATTGGCGAGGCTGCGCCGCTCCTTTTCCGCAGCGACCCGCAGCCCTTCCTTGACGGCGGGGTGGACACGAACAGTCAGGGTCGTCGATTTGGTTTCGGCCATCAGTAACCTCAATTATGGCGTGGCTTTCGGATGTACTGCGGATATACTAACCGGATTCGCCAGAACAAGGAATGAAAACATGGCCGGCCAATACCAACACCGCCAATTCCTTCGCCGGGTGCCGAACGCGCTTCTGGCCCGGTACTTCGAGGCCAGGGATACCGACCTGGGCGTGGACTTTGCTCCCCTGACTGAAACGCAGGTGGAGCCCCTCTTCGAGGCATTCACCGCCCTGCCCGAGGAACGGCAGGCCGCCATGGAGGTGGATTTTCAGGATATCAACGCGCTGGCCACCGACGGCGGTATCGAGGCGTTGCGCAACGAGGCGGCGTTCTACGAGGACAAGGGCTTCCCGGAGGCGATCGCCGCCATCGACGGCCACCACGCCAAGGCGATGTGGGCCTTCCTGCACAAGCCGGAATACTGGAAAGGGGCGTCGGCCCTGCTCCATGCCGACACTGTTGCCGGGCGATTCTGGAAGAAGCGCAACGACCTGCCCAAGGTGCCGCCCCATGTGGAGGATGAGGGCATCCGCAAACTGGAGAAGGCCATCAGCCACTACTTCAACAAGACCGAGGGCCGGGGCCGCAATTGCAAGGTGGAACCCTACCGCAAGGTGGAGACGGGAAAGGAGTATTTCTTCGCCTACCCGGAGGACTACGGCCAGTCGGGCGTCGAGTGGGAGCGCAATAGCCTCACCACCCGTTCCCGCCATCCGGCCTTTGAGATCATCTTCGTCTATTGCCAGGCAGAAGGCTCGCTCGACATCTACGCGCCGAAGAACTCCAAGGCGGTGCCGGAACTGCAAAAGCTCTTCGCCAAGGCCATCCTGAAACTGGAGACCCTGCCCGATGGAACCATCGACAAACGGGTCTACAACCTCGATCCGCTGGCCGATCCCGATTTTGAGTTCCAGTTTCCACCGGGCTCCGGGATCAGCGAGGTCATCGTCACCAAGATCCGTCTCACCCTGAAACACGGCTCCCGGCGGCGCATCCTGCTGGAGGCCGACACCAAGCAGAACAGCATGGCCGTTTATGATCTGCTCAAAGAACTCGACCCGCCGCCCTACTACATCACCCAGGTCAGCATCAAAGCGGTATTTGAGGCTGAACCTGGTAAACGTGCCGGGTGCAAAACCTTCAACGTCACCTATCCCAACACCTGCAACCTCAACCATGAGGGGCGTGACAACATCATCCGGCAGATGCTAACCACCTCCGGCATCGAACCTCAAGCGCCGAAGGATGACAGCGACGCATGACGCTCAATGATGTCTTGTTGTCGTTGCTGAAGGCCCTAGACTCCACCGGAGAGGCCCACGTCGTGGGCTGGGATACTGTTCAGCAGTGGCCGAACGGTGTACTCGGCACCTTGTTGGATGCAGGCATCCTCGCCGACGCAAACCCTGCTTTGTCGTTAGAGTGCAAGGAGTGCGCGAACCGCTGTTTCATGGACGTGCATCAGCTGTCCGGTGGCGACAATATGCCCGTCCGAGCCTTCGTCATCTGCGATGACCCGGAAATGCAGGGGCAGATGGGCCGCATAGAAATCCCTACGGAACGTCTCCGGCAGTGGAGGGTAACGGCACATCAACTCGCCAAGGTGGTGGCCGAATTGGTTAGCATCGAGTGCAAGGCCGAGAATCGGTACGGCCAAGCCAATATCCGTATCGGGATGGTGAAAGGTAAGAACGGAAGACGCTGGCTGTCGCTGAACAAGTCGCCGCTCACCCTGGAGATCAACAATCACTCCCTACCTCTGGAGGAGGTGCTGTTCTTTGAGGGAGGTACTCTCGCCATCGACCGGATGCGTATAGAACAGTTGATCGACAGGACACCCAGCAGCGGCGGGAAGAAGCACAAGCCGTCAACGGAGAAGCGGGAGGCCGGAAAACGGAAGACCGAGGCTATGTATGAAGACTGGCAGGAAGAATATCTGAGGCTTCGTCGTAAATACCCAGATACCGTCCGTCACACGGACACCTGGATATCCAAACAGATCGCCAAGCTGGATATAGCCCAGAACCGGAACTCAGAAACCATCCGCAAAAACATGAAGCCATAAAATAGTTGGGCGGAATTCTTTCGCCCAGCTTACCCGCACATAACCCGCTGATTTCCCGTGCTTCTGTCGCGATCTTTCGTGTACGGGTTTATAGACCCGAAATCACACGGAAGTTTTTAACTTGCTGTTTTCACAATTTTTTCCTTTTCCACATTGGGCTTTGCGGCGTGTTTTATCGCCCAAATCGCCCACCTAGCCTTGCTCTCGATGTTTCCGAAAACGTACTGAGAGGTATCAAGGTAATGACCAACATATTAAGACTTCCTGCCGTCAAGGCCCGTACCGGGCTTTCCCGTTCAACAATCTACCTTCGTATCTCGGAGGATCGATTTCCGAAACCTGTCTCTCTGGGAGAGCGCGCAGTCGGGTGGGTCGAGGCTGAAATCGATGACTGGATAAACTATCAGATTGAACACAGCCGCAAGGCTGCTAACTGATGGGGAGGCCAATGCGATGACCACAAACAGAAAGGGCCGCACTGACTGCAATCAGGCGACCCCGAACACTTCGAAAATCAACCCGTATTTTAACGGTTTTTCAACACAGACTAAAGGTTTCATCGTCACTCTGGCTTTGTGGGGATGGCTACCTGTCCGGCTGGCAGAGTGGCTGGTTCCTCATGGAGAACAAGACGATGAATGATTCACTCTCCCAGTTCCAGAACGCCATCCGGGCCTATGGCCTGGAGCCGCCCGATGTCATCGAGCCCGGAAAGCTATACCGATTTCCCGGAGTTGGCAAACGCAACGGAAACACCGCCGGTTGGTGCAAGTTGTTTGATGATGCCCTTGGTGGCAGTTTCGGCGATTGGTCTTCGGGCTTTACTGAAACCTGGCAGGCTAAACGCGAAAAGCCGCGTTCCCAGTCCGAACGCGCAGCGTTTATACGTCGCGTCGAGGAGACCAGGAAACAGGCGGAGGCGGAACGGCAGCAACAACATGCCGAGGCTGCTGCAAAGTCCGTATCGATCTGGAATGCGGCCGCACCCACGAATGATGATCACCCCTATCTTGTGCGCAAGGGGATCAAAGGCAATGAAGTGCGGTTGCACCAAGGCGCATTGATTATCCCGGTACGTTCAGACGGCAAATTACTCTCTCTGCAATTTATCGCCGAAGACGGCAGCAAACAATTCCTGAGCGGAGGGAAGATTTCCGGTGGTTACTTCAGTATCGGGAATATCCAGGGGGCGGATGCCTTGTGTATCGCCGAAGGTTTCGCCACAGGTGCGACCATCCACCAGGCCACGGGTTACCCGGTCGCGGTGGCTTTCAACGCGGGGAATTTGGAGCTGGTGGCCACTTCCATGCGCAAAAAAATGCCCGGACTTCCGATTGTCATTTGTGCTGATGATGATGCAGACACCGAAGGGAATCCCGGCATGGCTAAGGCGAGGCTTGCCGCATTGGCCATCGGTGGGAAGGTTGCAGTGCCGACCTTCGGAGATCGGCGTCCCCCTGACGTAACGGACTTTAACGACATGGCGGCCCTACTCGGGCTTGAAGCGGTCGCAGAGGCCATCCATGGGGCAATCGGGCCGGGAGGCGTCAACGAGGACAAATGGCCTGAACCGGCTCCGCTGACAGCCAGGATCGACCCGGAACCCTACCCCCTGGATGCCCTGCCGGAGACGATACGCGCTGCCGTGGAGGAAGTCCGTGCCTTCACCAAGGCACCGATACCTCTAGTGGCTTCCAGCGCCCTGGCGGCACTGTCATTGGCCGTACAGGCCCATGCTGACGTGAAGCGGGCGGAGAAGCTGGAGGCGCCTACCGGGCTTTTTCTGTTGACGGTTGCCGATTCCGGTGAACGCAAATCCACCTGCGACGGATTATTCATGCAGGCGATCCGTGACTATGAAGTCGAACAGGCCGAAGCCGCCAAGCCGCCGATCAAAGATCACAAGGCAGAGATGGAAGCCTGGGAGGCGAAGCGCAGCGGAATAAAGGAGAAGATCCGCCAGCTTTCCAAGTCGGGAAAACCTTCTCAGGAACAGGAAGAGGCCCTGCGCGATCTGGAGCGCGAAGAGCCGGAATCGCCACGGATTCCCCGCTTGATCTATGGCGACGCCACCCCGGAGGCCCTGAAATGGAACCTGGCCAAAGGCTGGCCGTCTGGCGGCGTAGTCTCGAGCGAAGCCGGGCTGGTTTTCGGTGCGCATGGCATGGGCAAGGATTCGGTCATGCGCAATCTGGCGACACTGAACCAGCTTTGGGATGGCGTGGACATTGCCACTGAGCGACGCACCTCTGAATCCTTCACGGTACGCGGCGCACGGTTAACCATTGCATTGCAGGTACAGGAAGCTACCCTGCGCAATTTCTTTGACCGTTCCGGCGGGCTGGCGAGGGGTACTGGCTTCCTCGCCCGTTTACTTTTGGCCTGGCCTGAATCAACGCAAGGACACCGGCCTTTCAGCGAGCCACCGGATTCCTGGCCCGCGCTGGCCCGATTCAACCAATGTATTGCCACGATTCTGGAACAAGATACCCCCATCGATGAAGACGGGGCGCTGTCGCCCCCTGTCCTTCCGCTAGCGGCAGATACCAAGGCGGCATGGGTGATATTCCATGACGCCATCGAAAGCGAACTGCGGCCCGCTGGTGAACTCTACGATGTACGCGACGTTGCCAGCAAGTCCGCCGACAACGCAGCCCGGATCGCCTCTTTATTTCAGGTTTTCGAGCATGGCATCAGCGGCGCTGTCGGATTGACTGCGTTCGAAGGGGCTTCACGGATTGCCGCCTGGCACCTACACGAAGCCCGGCGCTTCTATGGCGAACTGGCGTTACCGGAAGAGCAGGCCAATTCGGTCCGGCTGGATAGTTGGTTAATCGAATACTGCCTCCGGGGTAACACAAACATCGTTCCCCGACGGGAAGTGCAGCGTAACGTGACACCGGCACACCTACGCCAAAAAACTGCGCTGGATTGCGCCCTGGCCGAACTGGAGGAAGCAGGCAGGGTTCGACAAGTCAAGGATGGCAAGCGAAAGGAGATACACATCAACCCGGCTTTGCTGGAGGAGGCGAAGGCATGACCCTTTCCGCGTTGATCAAAAAAGGCTGCCTTACCGGCGGCATGACAGCGACACCCGCGACATGTGCGACACAAGAAGCGGATAAGCCGGTAACTGTCGCACCAGTCGCAACTGTCGCTGTCGCAAAACGGTCAGAACCACTTCCTGAACTTTTGCCGGATGAAGAGTCCAACATCCGGGCCTGGCTGGCGCATATTGAAGAATCCGATCCAGCAGCCATCACGGAGGTAGTGGAAAAGTGCCGCAACGACCTGGATGCTCGTCGGTACTTCCTGAAACGGTCGGAGGAAGTGCCGAAGCCCGTCACCCCCACTCGCCAAAATATCTGTGCAGACTGTGTCCACTTCGAACGAATCGACCACCCCCATCTCGGACACTGCACCAATGGCGAGCCAGAAGCGCCCGCTGGTCTATGGGATTCAGATCCCAGGATTTGCCGGAGCTTTATTCCATGTTCCACGACATCCAATGCATTGCGTTTCAATCCCCTGGAGTCCAACAATTTGGAGCCAACTTGCCAAATGATTTCGATAAAAACCGAAGGAGGCCAGAATGGGCGGCTGGGGTAGCGGGAGGTATTGGCGCTGGAGTACGCTCGACACAGTCGATGACTATCGCTCCATCGATATTCGCATGATGAAGCGGAGAGGTTGGCTGGAGCCCAACCGATACATTGGATTGACCTGGTCGAGAAACGGAGAGATTACCGGATCAATCAACGTCCGCACGTACCATAATCGGGTTGTCCTGAGCTACAAACACCGCCCTTCCGGTAGCAGAGGCGAATGGACCGATGAAGAGTACCCGGTCTATCTGGACTGGACGCCATGCAATCTCGGCGGGGAACGGGCGTGGTTTCGCTGCCCGGCCAGGGGATGCGGTCGCCGAGTCGCCCTACTCTACGGCGGCGACATTTTCGCCTGTCGCCACTGCCACCAACTGGCCTACCCCAGCCAGCGGGAAGCCACAGAAGACAGAATTGTCCGTCGGGCTGATAGAATACGGGAAAGGCTGGGATGGGAGCCTGGCATCCTCAATCCAAACGGCTACAAGCCCAAAGGGATGCACTGGTATACCTACCTGCGACTGGTTCGCGAGCACGACGCCATCGTTGATCGGGTACTGGTCCGATTGAGCAACCAATTCAGATTGGCCGATATCCCACTTTCCAGTTCCGAGAGCGAAGAGGAACCATGAACTCTGATCGATTCCATGACGCGCTGAAGTACGCAGCAGAACTTCACAATACCCAGTTCCGCAAAGGAACCCAGATACCTTACTTCTCCCATCTGATGGCTGTCGCCAGCCTGGTGATGGAAGCCGGAGGCACTGAAGACGAGGCGATCGCTGCCCTATTGCATGACGCTGTCGAAGACCAGGGCGGAGAACCCGTACTGACGGCGATTCGGGAGAAATACGGCCAGAACGTCGCAGATATTGTCGAAGGATGTACCGACGACGCACCACCCCCGGGAGTAGCAAAAGCCCCCTGGAGGGAGCGAAAGGAGAAGTACATCTCTCACGTACGCACAGCGACGCGATCCGTCCGACTGGTGAGCAATGCCGACAAACTCCACAATGCGCGCAGCATCCAAACGGATATCGCCGAAATTGGCGGCCGAGTCTGGAAACGCTTCAATGCAACCCCAAACGAGATTGTCTGGTACTACCGAAGCCTCGCGGATGAGTTTCTGCGAGACCCTCCAAGCCAGCGACTGGCAAATGAACTAGATCTCTCCGTGTGCTTTCTGGAAGCTAACGCGAGTTAGTTCCCGTTATCAATGAACACATACGATTTGCCGATGACGGTAGTGGGAATGCGAAATCTTCTGCATGACCAAAAATTCATGGCCGAGAGAGGGAAACCCCAGGTATATATTCACGTAGGAACAAGTGACCCACTCGAAAATCAGGTCATAAGAATCGGTAGGGCAGAAAATGGAACCTATGAAAGATGGCGAGATAAAACAGGGCATTACTGGACTTTCCTTTACGCCGTAGGCGCTGAAGACGGATATTGCCGGCCCTGGAAATACCCAAACTATTTGGGATTATTTGCAGGACTACACGGCCTGTCAACCGACCTTCATGTAGTGACGTGCCGTTCGTCGAACCATATGAAGTCACTGGAAAAGACCCTTATCAATGATGTGTATGGCCCTATGTGGGAGCAGTACCGCAATGTTACGTTGTATCGAAAAAAGGGCTATTTTGCTGACTACCCGGAAGTGCGTGACAACTTCTCAACATACGGAAAAGCACTAGAAATGACTACTATGGCTAGAGCAGGACTTGGGCGACTACCAAAACCCCTTCCTGAACTACTGGACTTCCGCTCCCTGAGGCAGTGGAACGAAGAAGATTTCTCAGTCCTTCGCGAGGTAGTCGGTCACACTCAGAAGTAAATGCCCCATCTAACTGGAACTATGGGGGCTAATTGGGGGGCCAGAATGGAATTCAATATTACAACTATTTGATTTTATTGATTTATTTATACAATTATGGCGGAGAGAGGGGGATTCGAACCCCCGATACGCTATAAACGTATACACACTTTCCAGGCGTGCGCTTTCGACCACTCAGCCACCTCTCCGCGAAGGTCCGGCCGGAGGTCCTTTTGGCCGGGGTGCCCGTGGGGATTTTAACGGGGCGCGGAGCGTAACCCAAGAGCCTGGTTGAGGCAAGGGACGGCAGCGATTAGGCGGCCAATGGCAGTGAATTGGCGCTGATCCTGCGATAAAATTCGTCGTTGGCCCCGATTTCACCGGGACTGCTCCACTGAATTCTACGGTCGTCACCCCGCCGTGCCACCCAGCCCTTCCGACAGCCCCAGAAAACCGTTCTATCGCGGCATTTCGCCCGGACATCCGCTCGTCTGGCTGGCAATCACGCTGGTCCTGCTCGGCGCTGGCTATGCCTGGTTGTCCGCCTATATCGGTGACGCGGCCAATTCGCGGGATGCCACCGCGGTACGCAAGCTGACGCCGGAGAACTCGCCGCGGCCGCCGGCGGCCGAAGCGCCACCGGTTGAAAAGGAAGCGGAGATGTCCATCACCCGTTCCAGCGACGAGGAGCGGGTGGAGACCTATCTCGAATACGAGGCCATAGAACAGCAGATCCTGCCACTCCTCGATGCCGCCGACGTGCAGTTCGAGGCCGGGCAGTTCGTGCAGCCGCCGGGGAACAATGCCTGGGAAAGCTACCAGGCGATCCTCGAGATCGATCCCTCGGAGAGTGTGGCGCTGGCCGGGCTGACCAAGATCAAGTCGCAGCTCATCGCCAATGCCGAGGACGCAATCGATGCGGCCGAATTCGCGGAGGCGGAGAACTGGCTGGTACAGCTAGACCAGATCCAGCCCGGCGACCCAGCCCAGGTGGAGCTTCGCGAGGAGATCAGCGCGCTGATCGCCGCCGAGGCCGAGCGCCGGCTGCGCGAGCAGGAAGCCGAGGAACTGCAGCGCAAAATCGATACCGCGATCTCCCAGGCAGAGCAGGCGGAGTCCGAGACCCCGGTCAATTACAACGAGATCAAGGACCTGTATGACCGCGTGCTCGAACTGGAGCCGGGCAATGACGCGGCGCTTGCTGGCCTCGAACGACTGGCCGATCTGAAGCTGGACGAGGTGGAAAACTGGCTCCACGACGGCGAACTGGAACTCGCCGCCACGGGGTTGGAAGCCGCCAGGCGCATGCAGCCCGGCAACCGGCGTATCAGCGCGCTGCAACTCGCGCTCAATGCCAGCCAGCGACAACAGACCGAGGAGGAGGCGCGTCGCCTCGCGGAGGAGGAAGCCCTGCGTCAGCAGCAGGAAGCGGAGCTCGAACGCGAGCGACAGGTGGAGGAACAGGCGGAACGCGAAGCCGAAGCCCAACGCCTGGCCGAGCAGCAGGCCGCCGATGAGGCTGAACAAGGCAGGCTCGCCGAGGAGGCGGAACAACGCGCCCGGGAAGAAGCCGAAGAGCAGGCGAGACAGGCCGAAACGCCCTCAGCGCCGGCAGCCGCCGGCGCGGTTATCGCCCAGGGATCCACGCGCACACCGCCGGCGTCGGGCACGAGCGGCACGCCCGTGGGCCAGGGTGTCGCGGCCAGCGCGCGGGAATCAGCACCGGAACCCACCACCAGTGGCCCACCGGTCTCTTCCGCCGTCGCCAGCAATACCGCGCGCGACACCGCCCTGCGGGAAGGCATCCGCGCCTACTATGCCGGCGACTACAACCGCTCCTTCGAACTCCTCTATCCCCTTGCCGAGGACGGGGTGCCGCGGGCGGAATTCCGTATCGGCATCATGTACCAGTTCGGCCGCAGCGTGGCGCGGAATCCCGACCTCGCGGAGAAATGGTTCACCGCGGCGCTACCCGAACTCCTGCGCCTGTCGCAGCAGGGCGTGGCCTGGGCCCAGGCGGACCTCGGCACGGCCTACGAGTTCGGAATTGCGCTGCAGCAGGATTACGAACGCGCGGCCTACTGGTATCGCCAGGCGGCGGACCGGGGTTACGCCGGCGCGCAGACCAATCTCGGCGTACTTTACGCCCAGGGTGATGGCGTTCCCTACGATCGCTCCCAGGCAATTTTCTGGCTGCGCAAGGCCGCCGAACAGGGTGACCGGGTCGCGCGCGAGAACCTTCGCGTCCTGGGAATACAGGAGTAAGTCGACCGACTCAGGGATAGAGTCGGTCCAGGAACCATCCCGCGCCCTTCCCTGCTTCGCGGCTGTAGACGAAGCGATCGTGCAGGCGATTGGTGCGCCCCTGCCAGAACTCCACCCGCTCGGGAATCACATGGTAGCCGCCCCAGAAATCCGGTAGCGGTATCTCTTCGCCGGCAAAGCATTCACGCAATGACGCCACCCTTTCCTCCAGGGTTTCGCGATCCGCCAGGACCTCGCTCTGCCGCGACGCCCAGGCGCCGATCTGGCTGCCCTCGGGACGGGAGGCAAAGTATGCCGCCGAGTTCTCCTTAGACGCCTTCTCCACGTGACCCTGGAACGCCACCTGGCGATGCAGGATGAGCCACTGGAAGAGGCAGCTGATGCGCGGATTCTGCGCCAGTTCGCGCGCCTTGCGGCTGGCGTAGTTGGTGTAGAAATAGAAGCCGTCGTGATCGAATGACTTCATCAGCACGGTGCGCTGGCTCGGTTGCCCGTCCACCCCGGCGGTGGCGATGACCATGCCATGCGCCTCCGGAATTCCCGCGGCAAATGCCTCGTCCAGCCAGCGGGAAAAGAGGTCGAAGGGATTGTCGGGCAGGTCCGCCTGGCGGATTCCGGCCTCGGTGTAGTCGTTGCGCAGTGAGGCGATGTCGTCGGCTGGCATGGCAATCAGGAAGCAATCGGGCAAATGGGCGCAAACATTATCGCCGAATTCATTGGAATTTCACCGGCAATCGCCATGATCAGGTAAAACCCTTTCGCGGAGATCCCACTTGGACAGTGTCAGCCAGGCCGTGTTCGGCGGCGTGGTCGCCGTGGTCGTCACCGGCGGCCGCCATCCCCGTCGCGCCGCGCTGACCGGCGCGCTGCTCGGCAGCCTGCCGGACCTCGACGTGCTCGTGCCCCAGCCCAACGACCTCGAGGCGATGATCAATCATCGCACCTGGTCGCATTCCTGGCTGGTGCAGACCGTGGTGAGTCCATTACTCGCATTCCTGTTCCACCGGATTGACACGCGCTGGCAGTCCTGGCGACACGGTAGTCAGCCACCGCCGGATGCGGGCTGGACTTTCCGCCAGTGGTTCCTGCTCGTCTGGCTGGTGCTGCTGACCCACAGCGTGCTCGACGCAATGACCATCTACGGCACCTGGCTGTTCTGGCCACTGGGGACACAGCCGGTCATGGGCGGCAGCATCTTCATCATCGACCCGCTGTTTACATTGCCCCTGGGCGTGGGCCTCGCGATGCTGATGCGCTGGCGGCCGCCCGGGCGCGCGCTACGCGTGGCCGGCGTGTCGCTCGGCCTGAGCATCGCCTATCTCGGCTGGGGATTCGCGATGCAGCAGCATGTCGAGGCCATGGCGGCGCGCGCCCTGGATGCGAACGGTCTTGCCAGCATGCAACTGGTGGCGACGCCGACGCCGTTCAACTCGGTGCTCTGGCGCGTGCTCGCCATCGACGACGACAGTTACCTCGAGGGCTTTCACGCCCTCGGAGAGTCCGAGGCTTCGCTCAGGTTTACGGCCTATCCACGCCAGAGACAGCTTGCCGAGACGCTCGACCACGGTGAGGATGCGCTGCGTTTCTCCTCGTTCAATCATGGTTTCCACGCCTTCCGTGAAGTTGACGGACACCTGGTTGGCGAGGACCTGCGCATGGGCTCGAATCCCTACTTCTTCTTCGCCTTCGTATTCGGCGATCGCCTTGCCGGGTCCAGTAGTGACAATCCCGCGTTTCGCCGCATAGAACCATGGCGATACGACGGCCCGGTCCATCCCGGGCATTTCTTTGACTGGATGTGGAGACGGCTGCGTGATCCAGGCATCGTGCCGCTGTCCGAATGGCCCCTGCCCGTGACCACCGCGCAGGGTGGAAGCACGGCAGATGAACCGCTCATGGCCAGCGCCGGCAACGGTTTCCACCCCCAACGCTCTGGGTTAGAATGACTCGCATTCAATAATAAACGGGACCATGGATAACGCGCCGCAAGTCAATCGGCCAGGCACCTGGCAGCGGGTACTGGGCCTCACGCTCATTATTGTCTGCCTGCACCTCACGAGCTGCGCCGCGGCGGTCATGACCCTGTTTTCCTGATCGCCCGTTATCGTGCCCACCCCGTACCGACAGCAGGAGAAAACCCGGCCCGGCGGGATCGGCCCGTTCGCCCTGTTCCTCGTTCCGTTGCCGCTGCTGATCGTTATCGTTAGCGGGCTGATGACGGGCAGTTTCTTTCGCATCCTGTCCGCCGCCTGCGCGCTCGGGCTCGCCTGGACCGCGGGCTGGTTCCTGCGCCAGGCGCGGCGCTACGAAATCGAAGCCACCCGGCGCAAGTGGGCGCGCGCGACCCGGGTGCCGTGGCGTTTCTCCGCGGCGGTGTTCGCCGGAGGTTCGGCGTTGCTCGTCACCACCCTGCTGATGGAGCATAACCTGTTCGTCGGCCTGCTCGCGGCGATCGGCGGCTTCGCCGGCGTCGTCCTCGCCTATGGTTTTGACCCGCAGTACGACAGCAAGCAGAACGTCGCGCGCTTCGGCGTGACCACAGAGGAGATCGTCGAGGCCCTCGACGAGGCCGAGGCAAATCTCGCGCAGATCCAGCAATCCGCGAAAAGCATCGGCAACAGTGAACTCAAGATGCGCCTCGGCCGTATCGTCGACAAGACCCGCGGCATCCTCTCGCTGATCGAGGAGGATCCCAAGGATCTCCGGCGCGCGCGCAAGTTTCTCAAGGTCTACCTGAAGGGCGCGCGCGACGTCACCCGCCAGTATGCGAAAACCCATACCCAGCAGCAGGACGACACCCTCGAGACCAATTTCCGCAACGTGCTCACCAGCATCGAGGAGGTCATCGAGGAACAACATGCCAAGCTGCTGGAGAACGACGTGCTCGACCTGGACGTCAAGATCGAGGTGCTCGAGGCCCAGCTCAAGCATGAAGGCATCATCTGACCGGGCCCACGCCCTGCCACTGCGATTCCAAATCCCCGCAACCCGCGGCTTACAAGGAGAAACACCATGACCGATAGCAACACGACCACCGCAGAAACCGCTGCCAGCGACCAGGCGGTCATCGCCGTGACCGAGAAATCCCTGCCGGAGGTGGAAAAGCAGATCAAGGACAAGGCCGCGCTCACCGCGGACGACAAGGTCGAGATCGAGCGTATGATCGACGAGATCAACATGGACGACAGCAACTCCATCATTTTCTTCGGCACCAGGGCGCAGCAGGAACTCACCACGGTATCCGACACCATGCTCGAGGGCGTGCGTAATAAAGACATCGGACCCGCCGCGGACTCCCTCAACGAGATGGTCGCAACGCTGCGCGGCTTCGGCGCCGAGGACCTCGCGGTGAATCCCTCCTGGTTCGCGCGCTGGTTCAAGGGCGCGAAGCCGGTGGTCAAGTTCCTCCAGGAATACGAGGAGATCCGCAAGCAGATCGACGGCATCACCGACAAGCTGGAGGGCCACAAGACCCAGCTGCTCACCGACATCTCCTCCCTCGACCGTCTCTACGACGCGAGCCTGGATTACTTCGGCGACCTCGAGAACTACATCCACGCGGGCGAGCAGAAGCTGGAGGAACTCGACAAGGTGGTGATCCCCGAGATGGAAGCGATGGCGAAGGAAAGCGAGGATGTTCTCAAGGCCCAGGAACTGCGCGACCTGCGCACCGCGCGCGACGACCTCGAGCGCCGGGTACACGATCTCCGCCTAACGCGCACCGTGACGATGCAGGCGCTGCCGAGCATCCGCCTGGTACAGGAGAACGACAAGGGCCTCATCCGCAAGATCCAGTCCACGGTGGCCAACACGGTGCCGCTGTGGCGCCAGCAACTCGCCCAGGCGGTGACGATCTACCGTTCCCAGCAGGCCGCCGGTACGGTGAAGGCGGCCACCGACCTCACCAACGAACTTCTCGAGAAGAACGCGGAGAACCTGCAGCAGGCCAACCGCGAGGTGCGCGAGCAGATCGAGCGTGGCGTGTTCGACCTGGAGACGGTGAAGACCGCCAACGCCAAGCTGATCGAGACTATCGAGGAGAGCCTGCGTATCGCCGACGAAGGCAAGCGCCAGCGCGCCGAGGCGGTGACCCAGCTCGAGCAATGCGAGATCGAACTCCGTTCCGCGCTCACCGCGGCCAGCGCCCGCGCCCAGGCCGCGCCGGCGGGCGAAGCACCGGCCGGCACGGCGCCGACCCAGGGAGCCTAGGCCATGGGACTCTGGGACATCATCACCGGGCAGTTCATCGATGTCATCGAGTGGATGGCCGATGCGGATGACGTCATGGTAGGGCGCTTCGAGCGCGAGGGCAACGAGATCAAGTACGGCGCGATGCTCACCGTGCGCGAATCCCAGACCGCGGTGTTCGTCAACGAGGGCACCATCGCCGACGTGTTCCCGCCCGGCCTCTACCAGCTCGAGACCGCCAACCTGCCGATCCTCACCACGCTGCAGTCCTGGCCCCACGGTTTCAAGAGCCCGTTCAAGGCCGAGGTCTACTTCCTCGCCACCAAGCAGTTCATCGATCTCAAGTGGGGCACGAAAAACCCCATCATGATGCGCGACAGCGAGTTCGGCCCGGTGCGCCTCCGCGGCTTCGGCACCTATGCCATCCGCATCACGGACCCGGCCACTTTTCTCAAGGAGGTGGCAGGCACCGACGACTACTTCACCACCGACGAGATCACCGACCAGCTGCGCAACCTCGTGGTCTCGCGCTTTGCAGAGATCACCGCCAATGCGAACATCCCGGTGCTCGACCTCGCGGCGAACTACGACGACCTCGGCAACTTCCTGCGCGAGCGCATCAATCCGGAGTTCAAGTCCCTCGGCCTCGAACTGACGTCGCTGCTGGTGGAGAACATCTCGCTGCCGAGCGAGGTGGAGAAAGCCCTCGACAAGCGCACCTCCATGGGCGTCGTCGGCGATCTCAAGCGCTACACCGAGTTCCAGGCTGCGGAGGCCCTCGGCAAGGCGGCGGAGAATCCCGGCGCCGGGGGATCCGCCATGGCCATGGGCATCGGCTTCGCGATGTCGGACCGACTGGGGCGCTCGCTGGACCCCCAGCCCGAAACGCACAGCGAGGGTCCGCCACCGATACCCGAGGAGCCGCAGTACTACCTCGTAGTGGACGGAAAGCGGGCCGGCCCATACGACGCGTCGGAGCTTCCCCAACACGCAGCCAATGGCACCCTGACCGGCGACACCCTGGTCTGGCGCGGTGGCATGCGCAAGTGGCGTCCGGCGTCGGAACTGGAGGAACTGTCCGCGGCGCTCGCCAGCGTCCCGCCACCGTTGCCGGAGGGTGCGTAGCGGTTCCGGCACGTCACACGGCGCGGGGAATGAGCCGGACAATCAGGGCCGCTCCATGCCTGCCCTGATCCGGCGCCGATCGCACCCCGCGATGGCGCCCGATCCATCGCACTGACCGTCAGTCACCGCCACACCGGCGACATGGAAACCGAGCAGCTAAAAGCCCGCCAGCACGTCTTCCCCTGCGAGCAATGCGGGGCGCAGATGCAGTACCTCGAGGGCAGCACCGAGATGGTCTGCAACCACTGCGACCATCGCCACCAGATCACCCTGTCCCGGGATCCGATCCTCGAATACGACTTCCACTCGACCCTGAAGCAGTTGCCCGGCGCCGCGCCGGACGCGGTGCGAATGGCGGTCAAGTGCAATGCCTGCTCCGCCGAGTTCGACTTCGATCCTGACCTGAACGCCGACGCCTGCCCATTCTGCGGCACGCGGATCGTGGTGGATGCGAAGGAACACCGGATCATCCAGCCGAAGTCCCTGCTGCCCTTCCGCATTACTGCCAAACAGGCAAAGGAATCCTATCGCCGCTGGCTGAAAAGACTCTGGTTCGCGCCCAACGCGCTGAAGAAATACGCACGCCAGCAGCGTGACCTCAATGGCATCTATGTACCCTACTGGACCTACGACTGTGATACCGCCACCAGCTACCGTGGCCAGCGGGGGGACGTGTACTACGTGACCCAGCAGGTGCGGGTGAACGTCAACGGGCGCATGCAAACCCGCACCCGGCAGGTACCAAAGATCCGCTGGACGCCGGTGGCCGGACGCGTGCAACGCCATTTCGATGACGTCCTCGTCTACGCCACAGATTCGTTACCGAGGAGCATGGCGCGGGAACTCTCACCCTGGGACCTGAACGCGCTCGCGCCCTACCAGGAGGAATTCCTCAGCGGCTTCCAGAGCGAGGTCTACCGGGTGGAACTCGACCAGGGATTCGGCCATGCACGGGAGCGCATGCATCCCGTCATCCGCGCCGACATCCGGCGCGATATCGGCGGCGACCAGCAAAGGATCACGGACGCCGACACGAGATACAGCGGGATCACCTTCAAGCACATCCTGCTGCCGTTCTGGATCGCCGGATTCCGCTTCCGCGGCAAGGTGTACCAGTTCATCGTCAACGGTCGCACCGGCGAGGTCCAGGGGGACCGGCCTTACAGCATGATCAAGATCGCGCTGGCGGTGATTACCGCGCTGATACTCGCTGGCGCGTTTGCCACGTTTTACGCACAGACCCAGGAAGGCGGATCGGCCTCTTTCGATATGCCGAGCATCAACTGGAACACGTACTAGACGCTGAGTCCGCAACGCCAACGCATCCCAGGGCTGGCGCCTACATTTCATTTCCGAAATGCCGGCGAAAGCTGGCGTCCATGTGGCAGTTGTACTGGATGCAAGATGGATTCCAGCCTTCGCTGGAATTTCGACTTGGCTGACTTTTACGTCATCCTGGCCGTGTGGCGGTCACCAGCAGCACCGGGTACTGCCGTTCTCCCTTGGTAAATTCACTCACCGGGGCCACCGCGATGCCTTCGAATCCGGCCTCGCGGGCAGCGGACTCCAGTTCTTCCGCGCTGAAGCCGTGGTGGTGAACGCCCGTGTCCTCCTCGTGAAAGCTGCCGTCCTCCTTGTCGAGATCGGCGATGGCGATAAAGCCGCCGGGTTTCAGCAGGTCATGGAAACGGCGGAACATCGCGGGGACGTCAGCGATGTGATGCATCGTCATCGACGAGATGATCCCGTCGAAGCGACGATCCAGGGTGCCGGTAGCAAGGTCCATCTGCACCATGTCCAGCGCGCAGGGCAGGCTCCCGCGCTTCTTCTCGAGCTCGGCATTCATCGATGGTGATACGTCCACCGCGGTGATTTGCGCCACGTCGGGCGCTATGCGTTCGAGCAGAAGCCCGGTGCCGGAACCGAAATCCATGATCTCCATGCCGGGCCGGAGGTCGATCCGCTCGCGGATGCCCGCGGCGATGCGATCTATGTTGTCGACCCGGTTGGCGCCCTGGTCATAGGTGCCGGCCTTGTGCGCGAAGTAGTCTTTGCCCATGGTGATGCTGTCGTTGGTTGGTTGGTTGGCGTGTGTGGATTTCGTCCGTCGATTCCCTGGTGGTTCCGCTCAACGCGGCGCGGTTCCCATTATAAGCGCTTGCCCCGGTGGGGGCCGATCCCAGCCTGATGTGCTTCAGGGCCGCGGGATGATGCTGTAGTGTCCCGGGTCCCGTGCGATGGAGAGCGGGTTCCACCGGATCACCAGGTCGCGCATCAGGTAGTTGCCGAGCAGTGTAGCGCCCGTCCCGACCGCAACCACGAGCCAGCCCCCCGGCAATGGGCCCGCGGGCCAGCTCCAGTAGCTGCCGAGGGCGACGAGAAGGAACAACATACCCACCGGCGTTTCGAGGCAGAAGCAACGGATCCGGCGAGGCGAGGCATCGCCCCCTGCCCCACGGCGGAGCTTCCACAGGATCACCAGGTCCCGAACGAGCGAATGGGCGAGGAAGCCGATAGCCAGGAGGAGCAGGAAGCGCCCGGTGGACAGCCCGGGCAGATTCCTTTCGATCACCGCAGGAATCAGCAACAGCCCCGCGAGAATCCAGATCGGCTCGCTACGCCAGGCCGGGTGATCCTGCACTCGCGGGTTCAGGGCCTTTCCGGTCAGAACGGGATGTCGTCGTCGAAATCGTCGAAGGCGCCTTTCGGCTGGCCTCCGCCGCTACCCTCGGCCGCGCGTTGACCACCGCCGGACGGGCGTGAGGGCGCGGACTGGTCGTAGTCATCCGTGCCGCCTCCCCCGCCGCCACTCCCGCGTCCGCCGCCAAGCATCTGCATGTCATTGGCGACGATCTCGGTGGTGTAACGGTCCTGGCCGTCCTGCCCCTGCCACTTGCGGGTCTGCAGGCGGCCCTCGATATAGACCTGCTGGCCTTTCTTCAGCCAGTCTTCCGCCACCTTGGCAAGGCCGCGGAACATGACCACCCGGTGCCACTCGGTATTCTCCCGTTTCTCACCGGTGTTCTTGTCATTCCATGACTCACTGGTTGCGACGGTGATATTGGCGATGGGATCGCCGCTCTGGGTATAACGGATTTCGGGGTCACGCCCCAGGTTACCCACCAGGATAACCTTGTTGATGCCTCTGCTAGCCATCGAAATTAACCTCCTGAAGTCTGGTCAAGTTGTTGCAATGCGGCGATATCCAGTTCCCTGTCATCGACCTTGAGATAGGCCAGCGCCTCGCCGCGGACGATGGTCACCTCCTGTACGCCTCTGACTGCCCGTATTCTAGCAACCAGGGCCTCCAGGCGCGAGGCATCTAGGGAATCGCCCAGGTGGATCACGCGCGAAGCCGAGAGTCTGAACGGCGCGGAACGCACGGTGAGCAGCAACCAGGCCAGCGCAAGGAGAGCGCAAACCAGGTACACCGCCTGGCTGCCGAAGGACTGGGCCAGCCAGCCCGCGATGGCGCCGCCGGCGAACACCCCGAGGAACTGCAGCGTGTTGTAGACGCCAATGGCGCTGCCCTTGTCCGCCGCGGGCGCCACCCGCGACACCAGCGAGGGCAGCATCGCCTCGAGGGCATTGAAGGCGACGAAGAATACCCAAAGCGACAGGGGTAACCAGGCCAGGCCAGTGAACCCTCGCCATGCGACCATGACCAGTGTGGCAAGGCCAATAACGAGCACGCCGATGGCGTAACGAAAGGCCCGGTCCACCTGCCCCGGCCGCGACCCGAGCAGCACCAGCGGCGCCATGCCCAGCACCGACGCCAGCATAACCGGGAGATAGATGCGCCAGTGCTGCGCCAGGTCGAGCCCGGTGAGTCGCGCGATGTCGACCGGTAATACGACGAACAGGGCCGTCAACACGGCGTGAAGGACAAAGATCCCGACATCGAGACGGCGCAACTGGGGATCGGCCAGCACCGCTCTCAGTCGGTCCGCCATCGGCGTCACCTCCCGGTGGCGACCCTCGTGCACCGGGGTCGGCACTACCTGGTGAAGCAACAACAGCGCCAGCGCACCGAGTATCGCCGTGATCCATAGCAGGCCGGACACGCCGATGGCGTCTCCCACCGGCGGCGCGATCGCCATGGAAACAAGGAATACCGCGCCAATGCTCATGCCGATTATCGCCATGGCCTTTGTGCGCTGTTCCTCCCGCGTAAGGTCGGCGGTCAGGGCGAGCACCGCGGCCGATACCGCGCCCGCGCCCTGGAGCGCGCGCCCGGCGATCAGCCAGCCGATGCTGTCCGCGAGGGCCGCGACCACGCTGCCGGTGATGAAGATCATCAGTCCAACCGTGATCACCCCCTTGCGGCCGAAGCGGTCGGAGAGCATGCCGAAGGGGAGCTGGAACGCGGCCTGGGTGAGGCCATAAATACCGAGCGCGATACCGGCGAGGAAGGCGCTGCCACCGGTCATTCCGTTGGCGTGAACTGCCAGCACGGGGAGGAGCAGAAACAGGCCGAACATGCGCGCCGAAAACACCCCGGCGAGGGCCAGCACGGCGCGTCGCTCGCTGGCATGCATGGGGCTCCCGGGAGCCTGTCTCAAACGCAATTTCAATTGGCCCGGCACTCGAAGGCCGCGTATAGTATCAGGTTTGCCCAGCCCTTCCCCAGCTTTCGTGTCCATCGAAAAAATCCGCATTCGCGGCGCGCGCACGCACAATCTCAAGGCCATCAATCTCGATCTTCCCAGGGACCGCCTGATCGTCATCACCGGGCTTTCCGGGTCCGGAAAATCGTCTCTCGCCTTCGACACGATCTACGCCGAGGGACAGCGCCGCTACGTCGAATCGCTGTCCACCTACGCGCGCCAGTTCCTGTCGATGATGGAAAAGCCCGAAGTGGATCTCATCGAGGGGTTATCGCCGGCGATCAGCATCGAGCAGAAATCCTCGTCGCACAATCCGCGCTCCACCGTGGGCACGGTGACCGAGATCTACGACTACCTGCGACTCCTGTTCGCGCGCATCGGAGAGCCGCGCTGCCCGGATCACGACATCACGCTCGAGGCGCAGACCGTGAGCCAGATGGTGGACCAGGTGATGGCGCTGCCGGACGGCAGCCGGCTGATGCTGCTGGCGCCGGTGGTCAACGATCGCAAGGGGGAATTCCAGCAGCTGCTCGGCGAACTCCATTCCCAGGGCTTTATCCGCGCCATGGTGGACGGCGAGACGGTGGAACTCGATGATCCGCCGAAGCTCGACAAGCGCTACAAGCACAGCATCGAGGTGGTGGTGGACCGGGTGGTGGTGCGCGAGGGCAACCAGCAGAGACTCGCGGAATCATTCGAGACCGCGCTCGCCCTCACCGACGGCACCGCGCGCGTGGCGGTACTCGGCGACGAGCGCGCGATCACCGACAGCCTGCTCTTCTCGAGCAAGTTCGCCTGCCCCCATTGCGGCTACAGCCTGAATGAACTCGAGCCGCGCCTGTTTTCGTTCAACAATCCCGCCGGCGCCTGCCAGGACTGCGACGGCCTCGGGGTGATGCAGTTCTTCGACCCGGACCGGGTGGTGGTGGATCCGGAGCTGTCGCTGTCCGCGGGCGCGATCCGCGGATGGGACCGGCGCAGCGCATACTTTTTCACCCAGCTCACCTGCCTCGCCGAGCACTATGGCTTCAGCGTGGACCAGCCGTTCAACAGCCTCACCGAAGAGCAGCAGGAACTGGTGCTCTACGGCAGCGGCAAGGAGAAGATCAACTTCGTCTACATTCGTCCCGGACGCCGGTTCGAGAAGAAGCATGTCTTCGAGGGCGTGATCAACAACTACGAGCGCCGCTACCGCGAGACCGAGTCGAGCGCCGCGCGCGAGGAACTGGCGCGCAACATGAGCACACGCCCCTGCCGTACCTGCGACGGCAGCCGCCTGCGGCGCGCCGCGCGCCACGTGTATATCGCTGGACAGACGATCCACGGCGTCACCGCGCTGCCGGTGGACCGCGCGCTGGAGCTGTTTTCCAGTCTCGAATTGCAGGGCTGGCGCGCCGAGATCGCGCAGAAGATCGTGCAGGAGATCAACGCCCGGCTCGGCTTCCTCACCAATGTCGGCCTCAACTACCTGACCCTGTCGCGGGCGGCGGAAACCCTCTCCGGCGGCGAGGCCCAGCGCATTCGCCTCGCCTCCCAGATCGGTTCCGGTCTCGTGGGCGTGATGTACGTGCTCGACGAGCCCTCCATCGGCCTCCACCAACGGGATAACAAGCGCCTCCTCGATACCCTGTTCCACCTGCGCGACCTCGGCAACACTGTGATCGTGGTGGAGCACGACGAAGACGCCATCCGCAGCGCGGACTACGTCGTCGATATCGGCCCCGGGGCGGGCAAGCATGGCGGCACGGTGGTGGCCGAGGGGCCACCGGACAAGCTCATAAAGAGCCGCAAGTCGCTCACCGCGAAGTTCCTCAGCGGGCGCGAAAAGATCCCCCTGCCAAAGAAACGCAACGCCTTCGATCCCGAGCGAGTACTAAGAGTGGAGGGTGCCCGCGGCAACAATCTCAAGGGCGTTACCGCGGAGGTGCCGGTGGGACTTCTCACCTGCGTCACCGGGGTGTCCGGCTCGGGCAAGTCCACCCTGGTGAACGGCACCCTGTACCCGGCGGTGGCGCACGCGCTTCACCTGCAACGGTCGAGCCCGATGCCCCACGACCGCATCGAGGGCCTCGATCATTTCGACAAGATCATCATGATCGACCAGAGCCCCATCGGTCGCACCCCGCGTTCCAACCCGGCCACCTATACCGGGCTGTTCACCCATATCCGAGACATCTTCACCAATACCCAGGAGGCCCGCGCGCGCGGCTACAAGCCGGGGCGGTTCTCGTTCAACGTCAAGGGCGGGCGCTGTGAGGCCTGCCAGGGCGACGGCATGATCCGGGTGGAGATGCATTTCCTGCCGGACATCTACGTCGCCTGCGACGTCTGCAAGGGGGAGCGCTACAACCGCGAGACCCTGGACGTGCGTTTCAAGGGTCGCAACATCAGCGAGGTGCTGAAGATGACGGTGGAGGAAGGCGCCGAGTTCTTCTCAGCGGTACCGGCGATCCGCAAGAAGCTCGACACCCTGCTGGCGGTCGGCCTCGGTTACATCACCCTGGGGCAGAGCGCAACGACGCTGTCCGGCGGCGAGGCCCAGCGCATCAAGCTCTCACGGGAACTGTCCAAGCGCGATACCGGGCGCACGCTCTACGTGCTCGACGAGCCCACCACCGGGCTCCACTTCCAGGACATCAGACAACTCCTCGGCGTACTGCATCGGCTGCGCGACCACGGCAACACCATCATCGTCATCGAACACAACCTCGACGTCATCAAGACCGCGGACTGGATCATCGACCTCGGCCCCGAGGGCGGCAGCGGCGGCGGAGAGATCATCGCCACGGGAACGCCGGAGGCCATCGCGAAAGCCCGGCGCTCGCATACCGGGAAGTACCTTAAGCCGCTATTGAAAGGCTAAGCAAATATGCGACATGGACGCCAGCTTTCGCTGGCGTTTCGAAGCGGGTCTTCACAGCGTGGCGATTGGCACCACGAAATTCCAGCGAAAGCATGTCCCAGCGAAGGCTGGGGCTGGAATCCATGTCACAAACCCGCACGACCTCGCCGGGTGGAGGCCAGCCCCAGTCTCCACTGGGATAAATCCTCGCTGGCGTCTCGTGGATAGAGATCCCGGCGCTAAACGCGCAAACCTACTTCACCGCTTCCGGCTGCAATTCCCGTGCGGCCTTGCCGGGCTGGTTCACCTGGCCAACCGCCTCCACGCGCGCGGCGCAGAACTTGAACTCCGGGATCTTGCCGAAGGGATCGAGCGCCGGGTTGGTGAGGGTGTTGGCCGCCGCCTCGGCATAGCAGAACGGGATGAACACCATGCCCTCGGGAACCGCGGTATCCGCACGCGCCTTGAGCTCGATCGCGCCACGACGGGTGGACACGCGCACCATGTCACCACCCTGGACTGACAGTTTCTCCAGCATCGCCGGGGACATCGCGGCGATCGCCTCGGGCTCGATCTGGTCGAGCACGGTGCTGCGCCGGGTCATGGAACCGGTATGCCAGTGTTCGAGCTGGCGCCCGGTGGTGAGCACCATGGGGTAATCCGCGTCGGGCAGTTCGTCCGGCGACACCAGGCTTGCCGGCACCAGGCGACCCTTGCCGCTGGCGGTGGGGAAGCCGTTGCCGAAGACGATGTCGTTGCCCGGCTTGTCGGGCGCATCGCAGGGATAGGTCACCGCACTTTCGCTTTCGAGGCGGTCCCAGGTGATGTTCTTCAGCGAGGGCATTACGCCGGCCATCTCGGCGAATACGTCCGAGGGATGCCGGTAGTTCCAGTCGAGGCCGAGGCGGCGCGCCATCTCCTGGATCAGCCACCAGTCCTGGCGCGCGTCCCCGGGCAGGTCGAGCGCGGCGCGGCCCATCTGCACCTGGCGGTTGGTGTTGGTCACGGTGCCGTCCTTCTCCGGCCAGGCCGAGGCCGGCAGGACGACGTCGGCGTAGAACGCGGTCTCGGTGAGAAACAGGTCCTGCACCACGAGGTGCTCGAGCTTCGCCAGCGCATCCCGGGCATGGACCGCGTCGGGATCCGACATCGCCGGGTTCTCGCCCATGACGTACATCCCGCGGATCTTGTCTGCGTGGATGGCATCCATGATCTCCACCACGGTGAGCCCGCGGTTGGGATCGAGGGTGGTGCCCCAGGCATCCTCGAAGCGCGAGCGCAGGTTGTCCACGTCCACCAGGTTGTAGTCCGGCAGCATCATCGGAATGAGGCCCGCGTCGGAAGCGCCCTGGACGTTGTTCTGCCCGCGCAGCGGATGCAGCCCGGTGCCCGGACGTCCCACCTGGCCGGTGACCAGTGCGAGCGCGATCAGGCAGCGCGAGTTGTCGGTGCCGTGGATGTGCTGGGAAATGCCCATGCCCCAGAAAATGATCGACGCCTTCGACGTGGCATAGGTGCGCGCCACGGTGCGCAGCGTGTCCGCGTCGATGCCGCAGATCGGCGCCATCGCCTCGGGGGTGAAGTCGACGATGTGCTTCTTCAGGTTCTCGTAGCCCTCGGTGTGCTTCGCCACGTATTCCTCGTTGACGAGGCCTTCGGTGATGATCACGTTGAGCATCGCGTTCAGCATCGACACGTCGGCGCCGGGCTTGAACTGCAGCATGTGCGTGGCATGGCGCTTGAGCGCGGTGCCGCGCGGGTCCATTACCACCAGGGTGCCGCGCTTCGCCGCCTGCTTGAAGAAGGTGGCGGCCACGGGATGGTTCTCCACCGGGTTCGCGCCGATGACGATGACGCAGTCGGCGTCCTTCACCGCGTTGAACGGCGCGGATACGGCTCCGGAGCCGACCCCTTCCAGCAACGCCGCCACCGAAGAGGCGTGACATAGCCGGGTGCAGTGGTCGACGTTATTGGTGCCGAAACCGGTGCGCACCAGCTTCTGGAACAGGTAGGCCTCCTCGTTGGAGCCCTTGGCGGAACCGAAGCCGGCGAGAGCGTTGCCGCCGTGCGCGTCGCGGATACTCTTCAGGCCGGAACCTGCAAAATCCAGCGCTTCCTCCCAGGAGGCCTCGCGGAAATGGGTCCACGGGTTCGCGGGATCGAGATCCATGTCACCACGCTTCTCAGCCCCCTCCTTGCGGATGAGCGGCTTCGTCAGCCGGTGCGGATGCTTGACGTAGTCGAAGCCGAAACGACCCTTGACGCAGAGCCGGTTGGTATTCGCCGGGCCGTCGCGCCCGTCCACCGCAACGATCTCGTTGTCCTTGATGCGATAGGTGAGCTGGCAGCCAACACCGCAGTACGGGCAGACGCTCTCCACCTCGCGCAGTGGCAGTTCCCGGTCCACGCCGGATTCGTCCACCAGCGCGGATTCCATCAGCGCGCCAGTCGGGCAGGCCTGGACGCATTCGCCGCACGCAACGCAGGTGCTGAGCCCCATGGGGTCGTCCTGGTCGAACACGATCTTCGCGTGGGCGCCGCGGAAGGCCATGCCGATGACGTCGTTCACCTGTACCTCGCGACAGGCGCGCACGCACAGGTTGCACTGGATGCAGGCGTCCAGCGCCACGTGCATCGCCGGGTGGCTGGTATCCGCCGCATGGGCCTGGCGCGGCTCGAAGCGGCTGTCTCTGACCTCCAGGCGGTCGGCCCATTGCCACAGGTGGCTGTCCTTGTCGTGAGCTTTCCCGCGCGGGGGCTGATCCGCGACCAGCAGTTCCATCACCATCTTCTGCGCGGTCTTCGCGCGATGGTTGTCGGTGGTGACCTTCATGCCCTCGGTGGGTTCGCGCAGGCAGGAGGCCGCGAGCACCCTCTCGCCCTCGATTTCCACCATGCAGGCGCGGCAGTTGCCGTCCGGCCGGTAGTCGGGCTTGGGCGCGTAGCAGAGGTGGGGGATGTCTACGCCCTGTCCCTGCGCGACCTGCCAGATAGTCTGTCCCGGCTCGGCCTCGACCGCTTGACCGTTGAGGGTAAATTTAATTTTTTCAGACATTTACAGGTCCTCCTTAAAGTATTTAAGGACTGAGCTGACAGGGTTCCCCGCGGCCTGTCCGAGGCCGCAGATGGAGGCGTCCGTCATCACCGTGACGAGTTCCTCGAGGAGATCCGTGTCCCACTTTGGTTTCTCCATCAGGGTAACCGATTTCTCCGTGCCCACGCGACAGGGGGTGCACTGGCCGCAGCTCTCGTCCTCGAAGAAGCGCATCAGGTTGAGCGCCACGTCCTTCATGTTGTCCTGGTCGCTGAAGATGACCACCGCCGCGGAGCCGATAAAGCAGCCGTATTCCTGCAGGGTGCCGAAATCCAGGGGCACGTCACCGAGGCTGGCGGGCAGGATGCCGCCGGAGGCTCCGCCCGGGAGGTAGCCCTTGAAAACGTGACCGTCGAGCATGCCGCCGCAGTACTTGTCGATCAGTTCGTTGACCGTGGTGCCGGCGGGCGCGAGCACCATGCCGGGTTTCTTGACCCTGCCCGATACCGAGTAGGAGCGCCAGCCCTTGCGACCGTGGGCGCCGGCGCCGGAGAACCAGTCCGCGCCCTTCTCGACGATGTCGCGCACCCAGTAGAGGGTCTCGACGTTGTTTACCAGGGTCGGCCGGCCGAAGACGCCCACCTCGGCGACATAGGGCGGGCGGTTGCGCGGCAGCCCGCGCTTGCCCTCGATGGATTCGATCATCGAGGACTCCTCGCCGCAGATATAGGCGCCCGCGCCGCGCCGCACCTCGACGACGACGTGATCCGCGAGGCCGGCGGCGCGCACCTTGTCGAGTTCCGCCTTCAGCAGCTTGATGATTGCCGGGTACTCGTCGCGGATATAGATGAAGCATTTCTCCACGCCCACCACCCAGGCGGCGATGAGCGCGCCCTCGATGAAGCGATGGGGATCGGATTCGAGGTAGACGCGGTCCTTGAAGGTGCCGGGTTCGCCCTCGTCGCCGTTCACCGCCATCAGGCGGGGACCGGGAAAGCCGCGCACGATGCCCCACTTGCGCCCGGTGGGGAACCCTGCTCCGCCGAGACCCTGGAGCGATGACTGGTTGAGGGTCTCGATGATCTCCTCGGGCTTGCGCTCTCCCGCGAGGCAGGCGCTCAGCAGTCGGTAGCCGCCATCCGCCTGGTAGCCGTCGAGGTCGCGGTAACCTGGCATGTCGGGATGCACGTGACGCTCAGCGGCGGTGGCGAGCAGCGTGGCGCTGTCGGCGCCGCAGACATGGTTGTGACCGACTTCCGCTACCGGAGCCTGTTCGCAGCGTCCCATGCAGGGAGCGCGCAGCACCCGAACGTCATCGCCGCGGCCGGCCTCGAGCTCGGCAAGCAGGGATTCCGCCCCGGCAAGCTGGCAGGCGATGCTGTCGCAGACCCGGATTGTGACCGCCGGCGGCGGCGCATCGCCCTCGGAGAGAACGTCGAAATGCGCGTAGAAGGTGGCGACCTCGTAGACCTCGGTCTGGGCCAGGCCCATCAACGATGCGAGGGCGGCGATATGGTCCGGCGACAGGCAACCATACTTGTCCTGGACCAGGTGCAGGTATTCGATCAGCAGGTCGCGCCGGGTCTCGGAGCCGACCAGCGTGCGCACCTCCGACAGCGCCGAGGGATTGACCTGTCGGCCCTTGGGTTGGCCGCGGGTTTTCTTTTTCCCGCTGCCCGGATGCCCTCTTTTCTGGGGCATTCTGGATACTACGCCCATGACGTTTTCCTGGATAATTGTGTTGCGGGGAAGCCCGGCCATGATCCGCGGTGGCGGATCACGGGGCCGGAGACTTCCTCCATTGGTTGCCCGTTGTATCCCATCGGCCCGGAGGCGTTGCATCCACCTCCGGCCTGTTCTGTCTTTGCATCGACGGGACGCGGCGGGCGAGCCGCGATTTGTACCGGGTCAGCCGCCAAGGGCTGCTTTCAACGTGGTGCCGAGAGACGCAGGGGAATCCGCCACCCGGATGCCCGCGGACTGGAGCGCCTCGATCTTGTCGTCGGCGCTGCCCTTGCCACCGGCGATGATGGCGCCGGCATGGCCCATGCGGCGCCCCGGCGGGGCGGTCACCCCGGCAATGAAGCCGCACATCGGCTTTTTCACCTTGTTCTCGCGAATGAATTCCGCCGCCTCTTCCTCCGCGGTGCCACCGATCTCGCCGATCATGATGATGGACTCGGTTTCCGGATCCGCGAGGAACATCTCCAGGCAGTCGATGAAGTTGGTGCCATTGACCGGGTCGCCACCGATGCCGATGCAGGTGCTCTGCCCCATACCGGCGGCGGTGGTCTGGGCCACGGCCTCGTAGGTCAGGGTGCCGGAACGCGAGACGATGCCGACGCTGCCCTTCTTGTGGATATGGCCGGGCATGATGCCGATCTTGCATTCGTCCGGGGTGATGACACCCGGACAGTTCGGGCCCACCAGGCGGCTTTTCGAGCCTTGCAGCATGCGCTTCACCCGCACCATGTCGAGTACCGGGACGCCCTCGGTGATGCAGACGATGAGCGGGATCTCCGCGTCCACCGCTTCCATGATCGCGTCCGCGGCGAACGGCGGCGGCACGTAGATGACGGAGGCATTGGCGCCGGTCTCTGCTACCGCATCATGCACGGTATCAAATACCGGCAGGCCGAGATGTTTCTGCCCGCCCTTGCCCGGCGTGACGCCGCCCACCATGTTGGTGCCGTAGGCGATGGCCTGCTCACTGTGGAAGGTGGCGGTGGAACCGGTGAATCCCTGGCAGATGACGCGGGTTTCCTTGTTGATCAATACGGACATCAGGCGGCCTCCTTCACGGCTTTGACGGCTTTTTCGGCGGCATCCGCGAGATTGTCCGCGGACAGGATGGGCAGGCCGGATTCGGCGAGGATCTTCTTGCCCTGCTCGACGTTGGTGCCCTCGAGGCGCACCACCAGGGGCCGGTCGAGGGAGACCTCTTTCGCCGCCACCACGATGCCCTCTGCGATCACGTCGCAACGCATGATGCCGCCGAAGATGTTCACCAGGATGCCCTTGACGTTCTCGTCGCCGAGGATGATCTTGAACGCCGCGGTGACCTTCTCCGCGGTAGCGCCGCCACCGACATCGAGGAAGTTCGCCGGCGAGCTGCCGTAAAGCTGGATGATGTCCATCGTGGCCATGGCAAGGCCGGCACCGTTCACCATGCAGCCGATGGAGCCGTCGAGCTTGATGTAGTTGAGGTCGTATTTGCTCGCCTCGATCTCCGCCGGATCCTCTTCCGACTCGTCGCGCAGTTCGGCAACGTTCGGACGGCGATAGAGCGCATTGCTGTCGAAGTTCATCTTCGCGTCGAGGGCGATGAGTTCGCCGTCGCCCTTGACCACCAGCGGATTGATCTCCACCATGCTGGCGTCGAGCTCGGTGAAGGCGCGGTACATCGCGGCGAGGAATTTCACCGCGGACTTGACCTGGTCGCCCGCAAGGCCGAGACCGAACGCGAGGCGGCGCGCGTGAAACGGCTGCAGACCAATAGCCGGATCGATGACCACGGTGATGATCTTCTCCGGGGTATTGGCGGCCACTTCCTCGATGTCCATGCCGCCCTCGGTGGAGGCGATGATGGTCACCCGGCTGGTGGCGCGGTCGATCAGCAGGCCGAGGTACAGTTCGCGCGCGATGTCGCAACCTTCCTCGATATAGAGGCGCTTGACCTCCTTGCCCTCGGGACCGGTCTGGTGGGTGACCAGGGTCATGCCGAGGATGCTGTCCGCGGTCTCGCGCACCTTGTCGATGGAATCCACGACCTTGACACCGCCGGCCTTGCCGCGGCCGCCAGCGTGGATCTGGGCCTTGACCACCCAGACCGGGCCGCCGAGTTCCTCGGCCGCGCTCACGGCCTCGTCGACGCTGAACGCCGGTTTGCCCCGGGGCACTGTTACCCCGAAACCACCAAGCAATTGCTTGGCCTGATACTCGTGTATGTTCATGGTGTTACTGCGAGTCGGAAGAAATGGATCGGAACGGAAACCCTGGATTCATGGAGACGAACCGTGGGCTGCGCCGGGCAAGCGACGCATTGTTGCACAGCAACACGACTGGCAGGCATTCTCCATGGTGGTATCAGGGTATTTCTTGTATATTGTATACCAGATACCAAGAATAGCATCCGCACACCCACTACACAATGCCCGTGACGGGGTGATATCTTCGCGGCGCCCGGCACATGGTCCTGGTGAACCGAAACCGGGGGTTATGCGGGCCGGTTTATCCGCTGCGCGGCCCGCCGGAACTCCCTTGCCAGCATCATTTTAACCCATGACCAGCGTTGCCCGACTCCGCGTTACCACCGCGTTCCACCACCCCACGCACGATTTCACGGAAACCGCCTGATGCCCCTCCTCCCCGAACGGTTTGCCGGCCCCGTCATCGGCGCGTTGCTGCTGAATTTCGCCGCGATGGTCTTTCTCGGGGTCACTGGTTTTCTTGCCTGGCAGACGGCGGCCTGGTCGATGCTTGCGAGCCTTCGTGGTCTGGCTTTTCTCGTTGTCGGGCTGGTCCTGTCCGGTGTCCTGATCGGCGCCCTGCCCGCCTGGCTCCACCGGCGCCTCGCCATGAGCCTGGTGGCACGCAACCAGGGCGAGATTGACCAGAAAATCGCCGGCATCATTCGCACCACCGGCACTGTGGTTCTGCTGGTGCAACTGCTCGCGGTTTACTACCTCACCAGTTTGGCATTCAACCGCTGGATTGCACCGATATCCTGAAACTACAGGAGTACAAGTCTTCGTAGTCCCAGCGAAGGTTTACCCCAGCGAAGGCTGGGGCCCGGATCCATCTGACAGTCTGAGAAAATGTCACATGGACACCAGCTCGGGACTACGTAATTCCAGCGAAAGCTGGAATCCATTTCACGTCTAGCACTACCGCCACATGGACACCAGCTTTCGCCGGTGTTTCGGATTTCCCACTCTGGCATTTCGGGTACACCCGCGGGAACCTCTTTCTAGTCGTCTGCTTCGGTTAGCTGCTCGGTATCCGGGTAGACGCTCACCACAGGAACCTGGCCAGCCTGCAGGTCACGCTGGATCCCCTCCCAGTAGTCCACGCTGAGCAACATCCCGTGCTCCGCCTCGAAGCGGCGGCGTAATTCGCGGTAAGGCAGGCAAAGACCGGACACCAGTTCCTCCGGCAGGAATACCACGCCGTCCTCGAAGTACCAGTCGGGGATATCTTCCTCGCCGTCCTCGCGATCCAGGTTGGTGCGGATCTTGACGTCAGTGAGTTCCTCGAGCGCATCGTAGTCGTAGAGATAGACCTTGAGATATGAGGTCACGCCGTAATTGCGCGCATCGAGATCGCGGTTGAAGATATTGCCCGCGGCATTGTTCTTGATGCAGTAACCGAGATTGATCATCGCGGTTTCGGCCTGCTTGTCGGTGGCGTTTTCAAGATACACCGGTAAAGGTGTCAGGCGGCGTTGAACGATGAGGTAGCGGAATACCAGTGCATCGCCATCCCGGTAAACGCTCTCCCCCGCGAATTCCAGCAACTGCCCCAGCAACTCCCCGCCGAACCACGCAACGCTGAGCCTCAGGTTGTAGTAGATGATGGCGTCCAGCATGCTGTCTGTACGATTGATCTCGTGCACCTTGGTGTACTTGCGCAGCACCGACTGGACGCCGTCGAACTTGCCCCACTTGTAGCCGCTAGTTGGCGTGTCACGGATCACCTTGAGCACGTAGGCCGACTCGGGAAAACAGAAACCGATGGCCACCGTGCCGGGCTTCCCGGGAGCGAAGTCCATGGGACCCGCACCGGACTCGGACTCCCATTCGAGTTCGTTCATCACCGCCACCTTACCGAGATGGTTGTAGCCCACGGTGGAGTAGTGCAGCCCCAGGGGGCGCATCGGCATGATGCTGCGCAGGAAGCGGCACAGTTCGTGGTAGTGGAAACTGGTGACGTGGAAATTCGCCAGGGTGGAGCTGAACATGTTGTGAGCATAGGTCGCGCTGGTGATCAGCGCGTCCACGTAGATGCCATTGTCGCCATTCAACAGCGCGATGATAAATGGTCGAAAGCGCTCACCATCGAAGGTAAGCCGGCCGACCAGATAGGCGCCGCGGTTACGATAGAAACCGGCCTGAAACATCTCGATCAGCATGTCCCCCTGCCCCAGCCGGCTGTCGAGATCCAGGTTGCGGGCCGTACGGTTGACTATACGGCGGACGTCCCGGTCAATGTCCTCGAAAGGAACATCGTGAGCCTCCATGGTCAGAATGCTTCGTACCGTATCAGCCGTCAGCGCGCCGGTTACATTGAACTGTAGCAGCTGGTCCGCCATCACCTCGTCGGAACGGTACTTGCCACGGTAGCTGGCGTAGTCTGCCTTGCGCCATTCGCCCCGGTAGATCTTGCGCCGGATCGAATGCAGGTAGGCCATGGCGAGATCGGCGGCGTATTCGCCCTCGACCCCGGCGAGGTATCGCTCCTCGACACGATCCCATTGCGACTCGTCGGCAGACAGCGCGGGAAAGTCGCGCTGGATACGGTCGCTGAAATCCCGGATGCTGATGCTGTAGAGCTGCAGCCGGCGGCTGCTGAGGCGCAGCGACCTGGCGTGATCACGGGCCTCGAAGGCCTGCCGGGAAAGTTCCGGGATTTCACGGAACTGGCGATGGAAGTCGTGGAATTCGTCCAGCACGAGGTCGGCTACCGTGACCCAGTCCTCTTTCGGAGCGGTCGCGGTCATTTCCCGGCCTGATTCATCCTGCATAATATTTACCTTATTATTTACTAATTGATAATCAGTTCAGATTATCATTAATAATATTGAGCATTAAAGTTTTGCATGATGCAGTTTTTCAATATACCGAATTGAAATAAATGCTCGGTTCACACCTTGTTCGCCCCGGGGCGATTCCCGAAGATCAACTACCCCGATTTTAACTTCGAGTGAACGAGACATGACGCGAAACATGACACGGGCCGAGCAGATCGCCGCCCTGGAAAAGGACTGGGCGGAAAATCCGCGCTGGAATGCCATCACGCGCAACTACTCCGCGGCCGACGTGGTACGGCTCCGGGGCTCGGTGCAGCCGGAACTCACCTATGCGCGGCGCGGCGCGGAGAAGCTGTTCGATCTGATCCACGGCGGCGCGCGCAAGGGATACGTCAACTGCCTCGGCGCGCTCACCGGCGGCCAGGCGGTGCAGCAGGCCAAGGCCGGCATCGAGGCCATCTACCTCTCGGGCTGGCAGGTGGCGGCAGACGCCAATACCTCGGAGAGCATGTACCCGGACCAGTCGCTGTACGCCTACGACTCGGTGCCCGCGGTGGTGCGCCGGATCAACAACGCCTTCGCCCGCGCCGACCAGATCCAGTGGCAACGCGGTGTCGAACCCGGCAACGATGAATACATCGACTACTTCCTTCCCATCGTCGCCGACGGGGAAGCGGGCTTTGGCGGCGTGCTCAACGCCTACGAACTGACGAAGAACATGATCACCGCCGGCGCCGCCGGGGTGCATTTCGAGGACCAGCTCGCGGCGGTGAAGAAATGCGGGCACATGGGCGGCAAGGTGCTGATCCCCACGGAGGAAGCCGTGCAGAAGCTGGTCTCCGCGCGCCTCGCCTGCGATGTCGCCGGGGTACCCACACTGATCCTCGCGCGCACCGACGCCGAGGCCGCCAACCTGCTGACGTCAGACTTCGACGAACGTGACCGTCCCTTCCTCACCGGTGAGCGCACCGGCGAAGGCTTCTACCGGGTGAAGAACGGGCTCGAGCAGTCCATCGCCCGCGGCGTGGCCTACGCGCCATACGCCGACATGGTGTGGTGCGAGACCGGCACCCCGGACCTCGGCTTCGCCCGCGAATGGGCCGAGGCGGTGCGGGCGGAGAATCCCGGCCAGCTGCTGGCCTACAACTGCTCGCCGTCATTCAACTGGAAGAAGAACCTCGACGATGCCACCATCGCCGGCTTCCAGGACGAGCTCGCGGCGATGGGCTATACCTACCAGTTCATCACCCTCGCCGGCATTCATAACATGTGGTACAACATGTTCAACCTCGCGCGGGACTATGCCGCCGGCGAGGGCATGAAGCACTACGTCAGCCAGGTGCAGGAGCCGGAATTCGCCGCGGCGTCACGGGGATATACCTTCGTCGCCCACCAGCAGGAAGTCGGCGCCGGTTACTTCGACGACATCACCACTACCATCCAGGGTGGCAAGTCTTCGGTCACCGCGATGGCGGGTTCGACCGAGGAAGACCAGTTCTGATTGGAACGCCGTTCGATCCCGGGTCGAGAAAACCCCGCCGCATGGCGGGGTTTTTTATGACGATGTCGTCGGACTATGCGGCGAGAAATACAATGCTCACTGGCTGTTGCCGGATGCCTCCCTGAATGCAACCAGTACCAGGCGAAGTTTCGAAACGCCAGCGAAAGCTGGCGTCCATTTCACAGAGCGTGCGCACGCAAAAAAAAATGGATCCCAGCCTACGCTGGGATTACGGACTGCCAAGAGTCCAAGAGGCCGTCCTCTCACAATCCTGTGCGTGAATATCCTGATGTCACTGGTCCACTAGAACAGCAATTTCGGCAGGTACGTCGCCACGTCAGCAAACCACCAGATAACCGAGATGCCGACGATCTGGAGAACAATGAACGGCGCCACGCCCAGGTAGATGGAGGCGGTGGAAATCTCCGGCGGCGCGACGCCGCGCAGGTAGAACAGCGAGAAACCGAATGGCGGGGTGAGAAACGACGTCTGCAGGTTGATCGCGATCAGCACCGACAGCCACACCGGGTCATGGCCCATCAGGATCAACGCGGGGACGATCAACGGCAACACGATCACCGTGATCTCCACGAAATCCAGGAAGAAGCCCAGCACGAACAGGATCAGCATGCAGAACACCAGCGCGCCGGTCGCTCCACCAGGCATCGCCTCGATGATCGCGGCGATCCGGTCTTCGCCACCCAGGCCGACGAATACCAGCGAGAAGAAACTCGCCGTCAGTATGGTGGCGAAGATCATCGCCGTGACCGTCATCGTCGAGGTCAGCGCCGGTACGAGGATTTGATTTCGATGCAGCCGGATGATTGCCGCCGCCAGAACGGCCAGGCCGACGATAGCCAGAACGGCATACACCCCTCCCTGTAAATACGCCGTCATCGTGACGTCGCTGCGCTGCAGTTTGACCGGCGCGACACCGGCCGCGATGGCCAGCGCGATCAGTGCAACGACACCGATGATGGTTACCCTGGCAGAAACGCCCATGCGTTGTCCCGCCAGGATAAAGGCGCCCACCGCGCCTACCGAAGCGGCCTCGGTAGGAGTGGCCACGCCACCCAGTATCGCGCCCAGTACCGCGACGATCAGCAATACCGGCGGCAGGATCGCCGCCAGTATCCTGGTAACGCCCGGTCGCCCGCCTGCATCCACAACTTTCACGGCGGGGGCATCCGCGGGCACCAGCCACGCCCGGGTCAGCAGGTAGACGATATAGATCACTACCAGCAGCAGGCCGGGAAACAGTGCGGCGGAAAAGATCTGGCCCACGGATATGGTTTCGACGGTGAACTTTCCCTGGGCGAACTGCGCCTGCTGGTAAGCATTCGACATCACGTCGGACAGAATGATGAGCAGTGTCGACGGTGGAATGATCTGCCCCAGCGTGCCAGCCGTGCAGACCACGCCCGATGCCAGCCTGGGGTTGTAGCCATTGCGCAGCATGGTGGGCAGCGCGATCATGCCCATGGCGATCACCGTGGCGCCCACGATGCCGGTGGAGGCGGCGAGCAATGCCCCGACCAGCACCACGGATACGCCCAGCCCTCCGCGCAACCGACCGAAGAGTTGCCCCATGGTTTGCAGCAATTCCTCGGCGATCCGGCTCTTCTCCAGCACCACCCCCATGAACACGAACAACGGAATCGCGATCAGCACCCCGTTGGTCATGACCCCGAACACCCGCTGGCCCAGGGCGCCCAGCAGGGAGATATCCATGGCGCCGGTGGCCGCGCCCAGTATGGCAAACAGGGTTGCGACCCCGGCAATGGTGAACGCCACCGGAAAGCCAAGCAGGATGCCGCCGATCAATGCCACGACCATGATCAGATCGAGTGGCAGCATCAGGCGCGCGACGACAGTTGCAGGAATTTTCGCAGCAGGATAGCGATCGACTGCACCAGGAGCAGGATGCAGAACGCGGGGATGAGGGTCTTCAGCAGGAACGAGGCGGGTATGCCACCCACGGAGATCGCCCCCTCGAGGATCGCCCAGGCATTCCTGACCGTGGGCCAGGACCAGTACAGCAGCATGCCGACCGCCGGGACCAGGAAGAACAGGTGGCCGGCGACATCGACCCAGGCCTTGCGGCGATCATTCAGGCGTGCATAGAAAATATCCACGCGCACGTGTTCGTCCACCAGCAGCGTGTAGCCGGCACCCAGCATGAACAGCGCGGCGTGCATGTAGAGGACGCTCTCGTTGAGCGCAATATCGCTGACGCCGAAAACGTAGCGCAGCAGGACCACACCGAACTGGACGCACATCATGAAAAGGACCAGCCAGCGTACCAGCCGGCCGGTCACTTTATTGATGCCGTCCAGGAAGTCGGCGAGTGCTGACATCCGCGGGCCGCGCCGACTCTGGCCTTATGGACGGCTCCTAGTATTGATAGTCCAGCGCCCGGGCGTTCATCTGCCCGTTGTCCGCGTAGGTCATGTATTCCGCGATAGTGGAACGATAGGCGAGAAAACTCTCCACGATGCGCTTCACCAGCTCATCGTCGTTTTCCCTGAGCTCCGCGATCACTTCCCCGGCGGCATTGCCCATGGCGACGATGACGTCGTCCGGGAGTTTCCGCACCATGACGCCATGCTCGGAAACCAGTTGTTTCAGCGCCTGGGCATGCTTGGTGGAATACTCCGTCCACACCGGGTTGTAGAGGCTTTCGCAGGCCAGCGCCACAGCCTGCTTGAGGTCATCCGGCAGCGCGCTGTAGGCCGCGAGGTTGACCCCGCACTCTTCGGCGGACGAGGGCTCGCCGACGCCTGGCCAGTAATAGTTCTTGGCGATCTGGTAGTAGCCGAGCGCGCTGTCGGTCCAGGGACCGATGAATTCCCCGGCATCCAGCGCCCCGGACTGCATTGCCTGGAACATGTCGCGCCCGCCCATCGCCTGTACGGCCATGCCGAGCTTGCTGCACATTTCCGAGGCCAGTCCCGTGGTGCGAAACTTGAGGCCCTTGAGATCGTCTATGGAGTTGATCTCGCGATTGAACCAGCCGGCCATCTGCACGCCGGTACTGCCCCCGGCAAAAGGCACCAGGTTGAAGGGCGCGTACACCTCTCTCCACAGCTCCAGACCACCGCCATAGTGCAGCCAGCCGTTCATTTCCTGCGCGTTCATACCGAAGGGCACCGCGGTAAAAAACACCGAGGAGGGAATCTTGCCCTTCCAGTAATACGCCGCGCCGTGGCCGGCATCCGCCACGCCCTGGGACACGGCGTCGAACACCTCCATGGCGGGCACGATCTCGCCCGCGCCATACACGTGGATTGTCAGGCGGCCGCCGCTCATGGCCTCGACGTACTGCGCGAAGTTCTCCGCGGCAAGCCCCAGGCCCGGCAGGTGGCGAGGCCAGGTGGTGACGAGTTTCCACTGGTAGCGCTCCGCGCCAAACGCCACGCCCACGCCGTGCGTGCCGTTCACGGCGCCGGCGCCGGCCTCTTGTCTCGCCCAGAGGCCAACGATGACGACAAGCGCCGCGA
>JAUILZ010000030.1 GCA_030432755.1 Gammaproteobacteria bacterium | reverse complement strand
ATTCAGAGGTTGGCAGTATCGTCACCGAGTCGAACGTGGGCAGCATCATCCAGGGCGCAGGCGGCGTGAGCAACGTCAACGAGGTCAATATCGGATCTGCGAACGATTCCAGCGTCGGCAGCATGCGTTCCGATTCCAACGTGGGCAGTATCGTGCAGACCACCGGCGGCGTCATGAACCGCAACGAGATCAACATCGGGTCGCTCAAGGGATCGGGCGCCGGCAGCGTGAGCACCAGCAATACCGTGGGCAGCATCACCCAGAATTCGGCCGGCATGGCGAACTACAACGAAGTGAATATCGGCTCGGTACGCTACGGCAATGTCGGCAGCATGGATGTCACTGCCGGCGCCGGAAACATCGTGCAGAACGCGTTTGGCATCTCCAATTACAACTCGGTCAATGTCGGCGCGATCAAGAACACCGGCATCGGCTCGCATTCCGCCAATGTCAAGGTCGGCAACGTAATCCTGAACTCCAGCGGCGTTGGCCAGAATCACTCGGTGAGCGTGGGATCCGTGATCGTCGAATGACACGCGCAGCACGCCGTACCGGAAACGAAACTTTTTGAACCGACGGTCGTTAAAGACAACAGAGGAACAGATCCATGACCAATCAAGCATTCCAGATCACGGCAAAGACGATATTCCTGGCAGCGGGCCTTGCGCTCGTCACGATGGCGCCCCCGGTAACCCCGGTCGCGCTGGCCGGCGAGATCGAGCTGACCGATATCCAGAACGCCAAGTTGGCGCGGCACAAGGCGCGGGAGCGCGTGATGAAGAACGAGAAGCAGGAGGACTACCTCCCCGAAGGCACGCCGCGTAACGAGCAGGAAGACGATGCCGACTGCGGCACCGTGGACATCGGCAACGTGGTAAACAATGCCGGGTTTGGCGGTCCGCGTGAGATCGACGTGATCATCACCGGCGACATCATCAATGCCAACAACAAGTGCAACTGACGCGAGTCATTTCCAATAACAGACAACCACCGAAAGATCGAGCGATGAAACCTGAACTCAAAACTGCAACGAAGAAGATCAGCGTGACCGTGGCCTCGGCCCTTCTGCTGGGCGGTTGCGCCGTATCCCAGGTCAAGGAGGATGTCGAGAAGGATATCCAGGTCGTGAAACAGGGTCCCAAGGAATTGCCGGAACGCAATATCACGGACTTTGCCGAGGGGCTGCGCTGCATGGACAACCTGTTCGCCATCTTCGGCTACGCGCCCAATGAATACGTCATCCTGATGGAAGACATCAAGGACAAGACGGAGAAAGTGGATGCCGGCGCCAAGGACATGCTGATCTCGGCGATTTCCGACATGACCCGGCGCAGCCAGGTAATCCAGCTCATTGCCTACGGCGCAGACTCGGGTAACCTGGTGTCCTTCCTGACCCAGGCCGAGCAGAAGGGGGTATACGAGAACATTCCCCCTTACGACATCATCGGTTCGGTCACCCAGCTTGACAAGGACATCGTGCGCAAGCAGGCCGACCTGTCGGCGCAGGCTGGCGGCACCATTGACGGCTCCACCATCGGTGGCGGATTCGGCCTCTCCGCGAGCAACAGCGCCTCGGTACTGGGCCTCGACCTGAGCGTGATCACCACCCATAACATCGCGGTCATCCCCGGCGTCACCACGCGCAATTCGGCGGTCATCTACAAGACCGGCGACGCGAAGGACTTCGACGCGGGGATCAGCAAGACGGGCGTCAATTTCAGTATCGCCAACAACCAGAGCGATGGCACCGCCCAGGCGCTGCGCGCGTTGATCGAGCTGTCCGCCATCGAGCTGATGGGCAAGCTCCTGAAGATTCCCTACTGGAAATGCCTCGGTCTCGACCCCGAGCACCAGGACATCCAGCGCGAGATCTCAGACTGGCACTATCAGCTCGTCCAGAGCGGTACGATTCATACGCTGGTGAAGGTGCAGCTCTACCTGCGCGGCTACTACACCGGCCCCATCGACGAGATCATCGATGCGGACTACCAGAACGCAGTGCTGCTCTACAAGGAACGCCTCGGCCTGCCGGCGGATCCCAACGTGGACCTGGCGTTCTATTCGACATTTATCAACGAGATTCCGGATACCGTGGATCCGAACAAGCTGGCTTACGTGCGTAAGAACAAGGAAGTCGCGGAAGACGAGCGCAAGAAAAAGAAGAAGGAGGATTCTGAGCCCAAGCCATTCGATGTGGCCGCGGATCAGCCGATCGCCCCGTCAAACGCTCCCATTGATCTCAGCATCACCTCGACCTCGGTGACCGATATCTACCAGGCCGGCGAGGACGTGTTCCTGACGATCAAGAGCAATACCAACGGTTACGTGAACTGCTACCTGGAAAGCAGCGGCATCTTCGCCCGCATCTTTCCCAACCGCTTCTCGCCGGATGGCTTCATCTCGAGCCAGGGCTTTGTCGCCCTGCCTGATTCGCCGGCCTACTCGGTGACCGCGGATACCAACGGCGAGATGATCCACTGCATGCTTACCACGCAGCAGATCAATACCAACCTGCCGAGCGCATTGCGGCTGGCGGACTTCGAGGCATTACCCATTTCGTCCAAGACGGAGATCAGCGATGCCTATGCCAAGGCCACCGCGGGCCGTTACGGCGAAGCAACCTATACGATCAAGGTACAGTAGGATGAACACCCGAACCCTGCACAAGTTCTCACTCGCGGCCCTGGGGCTCGCGCTGGCCAGCGGAAGCTGCCTCGCGGATGTCACCACCAACCAGGAAGCGAAGCCCGACGACTGGAACCGTTCGGTACAGCTGCAACCGATGAATTCGCAGCAGAGTTCGAACGGCAGCACTGTCTTCAGCAAGGAAAACCAGCTCCGCTGCTGGCAGCACGGTGACCTGATCGTGCTGGAGAACGACTACAAGCCCGTGGATCCCGCCAAAGGTCGCCTGCTTAGCCGCGGCGGAAAGGATCTGCATGCATTCGATTACGGCGAAACTTTTTGTATTTACCTAGGAGGATAGACCCATGAAACGCAAACTTCTGACGATCCTGCTGACCGGGATGCTGGCGAGCCAGGCCGGGATGGCGCAACAGGAATCCACACATGTGGGCGCCGCGGTGCTGGACAAGAACCAGATCATCGACATGCTGCAGCCGATGGAGATGAAGACTCGCGGCATCCGCATCAACCAGCCTGCGCAAACAGCCGCGACGCAACAGCAGCCTGCTGCCCAGGATCAGTACCAGCAGCCGCAACAGCAACAGCAACAGCCTGCCCAGCAGCAGCCTGCCCAGCAGCAGGTAGCTGCCGCCGAGCAGCAGCAAGCCGCGCCCGCTGCACCACCTTCCATCTCCATGGAAGTCAACTTCGCCTATAACTCGGCTGAACTGACCGACATGGCGATCCAGCAGCTCACGCCGCTGGGCCAGGCGCTGCAGAGTCCGGAGCTGGCGGGGCTGTCCTTCCTGTTGGAAGGCCATACCGACGCCACCGGTCCGGATGACTACAACATGGCGCTGTCGCAGAAGCGCGCCCAGTCCGTGGGCCAGTTTCTCTACCAGTACTACGGCGTCGACCCGACCAAGCTGAACCTGGTGGGCCGCGGCGAAACCGCCCTGCTGGATGCGGCCAACCCCTCGTCGGGGGCCAACCGCCGGGTGACCATCACCACCATGACCTACTAGTGTGATGGTCGTCAGGATATCGACCCTCGCGTCCGCCATCCTGGCCGCTACCGCGGTGTCTGCCCCGGCCTCGGGGCAGACCACGGTGATCCAGTCCAACACCGGAATCGGCTGTTCCACCGTGTGCATCAACGGCAACTGCACCAGTAACTGCGGCAATGGATCAACTACGGTGACCGTGGGCAACCCGGAGGCAATCAAGGGCAACGGCGATGTCGTCACCCGGGAGGTCGAAGAGAAGGATTTCACCGCGGTGGTATCCAGTGACGTGGATACCAGGATTACCCAGGGCGAGTCGTTTTCCATCAGCGTTCGCGCCGACAGCAATCTGCAGGACCGGATCCAGGTCATGCGCAATGGCGACACGCTCGAAGTTCGCCTGCAGAACGGGCAGTACCAGGATGCCACCCTCGAAGTGGAGATCACCATGCCCGACCTGCGCCGCCTGACCCAGAATGGCGCCGCCAGCCTGGCCTTTTCGGGCTTTGACCAGTCCGACCTGGAACTCAACGTCAACGGCGCCGGCAGCGTCAGCGGCAGCGACAACCTGCTGACCAACCTGGTGCTGAACTCCCGGGGGGCTTCCTCGCTGGACCTGATGCGCAGCGAACTGACCAATGCCGACGTGCACGTGGCCGGATCCGCGGACATCCGTCTCAACTTCCACGCCGGGGACGGCCGCATCACCGGCGACGTCCAGGGCGTCAGCGAGATCCAGTACTGCGGCAACCCCGAGAACCAGGTCAACGTCTTCGGCGTGGCCGACATCCGCCGGGTCAACTGTTCCTGATCGTTTCCGGGGAGATCCGGCCTTCCGCGTCGATGCCACCGCTTCCCGATTGATTCGGGGAGCGTCCCTCGGATAGGCTCTGCCCGACCTGACTGAAGGAGCGGGCGTGAACATCCTCTTTATCACCGCCGACCAGTGGCGCGGACCCTGCCTCTCGTCGCTGGGGCATCCCGTCGTTCGGACGCCATCGCTGGACGCGCTCGCGGCGGAAGGCACGTTGTTCCGATCGCATTACGCGCAGGCCACGCCCTGCGGTCCCAGTCGTACTTCCCTGCACACCGGGATGTACCTCTTCAACCACCGCTGCGTGAGCAACGGAACGCCGGTATCTGGCCGTCTCACCAACTGGGCGCGCGAGGTGCGGCGCGCGGGCTACGATCCCTCGCTGTTTGGCTACACGGACACCGGTGCGGATCCCGAGAACATGGACCCCGCGGACCGGCGCCTCAGGCACTACAGCGAGCCACTTCCGGGGCTCAGCAATTTCACCCCGTTCCGTGACGAGGTGCCCATTCCCTGGGTGGAGTACCTGGTGTCGCGGGGCTACGAGATTCCTGCCCGCCGCTGGGAGCTGTACGGCAAGCGCGCCGAGGGCGTCACATGGGCGGATGGCGGGGAAAGCGTACTGCCGCTGGCGATCGCCGCCGACGACCACGAAACCGCCTGGCTGGTGCGGCGCTGCATGGAGTGGATCGCCGCCGCCGATGGACCCTGGATTACTCACCTGTCGCTGCTGCGGCCGCATCCGCCGTTCGTCGCTCCGGAGCCTTACAACCGTATGTATCCGCCGGACGGACTGGCCGAACCGCTACGCCATGCCGAACGCGACCACGAGGCGGCGATGCATCCATTCATCGCGGGAATGCTCCGTCATTCACAATTCGGCGACAATGGAGACACGCGAGTCCTGGAAGACGCCTGGGCCTCCTATCTCGGCCTGATGACCGAGGTCGATACGCATCTCGGCAAACTGTTCGATTTCCTGCGTGCCCGGGGAGACTGGGATGACACCCTGGTGGTCTTTACCTCGGACCACGGCGAGCAACTAGGCGATCACTGGCTCATGGGCAAGCTCGGCTTCCATGACCAGTCCTACCATATTCCGCTCATCGTGCGCGATCCGCGCCCGGAGGCGGACATCACCCGCGGCAGGCAACTCGATCTTTTCACCGAGAACGTGGATATCATGCCGACGATGCTGGAATGGCTCGGGATCGGCATTCCGACGCAGTGCGATGGCCGGTCCCTGATGCCGGTAATCCAGAGCGGGGAGGCGCCTGCAGACTGGCGCGACGCGGTGCACTGGGAATACGACTTTCGCCATGAAGCCCCCGGGTTCGGCGAAGATTTCCCGCCGACCAGTCCTCATCGATGCCACCTGGGCGTGATCCGGGACGCGCGCTACAAGTACGTGCACTTCGCCGCCCTGCCGCCGCTGCTTTTCGACCTGCAATCAGATCCGGGTGAACTTGTCGACGTGAGCAACCATCCCGACCATGCCCCTGCACGGCTTTACTACGCCGAGAAACTGCTCGACCTGCGGATGCGTTACACCGCCCGTGGCCTGAGCGAGACACTGCTGACGGCCGAGGGGCCGGTGACCGTCCCCGCGATGCCCTGAGCGGGCGTTCCCTGTCCACTCAAGTTGGGCATTCAACGCCGCATAATCGCGGCAAATGGTCCGCAACTGGTCCTGTGGGCGGACGAAAAGGTGCTATTTCTGGTCCATTTGTGAAAGTGGTAGTACCTCGTTTTGGTTATACTGAAAATACCCCATCCATTCCTTTTTCGGAGGACGACGTGAAACCAGCATGCATCTCATCCCGTAAGACATTGTTGTCATCGGCCCTGATCGCAGTCCTGGCAGCTTCCGGCCCGGCGATTGCGGCGGACAGCAGTGAACCGATCAAGATTCCCATCAAGAACTGGTCCAGCCAGATCGTGATGGCCCATGTCATCGGTGGCATCTTCGAAAGCATCGGTGACACCGTCCAGTACGTCCCCGTGGACAACCAGGCGAGCTTCGAGGCTGTACGCACCGGCGACCTGACTCTCGTGCATGAAGTCTGGCAGTCCACCATGCAGAACGCTTACTACAACGCCATGGAGCAGGGCGGACTCATCGATGCCGGCACCCACGCGGCGGAAACCCTGGAAGAGATGGGCGTTCCCAACTGGGTCATCGAGAAGGACCTGTGTCCCGGACTGCCCAGTTGGGAGGCACTGAAGGACTGCCACGAAAATTTCGTCACCCCCGACTCCGACGGCAAGGGCCGTTGGCTGGAAGGCCCGCAGAGCTGGCACGGCGACACCATGCCAGATCGTCTCAAGGGTCTCGGCCTGGATGACAAGTGGGTGGTGAAATTCGCCGGCGCCGCCGACGCGTTGTGGGCGGAACTGAAGGCGGCGGAGAAGGAAGGCCGCGGCACCATCATCTTCAACTGGACGCCAAACTTCACCGATGCCTCCGGCTTCACCTTCATCGAGTTCCCGCCGTACTTCGATGGCTGCCGGCTCAGCGACGGTGGCGATCTCACCACCACCGGCTGCGGTTCGCCCAAGGGCTGGCTGAAGAAGGGCGCCAACTTCCGCTTCCCGAAATCCCATCCCCAGGCGTATACCATCTTCAGCAAGATCAGCTTCACCACGCCCCAGATCGGTTCCATGGCCGCGCTGGTGGACGTGGACGGCATGACCCACGAGGACGCGGCAGTGAAGTGGCTGGCGGACAACGAGGAAGTCTGGAAACCCTGGACCGTGTCCGTACTCGGCGCCGGCAACTGACGCATCAACCCGGCGCGGGCTGACGCCGCTCCGGCGGCGGCGTGGCCTTGGCGGCCTTGCCTGCGTGGCCCGGCCTCCGTGGCCCGGCCTCCGTGGCCCGGCCCGCGCCTTTCAACGCCATCCCCCGTCGCGGGGGATGGCCCTGTCCGCGACGGAGACTTGCCGAGGCGTCCCGTACGGGCGATGATGTCCCCGGACCAATCAGAAAAATTCAATCAACATGTCATCCCATCCTTCTACCGCTGTTTCCACCGCCAATGGAAGCGCGCCCGTCGTTCGCTGCGAGGGGGTGTACAAGATTTTCGGTGACAGCGCCGAGTCAATGCTGCGCGAGTCGGGTGGTACCGTCGACAGCCAGAAATTCATGGAGGCCGGCCTCATCGTCGGCGTCAACAACGTGTCATTCGACATCCACCAGGGAGAATTACTGGTCATCATGGGCCTGTCCGGGTCGGGCAAGTCCACCCTGTTGCGCTGTATTTCGCGTCTCACCGACGCCACCGCCGGGCAGATATTCATCGAGGGCCAGGATATCCTGCAGATGAACAGCAAGCAGCTCATCGAACTGCGCCGCAACAAGATGGGCATGGTGTTCCAGAACTTCGGGTTGCTGCCCCACAAGACCGTGCTCGAGAACATCGCATTCCCGTTGCAGGTCAAGGGACAGAACACTCGAGACAGCGTCGCGCGCGCCATGGAGATGGTGCAGCTGGTGGGCCTCCAGGGGCGCGAGAACTACTTCCCGCGCGAGCTGTCCGGTGGCCAGCAGCAGCGCGTGGGCATCGCCCGCTCCCTTGCGGTTGAGCCGGACATCTGGTTTCTCGACGAGCCGTTCTCCGCGCTGGACCCGCTCATTCGCAAGGAAATGCAGGATGAGTTCCTGCGCCTGCAGGACGTGCTCGGCAAGACCATCCTGTTCGTGACACACGACTTCGACGAGGCGCTACGCCTCGCCGATCGCATTGCCATCATGAAGGACGGCGTGGTCGAGCAGCTCGACACGCCGGCGAACATCGTTCTCAATCCGGCCACGGAATACGTGCGCAAGTTCACGGAGGACGTTCCCCGGGAGAAGGTGCTGACGGTGGCGTCGATTATGGATGCCGTGAACCCGGCCGAGTCCCACGGCAGTCTGCGGGTCTCGAGAGACGCCGTCATCGAATCCGTGGCGGAGGAGATTCTTGGCCAGGAGGATCCCGTCGCCGTGGTGGACGGGGAAGGCGCGGTGGTGGGTACGCTGCACGGCGCCCACGTATTGAAAGTGTTGTTCGGCGGACGGTCCAGCGCATCGCCCAGCGAATCACGCTAGGCCGCGAACCGGTGGTGGCCACGTTGAAACGACAATCGAAGGCCGTCCAATTCGCCATCCTGCTGGCGGCATTCATTGTCCTCTGCCTGGTCGTCAAACCGTCGGAAAACAATATCCTGTGGCGCCTTCCGCCCCTTCTCAAGTGGCTGCCCGGTGCGATCAACGACTTCGTCCGCGGACTGATGTTCGAGTGGTTCCCGGTGCAGGTCTGGGACCCGCTTATCGAGGACTACGAGCAGAAGCCGCTGTTCCGGGAAATCACCCGCGCCATCTCGGGTTTCTTCCTCGTCATCATCAACTTCGTGCGCGAGATCTTCCTCGGCGGCAACAAGACCATCGTCGCGATGACCAGCTGGGATTTCGTCAACGAGCATCCGTGGGCGAAGTGGCCGGCGTTGCCCTGGACGGTGATCACAGGCTGGGCGGTGCTCCTCGGCTACAAGCTGCAGGGCCGTGGACTCGCGCTCCTGGCCGGCGCCTGCACAATGTATATCGCGATATTCGGCCAGTGGCAGCCCTCCATGGAAACGTTGTCCTTCGTCCTCATAGCCGCGCCGGTGTCGGTGGTGCTGGGGCTGTTTCTCGGCATCTGGGCTTTCCGCAGCCGGGCGGTGGAGGCAACGCTGAATCCGCTCCTCAACGTCGCCCAGACGATGCCGCATTATTCCTACCTGGTGCCGGTGATCGTGTTGTTCGGCGTCGGCGACCAGGCGGCGGCCATCGCCACCATCATCTTCGCCACCCCGCCCATGGTGCGACTCACCCTGCTGGGGCTGAAAAAGGTCCCGCCGGACGTGGTGGATTCCGGCATGATGAGCGGCTGCAGCCGTTTCCAGCTCCTCTTCCGGGTGCTGGTTCCCACCGCGCGCCGCGACATCCTCATCGGCGTCAACCAGGTGGTGATGCAATGCCTGGCGATGACCGTGATCGCCTCGTTCATCGGCGCCCAGGGGCTGGGTTCCAACCTGATGATCGCGCTCAATTCCCTCAAGGTCGGTACCGGGATCGAGATCGGCGTCTGTATCGTGCTGATCGCGGTGGTGCTGGACAAGATGTCTCTTGCATGGGCCAACAAGCCCACCGACTATTTCGCCGACCTGACGTTCTGGCAGCGCCACCGATTTGGCCTGCTGGCGCTCGGTGTGCTGGGCGCGGGCATCGTTCTGGCGCTCTTCGGACGCGCCGTGTTCCCCGAGGGCTTCAACTACCTTTACATCATTCCACACAACAAGGGCATCACCACCGCACCCATGTGGCAGGCAGGTGTCGACTGGCTATGGGACACCCTGTTCTTCGCCCTCAAGAACTTCAACGAGTTCCTCATCACACAGGTGCTGGTGCCGATGAAGAACCTCTACCTCGGCATGCCGGTAGCGGCGACCTTCCTGCTGATGATGGGGATCGGCTACCTCGTCGCGGGCCTGCGTTCGGCGCTCATCATCGGCGGGTTCCTGCTGTTCATCGCGCTTTCGGAATACTGGGACCGGGCGCTGATCACCGCCTACATGGCGTCGTTCTCGGTCCTCGTATCGGCGACGCTTGGTATCACCATCGGCACCCTCGCCGCGCAGAACGAAACCGCGAGCCGGATCGTGCTGCTTGTCTGTGATTTCCTCCAGACATTTCCATCCTTCATCTACCTGATCCCGGTGATCATGCTGTTCGGTATCACCGACACCTCGGTCATTATCGCCGCGGTCGTTTACGCCACGGTGCCCGCGACCCGCTATACCGTGGAGGGCCTGCGTAGCGTGCCACCCGTGTTGCAGGACGCGGGATCCATGCTCGGTGTCTCGCGCTTTCAGCGCTGGGTGTCCATCGAGCTACCGATGGCCTTTCCCCATATCATGCTGGGCGTGAACCAGACCGTGATCTTCGCCCTGTTCATGGTCATCATCGGCGCGTTCATCGGCACCACCGACCTTGGCCAGCTCATCCTCAAGGCGATTTCGGAACCCCAGGGTACCGGCATCGGTCTGACCCTGGGCCTCTGCGTGGCGTTCATGGGTCTCGCGGTGGACCAGATCATCCGCACCTGGGCCAATGCGCGCAAGAAGGCCCTGGACCTCGCCTAGCCCGCATGCGCCCGCCGCCCTTACCTTGAACGGGGTACTGCGGCGTCGCGGGCGATTTGCTAGATTGTTGACTGAATCCGGTTGACCACGTAAAGGAGGAGCGCCGCGATGAACATCCAATACGATCCCCGCCAGACCCTCAGGGAGCCTGGCCTCGGCAGCCACTGGCTCGGCCGCGAGCGTTACACGGTGCGCGGCGGGGCGATGGTGGTGGTGCCCCTGCTGCCCGGTGACGCAGTGGAGCTGGTGGACCCGGAGGGGCTGCAATGCGCCCACATCGCGGCATTCGATTCCCGCGGCCGGGACTGCACCGGCTCCCTCGGCCTCGCGACTTCGGTCCGGGGTGAGACGCTGGCGAACATGCTGCACGCCGATACCGCGGGCGCGGACCGCATCCGTCGCGCGCTGAAGAAATTCGATATCGACCTCGCCGGCGCGGACGCGGCGCTGGTGCTGGACGGGGAGACCCCGGCAGGCAATCGCGTGTCGTTTACCGCGGAGGTCGAATGCGTGGCGCTGATCGGCGCGCCCGGCGGGGACATGGCGGTGGACCGCCAGGATCCGCCCACCGACCTGGTCGCCTGGGTGACCCGGGCAAACCCCATGCAGTCCGTGGACCGGGAGCCCGCCGAGCCCCTCGCGGAACCGCTGCAGGACTTCCGCATCCGCGCCGCCACCGCCCAGAGCTACGTGGTGAAGAAGGGCCAGTACGTCCAGGTCATGGACATCGACGGCCGCCAGTGTTCCGATTTCCAGTGCTTCGACCTCGCGAAGCTGGACAAGGGCCTCGAGCGATGCCTCGACGCCACCGTGACCCGCACCCTGATGGGTTCCGCCTACCCGGCGCCGGGACTGCATTCCAAGTTTTACGACGTCGACCTGTCGCCCATCATCGAGGTGGTGCAGGACACCTGCGGCCGCCACGACAGCTTCGGCCTCGCCTGCACCGCAAAGTACTACGACGACATGGGCTACCCGGGGCACGTGAACTGCTCCGACAACTTCAATGCCGCGCTGAAGGACTACGGCGTGGCCCCCCGCGGCGGCTGGATGGCGATCAACCTGTTCTTCAACACCTTCTTCGACGAAGACTTCCAGCTCTACTCTGACGAGCCCTGGTCGCGGCCCGGCGACTACGTGCTGATGCGCGCGCTGCGCGACATGGTCTGCGTCTCCTCCTCCTGCCCGGACGACGTCGACGCCGCCAATGCCTGGAATCCCACGGACATCCAGGTGCGGGTGTACGACGAGAAGGAACTCTTCCGCCGCGCCATCGCCTTCCGCAAAACCACCGATGCAGAACCCGTCATGACCCAGGAAACCGGCTTTCATCCCGAGACGGCGAAGCTGACCCGCAACTTCGTCGAGTACAACGGCTACTGGCTCGCCAACTGCTACACCAACCAGGGCGCCATCGACGAGTACTGGGCCTGCCGGGAAGGGGTCGTCATGATCGACCTCTCGGCGCTCAGGAAGTACGAGGTGCTTGGGCCCGACGCCGAGGCGTTGATGCAGCTCTGCGTCACCCGTGATATGAAGAAGCTCTCGGTGGGGCAGGTGGTGTATACCGCGATGTGCAATCCCTCGGGCGGCATGATCGACGACGGCACCGTGTTCCGCCTCGGCCACGACCAGTTTCGCTGGATCGGCGGCTGCGACGGTTCCGGACTCTGGCTACGGGAGCAGGCGGAGAAGCGCGGGCTCAAGGCATGGGTCAAGAACGCGACGAGCCAGCTCGCCAATCTCCAGGTCCAGGGGCCAAAGAGCCGTGACGTGCTGAAGAAGGCGATCTGGACCCGCCCCGACCAGGCAAGCGTCGAGGAACTCGGCTGGTTCCGTTTCTCCATCGCCCGCATGCAGGACGACGAGGGCATCCCGATCCTCGTCTCGCGCACCGGCTATACCGGAGAACTCGGCTACGAGGTGTTCTGTCACCCGAAGCATGCGCCGGAGGCCTGGCGCCAGATCGCGGCGGCGGGGGCGGAAGAGGAGATCAAGCCCATGGGCCTCGAAGCCCTCGACATCCTGCGCATCGAGGCCGGCCTGATCTTCGCCAACCACGAATTCTGCGAACAGACTGACCCGTTCGAGGCCGGCATCCCGTTCACCGTGCCACTCAAGACCAAGACCGACGACTTCATCGGCCGCGAAGCGCTGGAGAAGCGCAAGGCCAGCCCGCAGCGCAGGCTGGTGGGCCTGGAACTTTCCGGCCGCGAGGCCGCGGGTCATGGCGACGGCGTGTTCGACGGCCGCTACCAGGTGGGACAGATCACCAGCGCCACCATCTCGCCGATCCTCGGCAAGAACATCGCGCTCTGCCGGATGAACATCGAGTACGCGGAAAACGGTACGGAGATCGAGGTGGGCAAACTCGACGGCCAGCAGAAGCGGATACCCGCCACCGTGGTGCCGTTTCCCCATTTCGATCCCACGAAGGAGCGGGTTAAAGGAAATTATTGATGGTTGCGGAAGGTCCGCGGATACTCTCCGGGGCTATCAACATCGCCAGGAGCGGGCGCCATGCATCCCGATACCAGAGCGTACAACCAGGCCCAGGAACCGGGCGATCGAAAGATCTGTGATCTCCTCGCGAAGGAGATTGACCGCAACCTGCCCGACGCCGATAACAGGGTCTGGCATGCCCACCCGGTCTGGTTCTTCGACGACAATCCCGTCGTCGGATACAAGATACTGAAACACTGCGTTCGCCTGTTGTTCTGGAGCGGCCAGTCTTTCCAATCGGAAGGCCTCTCCGTGGAAGGCAGCTTCAAGGCGGCAGAGAAGCGCTATACCTCGGTGACGGATGTCGACGAGGCACAACTCGCGGCCTGGCTCGCGGAGGCCCGCGATATCCAGTGGGACTACCGGAATCTCGTTCGGCGCAAGGGGAAGCTGGTGCGACTGAAGTAAACCACCGCCCTGTGTAAGCCCGAAGCTGGCCACCGCAAATACGGGTAAGATCGGCCGCCGACAACAGGAATCCAATCGATCCATGCCCCTCAGCGCCATCGCCGCGGGATTCATCGCCATCCTGGTGGGCTACACCAGTTCCGCCGCCATCGTCTTCCAGGCCGCGGAGGCCGCGGGCGCCGACGCCGCCATGATCGGATCGTGGATGGGCGTCCTTGGTGTCGGCATGGGTATCACCTGCATCGGCCTGTCTCTGCGCTATCGCGCGCCCATCATCACTGCCTGGTCTACGCCGGGCGCCGCGGTGCTGGTAACGGCGCTCGCGGGTGTCGACATGAGCGCCGCGGTGGGCGCGTTCCTCGTCTGCGGCGCGCTGATCTTCCTTTCCGGGGTCACCGGCTGGTTCGAGCGCGTGATGGACAAGGTGCCGCTACAGATCGCCGCGGCGTTGCTCGCCGGGGTGCTCGCCCGCTTCGGCATGGACGTGTTTATCGCCATGGAATCCGAGTTCGCGCTGGTGGGCGCCATGTTCCTCGCGTACCTCGTCATCAAGCGCTGGACGGCGCGCTACGTGGTGATCGCGGTGTTCGCCATCGGCATCGCCATCGCCGTGTTTCTCGGCCTGTTCCGCTTCGAAACCGTTTCCCTGGCGATCACGCGGCCGGTGTTCACCTCGCCCCGGTTCGACCTCCAGGTCATCCTCGGCGCGGGCATACCACTGTTCCTCGTCACCATGGCGTCGCAGAACATCCCGGGCGTGGCGGTGCTGCGCACCTTCGGCTACGGCCGCGTCCCGGTCTCCCCGCTCCTCACCGCCACCGGCCTCACCACCCTCGTGTTCGCCCCCTTCGGCGGCTACGCCTATAACCTCGCCGCCATCACCGCCGCCATCTGCGCCGGCCCAGACGCCGATCCTGATCCGGACCGCCGCTACCTCGCCGGCGTCGCCGCGGGTATTTTCTACCTGCTGGCCGGCATCTTCGGCGCCACCATCACCGCGCTGTTCATCGCCTTTCCCCGGGAACTGGTCCTCGCCATCGCAGGCATCGCCCTCCTCGGCACCATCACCACGGCGCTGAGGCAGGCCATGGGGGAAGACAGGTGGCGCGAACCGGCGCTGATTACCTTCCTGGTGACGCTGTCGGGCGTGAGCCTGTTCGGCGTCGGGTCGGCGTTCTGGGGGCTGGTGGCCGGCGGGGTGGCGATGGCATTCGGCGCTCGTGGAAAGGACCAGTGACCTTTTTCCCGAACCGGGTATATGGTGGAACTAGATGCCCAGGTACGCCTTCTTCACGTGCTCATTGTTGGCAAGCCGCCTCGCCTCGTCTTCCATGCTGATCACCCCGGTTTCCAGCACGTAGCCGTGGTCGGCGAGTTGTAGCGCGAGGTCGGCGTTCTGTTCCACCAGGATCACGGTGACGCCCTGCGCGTTGATCTCGCGCAGGATGCCGCCGATCTCCTGGACGATGATGGGCGCAAGGCCGAGGGAGGGTTCGTCGAGGAGGAGAATCTTTGGCCTTGCCATCAGCGCGCGGCCGATGGAGAGCATCTGCTGTTCGCCGCCGCTCAGGGTTCTTGCATGTTGTTCCCGGCGTTCCTGCAACCGGGGAAAGCGCCGGAAGATTTCCTTCAGATCCGATTCGATGCGATCGGTATCCCTGTAGATATAGGCGCCGAGGCGGAGGTTCTCCTCCACAGTGAGGTCCTTGAAGATGCGCCGCCCCTCGGGCACGTGGGCGATGCCGAGCTTGAGGATACGGTCCGCGCCGATGGTGTCGATGCGCTGGTCGTCGAGGCGGATCTCTCCACTGCCGGGCTTTACCAGGCCGGAGATGGCGCGCAGGGTGGTGCTCTTGCCGGCGCCGTTGGAGCCGATCAGGGTGACGAAGGCGCCGTCCGGCACCTCGAAGCTGATTCCCTTGAGGGCGGCCACGTTGTGGTAGTTGACCCGCAGGTTGTCCACGCTGAGCTTCACGCGTGGCTCCCCCCGAGGTAGGCGCTGATGACGTCCGGGTTGTTACGCACTTCCTCCGGGCTGCCGCGCGCCAGCAGGGTGCCGAAGTTGAGCACGGTGAGCCGGTCACAGAGTCCCATCACGGCTTTCATGTCGTGTTCCACGAGCACGATGGTGACGCCGGATTCGCGCACCCTGCGGGTGAGGTCCATCATGTGGCCGGTCTCCTCGGGGTTCATGCCGGCGAAGGGCTCGTCCATCAGCATCAACCGCGGCTTCGACACCAGGGCGATGGCGATGGCCAGCGCGCGCTGGGAACCGAGTGGGAGTTCCGCGGCGAGCTGGTCGCGGCGGTCCGCTAGGCCCATGAATTCCATCACCTCGATTGCCGAGTCCTCGGCTTCGCGCTGCTTCTGCCGGTCGAGGCCGAGGATCGCGGAAAAGATATCTGTGCGGGAACGGTTGTGCGTGCCCACCAGGACGTTGTCGAACACGCTGAGTTCCTGGAACAACGTGGTCTCCTGGAACGTGCGCACGATGCCCTCGTGGGAGATCCGCGATGGCTTCAGGCCGGTGATGTCGCGGCCGTCGAACCGGATCTCGCCGCTGGTGGGGGCGTAGAAGCCCGCGATGTTCTTGAACATCGTGCTCTTGCCGGCGCCGTTGGGGCCGATGAGACCGTGGATCTCGCCTGGTTCGACGCTGAAGCTGACGTCGTTGAGCGCGGTGAGGCCACCGAACTGCTTGGTCAGGTTGCGTACCTCGAGGATCGCCATCAACCGGCCTCCTTCGCCCCGCTCCTGCCGAATTTCTCCCGCAGTCGTTGCGGCAGGCTTTCCAGCCCGGCGGGCAGGAACAGGATGGCGAACACCAGGATCGCGCCGTAGATCGCGGGCCGGAGTTCATCGAATTCGCGGAAGGCCTCGTCCAGGATCGACAGGACGATGGCGCCGATGATGGCGCCGTAGAATGTCCTGTAGCCGCCGACGATCACCCAGATCAGGATGAAGACCATGAATCCGATGTCGAACTGCTTCGGCGTCACGGTGCCGATGTAGTGCACCTTGAGCGCGCCGGCGATGCCGACGAACACCGAGCCGGTGATGAAGGCCAGCGAGCGGTAGTTCCAGGTGTTGACCCCTACCGATTCCGCCAGTGGCGCCTTCCAGTGCACCGCGTGCAGGGTCAGGCCGACGCGCGATTTCTCCACCCGGTAAAGCAGAAACAGGCACAGGGTGACGATGATCAGCACCAGGTAGAAGTAGGGGATCGGTTCGAGGAAGTCTATGTTCCCCAGTTCCGGCGACGGGATGCCGCTCACACCGCTGGTGCCGCCGAAGGGTTTGATGAAATGGATCCAGGACAGACGGATAGCCTCCCCCGCGGCGAAGGAGCCGATAAGGAAGTAGAACTGTGTCATGCGGAACAGGGGATAGCAGAGAAGCGCCGCCACGCTGCCCGCGACCACCCCCGCCAGTGGCATGCTGAGCCAGAACGACACGTTGAACTGCTTCGACAGGATCGCGCTCCCGTAGGCGCCGACACCCATCATTACCGCGTGGATCAGCGACCATTCACCGGTGAGCGTGACCAGGCGATAGCTCGACACCACGAGGATGTTGATCACCAGGAAGATGAGAAAGTCCTGGTGGTGGTAGCGCAGGAAATGCGGCAGTACCGCGAGTATCACCAGCACGATCACGATACCGGCGAAATGGGTGAGGGCGGAACGGTTCATCAGGCTATTCGCTTACCCGGTGGCCCATGATTCCCGTGGGACGGATAATGAGAACCAGCACCATGATGAGGAGGCCCGAGATCGTCGCCACCGTGCCGTTGAAATAGGTGGTGACGAAGGTATGGAACAGGGCGTAGAGCACCGAGGCGATCACCGCCCCGGACAGGCTTCCCACCCCGCCAACGATGGTGACGATGAACGCGGTGATGATCACGTTGTGCCCCATGTGGGGGTTGATGTTGGTGAGCGGCGCCATCAGCGCCCCCGCCAGTCCCGCCATGGCGGCGCCAACGCAGATCGCGATCATCGAGATGCGATTGCTGTTGATGCCCTGCAGAGAGGCGGCCTCGCGGTCCTGGGACACCGCGCGCAGCGCCCAGCCGAGCCGGGTGCGGGTGAGGAAATACCAGAGCAGTCCGAGCGCGGCGATGGCCACGCCGATGGCAAACAGGCGCTGGTAGGGTACGCGGAGGAAATCCCATAACACCAGGGTGCCCTCGTAGGGCGGCGGTACCTGCTTGGACGGGCCGTCGCCACCCACCACGGTGGCCACGACCTGGAGGATGAAGAGCACGCCGATGGAACAGATCAGTCCGCCCAGCGGATCGCCGCGCATCGGCCGGAACAGGAATTGCTCCATCAACGCACCGATGGCGGTGACGAGGAGTATGGCGATCAGTATCGTGGGCAGGAACGGTACCCCGTACTGCGCATGCAGCAGCCACACGGTGTAGGCGCCCACCATGACGAGTTCACCATGGGCGAAGTTCACCACCCCCATGACACCGAAGATCAGCACCAGGCCCACGGCGGCCAGGGCGTAGAAACCGCTCTGGATAAAACCGTTGACGATGGACTGGATCAGGAGTTCCACGTTCGGGATGCCTGCCGGGTGGTCGAGAAAAAGGGGAGAACCGTGGTTCTCCCCCTGATCCGCTGCGCGTTATCTATACCGTGCGCAGCCCGAGTTCCTGCATGTGCTTGACGAGCACGTCCTTGTTGGCCGCGAGCCAGGCGGCGACGTCGCCATATTCCTGGATGCGGGCGCGGCCGTTTTCGATTACCACCACCGGCCAGCGGCCGATGAGCGCGTTGTCGAGACCCCAGAGCTGGCTGCCCCACCAGTTGCCGCCGCCGAAGACGAACTGCTGCTGGTTGCCTTTCATTGCCGCCATCACGTCCTCGGTCTCGACGCTGCCGGCGGCCTTTGCATTCTCGATCCAGTTCAGCAGGATCGCCGGATACTCCCAGGCCACCGCGGACCAATCATTCGGATGGTCCTTGCGGAACGCGGCGTCGAAGCCGGCGGGATCCGGGAAGGTGACGCCTTCCTCGGTCAGCGCGGGGTCATCAAAGTCCGGGAACTGGTAGATCGTGCCATTGACGAATTCCTCGCTCGTCTTGGCGATGATCTCCTGGTAGTAGTCCAGGGTGCAGGAGATGATCTTGCCCTGGTAGCCCTGGTGAAAGAGCTGCTCCATGATCGGCGTGACGTAGAACGAGGTCGCCATGCAGACGCAGTCCGGGTTCTTCGCGAGGATGGAACTGACGATGGGGGCGAAGTCGGTGACGTCGAAACCATGGAGGTTGGTGTCCACCACCTCGATACCGGCGACCTCGAAGGCGGCCTTGTAGGTGGCCGCGGACTGGAGGCCGTACTCGGCATCGTTGTTGGTGACGATGGCCGCGGTCTTCACGTCGGGGAAGGTCTTCGCCATCCATTCCACGCCGGTGACGTTGTAGAGAGGATGGGACTCGCAGGTGGCGATGAGGTACTCCGAGTCCGGAGTGATATCGCTCGGCAGCAGGGTGGTAGTGAGTACCTTGCGCCGCATGGCCCAGGGCAGGCAGGCAGCTACGGTGGAGCCACCAAGCATCATCACCATCTTCGCCTCGTCTTCCAACGCCAGTTTCTTGAAGCCCTGGATCGCCTTCTCGGTGTCGTAGCCATGGTCGTAGGAGGCGACGTTGATGTCGTAGGTTTCGCCGCCGATCTCGATCCCACCCGCGGCGTTGATGTTGTTGGCGATGATCTCGCAGCCATAGAGGCCGGGCAGGCCCCAGGGCGCGTAGTCGCCGGTCATGGGAATGTTCATCCCCACGGTGAGTGTCTTGTTCGCGGAGAAGGCGACGTGGGGAAACAGGCTGGCGGTGGTGACGGCGCCTGCGCCGGTAGCAGCGCGCTTGAGGAACTGGCGTCGATCGGATCGTTTTAGTTTGGAGACCATGTCGTTAAACCTCGGTTGGTGTGTTCGAGTGAGGAATTTGGCCGGTCACCGTAGCGCCGGCTTTCGGGTTTTATTTTAGAGAGAATCTTATCCGCAATACCGGGGAAATTCGAACTTCCCGGCGGCTTCATGGTGAACAGGGCGGCCGGGAGCGACAATAGTGCTTAGGGCATACCTAAAAAGTCGTAGTCCGGCCGGTCTCGGCGGCAGAATGGCAGGCTAACTACGGGATCAAGGGGATAGAAAGGAAAACACGTAGACGATTCAGGAGCTTATCGGGCATTCTGTTGGTGTCACTACTGTTCGCAGCGGGAAACCCGCCAGTGATTGCCTCCGGTTTCGCGTAGCTGGCGCATGGTCTCTTCGGCGCTGGAAATCGCGTTCTCGCCCGCCTCGGGATCGTCGCAGTACGCCGCGCCGATACTCAGGGTCAGCAGGATCTGCAGGCCATCGACTTCCAGGGCGTCGAAATACGCCGCCTGGAGAGACCCGGCGAGGCTTTCCATGGAGTCTCGGTCAGGAATCTCGTCCAGCAGCATAAGGATCTGCCCGGTCACGTCGATATGGATGCTGTCCGCGGGGCTGCAGAGCGAGGACGTGCGCTGGACCAGTGCATCCAGTATGCGCGCATGCAACCGGTCATCCGCGCCTTCCAGTTGCTTGCCGAGGTTGTCAAAGTAAAGACAGACCACGCCGAATCCAGCGCCCCGGTTATCCATCGCGCGATCGCGTCGAAGTCTCCGCAACCGGTGGCGGAGGCGATCCTCCAGCAGCACGCGGGTAATCGCACCACCGCGCTCCAGATACAGATCAGCGGGTTTCAATGGGTGAAAGCGCTGCCGGTAGCGGGTGATGTCGGTGATAAATCCCTCGAGTCCAAGCAGATCGTTACCGGGCGAATAGATTCCCTTGCCGCGCTCCCAGACATCGCGGACTGCACCGCTCTCCGTTTCGATCCGGTAGTCGAGGTCGTATCCCCGGCGTTCGTGAATCGCCATCTGCACGCCGTTCCAGACCCTGTCACGATCTTCGGCAACGATGAGGCTGCCGTACGAGAGGCGGCGGTTGTTGATGATTTCGCCGGGTCGGTAGCCGGTCAGCGCAAGGCTGCCGCCACTGACATACTCCATGGTCCAGTCGGGATCGTTGCGGCAGCGAAAAACCATCCCCGGCAGGTCGTCGAGGATGCCGCTGAGAGTGCGGTGCTGGGCAAGGAGCGAGGCTTCGCGTCCAACACGGTCGGTGATATCGGTAACCAGGCCGACATAACCTCCACTGCCATCGTCGAGGCGCGACTCGTGCAGGTCAAGCAGCACCCATCCGGTGCGGCCATCGGGGGTAACATGGCGCAAGGTCTGGTTCACCTGTCCCACGGGCAGTACCGCGGCAAAGTGCTCTTCGACCAGGCTGTGATCTTCCGGGTGGATGAACTCGAGAAGGTTACGGCCCCGGCTCTCCCCGGCGTCGCGCCCCGTCAGCGCCCGCCAGTTGTCGCTGACGAACAGGATACGGCCGTCCGCCGCGCATTGCAGGACTACCGCGGGCAGGGCGTGGAGCAGGCCTTCGCTGCCGCCGGATCCGGCGCTCGTCCCGGCGGAATATTCTGCGGGTTCGTTCAGCGGGACGATGCGGACCATCGGCTCCCCGATTCAGTGCTTCCGTGACTCACGAGCGTCCGCCGGCAAAGCCGTTATTGATCGCCCAGACGGCGGCCTCGAGACGCGAACGCACCTTGAGCTTGCGCAGGATATTCTTGATATGTACCTTGACCGTGCCGTCGGAAATATCCAGCCGTTGGGCGATGCGCTTGTTGTTCAGTCCCTCCGCGAGCAGCGACAGGGTCTCGCTTTCCCGCTCTGTCAGGTTGGCGTCTTCCGGCAGTAGTGGCTGTTCCCCCTTTTTCCAGAGGTTGGCGAGCAGGTTTGCCACGCTGTCGTCCATCACGATTTGTCCCTGGGTGACCTGGCCGAGCTTCTCCAGCAGGTCTTCCGGTTCCATGTCCTTCAGCAGGTAGCCATCGGCGCCAAGCTGGATGGCGCGGGCGATATCCTCGCCGTGATCGGAGACAGTGAGCATGACCACCATGGCGTCCGCGTTGTCCTCCTTGATCCGGCGTAACACGTCGATGCCGGTTACGGGCTTCATGTTGAGGTCCAGCAACACGAGATCAGGCGCCAGGCGCGCGGCCTCGGCGATACCCGTTTCACCGTTGTCGGCTTCGCCCACCACGGTAAAACGCGAATCCATCTCGAACAGCTGGCGCGCGCCCTTGCGGAACAGCGGGTGGTCGTCAATGATCAGTACGCGCATGTTCTATTGCCTCAGGGTGCGGGGAGTAAACCCGATCTCGATCCGTGTCCCGCCGCCTCCCGGGGTGTTGATCCGCATGGCGCCGTCCAGCCGTCGGGTACGTTCCTGCATGATGACCAGGCCATGGTGGCGTACTTTGCGGCGTTCAGGAGGCATGCCGATACCATTGTCTTCGATGATGATTCGATGCTCGTTACCGTGCGTCCCGAGCGAGATGCGCGCCAGGTCGGCACGCGAATGCCTGACAACGTTATACAGGCCTTCGCGAACGATCTGCAACACCTGCATTTCCTCTTCCACGGACAACACGTCGTCGCGCCAGGAGTTGTCGAGTTCGAATCCGATTTTGCTGCGTCCGGAAAATTCGTCCACCGAGTCGCGCACCGCGTGGCGAAACGACTTGCCGTGCATCGTCAGGCGAAACGTGGTCATCAGTTCGCGCAACTGGCGATAGGCATCGCTCAGGGTGTCGCGCAGATCACCCAGTATGTCCCGGGGCAGGGCCACGTCGGTTTCACCGGCGCCACGGGCCAGGGACTGGTCGAGGCGGCTCGCCTGGATCTTGAGATAGGTAAGTGACTGCGCCAGGGAATCGTGTAACTCCCGAGAGATGGCCGCCCGCTCTTCGTAGAGGTCATGTCGACGTTGCTGCTGGGCAAGCTGTACGCTGACCATGATTCTCGCCAGCAATGGCATCATCTCGGTGAAGGCGTCCAGCGCGGGGAATCCTTGCGGTATTTTTTCAGACCAGCAGACACGCACCGCGCCGATCAACACGCTATCGTGTCGCAGTGGAAACAACAGCGTGCGGGCGTTTTCACTGGCTGCTGCACCGTCATCAACCGTGGCCAGGGCCTTCCAGTGTGCAAATGTCAGTGGCGAGTGCGGGGATTTCTCTTCGCGTTCCGACACCAACAGCATCGGCGCCATGTCTCCCGTGCCGGCGACATATAGCTCACAGCCCTGCGCGTCGAGGGCCGCGCGGCAGGTTTCGCAGAGCCGCGCAAGCGGGCTGCGCGTGGAGCCGCTGTACACCAGTTCGAGCAGGCACTCCTGTACCGCGCCGGCAATATCCACCGGTGCCGGACGCGCGTCGGGTCTCGCGATATTCAACCTGGACTACCCATTACGAGGTACCTTCATCTGGTGTTTTGCCGTCCCGGCAAAACGGGTATAGTTTGCCGGGCGCGCACTGGCGCGGGCAGCCAGTGGCCTGCCGATCTCGATTGAACCTGCCTCTATACTAGCCGAGTGCAGTTCACTTGTGAGACTGGTTCCATACAAAATCACCTGGAGTAGATAATGACACGTGTTGCAATCATTGGCGCCGGGCCTAGCGGTACGGCACAGCTCAGGGCATTCGCCTCAGCGGCCGCCAAGGGCGCCGACATTCCCGAGATCGTCTGTTACGAGAAGCAGGATGACTGGGGCGGCCTGTGGAACTACACCTGGCGCACAGGGCTCGACCAGTACGGCGAGCCGGTTCATGGCAGCATGTATCGCTACCTGTGGTCGAACGGACCCAAGGAATGCCTCGAGTTCGCCGACTACACCTTCGACGAGCATTTCGGCAAGCCCATTGCATCCTATCCGCCGCGCGCCGTGCTCGCGGACTACATCAAGGGGCGGGTGGAGAAATCCGGGGTGCGAAAGTTCTGCAAGTTCAACCACGCCGCCCACAACGTGACTTACAATGACGATACCGGGATGTTCACGGTGACGGTGCGTGATCTCAGGACCGGGGACTGGGTGACCGAGGACTTTGACTACGTGGTGGTGGCCACCGGCCATTTCTCGACCCCCAACGTACCCCAGTTCGAGGGCATGGAAACCTTCAACGGCCGCGTGCTACACGCCCATGATTTCCGCGACGCGCGGGAGTTCACCGGCAAGGATATCGTGATCGTCGGTACCAGCTATTCCGCCGAGGACATCGCGTCGCAGTGCTACAAGTACGGCTGCAAGTCGGTAACCATCAGTCACCGAACCTCTCCAACCCATTTCCACTGGCCCGACAGCTTCAGCGAGGTGCCGCTGATCACCAACGTGAATCGCAAGACGGTAACCTTCAAGGACGGCACCAGCAAGGAGGTGGATGCCATCATCCTTTGTACCGGCTACCTGCACCACTTTCCGTTCCTCGAGGACAGCCTGCGCCTCAAGACCGCGAATCGGCTCTGGCCGCTTGACCTTTACCAGGGCGTGGTCTGGGAGCACAATCCAAAACTGTTTTACATCGGCATGCAGGACCAGTTCTATACCTTCAACATGTTTGACGCCCAGGCCTGGTACGCGCGCGACGTGATCATGGGTCGCATCCAGCTACCATCGAAGGAGGAAATGCAGAAGAACAGCGCCGAGTGGCGCGCCCGGGAGGAAGGACTGGAGGACGACGAACAGATGATCTGGTTCCAGGGCGACTACACCCAGTCACTCATCGACCAGACGGACTACCCGAGCTTCGATATCGAGGCGGTGAACAAGACCTTCATGGAATGGGAGCACCACAAGCACGAGGACATCATGGGCTTCCGTAACAACGCCTACAAGTCACTGATCACGGGCAACCAGTCACCGGTCCATCACACGCCGTGGATGGAGGCAATGGATGATTCCATGGAGAGCTACCTGAAGGACGGCTGACAATGCCATCGGGCAGCCCAACCTGACCTGCATTCCCACCGCCGGCCCGGGTGACCGGAGCACGGAGTCCGGTCACGATGACCGGGTCGGCGGGTTACCCTATCAGGGCGCCACGCCGCTCTCGTAAACGTCGAGGAGGCGGCGGATATTTTCCCGCGCCACGGGCTCGTAACGCTGCTTGAAGAAGTCGGTGTAGTAGATTTCCGAATGCGCGTCGAGCTGGCGGATGAAGTTACCCTGCCGTTGGATGAACTCGGCATCCGTAAGAGTCTTGAACTCGCGCCGGATATTCCTGCTGTCGCGAATGAACTCCTTCCATGGAAGGCCGAAGCTGCTGAGATCGACGTCCACCATCAGTTTTTCCTGCCAGCTTTGCGGCGACTCGCGATGGGTGGTGACGACGATCAGGCTCTCCACTTTCGCCATGGTGTCGACGCTGAAGGCGCCGTCCGCGCAATCGCGGAACCATGCCGCGCTCTTGCGCTCGTTTTCCGGATCGCCGGGTTCGAAGATTGCATCGTGGAACCACACCGCGAGTTCCACCGTGGCCGCGTAGCCCGTCGACTCCCGTGCCTCGTCCAGCCGGGTGAGGCAGAGATTGATGTGCTCGTCGCTGTGATAGTGCCGGTCAGGGCCGGTGTAGAGGTGCGCTAGCTCCGCGAACACGGCGTCGCAGTGGCCGTGGTCGTGGCGTTCGGTAGTGGCGCGCCAGAGCGCGGTAAATCGTTGCTGGTCAAGTACGGTTGCTGCCGTCATCGGCGTTTCCATTGCTTGTGGCATCATCATTTTCTGGAGCTCCAGGGGCCCCTATCTCTATGTCGTTCCCGCCCTGCCAGTTGCCCGGTCCGAAGCTGCCGCGCTGCTTTCTCAGGGTTCGAGTGTACATCCCGGGGCTTCCGGGCTCAGTGTTTTAAGTCGTTGAACTTGTAACGAAACTGTGTTAGGCCGAACAGGGAAATTGTTCGAAAACCGCGGGAAACCCGGTGAACTTCCTGTTCCGGAAACGGCGGTGATGCTACACCACGGGAAAAATCAGATACAATGACAAGTCGTCCCGAACTCTTGTCAGATCACGCCATGGTATTGGGCGCGCTGCATCACGAACAGTCCACGCCGGGCTCGCGATTTTCCGAACACTGGATCAGTCGGTTCGAGGAATACGCCGTGAGCAAGGCATACCCCCGAGGGACGCTGATCTTTTCCGAGGGTGACGAGTCGGACGGAATGTTCATCATCCGCGAAGGCAAGATCAAGGTCTTCATGAGCGATGAAAGTGGCAAGGAGATGCTGATCGCGGTGCTGGGCCCGGGGGAGATCGTGGGCGAGGTCGCCTCCCTGGACGGTCAGCCCCGCACCGCCTCGGTGTCCGCACTGGTCAATACCCGGGTGGCGAAAATCGGTCTCGCGGAGTTCCGCCAGTTCCTCGAGGAAAACCCGGATCTCGCACTCGAAATCATTCGCGTTCTCACGTCGCGGATCCGCGATCATTCCACCAGCATCAGCAACCTTGCATTCAAGAACGTCTACGGGCGCGTGGTCTGGCTGCTGGAGAAACACTCCGCGGAAAACGATTCCGGCTCTTTCACCGTCAACCGGAAATTCACCCAGCAGGATATCGCCGACATGGTGGGCTCCTCCCGGGAAATGGTGAGCCGGGTGATATCCGAACTGGTCAAGGGTGAATACATCACCATCGACCAGAAGATCATCACCATTCACAAGCCATTGCCACGCGGCTGGTAGCGATAGACGACCGGGATTGCCTCATGACGGCCAGGGAAGAGGACAGCGGTAAAGCGGCCACAGAGGCCGGCGAACAGCCGACCTTTTTCGACGAATTCTCCCGCCACTGGGCGGACCGCTCGGGCAGGTTCGCGCACGAAAAGTCCCTCCCCAAGGGATCGCTGCTGTTCTCCCAGGGCGATGAGTCTGACGGCCTGTTCATCATCAAGGACGGTCGGGCGAAGGTCTATATCAGCGACGACAGCGGCAAGGAAATGGTGATCGCGATCCTCGGGCCTGGCGAGGTGGTGGGCGAGATCGCATCGCTGGACGGAGAGGTGCGCACCGCCTCGGTGGCGGCGCTCGAGCCATCGACGGTGCTGCATATCGCGCAGTCCGATTTCAAGGCATTCCTCGCGGAGAACCACGAACTTGCCTTCGAGATCATCCAGGTGCTGACACGCCGGATTCGGAGCTATGCCGCGAGTGTCAGCAATCTCGCTTTCAAGAATGTCTACGAGCGTATCGTCACGGTGCTGGAGCAGAACTCCGGGGAACATGAGGACGGTACGCGGGTGGTCAAGGGGGCGTTCACTCACCAGGATTTCGCCGACATGGTGGGTTCCTCGCGTGAAATGGTGAGCCGGGTATTCTCCGAGCTGACCAAGGGGGAATACATCTCCACCGATCACCGGGTTATCACGATCCACAAGAAGCTGCCAAAGGGTTGGTAGGCGCGGGCGCCGGTTCGTGATGGAAAATACCGGTTCGCTCCCGCCGGAGGTGGTCACGGTCATCGATCTCGCAGACAACGTGGTGGATGCGCGGCCACGCCCGGAGGTCAAGGGCGTCGGCATGACCTACCGGGTAACCTACATCCTCGTGTTCAACCGCGCTGGAGAGGTGCTGGTGCAGCAGCGCACCGATACCAAGGACTGGTGTCCCGGGCGCTTCGATCTCGCCGCCGGTGGCATCATCCAGTACGACGAGAGCTACGACCTGTCCGCGCGCCGTGAGCTCAGCGAGGAGCTCGGTATCGATGCCGCACTCACGCCACATTTCGACCTGTTCTACGACGATCTCGTTGCGCCGGTTTGCAATCGTAACTGGGGGCGGGTTTACTCCTGCGAGCACGAAGGCCCGTTCCGGCTGCAGCCCGAGGAGGTCGCCTCGGTTCGTTTCATGCCGGTGGAAGCGGCACTGGCCCTGGACCCGGACACCGTCACCCCGGACACCCGTCAGGTATTGATCGCCTTCCGGATGTAGTTTTTGGCAAGAGACTTTTCTCACCCGAGGATGCGATTGGCCAATGGATGAATTCGGCATTGATTTCAGCGGGTTATCATGACTTTGTGATATGCCTTATGAAAATTCGATGAAAATCCATCGGCGTTGTCGATGTGAAACTAAAGTAATTCCGCTACCAACGGCTTGTCATGTCGTGGATTTCACGGCTAATCTTGCTTCCGGATCCGCCCGTACGGGTGGATCACGGTGCTCCCGGACGCGGGCACGTTTATCTCGGTTACACTGTCATGACGCTGTCATACCCGATGTCCAGCATCGCGATCCGCTCGCCGTGTTCACGGCCAACTGCCTGGACAACGGATATCCATTCATAACCTGAAACCACCGGAGTCAATCCATGAGAAAAACCAAGCTGCTGATCGGCGCAATGGTGACCGCGATGCTGAGCGGAACCGCCATCGCCGAAACTGAACTCACCGTGTACACCGCGGTGGAAGCGGAGGACCTGAAGAAATACGCGGAGCGGTTCAACGAGGATCACCCCGATATCAAGATCAACTGGGTGCGGGACTCTACCGGCATCGTGACCGCCAAGTTGCTTGCCGAGAAAGAAAACCCGCAGGCGGATGTCATCTGGGGACTTGCCGCTACCAGCCTGCTGCTGATGAAGGGTGAAGGCATGCTCGAACCCTATGCGCCAGCCGGGCTGGAAGGCCTGGACCCGAAATTTCGTGACAAGGCCGATCCGCCCTCCTGGGTTGGAATGGACGCCTGGGTCGCGGCGATCTGCGTCAATACCGTGGAAGCCGAGGCAAACAACCTGCCCATGCCGACCTCATGGAAGGACCTGACCAACCCGGTTTACAAGGACCATATCGCGATGCCGAATCCGAATTCCTCGGGCACGGGTTTCCTCGATGTGTCGAGCTGGCTGCAGATCTTTGGTGAGGACGAGGGCTGGGCATACATGGATGGACTGCATGAGAACATCCACCACTATACCCATTCCGGGTCCAAGCCCTGCAAGCAGGCGGCAAGCGGTGAAGTCACCATCGGCATTTCGTTTGCATTCCGCGGCGCCAAGTCCAAGGCCGAGGGCGCACCGCTGGAGATCATCATTCCGAGCGAGGGCATCGGCTGGGACATGGAGGCGACCGCTATCGTCAAGGGCACCGACAAGATGGACGCCGCGAAAACCCTGGTGGACTGGTCGATCACCGACAAGGCCAACATGATGTACAACGAGGGTTACGCCGTCATCGGCAAGCAGGCCCTGGCCAAGCCGGTGGAGCATTTTCCGCCCAACATTCCCGAATCGATGATCGACAACGACTTCGAATGGGCCGCCAGCAACCGCGAGCGGATCCTGGCGGAATGGCAGCAGCGCTACGACTCGAAGTCTGAGCCGAAGGGCTAGTCGACAGAGCCGTTCACGGGCCGGCCCGGGAATCCGGGTCGGCTCTTTGCTATCTACACTACCCAGGGGGCATACTGTTGCCTCCAATCCCACCGGTACCCTGCCGGCGGCCATCGTCACCAGACCACTACAATGAGCCAGAGCGAGCCGTACCTGCGCATCACCGGGCTGACCAAGAAATTCGGTGAGTTCACCGCACTGTCCGACGTCTCCCTGGAGGTGCTCGAGGGGGAATTCATCTGCTTCCTCGGCCCCTCGGGCTGCGGAAAGACCACTTTGCTGAGAGCTATCGCGGGCCTGGACATCCAGACATACGGCAGCGTCGAACAGGCGGGCAAGGACATCTCCGAACTGCCGCCGGCGGAACGCGATTTCGGCATCGTGTTCCAGTCCTACGCCCTGTTTCCCAACCTCTCCATCGAGCGCAATGTCGGTTTCGGCCTGGAGAATCTCGGCCAGTCATCAGAGCAGGTTAAAAAGCGGGTGGCGGAGCTGCTCGCGCTGGTAGGCATGCCAGAGCAGGGACGCAAGTATCCCGCGCAGCTTTCCGGCGGTCAGCAGCAGCGGGTGGCGCTCGCGCGCGCCATCGCTATTTCTCCTGGCCTGCTGCTGCTCGACGAACCGCTTTCCGCGCTCGACGCCAAGGTGCGGGTCAAGCTGCGCCACGAGATCAAGCAACTGCAGCACAAGCTCGGCATCACCACCATCATGGTCACCCACGACCAGGAGGAGGCGCTGACCATGGCGGACCGCATCGTGGTGATCAACAATGGTCTCATCGAACAGGTCGGCACGCCCGAACAGATCTACCGTGAGCCCGCCACGCGCTTCGTCGCCGAGTTCATCGGCGCGATGAATTTTCTCCCTGCGAGCGCAGGGGACGGCGGAGAAATCCGCATCGGCAAGACGCCAGTCCGGGTGCAGGGAGTGGATCTTCCGGAGGGCGCCTCCGCGCTGCTTGCGGCGATCCGGCCCGAGGATATCCGCGTCGGCGAGGGCGTGGAAAACTGCGTCGACGCGCGCGTGGAGTCGGTCGAGTTCCTGGGGCCATTCGTTCGTGCCGAGCTGTCGTCGGAAATGGACGCGGGGCCGCTGTACGCCGATTTCTCCGCCAACCTGGTGCGTGAACAGAGCCTGGCCAGGGGCAGCGAATTGCGTATCACCCTGCCCGCGGACAGCATCCGCCTGTACCCGGCATGACCGCGACTACGGCAACCGCGGCGCCGCGGGGGCGGCCCGTGCGCGCGCGCTCGAGCCGCGACGATCGCCAGATGCTGGCGTTCATGGGCGTGATCATGCTCTACCTGGTGATCGCACTGGCGCTTCCGCTGTACGCGATCCTCTCCAAGAGCTTCCAGAACAAGGACGGCGAATTTGTCGGCCTGGCCAACTTTCTCGAGTACTTCAACACGCCCGCGCTGACCCACTCGATCCAGAACAGCCTCACCATCGCCGTCATCACCACGCTGATCTCGGTGAGCATCGCCTTCACCCTCGCTTACGGCCTCAGCCGGAGCTGCATGCGGTTCAAGGGAACGTTCAAGGTCATCGCCATGGTGCCGATCCTGGTGCCGTCGCTGCTGCCGGGGATCGCTCTCGTCTACCTGTTCGGGCGCCAGGGGATGATCAGGGAGCTGCTGTTCGGCCACGATATCTACGGCCCCATCGGCATCGTCATCTCGGAGGTGTTCTTCACCCTGCCGCATGCGCTCATCATCATCATGACTGCGCTGTCCATTGCCGACGCGCGGCTCTACGAGGCCGCGGAGTCCCTCAATGCGAGCAAGCTCAGGACGTTCTTCACCGTGACCATCCCCGGCGCGCGCTATGGCCTCATCAGCGCGGCGTTCGTGGTATTCACCCTGACGATCACGGATTTCGGCGCGCCCAAGGTCATCGGTGGGGGTTACAACGTGCTCGCCACCGACATCTACAAACAGGTGATCGGCCAGCAGAACTTCGAGATGGGGGCGGTGGTGAGCCTGATCCTGCTCCTGCCCGCCGGTATTGCTTTCATGGTGGACCGCATCATGCAGCGCAAGCAGGTGGCGCTGTTGTCAGCGCGCGCCGTGGCCTACGAACCCAAGCCGTCGCCGCTGTTCGACTGGATCATGTTCGCCTGGGCGGCGGTGGTTAGCGTGTTCATCCTCACCATCCTGCTGACGTGCCAGTACGCCGCGCTGATCAAGTTCTTTCCATACAACCTGAGCCTCAGCCTCAAGAACTACCAGTTCGACCTCATGGACGGCGGCGGCTGGGCCTCGTTCTACAACTCCCTGGAACTCGCCGGCTGGACCGCGGTGGTGGGAACCGCGGTGGTGTTTCTCGGCGCCTACATGGTGGAGAAAGGAAAGGGCTTCCACGCGGGCAGGGCGCTGTTCCAGTTCCTCGCAATGCTGCCCATGGCGGTGCCCGGGCTGGTGCTCGGCCTCGCCTACATCTTCTTCTTCAACGCCCCGGACAACCCGTTCAATTTCATCTACCACACGATGGCGATCCTGGTGATCAGCACCATCACCCACTTCTATACCGTGGCCCACCTCACCGCGGTGACTGCACTCAAGCAGATGGACCCGGAATTCGAGGCCGTGGGCGCGTCGCTGAAATCACCGTTCTACAGGACGTTTTCCCGGGTCACGGTGCCGGTCTGCCTGCCGGCGATCCTCGACATCAGCATCTACCTGTTCGTCAATGCCATGACCACGGTGTCGGCGGTGGTGTTTCTCTACGGACCCCAGACGAGTCTCGCCTCGGTGGCGGTGCTCAACATGGACGACGCCGGCGACATCGCGCCCGCCGCCGCCATGGGGATGATGATCTTCTACACCAATGCCGGCATGCGCATCGTCCACGGGCTGTTGTCCCGTGGGGTGCTGCGCAAGACCCAGTCCTGGCGAAACCGATAGGTCAGAAACGCTCCACGTCGCGTACCGCGCCGTTGGCTGCGCTGGTGGCGAGCAGGCCGTAGGCCTTGAGCGCGGCGCTGACGACCCGGTCGCGCTTCGGCTTCCACGCATCCTTTCCACGCGCCTCCATGGCGTCGCGCCGCGCTTTCAGCGTGGCCTCGTCCACCGCCAGGTGGATGCGGCGATTGGGAATGTCGATCTCGATGGTGTCGAATTCCTCCACCAGGCCGATGAGCCCGCCCTCCGCGGCCTCCGGCGACACGTGGCCAATGGACAGCCCCGAGGAACCGCCGGAGAAGCGGCCGTCGGTGACGAGGGCGCAGACCTTGCCGAGTTTCTTCGACTTGAGATAGGAGGTCGGGTAGAGCATCTCCTGCATCCCCGGACCGCCGCGCGGACCCTCGTAGCGCACGAGGACGACGTCGCCGGGCTCGATGGTATTGCCGAGGATGCCCTCCACCGCCGCTTCCTGGCTCTCGAAGATGCGCGCGCGGCCGGTGAAGGTGAGGATGCTCTCGTCCACGCCCGCGGTCTTGACGATACAGCCGTCCTCCGCGAGGTTGCCGTAGAGCACCGCGAGACCGCCGTCCTGGCTGTAGGCGTGTTCGCGGTTGCGCACGCAGCCGGCTTCACGATCGAGATCGAGCGAGTGATAGCGCTTGCTCTGGCTGAACGCGACCTGGGTCGGCACGCCTCCGGGCGCGGCGCGAAAGAAATCCTTGCGCGTGTCGTCACTGGTGATGCACACATCCCATTCGTCGATGGCATCGCCCAGGGTCGGGGTATGCACCGTGGACACCGCGCGATTGATGAGGCCGGCGCGATCGAGTTCACCGAGGATACCGACCACGCCGCCGGCGCGGTGTACGTCCTCGACGTGATAGTCCGAGGTCGCCGGCGCGACCTTGCACAGGTTCGGCACCTTGCGGCTCAGGCGGTCGATGTCCTGCATCGTAAAGGCAATCTCGCCCTCGCGCGCCGCCGCCAGAAGGTGGAGCACGGTGTTGGTGGAGCCGCCCATGGCAATGTCCATGGCCATGGCGTTCTCGAAGGCCTCGAAGCTGGCGACGCTTCGCGGCACCACGCTGTAGTCGTCCTCGTCGTAATGGCGTTTCGCCAGCGCCACGATGCGACGACCGGCCTCGCGGAACAGCTTCTCGCGCTCGCTGTGGGTCGCCACCAGTGTGCCATTGCCGGGCAGGGCGAGGCCGAGGGCCTCGGTTAGGCAGTTCATCGAGTTGGCGGTGAACATGCCGGAGCAGGAACCACAGGTGGGGCAGGCGGAGCGTTCCATGGCCTCGGTCTCCTCGTCGGAGACGCTGTCATCCGCGGCGACGATCATGGCGTCGATGAGATCCACCGAGCGCTCGTGATCGCGCCAGGTGACCTTGCCGGCTTCCATCGGACCGCCGGAGACGAAGATGGTGGGGATGTTGAGGCGCATGGTGGCCATCAGCATCCCGGGGGTGATCTTGTCGCAGTTGGAGATGCACACCAGTGCGTCGGCGCAGTGGGCATTGACCATGTATTCCACCGAGTCGGCGATGATCTCCCGGGACGGCAAGGAGTACAGCATGCCGCCATGCCCCATGGCGATGCCGTCGTCCACCGCGATGGTATTGAATTCCTTGGCGACGCCGCCCGCGGCCTCGATCTCCCGTGCCACCAGCTGGCCGAGGTCCTTGAGATGGACGTGGCCGGGCACGAACTGGGTGAAGGAATTGGAAACCGCGATGATGGGCTTGTTGAAGTCATCCTCCTTCATCCCGGTCGCGCGCCAGAGGGCGCGCGCGCCGGCCATGGTGCGGCCGCGGGTCGTGGTCCAGGAGCGATAGTCGGGCATCTTCGGGAGCTCGCGAAAAACGGGGCGGAGATTGTATCAAAGATCGGGTCCGGCCACTTTTGACGGAGATGGACAACAGGGTGGGGCCGACTTAAAAACCACGCCATCTGTGATAAAATTTAGTGCCAGGCGCGCCCGTTGCAATTGGCGGGCAAGCAGCGATTATCCAGACGCGATCACCACGACCTGGGGACCTGGTCCATGCGACACATCAAATACCTGTTTCTTTCCCTCTCTCTCGCCATGTTAACCGCCTGTGGCGGCGGTGGCGGGTCCTCCGACAGCGGTGGCGGCAGCGGAGTGGATCTCGCGCAACACGCCGGTACCTATCGCGGCACGGTGACCGCCACCGTGACCACCGAGGCAGGATCGGAAACCCTGCAACGCGAGGTGGAATTCGAAATTTCCTCCGACGGCAGGACGTTGACGGTGGAAGGCCAGGAGTTTCCGCTGAACAGCGAGTCCTTCGAGGTCACGGTGGCGCTGCCGCTTCCCGGCGCGGGCGTAACCTGCACGCTGAACGCGGTGGTCACCGGCGACATCGGTGATGATCTCGTGTCGGGCACCGTCACCGGGGATGGTGACTGCGTGCTGAACGGGGCGATCGTTCCGGGCGAACTGTCCGGTTACTACAGTGCCGCGCGTGTCTAAAGAGCGGGCGCGGTAAGGGCCTGGCCGGTAGAGTAGCGCCAGCGTAGCGCGGGAGGCGCTTGCCGCGCATCCCGCGTAACTCAGTTGCCGTTCGCGCTGCCGTCCACCAGTGCGTGCAGTTCGGCGTCGAGCCGTTCGAGGATGTCGTCGTAGGTGAATGCGCCCACCTTCTCCCCGCGGCGCTTCAGGTTGACGTATCTCGGGCCGCACCACAGGCCGAGATCCGCGTCATCCGTCTCTCCCGGGCCGTTCACCCGGCAGCCCATCACCGCGATCGTGAGCGCGTGCTGCTCCGCCCAGCGGGTCCGCTCCTGCACCTTCTGCGCGAGGTCGATGAATGCCTCGTTCTCCACCCGCGAACAGCTCGGGCAGCTGATCAGGTTGAGCCTGTCGGGATTGAAGTGCACCACGGTACGCACCCGGCCGGCGGCGATGTCCTCCAGGATCTGGCGCCCGGCGGCGATCTCCTCGTGTTTGCGCTCGTGGGGCAGGGTGAGCGACACGCGAATGGTGTCGCCGATGCCGCAACCGATGAGCTGCTCGAAGGCGATGCGGGTCTTCTCGATGCCCATGGGCGGCATGCCGGCCTCTGTGACGCCGAGATGCAGCGGGATGTCGGGTCGCGCGGCGGCAAACGCCTGGTAGGCGGCCACTGTCTTGGCGGGGTCGGAGTCCTTCAGCGACACGCAGTAGCGGGTAAAGCCGATGGAATCGAGCCAGTCGGCGTGTTCGAGCGCGCTTTCCACCATCGGCGTCACCGAGTCCTCGCGGTCATAGAGAGAGGCCTTCTCCGGGTCCACCGAACCCGCGTTCACCCCGACCCGCATGGCGCAGTCATGCTGCTCGGCGATCTCCACCAGGTAGGACACCTTGTCCTTCCAGGGCTTCTTGCGCTCGTGGTGGTAGAGGTGGCCCGGGTTATAGCGGATCTTGTCCACGTGGGGCGCGAGCACCTCCGCGAGCCGGTAGTTCTCCTGCAGGTCCACGCTCAGCACCGCCTCGCTCTCCCCGCGAATGCGGATCAGGGCGTCGGCGTCGCGGCGATTGTCCGCGGCGATGCGCACGATGTCCGCGCCGGCCTGCTCCAGCGAGTGGAGCTGGGCCAGGGTGGCGTCCACGTCGGTGGTCGGCGTGGCGCACATGCTCTGTACCGCAACGGGATGGCCGTCACCGATGGTGACACGGCCGATGCGCACCGCTCGGGTGGGATTGCGCTGGATCATCGGGAGAAAGGTGGAATGACAGGACGTCGGCAGGAGCGGTACCCTATCGTTTCCCGCAGTCCCGTGCAATATCGCAACCGGCCAATCCGCCGTATTCACTACGCCAACTCCATTGGATACCGAGCGCGTCAACAGATTGTTGCGGGAAGGCGGTTCACCCTGCTTGGGCAGGCTGCGGTGGCTGGAAACGGTGGGTTCCACCAATGACGAGATCCTGTCACTCGCGGACTACCACGGCGCGGTCTGTGTCGCCGGCGAACAGACCCGGGGCAGGGGCCGGCGCGGGCGCCACTGGGACTCGAATCGCGATGTCGGCATCTATCTCTCCATGGGCTGGAACCTGGACGGAATCAATGCCGCCGGCCTGTCGCTGGTCTGCGGGCTCGCGGTACGGGACGCGCTGCTGGAGAACGGGGTGGAGAACGTCCTCCTCAAGTGGCCCAACGACGTGCTGCTCGGTGGCGCGAAACTGGCGGGCATCCTCGTGGAGCTGGCGGGGCCGCGCTGCGTCATCGGCGTTGGCCTCAATGTTACACTCGCGGCTTCCCCGGCCGCGCCAGTCGACGCCGGCAACGGGGCTTCGTTGCCGCGCACCGACCTTGCGGCACATGGTTACCACATCGATCCCGACCTCTTGACTGCGACCCTGATCATTCAGCTGAGTCGAAACCTGGTGGCGTTCTGCCGCGAGGGATTCGCGCCATTCGCCGGGCGCTGGAACGCGTCCCATGCATTCCATGGCGAACTGGTGGAGATCATTGCCGGTGACACCGTAACCGGTCGCGTGACCGGCGTGGATGTCGATGGCGGCCTCCGCGTCGATACCGCGGGCGGCCCGGCGGTGTTTCACGCCGGTGAGGTCTCCATGAAACCCCTGACGCATGGGCGCTGAGAGCGCAGCGGATTCCTGCCTGCTGGTGGATATGGGCAATCAAAGGCTCAAGTGGCGGCTCTGGTCCGTCGCCGGTGGTACCCGGCGCGAGGGCAGCCTGGCCCTGGACGACGCCGGCAGCGCCTCCACCACTTCCAGTGACGCGCGCTTCGACGCCGCGTTTAACGGTGTGACTCCCCCGGCCAGGGTGCTGCTGAGCGCGGTGAGCCGCGGCGGCGTGGTGGCGGCTTTCCGCCGCTGGTGCCGTGAACGCTGGAACGTGACCGCGGAGGCGGTGGAATCACCGCCCGCATACGGCGCGCTGGTGAATGGCTATGACAATCCCGCGCAACTGGGCTGCGATCGCTGGCTTGCGGCGCTGGCGGCACACGAGATCGCGCGCGCGGACGATGGATCGGGCGATGTCATCGTGGTGGACGCGGGTACCGCGGTGACCGTGGACCTGGTGCAGGACGACCGATTCGTCGGTGGCGCGATCCTGCCTGGCTTTGCCACCATGATCCGGGTGCTCGGACGGGACACGGGTCGTATTCGGCTCGACCCTGCCTGGTTTGCCAACGAGGCAAAGCGCATGGTGATGCCGGGCGCCAGCGTCAGCGCGGCAGCCACCAGCAGCAATGCCGCGGTCCATGCCGGCGCGTTTCACGCGGTTTGTGGAGGCGTTGAGCGCTGCATAGACAACCTGCGGGAACGCGCGGGGCAAAGCGCACGGCTGCTGCTGACCGGTGGCGATGCGGAAATGGTCGCCGCCGGCATCCGCCAATCGGGAGAAACGCGTCGCAACCTGGTGCTGGACGGTCTCGCGCTGATGGCCCGCGGGGACGCTGCCCCGGATGTCGATCCCCGGGATGTCGATCCCCGGGAGGGCGCGCGATGAAGTGGGTGGCAGCGTTGCTGATGGTGGCCAACGTGCTGTTGTTCCTGGGCGTCAGCGACCGCCAGGTGGAGTCGGCGGTCGTGCGCAGCGACGCGCGTCCGGATGTCAACCGGGAAAGCATGCGGCTCCTCAAGGAAACGGAGGCCGGCGTGGACCGGGAGCCGGGCAATGGTGATGCATCGCCCGCGGGAGACGGCGCCTCCGCGTCCGGCGTTGGAGCGGACGCAGCCGGCGATGGTTTGCCGGCTACCGTGCTCGAGGGGGACGACGTGGCGCTGGTCACCATCGACAGCGACGGTATCGCGCGGCGCGAGGCGGAACCCGATAACGACGCAGCGTCGGGCGGCTCGCCTTCTCCGGCAGCCGGGGAAGCACCCGCGGACGGGTCCGCGGAAAGCGCGGCGCTGGCTCCGGCGACCGACCTGTCCTGCTATCGCGTTGGTCCGTTCCGCAACACGAACGACTGGGAGGCCGCGGTAGCCTGGGTCGATGGCCAGGGCTGGACCTGGGAGCAGGTGCGCAGCGAAAGCAGGGAGCTGCGCGCGGTGCGGGTCTATATCGGTCCCTACGAGTCTATCGGCGCGGCCCAGCCCACCATCGACATGCTCAAGGACAAGGACCTCGATCATTTCGTCTACCTGCGCGAAAGCCAGGCGCGCATCTCCCTCGGCTATTTCACCCAGGAGGAACTGGCGGACAAGTACGTCGACTACCTTACGGGGCTGGGCATCGACGCGCGCTCGCAGCCGGAGTACCGCACCCTCGGTCCGTTCGACTGGATGGATCTGAGTATAGACAGCGCGATGCGTCGCGGCCTTGGGAATCACCAGTGGGGCGACGAAGGCGTGCACGTAACCGAGAAGCCCTGCCAACCGGCGGCCTGAACACGTTTCCGCTGCCGTTCAGCCGTATCGCGCACCACCCCGGAGAAGGAAATCGGAACCCGATTTGCATTGCATTCCGGGGTGCATTTTGAGTAAAATCGCGCTCCATTTTGTTAGGCGGTAATGCGCGGGCCATCTGATTGGCCGGTCAGGGCGGTCTGAAATCATCCAATTTTTTTCGCTAAATCTTTGATTTGCGAGGGATTTTTTTGTTTCCAGGCAGGCCCGCATAGCTCAGTTGGCTAGAGCAGCTGATTTGTAATTGTTGCACCTTCCCGGGGAAACCCGTGGAGTGGAGGTGGCTAAAACGGGGAAACCTTCCCGGCGCCGGGCGAAACCCGCGGGTTTTGCGGTTCCGAATGGCAATCCCGTGCTACGCCGCATCCGGGCCGTTCACTCGGCGCGCATCGCCCAACCGGGCTGGTTCGCGTCCCGGCCGGACCGGACGCGGGGGAGTGTAGAGACTTTACACCACCCACCTGTAGCCGCCACCGCGTCGATGGCGTGGTGACCGGTATGGTGAAGAGAAAGTCCAGACCCCGAACCGTCAGCCGGCTTGCCGGTTGGCGGGCCGCGAAAGCGGTGGCGGGTATGAATCAGCAGGTCGTGGGTTCGAGTCCCTCTGCGGGCTCCATCCGGCGGGCTCATGGAGCCGGGCCGGCTGGTGATGCTGCCGCGGCGCCGACAGGATGGACAGGTTTTGGAGGGGTTCCCGAGCGGTCAAAGGGGGCAGACTGTAAATCTGCTGGCTCAGCCTTCGGAGGTTCGAATCCTCCCCCCTCCACCACGATTCCCGGTTTCCCGGGTGGCGTGGGGAAAAGTGCGGGTGTAGTTCAACGGCTAGAACCTCAGCCTTCCAAGCTGATGATGTGGGTTCGATTCCCATCACCCGCTCCATCGGCCTGGTTCCGGCGGGGCGAGCCGGGAC
>JAUILZ010000029.1 GCA_030432755.1 Gammaproteobacteria bacterium | reverse complement strand
CCCGCCCCTTTTCCAAAACATGTCCCCAACACGCTGAATCGGCGCAAACTGACGCCAGCCGGGGCTTCCCGCGACTACCCGAAAATTATTCCGGACAGTAGTGAGCGAAAGCTGGTGTCCATGTAGCGGCGGATACCGGGATTCACTCCTGCTGCGGTAGCCGCAAATCACCCCTGGCCAAGCCCGCCATCGATCAACGCCTTGATCTCCGCGAGGTCGTTGGCGACGTTCTCCACCCGTTCCTCGCCCGTCATGATATGCGCCACGGATTCCGGTAGCGGAACCCGTACGCCGCAGGCCGCTTCCACCGCATCGGCGAACTTCGCCGGGTGCGCGGTGCCAAGCACCACCGTGGGCACCCCGGGCTCGCCGTGGACCCGGGCGGCCGCCACGCCGATCACGGAATGCGGGTCCATGATCTCGCTGGTTTCGCGGTAGACACGGGCGATCTCCGCGCTGGTGCCGGCGTCGTCCAGCCGGTGCGCGGAAAACAGTTTCCGCGCGGCGGCGAGTTCCGCCTCCGTGACGCCGAATTCCCCGTCGCGGGAAAAGGCGTCCATCAAGGCATTGATCCTGTCGGCATCGCGGCCGAGCAACTCGAACAGGTAGCGTTCGAAGTTGCTCGAGATCTGGATATCCATGCTCGGTGAGAGCGTGGGTTCCACGCCCTGCTGCTCCATCCTGCCGGATTCGAAGAAGCGCGTCAGGATGTCGTTGCGGTTACTGCCGATGATCAGGCGGTTCACCGGTAGCCCCATGGCGCGCGCGATGTATCCGGCAAGCACGTTGCCGAAGTTGCCCGTGGGCACGGCGAAGTTTACCGGCCGGTCGGGGGCGCCGAGTTCGAGCGCGGCACGGAAGTAGTAGACCACCTGCGCGGCAATGCGCGCCCAGTTGATGGAGTTCACCGCTGACAGGCTGTGGCGTTCGCGGAACGCGGTGTCATTGAACATCGCCTTGACCAGGTTCTGGCAGTCATCAAAGGTGCCGTCCACGGCGAGGTTGTGGATGTTGTCATCCAGGACACTGGTCATCTGTCGCCGCTGCACCTCCGAGACCTTGCCCCGGGGATGGAGCATGTACAGCTTCACCGACTCGAGGCCGCGTACCGCCTCGATGGCGGCGGAGCCGGTGTCCCCCGAGGTGGCGCCGATGATGGTGCAGGATCGGCCGCGCTCGCCGAGGAGGTGGTTGAACAGGTGGCCGAGGAACTGCAGCGCGAAGTCCTTGAACGCCAGCGTCGGTCCGTGAAAGAGTTCCATCACGTAGAGCCCGGTATCGAGCTGCTTGAGCGGCGCGATGGCGGCGTGGTCGAAGCGGCCGTAGGCGGTGGCGGTGAGGCGCGACAGTGTCGCCGGATCCAGGTCGTCTCCTGTGAAGCGCGCGAGGATGCGATTGGCGAGTTCGGCGTAGGGCAGCCCGCGTAGCGCGCGGACGGTGCCGGCGTCCAGCTTCGGCCACTCTGACGGAAGGTAGAGACCGCCGTCCGCGGCGAGTCCCGCGAGGGTCACGTCAGCGAATCCGAGGCGCGGCGCCGCGCCCCGCGTGCTTTCATAGATCACAGGAAACTCACACCCACCGGTACAGGGAACGCGGGATTCTATCATTCCGGGACTCGCAGTCTGGGACCCACGGTCCGGGACTAGCAGTCCGGGACCCACGATTCAACGCGCGGGGCGAAAATCAATCGCGGACCCGTTTCTCGTGCTCGTTGAATATCCGCGGCAGTTCCTGCAACGCCATCTTGCCAAGCGGCGTCCGCGGCAGTTCGTCGACGATGGCAAAGCGGGTGATGCGGTTGTGGCTGGAAACCAGCGCGTTGTATTCCTTCAGCATGCGACGTGCCTCGGCCTCCGGGTCTTCTCCGTGCATCGAGAGGACGCAGGCGGGCTTCATGTCGGCCTCGAGTACACCGGCTTCCTTCACCATTGGGTTGCGCTCCAGCAGGGTTTCCAGTTCCTCCGGGTAGACGTTCTTGCCGGCCTCGGTGACGATAAGTCGCTTCGAACGCCCCGTGAGGGTGACCCGGCCCTGTTCGTCCACGCGGCCGATGTCGCCGGTCCTGAACCAGCCATCCTCCATCACCTGGGCTGTCTGACGTTCGTCCTCGTAGCCGAGCATCACGTTGGGCCCCCGGATCCAGATCTCGCCCTGGCCAGTCGCGTCCGGCATGTGCACCTTCACCTCGACGTGTTCCACCGGCTTGCCCACGCTTTCGGGCGCGCTGTCGAAGGCGTCCTGCATGCAGGCAAGTGGCGCGGTCTCGGTGAGACCGTAGCCCTGCCGGAGTGGAAAGCCGAGATCCTGGTAGTAGCGGGTGATGCGGCCGTCGAGATGGGAACCACCGCTGACCCAGACCTTGATCCGTCCGCCCAGGCGGTTACGCAGGGGGGCGTTGATCTTCTGCCTGAGCCGGGGCGGAACTGCGCGCAGGAGTCCCCGATACCATGCCAGGGCCTTGCCACCCTCGGCGAATTTCTTCTCCAGGCCAAGCATCACGTTGCGAAACAGGCGCGGCACCGCGATCACCACGGTGATCTTTTCCTCCTGCAGGGCTGCAAGGATTTCGTTGGCCGCCAGCACCTTGGGTGCCACAAGGGTGGCGCCGACGTAGTAGGGCAGGTTGATGTTCCCCGTGATTCCCATGGCATGGGAGAAGGGGAGCAACGAGATGAAACGGTCCTCGGGGCCGAAGGACTCGATCTTCACCGCGGCGAGTACGTTGGCCGCGAGGTTGGCATGGGACAGCCGCACCACCTTGGGCGTGCCCGTGCTGCCCGAGGTATATATTCGCGCCGCCACGGCGCCGGCGTCGTCAGCCGGCGGAATCGCGTTTTCCGCTTCCACCGCCGACGGGTCGGCATCGAGGGAAATCTCGAGGCGTTCCCCGGGCCCCTCGTCGGCGTCGTGCACGAGCATGATGTCCGGCTGCACCGCGCCGATCTGGGCGGCGATCTCGTGGTCGCTGTTGCCGATATGGATGGGGGCGATAGTCGCGCCAACGCGCCAGGCGGCAAGCGCGGCCACGGTCCATTCGGGGCCGTTGGGCGCGGTGATGCCCACCGTGCTGCCCGCCGAGATGCCCGCGGCGCGCAGTTGCTGCGCGGTCGTCAGCGCAGCCTGGTGAATTTCCCGGTAACTGACTTCCCGGCGTCCGTCACGCAGGCGGCATATCCAGGCGATCCCGTTCGCGTGCCGCACCATCGAGGGCTCGATCAGTTTCCAGAGATTGGCGCTCATGGTGTGATCCGGAAATATCCGGGATTCATAATTGTTGTGGTTTCCTCGGCGGATGGGTGTCCCGCGGCCGCCGGTGCCCGTGCCTTGCGGGAGGCGTCGATCAATTAAGCCACAAGAGCCGGGGTTGGGGCAACGAAAGCCCGCACGCCTTCACTTTGCGTCCGCGCGGCGGAGATCCTCGCCCAGCGTATCGAGAAGGTGCCGGAAATCCTCCGGCGGCGGGCGCTCCCAGGTCATCCGCTTGCGCGTGCCGGGATGATCGAGGGACAGTTCGGTGGCATGCAGCGCCTGGCGGCGGAAGTCCTGCAGTGCTCTTGCGAGAGCGGCGCTCGCATCGGGCGGGATTTTCAGCCGTCCGCCGTAAAGCGGGTCGCCGACCAGGGGAAAGCCGCGCCAGGCCAGGTGCACCCGGATCTGGTGGGTGCGCCCGGTCTCAAGGCGCGCCTCGACGAGCGCATGGGCGCGGAATTTCTCCACCACCCGCACATGGGTGATCGCCGGCTTGGCGCGCGTGCGTACCGCCATGCGAATTCGATCCCCCGGGTGACGGCCGATGTCCTGGTCGATGGTCTCGCCCGCCACCGGCACGCCGCAGGTCACCGCGAGGTAACGCCGGCTGACGCTGCGCGCGGACAATTGGTCGACCAGGTCCTGGCGCGCGGACTCGTTCAGCGCGACCACCATCAGCCCGGAGGTGTCCTTGTCGAGGCGATGGACGATGCCCGCCCGTGGCAGCAGGCGGAGCGAGTCGTCCAGCGCGAGGAGACCGTTCAGCAGCGTGCCGTCCGGATTGCCGGCCCCCGGATGCACCACCAGGCCCGCCGGCTTGTCGACGACGAGAATGTCCGCGTCGCGGTACACCAGGTCAAGTTCCATGGGCTGCGCAAGCCATTCGGCGGGTTCCTGGGGCGGCACGAATACTTCCAGGGGTCCCGCGCCGGCAAGCCGGTCGCTGGGCTTGAGCGCCCGTTTCCCCAGGGTCACATGCCCCGCGCGCAACCAGCCCTGGATCGCCGAGCGGGAGTAGCGCGGCAACAGGCGCGCCATGGCCTGGTCCACCCGCAGGCCCTCCATTTCCTCGGGAATGGTGAGCCGCAGCCGGGATCCCGCTTCCGCGCGCCGGCGTTCTTCACGCTCCGGATTCATGCAACAACCTGTCCCCTGTGGCAAAATCGGGCGTTGGGTCCAGCCATCATGGGCGCCCGAGATATATTGAGGTATTTGTTAAAGAGGCGCATTTTACGCCAGGCTCATTTTCTGCTCACAGCAGTTCTCCTCACCGCAGTCCTCTCACGCCAGATTCCCGCATGCTTCCCCAGCACCCCTTCACTTCCTGGCCGATCATCCGCATGGTAGTCCTTGCTCTGGTCGCGGCCCTCGCATCCGGCTGCGCCATGTTCAAGAAGGAGGAGATCCCAGAGGATGCCACGGTGGAGGAAATCTATGCGCTCGCACAGGACAGCATGGAAAAGGGCAACTGGGGTGAAGCGGTAAACCGCCTGCGCCGGCTGGAAGCGCGTTATCCCTACGGCACGTACGCCGAACAGGCGCAGCTGGATACGATCTACGCCTATTTTCGCAATTCCGAGCCGGGACTGGCGATAGCCGCCGCTGACCGTTTCATCAAGCTTCACCCCACGCATGACTCCGTGGACTATGCCTATTTTCTCAAGGGCCAGGCGAGCTACGAGGAGGACAAGTCCGCGTTCGGCGTATGGCTCGGCAAGGACGATCTCAGCGACCGCGATCCCACCCTGACGCTGAATGCGCTGAATGCCTTCGAGGAGGTCTATACCCGGTTTCCGGACAGCCAGTACGCGCCCATGGCGAGAGAACGGGTGGCCTATCTCACCAATGCCCTTGCCCGGCACGAGGTCGCCATCGCCGGCTATTACCATTCGCGCCAGGCCTACGTGGCGGCAGTGAACCGGGCCAAGGGGGTAGTGGAGAACTTTCCTGATACCCACGCGGTGGAAGAAGCCCTGGGCCTGATGCTGTCATGCTACAACGCCATGGGCCTGCCCGAACTCGCGGATGACTCGCGTCGCGTGCTGGAGCTTAACTTCCCCGACAGCCGGTTCCTCGACGGCGGCGCCGAGTTCACCGGCATGCGATATACGGGTACCAACGGCAGCAACGAGTCGGACGACAGCGGCTTCATGTCCTCCCTCAAGAATATTTTCAGACGCCAGCCGGCAGGCTGATCACCGGCAATCCGCCGCGCGGGCGGAATCCTCGATGTCTCCAGGCAACGTTCCCCTGACCGGTTACGCCGACCCGCTCTCCGGTCGCCCCGGAGACCGCATCGCGTTCCACGTCAGCAGCCAGTCGGAGCGGCCGATTGAGACCACCCTCGTGCGGGTACGTTGCGCAGACCCTAATCCCGCGGGCCCCGGCGTTGTCGAGGAAGTGATCGACGTGGATATCGGCAGCCCGTTCGCCGGGCGCAATCAACCGTTCCATCCGGGGTCCTGCGCCCTGGTGGAGGGCGAGGATCTTCTCGACGGCAGCCAGGCCTGGCGCCTGTCGGCCTGTTTTGCGCCGTTCCTGCCGGACGATGAGAACCACCAGACCATTGTCGCGCTGGTCGACTCCGACGGCGAGGCCTTCCTGGCACTGGAAATCGCCGGTCCCGGCACAATGGTCCTCGCGGGCGCCGCGGGTGAGCTGGCACGGCTGGAACTGCCGCTCTACCGTGATCACTGGTACCGCTGCGAGGCCTGGCTGGACGCGGAACGGGGTCATTGCGGGCTACGCATCACCTCGCTCCTCGATGGCAATATGCGGGAGCAGTTATCTCGGGTCAAGGTGGAGTCCCCGGCGCCCTGCGCCCGGGTAGTTATCGGCGCCGGCTGGGCGGAGCGACCCGCGCGCCACTTCAACGGCAAGATCGAGGCGCCGGAGATTCGCCGGGGCATCGACGAGACCGGCGAGATACTTGCCGCCTGGGATTTTTCCCGCGAGATATCGAGTAGCCGCATCATCGATACCGGCCCACGCGGCCTTCATGGCCGACTCGTGAACTACCCGGCGCGGGCGATGACCGGTGTTTCCTGGGACGGCAGCGAGATGAACTGGGTTCATCGCCCGGAACACTACGGCGCGATCCATTTCCACGCGGACGACATCGTCGACTTCGGCTGGGAGCCGGACTTCCATTTCACCGTCCCGGAAGACCTGCCCTCCGGCGCCTATGCCATGCGCATCGATGACGGTGAACACCGCGACTGGCTGCCGTTCTATGTCCTGCCACCACGCGGCAGGCCGGCAAACCGCCTCTGCGTCCTGATCTCGACCTTCACCTACGCCATCTATGGCAACCACGCGCGCCCGGACTTCACCCCGGAATGGGTGGACATGATCCGCGAGCGCGGCGGCTATCCATACAATGCCGCGGCCTACCAGGACTACGGGCTGTCCACCTACAACGTCCACCACGACGGCAGCGGTATCTGCCACGCGAGCCACAAGCGGCCACTGTTCACCATGCGGCCCGGCTACATCACCTTTCCCAATCTCGAATGCTCCGGCCTGCGGCATTACCAGGCGGACTCCCACCTGCTCTACTGGCTGGAGCAGCAAGGCATCGGCTTCGACGTGATCACCGACCGGGAGTTGCACGAGGAGGGTGTCGAAGCTCTCGCGGGCTACGGCGCGCTCTGCACCGGGTCCCACCCGGAATACCACACCCCGCAGACCCTCGACGCCATCGAGGCCTGGCGCGTCGGTGGCGGAAACTTCATCTACCTTGGCGGCAACGGTTTCTACTGGCGCGTGGCGCTGCACCCGGAGGACCACGGCGTGATCGAGATCCGCCGCGGCGAGGGTGGTATCCGCGCCTGGGCCGCGGAGCCCGGCGAGTACTACCAGGCCTTTGACGGCGGCTACGGCGGTCTCTGGCGGCGCAACCGGCGTCCGCCGCAGCGCATCGCTGGCGTTGGCTTTTCCGCCCAGGGTGCGTTCTTCGGTTCCTGGTACCGGCGCAGCGCGTCCAGCTACGAGGATCCGGAAGTCGCCTTCCTTTTCGAGGGTATCGACGAGGAAACTCTCGGCGACTTCGGCCTCTGCGGCGGCGGCGCGGCGGGCTTCGAACTGGATCGATTCGACCCGATGCTGGGCTCGGACCCGGATATCAAGGTCGTCGCCAGCTCCGGCGGCCACGGCGACGAGTTCACCCTCGTGCCGGAGGAGCGCCTGACGCATATCACCAACTGGCCCGGTGTGCCGGAGCGCGAGCTGATACGCGCCGACATGATCTACCAGCGGCGCGAGAACGGCGCCAAGCTGTTCTCCACCGGTTCGATCACTTTCTGCGGGAGCCTGCTGGTCAACGATAGAGACAACAATATCTCGCGGTTGCTGGCCAACGTGATGCGGGATTTTCTCGCCTGATGCCCCGGTGGGAACCGGTTTGCCGCTTTACGGTCGAACAGGCTGACCTGAGTTCAACGAAGACATTGACAATGCCGAGAATCCTCACACTCATGCTTGCCGCGCTGTTCGCCACGGCGTTACTGCTTTCCGCCGCCCATGCTGCGGAGGAGATCACCGTCTGGAAGTCCTCCAGTTGTGGTTGCTGCCAGGGCTGGGTCGACTACCTCGAGGACAATGGCTTCGAGGTGACGGTGCAGCATTCCGATGCGCTCGGCGAGATCAAGCGCAACCTCGGCATCACCGATCCGGCGCTGCATTCCTGCCATACCGCGAAGGTGGGCAACTACCTGGTGGAGGGTCATGTACCAGTGGATGACATCCGTCGCCTGCTGGCCGAACGGCCGGACATCCTTGGCCTCACCGCGCCTGGCATGCCCCAGGATTCGCCGGGGATGAACAGCCTCGAGCCCAGGGGCTACGACGTGCTCCAGTTCGACCGCGACCAGCGTACGGCGGTGTTTTCCAGCTACTGAGCAGGGATCGCGATCAGGCGAAGACCAGTCCCTCGAACAGCTTGCGCGCGGTGCGCAGGATCGCCGCGCGCCGCACGTTGATCTCTCCGCCAGTGAAGCTGGCGCGCATCACCACGCTGGTCTCGCCGCCGGGATGCTCCACCGACACCACGCTGTCCGCGTCCGCGGAAATCGCCTCCATGACGGCCACCTTTGCCGCGGGCCCCTCCGGCAGCATGCAGGCGGTGGCCACGCTCACCGCGCCGAGCACGCCAATGGTGGCGTGGCAGCGGTGGGGGATGAAGGTGCGGGTGGTAATTGCGCCGCCGTTCCTGGGCGGGGCCACGAGGGTCATCTTGGGCACGGATTTCTCCGTGACGTCACCAAGGTTCATCGCCGGCCCGGCCTGTAGGCGGATGGACTCCAGTTTCGCCTTGAGTTCATCGTTCGCGTCCAGCAGTTCCCTGGTCTCAAAACCGCTGATGCCGAGATCGTCGGCGGACAGCACCACCACGGGCATGCCATTGTCGATGCAGGTGACTTCGACGCCGTCGAAGGTGTCCAGCATATTCCCTGTGGGCAGGAGCGCGCCACAGTTCGAGCCCGCGGCCTCGGGGAAGTTCTCCAGCACCGGTGCCGCCGTGCCCGGAACGCCGTCGATGCGCGCGTCACCGTCGTAGGTCACCCCGCCGCCCGGGGTCTCCACGGTGACCCCCGCCACCTGGTCGCTGTTGACCATGTATACAGCGAGCTCGGTCCGATCCCCGCTGGCCGATGCAAGTCCCTTCTCGAGGGCGAACTGGACCACCCCCGAGAGGATGTTGCCGCAGTTCTGCTTGTCGGTGACGATGGCCTGGTCGACGAAGACCTGCAGGAACAGGTAGTCGATATCCACCCCGGGGCGTGTCGAGCGCGACACCACCGCGACCTTGCTGGTGAGCGGATCGGCGCCGCCGATGCCGTCGATCTGGCGCGGATCCGGGGAGCCCATGACGCGCAGGAGCAGGGCGTCGCGTTCGGCATCGGTCCTCGGCAGGTCTTCGGCGAGGAAGTACGCGCCCTTGGAGGTGCCGCCCCGCATCCAGGTGCAGGGGATGCCGCGGCTCATGACTGGCTCTGTTCCAGTTCGTCCAGCGAGTCGAGATAGACGAGGCCTTCCGCCTCGAGTCGCGACCGCATCTCGTAGATGTCGAGGCCGAGGACGCCGTCGGCTAGTTGCTGGCGCTTGTCCTCCTCGTTCGCCTCGCGCTTGCGCCCGGCCTCGAGCACCGCGTCCGCGCGCTGGCGCCGCACCACCACCACGCCGTCGTCATCCGCCACCACGACGTCGCCCGGGTTGACCAGCTGGCCGGCGCAGACCACCGGTATATTGACGCTGCCGAGGGTGTTCTTCACCGTCCCCTTGGACGAGATCTCGCGAGCCCAGACCGGGAAGCCCATGGCCTCGAGATCGCGCACGTCGCGCACCCCGGTGTCGGTGACCACGCCGGCGGCGCCGCGCGCCTTGGCGGACGTGGCGAGCAGATCGCCGAACATGCCGTCGGTATTGTCCGCGGTGCAGGCCACCACGAGGATGTCGCCCGGCTGGCAGAGCTCGATGGCGACATGGATCATCCAGTTGTCGCCCGGCTGGGTGAGGATGGTCACCGCGCTGCCGGCGATGCGCGCGCCCGGGTAGATCGGGCGGATGTAGGGCTTGAGCAGGCCCTCGCGGCCGGCGGCTTCGTGCACCGTGGCCACGCCCATGCCGGCGAGACCGGCGATGGTGTCGGGGTTGGCGCGGGGAATGTTTCTGACGGCTACGGGTTTCATCGGTGTCTTTCCGGTAGGAATTGTGAATCAGGACTTCCGGTCATAGGCCATTCGACCCGGCGCCTGGGCGGTGGGCATGAGCTCGATGCGGTTGATGTTCACCCGGCCGGGGCGGTCCAGCGCCCAGGTCACGCAGTCGGCGATGTCCTCCGGCTCCAGGGTGGCGAGGCCCTGGCGGGTCTTCGCGGCGGATTCCGCGTTGCCCTTGTTGCGGACCAGCGAGAACTCGCTGTCGCCGCCCACCATCCCGGGTTCGATATTGGTGACCCGGACAGCGGTACCGAACAGGTCAGCCTTCAGATTCAGGGTCAGGGCCTCGATGAACGCCTTGCTTGCGGCGTAGATGTTGCCACCGGGATAGGGATAGCTGCCCGCCACTGAGCCAACGTTGATCACGTGCCCGCGGGCCCGGGCGACCATGCCGGGCAGCAGTAGCTGGATGAGGTGGGCGGCGGCGCTGCAATTGGTCTCGATCATCGTCGACCAGTCGTTCCAGTCGGCGTTCTGCGCATTTCCGAGGCCGAGGGCGAGGCCGGCGTTGTTCACCAGCACGTCAATGTCGGCAAAGCCGTCTGGCAGCCCCCGTATGGCGCCTTCGAGGGAGGCCGGATCGGTGATGTCGACACTGACGGTCAGGCATTCCGCTTTGCCCTGCAGTGATTTTTCCAGCGCCGCGAGGCGATCCTCGCGCCGCGCGACGAGAACCAGTTTCATGCCGCGTTCCGCGAGGGCGATGGCGGTGGCGCGGCCGATGCCGGCGGAGGCGCCGGTGACGAGGGCGGTCTCGGGTTTCGTCATGGGTTCAGTAGGGTAGTCCGATGTAGTTCTCCGCCACCGCCGTCATCATTGCCTCGGAGCTGAACAGGTAGTCGAGTTCGGCGTCCCGCATGCGATGCTCGAACGGGTTGGTGTCGGGAAAGGTGTGCAAGAGGTTCGTCATCCACCAGGAGAATCGCTCAGCCTTCCAGATGCGCCGAAGGCAGTTGTCCGAGTAGCTGTCGAGCAGCGCGGCGTTGTTCTCGTGGTACCAGGCGATCATCGCCCGCGACAGGTAGTGGATGTCCGAGGCAGCGAGGTTGAGGCCCTTGGCTCCGGTGGGCGGGACGATATGTCCGGCGTCACCGGCGAGGAAGAGCCGCTTGTAACGCAGCGGCTCGGCGACATAGCTCCGGAGGGGTGCGATCCCTTTCTCGATGGAAGGTCCGGTCTCCAGGGTGGCGGCCAGGTCCCCGGGCAGGCGGCTGCGGAGCTCGTCCCAGAAGCGGTCGTCCGACCATTCCTCCACCCGGTCGTCCTTCGAACACTGCACGTAGTAGCGGCTGCGGGTCTGCGAGCGCATGCTGCAGAGGGCGAAGCCGCGCGGGTGGCGGGCGTAGACCAGTTCCTCGGCGATGGGCCGCGTCGCCGACAGGAGGCCCATCCAGCCGAACGGGTAGATGCGCTCGTATTCCCGGAGCACGTCTTTCGGAATGGCCTGTCGGCTCGGTCCGTAGTAGCCATCACAGCCGGCGATAAAATCGCATTCCAGGGTGTGATCCGCGCCGTCGTGGCGGTAGCGGAGGATCGCGCGGTCGTCCTCGAGGCCTTCGATGCCGACGCCCTCCGCCTCGTACAGCAGTCGACCACCGGCCTCTGTGCGCGCGTCCATCAGGTCGCGGGTGAGCTCGGTCTGGCCGTAGATCATCACCGAGCCACCGACCCTGGCCTTCAGGTCCATCCGGTGGAGCTCGCCGTCTAAGGCGATGTTGAAGCCGTCGTGGGGCAGACCCTCACGCTCCATGCGCGCCTGCACCCCGGCCTCGCGCATGAGATTCACGGTGCCCTGCTCCAGCACCCCGGCACGGACGCGGCCGAGAACGTATTCCCGCGAGCGCCGCTCGAGGACGACGTTGTCGATTCCATTGAGATGTAGCAACTGTGACAGGAAAAGGCCGGAAGGCCCTGACCCGATGATGCCGACCTGGGTCCGTTCAGTTGCCATGCCCGCCTCGAACCTGTGTCAGGCGCCGAGCTGCTGTTCCAGGTCGTGCAGCACCTCGTAGCAGGGCAGCACCTGCGCCACGCTCGCATTGGGTTCGCGGCCCTCGCGGATGGCGGCGAAGAACTCCCGGTCCTGCAACTCGATGCCGTTCATCGACACGTCCACCTGGCTCACGTCGATGGCGTTTTCCTTGCCGTCGACGAGGTCGTCGTAGCGCGCGATGTAGGTGCCGGTATCGCCGATGTAGCGGAAGAAGGTACCGAGCGGGCCATCATTGTTGAACGACAAGGACAGGGTGCAGATGGCGCCACTTTCGGTCTTCAACTGGATGCTCATGTCCATGGCGATGCCGAGCTCGGGATGCTTCGGGCCCTGCACCGCGTTGGCCTGGATCACCGGGCTGCCGGCCTGGTACTGGAACAGGTCCACGGTATGGGCGGCATGGTGCCAGAGCAGGTGGTCCGTCCACGACCGGGGTTCGCCGAGGGCGTTCATGTTGGTGCGGCGGAAGAAATACGTCTGCACGTCCATCTGCTGGATGTTGAACTCGCCCGCGGTGATCCTGTTGTGCACCCATTGATGGCTCGGATTGAAGCGGCGGGTATGGCCGCACATCGCCACGAGGCCGCTTTCCGACTGCTTCTCCACCACCGCCCTGGCGTCCACGAGACTGTCCGCGAGCGGAATCTCCACCTCCACGTGTTTGCCCGCCTCGAGACACTGGATGGCCTGGGCGGCATGCACCTGGGTCGGGGTGCAGAGGATCACCGCGTCCACCTCGGACAGCGCCAGGCTTTCGGCGAGGTCGGTGGTGACGTGTTTGATGTCGTACTTTTCGGCAACGCCCTGCGTCTTTTCCAGCACTCGGCCAACGAGGGAGACGACCTCGACGCCGTCGATATTGCGGATGCCGTCCAGGTGCTTGATGCCGAAAGCGCCGGCGCCGGCCAGCGCCACCCTGATGGTGTCAGTCATGAAGGATTCTCCAGGATCAGGTGTCCCACCGCCGTGTTGGAGGCGGGAACGTGATAGAAACGATGGGCCACGTGGGGCGCGGGGCCGCCGTTGGCATCCGCCATGGCGCCCCGGGCGATGAGCCACATCACGAGTTCGATACCCTCGGAGCCGGCCTCGCGCACGTACTCGATATGGGGCATGTCAGCCTGTCCCGCGGGGTCCGCAATCAGCCGGTCGAGGAAGGCATTGTCCCACTCCCGGTTGATGAGGCCCGCGCGCGGACCCTGGAGCTGGTGGCTCATGCCGCCGGTGCCCCAGATCTGCACGTTGAGCGGTTCGTCATAACGCTCCACCGCGCGGCGGATCGCCTTGCCGAGCTCGTAGCAGCGCCGCCCCGAGGGCACGGGATACTGCACGACGTTCACCGCGAACGGGATGACGCGGCAGGGCCAGGCATCGGTCTTGCCGCACATCAGCGAGAGCGGCACCGTCAGCCCGTGATCCACGGCCATCTCGTTGACGATGGTGAGGTCGAAGTCGTCCTGGATCACGGACTGGGCGATATGTGAGGCGAACACGGAGTCGCCCTCAACCGCGGGCACCGGGCGCGGTCCCCAGCCCTCGTCGGCGATGGGGTAGTGCGGTGCGGTGCCGATGGCGAAGGTCGGAATCATCGACAGGCTGAAGGCGTTGGCGTGATCGTTGTACACGAGGAAGATCACGTCCGGGGTGTTGTCCTTCAGCCACTGGCGGGAAAACTCGTAGCCGTCGAACAGCTTCTGCCAGTAGGGTTCGTGGTCCTTGCCATGGTCCATGGCGGCGCCGATGGCGGGCACGTGGGAGGTGTAGACGCTGGCGGTGATGCGGGCCATTACTTTTTCTCCCATTCGTGGGTGTAGCGGTTGCCCTCGATGGGGCGGCCACCGGAAACCATCATGTCGCGGTAGTCCTCCTCCGACATGCCGGTCATGCTGCCGGCCATCTGCTGAAAGCTCTTGCCCTCGGTGGCGCCAATCTTGGCGAGGAAGTAGATGTTGCCGCCGAGTTGCACGCAACGATTGAGATCGCGGTCGAGCACCGCCTGTTTCTGGTCCTCGGTCATCTCCCACTCGTCGAGGTAGGCGCGTTCGTCGGCGAGGAAGCGGGCGCGGTTCTCCGCCTTCATGAGGGACATGCAGAACTGGTTCAGCCAGTAGCCCATGCGCGATTGTTCGGCGTCGAATATCACCGTGCCGGGAATGTCTTTGTATGGTTTGTCGAGTGCCATCATGTATCTCCTGCCAGATCCGGCCAGTATAGCCGCATGGGATTGTCTACCAGCAGCCTGCGTTGCAGTTCGCCGTCGACGGCGATGTGGGGAATGAAATCCACCAGCAGGCCGTCGTCCGGCATGTGATCCTTCAGGTTGGGATGGGGCCAGTCGGTGCCCCATAGCACGCGCTCGGGGAAGGTCTCCACCACGGTGCGCGCGAAGGGCGCCACGTCGCGGTAGGGCGCGCGTTCGCCGTCCAGCGCCGGCGGACCGGCGACGGACAGCCGTTCCGGGCAGCTCACCTTGCTCCAGATGTTTTCGTTCTCGCGCAGGAAGCGGATGAAGCCCTGGAATTCCGGCCCGTCCAGCGGCTGGCTCACGTCTGGCCGGCCCATGTGATCCACCACCACCGTGGTCGGCAGGGCGGTGAAGAAGGATTCCAGTTCGCCGAGGTCGCGGGCCTCGAAGTAGATCACCACGTGCCAGCCCATGGAGGCGATACGCCCGGCGATCTCCATGAGTTCGTCCTTCGGGGTGAAATCCACCAGCCGCTTGACGAAGTTGAAGCGCACCCCGCGCACGCCGGCGTCGTGGAGGTCGGCGAGGGTCTCGTCGCTGACGTCGCGACGTACCGTGGCGACGCCGCGGGCGCGCCCGTCCGCCGCGCGGCAGGCGTCCGCCATGGCACGATTGTCGGCACCGTGGCAGGTGGCCTGGACGATGACATTGCGATGGAAGCCCAGGTGATCGCGCAGGGCGAAGAGCTGCTCTCGCGACGCATCGCAGGGGGTGTACTTGCGTTCCGGCGCGTAGGGATATTCCGCGCCCGGGCCAAATACGTGGCAATGGGCGTCCACCGCGCCTTCCGGCAGGGTGAACGCGGGCCTGCTCGGGCCGTCGTACCAGTCGAGCCAGCCGGGAGTCTTCTCGAAACTCACTATCTGGATCCTATTGGCCGCGCTGCTTCAGGATGGCGTCGAGGCGCGGGTAGACCCTGCGCGCATTGCCCTCGAAGATCTGCTGACGCTCCTCGTTGCTGAGATCTGCGCCGAGCACGTAGCGCTTCGTGTCGTCGAAGTAATGCCCGGTGCCGGGGTCGATGCCGCGAACCGCGCCGATCATCTCCGAGGCGAAGAGCACGTTCTTGAGCGGGATCACCTTCGTCAGCAGGTCGATGCCCGGCTGGTGATAGACGCAGGTGTCGAAGTAGATATTGTTCAGCAGGTGATCGTCGAGCAGCGGCTTCTTCATCATGTCCGCGAGGCCGCGGAAGCGTCCCCAGTGATAGGGTGCCGCGCCGCCGCCATGGGGGACGATGAAACGCAGATCCGGGAAGTCGCCGAACAGGTCGCCGGTGAGGCACTGCATCACCGCGGTGGTGTCCGCGTTCAGGTAATGCGCGCCGGTGGTATGGAAGCAGGGATTGCAGCTCGTGGAGACGTGAATCATCGCCGGGATGTCGTACTCCACCATCTTCTCGTACACAGGGTACCAGTGGCGGTCTGTGAGTGGCGGGCTGGTCCAGTGGCCGCCCGAGGGATCCGGGTTGAGGTTGATGGCGACGAAGCCGTAGTCGTTCATGCAGCGCTCGAGTTCCGGGATGCAGGTGGCCGGATCGACGCCCGGGGACTGGGGCAGCATGGCGCAGCCGATGAACTCGGGGAACAGCCCCTGGATGCGGTAGATCAGTTCGTTGCAGATAGCCGCCCAGGTGGAGGACACCTGGAAATCGCCGATGTGATGCGCCATGAAGCTGGCGCGCGGGCTGAACACCTGCAGGTCGATGCCGCGCTCGCGCATCTTCGCGAGCTGGTTGGTCTCGATGGTCTCGCGGATCTCCTCGTCGCTGATCTTCAGGGACGCGGGATCGGGCATCGCCGCGGGATCGCCGATGGCGGCGACCTGGCTGTCGCGCCACTCGCCGAGGGCGGGCGGGGCGGTGGTGTAGTGGCCGTGGCAGTCGATGATCATGGGCGCGATTCCGGTCGGGAGCCCTCCATTGTAGGTCCCGCGCCCGGTGCGGGATACCGGGCGGGGGAACTACCAGATATAACAAAATGGAATATCATTGGCTTGTGAATTCACAATCAGGCTTATCGGGCCTGGCAGCAAAGTGGAACTGAAACAATTGCAATGGTTCGTCCGCGTCGCCGAACTGGGTTCGCTCACCCGCGCCTCCGTGGAACTCGACGTGGCGCAGCCCGCGCTCAGCCGCCAGATCCGCAACCTGGAAACTGAGCTCGGTCAGCGGCTGCTGATCCGCACCGGCCGCGGCGTGCGCGTGACCGAAGCGGGCCGGGTGATGCTGGATCATGGGCGCGGCATCCTGCACCAGGTGTCACGCCTGCGCGAGGAACTGGGGCGATTGCAGCGCGGCCTGGTCGGCCGGGTGGCGGTGGGCATGCCCCCGAGCCTGTCACGTGCCCTGGCGGTGCCGCTCACCCGGGAGTTCCGCCGCACCCTGCCGGAGGCGGGCCTGACGCTGACCGAGGGCCTGTCCCAGGGGATGCTGGAATCGGTGGTCAACGGCGATCTCGATCTCGCGCTGGTGTTCAACCCGACGCCGTCGCCGGAACTGGACCTGACGCCCCTGGCGCGTTACCCGCTGTACGTGGTCCGTGGCGCGCAGGGGACGTCGGGTGGCCGGAGTATCACCCTGCCCCGGGTGGCGGAACTGCCGCTGATCATCCCCAGCCGCCCCAACGCGGTGCGCATGGAACTCGAAAACCGTCTCGCTGCCCTCGGCAGGCGACCGAACGTGGATATCGAGGTGGATACGATCCCGGGAATACTCGACCTCGTGCGCGAGGGCTTCGGCGCGGCAATCCTGCCGCGTATCTCGGTGAGCGCGTTCGGCGACGGAGACGCCTTCCGGCTGCAGAAAATTACCCGCCCGGAGATGGCCGTAACGCTCTACCGCGCCCAGAGCGCGCGCCGGCCCGTGACCGGGGTGCAGCGCAACGTGGTGGCCCTGGTGGAGTCGTTACTGGACCGGGCGTAGTTACTTCCAAGTGTTCACAAATGTAATGAGCAGGATTTAGAGAATCAGGCTCCATTGGCATGGACGCCAGCATTTGCTGGCGTTTCGTGGAGATAGCCGTAGGCGGATTCTTGAAATCCCGGCGAAAGCCGGGATCTATGCGCGGAGCAAGCTCCGACCGTTGTAGCGGCATCCCGCTTCAATGCAATCCCGGCGCGGGATTACCCCAACAACCGCCGCTCCGCCTCCCGGTACTTCTCGGCAGATCGCTCGATGATTTCCTCGGGCAGGTCCGGCCCGGGGGCGGTCTTGTCCCAGTCCAGGGTCTCGAGGTAGTCGCGTACGAACTGCTTGTCGAAGCTCGGCGGACTGGTGCCGGGCCGGTAGGTGTCTGCAGGCCAGAAGCGGGAGGAGTCCGGCGTCAGCGCCTCGTCGATGAGATACAGCTTCCCCGAATCGTCGAGGCCGAACTCGAACTTGGTGTCGGCGATGATGATGCCGCGTTCGCGGGCGTATTCAGCGGCCTCGCGGTAGATCCGGATGCTGATCTCGCGCACCCGCTCCGCGAGATCGCCGCCTACGGCTTCCACCACCCGGTCGAAGGAAATGTTCTCGTCGTGGCTGCCCGCCGCGGCCTTGGTGGCCGGGGTAAAGATTGGCTCCGGTAACTGCTCTGCTTGGCGCAGCCCGGCGGGTAGCCTGATTCCGCAGATCGCGCCGCTGGCCTGGTAGTCCTTCCAGCCGGAGCCGATCACGTAGCCGCGCACCACGGCCTCGATGGGCAGCGGCTTGAGGCGCCGGGCCACGGTGGCGCGCTCGCCGATGCGCGCGCGCTGTTCGGGATCGAGTATCACCTCGGCGATATCGCGGTCCACCAGGTGATTGGGCACCAGCTCGCGGGTGCGCGCGAACCAGAAATTGGAGATCCGCGTCAGGATCTCCCCCTTGGACGGGATCGGCTGGGGCAGGACGACGTCGAAGGCGGAGAGCCGGTCGCTGGCGATGATCAGCATGTGTTCGGCATCGATGGCGTAGACGTCGCGTACCTTGCCGCGATAGGTCAGTTCGAGATGCGGCAGCTCGGATTCGAAGAGGGCGCTGGACATGGGGCCAAGTGAGAATCAGGAGTTCTTATCCATGGTTTCGATACCCTGGACCTGGCGGAATCCGCGTGGCAGGAACTTGCCGCGCTGCGCCCGCTGGCCGACGTAGTTGTCGAAGTCCGCGGGCTTCAGGTTGAGATAGCGCTTGCCGCTGAAGATCCGCAGGTGGTCGCCCTCGCGGAACACGGTGAAGCCCACCACGGTCTCCTCGCCGGCCTTGAACTTCGCCGTGGGGATATTGACGAGCTTGACGCCCTTGCCTCGCGCGAGCCGCGTGAGTTCCCCCACGGTGAAGATGAGCAGCCGGCCGACGCTTGTGACAACCGCAACCCAGTCATCGTCGAAGTCGATCACCCGCTGCGGCGCGAGTACATCCACGCCGTCGCCGGCCTTCAACGTCGCCTTGCCGGAGCGGTTGCGAGAGGTCAACTCACCGAGACGGGCGACGAAGCCGTAGCCCGCGCTGGAGCAGAGCAGGTATTCGCTGTCCTCGGCGCCCATCATGAGGCCGCGAAAGTGAGCGCCGGCGCCGGGATTGGTCATGCTGCTCACCGGTTCGCCGAAGCTGCGCGCGGAGGGCAGGTTGTGGGCCGCGAGGGCGTAACTGCGGCCGTTTGAATCGATGCAGAGCAGGATGTCATTGGTCTTGCCTCGGGCGCTGTGCTGCAGGCCGTCACCCGACTTGAACGCCAGTTGCGTTGGATCCACCTCGTGCCCCTTGGCCGCGCGGATCCAGCCTTTCTGCGACAGGATCACGGTGACCGGTTCCGCCGGCACCAGCGCGTTGTGGTCGAGCGCCTTCGCTGCCTCGCGCTCGGTGATCGGCGAACGGCGGTTGTCGCCGTATTCCTCGGCGTCCGCGATCAGTTCGTCGCGCACCAGGGTCTTCAGCCGCTTTTTGGACTTCAGTACCTTGTCGAGCCAGTCTCGCTCCTTCTCCAGCTCCTCGTGCTCGTGGCGGATCTTCATCTCCTCGAGCTTCGCCAGGCGGCGCAGCTTGAGTTCGAGGATCGCCTCGGCCTGGATGTCGCTGAGCTTGAAACGTTTCATCAGCACCGGCTTGGGTTCGTCCTCGGTGCGGATGATGTGGATCACGGCGTCGATATTGAGGAAGGCGATCAGCAGGCCTTCGAGGATATGGATCTGCTGCACGATCCGGTCGTAGCGGAACTGCAGCCGCTTGCGCACCGTCTCCAGGCGGTAATCGAGCCATTCCTGCAGTAGCGACCTGAGATCGAACACCCGCGGGCGCCCGTCGAGGCCGATCATGTTGAGGTTGGCGCGGTAGGAACGCTCGAGATCGGTGGTGGCGAACAGGTGGTTCATCAGCGCGTCGAGATCGATCCGGTTCGAGCGTGGCTCGATTACCAGCCGTACCGGGCTCTCGTGGTCGGACTCGTCGCGCAGGTCCGACACCATGGGCAGCTTCTTCGCCGCCATCTGCGCCGCGATCTGCTCCAGCACCCGCGCGCCGGACACCTGGTAGGGCAGGGCGTTGATCACGATCTCGCCACCCTCCTTCTGCCAGGCGGCGCGCAGCTTGAGCGAGCCGTTGCCGGTCTCGTAGATCTGGCGGATATCCTCGGGCGGGGTGATGAGTTCCGCCTCGGTGGGGTAGTCCGGGCCCTTGATGTGCTCGCACAGCTCGGCGATCCCGGCCTTCGGATCCTCCAGCAGCCGCACGCAGGCGCTCACCACCTCGCGCACGTTATGCGGCGGGATGTCCGTGGCCATGCCCACGGCAATGCCGGAGGCGCCATTGAGCAGCACGTTGGGCAGCCTCGCAGGCAGCAGCCTGGGCTCCTTCAGGGTGCCGTCGAAATTCGGCGCCCACTCCGCGGTGCCCTGGTCGAGCTCGTTCAGCAGGAGCTGGGCATAGCGGGTGAGGCGCGACTCGGTGTAGCGCATCGCGGCGAAGGATTTCGGGTCGTCCTGGCTGCCCCAGTTGCCCTGGCCGTCGATCAGCGGGTAGCGGTAGCTGAACGGCTGCGCCATGAGCACCATGGCCTCGTAGCAGGCGCTGTCGCCGTGGGGGTGGAACTTGCCGAGCACGTCACCCACGGTGCGCGCGGACTTCTTGAACTTGGCGCCGGCGTGCAGGCCGAGGTCCGACATCGCGTAGACGATGCGCCGCTGCACCGGTTTCAGGCCGTCGGCGAGGCTCGGCAGGGCGCGGTCGAGGATGACGTACATCGAGTAGTTGAGGTACGCATTCTCGGTGAAGCGGGCGATGGAAAGTTTTTCCAGTTCCGCGGGCGGCGGAGACGACTCGCGGCCCCCGGTGGACCGGGATTTTCTGGGCATCGAACGGGGAAGGTTCCGGGAAAGCGCGGATTATACCGGCTCAGGGAATCCGCCTGCGTTTCACGTCCTCGAATCCGATCCGGCCAACCGCCGGCAGCTTGAGCGCCAGGGGCGAGAAGTCGACCCCGGCGGTGAGGCCGAGGAGGTTCAGCTCGACCCCCTCCTCGGGCGCGAGCACCACGCCGAGAAGCCCGCCCAGCGACACCTGGAGCCCGCGACCGCTCGGCGGCACCTGGACGAACGCACCGTCCGCGAGATAGTCCTTGCCGACGGCGGTGGGCGGCAGCTCGAGTCCGAGTTCCGGCGCATGGCGAGCGAGGTAAGCGATGAAGGTGTTGCTGTTGGGTCCCGGCCAGACCGTGTAGCGATCGCTGTAGGGATACTCTTTCGCGGCGCGGTGAATCCTGTCGATCACCCGCTCCACCTCCGCGCCGCCGCGAAGCTCGCGCAGGAGTTGCGGGCGGCTACCATACCAGTAGCGGTCGGGGTCGCCCCGGTTCACCTGCACGCTCTGGTTGCCCCAGCGCAGGGCGAAGCCCATCACCTCGAGCCGTTCGTAGTAGTCCTCGTCGGCGCGCTTCGTCGCGATCCAGGTATGCACCCCGATTGCCCCGCGCCAGCGCACCGCCCGCGCGGCGTAGACCTGGACGATGGCGTCATTCGTGGCGGCCGGGTCGGGCGCCTGGGCGCTGCTGTCGCGCCGCGCCGTCCACCAGGACTCGTCCCGGGACGGGTCCACGTAGTAGGCCCCAACCTGGAAGCCCACGGGCAGCAGAAAGAGGACGAACACCACCAGGACCCAGCGCAAGACGCGCCTGGGCCGGTAGCGTTTTCCTGGAAGCTCCGACTGCATGTATGACGGGAATGATACCGGGTTTGACCGACGGGGCCGGGGGAGTTCCCGGGAAACGACTGGTCACCGACCAAAGTCGGGGCCCCGCTCGCGACCCGGGCGCCCGATCTCTATAATGCGCCCGCGTGAACGCCCATGACATCGAACCCCTCCTGATCGACGGCAGCCCGCCGCTCACCTCCGACGCCCTGCTCGCCATGCTGGACGCCGAGGGCCTCCGTCACCATACCGTGGAACACCCGCCGATGTGGACCGTGGAGGACGCCAAGGCCCTGCGCGCGCCGTCACCCCACGGCCATACCAAGAACCTGTTCGTGCGCAACAAGAAGGGCCGCATGTGGCTCCTCACCCTGCACGAGGATCGCCGGGTCGACATGAAGACCCTGGGCGCCCTGGTCGGCACCAACCGCCTGTCCTTCGGCAGCCCGCAGCGACTGATGCACTACCTCGGCGTCATCCCGGGAGCGGTGAGCATGTTCTCGGTGCTGAACGACGTAAACCGCGAGGTGACCTGCTATATCGACGAGGCGCTCATGGAGGGGCCGGAGCTGCACGTGCATCCGCTCGTGAATACGCGGACGACTACGATGTCGCGGGAGGAATTGATGGAGTTTCTGTCGGGGCGTGGATACCCGATTGAGGTGTTGCGATTCTGAATCTGCGAGTGTTTTCAGGATTGCCGGCTCTCCAGTAATCGCGGCATCAGTTCCACCAGGTTGCAAGGCCGGGTGCGGTAATCAAGCTGGTGTACGATGAGTTTCTCCCACCCCATCTTGCAGGCCCCGGTGGAGCCGGGCAGGACGAAGACGTAGGTGCCATTGGCGACGCCGGCGAGGCAGCGGGACTGTAGCGTCGAGGTGCCGATGTCCTCGTAGGACAGCACGCGGAACATCTCGCCGAAGCCGTCGAGCACCTTGTCGAGGAGCGGGGTGATGGCCTCGGGGGTGCCGTCGAATCCCGTGACGCCCGTGCCACCGGTGGTGATCACCACCTGGATGTCCGGGTCGGCGATCCAGTTCGCCACCACCGCGCGGATGCGGTAGACATCGTCCGGGACGATCCGCTTGTCCGCGAGTTTGTGTCCCGCCGCGGTGAGCCGCTCCACCAGCGCCTTGCCGGAGGTGTCGTTCTCCTCGGTGCGGCTGTCGGAGGCGGTCAGCACGGCGATGCTGACGGGGATGAATTCGCGCGCGGGGTTGGCCATGTCACGGGGTTGGGGTTGCTTCCTGCTATTATCAACCCATCCTCCGAGTCATTCCAATTCATCATCAGTCATGCAGATCCAGGTCCGGTTTTTCGCCAGTCTCCGTGAGCAGGTCGGCAGTGACGGCCGCGCGCTGGAGATGGCCGCGCCGCTGACGGTATCGGAGGTCTGGAACGCCGTGACGGACATGGCTCCACCGGCCAACTTGCTCTGCGCGCGCAACCGCGAGTACGTGGGCTGGGACGAGACCGTCGCCGACGGTGACGAGGTGGCGTTCTTTCCCCCGGTGACCGGGGGCTGAGCACGCCGGCAATCCGATGAAGATCGAAATCCGCCCCGATCCCTACGATCCCTGGGAGGAACTGGCGGCCTACCAGTCCGCCAGCGAGGCCCTGCGACCCGGCAGCTACGGCGCCTGCGCCAGCTTCGTCGGCAGCATGCGGGACGTCAACGAGGGCGACGCGGTGCGCTCGATGTTCCTCGAGCACTATGCCGGGATGACGGAATCCCAGCTCGAGGAACTGGCGTGCGAGGCCATCGCCGAACACGGCCTGCTGGACGTGCTGATCCTGCATCGCGTGGGCGAGATCCATCCCGACGATCCCATCGTGCTCGTGGCCGCTTGGTCGGCTCATCGCAAGGCGGCGTTCGACGCCTGCCGCGCGATGATGGAGATGCTCAAGTCCCGCGCCACCTTCTGGAAGAAGGAGGAACTTGCCGACGGATCCCGCTGGGTGGCGCAGAACACGCCAGGGTAGGCATGCCTGCCGGGTTCACCCGGCCCATCCACGTCAGCCCACGCCACTACGATGGCGGCGACCAGGACCAGGGCGATGGTCATCCCTCACCTGTTTGTGAACCTTTTCACAGAATGGCATCCGCCACTGTGCTAGAAGTGGTGTCCCGTTCAATGGAATGACGGATGTGCTGGCGGCTATGAATCTCATGGTCGTACTACCCGAAAGGCATGTACACGCCGTCTCAACTAACAGGAGGTTGACATGGAAACAGGGAAAGTCGAACCGCAATACAGCGGATTTATCGTTATCAGACTCGCGCAGGGAAGCGACCTTCCGAGCGAGTCAGCGAATTCACTGGAATCATACGCCGCCGAATGCCGGATGGACGGCATTCAAAAGCTGCTCGATTCCTACGACATCAAGAACACGCGACCGGTCATTCGTGCTTTGCCGCCGAAGGAAATGCTGGCATTGGAGCGGCGGGTCTCGAAATCAGGGATGGCGCCGCTACACAGCCTTACCAGTTACTGGAAGCTCGACATTCGCCATGTGGAAAAAAAGGCCGAAAAGATCGTTGAGGACCTCAATGCCCTGGATGAAGTGGAGCTGGCCTATCGCGAACTGGAGGCCACCGACCCCGCGGCCAACCCGGCCGATGACCCGCACAACGCTGACCAGAACTACCAGGATCCGGCGCCCGACGGCATTGACGCACGCTGGGCCTGGACGCAACTGAATGGTGAAGGCGCCGGCGTGGGCTTCGTTGACCTGGAACAGGGTTGGTTCCTGAATCACGAGGACTTTGCGAACAAGTCGCCAGCGCTCCTGTCTGGTGACAATCGCGACGGCATTGGCGGATACGTCGGAAACCATGGTACCGCGGTGCTGGGTGAAGTTGCCGCGGATGACAATACAGTCGGCGTGATGGGAATAGCGCCATCCGTGTCATCGGTGAATGTTACCAGTCACTGGGACACCGCCAGCAGTTCCTCGGGAAATGTCGCCGACGCAATCGTGGGCGCCCTGCCAACGCTTCAACCCGGCGACGTCCTGTTGCTGGAAATTCAGAAAAATTTGCTACCCACGGAAACTGATGTTGCGGATTTCGATGCGATACGACTTGCCGTAGCGCTGGGAATCATCGTGGTGGAAGCCGCTGGAAACGGGGGAAATGACCTGGACAACTATACCGATGGCGGGGGCGATTTCGTCCTGAGCCGCGGGAGCGCTGATTTCAGGGATTCGGGTGCGATCATGGTCGGTGCCTCATTTTCGGCATTGCCGCACAACCGCATAGGCTTTTCCAATTTTGGCAGCCGCATCGATTGTTATGCATGGGGCGAGAACGTCACTACCGCGGGATACGGGGATCTCGATGATGGCGGTGGCGACAACGACAGGACCTACACCAGCACATTCAGCGGAACAAGCTCCGCTTCGCCCATCGTGACAGGCGCGGCGGTCATTCTCCAGGGATTGTACAAGGCCAACACGACCGGCCGTTTGACGCCTGCCCGGATGCGCGAATTGTTGGCGGATCCGGCTACCGGTACGCCCCAGGGCCCGGACGTCGCCGGATTTATCGGCGTGATGCCGGACCTGCGTTCGATCATCGAGAACACCCTGGAACTACCGAGACTGGCGACCATGATCGCCGACGATGGTGATTTCGGCAATGTCTGCGTCGGATCCCTGAAGGATATGACCCTGGTCCTGAGCAATAGCGGCAACGCGAGGCTGAAAGTCTCCAACATAACGTCATCTTCCGCGGAGTTCATTCTGCCGGGCGTGATGTCTTATCCGCTCGTCATCGAGTCCGGAACCTCGCTGCATGTTCCAATCCGCCTGCAGCCGTCCAGTTTCGGCGCCAAGGCATCGACCATAACGGTGTTCAGCGACAATCCAAACGGCGCGAAGGAAGTGCAGGTATCGGGCAAGGCGAGCCCACCGAGGCTCGTCACGCTCATTCCTGACAAGGGAAGTTTCGGCGACGTGTGCAGAGGATCTTTCAGGGACCAGATGCTCACCTTGAGCAATAGCGGGCCCTGCCCGTTGTCGATTGCAGCCATCAGTTCCTCTTCCGCTGAATTCGTGGTCGCGGACGCCGTGGCATTTCCGATTGTCATCCATGGGGGAGATGCTCTGCAGGTCCCGGTTCGCTTTCAACCGGCCGACCTCGGCGCAAAATCTGCCACGATTACCATCGAAAGCAACGACCCCAAAGGCGCCCGACGCATCGACGTTTTCGGCAAGGTCCCGTCCGGCAAGATAGTTGTCACCGGCTCGACCTGCATTGGCGGTGTCAAGGCCTGTTGCATTGGCGAGCGTACGATCTCGATCTGCAACCTGGGACGATGCACACTCAACGTTCATGGTGTTGCCTTCAAGCGTCCCAGCAAGTACTGGAAGCTGGTTAACAACCCTTTTCCCGCCGAGCTACCTCCGGGAGCATGTGCCAACGTTTTGATCCGCTACAAGGCGAAGGAAAAGTGTCCGAAATGCTGCGAACTGGTCATCAAGAGCGACGATCCGGATACGCCGGTCAAGATACTGGATGTCATGGCGTACACGGTCTGGAATGACTGCGGTTGCAACAAGGATTGCGACGATTGCCGCAAAGGATGTTGTGACAAGCACACGGATTTATCCTGCAGCCCGCAGAGCATTGATGCCTGTTGCTGGGACGAAGGCTGCGACGACGACGGTTATTGATCGGCGTGACACTCCCGGTCAGATATCCTCGCCGGGCCTGTCCGGTTTGCCTTCATCCGCCCGCGCCGCGACGATGCCGGCTGCCAGGATCAGTGTAGTACCCAGCATGGCGGTCATCCCGGGTCGCTCACCAAACATCAGCAATCCCAGCAGCACTCCTGCAACGAAATAGGCATTGCCGAACATACCGATCACCGGTGCAGGACCGTGCTGGTGGCCGTAGGCGGCAAACACGCTGCCGAGCACCAGGGCCAGTCCCATGGCGGCGACCAGCATCCAGTCATCCGGGCGCATTGGTAGCCAGCGTGCATCAACAATTCCCGTTGCTCCCCGCCACTCTGCGGGCACGGCAAGGAGAACCAAGCCGGTGACGACAGCGCCCACCGCGAGGACGATGTTCAGCCATAGCGAGAGCGTCACCGGGTTCTCGTCGCGACACATTGTCCGGGTGATGACCATGGCGGCGGCGTAGAGGAAAGCCGCTAGCAGAGGCAGCAGTTCGTAACCGCTGAAGTCATCCGTATCGGGCCGGAGTACCAGGAGCGCTCCGGCGAAGCCGGCGAGTGAGGCGATCCAGGTTATCCGCGTGACCCGGTCACTATTGAGTGACGCGGACAGCAGGATAATGAAGAACGGGTTGGTGTACAGCGCCGCCGCAGCCAGTGACAGGGCAACATGCGGCAACGCCAGGTAGTAGGTGACCCACATGCCGGCGAGGCAAAGCGAGCGTAGCAGGCTCCAGCCCGGCGTCACGAGACGCAGGCTCCGGTTTCGCGGTCGCAGTGCGAGTAGCGGCGCCAGCAACCCGATCGCAACCACCGACCGCAGGAAGAACAACTGCCACACGGGCATCTCGGGATCGAACGCCTTGTACAGAGCGTCGCCCAGGGCGAGGGACAGGTTGGACACCAGGATGGCGGCCACGGCCAGCGACAGGGGGACGACGCTCGGGGAGGCGATTGCTGACAACGACGGAGACAAATAGATAATTTATATATATGTTAAATTTCCTGTGCTCCATTTAAAAACAATTAATATTTGCATTATTGTCAATGAATAATTATGAATAATCTGCGCCGCAAGCTCCCCCCGCTGGCCTCCCTGCTGCCGTTCGAAGCCGCGACGCGACTCGGCAGCATGAGCCGGGCGGGCGAGGAACTGGGATTGACCCAGGCGGCGATCAGCCGCCAGATCCGCCTGCTGGAGGAGAATCTCGGCCTGGCATTGTTCGAGCGCCGCAACCGCGCGGCCTTTCCCACCGCGGACGCTCAGGAACTGGCGCGCATCGTCGGCGATGCCCTCGGCCGCGTGGCCAACGCAGCGGACGCGATCCGGCGGCGCTCGGAGGCCGGCGTGGTCCTGTTCGCCCAGCTATGCGAGGGGCTCTACTGGGTGATGCCCCACCTCGCCGACTTCTATCGTCAGCACCCGGGAATCAGCGTGGAGGTGATCGTCTCCGCGCAGCCCGTGTCGCAACATGGCGGGTTTTTCGATATCGCGCTGCAAACTGCGCAGCGGGATAGCGGCAATATGAAACCGGTGTTCACGGTTCCAGACGAAGTGTTCCCTGTTTGCAGCCCTGGTCTTGTAGCCGAAGATTCATTGCCGCTCCCCCTGGACCGGTTGGGCGAATTCAACCTGCTGCATCACCAAATCGAGCCCCAGGACTGGGTGACCTGGGATGAATGGCTCGCGGGGATCGGAAGCGATGCGCGGGTGGGTTTCAATGGATCTTGCTTCAATAGCTACCCGCTCATGATCCAGGCCGCGCTGGAGGGCCATGGCATCTCCCTCGGCTGGCGTCAGACCTGCGCGCGCATGTTGTCGGACGGGCAACTCGTGCGGCCTTTCTCGGAATCCCTGCCGCTGGAACAGGGTCTCGCGGTTTACATCAACGAGGAATCCCGCGGGCGTGAGCCGGTGAATATACTTTGCGACTGGCTGGCGTCTGCCCTGGGGAATTCCATCACTCCCGGACCGCCGCAGGGGTTTCCTGTTCGGTTGACTGAACAACGAAACCGCCAACCGGCCTCGTGATCCATCAGCTCGCCAGGCGCCGGGCCAGGTCGGTGACGCGACGACCAAGGTAGCGCGCGGTATCCAGGTCCGACGGGTCCACCTTGCCGTCCGCGCTGTGGGCGACCAGCCCACCCTGGGCGCCGAGGCGATTGCGTCCCGCGTCGTCATGTCCGCCTGGTATATCGAGCCCGGCACATATCATACCGTGTTGCATGGCGAGAACATGGAAGTACTGCAGAGTGGCCAGTTGATCGCCGCTGAAGTTGGAGCCGATGGTAAATCCCGCGGCGACGCGATCACGCCAGGCCTGTCGCTCCCAGATTTCACTGGTGGCATCGGCAAACGCCTTGAACTGCGCGGTGGGACCGCCCATGAACGTGGGTGAGCCGAAGACGATCGCCTGCATGTCTTCAAGGGCAGGGATCAGCTCCTGGTTGGCAAGCCGCCCATGGGCGATATCGGATTCCCCGAGGCCGATGACAAGCGGAGAGCCGGCGCCATCAACATCCACGGATCCCGCGGCCACCGCGCGCGCCAGTGCCTCGGTGCTGCCCTCCACCGAGTGGTAGACCACCGCGATCCGGGTCACCGGATCGCCCGAAGAGAAGCGGGAACCTCGATCAGATGTTCCCCGAAAACGTATCGCACTGGTTCAGGTCACCGGACTCGAGGCCACGGAAGAACCAGGTCTGGCGCTGCCGCGCGCTGCCATGGGTAAAGCTCTCGGGTACCACGTAGCCCCGGGCCCGGCGCTGCAGCGTGTCGTCGCCGATGGCGGCGGCAGCGGTCAGTCCTTCCTCGATGTCGCCCTGCTCAAGCACGTGGCGGGCGCGGTGGGCATGGTTGGCCCAGATGCCGGCGAAGCAGTCCGCCTGCAGTTCCATGCGTACCTGGATCTCGTTGGCCTGGACCTCGGAAGCTCCCCGTTTGGCACGCTGTACCTGGTCGGAGATGCCGAGAAGGGTCTGTACGTGATGACCGACCTCGTGCGCCACCACGTAGGCCTGGGCGAAGTCACCGGGCGCGCCGAATTTCTGCTGCAGCTCGCGGTAGAAGTTGAGGTCGATATAGAGCTTCTGATCACCGGGGCAATAGAAGGGGCCCATGGCTGAGCTGGCGAAACCGCAGGCGGAATCCGTGGAGCCGCTGAACAGCACCAGCGTGGGTTCCGGGTAGTCGTGACCGAGTTGGCGGAAGATCTCGTTCCAGGTGTCCTCGGTATCCGCGAGCACGACGCTGACGAAATCGGCGAGCTTGTCCTGGGCGGGATCCGGCGCCGCGCTCTGTTGTTGCGGGCTGCCGGTCAGACCACCGCCCATTTGCAGCACGGCGCCCGGGTCCACGCCGAGCAGCATCGCAACCACGGCAATCGCCAGTATGCCGAGGCCGCCGCCGGCCACGGCCCGGCGACCGCCGCCACGGCCACGCCGATCCTCGATATTGCCGCTTCGCCTTCCCCGTTGCCAACGCATGCCGCCACTCCATTCGTAAAGCCCAGTACAAGGGCGGAAAGGATAGCATTACTACCTGCTTGATCGGCAGCGTTGAGGCATGGTCATGTCACCTCTCCGAAACGCCAGCGGGGCCAGGCGTCCATCGATAACGTTATTACTGGCGCAGTATTGGCGCAGTATCCAGGTTATAGCAACGGCTCGACCATCGCCGCGATGTCGTCGCCATCGATCGCACCGAGGCGGTGCTCCACGAGTTTGCCCTCGCGATTGAACACCGCGGTAAACGGCAGAGCGGATCCCTGGGCGCTGCCCTGGCTGATCATCAGTTCCGCGCCTCCCTGTTCCACGACCAGCGAGGGGTAATTGATGCCGAGTTGGTCGCCGAACGTGCGCGCCGCCTCGGGAAAGTCATGGGCGATGCCGACGACCTGCAGGCCGCGCGTGCCCAGCTGCTCCTGGGCGTCCACCAGCAGGGGAAGCTCCTTCACGCAGGGAGGACACCACGACGCCCAGTGATTGACCAGGACCACCTTGCCGAGCCACTGGTCGCCGTTTTGCATGTTGCCGTCTACGTCCTCGAGCGAGATGCCGGAGAGCGTCGCTGGCGGTGTCGAGGCGAAGGGATTGATGCCGGCCTGCTGGAGCCCGAAGAACAGGCCGAGGCCGAGGGCCGCCAGCGCGACCAGTGAAAACGCCAGGGATTTCATCTAGCGTTCGATGAGCGTGAGGAACTTGTCAGCTTCGAGGTAGCCGTAAAAGTTCTTCTCGCGCAGCGGATTGCCATCGGTGTCGAAGAACAGCACCGCGGGCGGACCGAAAACACCGAAGCGTTGTTTCACCGCCTTGGGGCCCGGGTCCCGGGGATCGGTGACGTCCACCTGCAACGCCACGTAGCGCGATTCGAGCTCGGCCACCACAGCGGGATCCTGGAAGGTGGTTTTCTCCATCCGCACGCAGTCGACGCACCAGTCGGCGTAGTAGTCCAGCACGACACCCTTGCCGCTGTCACGGGCCCGGGCGAGCTCCCGATCCAGCTCCTCCGTGTTGCTGACCCGGGTGAAGAGATGAGTTGCTTCCGCGGGGGTGACCACGCCGCCGCCACCGCCACCGAGCAACTGCGCTGGCAGAGGTTTCAGCAGGTCGCGCTCGCCGTAAAACCCGCCCACCAGCGCTGCGATGCCCCAGATGAGAAGTACAGTGCCAGCACCCCTGGTGAGCTGGCGCCAGCCGGAAGCGCCCTCCGGCAGTGACTGTGTGGCGCCGAGATAGGTGCTGAGGACGATGAAGAACACCCCCCACAGGAGCAGCACCGGCACCGCGGGCAGGACGCCAAGGAGATAGATCGACACCGCGATCAGCATCACCCCGAAGAAGTAGCGAACCAGGTTCATCCAGGCTCCCGCGCGGGGTAGCAGATAACCCGCGCCAAAGCCGAGTGCAACCAGCGGCGCGCCCATGCCGAGCGCCATCACGAACATCATCTGCGCCCCGAGGACCGGGTCTCCCTGGGTAACGGCGATACCGAGAAAGGAGATCAGGATCGGTGACACGCAGGCGCCGACCACCAGCGCCGAGACAAGACCCAGTACGAACACCAGCGATACGGATCCGCCCATGCCCGAGGTGCTGCCATACAGCCTGGACTGGATCGCCGACGGCAGCTGGATCTCGTAGAGGCCGAACATCGACAGCGCCATGAGGAAGAAGATCGTTGCCAGGATGCCGATCGCCCAGGCGTTCTGGAAATAGGCCTGGAGCTGTTCCCCGGTAGCGCCGGCTATCCAGCCCATCGCGGCGTAGGTTATCGCCGTGCCGGCAACATAGACCAGCGCCAGCATGCCGCCCCGCATCCTGGTCAGGCTCTCGCCCTGGCCGGCGATGACGCCCGACAGGATCGGGATCATTGGCAGCACGCACGGCGTGAACGCGAGCAGCAGACCGGCGACGAGGGCGCCCGCGAGGATGCCGAGCAGGGAACCGGAACCGATGACGGCGCCGGCCCCGGGCAGGGAAAACGCCGCTCCGGAGGAAGCCGGCGCACTTCCGGTTGAATCCCCGGTCGTGGCTGCCGCGGCATCTCCCACCAGGGCGGGTAACGCCAGCGAGGCGGTTTGAATCAATGGTGGGTAGCAGATGCCCTGGTCAGCACAACCCTGGTAGGCCGCCTCGATGGTCACGTTACCGGCTCCCGGGCCATCGCGCTGCAGGGTGACGGGCACCGTGAAGGGCTCCTTGTACACGACGCTGAGACCAAAGAACTCGTCGTGTTTCTCCTCGCCTTCGGGGAGGTCGAACGTGGCCACCCGGGCGTCACCGCTAGCCTCGAAGCCGAGCTTGTCGCGGTACAGGTAGTATCCCTCCACGACTTCGAACCGGGCCTCCAGCCTGTTGTCGTCCAAAACCCGCACGGTGAACGGAAACGCCTCTTCCGGCGGCAGGAATTCGGGCTGTTCAAAGCCGGCGTCCAGCAGCTTGCGCAGTGCGGTGACATCGTCACCGGCGTCTTCCACGTTTGTCGCGTCCTGATTTTCAGTCGCTTCTGCCGGATCGGGGGCAGCGGGTTGCAGCAGGCTGCGCAATTCGGCAACCGGGTCGGCGCCGTCTTCAGCTGTGCCGTCGCTCGCGGCGAGCATCACCTCGCTACCCGCGGCGGTGGGTACGCTGCCGGTGGTGGATGATTCCCGCACTCCGGCAGTCACATCACCGCCGCCCACCTCGAAGCCATCGAGGGACCCGCCCATGCCGCCGATGGCCGCGAGATCACCCGCGGCGGAGGCCGGTTGCGCGGCCGGAGCGACACTGACGCCGGGCTGGAAGGTGATCTCGCGCAACATCGGTGGATAGCAGACACCCACGGGCTCATTGCAACCCTGGCCATTGGCGAGCAGCGTAAACGGCGCATCGGCGACAGCCACCGGGAATTCCATCTCGAACGACCCGGTATACACCTCGACGTCGCCGAACAGGGGATCGTGTTTTGGCGTGCCCGCGGGCAGGTCCGGGGTCGTGGCATGGGCGGTGTCGCCCACGATCTCGTAGCCCATCTTGTCGCGGTACATGTAGTAGCCGTCCGCGATGTCCCAACGCACCAACACCATATTGCCGGGTAGCAGCTCCGCGCTGAAGGCGAAGGCCTCGTCCTCCGGCAGCAGCTCGGTATCGTCGTTCATCCCGACGGCGACAGGAACCCGGGCCGTGGCGAGAATCAGGCCGATCAGCAGGATGCGCAGCAGGTACGGGGGGATCATGGTGAAAATTGTGACCCGGCCAGGTTATTGAAGTTCAGGTGGGGCCTTCAGGCCGGAATTATACTGCGCCACTACACGGGCTTGATCCCCCTACATGGGATAGGGTGTCGCCCGGTTGGCATCAACGACGGCGCCCCCATATTTCCGTTGTCAACCTCCAGGCCATTTCGTCCGACCGCCATTCATGAAATTCCTGTTTATCGCCTTTCTCGTGGTTCCCCTGGTGGAAATCTATTTCCTCATCCAGGTGGGTGACGTGATCGGCGCCGGCTGGACCATCGCCCTGGTGGTCGCCACGGCCCTTCTCGGCGCGGCCCTCGTGCGCGCCCAGGGCTTCACCACCGTCAACCGGGTACGCAGCCAGCTCGACCGCGGGGAACTGCCCGCGGTGGAGATATTCGAGGGTCTTTTCCTGCTGGTGGCGGGGGCCCTGCTACTGACCCCGGGATTCGTCACCGACGCGATCGGTTTCGCCTGCCTTACGCCGCCGCTCAGGCGGGCGATCATTCGTCACATGCTGACGAACGGTGTGATCCAGGGAAGTGTCACCTCCTCGCACGGAGGCGCCGGTTCCGGCCAGGGCCGCGGCCCTGCGGGATCCGGTCGCGTTATCGACGTCGAGTATCGCGATCTCGGCGACTGATCCCGGCACCGGCGACCGCCGGGCTCATTCCCGCGCCAGCTCGCGCAGGCGCGCGACGACGTCGGGGTCGTTCCAGTGGATCGCGGCATTCACGCCGTACCGGATCCGCCCGCCGCGATCGATGACGAAGGTGGAGGGATAGCTGATCACGTTCCAGCGTCGCGTAAATGCTCCCTCCGGATCCATGAGCACGGTGAAGTCGACCGGCACGCGCTCCATGAAGGCGCGGATCGCGATCTCTTCCTCGGCATAGTTGATCGACACGATCTCGAACGGCTCGCCCGCCAGCGACTGCTGCAGCGCATTGAGCGACGGGATTTCCTCCACGCAGGGCGGGCACCAGGTCGCCCAGAAATTCACCAGCGTCACCTGGCCAAGGTAATCGTCCCTGGCAAAGTCGCGTCCCTCCAGGTCGGTGAGCCGGATGGGAGGCGGCGCCAGCTCTCCGCGATAGGGTCGCAGCGCGGTGTCTAGGCCACTCCGGTCCGCTACCGGGGCCAGGCCCGCGGGCGGCAGATCGGGCAGCTCGTGGGCGGTGAGCAGCTGCAGGGAACGGCTGACCAGGTCCGCCACTTGCTCGGCCGCGGCCTCCATCGCGGCGTTGGGCGGTTCCTCGTAGAACAGGCTCATCACCCCCGGGATCATCGCGCTGTATACCGGGCTGCCGTGAACGCGCAGCGCCTCTAGCAGGGCGTCAAACTCCCCCGCGAGCGCGCCGCCCGTGGTCTGGTAGACCAGCAGCGGGATATTGGTGGCGGATATCACCGGCAGGTACTCGGGTTCCTCTCCGAGCGCCGGGATCGACCCGAGGGCGTAGGGCGCTATCAGGACCGCGCCGGCCAGGCAGTGCGCGGCGCCGCTGCGTTGCCAGTGGTGCGCGCCGCGCAGCGCGATGACCGCGGCATAGGAATCACCCGCCAGGACCACGCGGCGACCCGAATCGCAGGCATAGTCGACCATGTGCGCCACCGGCCCGGCGTCCATCTGGCGAATGGTGCGGGTGCTGTCCGGGAGGAACAGTGCTTCCTGGAGATTGCCGACCCAGGTTTCCACGCCCCGCTCCGCGAGCAGGTCCGCGAAGCGGTAGTGCGCCGTGCGCAGGCCGTATTCGGGAGCAAACAGCAGCATCAGGAAATCGCCGTCCGCGGCATGGCGCGTCATCGTGATCTCGTCGCCGTCACCGAGAGGGACGGTGACCTGGTCCGCCGCGCGGGCAGCAGCGACAAACTGCAGGCCGCAGAAAACGATCGCCGCCGCAGCCCTCAGCCGGCCGCTTCGAGCGCCTCCAGTTCTTCCGCCAGGTGTAGCCAGTCTTCCTCCCACTTAGCGATGTCAGCCACGAGCCGCGCCCTGTCCTGCATCAGCCGCGCCAGTTCAGCGGTGCTCTCGGTTTCATAGGTCTCCGGATTATGCAGTATCGCCTCGAGTTTCGCGGCCGCTGAACGCGCTCCGTCGACGCGCTTTTCCAGCGAACGCATACGGCCGCGCAGGGGCGCCATGCGTTCCCGCCGGCGCGCGGACTCCTGGCGGCGCGCCTTTCGGCTGTTGCTGGTGACATCTTCCATGGGATCCCCCGCCTCTTCGCCGCCCCGGCGTTGTCGCGCCCAGTCGAGGTAGGCCTCGATGTCGCCGTCGAACGGCGACATCGTCCGCTCGTGGGTCAGCCACAGCGTGTCGCTCACGGTGCGGATGAGATGGCGGTCGTGGGAGACCAGGACGATGGCCCCGGCAAAGTCCTGGAACGCCATGGTCAGGGCGTGGCGCATCTCCAGGTCCAGGTGGTTGGTGGGTTCGTCCATCAGTAGAAGGTTGGGACCGCGGTAGATCATGAGCGCCAGCGCAAGGCGCGCCTTTTCGCCGCCCGACAGCGGTTCGATGGGCGCCTCCGCGCGCTCGCCGCCGAAACCGAAGCCACCAAGAAAATTTCGCAGCACCTGCGGTGCTTCCCCGGGAAAGGTTCGCCGCATCTGTCCGAGTGGGGTGTCCCAGGCATCGAGTTGCTCGAGCTGGTGCTGGGCAAAATAGCCGACGTCGAGGCCCTTCGCGCGGGTGACATGTCCCGTAAGCGGTGACAACTCGCCAGCCAGCAGCTTGATGAGCGTGGACTTGCCCGCGCCATTGGGGCCCACCAGCGCGATCCGGTCCTGGCCCGCGATGGCGAAGTCGAGGCCGGCGAGCACCGGCGAATCGCCATAGCCCACGGCGGCCTGTTCCACCTTGAGCAGTGGATCAGAGGCGCGCGCCGGTTCGCGAAAGCGGAAGTGGAACGGCGACCGGACATGGGCGGGGGCGATGCGCTGCATGCGCTCCAGCGCCTTGATCCGGCTCTGCGCCTGGCGCGCCTTGGTCGCCTTGGCGCGGAACCGGCGGATATAGTTCTCGAGGTGCGCCACCTCCCGCTGCTGCTTGCGGAGCGCCGCCTGCTCGGTGGCCAGGGTCTCGGCGCGGGTCTGTTCGAAACGGGAGTAGTTGCCGCTGTAGGAACGGATTTCCCGGTTCTCGATATGCAGGATGCGGCCGCAGATGGCGTCGAGGAAATCGCGGTCGTGGGAGATCAGCAGCAGCATGCCGGGGTAGGACCTGAGCCAGTCCTCGAGCCAGACCACGGCGTCGAGGTCGAGGTGGTTGGTGGGCTCGTCGAGCAGCAGCAGGTCGCTACGGCACATCAGGGCGCGCGCGAGGGAGAGCCGGACGCGCCATCCGCCGGAGAACGATTCCACGGGGCGTTCGTGCTCCTCCACGCCGAAACCGAGGCCGTGCAGCAGCCTGGCGGCCCGCGCAGGCGCGCCGTAGCCGTCTATCTGTTCCATCCGCGCCAGCAGTTCCGCGCCCTTGCGGGCGTCCCGCTGGTGATCCACGGTCGCCAGCGCGCGCTCCAGCTCGCGCAGCTCAGCGTCGCCGTCGAGGACGTAGTCGCGCGCGCACTGGCTGCCCCGGGGCCCTTCCTGGGCGACGTGGGCGAGCACCCAGCCGGGCGGCAGGTGGATTTCACCTCGATCGGCGAGGAGCTCGCCACGGATCAGGGCAAACAGGCTCGACTTGCCGCTGCCGTTGTCCCCCACGAGGCCGACCCGTTCGCGCGGATGGATCTGCTCGGTGGCATCCGAGAAGAGCAGTTGCGGCCCCCGGCGCAGGGCGAGATTGTGCAGGGAAATCATGGGGTTGTAAGAAAATCGAAGTATCTCGAAGGGCTGACGGTCAACAAATTCCCATGGTATGGCTCCGCGGGAGAAAAAGTTGCCCTCCCGCCATTGATTTTTCAAAAAGCATCACTATCATTGGCACTCACCAAAGGCGAGTGCTAACAATTGTGAAATTCGGGGCCAGTCAGGCTCGGATGCGCATGAAAAACCAGCCGTCCGGGGCGCGAATGGTGCCGCAATTCTCGCAGGTTAGCTACAAGTTACTGTCAATTACCGTCATTTTCAGAGGAGAAATAAGCGTATGAACATTCGTCCGCTTCACGATCGCGTTATCGTCAAGAGAATCGAAGACGAGCGTACCACCCCCGGTGGCATTGTCATCCCCGACTCCGCCACCGAGAAGCCGATGCAGGGTGAAATCCTGGCTGTCGGCAACGGCAAGCTGCTGGACAGCGGCGAACAGCGCGCGCTGGACGTCAAGGTCGGCGACCGCGTCCTGTTCGGCAAGTACTCCGGCACCGAGGTCAAGGTTGCCGGCGAGGAAGTGCTCGTCATGCGCGAAGACGACATCATGGGCGTCATCGAAGCCTGAGCCGTCGTTAATCAATAACCCCACAGAATTTTTCAGAGGACAATCGAATCATGTCTGCCAAAGAAGTCGTATTCAGTGAAAAAGCCCGCGCGCGCATGCTCAAGGGCGTCAACACCCTGGCCGACGCGGTCAAGGTAACCCTGGGTCCCAAGGGCCGCAACGTGGTCCTGGACAAGTCGTTCGGTGCTCCCACCGTCACCAAGGACGGCGTTTCCGTCGCGAAGGAAATCGAACTCAAGGACAAGCTCGAGAACATGGGCGCGCAGATGGTCAAGGAAGTGGCTTCCAAGACCTCCGACGTTGCCGGTGACGGCACCACCACCGCGACCGTCCTGGCCCAGGCCATGGTCCGTGAAGGCATGAAGGCGGTCGCCGCCGGCATGAACCCGATGGACCTGAAGCGTGGCATCGACAAGGCCGTTGTTTCCGCCGTCGAGAGCCTGAAAGGCCTGTCACGCCCCTGCGCCGACCACAAGGAAATCGCCCAGGTGGGCACCGTTTCCGCCAATGCCGACAACGATATCGGCAGCATCATCGCCGAGGCGATGGAGAAGGTTGGCAAGGAAGGCGTCATCACCGTGGAAGAGGGCAATGTCCTCGACAACGAGCTGGATGTCGTCGAAGGCATGCAGTTCGACCGCGGCTACCTGTCTCCCTACTTCATCAACAACCAGGACAGCATGGCGGTTGAGCTGGAGAATCCCTTCATCCTCATTCACGACAAGAAGATCTCCAACATCCGTGACCTGCTGCCCACCCTGGAAGCCGTTGCCAAGTCCAGCCGTCCGCTGATGGTCATCGCCGAAGACGTCGACGGCGAAGCCCTGGCGACCCTGGTGGTCAACAACATCCGCGGCATCGTCAAGGTCTGCGCCGTGAAGGCGCCCGGCTTCGGCGACCGTCGTAAAGCCATGCTCGAAGACATCGCTATCCTCACCGGTGGCCGCGTCATCAGCGAGGAAGTCGGCATGAGCCTCGAAAGCGCGACCCTGGAAGATCTTGGTCAGGCCAAGCGCATCCAGGTGACCAAGGAGAACAGCACCATCATCGATGGCGCCGGCTCCAGCAAGGACATCGAGGCCCGCGTTGGCGCGATCCGCGTCCAGATCGAGGAGGCTACCTCCGACTACGATCGCGAGAAGATGCAGGAGCGCGTAGCCAAGCTGGCTGGCGGTGTTGCCGTGATCAAGGTTGGCGCTGCCACCGAGGTCGAGATGAAAGAGAAGAAGGCCCGCGTCGAAGACGCCCTGCACGCTACCCGTGCGGCGGTGGAAGAAGGCGTGGTTCCCGGTGGTGGCGTCGCGCTGGTGCGTTGCGTCGGCGCCGTGAAGGAAGTTTCCGGCGCCAACCCGGACCAGGACATGGGTATCCGCATCGTCCTGCGTTCACTGGAGGAGCCGCTTCGCCAGATCGTCTCCAACGCCGGTGATGATGCTTCCGTGGTCCTGAACGCCGTTTCCGGCAACGAAGGCGCCTACGGTTACAACGCCGGCACCGGCGAGTACGGTGACATGATCGAGATGGGCATCCTGGATCCCACCAAGGTCACCCGCACCGCACTGCAGAACGCGGCTTCCATCGCCGGCCTGCTGATCACCACCGAGGCCATGGTCGCGGAGATCCCGGAAGAAAAGCCGGCCGCTCCCGCCATGCCCGACATGGGTGGCATGGGCGGCATGATGTAGTCAGCCGTTCCATTCGGAACCCGGAAAAGCCCCGCTTCGGCGGGGTTTTTCTTTTTTGGGTCTGGTGCTTTCTCGACTCCGTCGAGTTTGTTCCGGCTGAGCCGGGGCCTACTTTTTCCTTTGGAAGGGGGATAGCAGCCTTTCAGATTGTCTTTCCATCAGCTACGCCGGGTGTTTCACCTTCCCGTTCCGGGAAGGCGAGCCACTTTCTTTTGTCTCGTCAAAAGAAAGTAGCGAAAGAAAAGACGACCCGGATTCCGCGCTCCCGCCCTGTCGCTGCGCTCTGGGGCGGGAGTCCCCTGCGCTTCTCGGCTCCGCGGGGTCGCCGTCACGGCGCATCCCTGCGCCGGGACGGCTCAAATGGCGTCCCTGCCATTTGCCCCCGCTACGCCTGCGATGCTCGGCGCTGCATACGGGGAGGTTGGCCAAAATTTACCTCCTGCTTTTCCCCCTTGCGTAGCGCCGAGCACCGGAGCCGGAAGGGGGACAGCCCGCAGGGACGCGGGCTGAGCAAAGCCGCGGCAGGAAGCCGCGTGTTTGCGTGCCCCCTGGAGGCGAGGAGCGCAGGGAACCG
>JAUILZ010000028.1 GCA_030432755.1 Gammaproteobacteria bacterium | reverse complement strand
TGGGCGACGCCGCTCTACTTCCGCCCTATCGACCACGGGGTGACGCTGTCGGTGATTGCCGCCACCAAGTACATCGTCGGTCATGCCGATGCGATGCTCGGACTGGTGGTCTGCGACAGCGAGGAATCGTACTTCCGCGTGCGCCAGTGCCGCGACCAGCTCGGCCAGTCCCTCGCGCCGGACGATGTCTACCTCGGCCAGCGCGGACTGCGCACCCTGGGGGTGCGGATGCCGGTGCACCAGGTCAGCGGCCTCGCCCTCGCGCGCCATCTCGCCGATCACCCGGAAGTTCTGCGGGTACTGCATCCCGCGCTTCCGGGTTGTCCCGGACATGAAACGTGGCAACGGGATTTCACCGGCGCGAGTGGCCTCTTCTCCATCGTCGTCAAACCGCGGCCACGTGAAGCCCTCGCCGCCATGGTGGATCACCTGCGGCTGTTTTCCATGGGTTTCAGCTGGGGCGGTTACGAAAGCCTGCTGGTGCCGCAGTACCCGGCGGGCATCCGCACCGCGACGCGATGGGAGGAGGAAGGCCTGGTCCTCAGGCTGCATGCCGGTCTGGAGGATATCGACGACCTCATCGCCGACATCGACGACGCCCTCGCGCGCTACGCCCGTCAGTCCTGACTGCCGCAACGTCAGCGCCTGCCTCCAGGGGCGCGGCTTGTCACCGGCGCGATGGCTCCAGTAACATCTACCTAACATCCTGGATTTCCGTATGGAATTCCCCCACTTCGACCTCTCCGCCCTGCCCCACGGCACGCCCGACTCGATCCCGGTTCCCGAGGGGGAATTCTGGGTGTTCGGTTATGGCTCGCTGATGTGGGACCCGGGCTTCGAATACGTCGAGGCGCACCCCGCCCTGCTCCATGGCTACCATCGCCGGCTCTGCCTCTGGTCCGTGCGCTATCGCGGCACCGTTGACCATCCCGGCCTGGTGCTCGGCCTCGACCGCGGTGGATCCTGCCACGGCTATGCCTATCACGTGCCCCATGCCCTTACCGCGGAAGTGGTGGACTACCTCTGCGACCGGGAACTGCTGATCGGCTCCTATGACCCGAAGCTGGTCCAGGTCACCCTGGAAGGCGGCCGACGTATCACCGCGCTGACATTCGTCTCCAGGCCCGACCATCCTCACTTCGTGCCGCGGCTGACGCTGGAGGAAACCGTCAGCGTGGTCAACAATGCCCGTGGCGAACGCGGCTGCAACCGCTCCTATGTCGTCAACACGGTGTCGCACATGGACCGGATGAACATACGCAACACCGAACTGCATCGCGTGGCGAAGCATCTCGACGAACCCGATTCCTGATTGCCCTCCTTCCATGGTCGAAGAAACTCTGTTCAGCAAGATCGTCAACAAGGAGATCCCGGCGGACATCCTCTACCAGGATGACGAGGTCACCGCGTTCCGTGACATCAATCCCCAGGCGCCGACCCATGTCCTCATCATTCCCAACCGGATCATTCCCACGGTCAACGACGTGAGCAATGCCGACGCCGCGGTGCTGGGGCGCCTGTTCATCGTGGCCAGGAGACTTGCCGAGGAGGAAGGCATCGCCGAAGACGGCTATCGCCTGCTCGTCAACTGCGGGCGTCATGGCAACCAGGAGGTGTTTCACCTGCACATGCATCTCCTCGGCGGCCGACCGCTGGGACCGATGCTGAGCCGGCCTCGATAGTGCATTCATGACGGAGCCCTGGCGCCTCGGCGCGCGCAAGATCATCGCGCTGCTGGAACGGGGGGAACTGACTCCGCGGGACCTGCTCGATTCCATCGAGGAGCGGGTGCATGCCGTTGATCCGGCGATCAATTCCCTGCCCACGCTGTGTTTCGAGCGCGCGCGCGAACACGCGGCGCGCCTGGCATCGTTACCCATGGGTCAGCGCGGTCCGCTGAGGGGCCTGCCCGTCACGATCAAGGATCTCACCGACGTCGCCGGCGTGCGCACGACCTATGGCAGCGCGATCTATCGCGATCACGTGCCAGCCGGATCGGATCCCATGGTAGAGCGAATCGAGGCGCGCGGCGGCATCGTCTACGCCAAGTCGAATACCCCGGAATTCGGCACCGGCGGCATAACCTTCAACGATGTCTTCGGGCTCACCCGCAGTCCGTATAATACGGATTGCGCCTCCGGTGGATCATCCGGTGGCGCTGCCGCCTCCCTTGCCGCAGGATGCGCCTGGCTGTCACAGGGATCCGACATGGCCGGCTCGCTGCGCACGCCGGCGGCGTTTTGTGGCGTAACCAGCCTGCGGCCTTCTCCGGGCAAAATTTCCTCGGCCGCGCCCTATCTGCCATTCGACGTGCTTGGCCAGGAGGGTCCCATGGCGCGCGACGTTTCGGATCTCGCGTTGTTCACCGCCGTCCTGTTTGACGAACCACCCGCCGGGCTTCGCGATGCGCAGCTGGAAGCGGAACAACCGCTGCGGGTCGCGATCAGCCGCGACCTCGGTGTAACGCAGGTCAGCGATGATGTTGCCGCGGTGGTGGATGACCTCGCCGCCCGGTTGGCCGCGGCGGGCTGCCAGGTAGAGGAAGCGGCGCCCAATCTCGCCGGCGTACACGATGCCTTCGATACCCTGCGCGCCCACGGCTATGCGGTCTCGCTCGAGGAGACGCTGGCGGCGCATCCCGGAGTGGTCAAGGCCGAGGTCGCGTGGAACGTCGAACATGGACTCGACCTCGATGCCGCCACCCTGCGAGAAGCGCAGCGGATGCAGGGCGGTATCGTAGCGCGCTCTGCGGCAATCATGTCTGCTTTCGATCTACTGGTCTGTCCCGCAACCAGCGTCGGCGCCCTGGCCGCGGAGACGCGCTACCCCGGCTTTGACGGCGGCGTCGCGATCCCTGACTATTACCGCTGGCTCGCCATCGCCTATGCCACCACCATGACGGCGCTGCCCGTGCTCACCCTGCCCGTGGCGACAGGCGATACCGGCATCCCACTCGCGGTGCAACTCGTTGGCAAGCCGCGCGGCGAAGTTCCACTACTCCGCCATGGGCTGTGGATGGAACGACTGGTTGGGCGCGACAATGCGCCGATTGATCCGGCCGGATCCCGGAAACCGGCCTGAATCGATTCACGCTACCGGCAAATCGTCAATTACTACGGGACCGCTACCCGGTTACGGTTTTGTAACCAACCCCCCATTTGGGCGACCTTGCCAACGGGTAGTCCGGTCTGGTCAAATGCCAAGGCTATTCCGGCCCGGGTGGCCGGATTCTTGTCCAATGAATCGACGCATCGCCCGGTTTTCCGCGCAAACGTCCACTTTCGTTACCAGTAACCCAAAATAACCCGATAAGGAGGGTTCCATGAAAAATCAATCCATCACGCTGCTGGCGGCGGCGACTGCCATGACCTTCGCGGTCAATGCGCAGGCCAAGACCCTGGTCTACTGCTCCGAGGGCAGTCCCGAGGGATTCAATCCATCGCTCTATACCGCGGGTACCACCTTCGACGCTTCGTCCAAGGCCGTGTACAACCGCCTCGTGGAATTCGAGCGTGGCAGCACCACCATCGTGCCCGGCCTCGCGGAATCCTGGAGCGTGTCCGACGACGGGCTCGAGTACACCTTCAACCTGCGCCAGGGCGTCAAGTTTCATACCACCGCGGGCTTCACCCCGTCGCGCGACTTCAATGCCGACGACGTGGTGTTCAGCTTCAAGCGCCAGGGCGATGAAAACCATCCCTATCACCAGGTGTCAGGCGGAAGCTATGAATACTTCAACGGCATGTCCATGCCGGACCTGCTGAAGGACGTGGTAAAGGTCGATGACTACACCGTGAAGTTCATGCTCAATCGTCCGGAAGCGCCGATGATCGCCAACCTCGGCATGGACTTCGCCTCCATCATGTCCGCGGAATACGCCGACAAGATGATGGAAGCCGGCACCCCCGAGAAGGTCGACCTCGAGCCCGTGGGCACCGGTCCTTTCCAGCTCGTCGCCTACCAGAAGGACGCGGTGATCCGTTACAAGGCACATCCCGACTACTGGGCCGGCAAGGCCGCCATCGATGACCTGGTGTTCGCCATCACGATCGATGCGTCGGTGCGCTACCAGAAGCTCAAGGCCGGGGAATGCCACATCATGCCCTATCCCAATCCTGCGGATATCGAGACGATGAAGGCCGACGCCGACATCAAGATGCTCGAGCAGGAAGGCCTAAACGTCGGCTACCTGGCCTACAACACCAAGATGGCGCCGTTTGACAATCCGGCGGTGCGCAAGGCGCTGAACATGGCGATCAACAAGCAGGCGATCATCGACGGCGTGTTCCAGGGCGCCGGCAAGGCAGCGAAGAACCCGATCCCGCCCACCATCTGGTCCTATAACGACGCCACCGTGGACGATCCCTACGATCCCGAAGCGGCAAAGGCGATGCTGTCGGAAGCCGGCGTTTCCGGGCTCTCCACCAAGATCTGGGCAATGCCGGTGCAGCGTCCCTACAACCCCAACGCGCGCCGCATGGCGGAACTGATCCAGGCCGACTGGGCGGCGATCGGCGTGGAGGCGGAGATCGTCTCCTATGAATGGGGAGAGTATCTCGACCGCTCCAAGGCGGAGGACCGTGATGGAGCGGTGTTGCTGGGCTGGACCGGTGACAATGGTGACCCGGACAACTTCCTCGCGGTGCTGCTGGGCTGTGACGGCGTGGGCGGATCCAATCGCGCGCAATGGTGCCACCAACCTTTCGAGGATCTGATACAGAAGGCCAAGGTGACCAGCGATGTCGCGGAGCGCACGGCGCTCTACGAGGAAGCGCAGCTGATCTTCAAGGAGCAGGCTCCCTGGGCCACCATCGCCCACTCGGTGGTGTACATGCCGGTACGTAACGAGGTGCAGGACTACCGCATCGATCCGTTCGGCGGCCATATCTTCTACGGCGTCGATCTCGCGGAATAAGCCCGGAGTCCTGACACGACGGGTTTCGTCACAGGGGGACAGGTCCAGGCCTGCCCCCCTTTTCGTTTACTGTTTCTACTAATCCGCTGACAGCATCCCGATGCTGCGATTCGTTCTCCATCGCCTGGGCCTGGTGATCCCGACGTTCGTCGGCATCACCCTGCTGACCTTTGCCATGATCCGGCTGGTGCCGGGGGATCCCATCGAGCTGCTCGCCGGGGAACGCGGCGTCTCACCCGAACGTCATGCCGAGCTGCGCGCCCAGTATGGCTTTGACCAACCCCTGCTTGTCCAGTACTGGGACTACATCAGCGGTGTACTGACCGGCGATCTCGGGAAGTCCATCGTCACTAAGCAGCCGGTCCTGGACGAATTCTTCACCCTCTTCCCCGCCACCCTGGAACTGTCGACCTGCGCCATCATCCTCGCGGTGCTGATCGGCGTGCCGGTGGGTATCATCGCCGCGGTTCGGCGCGGATCGATCTTCGACCACGTGTCCATGGGTACCGCCCTGACGGGGTTTTCCATGCCCATCTTCTGGTGGGCGTTACTGCTCATCATCCTGTTCTCCGGCATCCTTGGCTGGACGCCGGTTTCCGGGCGCATCTCCCTGCTCTATTTCTTCGAGCCGGTGACCGGCTTCATGCTTATCGACAGCCTGCTGTCCGGACAGGAAGGCGCCTTCACCTCTGCGCTCAGGCACCTGATACTGCCCACGGTGGTGCTGAGTACCGTTCCCCTCGCGGTGATCGCGCGCCAGACGCGCTCGGCGATGCTCGAGGTGCTGGGCGAGGACTATGTCCGCACCGCGCGCGCAAAGGGCCTGCCGCCGCGGCGCGTGATCGGCGTGCATGCGCTGCGCAACGCCCTGATCCCGGTGATCACGGTGATCGGCCTCCAGGTCGGCGTGCTGTTCTCCGGCACGGTGCTGACCGAGAGCATCTTTTCCTGGCCCGGGATCGGCAAGTGGCTGCTCGATTCCATCGCCCGGCGCGACTATCCTTCGGTGCAGGGCGGCATCCTGCTCATCGCCACCACGGTCATCGTCATCAACCTGCTGGTGGACCTGGTCTATGGCCTGGTTAACCCGCGTATTCGCCACCATCGCTAGGAACTGATCCGCATGAGCACCACGGTCAATACCACCGCGCAGGCGCCACCGGGACCACTGCGGGAATTCTGGCTCTACTTCCGCGAAAACCGGGGCGCGGTTGCGGGGCTGATCGTGTTCGTCCTCGTCTGCCTGATGGCGCTGTTCGCCGACATGATCGCGCCCCACTCGCCGACGCAGCAGTACCGCGAGGCCTTCCTGCAGCCGCCGTTCTGGGCCGAGGGCGGTTCCTCCCGCTTCCTCCTCGGCACCGACGCCGTGGGCCGCGACATCCTTTCGCGCCTGATCTACGGCTCGCGCTACTCGCTGATCATCGGCACGATCGTGGTATCGCTGTCCCTGACCGTGGGCATCGCCCTCGGCCTGATCGCCGGTTACGTCCGCGGCTCCACGGAGACCCTCATCATGCGCGCCATGGACATGATGCTGGCGTTTCCCAGCCTGCTGCTTGCGGTGGTCATCGTCGCCATCCTCGGACCCGGCCTGTTCAACGCCATGCTGGCGATCTCCATCGTCTACCTGCCGCATCTCGTGCGCCTCACCCGCGCCGCGGCGATCACCGAACTCGGCAAGGACTATGTCACCGCGTCCCGGGTCAGCGGCGCCGGCACCCTGCGCCTGATGATCATCACAGTGTTGCCCAACTGCATGGCCCCGCTGATCGTCCAGTCCACGCTGAGCTTCTCCAGCGCGATCCTCGACGCCGCCGCCCTCGGATTTCTCGGAATGGGGGCGCAGCCACCGACACCCGAATGGGGCACCATGCTCGCGGAGGCAAGGGAATTCGTACTTCGCGCCTGGTGGGTGGTGACATTCCCCGGACTCGCCATCCTGGTCACGGTTCTTGCTCTCAATCTCCTCGGCGACGGGCTGCGCGATGCCCTCGACCCGCGGCTGAAACGGCAGTAGTCCATGGCGCTCCTCGACATCGACAACCTGTCCGTGCACTTCGGTGACTTCACCGCGGTGGACAGCGTGTCACTACACCTGGAGCAGGGAGAGACCCTGGGCATCGTCGGCGAGTCCGGTTCCGGCAAGAGCGTGACCATGCTCGCGCTCATGGGACTCATCCCGTGGCCCGGCACGGTGCATGCCGAGCGTCTGATGTTCGATAACACGGATCTCATGGCGATCTCCCCGCGCCAGCGCCGCCAGATCACCGGCAACGACGTGGCGATGATCTTCCAGGAGCCGATGACCAGCCTCAACCCGTGTTTCACCGTGGGCTTCCAGATCATCGAGGCGCTGCGCTTCCACGAGGGCGGCAACCGCCGTGAGCGACGCCGGCGCGCGGTGGAACTGTTCGAGCAGGTCGGCATCCCGGACCCCGAACGACGACTCAGCGCCTTTCCCCACCAGATGTCCGGCGGAATGAACCAGCGCGTCATGATCGCCATGGCCATCGCCTGCCGCCCACGCCTCCTGATCGCCGACGAACCCACCACCGCGCTCGACGTGACCATCCAGGCGCAGATCCTCGACCTGCTGCGCGCGTTGCAGCAGGACACCGGGATGGCGATGATCCTGATCACCCACGACATGGGCGTGGTCGCGGAAACGGTGAACCGGATCAATGTCATGTACGCCGGCCAGGTGGTGGAAAAGCAGGGCGTGGACCGGCTCTTCGACCAACCTCGCCATCCCTACACCCATGCGCTGCTCGAGGCCCTGCCGGAACGCAGCCATGGCGAGCGCCGCCTGCCCACTATCCCCGGCGTGGTGCCCGGGAGATTCGATCGCCCCCGGGGCTGCCTGTTCAATCCGCGCTGCGCCCGCGTCGAAGGTCGTTGCCGGGAGGAGGCGCCGCTGGCCAGCGGTACCGATCTCGCCATGGTGCGCTGCCATTTTCCGCTGGTGGGGGGGCGCGATGACTGAGCCGGTAAAGGCATCCGGTCCAGCGCCGGTGGTGCGCGCGGAAAACCTTGCGCGTTACTACGGTGTGCGCCAGGGATTCCTCCGCGGCAGCCGCACGCTGAAAGCCCTGGACGGCGTCAATTTCAGTCTCATGCCCGGCAGGACGCTCGCCGTGGTGGGCGAGTCCGGCTGCGGCAAGTCGACGCTGGCGCGTCTCGTCACCATGATCGAACCGCCCACCCGGGGGCGCCTGTGGATCGACGAGCAGGAAGTCGGCGACGCAACCAGACAGCAGCTCCGCCGCTCGGTACAGATCGTCTTCCAGGATCCCTTCGGCTCGCTCAATCCGCGCAAGCAGGTCAGCTCCATTCTCACCGAGCCGCTTGAGATCAACACCGAGCAAGGCCGCGCCGAACGCCGCGAGGCGGCGCGGGAAATGCTGGACCGGGTAGGCCTCAGGCCCGAACATATCGACCGCTACCCGCACATGTTTTCCGGGGGACAGCGACAGCGAATTGCCATCGCGCGCGCGCTCATGCTGCGCCCGCGGGTGGTGGTCGCCGACGAACCCGTCTCCGCGCTCGACGTGTCGATCCAGGCCCAGGTGCTCAACCTGCTGATGGAACTGCAGGAGGAATTCAACCTTTCCTACCTGTTCATCTCCCACGGCCTCAGCGTGGTCGAACATATCAGCGACGAGGTCATGGTGATGTATCTCGGCAAGACCGTGGAACAGGGTGAGAAGCGGCGCATCTTCGACCGCCCGCGGCATCCCTATACCCAGGCGCTGCTCGCCAGCACGCCGTTCGTCGACCCGGCGCGGCGCGCGAACCGCATCGTCCTCAAGGGAGAGCTGCCCTCCCCCCTCGACCCCCCATCGGGCTGCGTGTTCCACGGCCGCTGCGCCCATGCCGACGAAACCTGCCGCAACGTGATGCCAGAACTGCGGGACACCGGCGACGGACACCTGGTGGCCTGCCATGCGGTCGAGGAGGGGCGCATCTGATTTCCTTCCGCCACATGGCCGTGGAGCGATCCCGATGTTGCCCGCTCCAACCGCGGCCGATATAGTCACGATAACAATGAAAATGATTCCCCATGTCTGATTCGGTCAGTGTTGCCATCCATGGCGTCAGCAAGGTTTTTGGTCACGACCGCAATGCCGTCACCGCCCTGGACGATGTCTCCCTCGATATCCGCGAAGGGGAGTTCTTCACCCTGCTCGGACCCTCCGGCTGCGGCAAGACCACCCTCCTCCGCCTGATCGCGGGCTTCGAACATCCGACCCGGGGGCATATTGATCTCCACGGCGAGGAAATCTCACACCTGCCGCCCTATCGGCGGCCGGTGAACACCGTCTTCCAGAGTTATGCGCTGTTCCCGCACATGACAGTGGCGGAGAACATCGGCTTCGGCCTCGAGATGCAGGGGAAGTCAAAGGAGGAGACCACCAGCACCGTGGGCGAGATGCTGCGCCTGGTTCAGATGGAGGATCTCGCCGACCGGCGCACAGACCAGATTTCGGGTGGCCAGCAGCAGCGCGTCGCCCTCGCCCGCGCGCTCGCGCCGAGACCGCGGGTGCTGCTGCTGGACGAGCCGCTCTCGGCGCTCGACTACAAGCTGCGCAAGGGCATGCAGATCGAACTCAAGCGGCTGCAGAACGAGACCGGCATCACCTTCATCTTCGTCACCCATGACCAGGAGGAGGCGCTCACCATGTCGGACCGGCTCGCGGTGATGAGCCAGGGCAAGGTGCTCCAGGTCGGCGCGCCACGGGAAATCTATGCCCATCCCGCCGTGCGTTTCGTCGCCGACTTCATCGGCGACACCAATTTCCTCGACGCGGAGCTGCTGGAGATCGAACGCGACCGTACGGAGCTCAAGCTGCCATCCGGCAAACCGGTGAGCGCACGCGGCGCCGCGCGCAGCGTTGACGGCAAGGTCCATATCGCGGTGCGGCCGGAGCAGACCACGCTGACCAGAGACGCCGACGCGGCCCACCTCGAGGGTCATATCGACAACGTGGTTTACTCCGGCACCGACACCCACTATCACATCACTCTTCCCGGTGGCGAATCTTTCGTGGTGCGCACGCAGAACCGCGGAGATAGCGGAGACGAATGGCAGGCGGGACAGACCGCCGGCATCGTGATCGAACCCGGCGCGGTGCAGATACTCGCGGACTGAACATGGCCGACAACAGTCAGCGGAACGATTCAGTGTTCGAGGCGGCAGCGCACCGGGCGCGGGTGCGGCGCAACTGGCTGCTCAGCACGCCTGCGCTGATCATTCTCGTGCTGGCTGCGTCCGGCCCGCTACTCGTCATGCTGGCCTATTCCTTTCTCCAGGCCGGTGATTACGGCGGCGTGGAGTACCGCTTCTCCACCGAGGGCTGGTTCCAGGTATTCCTCGCGCGAGACATCTTCGACGACACGGTATCGGTGGCGGACGCGCATTTGTCGATCTTCTGGCGGTCCGCCAGGCTGTCATTCCTTACCACCGTGACCGCCCTCGCGCTCGGTTTTCCCACCGCTTACTTCATCGCCACCCGTCCGCGCTCCTCGCGCAACCTGTGGCTGTTCCTGGTTACGGTGCCGTTCTGGACCAACCTGCTGATCCGCACCTTCGCCATCATGGAGGTGATCAAGAACCAGGGCATCGTCAATACCCTGTTGATGTCCGCCGGGGTGATCAGCGAACCGATCCAGATGCTGTACACGGATTTCGCCATCATGCTGGGCATGACCTACGTCTACCTGCCACTGATGATCCTGCCGGTGTACGCATCCATGGAGAAGCTCGACTTCCGCCTGGTGGAAGCGGGATACGATCTCTATGCCACCCGCATCAAGGTGCTTTGGCGGGTGATCATTCCCCTGGTCAAGCCCGGCATCGTAGCGGGGTGCATCCTGGTTTTCATTCCTTCGCTTGGCGCCTATGTCACTCCCCGGGTTCTCGGCGGCGGGCGTAATTTAATGATTGGCAACCTGATCGAATTACAGTTTGGACAAGGTAGCAACTGGCCTTTGGGCGCAGCACTTTCAATTTTCCTTCTTTTGGTAGTAATGGTCGCGCTTCTACTATATGTACGTAACTCACAGAAAGCGAACAATATAGTGAGGCACTAGAGTGGAAAACAGTTTGTCCACACGACGTAACCAGTTTTCCGTGTTCAAGCAGCCCGGGTTTACTATCATAGCGCTAGCCTGCTTCATTGTGCTCTATATGCCAATTGTTGTTCTGGTAGTCTATTCATTCAATTCTGGCACTTCGCCAGCCAAATGGGACGGATTCTCCCTTCAATGGTACGCAGCAGCTTGGAACAATAGTGCAGTAAAAACAGCAACGCTTATCTCCATCATAGTTGCCTGCCAAGCGTCTTTGTATGCGACCATTCTAGCGACCATGGCTGCAATGGGAACAACACGCACTAGACCATACCGCGGACAGAACGTTATATACGCTCTAGTAAACCAACCGCTGATGGTGCCAGAAATTGTCACTGCAGTTGCTCTTCTCATTTGCTTCGCGGTGATAAAGGAACTAACTGACTATCGAGGACTTGCCTACCTCGTGCTGTCCCATACAGCATTTTGTATTCCATTCGCTTATCTACCAATTCGCGCGAGGCTAGAGGGTATGGATAGAACTCTCGAATTGGCAGCAGCAGACTTGTATGCCAATTCCTGGCAGAGCTTTAGACGAGTCACCCTACCACAGTTGTGGCCCGGGATATTGGCTGGAGCTATGCTGGCCTTTGTAATTTCTCTGGATGACGTTGTAATTACTGAATTTGTCAAAGCCCCCGGGCAAGACACCTTGCCTACCTATATGCTAGGCCAACTAAGGCGCGCAATCACCCCGGAGATTAACGCCATATCAACTGCACTATTGTTGATTTCGGCTATACTGGCATTGTTTGTGTTTTTGCTAGGCCGCAAACATGGTAATTAGAGGTCAATTCACTATGGAGCCATCAATGAACAGATTCCTTGCTATTGCATCAACTGCATTTTTTATTTCCTCTTTTGGCAACCCAAGTCTAGCCGATGGAGAATTAAATTTGTTTAATTGGGGTGATTACACAAGCCCTGAATTAATAGAAAAGTTTGAGAATCAATACAATGTCAGTGTCACAATAACTGACTACGACTCAAACGCAACAGCTCTCGCAAAGATAAAGGCCGGAGGACATGGTTTTGATTTGGTCGTGCCATCGGCAAACTACGTGCAAATATGGGTTCAGGAAGGCTTGTTGTTGGAATCTAGACCAGATCAAATGGAGAATTTCAAATACGTTAAAAAACAGTTTTCAGACCCCGTATGGGATCCGGGACGTAGATATACTGCGCCTTGGTTATGGGGTAGTTTTGGAGTTGGGGTGGACACATCAATTTATGGTGGAAACATAAATACTAGTGAAATAGTGTTTTACCCGCCGGAAGAACTTTCCGGAAAAATTAATGTCCCGCCTGAAATGAACGATGTAATAAAGACCGCACTTCTTTATCTGGGTGGCGACACATGCACAGATGACAAAGAAATGTTACGAAAAGTCAGGGACATGTTGGTCGAAGCCAAGCCCAAGTGGCTATCAATGGACTATGGCATGACCGAGAAACTTGGAGCCAAGGATGTTGCAGCTTCACTATATTGGAATGGCGCTGTATTTCGGGCAAAACAAGAAAATCCAGACCTAAGTTATGGATATCCGCAAGAAGGATACTTACTTTGGATGGACAGTGTCGCGGTCCTTGCTGACGCAAAAAATATCGAAAACGCGAAGCTTTTCCAAAACTTTATTATGGCACCAGAGAATGCTGCTTTGATCTCTACATTTGCCAAGTATGCCAACGGCATAGAAGGATCTGAAGAGTTTATGCCTGACAATATGAAAGGCGCATTGGAGATTGAAGCCCCAGAGGAACTTGCAGGCTCTGGTCAGTTTTCAGAGGCGTGTTCACCTGATATCACAAAGATGTACACCGCCATCTGGACCGAACTGCAGAAGTAGGTTCAGCGCATCGGCCCGACCATGCCGGGCCGGATTTGATTCGCCGAACCCCGGGCTGTGTCCGGGGTTTCGCATTAAACAGTCCCCAAAGTTTTATACTGACTATCCAGGCGATGATTCCTTCCGCCATCATGCAGGGGTTCCCCGTGCCCCCACAAAGCCGGGTTCCGCGCGCCGACTGGGATCGCGCACCCTGGAATCGCTGGAGTTTCCAGCATGTCCGCCAGATCCTGCCCACCGTGGGCGTGCCCGCCAAGCGTGGCGCCGCCTGGGTGCTTGGCAACCGTTCCGCCCCGCTTGGCGGCCTGTCATTCGGCACCGTCGAGGGCGGCGAATCCACCATTTCCCGCTGGCTGGATACGAGCTATACCGACGGCTTCCTCGTGCTCCACGACGGCGACGTGGTGATGGAGAAATACGCCAACGGAATGCGCAGGGACACGCTGCACCTGTCGCAATCGGTGGCCAAGTCCGTCACCGCCACCGTCGCGGGCATACTCATCGGCCGCAGCCTGCTGGATCCGTCGCGCCTCGTCAGCGACTACCTGCCCGAACTCGCCCATACCGGATGGCAGGGCGCGACACTGCGTCACGTCCTCGACATGACCAGTGGCGTGCGTTACATCGAGGATTACGAAGCGCTGGATTCCGACATCGCGGTCACAGACGTCGCCAGCGGCTGGAAACCTCCCACCCCCGGTCTCGAGTACCCGGACTGCATCTGGGACCAGATCCTGGGTTTGACGGTGGCCGACCGGCCCCATGGGCAATACTTCCAGTATCGTTCCATCGAAACCGACGTCCTCGCCCATTGCATGGAGCGCGTTACCGGTACCCGGCTCGCGGAACTGGTCAGCCGCGAACTGTGGAAACCCATGGGCGCGGAGCGTGATGCCTGCTTCACCGTGGACAGCGCGGGCTACGCCCTCGCGGACGGCGGATTCAATGCCTGCCTGCGGGACTATGCGCGCTTCGGCCAGTTGCACCTGGCCGGCGGCTTCGCCAACCGCCGTCAGATCGTCCCGGGGGAATGGATTGACGACATCCTGAACGCCGATCCTTCCCTGTTCCACGACCCTTATACCCAGGCCTCGCCACTGGGCGCCTATCGTAACCAGTTCTGGGTGCATGACAGCCATCGCGGCATCTACATGGCGCGCGGCGTGTTCGGACAACTGGTGTACATCGATCGCAGCCACAACATGGTAGCGGTCAAGCTGTCGAGCTGGCCGGAATTCGTCTCCACGAACCGGCTCATCGACACGCTGCAGGCCCTCGAATGCATCGGCCGTGCGCTCAATGGAGGGACGCAATGAACAGACAACCGAGCTGCCCGCGACCGCCGGGAACCGACCTCGGCAACTGGCGCACCACCCCCTACAGCCGCTGGGCGTTCCAGAACACGCGTGAACTGGTTCCCTCCGCCCTTATCGCCGCCGCGCGCGGTGCGCCAGAAATGCCCCGCTCGACATCGACGCTTCCGGTGGAGCTTTCTCTCGCGGACGGCTTGCGCATCGAGCTGGCGGACTGGCTCGCGACCAGCGAAACCGACAGCCTGCTGGTCGCCCGGGACGGCCGGGTCCTGGGCGAATGGCATGCGCCCCATGCCGATCCCGCCCGGCCGCATATCCTGTTCTCCGTCAGCAAGTCGCTCACCGCGATCCTCGCGGGCATCCTCGAAGGCGAGGGTCTCATCGACTCGAACCGGGTGGTCGCGCATTACCTGCCCGGCACACGCGACAGCGCCTACGGTGACGCCACGCTGCGCAATCTTCTCGACATGAACGTGGCGCTCGGCTTCGAGGAGGATTACCTCAATCCGAGCGGGGACTATTTCCGATATCGCAATGCGACCTGCTGGAACCCGGTGGACCAGACCGGCGACTTCGAGACCCTGGAGGCGTTCCTCTATACGTTGCCGAAAGCCGGCTTCGCCCACGGCGAGCGGTTCAACTACAAGTCACCCAATACCGACCTGCTGGGCTTGATCGTGGAGCGCGTCGCGGGTATTCCCTATGCCGACCTGATGTCGGAATGCCTGTGGCAGCCCATGGGCGCGGCCGACGATGCCTATGTCACCGTGGATCGCGGCCTGCTGGCGCGTGGCGCGGGCGGGGTCTGCGCGGTCATCGATGACCTGGCGCGGGTCGGCCAGTTGATGCTCGACTGTGGCTCGTCAAGTGGACGCCAGGTGGTGCCCGAGGCCTGGGTCATGGACACGCGCACCACCTGTGACCGCGCGCCCTGGCTGCAGGGGGATTTCACCTCCCTGCTTCCCAACGGCGGTTATCGCAGCCAGTGGTACCAGTTTGGAGATCCGGATGGCTGCTTCTGCGCCATCGGTATCCACGGCCAGTGGATGTTCAGCAATCCGGCGACCCGGGTGGTTGTAGCGAAACTGTCGTCGCAATCACTGCCGGTGGATGAACCTCTCGATCACCGCATCCTCGCGGTGCTGCATGCCCTGAGCCGCGTCTACGACGCCTGAGCCGGAACGCCTGCCAGTCCCGCTATCGGATGCTGCGCCGCCACCAGCGGCCGCCGCCCCTGTAGCCAGCGCGACGCTTCGGCGGAATACCCTTGCCGAAGCAACGAACCGGCCAGCAGGTATTCCAGCAGGTCGCGCTGGGCGCGGCTGCCGCCGATTCTTTCGTGTTCGGCCATGATTCCGGTAAAGGCGCGAACAGCGCGCTCCCAATCCGCTTCCGCTACCGCGGCAAACGCCTCGCACAGTGATCCGAGCAGGTCCGGCAGGCTATCGCCACGTTTACCGAGCAGCGTGTCGAGGCGTTCCCTTTCACCGGCCATTGCATGGCCGAGTGCGGCGTGTACGTCGGCAAATGCAATGCCGGGGAGCGGAAACCTTTTCGCGGCGTAGTCACTCATCCGTCGCCAGCCATCTTCGCACAGTGGCATGCCGGCAAGCTGCGCGCGGCACAGCAGGGCGACGCCGTCCGTGAGCACGTTGAGGGGCGCGCCCACCGCGACTTCCGGCGCGACCGAGTCCAGCCATGTCCGGCGAACCCGTTCGACGTCACCGGCATAGATCGCCGACAGCGCGACATGCCAGTACAGGTGACAGGTCAGGTGTCCGCGATGGTCATAGTCGGCGAGCCATGTATCCAGCCAATCAAGGCTGGCGGCATGTTGCCCGTACTCGTACAGGACGTGGCCCTGGTAATGCGCCGAGTTGGCGTTGCGCGGATTGTCCTCCAGCGAACGCTCGAGATTGCGTCGACCCGGCGCGAGCTGACCGACCTCCACCTGGGCGAAGCCGTGCTGACCGAGGAACCACCAGTCGTCGCCATAGTGCGGCGCGAGGCTGGTGGTCCAGGCGAGATGTTCCGCCTCGCGGCCGGGACGTCCGCTGAATCCGATCAGGCCGAACACCCCCATGCCGGTCTGGGCGACGAGCACGTCCCGCGGGTAGTCACGCACATGCTCCTCCACCGCACGCCAGGCGCCGGCGTTATCCCCGTCCAGCAGCAGGCCGAGGCAATGCACCTGGCCGCGTTCCTGGACCGACAGCCCGGACTCGAGTTCCCGCGCCCGCGCGAGCGGCGTGGCAACGTCACCGCCAGCGCCGGTGGCGCGCCTGGCGCGGGCAAGGGCGAGATGGGCGAGGGCGAAGGCTTCGTCTTCCGCCACCGCCGCCTCGAAACATTGCTCGAAGCCATAGACCGATGCGAGCAGTCGGTCGATACCGTCCTGGTATGACGCGAGCGCGGCGTCCGAGACCGTGGTCAGCAGGTTGCCGTGGCGGTCACTGCGCATCAGGAGGTGCCCGGCCCTCCGGCGCCCCCCCGGATCAACACGTTCACCCAGGCCGCAATGCCCTCCTCCCGCCCACAAAAGCCGAGGCCCTCGGTGGTGGTGGCCTTGACGCTGACCGCATCCCGGTCGATGCCAAGGTCCGCCGCGATATGCTTGCGCATCGAGTCGATATGGGGCGCCATTTTTGGCTTCTCGGCAACGATGGTGGCATCCACGTTGGAGACCTCCCAGCCCCGCACCTGCAGCATGTCGCCAACGGCGACGACGAAGGCGCGGCTGTCGGCGCCGCGCCAGGCCTCATCCGATGGCGGGAAGTGGCGGCCGATATCGCCCAGCGCCGCGGCGCCCAGCAGGGCATCGCAGAGCGCGTGCAGCAGCACGTCGGCGTCGGAATGGCCGTCCAGTCCCTTTTCCCAGGGAATGGTTACCCCGCCGATGATCAGCGGCCGGCCGGTGACCAGCCGGTGGACGTCGTAGCCGTTACCGATACGTATCTTCATGAATTCAACAGGCAGCGCGCGAGTCGGAGATCCGATGCATGGGTGATCTTGATGTTATCCGTGGAGCCGGGTACCAGCAGCACCTCGTGGCCCGCCTCCTCCATGGCCGCAGACTCGTCGGTGGAGGCCACTCCCCGCGCCAGCGCCTCATCCAGCGCCGCGACGAGCTCGCAGAGACGGAAACACTGCGGGGTCAAGGCCCGCCAGAGCGTGGCGCGATCCTCCGTGGCCAGCACCCGCCCCGCGCCCGTTGCGCGCTTCACCGTGTCCACCATGGGCGCCGCCAGCAGTCCGCCCCGCTCTTCCGCCATACAGCGGGTCAGCAGCGCGCGCACGTCATCGGGTTTGACGAGCGGCCGCGCCGCGTCGTGGATCAGCACCCAGTCACGTTCCGCCGCGCCAAGTTCTTCACGCAGGAAACCGAGCCCTGCCAGCACCGTGTGCGCGCGTTCCTCGCCACCCCGGCAGACATGTAGCCGCGACAGTCCGGCCAGGCCACTGGCCGACCAGTGAGCGTCGTCCTCTGCAATACCGACCACCACCGCGCGCACCTCGGCCATGTCGTGAAACACGCCTACCGAGCGCGCGATAATGGACGCTCCGCCGAGATCCCGGTATTGCTTGGGCAACGAGCCACCGAGGCGGCTGCCACTGCCCGCTGCGGGGATCACGCACCAGGCGGTTTCGGGTTTGTTCGGCATCAGGCGGGCAGGTACAATTCGCGCCCCGATTTTATGCCATCCCCGGCCCGCCGTTCCTGCCGATGTTCCCCAAGCCGCTCCTGAACCCTCCGCTGCCCGACTCGCAGGGAATGATCAGCTGGAGCAACCTGCATGGCGCGGCGCTGGGACTCGCCATCGCCGAGGCCGCGCGCGCGCATGACGGACCACTGCTGGTGGTGCAGGACGATCCCCGCCGGCTGCAGGTGCTGGAGCAGGAAATCCGTTTTTTTCTCGGCGCGGCGGCGTCCGAAGAGATTCCGGTAGCGCAGTTTCCCAGCTGGGAATGCCTGCCCTACGACGTCTTCTCGCCGCACCAGGACATCACCTCCGACCGCATGCGGCTGCTGTCCCGCCTGCCGGGACTCACGCGCGGGGTGCTGCTCAGCACGGGCGAGAACCTGCAGCAGCACCTGCCGCCGGTGGACTACGTGCTTGGTCACAGTTTCTCGCTCGCCAGCGGCGACCGGCTCGACATCGACGCGCTGCGCGAACGCCTCGCGCGCGCGAACTACGTGAGCGTGAGCCAGGTGATCTCGCCGGGAGAGTTCGCGGTGCGCGGCGGCATCGTCGATGTCTTTCCCACCGGTGCCGACACGCCCTTTCGCATCGACCTGTTCGACGACGAGGTGGAATCGATCCGTACCTTCGATCCCGATACCCAGCGCTCGTCGGACAGGGTCGGCGCCATCGAACTGCTGCCGGCGCGGGAGTTCCCGATGACGGAAGATGGCATCCGCCGGTTCCGCCAGGCCTTCCGCCGCGTGTTCGAGGGCGATCCGCTCAAGCAGACGGTGTACGCCGAGGTGAGTGAGGGAAATACCCCTGCCGGCACCGAGTTCTTCTTCCCGCTGTTCTTCGAAGCCACCGCCACGCTGTTCGACTACCTGCCGGAGAATGCGCTCTGGGTACACGACGAGGGGCTCACGGAGGCGACCCGCACGCGCTGGGCTGAAATCTGCGACCGCCACGTCAATGCCAATTACGATCCACGCCGCAAGGTGCTGCCGCCGGAGATCCTGTACCTGTCTCCCGAATTGCTGGCGGACCAGTTCCAGCGCTATCCACGGGTGGTGCATCATACTGGCCGTGCCGAACGTGCGGACTGGGTCGCGGGCACCCGCCCCGGTGCGCGGATTCCGATCAATCCCCGGGACCCGTCACCGTACGCGCCCTTCCTCGACCACCTCCGCGGCGCCTCCCACCGCATCCTCATCGCCGCGGAGACCGCGGGCCGTCGCCAGGCGCTGGAAACCACGCTGGAGCATCACGACGAGATCGCCCTGCCCTGCAGGGACTTCGCCGATTTCCTCGCGCAGACCGATTCCCCGGCCATCTGCGTGGCGGACCTCGAGCGCGGCCTGCACCTGCCCGACGCCGGCATCGAGATCATCACCGAGAGCCAGCTCTACGGCGAACGCGTGCGCCAGCATCGCCGCCGCGGCGCCCGGGCCCAGGACCCGGCGAGCATCATCCGCTCCCTCGCCGAACTGGCCGAGGGCGACCCGGTGGTGCATATCGAGCACGGCGTGGGCCGCTACCGCGGGCTCAAGTCGCTCGATCTCTACGGCGAGGAAACCGAGTTCCTGGTGCTCGAGTACCAGAACGACGACAAGCTCTATGTCCCGGTACTTTCCCTCAACCTGATCTCGCGCTTCGTCGGCGGTGCGCCGGAAACCGCGCCGCTCCACCGTCTCGGCACCGACCAGTGGGAAAAGGCGAAGAAGCGCGCGCGCGAGAAGGCCTACGACGTGGCCGCCGAACTGCTGGAAGTGGAGGCGCTCCGCAATGCGCGCAAGGGCACCGCGATGCCCGCCGATACCGATGACTACTCGGCGTTCACCAGCCGCTTCCCGTTCGAGGAGACCACGGACCAGTCGCGCGCCATCGACGAGGTGCTGGCGGATCTCGCCTCGCCGGAACCCATGGACCGGCTGGTCTGCGGCGACGTCGGCTTCGGCAAGACCGAGGTGGCGTTGCGCGCGGCCTACGTGGCGGTGCAGAACCGCAAGCAGGTGGCGATGCTGGTGCCCACCACCCTGCTCGCGCAGCAGCACTACCAGACCTTCGCCGACCGCTTCGCCGACCTGCCGGTAACGGTGGAACTGCTGTCTCGCTTTCGCGGAAAAAAAGACATCGATCGCGTGGTGGATTCCATGAAGCGCGGCCAGCCGGACATCGTCATCGGCACCCACCGGCTGCTGCAGGAGGACATCGCGTTCCACGACCTCGGCCTGCTCATCATCGACGAGGAACAGCGCTTCGGCGTCCGCCAGAAGGAGAAGATCAAGCGCCTGCGCAGCCAGGTGGACATCCTCACCCTCACCGCGACGCCGATCCCGCGCACACTCAACATCGCCATGGCGGGACTGCGGCAGATCTCCATCATCGCCACCCCGCCTTCCTCCCGGCTGTCGATCAAGACCTTCGTGCGCGAGTGGAATCGCGGCCTGATCCGCGAGGCCTGCCTGCGCGAGATCCGCCGCGGCGGCCAGGTCTACTTCCTCCATAACGAGGTGCGCACGATGGAGCGCACGGTGGAAGAACTGAAGGAACTGGTGCCCGAGGCGGAGATCAACTTCGGTCACGGCCAGATGGGTGAGCTCCAGCTCGAACGCGTGATGCAGGACTTCTATCACCAGCGCTTCAACATTCTCGTCGCCAGCACCATCATCGAGAGCGGCATCGACATCCCGAGCGCCAACACCATCATCATCAACCGCGCCGACCGCTTCGGCCTCGCGCAGCTCCACCAGTTGCGCGGCCGCGTCGGCCGCTCCCATCACCAGGCCTACGCCTACCTGCTGGTGCCGGATCTGAAAATCATATCGAATGACGCGAAGAAACGTCTTGAAGCCATTGATTCAATGGAAGATCTTGGCGCGGGATTTGCCCTCGCCTCCCACGATCTCGAGATCCGCGGCGCGGGTGAACTGCTGGGCGAGACCCAGGCCGGCAGTATCGACGACGTCGGCTTCAGTCTCTACAGCGAATACCTCGCCCAGGCGGTGAAATCCATCCGCGAGAACCGCATTCCCGCGGAAGCGGAACAGGCCACGCCGGCGAGCGTCATCGAACTCCACGTGCCGGCGCTGTTCCCCGAGTCCTACCTCGGCAACACCCATACCCGGCTGGTGCTCTACAAGCGCATCGCCAACGCGGTGGATGTCACCGAACTGGAGGAATTACAGATCGAGACCATCGACCGGTTCGGCCTGCTGCCGGATGCCGGCAAGAACCTGTTTCGACTTACCGCCATGCGCCTGCTGGCGGAACGCATCGGCATCCGGCGCATGGATATCGGCGCCGACGGCGGGCTGGTGGAGTTCGCCGAGCAGGTCAACGTGGACCCTTCGGTGATCCTCGGCCTGATCCATCGCGACCCCGCCCATCACCAGCTCGCCGGACCCGGAGCGCTGCGGCTGAAATCGGACCTGTCCGATGTCGAGGTGCGCATCCGCACCTGCGAGAAGCTGCTCGACACCCTCGTCGCCAGCCTGGACGAAGCGGCCTGAAGGGTAACGGTTCCGCCATCCCGCGGCGCGGTATAATGGCGGCGATGGTGTCCCTTCCAGCCTCCCCGCCGGCATCCTTTCCCCGCGTCCTGGTCATGCGCGGATTTGCCCTGCTGATCCTCGCGCTCTGTGCCTCCGCTCCCGCACTGGCTCGAGACTACGACGTGGAACTGATCGTATTCGAACGTACGCATGTATCCGGCGACGTGGAGGAGCAATGGAACCCGGGTTCCAACAGCCAGTTGTCCAACCAGGAGACATTGCGCGAATTTATCGCGCGCCGTGATCCGCAGGATGTCTTGCCGGACACCAGCCGCCTGCAACGGCTGCAGTCCGAACTGCAACGGTCGGGCTACCGGGTGCTGTACAGCGGCCGCTGGCGGCAGCCCGCCGCGGTGTTCCAGAACGCGCCCGTGGTCACCGTGGGCGGACAGGATTCCCGGCTCGACGGTGCGATCCGCGTATACCGCACGTCGCTTATCTTTGCCGACATCGCGCTCGGCCTCGAGGACGTTGGCGCGGATTCCCTGGCGCCACTTTACTTTATCAATGAGAAGCGCCGCCTCAAGTTCCAGGAGGTGCACTACTTCGACCATCCCCGCTTCGGCGCCCTGCTGACGGTCTGGCCGGCGGAGGGCTGACGTGGCCACGGTGCGCCTGCTCGGTTACGACGAGGCATCTCCCGAGGCCCGAGCGGTGTTCGACGAGATCAAGGCCGCGCGCGGCGTCGACGACGTCAACAATTTCTGGAAGGCCCTCGCCCACGATCCGGCGACCCTGCGCAGGACATGGGACAGCCTGGCCCAGGTCATGGCGCCCGGCGCGCTCGATCCGCTGACAAAGGAAATGCTCTACGTCGCGGTATCCATCGCCAATGGCTGCGACTACTGCATCCACTCCCATACCGCCGCGGCGCGCGCAAAGGGAATGAGCGAGGCGCAGTACCAGGAACTGCTCGCGGTGGTGGGCATGGCCTGCCAGACCAATGCGCTGGTGTCGGCCATGGACGTGCCGGTGGATTCAGCTTTCCTGGTCAAGTAGAACTGCATTGACCGAATCTCGCGTCATGCCCTGAATACTGACGCATGGCATTGCCAATTGCGTGCGACGCTACAGCGATTTCTGGATCCCGGCTTTCGCTGGGATTACGAGCAACGAAACGCCAGCGCAGGCTGGCATCCATGCTGTATCAACCGAACGGTTGTACTCACTATTAGTCCCCGCGGCTGCCGAGCAGCGCCGCCGGCGATACCCGCAGGGACCCGAGCAGCGCGCGTGCGCCAATAGCGAGGCTCAGGGTGCTGAGCAAGAGCGCCACGCCCAGGCCCGCGACCCAGGGAATACCGCCGTCCAGCTTGAGTCGTATCAGCAACAGCGGCGCGGCGATGGCGCTTCCCACCAGACCCGCGAACGCGGTGGTCACCAGGGCCAGCAACAGGTACTCGAAGTGCAGCGCGCGGCGGATGACGCTTACCCGGGTGCCGAGGGCATTGAGGACCCCGGCCTCGTATCGATGGCGCGCGCGGTTGCCGGTCATGATGCCCGCCAGCACCAGCAGGCTGACGCCGAGGCTCACCCCGGCAATCAGCGCGAGACCCTGGCCCGCCTTGTCAAGCAGGCTGGACGCCGTGGCGAGAACATCAGCGGTACGAATGCTGACCACGTTGGGCGCCACACGGGCGATGGCTTCCTGGGCTTCGAGCGCGGCGGTGTCCGGCAGCCAGGCGGCGCCAACGTAACGGTGGATGAAGGGATCCAGCGCGCCGTCGGAGAAGATGCCCTCGAACCAGAACCGCGTCTGCACCCCCTTCTGCCGGTAGATGCCGGTCAGCTCCGCTTCCAGCGTGCGCGACTCGATGGCGAACACCAGCCAGTCACCCACCGCGAGGCCGAGCTGGTCCGCCTCGCGATCCTCCATGGCGACCCGGACCATCGCTTCGTCCGCCGTATTCCCCGTGTCCGGCCGCGGCCACCATGCACCGCGATCCATGGTGACCCGGTCGATGTTGTCGCCACGATAGGTGAGCTTGTGCTCGTCCCGGGCCTCGTTGCGACGTCCGCGGTCGGCGCTGTCCTGGAGGTTTACGCCATTCACTGACTGGAGGCGTCCGAGCACGAGGGGCGTGAGTTCCACCCGGGTAGCGCCTGGAACGCCGCGGAGGATTTCCTCCACGGGTGCCAGCTGGTCACGGGAGATGTCGTACAGCACCAGCGCCGGAGATTCCTCGGGGATGGTGTCGTCGATCACCTCGAGCAGCTTCACCACCACCACCGTGCTCGCCACCACCAGGGTGAGCGCCGATCCCAGAGACAGCAACGAAGTGAAAAGAGCCGACCCCGGTCGGTGCAAACCGGCGAGGGCCAGGCGGAGAGCGAAGCCGCCGGTGTATCCGCGTTCCTGGATGCCCTGACCAAGCCGCCGAAGTAAACGCACCACGCCATGGAGTGCGACAAGGAGCAGCACGGATCCGCCGATGAATGCCGCGCCCAGCATTCGGTCGGGAAGCACCCGGAGGACCAGGAGGATGAGCAGCAGGCCGCCCGTCACGGTGGCGAGCATCCAACCCCGCGACACGAACAGTTGGCTGGCGTCGATGCGGCGGAACAGCGCCGCGGGCTGAACCGACAGCGCCCTTCCCACGGCCGGTAGCGCAAAGGTATAGGCCACGAGCAGGCCGAACAGCACGGAAACACACGCCGCCGCGAAGAGACCGGCGTTGTCCGGTTCAAGCGCCATGTCCGCTGGTCCCAGCGCCGCGACGCCCGCGGCAACGGTCATTCCCGTCGCCGCGCCGAGCAGACAGGACGGCAACGCGAGCATGCCGGTTTGCAGCAGCACCATGGCCGCCATGGCGCGATTGTTCAGTCCGAGCGCCCTCAGTGTGGCGATGGTGGCGAGCTTGCCCTGGAGCCAGGCGCGCACGCTGTTGAATACCCCGAGACCGCCGATGAACAGGGTGCTGAAGGCGATGATGAGGATGCCCGAGGCCACCTGCCCCATGCGTTCGGCGATGCGTTCGCTGCGTCGGGAGAACGTATGGATTTCCCACGGCGCATCGGGAAACGCCGCGTAGAAATTGTCCCGCCAGTCATCCGGATCGAGCGCGGTTCGCACGCGGTACTCGTATTCCACCCGGCTGGCGGGCTGGATGAGACCCGAGGCCGCAAGCGCGTCGTCCGACACGAGCACGGGCGCGCCGCGCCAGTCCGCGCGCAGGCTCCGGTCCGGCTGGCGTTGGATAAAGGCGCGCACTTCCATTTCCTCGGTACCGATACTGACCCGGTCTCCCGGCGCGATGCCGAGTTGCGACTCGAGCACCGGATCCACGGCGACGCCCCAGGCGCCATCCAGTTCTCCGGTAACGTCGGCGAGCTGTGCCGCTGGCGCCAGCTCGAGCTCGCCATACAACGGGTACTGGTCGTCCACGCTCTGCAGGGTGACCACGCGGAAGCCGCCCCCGGTGGTGCCGATCATGGTGCGCAGTTCGGTCATGCGCGACACCTCGCCGTGCTCCGCCATCCAGTCGAGCACCTCCTCAGGCAGCAACTCGCGCGCATTGACTTCCAGGTCGCCGCCGAGCAATGCGCGGGTATCGCTCAAAAGCGTGCCGCTGACGAGCCGGTAGACGCCACCGGTGGCGCCGATCAGCGCCACCCCGAGAGCGAGGCTGATCACGAACACCCAAAGCGAACAGCTCGCGCCGCCGCGCCCGCGCAGGTCGCGCCAGGCGAGGCTGATGACCGTTCGCCAGGGACTAGGCAGCATTGGCGAGTTGTCCGGAGTCGAGGCGCATCAACCGGCTGCAACGATCCGCCAAAGTTGCGTCGTGGGTGGCCAGCAGGAGGGTCGCGCCATGGTCCGCGAGCAGGCCGAACAGCAGGGTCGCCACCGACTCACCGGTGGCGCGGTCGAGATTGCCGGTGGGCTCGTCCGCCAGTACCAGGTCGGGGTTGTGCACCAGCGCACGCGCGATCGCGACGCGTTGCTGTTCGCCACCGGAGAGTTGTGCCGGGAAATGCCGCTCGCGATGCGCTAGGCCGACCCGGTCGAGGAGTTCCCGCGCCGCCGCGCGCGCGCCGTCCCGGCCCGCGATCTCCAGCGGCAGCGCGGCATTGTCGAGGGCGCTCAACGTGGGTATCAGGTGGAAGGACTGGAAGATGATGCCGAGCCGGTCACGGCGAAGATCCGCCAGCGCGTCGGCATCCATTTCGCCGAGCGGCTGGCCGTCGAGGGCGATGGACCCCTCCCGGGGACGCTCCAGCCCGGCGAGCAGTTGCAGCAGCGTGGTCTTGCCGGATCCGGAAGGCCCCATCACCGCAACGGTTTCTCCACGTGAGATGTCGAGGTCGATACCGGACAGGACCGGGATCGACTCGTCGCCTACCTGGTAGGCCATGGAGAGGTTGCGTATGGTGATCATCGGGTACGGATATTCTTGACGCGGCATGATAGTCGACCGATACCGCGTGCCGCATCAGCAATGGCGCAACACCTCCAGCGCATCCAGGCTACCGCGCGCGAGCACGGCGCGGATGTCGTCGAGTGTGATCGGCGCCTCGCCGCGCCCGGCAGCGGGATTGACGACGATGGCGACGGCGGCGTAATCGATGCCGGCCTCCCGCGCCAGCGCGGCCTCGGGCATGCCGGTCATGCCGACGATGTCCGCGCCGTCCCGTTCCAGGCGATCGATTTCCGCGGCGGTCTCGAGCCTCGGACCCTGGGTAACCGCATAGGTTCCGCCATCATGCACCGTCTTTCCCGCCCGGATTGCCGCCCCCAGCAGGTGTTCGCGCAATGCAGGCGTATAGGGATGGGTAAAGTCGATGTGTTCCACTGCGCTGCCGTCGCCGTCGAAAAAGGTGTGTTGGCGGCCCCAGGTGTAGTCGATGACCTGGTCAGGAATCACAAGGTCACCCGGGCGCATCAAGGCATGTATTCCTCCCACCGCCGCGAGCGCAATGATACGCCGCGCGCCGATGGACCGAAGCGCGTCGATGTTGGCGCGGTAATTGACCCGGTGCGGCGGGATGTCATGACTTTCGCCGTGCCGCGGAAGAAAGAGAAAGTCCCGCCCGCCGAGGGAACCCCGCAGGATATCGCCGGACGGATCGCCCCAGGGGGTGTCCACGCGCAGCCGTTCGCGCTCGTGGAAGTCGTCTATCCGGTCGAAGCCGGTGCCGCCGATGATCGCAACGAAGTCCATTCCCAACTTACAACCGGTCAAGGGTTGAAGGGGCCGGGCTGATAACCAAGATCGTGGCTCGCGCGTTCGTTGGAGAACGCCTGGTCGCGGTTCAGCCGCTCCAGCATCTGCTCGGACAGCATGTCGAGGCCGGGCAGCCTGCCCGCCACCCGCACCACGCCCCGGGCGAGTTTCTCGGGCACGTTGACGATTCGCGGTTTCAGGCCCTGGGCCTCGAAAACCCGCCGCACCATGTCGCGGTAGCTCAGCACCTCGCTGCCGGCGATGGTGTAGGTCCCGTCCACGTCCGTTCTGTCCAGCGCCGCCAGGCAGGCATTGGCCACCTCGCTCGAATGCACCGGCTGGCGCATGCCTTCACCCGAGCCCACCATGGGAAACACCCGCAGCCAGCGGGTGACCCGCCTGACGAGATTGATGTTGCGGTTGCGGGAGCCGCCATAGATCATGGTCGGGCGCAGGATCGTGAGTGACGCGCGGCATTCGCTCGCGTAGCGGGCGATACCCTTCTCACCGTCGTACAGCGCTTCCACCACGGCCCTGTCCTTCGGGTCGCTACTATCCGCCTTGGCTACCACGGAGGTGGAACTGAGCGCTACTATCCGCACCGGCCGGGAACGATTGAGCACGCTCTCGAACGACTGCCATGTCCACACCGGCGCCAGGTGCAGCCAGCGATCGAAGTAAGGCAGGTCGTCGAGGGGCGCCTTTTCGAAGTACTCCATGGAGAGGATGCGCACGCAACCCTTGCCCGCGCTGGAGTTCTTGCCCCTGGTGGTGGCAATACTGGTGATACCCGTCTTCTGCAAACGTCGCATCACCGCGGCGCCGACATCGGTGGCCGCCCCGGTCAGCAACAGACAAGGACTGCGCCAGTCCGCCGAGGGCGGCAACTCCCAGATGACATCCGGATTTCGCCGCGCCTTCAGCCGGCCAAGTGCGAGCACTGCCTGCAGGCGCAGCCAGATCGCTCCCTCCATGAGTTTGAGCGGGACGCCGAGACCGCCATGGTAGTGCCGGCGGTAGTACCTGAGCATGCCGTCGTGCTTCATCCGCTCGATCTTTTTCCATCCCCCACCGCTGGATACTCCCTGCCGGTGGAACAGGGAAACCCGTGGCTCGAAGTACACGGAATAACCTGCATTCCGCATCCGGTGGCAGACGTCGAGATCCTCGCAGTGGAGAAAGAAGCTCTCGTCCATGCCGTCGATTTTCATCAACCGCCCGCGGTGGAGCATCATCGCCGATCCGGACACGGCATCCACCCTGGTGGCCACGGCGGGTAGCGGCTCCGCGGTCATGTCCACCCCGGAAAGGCGCTGGCCCAGTCCAAGGGAGGTGACGAGGCTCCGCCAGAGCGTGGGCTCGCGCCGCCGGCAACCGCGTTGCTCGGTACCGTTCTCGTTGAACACGAGCGCACCGACCACGCCGGCATCCGGATGCGCGCGAAATGTTGCCGCCAGTCGGCCAATGGTGTGGGGATGTACCTCGCAGTCGGGGTTGAGCAGCATCACGAGGTCGGTGTCGAGATGATCGATGCCGATGTTCACCCCACGCGAAAATCCGAAATTACCGCTGTTGGAAACGGTGATCAGTTCGTGCCTGCCGGGATCGATCCGCGACAGCGCCTGGAAACTGCCATCCTTCGAATCATTGTCCACCACCACCACGCGCAATGGACAGTCGGAGCGGAACACCGAAGCCAGGCAGCGCGACAGGTACTGGCCACCGTTGTAGTTGACGATGACGACGCCGATGGACAGCGTTTCGTCCTGAGATTCATTCACGATTTCACCCATGGCGGCGGAACATGGCCAGTGGCGCGGTCACCATGGCGGCGCGCAGGTCCGTCGCGGACACGCGGGTATGCGCCTGTACGGCGCGGCGCGTGTCGAGGATCGGACCCAGCCCACGCAGGGCATCAAGCTTCGCCCGCAGGATGACCCCGGGTCGTCCCTTGAACGTGTAGTGGAGAATGCTGACCAGGTTCATCAGCAGATGCAGTGGCAGATAGCGCCAGAATAGCCCCTTCGGCATGTTCTTGACATAGGTCCAGACCAGGTTGCGATGCCCATGATACACGGTGAAATCACTGTGCGCGCCGGTGATGCCGGAGCCCGCATGGGCGACCACGGACTGGTCAAGGTGCACGCAGCGCGCGCCGCGCAGGCGCATGCGAAACGCGAGGTCGATGTCCTCGTTATAACAGAAGTAGCGCTCGTCGAATCCCCCGGCCTCCCGCGCCAGGTCGAGGCGGTACAGCGCGGCGGCGGCGCAGGGTGAGAAGATCGCTTCCCCCGTCGGTCGCCGGCGCTCGGCAAGCGCGCCGTGATCCCGTCGCCACACCAGACCGCTGACATGGTAGCAGTCGCCGGTGCCGTCCAGCCGCGACGGATCCCTGGCATCTGACAACCTGCAGGAAAACATGGCCACGTCCGCATGCTCGCGCACCCCGGCGCGTAGCGTCTCGATCCAGTCCGGCGCCGGCTCCGTGTCCGGGTTGAGCAGCGCCACCCAGCGGCAGTCGCCCACCCAGTCCATGGCGCGGTTGTTGGCGCCCGCAAAACCGATATTGTCCTCCAGGACAAGAATCTCGACGCCTGGGAAACGCTCCACGATTCCTTCCATCGAGCCGTCGGTGCTGCCATTGTCCACCACGATGACCCGGTCTGCCGGGCTTGACTGGCGTTCCAGCGCGTTCAGGCAGGGTGCAAGGAAATCGCCGGCATTGTAGTTGACGATAATGACGGCGATGGAAACCGCGTCCCCGTTGTTCACTGCTGGCGCCGGCGCTACTTGCGGCGGTACAGGTTACGTACCGTATAGATGGGCTTGTCCTGCGCCTCGTGATAGGTACGCGTCATCAGTTCCGCCAGCAGGCCCACGGTGATGAACTGCAGGCCGATGAAGATCAGCAGGATGCCGAGGAGCAGCAGCGGCCGATCGGCCATTGGCACCTGGTAGATCAGTTTCTCCAGGGTGAGCCAGAGGCAGATCACGAAGCCGATGAACCCGCTGATCAGGCCGAAGGAACCGAAGAACTGCATCGGCCGGCTGGAAAAGCGCATCAGGAACTTCACCGTGACCAGGTCGAGGAGCACGCGGAACGTGCGCGAGATACCGTACTTGGACACGCCGGCCACCCGGGGCCGGTGATTCACCTTGACCTCGGCGATACGCGCCCCCACCGCGCTCGCCAGCGCCGGGATGAAGCGATGCATCTCGCCGTACAGCGAGATCTTCTTCACCACGTCGTAGCGGAACGCCTTGAGCGAGCAACCATAGTCGTGCAGGTGCACATCCGTGGCCCAGGAGATCAGCTTGTTGGCGAGCCGCGAGGGCAGCAGTCGCAGGAGGAAGCCATCCTTGCGGTCGTGACGCCAGCCGGACACCAGGTCGTATCCCTCCCCGATCTTGTCGAGCAGCGCCGGGATGTCCGCGGGGTCGTTCTGTCGGTCGGCGTCCATGGCCACCACCACGGCGCCGCGGGCGAGTTCGAATCCCGCGGCCATGGCCGCGGTCTGGCCGAAATTGCGGCGGAATTCCACCACCACCACGCGCGCGTCCTCCGCGTGCAGTTCGCGCAGCTTGTCCAGGGTACCGTCGCTGCTGCCGTCGTCGACGTAGATCACCTCGGTTTCGCCTTCCATGACGTCAAGTACCGCCGCGATCTCGCGGTGCAGTTCGACGATATTTTCCACCTCGTTGTATACCGGGAGCACCACAGAGAGCGCGAGGCTCGGTGGCGGGATATCGCGGTTCACGACGCGCTCGTCGTTCATTCGTCGTGTTCCTCGAGCAGCCGGTGCAGGTACTGGCCGTAGGCGTTCTTGCTGAGTTCATCGGCCAGGGATTCGAGCCTCGAGTCGTCGATATAACCCTGGCGCCAGCAGATTTCCTCCGGGCAGCATACCTTCATTCCCTGTCGGGTCTCGATGGTTTCGATGAACTTGGCGGCATCGAGGAGCGAGTCGTGGGTACCGGTATCGAGCCAGGCCATGCCGCGGCTGAAGACCTCCACGCCCAGCGTGCCCTCCTCGAGGTAGGTGCGGTTGAGGTCGGTGATCTCGAGTTCCCCGCGCTTCGAGGGCTTGAGCGCGCGCGCGCGTTCGGCCACGGTATTGTCATAGAAATACAGGCCGGTCACCGCGTAGCGCGACTTCGGCCTGGCCGGCTTCTCCTCGAGATCATAGGCGCGCCCGTCCCTGTCGAAGGCCACCACGCCGTAACGCTCGGGGTCGTGCACCTGGTAGGCGAACACCCGCGCGCCCTTTTCCAGCGAGGCGGCGTTCTGCAGGCTCTCGCTCAGGTGATGGCCATGGAAGATGTTATCGCCGAGCACCAGCGCGGCGGTATGGCTGCCGATGAACTCCGAACCGATGATGAAGGCCTGGGCAAGACCGTCCGGTGATGGCTGCACCGCGTAGGACAGGTTGATGCCCCAGCGCTCGCCATCACCGAGCAATTGCTGGAATCGCGGCGTGTCCTGGGGCGTGGAGATGACCAGGATATCGCGGATGCCAGCCAGCAGCAGCACCGACAGCGGGTAGTAGATCATCGGCTTGTCGTATACCGGGATCAGCTGCTTGGATACCGCCAGTGTCACCGGCCAGAGCCTGGAGCCGGATCCCCCGGCGAGGATGATGCCCCTCATGCCGCCCCTCCCGCGGCACCGGCGATGACGCCCAGGCGTTCGCCGCCGCGGGCATTGTTCGCCAGCACCGCCGCGCACCAGTCCTGGTTATCCAGGTACCAGCGCACGGTTTTCTCCATCCCGCTGGCAAAGGTTTCCGACGGTAGCCAGCCGAGTTCGTCGCGTATCCGGCTGGCGTCGATGGCATAGCGGTGATCGTGGCCCGGCCGGTCGGTGACGAAGGTGATGAGTTCGGCGTAGCCGCTGCCGTCGGACGCCGGTCGCAATGCGTCGAGGATCCCGCAGACCGTCTTCACCACGTCGATATTGGCGCGCTCCTCGTTGCCGCCGACGTTGTAACTGCGGCCCAGCTCTCCACGCTCCATCACCGTCACCAGCGCCGCGGCATGATCGTCCACGTAGAGCCAGTCGCGCACGTTGAGGCCGTTGCCGTAGACCGGGATCGGCTGGCCCGCCAGGGCCTTGGCGATGATCACCGGGATGAGTTTTTCCGGAAACTGGTAAGGGCCGTAGTTGTTGGAGCAGTTGGACAGCACCACGGGCAGGCCGAAGGTCTCGTGCCAGGCGCGCACCAGGTGATCCGAGGACGCCTTGCTCGCGGAATACGGCGAGTTGGGCTGGTAAGGAGAGTCCTCGGTAAACAAGCCCTCGTCACCGAGGCTGCCGAACACCTCGTCCGTGGAGATATGGTGGAAGCGGAATTTCACCGCATCGGCAGCGTCCAGACCGGACAAATAGTTCCGCGCGGCTTCCAGCAGGTTGTAGGTGCCGACGATGTTGGTCTCGATGAAGTCCGCCGGCCCGTCGATGGAACGGTCGACATGGGACTCCGCCGCGAGATGCATGATCGCGCGCGGACGGTATTCGGCGAACAGGCCGTTAATCGCGGCGGCATCGCAGATATCCACTTGCGCGAAACGATAACGCGGATTGGTGGATTCATTCGCCAGGGTCTCAAGATGGCCGGCATAGGTCAGCTTGTCGATGTTGACCACTACGGCATCGCCATGGGAGAGCAGCCGGCGTATCACCGCGGAGCCGATAAAGCCGGCACCGCCGGTAACTAGGATTGTATTGTTCACGCTTTCAGGTTGTTACAGATTTACTGGTCGGGCAATTCCACCGGGTCAGGCGCCGGCATCAACGTCGAGCACATCCATGTAACGGCCAACCCCCTCTTCCACGCTGAGGAACGGGCGATCGTAGCCGGTAGCACGCAGCCGGTCGAGGTTGGCCTCGGTGTAGCTCTGGTACTTGCCGTGCAGCGCCTCGGGCATCGGGATGTATTCGATCACGTTGCCGGCCACCGCATCCTCGAGGCTGAGCCCCGGTTCTCCGTCGCGGGTACGCAGGCTGTTGATCACGCTGACGGCGACATCATTGAAGCTCTGGCAGCGCCCGGTGCCGAGGTTGAAGATGCCGCTGACCGCGGGGTTCTCCAGCAGGAACAGGTTCACCGCCACCACGTCCTCCACGGAGACGAAGTCGCGCCGCTGCTCGCCGTCACCATAGCCGCCCGAGCCCTGGAACAGGCGCACTTTGCCCTCGCGCCGGTACTGACCGTGGAAATGCCAGGCCACCGACGCCATGCGTCCCTTGTGCTGCTCGCGCGGACCGTAGACGTTGAAGTAACGCAGCCCGGCGCACTGGATGCCGTGATCGCCCTGGCGACGGAGATAATTGTCGAACAGCAGCTTGGAATAAGCGTAGGCGTTGAGGGTGGACTCGTACTCGGGGGACTCGATGAAGGTGTCCCCGCCACCGTACACCGACGCCGACGAGGCGTAGAGATAAGGCGCGCCGATGTTGCGACAGTAGTGATACAACTCCTTGCTATAGGTGAAGTTGTTATCAAGGACGTAGCGGCCGTCGGTGGCCATGGTGTCGGAGCAGGCACCCTGGTGGAACACCGCGCGCGCCCGGTCGGGGGCGCGGCCGTCGCGGACTGCCTGGCGGAATTCCGCTTTGTCCATGTAGTCGGCGATATCCAGCCCCGACAGGTTTTTAACCTTGTCGGCATTGGTCAGGTTGTCCACCACGAGGATGTCCCGCTCGCCGGCCGCATTGAGGCCGGCTACCAGGTTCGCGCCGATGAAACCGGCGCCGCCGGTTACGATGATCATTGTGTCCAGTCTCTTTGCATGGCGGCGATGAGGTCGTCCATGGACGCCGTTGCGGTCCCGAGCCGGGAGACCACCACGCCCGCGGCGCTGTTGGCGATACGGAGCGCGCTTTCCGTGTCCACGCCGGCAGCGGTGCACATCGCCATCACCGCGATCACGGTGTCGCCGGCGCCACTGACGTCGTAGACCTCGCGGCTGCGAGCGGGACAGTACACGGGCGCGGCGTCCTCGCTGAACAGCGTCATGCCGCGTTCGCTGAGCGTCACCAGCAGCTTGCGCAGATTATATCGCGCCAGCAATTCCGCCGCGCCGATCGCCATCCCGGCATCGTCCGCCACCGGGCCGGAAACCGCCTCGAATTCCTTCAGGTTGGGCGTCACCATGGTGGCGCCGGCATAGCGCGAGAAATCGGCGCCCTTGGGATCCACCAGCACGGGCTTGCCCATGGCCACCGCGGCTTCGATCATTTCCCGGGAATGCGCCAGCGCGCCCTTGCCGTAGTCAGACAGCACCACCACGTCGTGGTCGGCAAGACATGCCGCGAGTCGTTCAACGAGCGACGTGGTCGCCTCCTCATGGGGTCGTCCCTCGAAATCGGCGCGGATGAGTTGCTGGTTGCGCGAGATGATGCGCTGTTTCAGCGAGGTCGGCGCGCCGACGTCGATGACGAAGTCGTGGCGGATACCCGCCTCGGTGGTGATCTGCTCCAGTTCACGTCCCGGGAGATCGTCGCCCACCACGCCAAGTAGCGTGCACTGTCCCCCGAGGGCGCTGACATTCATCGCCACGTTGGCGGCGCCGCCGGGGCGGTCACGGCTGTTGCGCACCGCAACCACGGGGACCGGCGCCTCCGGGGAGATGCGGTCGACGTCGCCGAACCAGTAACGGTCCAGCATCACGTCGCCCACTACCAGCACCCGGGCGCGGGAAAGAACTTTCGGGTCAGCGGCCAACGCCATGGTAGACGAGGCCGGCGTCGCGCGCCGCCTGGGGAGAAAAGATGTTGCGCCCGTCGAATATCGCGTCGCCAGAAAGCATGTCGCGGATGCGCTGCATGTCGCTCGCGCGGAAAGCGCGCCATTCGGTCACCACGATCAGCGCATCGGCGCCTTCCAGCACGGCATAGGGATCGTCCTCGTTGAGCACCAGGTCGGCGCGTTCGCCGTAGATGCGGCGCGCTTCCGGCGTGGCCACCGGGTCGAAGGCCTGCACCCTGGCGCCACGCGCCCAGAGCGCTTCCATCACCACGCGGCTCGGCGCCTCGCGCATGTCATCGGTATCGGGCTTGAAGGACAGTCCCCAGAGGGCAAAGGTGCGGCCGGAGATATCTCCGCTGAAGTGGCGCAGCAACTTGTCGACGACCAGGTGCTTCTGGTCGCGGTTCACCGCCTCCACCGCCGCCAGGATGCGCGCGTCGTATCCCGCCTCGCCGGCGGTCCGGTACAGCGCCTGCACGTCCTTGGGGAAACAGGATCCGCCGTAGCCACAGCCCGGGTAGATGAAGTGATAGCCGATCCTCGGATCGGCGCCGATGCCGATACGCACCGCCTCGATATCCGCGCCCAGGCGTTCCGCCAGGTTGGCCATTTCGTTCATGAAGGAGATCTTGGTGGCGAGCATGGCATTGGCGGTGTACTTGGTCAGTTCCGCCGAGGGCACGTCCATCGTGATCACGCGTTGGTGGTTGCGGTTGAACGGCGCATACAGGTCGCGCATGATCTCGAGCGCGCGCGTGTCGTCGGCGCCGATGATGATGCGATCCGGCTTCATGAAGTCTTCAACCGCCGCGCCTTCCTTGAGGAACTCCGGATTGGAGACGACGCTGAAGTCGATAGACGCGCCGCGACGCTCCAGGGCGGCGAGAATCCCGTCGCGCACCTTGCTCGCGGTACCCACCGGCACCGTGGACTTGGTCACCACCACGCGGTAGTCGTCCATGTGGGTGCCGATGGAATCCGCCACCTGGAGAACGTACTTGAGGTCCGCCGAGCCGTCCTCGTCAGGCGGTGTCCCCACCGCGATGAAGATCACCTGGGCGTGGTCCACGCCTTCGGCTATATCGGTGGTGAACGCGAGGCGACCCGCCTCGTAGTTGTCCTGCACCAGGGGCTCGAGGCCGGGTTCATGAATCGGGATCACCCCGTTGCGCAGCCCCTCGATCTTGTTGGCATCGGTATCCACGCAGAGGACGTGGTTACCCACGTCCGCAAGGCAGGTGCCGGTCACCAGGCCGACATAGCCGGTTCCCACGACGGTTATTTTCATCTCCGAATCTGTGTAGTGTCGAGTTGGGGCCGACGGCCCGCGGGTGGTATCGCCGGGTCAGCCCGGCGGTCGATCAAAACGGCTGGCTATACGGGTTGGTTGCCCTGCCCCGGGGACTCTCCCCGCTCGCGGCCAAACAGCCGCTTTTGTACCGAACCCCAGGCCTTGCAACCGGGGCACTGCCAGTGCAGCGTGCTGCTGTTGAAGCCACACTGGCGGCAATGGTATTCCCGCGAATGCCCCATGGCCTCGGACAACAGGCGCGCGATCAGCTCGATATCGAGGGACTCGCCGCGAAACAGTTCCGGCGCGTTACGATTGCGCAGCAACTGGTAAAGACCTTCCAGCGAGGGATACTTGCGCACGATGTCCAGCAGGATCTGGGTGCTCACGAGCCCGCCGCGGTGGTTACGCGACATCTCCACCAGCGAAGAGACGATGCGCGCGTCCGGGTTCTTCTCCAGCGCGGATTCGAGAAAACCGCGAAAGCCCTGCTCGTCATCCAGCTCCGCGTAGCTGCGCGACACCAGTTCCACCACCTCGCCGAGCGCCTCCGGGGCCCATTGCTCGAGCCCGCGCCAGATGCCGATGGCGCCGGCGTGATTACCCCGGCTCGCGGCCACGCGACCGGACAGGATGGCGGCACGGATGCAACGCCCGTCATAGCGGAACGCGCTTTCGAGATAGTATTCCGCCTTGCCGGCCTTGCCCTGGCGCAGCGCGTTGTCGGCCAGTTCGCAGCAGTACTGCGCGAGCGTTTCGCTGTAGTCCTGGCGAGAGACGGTGGATAATTCCTCGCCCACCACGATGGCGCTGTGCCATTCCTTCTCCTGGTCGTAGATCTGCAACAGGAATCGGCAGGCCGGCTCACGGTAGTCCGGCAACTGGCGCAGTTCCTGGAACAGGCTCTCGGAGCGGTCGAACAGTCCCGCCTTGAAATAATCCTGGGCGAGTTCGAACAATGCCAGCGAACGCAGCGAATCGGCGAGATCGGAGCGTTCTACCAGGTTCTGGTGGATCTGGGTGGCGCGCTCGATATCCCCGCGGCGGCGAAACAGGTTGCCGAGCGCGATATGCATTTCCACCGTATCGCTGTCGAGGTCTGTGGCCTCGAGGAAAACCTTGAGCGCCCGGTCCGGCTGTTCGTTGAGCAGCAGGTTGAGACCGCGGTAGTATGCCTCGGGCACGGGCGCGCGTTCGGGCGCCCGGGGCTTGCGTTCGCGTGCACCCATCACCCAGCCACTGGCAGCGGCCAGGGGCAGTAGCAGGAGTAACCAGACGGGATCCATGACGTTCGCGCCGGAGGCAGGTTACGGGGTCCGCTCTAGACGGCTTCCCCGTCCAGTGAACGCACCGCGCGATTGGCCTTCGAGAGTCGGCGGCGCAGCTTGAGGGAACGGATCAGGCCGGCGAGCCAGCCGATGAGCACTCCCGCGAAGAGGGTGACCCAGAGGAGCACCGAGAGCGGTATCTCCGCTTCCATGCCGCGGAAATAGTGCAACGTGACGGACTGCGGATTCTTCAGATGAAAAGAGAGGGCCAGCAGAAAAAATATAACGATAACAATCGTATATATAAGTTTCTTCATCCTATTTCCCCCTAAAACCCTCGTCGACCCTCTTCCGCAGGTTGGCCCCCGGCTTGAAATGGGGCACGTATTTTTCCGGCACCTGCACCTTCTCCCCGGTCTTGGGGTTGCGGCCGATCCGGGGTGGCCGGTAATGCAGGGACATGCTGCCGAATCCCCGGATCTCGATGCGCTCGCCATTGACGAGCGCTCGAGACATGCAATCGAGGATACTGTTTACCGCAAGCTCGACATCCTGTTCTGATAACTGGGGCTGTTCTTGACTGATGAAGGCAACCAACTCCGACTTTGTCAGGGTTGGCTGCTCAGCGGACTGCTCGAAATCAGAAGCCATGCGGCAATCTCCTCCGGGTTCAGGAATTCTGCTTGTTCAACTGCTCCTTCAGTTTATCACCCAGGGTCGCGCTGCCAATGGTGGCATCCCGGGAGTACTCCTGTACGGCTTCGCCCTCGATCTCCATCTCGCGCACCTTGATGGACAGGTTGATCTTCCGGTCCTTGCGCTCGATGCTGGTGATCTTGGCCTCGATTTCCTCGCCCGCGTTGAGCGCGGTACGGGCGTCCTCCACCCGGTCCTGGGAAATCTCCGAGGCGCGGATGTAGCCCTCGACGTTGTTGGCCAGTTCCACGGTGGCGCCGCGGGCGGTGACTTCCTTGATGGTGCCGCGCACCGTGCTGCCCTTGCCGTGTTCGCCGACGAAGGAGGAGAACGGATCCTCGTTGGCCTGCTTCAGGCCGAGGGAGATACGCTCGCGCTCGGCGTCCACCGCGAGTACCACCACGGTGAGCTCGTCGCCCTTCTTGAGCTCGGTGACCACGTCTTCCCCGGAACGGTCCCAGGAAAGATCGGACAGGTGCACCAGGCCGTCGATGCCGCCGTCAACGCCGATGAAGACGCCGAAGTCGGTGATCGAACGGATCTTGCCGGTAAGCACGTCGCCCTTCTTGTGCAGGGCGGCGAACTCCTCCCAGGGATTCGGCGTGCACTGCTTCATGCCGAGGGAGATGCGGCGGCGGTCGGAATCGATATCCAGTACCATGACCTCGACCTCGTCGCCGACATGGCAGACCTTGGCGGGATGAATGTTCTTGTTGGTCCAGTCCATCTCGGACAGGTGCACCAGGCCTTCCACGCCCTCCTCGAGCTCGACGAAGGCGCCGTAGTCGGTGAGGTTGGTGACACGGCCAAAGAGGCGGGTCCCCACGGGATAGCGGCGCGCGAGATCCAGCCACGGGTCTTCACCCAGTTGCTTGATGCCGAGAGATACGCGGCATTGCTCGCGGTCGAATTTCAGCACCCGGGCCTCGATCTCGTCACCCACGTTGAGCACCTCGGAAGGATGCTTGACGCGCTTCCACGCGAGGTCGGTGATGTGCAGCAGGCCGTCGAGTCCGCCGAGGTTGACGAAGGCGCCGTAGTCGGTCAGGTTCTTGACGATACCCTTGACGATCTGGCCCTCTTCCAGGGTGTCCAGCAGCTTGTCACGCTCTTCGTTGAGTTCGTTCTCGACGATCGCGCGTCGCGATACCACGATGTTGTTGCGTGACTGGTCGAGCTTGATGATCTTGAACTCGAGCTCACGGCCCTCGATGTAGGCGGAATCCTTGACCGGGCGCACGTCCACCAGGGAACCCGGCAGGAAGGCGCGCAGGTTGTTGATGTCGACGGTGAATCCACCCTTGACCTTGCCGGTGATGACGCCGGAGACGATATCGCTGTTCTCGTGGGCCTTGGCGAGGTCTTCCCAGGCGCGGGCGCGCATCGCCTTTTCGCGCGACATGCGGGTGGCGCCGGTACCGTCTTCCACCGCTTCCAGGGCCACCTCGACCATGTCGCCGACCTTGACGGTGAGTTCGCCGGCCGGGTTACGGAACTCGGCGGCGTGAATCTCGGCATCGGACTTGAGGCCCGCGCCGACGATTACGAAATCGTTGTTGATCTCCAGGACTTCGCCGGTGATGACGGAGCCCGGTTTCATGATGACGCCGGAAAGACTCTCTTCCAGCAGTGATGCAAAATTTTCGCTCATGGGTTCAATAAAAAACCCACCAGTGAATCCGGCCGTCCGCACCACGCCCCGTGCGGGAAAATCGCAGGCGTGACAGGGCAGGAGGCGTATTGGTGGGCGTTGGTTGTGTCAAAAAGGTTAAAAAAATCCGGATCTCGGCAGGTCGAACCACCCTGGCGGGCGGGGACCGTTAATGCCGGAATCCACCGTTACTTTTCGTTGAGATCTTCCACGAGATCAATCGCGACGCCAGCAGCGGGCGAACCCGCACTTTGACCACTCGTTGTCAG
>JAUILZ010000027.1 GCA_030432755.1 Gammaproteobacteria bacterium | reverse complement strand
TTGGTGGACATCACCCGCACGAGGTGTTCCGGATCGCGCACGTAGAACAGGCTGCAATCGAGAATGGTGCCCATCCACTTGTGCGGGTTCCAGGACAGCGAGTCCGCGACTTCCACGCCGTGCCAGAGGTGACGACATTCCTCGAGAAGCATTGCCGATCCCGCCATCGCCGCGTCCACGTGCAGCCAGAGACCCTGTCGGCGCGCGATCTCCGCCAGGTCGGCCACCGGGTCCACCGCGGTGACCCCGGTGCTGCCCACCGTGGCCACCAGCGCGGCGGGTATCGATCCGGCCGCGAGATCCGTATCGATTATTGCCGCCAGGGCATCCGGTCGCATGCCGCGGGTACCCGGGTCCACGTCCACGACGCGGATGTTGTCCGCGCCGAAGCCCGCGAGCAGCGCGGCCTTGCGTACCGAGGAGTGCGCGTCCTCGGTGACGTAGATGGTGAGCGCACCTTCCACTTCCTGCAGCCCGCCGCGGGTCTCGGCGTACTCCGTGACCTTCTCCCTGGCGAGGATCATCGCGGTGAGGCAGGCGGTGGAGGCGGTGTCGTGGATCGTGCCCACCCATTGATCCGACAGCCCCACCAGTTGCCGCATCCAGTCGCAGACCACCTCTTCGAGTTCGGTCAACGCGGGACAACTTTCCCAGGAGATGCCCAGGGCGCCGAGGCCTGAGCTGGCGATGTCCCCCAGTACCGAGGCGAGGGAGGCATTGGAGGGAAACCAGCCGAAATGCATCGGGTGCTGTACCTGGGTGATGCCCGGGACGATGATCCGCTCCAGGTCGCGCAAAACCGCGTCGAACCCCTCCGGCGCTGACGGTGGGGTGGCGGGCAGGGAGGCCCGGATTTCACCCGGCGCCACCTGGGCCCTGACCGGGAGTTCGGGTATGCGGCGGCGGTGGGATTCGATCCAGTCCACCAGGGCGCGGGCGTCACGGGTAAATGATTCCGGGGTCATGGGATACCGAGTGGTGCGGGGGAGTTTCCGCGACAATGAACGGGGCTGAGAAGGCGGAGGATGGTAACCCATGCGCCGCGCGTATCGCGACAGGCGCCGGGCCGTCTGGCGGGTGGTTCCACGACCCCGGATTGCCCGCGCAGCGTTTCGGCGGGACAATTCGCGGGCAATCACAACACGGAGTCATCTGAAACGTGGAGCCACGGTTCCAGTGAATACACCGGCCACCCACGTCCAGCGGTTATTGCGGGAACGCGAGAACAGGGCGCTGAGGATGATCGCCCGGGTGCGGTTGCTCATCGTCGTGATCATGGCGCCTCTGGCATGGACGCTATCGCATCAGTCATTCGATCGCTTTGTCACACTGGGCCTGCTCGCCATTTACGCGGGGGTCACGGTGTACTGGGCCTGGTGCCTGCGCCGGAAACGCGGCCTGCGGGCGGCCGGCCTGACCGGGGCCGTGTTCGACGTGGTAATGCTCGGCACCCTGGCCTGGACCTGGCATACGTCACTCGGCGGTAATACCATTCCTGCCGGGCTCGTGCTCAAGTCTTCGCTGACGGAGTTGTCGCTGTTCTTTATCGTTCTCAATGCGATGACGTTGCGTGCGATGCATCCCCTGATCGTGACCCTGGGCGCGCTGGCGATCCATGCGTTCATCATCGTGAAGGCGCTTCTTGACGAGCACACGGTTTTTACCGCCAGCTATCTCCGTGGCTATACCGGAACGGAGGTGGCCGGGGGCAGAGTCACCACGGGTGTGATCATCATCCTGCTGGCCGGCGTGGTCATGACTTATTTGTCCTGGCAGGCACGCAGGATGATCGTGGAGGCGGCAGAACTGCAGAAGAACAATGACCAGCTCGGGCGCTATTTCTCGCCCGCCCTGGTACAGCGCCTGACCGAGCAGCCATCGCTGTTCAACGTCGGCGGGGAACGTCGCGACATGAGCTTCGTGTTTACCGACTTGCAGGGGTTTACCCGCATGGTGGAACGCGGCGATCCCGGAAGAGTGATCGAGGCGATCAACGGTTATCTCGACGAAATGATACAGGCGGCCTACCGTCATGAGGGAACTGTGGACAAGGTGGTCGGCGACGCGCTGCGAGTGTTCTTCGGCGCGCCGGTGGACCAGCCGGACCATGCGGCCAGGGCGGTGGTATGCGCGCTGGAACTGCAGGCAGTCGCGCATCGGTACCGGGACAACATGCCGGAATCGCTGGGGTTCGGCGCGACCCGCATCGGTATCAACTCGGGGCCGGTCATCGTGGGCAATTTCGGTGGAGAGGCCCTTTTCGACTATACCGCTCACGGCGACGCCATCAATATCGCCGCTCGGCTCGAGTCAGCCAACAAGCTGTTCGGCACCGGCATACTGGTCAGCGGGGATACGGTTTCCCGCGACCCGGATTTTTTCGGCAGGCCGGTGGGCAGGTTGCACCTGAAGGGAATCAGCAAATCGGTGAGCGCTTATGAACCATTGGATCGCGATGACGATGGCAGTGACCGGATCAACGCGTACCTCGAGGCATACCAGGCAGGGGAACGGGGAGATCCCGGCGCCGGGGACCTGTTCGAGGCGCTTCATCAACGCTATCCCGGTGATCCGCTGGTGGCGTTCCATCATGGGCGGATCCGGGGCGGTGCGACCGATATGGAGATCCGGGTCGGCTGACGGGGCAGTCGCGCCGAGATCGATCACCGGCTGGACGATGCACGCCCGGGTTTGTCCCACGATGCCCTGTCGCGACTCGCGTGATGCGTCGGGGCGAACGGGATAACGGGACTATTCCGAGCGGAATATTGTGGCCCGTCCTGGTCGCCGTCATACCGGGAGTATCATCATTGATTAACGGAGATCGTCCCATGTCCGTCGACCGTTACGTACTCGCCTTTGCTGGCGCGGTCATCCTCGGCAGCGTGCTGCTGTCGGTTTACCACAATGTCTACTGGCTCTGGTTGACCGCATTCGTCGGCGCCAACCTGCTGCAATCGGCATTCACGGGATTCTGTCCCCTCGCCATCATCCTGAAGAAAGCGGGAGTCCGCCCCGGCGCGGCATTCTGAACGTCGCGCCCGCCAGGGCACGCCGGCGCCGCGCTGACAGTCACCAGTTCTCCAGCGCGGTCCGGATATCCAGTTCAAATGTCCATGCTTCAGGCGGCTGGCGGTAGAGTTGCCAGTAGGCCTCCGCGAGACCGTCGAGAGATACCAGGCGCGCTTTCTCTTCGGCGGTGAACGGGCGGCCGAGGCGATCCAGATGACGCTGCCCGGCGATGCCTCCGTCGATGATGACATGGCCGACATGCAGGCCCTCCGTGGCGTATTCCTTGGCCATCGCCTGGGCGAGGATGCGCAGTGCCGACTTGCCGGAATTGAAGGCGCCGAATCCCGCACGGCCGCGTAGCGAGGCGCTGGCGCCGGTAAATATCAGCGTACCACCGGCGGGCAACATCCGGCGGGTGACTTCCCGGCCGAAGAGAAATCCACCGAAGCACAGGACACGCCAGGCACTCTCGAATTCCGCGGCGGTCATGTCCCGGATCGTGCCGGGCACGTTGTTGCCAACGTTGTACACCGCCAGGTCAAGCCTGCGCCCCGGTATCGCGAGTGTGCGGTCGAACAGTGCAACCATGTCTGCTTCCAGGGATGCGTCGCAACGCACGGATTCCGCGATGCCCCCGTCCGCGAGAATGGCATCCGTTACCAGGTCCAGTTTCGAAGGGCTGCGACCGGAGACGATCACGTGATGACCCTCCGCAGCGAAACGATGGCAGAGCGCGGCGCCGAGACCCTGCTCCGCGCCGACACCGAGCACCACGGCGGTGCGATTCTGCTCGCTCATACAACAAGTACGTTGGGTAAACGACGGCATTGTACAGGTGGCGAAAGCATTGGGTATACTGACCCGAAAAGAACCGACCTCCCGATGCAGGACTCCGCGAGCCAGATCAAGTCGATGAAGCTCTACACCCACATAGAGCGCATCCACAATGAACTGGCGGAACTTGGCAAGGGCCTGGCCGATCCCCTGGTCGCCGGCGAGATCAGCGCCTTCGACCAGTTGCATTACCACGGCACCCGGGCGGTGGATCACGCGATCGACACCATGGGTCTCGATACCAACAGCCGGGTGCTGGAGATCGGTTCCGGCCTGGGCGGTCCGGCGCGCCATATCGCGAGCCGCGCGGGTTGCCGTGTTATCGCGCTCGAGCTGCAGCCCGACCAGGACCAGCTCGCCGCGGAACTCACCGCCCGTTGCGGACTGTCCACGCTGGTGGATCATGTCTGCGGCGATGCCCTGGCGGTGGACTGGGACGACCGGCGCTTCGACGCCATCGTGAGCTGGCTCGCGATCTTCCATATCGCCGACCGGGCGCGCCTGCTGGAAATCTCCCACGGAATCCTGGAGCCCGGCGGGTTGTTCTTCGCCGAGGACATGTACTGCCGCCGGCCCATGGACGACCAGGAGCAGGCCGAACTGGCGAGCGGCATGTATGCCGCCTACCTGCCGGATTTCGCGACCTACCAGCAGGATTTCACCCGCGCCGGCTTCGAAATCCTGTCGTGCGACGACATGTCCGAAGACTGGACTGAATTCACCAGCCGGCGCCTCGCGGACTACCGCGCCGCCGAGGCGCGCCACGTGCGCGTGCACGGTGAACCGACCTACCAGGCGATGGAGGATTTCTACGACCTGGTGAACCGCCACTTCCGCTCCGGTAAACTGGGCGGTGTCCGCATCCTGGCGCGCCGGCAGTAATCCCCGGACGGATTCCGGCGCGGCGCAGCACCCTTCCCACCGTTACCGAGGAACCGACCATGTCCAGACGCCCCGTCAACGCCCCACAATCCCCGGCCCGGCGCCGGACGCTGAAAACCCTCGGCATCGCCGGTGGCGCCGCGGCCACCGGGCTCGCGCCGACGCTGTTTCCCCGCGCCTATGCCCAGAGCGAGCCAATCCGCATCGGCGCCCAGTTCCACCGCACCGGCATCGGCGCCTCCTACGGCCGCTGGTACGAACGCACCGCCACCGCGGCGGTGAAGCTCATCAACGATGAGGGCGGCATCAACGGCCGTCCGCTGGAACTGGTGGTGGAGGATGACGGTACCGATCCCAAGCGTGGCGCGGAGGTGGTGGAGAAGTTCGCCACCCAGCACAAGGTGGATGTCGCCTACGGTACCCTGTTCTCCCACGTCGTCATCGGCTCGTCGCCGCGCGCGGGCGAACTCAAGCTGCCCTACGTCGTGGTCTCCGAGGGCTACCACGTCGCATCCGGAGCGCTCAACCGCTACGTGTTCCAGCCCGGCATCACCGATGTCCGCTCCCAGGTGATCTCCATGGCGCCCTGGGTGACCGCCAATCTCGGCAAGAAGGTCACCATGATCTTCCCCGACTATGCCTTCGGCCACGACCATCGCGATTATTTCTCCCAGGCCGTCATCGCCCTGGGCGGCGAGATGCTGGAACTCATCGCCATCCCTCCCACCGAGTCGTCGTTCACGCGCTACCTGCCGCGCATCCCGAGTGATACCGAGGTGCTCTATCACGTCATGGTGGGGCCCGGCGTGCTGACCTTCGTCAAGGAGCTGGGCGAGCACTTCGGCAGCAATCGGCCGGAGATATTCGGATTCATCGATTCCCTGGAAGCGGTGGACCTCGCCACGCCGCAGCTCGAATTCCTCGAGGGGACCTATTTCTGGGAGGGCAACCCGCGCTACGCGCAACCGGACCAGACGGAGCACGACAAGTTCTATCGCGCGGCGGTGGGCGTGGACGACAACGGCGCGAGCGTGAACGATCCCAAGGACGTCTCCACCTATGCGCACATGTTCGGTTGCTGGGAGACGCTGTTCATCATCAAGCAGGCGATGGAGGCCTGCAACTACAGCGGTCCCGCGGATCGCGGCGCGTTCGTCGAGGCGATGGAGGCGCTGGAACGATTCGAGGAAGGCCGCGAACATCCCCAGGGAGAAAAGGTGTTCGATGCGCGCATCCACCAGTCCTTCGGACACCAGTTCATCTCCCGGGTGAAGGACAGCCGGCTGGAGGTGGTGCACCGCACCGCCATCGAGGACGGTCTCTACGAAGCGGAAGCGGACTACACCACCATGGCGCTGTAGCACGCGCCGGGTTTCCGCTGCGGGCAATGTCGGATCATCCGGCATTGCCTTTTTCATTGCCCTGATCGTTCGCCCGACCGCACCGCCAGTTCATGGATTTCGGCCCGTTCCTGTTTCTCGCCACACTAGAGGGACTGGTGCAGGCCGCTGTGCTCTGCCTCACCGCCCTCGGCCTGTCGCTGGTGTTCGGCGTGATGCGCGTGGTGAACGTGGCCCACGGCGAGTTCTTCATGCTCGGGGCGGTGCTGGCCTGGTGGGTTACCGGCTGGTTCGGCGGCCATCCCGCCCTCGGATTCGTCGTGGCGCTGGCGCTGGCGCCAGTGCTGGTGGGGGGCATCGCCTGGGCGGGGGAGCGGATGGTTCTGAAGCGGGTGTCCTACGACCCCGAGGCCACCATCGTCGCCACCATCGGCATGCTGTACATCATCCAGCAGACCACGCTGCTGACCTTCGGCCCGGACGCGCGCCCGGTGGAGCCGCCGTTTTACTTCCGTGTGCAGTTCCCCTGGTTCGGCTACTCCGGCTACAAGCTTTGCGTCATCGTCGCCGCGGCCGTGTTGCTGCTCGCGGCCTGGTTCGTCATCACCCGCACCCGCCTTGGTCTCGTGATGCGGGCGACCCAGTTCGACCGCGAAACCGCGCAGAACTTCGGCATCGCGGTGGACCGGGTCTACGCCATGGTGTTCGCCATCGGCGCGGGGCTGGCGGCGGCGGGCGCGGTGCTGGTGGTGCCTGTGCAGCAGGCACACTACCTCATGGGCGGCGATCCGCTGTTATTGTCCTTTATCGTCGTCATCATCGGCGGCCTCGGCAGCATCCGCGGCACCCTGGTGGCGGCGCTTCTGATCGGCCTCTGCGACGGCATCATCTCGGTGTTCTTCTCACCCACCCTGGCGAAGATGCTGTCCACCCTGGCGGTGGCGCTGGTGCTGGTGTTCCGGCCCCAGGGTCTCATGGGCGCGCGCCAGCGGGGCTGACATGGGTGACGGCGCGAAGTCCCTGTTACTCCACGGCGCGATACTGCTCTCGCTCTTCGGGCTGCAGTTCGTGCTGCCGGAATACCATCAACTGGCGGTGACGCGCATCCTCCTGCTGGCGGTGTTCGCCATGGGCTACAACCTGCTGTTCGGCTATACCGGGCTCCTCAGCCTCGGCCATGCGATGTTCTTTGGCGCGGGCATGTATGGCGCGGGGCTTTCGGCCTATCACCTTGGCTGGGCCGTGCCGTCTGCGATGCTTCTGGGAGTGGCCTGCGGCGCGTTGCTCGCCCTCCTGGTGGGGCTGGTGGCACTGCGCACCACCGGGGTGGCGTTCATGATCGTCACCCTGATGATTTCCCAGGTTGGCTATCTCGCCACGGTGTATTTCACCACCTGGACCCGCGGCGACGAGGGCCTGGTGATGCCCGAGGCGGCGCGCAGCTTCACCCTGTTCGGCCACACGTGGCTGCTGACCGACCCGGTGACGCGCTACAACCTCGCGCTGATCCTGCTGGCGATCGCCATGGCGGTGCTGCTGTGGGTGGCTCGTGGACGCTTCGGCCGCGCGCTGGTGGCGGTGCGCGAGAACGAGGATCGCACCCGCATGCTCGGTTACCACACCTTCGTCATCAAGCTGAAAGCATTGCTGCTGTCGGGCGCAGTGTCCGCTGCCGCGGGCGCGGCCTACGCGCTGATGTTCGCCTATATCGGCTCGTCCTTCACCACGATACAGTATTCCATCGACCCGCTGCTCTATACGTTGCTTGGCGGCGCTGGCACCGTGGCGGGACCTGTGCTCGGCACCTTCCTCATGTTCTACCTGGTGGACTATGCCAGCGAACTCACCAACGCCTACCTGCTGGTCACCGGCATCGTGCTGGTGGTGCTGGTGCTGTTCTTTCCCCGCGGCATCCTCGGCGCGATCCGTGAACGCTGGCTCCGGTGGCTGCCGTGAACCTGCTGGAGGCGCGCGGCGTATGCAAGCATTTCGGCGGGCTCGAGGCCGTGAGCGAGGTCGACTTCGATCTTCCGCGCGGCGAGATCCACGCCATCATCGGCCCCAACGGCGCAGGCAAGACGACGTTCGTGAGCCTGCTCTGTGGCCGCCTAGGCGTCACCGCCGGAACGATCCGCTTTGATGGCGAGGACGTGACCGGGTTGCCGGCCTGGCGGCGCGTGCGCCAGGGAATCGCCTACACCTTCCAGATCACCAGCATCTACCCGCGCCTCAGCGTACGCCAGAACGTGGCGATCGCGGCGGACGGCGTGCACACGCAGGGCATCACGAAACAACGCCTGCGCGAGATTCTCGAGCGCGTGGACCTCGCCGAGCGCGCGGACGAGATCGCCGGCAACCTGGCCTATGGTCACCAGCGCCTGCTGGAGGTGGCCATGGGACTCGCGCTGGACCCGCGCCTGCTGATCCTGGACGAGCCCACCCAGGGGCTGTCCGATGCCGAGATCGCGCGCTTCTGCGACCTCGTTCGCGATATCGCCCGCGACGCCACGGTGCTCCTCATCGAGCACAACATGTCCGTTGTCATGGAACTCGCGGCGCGTATCACTGTACTCGACCGCGGCCGGGTGCTCGCCAGCGGTACGCCGGCGGAGATTCACGAGAACGCTGATGTGCAGGCCGCCTACCTCGGTGGAGGCGTACCGGCGTGACCCTCTCGCTCGAGCGGCTGTGCAGCTTTCACGGCAACGTGCGGGTGCTGCACGACGTGGATCTCGAGGTGTCCGCGGGGGAGATGCTTTGCCTGCTGGGCCGCAATGGCGCCGGCAAGACCACGCTTCTACGGAGCGTGATGGGGCAGGTCCGGCACAGCGGAGAGATCCGCCTGGACGGCGAGGACATCGGCCGCCTGGCGGCGCACGAAATTCCGCGCCGCGGGATCGGCTACGTGCCCCAGGGCCGGCGCCTGTTCGCCGAGCTGACAGTGGCCGAGAACCTGGAGATCGGATTGCTCGCCGGTGGTGGCGAACGCGAGGCGATGGACGACGTCCTTGGCCTGTTCCCGGTACTGGCCGAACGTCTTGGCCAGGTGTCCGGAACACTGAGCGGCGGCGAACAGCAGATGCTCGCCATGGCTCGGGCGCTCTGCCTGCGGCCTTCCGTCCTGCTGCTGGACGAACCCACCGAGGGCCTCATGCCAAGCATGATCAACGGCATTCGCCAGGCGGTAAGGGCACTACGACGGAACGGCGTGGCGATACTGCTGGTGGAGCAGCGGGTGGAGGCGGTGATGCCCGTGGCGGACCGGGTTGCGTTTCTCGAGAATGGTGCGTTGCAGGCAGTGGTTACGAGCGATGTGCTCGGAGCGGACCCTGGCCTTCTGCAGCGCTACGTGGGGGTTTGACCGTCGCGCTCGCGCGACCGGTTCACCCGGCCGAGAAAATTCTGAAACAGCGTTTCCGAGGTGGCGCGAAAATCAGACCGGTACTGCCGCGCCTCGCTATCCATGGTCCCCAGCGCACCCGCGCCCAGCGCTTGTTCCAGCGCCGCCGCGTATTCCGGTATCGCCCCCCATTCGGCCACCGTGGTGTCTGTCATTTCGATATGAAACTGCACCGACACCGCGTTGTCTCCCACCGCCAGGGCGTTGACCGCGCAGGCATCGGAGCGCGCCAGGATGATGCCGCCGGCTGGTAGCCCGGTAACCTCGGCGGAATGCCATTGCAGGCTCATGATCTCCGCGTCACAGCCCCTGAAAAACCAGTGCTCGCGTCCGTCATCGGTGAGCTGCACCGGCAGGATGCCGATCTCCGGTTCCGTGGCCGGTTCCACTTCGCCGCCCATGGCCCTGGCCAGTAGCTGGTGGCCGAGGCAGAAGCCGAGATAGGGGTTGCCGCCGGCGACCCATTGGCGGATTGCCGTCGTTTCCGTGATCAACCAGGGATGTTCGTCGGTCTGCCAGACGTCCATGGGGCCTCCCATGACCAGCAGCGCATCGTAGTCGTCAAACGCCGGGATGGGGTCGCCGGCATCGAGCTCCACCGCGTCCCAGGCGATGCCGGCCGAGGTCATCAGGTCGCGGAAGATACCCGGGTGCTCGCAGTCGATATGCTGGAAGACGAGGAAACGCATGGTGATCGATCCGGCTCGGTGCTTGCTGGCAGACGGTCAGAGTGAATCCCGCAGCACCACGCCAGCGTGACGCATGGCGTCGATCTGCTTCGCCAGCGATCCCTCGAGATCGATGGCGCGACAGGCGCCCAGCACCACGGTGGTGTCGAGGCCCAGGCGGGCGGCGTCCAGCGCCGACCAGGCGACGCAATAATCCGTCGCGAGACCGGTCAGCACGACGCTGGAGATACCACGGTTGACCAGGTAGCCGTGCAGCCCGGTGACGGTCTGGCGGTCGTTCTCGAAGAACGCAGAATAGCTGTCGATCCCGGCGCGGAATCCCTTGCGCACCACCATCTGCGCACGCCCGGTATCGAGGTCGGCATGGAAATCGGCGCCCGCGCTGCCCTGGACGCAGTGCACCGGCCATAGTGTCTGCGCGCCATACTGGAGGTCGATGCTGCTGAAGGGTTCGGCATCTTCGTGATTGGCTGCGAAACTCACGTGATCCGACGGATGCCAGTCCTGGGTGAACACGACGCTGTCGTAGTTCTGCATCAGCGTGTTGATCACCGGCACGACCTCGTCGCCGCCCGCCACCGCGAGCGCGCCGCCAGGGCAAAAGTCGTTCTGCACATCAATTACAATGAGCGCGGTATCGCTGGGCTCGGTCATGTCTGGTTGCAGGGGAGGGGCCGGCGGCCATTGTAACCCAGCGCCCGTGGCCGAACCCCGGCCACGCCCGCCACCCTGATTCGCCGATCGAAAGGATGATGCCTTCCTGCATGACCATGCCTGCCGCCTGCCGATTGATGGCATGGCTTCCGGTATTGCTTCTGGCTCCTGGAATAGTCATGGGACACAGCGCGGAGCGTGGGCTCGTCCTGCTGCTACCAACCGGCTATGCCATCACCGGCGGCACGCTGGCTGTTCTGGCCTCTTTCCTGCTGCTGGCGGCGTTGCCGGATGCGTGGCTGTTCCGGCTGGCGGCAGCGAAGTTGATGTTGTTACCGCTACCTCGAGTGTCTGCGCTGATACCCGGCCTGCTGGGTTTCTGCGGGATGCTGTCCCTGCTGGCGGCGGGTTTCGCCGGCACCAGTGATCCGCTCGCCAATCCGCTTCCGCTCACGATCTGGACACTCTGGTGGGTGGGCTTCACCCTGCTGCAGTTTCTCGTCGGCGACCTGTGGCGCTGGTTCAATCCCTGGATCGCCCCGGTGGCGCTGCTGCGCCGCCTGGCCGGGGGTCGCGGAGCGCCGTTCAAATTGCCGGAGAAGCTGGGCTACGCCCCCGCGATCGTGCTGTTCTTCGCCTTCGCCTGGTTCGAGCTGGTGTATACCGCGCCAGAGGATCCCAGGCGGCTCGCTGTGGCGGTGAGCGTCTACTGGCTGCTCAGCCTTGGCGGAATATTGCTCTTCGGCTACCGCGAGTGGACCCGGCGCGGCGAGATATTCTCCATCTTCTTTCGCCTGGTGGGAGACTGTGCGCCGTTGCGCCGGGAACGCGATGCGACCAGCCAGCGAACCCACCTGGTGCTCGGCTGGCCGGGGCAAGGGTTTCTCGCGCGCGATCCATTGCCGCCCAGCGGTGTACTGTTCGTGTTATTGACGCTCAGCACCAGCTCCTTCGACGGGCTCTCGGAAACCTTCGCCTGGCTCGGGTTCATCGGCGTCAATCCGTTGGAGCATCCCGGTCGCAGCGCGGTGACAGGCGCGAGTACGCTGGGACTTGCAGCGGCGTTCGTCGTTCTCGCGACGTTGTATTTCTCGACCGTCTGGCTGGGTCTTCGTGGCATCCCGGGGTATACCGGCAGGGGCAGCGGATTTCGCGCGGCAAGCGGCCGGCTGGTCTATTCCATCGTTCCCATCGCGGTGGCATTTCACATCGCCCACTACACCACGCTTCTACTGGTAAACGGGCAGTACGCGCTCGAACTGTACAGTGACCCGTTCTCCCGCGGCTGGAACCTGCTGGGCCTTCGGCCGGATTTCCACGTTACGGTCTCGTTCCTCAACAACATCCACGACGTGGTATGGGTGTGGGGATTCCAGACCGCGGTCATCGTCATCGGCCACGTGGTCGGCATCACGGTGGCGCACCTGATCGCGCTCGACATCCTGCGTGGCACGGAGCGGCCACTCTTCAACGCCACCCGCAGCCAGGTGCCGCTTGCGCTGCTCATGGTGGCGTATACAGGCTTCGGACTGTGGCTGCTGTCCACGGCCACCGTGGGTTGATCCCGCGCACGCAAGCACTGCGAAATACACCCCGAGGTAGGTCAGGTAACCGTCGACGAAGGGCATCCCGGGATCGAAGTCGCGGTGACGCAACTGCCCTGTCCCGGCACACGCCGGGCGCCACGCGGCCATCGAAGGCTTCGGCATATACTCGCGTGATGGCAAGGCAGTCGAATCCTGCTCCCTGCGCACTTTGCGGTTGCCGCAGGGATCTCACGTTCCATCACCTGGTGCCGCGCAAGCTGCACAGGCGGCCGCGCTATCGCCGGTTGTTTACCCGCGACGAACGTGGCCAGGGCATCTATATTTGCCGACCCTGTCACCGCGGCCTGCACCGCCTGTACGACGAGGTAACGCTGGCCACGCGGTTCAGTAGCCGCGAGGCGATACTCGCGGACCCGGCGCTGGAACGCCACGTGGCGTGGTCCGCCCGGCAGAAAATCGGAACGGGGGAGGAGGCATGATTTATTTGCGGAAGTGGCTGCCAGGATTGTGCTTCCTGCTGCTGGTGACGGGTTTTCAAGTCAGGGCGGAAGACTCTCCCGTGCCCATCGACGAGCTGGCCGGGTGGTTGATGGAGGTATGCGCCGGTACCGGGGACTGGCCTCCCGGTGCGCCCCAATCATGGGAAATCGCCTCGCGCACTTCGGAACCGGTGATCGCCAGGGGAAGGGAAGTGGGCCAGCGTGCAGTGCTGACTTTTCCAGGAGGAGAAACGGTTCGCATCGACCGCCTCCGCGGTCCCGGAGAGACCGTGCGATGGCTGATGGAGACCAGGGATAGCGAAGATCGGCCGCGGGAGTTCTTCGGCGTCGCCGATGGTTGCAATCTCGCCGAGGTTCGCCGATTGGTTTACCAGGACGGCGCAGTGTCCTCCCTGGAACGACTGGGCGCGGGTTTTGATGTCATGACCAGTGAACCCCTCGACCCGCCGATTCCCGTGCCGGACTCCGCTGTCGATGGATCTTTGCTCCCCGTTGGCATGGTGGATGCCGGGGTCAACTACCTGTTGCCGGAAATTCGCGACCGTCTCTTCAATGGCGATAACGGCGAACCTGCCGGCTACGATTTCTGGGACATAGATCCGCGCCCCTTCGATGCCAACCCGGCGGCATCGCCGTTTTTCGTGCAGCGACATGGTACGCGCACGGCCTCGCTGCTGCTCGCGGAGGCGCCCGGAGCTGGCCTCGTGAGTTACCGCTATCCACGTCCGGACATGACCCGCATGGCGGACCTCGTCGAGCATGCGGCCGCTCTCGGGTTGCGTATCGTCGGCATGCCCCTCGGCAGTAACCGGGAGGCGGACTGGCAGGCCTTTGGACAAGCGGCGGCAGGCCAGCCGCAAATACTCTTCATCGTCTCCGCGGGCAACAACGGGCGCGACATCGATATCGAGCCGCTGTACCCCGCGGCGCTCGAACTCGACAACATGCTGGTGGTGAGTTCTTCGGATGACTTTCTCCGTCCCGCCCGGGGCAGCAACACCGGCATACTCACGGTCGACTACCTGCTGCCCGCCGAAGGCATGACGGTGACCGGCTTCGATGGCGAGTCGATCACGGTATCGGGGTCGAGCTACGCGGTTTCGCGACTCGCTGCGCTCGCCGCCCGGCTCCTGTCCGCGGAGCCGGAAATGGACACCGCCGCGTTGAAGGCGGCCATCGGCGCCCGCGCCGTGGATCCGCCAGCGCCCGCTGCCGTGGGTCTCGGCGTCATCCCGGATTCCCTGGCGGACAGCGCTCGCATCGACTGGGAGACGATTCCACTGGACGAACCAGCCGGTACCTCGCCAAACACCGTGTCTCTCGATATCCGTATCCTGGAACCCGGTTGGGAGTCCGAAGATATCCTTGCGGCAGCGAACGAGGCGGCGGCCATTCTCTCGCAATGTGATCTCGATATTGCTGTGCGCGCGGCTTCGCGTTTCTCGGGCAGCGATTACCTGCGGGACCTGTCCACCGGCGGCGCGCGCACCCTGCGCGGCACCATGGATTCCCCGTCGGCGCCTGCCATCAGCGTGTTCTTTGCCCGCGACACCCGGATGGCGGTTCCCTTTGACGCGGAGGCATTCGGCCCCGGCAATACCAGTACAAGACCATGGTTGACCGATTCGGTCTGGGTCATGCAGGGCGCCCGCGACCTGCCCGTGACCCTCGCCCATGAGCTGTTCCACGTGCTCGCCAACGACGGCAGCCATGCTCCCGGCGGGCGCAATCTCATGGGTGAGCGGAGCGGCCCGGACCGCACCGAACTGACCGGCGCCCAGTGCAGCCTGGCGCGCCAGTTCCTGCGCCGTTCCAACTGATATCCTGATCTGACCGGTTACTCCGGGTTCAGCGCGCCGGTGCCTGGGCCTTGAGGATGCCGTATACAGTGGACACCGTTGGCGCCGGGACGCCATGCTCCGCGGCCAGGCGCGCCGCATGCCCGTGCAGCGCCTCCAGTTCCAGTGGTTTGCCGTTTGCCAGGTCGTGGTAGAGCGAGGCGAAGTTGTCCGGCCCCAAAGACTCGAGAAGGCTCGCGCAGCGCTCGGCCATGTCGTGCGGGAGTGTGATTTCCATTGCCGCCGCCAGCGCCAGTAGTTCGTCGACCTGGCGCTGCCACACGGCGCGGGTTTCCGGGATTTCGCGAATGACGCCGAGTGGTTGCCGGGTGGCCGCGGAGACCCCTGACAGCGCCACCAGGAACACGTACTTCTGCCATAGCACCGAGGTGATGTCGGCGTCGACGCGGCAGTCGATGCCGGCCCCGGTAAACGCGGCGCCGATGCGCTGCGCCACGGGCGACACACCGCCGCCCACGTCACCGATGACGATGCTGCCGAACTGGTGATGGGCGATGACGCCGGGTTCCTCGATATTGGCGAAGATATACGCCACCCCACCCATGAGGTGGCAGGGAGGCAGCAGCGATTGCAGCTTCTCCTCGTTGTCGACGCCGTTCTGGAGCGACAGGACCACGCTATCCGGTCCCACCGCGGGCGCCACCAGGGCGGCGGCCTCCGCGGTATCCGGTGACTTGACGCAGACCAGTACGAGGTCGGCGGTCTCGCCGGGTTCGACGCGCTCCAGCGCGCGGCAGTCCACCCGCCACTCGCCCTCCACGGCGGAACGGATGATGAGACCCTGGTCCTGAATCGCGGCCAGGTGCGCGCCACGGGCGACGAATGTCACGGCGTGTCCCGCGCGCGCCAGGCGCGCGCCGTACCAGCCGCCGACGCCGCCGCTACCCATGACCAGTATCTTCATTGCGGGAAATTCGTGCTGGTTTCAGCCGGCCGCGCGCAGTGGCGCAACCGCGGCCTGGCGCATGATGCCGGAAACGTGTGTGTAGACCGTTAACCAGGCGGATTCTACCTCGGGATTCCACTCCTCACCGAGAAATTCGGCCAGGGTCTCCAGCAATGCCGCGCCCACCGCGTCGTAATCACCGTGACGCACGCCGTATCCCACGTGGCGCCGGCCGAGTTCCGCGAGTATCGGGGTCATTTCGTCGAGTCGGGGCATGGCGTTCACTACCGCGTCGATGGCATGGGCCAGGCGCGAACCCTGGCGCGCCATGTCGGTGCCGCCGAACAATTGCGCCACGTCCGGGTGTGCGGCGAACAACCGGTGGTAGAAGCGGTCCGTGAATTCCGCGGAAGACGGGATCAGCCTTGACCAGGTCCGGAGCACCAGCGCCTGCTGTTCGTTGGAAAGGGAAGTCGTGTACATGGTCTTTCTCCGTGATGGGAAGGCGCGACTGTACGGGCTTGCCATATATCCTGTAAAATGAATAATTAAGATCAAAATAATCACGAATCAAGATAATGGAGCTTTCCGACCTGCGCATCTTCCAGGCAGTCGTGGAGGAGGGCGGCATCACCCGTGCCGCCAATCGCCTGCACCGGGTGCAGTCCAACGTCACTACCCGGGTGCGTCAGCTCGAGGAGGACCTGGGCACTGCCTTGTTCATTCGTGAGGGCAAGCGGCTTCACCTCTCGCCCGCGGGTAAAACATTGCTTGGCTACAGCCAGCGTCTTCTCGATCTCGCCGAGGAGGCGCGCGAGGCCTTGGCTGACCGGGTGCCGGGCGGGTTGTTTCGCCTCGGGGCGATGGAGAGCACCGCGGTGGTGAGGCTGCCCGGTCCCATCGCGGCGCTGCACCAGCGCTACCCGGAAATCACCCTGGAACTGCAAACCGGCAACCCGCGCCAACTCGGCAAGGCCGTGCTCGCCGGCGAAATGGATGCCGCCCTGGTGGGTGGCCCGGTCAAGGACCCGGGGCTGGGCAGCCGCCGTGTCTACGACGAGGAAACGGTGATCGTCACCACGCCTTCCCATCCCCCTCTCGATCGCCGCCACGGGCTGCCGGAAGCGGTGATCGTGTTCGAGGACGGCTGTCCCCACAGGCAATTGCTCGAAGCCTGGTACCGCGACCGGGGCGCCGAGCCGGGTCGCGTGATCGAACTCGGTTCCTACCACGCCATGCTGAGCTGCGTGATGGCAGGCATGGGCGCGGCGCTGGTGCCGCGGGCGGTGCTGGAGACCTTTCCCGGCAGCGACCACCTCGCGGTGCACCGGCTCCCACGGGGCCGAAACGTGCTCACGACCCGCCTGATCTGGCGCAAGGGAGCGGAGACGCCCAACCTCGAGGTATTCCGGGAAATCCTGGCGGAGAAGAACGGCGGCGCGGACAAGGCCGCGTGACGGGATGCCGGCAACGTCCGGATGGAGCGGGTGATGGGAATCGAACCCACGTCATCAGCTTGGGAAGCTGAGGTTCTGCCATTGAACTACACCCGCGAACGGAGGCGCCGGGTACGGATGTCCTGAACGAACCCCGAGCGTAGCCGATTGTAGTCGAATTCCCCGGCTATCTACGCATGCACCGGTTCATTCACACGCGGAGATCATGGCTACGCTTCAGCTTGCAGCCTGTCCCACAAGGGCCGCGCCACCGAGGAAAACCGCGACGATCAGGAAGCTCACGACGGCGATCGCCACCGCGGCGATAAGCGCGCCGCCGAAGCCCTTGACGGTCATGCCCTTGAGAAAGGAACCGCAGCCAAGGATCACTGCCGCCGAGATCACCAGGTTGATGATGATGCTGAGGATCTGGTTGGTCGCCGGGACAACCTGCATGACCAGGTTCGTGATGATGCCGATCAGAAGGCCGGCGATGATCGCCCAGCCGAAGCTTTCGACGTGCAGGCCGAGGTTGAGCTTGCTCACGATCCAGATAATCAGGCCTGAGAAAAGGCCCGAGATCACGATGCCGACGATCAGTCCGACGAGTGCTTCCATTGGCACGATCCTCACTACCTGTTGTTGGCTGGAAGCAATTAGTATAACTGCTCGACATGTCTGCCGCAGCACTCGCAGAATCCTGGCACGCCAGGCCGCCGGTTACCTCCCGGGCCATGCCAGGTAAACCGTGTTGGATGAGCTTGCGCCACTGTAGGGATTGTCAAAGGTAACAACCCGGGCTTCCGCACTGGCAAACTCCGATTCCAGCAAACGGATAAAGTCCGGATCCGGAGGATCGTTTGACCAGAGGCCAAATACCCCGCAAGGCGTCAGCTTTCGCACAACCTGTTGCAGTCCCTGGCGGGAATAAAATGCAGCATTGCGCGGATTGAGCCAGTGTCCAGGGGAGTGATCGATATCCAGCAGGATCGCGTCCACCGTTGCCGCTGGTATTGCGAGCTGGAATGCCTCTTCACTTGCCATCAGGGCAAAAAAGTCCGCTTGCAAAAACCTGCAGCGGGGATCCGAGTTCAATGACGCACCGACAGGAACCAGTTCACGCCGATGCCAGTCGATCACGGCTTCCATTACCTCAACCACGGTGACGGTATTCACGGCACTGTTCCCGAGCGCTGCAGCCGCGGTATAACCCAGGCCCAGCCCTCCCACTATCACGTTCAGTTCGCGACCCGACAGGGAATCCAGCGCCAATTTCGCCAGTTGGATCTCCGCCTCGGTAAACAGGCTCGACATCAGAAATTCGTCTCCCAGCTTTACCTCGTAGATCAAAGCGCCGTTCAGCCGTGGTTCCTGTCTGCGCCGCAAGCTGATCTCACCCAACGGGGTCTGCTGAAAGTCCAGTTCTTCGAATAACATGATGGTGAAGATTTCCCTTGGTTTGTACCCGGGACGAACCGGGCGCAGTGTCAATGCTCCGGTGGAAGCTTGTCGGTGTCGTCTTCGGACCCGTGCGGCGGATCGTCATCGTCCATCAGGATGCGATGGGCCGGCCCCTTGAGGTCGTCGAACTGGCCGCTGCGCACCGACCAGAGAAAGGCGCCGACGATGATCGTCACCAGCAGGATCGACAGCGGGATGAGCAGGTAGAGGACTTCCATGGTTCAGGCGCGCGCGAGACGCGAGGCGTTCAGCACCACCACCACGGAACTGAGCGACATGCCGATGCCCGCGAGCCAGGGCGGTACCATGCCGGCGATGGCGGCGGGCACCGCGAGGACATTGTAGGCGAGCGCCCAGGCGATGTTCTGGCGGATGATGCGAAACGTGCGGCGGGCGATGTCGCGCGCATCGGCAAGCGCGGAGAGGTCTTCGGCGGTGACCACGATGTCCGCATTGGCGGCGGCGAGGTTGACGTTGCGCGCCATGGCGACGCCGAGATGCGCGCGCGCGAGGGCGGGGGCGTCGTTGATCCCGTCGCCAACCATCGCGACCACGCTTCCATCCCCGATCAACCCGTCGAGCGCCGCGAGCTTGTCCTCCGGCAGGCAGCCCGCGCGGTATTCATCGATCCCCACCGCCCTCGCCACCGCTTCCACCGTGGCGGGCCGGTCTCCTGAAAGCAGTGACACGCCGATACCCTCGGCGCGGCAGCGCTCCACGGTATCCCGGGCGCCGGGACGGATCGCGTCGTGAAAATGGAATTGCGCCAGCGGCCCGTCGTCGTCCGCAAGCTGTACCACCAGCTCGGGGCTGTCGACATCCGGCGAAAGGGGGCCCAGGTCCGCGCCGCTGATCCAGGAGACCGAACCCAGCCGGTAGTCGCGTCCATCGATACGTCCGCGGACACCGCGGCCCGGGACATTGGCGAAATTCGTGACCACTGGCAGCGGGTCGTTCCCGGCTGCATCAATCAACGGCCGCGCCAGGGGATGGCTCGCGCCCTGCTCCAGCGCCGCGGCCAGGCGCAGCGCCTCGCCGCGTCCCATGTCCCGGATCAGTGTGACGTCCTCGAGCGAGATCTCGCCCCGGGTGAGGGTGCCGGTCTTGTCGAACACCACGTGGTCCACCCGGTTCAGCGTCTCCAGCGCATGACCGCGGGTGACGTGAATGCCCCGCCGCACCAGGCTGCCGGCACCGGCGCTGAGGGCGAGCGGTGTGGCGAGGCCGAGGGCGCAGGGGCAGGTCACCACCAGCACCGCGATGGTGGTGGGCAGCCAGGCGGGATCGCTGGTCCAGGCGCCATGACCCGCCACCGCGAGCGCCAGCAGGATCACCGCGCAGACAAACCAGCGCGCGACCCGTTCCGCCTGCAGTGACAGGCGGGGCTTTTCCGCGTGGGAGCGCTCCGCCAGGCGGAGTATGGAATCGAGCGCGCTGTTGCCGGGGTTGGCGGTGATCCGCAGGGTGACCGGCTGGGCGGCGTTGACCGAGCCCGCGAGCACTGGCTCACCCGTGGCGCGCGCCACCGGATTGTGTTCCCCCGTCATCAGCGACTCGTCGAAGCTGGACGCGCCTTCCAAGATCACGCCGTCCGCGGGAACCACCTCGCCGGCGCGCACCAGGAGGTTGTCGCCAACCGCCGTATCCACGACCGGCACGGTCTCGAGGCTGCCATCCACGCGCCGCCGGCGGGCAGTTTCCGGCACCACGCCGGCGAGGGCGTCCAGCGCCTGTGCGCCTTCCAGGCGCGAGCCGAGTTCCAGGTAGCGCGCGCCAAGGAGGAAGAAGGTGAACATCGCGATGGAGTCGTAGTAGACCTCGCCCCGGCCGGATACCGTCGCCCAGAGACTGCCGAGGAAGGCGAGGGTGATGCCGACGCTGACCGGCAGGTCCATTCCCGGTGCGCGATTGCGCACCCCGCGCCACGCTCCCCGGAAGAACGGCTGCGCAGAGTAACCGATCACCGGGAGCACGAGCAGCAGGTTGACCCGGCGGAGAAAATCCGCCATCCCGGGCTCTATGCCGAACCAGTCGCCGAAGTAGAGCGCCACGCTGATCACCATGACCTGCATGCCGAGGGCGGCGGCAACGCCGAGTCGCTTCAGGAGTTCCCGCCTGCGGCTGTCCTGCTGCGCGCGGCGCGCCTCGCGGGACCAGGGCAGGACGCGATAACCCACCTGGTGCACCGCGAGCATGAGATCGCTCGCGCGCAGGCTCGCGGGGTCCCACTGGACGCTCAGCCGGTGGGTGCTGAAATTGACCCCCGCGGAATGCACCCCGGGCAGCCGTGAAAGCCAGGTCTCGATCAGCCAGGTACAGGCGGCGCAGGTGATTCCCTCGACGAGGAATTCCGCTTCCGCGACGCCGTCTTGCTCGTGTAACCAGCCCTGCTGAAGTCGCGGGTTGTCGTATACCCGGTAGTGTTCCTGCTCGATTTCTTCCGGGCGGTTGGCTGGATTCTCCCGCAAGGCGTAGTAGCGCTCCATGCCGCCCGCGCTGATAATCTCCGAGACCGCGAGACATCCCGCGCAACAGAACTCCCGGGGCGTCCCGCCGCCCGCTCCGCGGAATTCCCCCGGACAGGTGACCGGCAGTCCACAGTGGAAACACGCGGTTCCCGGCGCCGCCTGGTTCCCGCTCTCCGACGAAAGTCTGGGGAAGGGCTCGATTGCGGCAGATTCAGGTTTCACGGGGGGTTGAGGGGATCGGCGCACGCCAGACTAGCCGAACGATGCCAGTCGATCTTGATTTGAATCAAGAACCTTGTTGGGGCGATACTGGAGCATTGCCACACCCCGGTTTCGAGCGAAGAACGAAGTGAAAATCAATCTCATCAAGAAGCTGTTGTTCCACCCCGCGGCAGGGTGGGAGGAAGTCAAGGCGGAGGGGCTGACGATCAAGGAGTGCTATGCCCGGTATGTCATTCCGCTCGCGCTCATCGCGCCCGTTGCGGCGTTCATCGGCACATCCATGGTCGGCTGGCGGGTTGGCAGTGGTGACCCGGTGCGCCTGACCACGGACAGCGCGCTCAAGATCTCGGTGCTCACGTTCTTTGCCATGCTGGTGGTGGTCTATGTCCTCGCGCGCACCATCCACTGGATGGCGCGCACGTACGATTCCGACAAGGCGCTGGCGGAGTGTTTCTCGCTGGCGGCGTTCACCGCCGCGCCGCTGTTCCTAGTCGGTATCACCATGATCTACCCCATGCCCTGGTTTGTCTACCTGCTGGGCCTCCCCGCGCTGGGTTACAGCGTGGCCCTCCTGTATACCGGGGTGCCGATCATGATGGACGTGAACAAGGAGAAGGGGTTCCTGTTCTCCAGCGCCATCCTCGCACTTGGACTGGTTTCCCTCGTGGGACTGATCGTCGTCAGCGTGAGCTTCTGGGGCTTCGGCGCCGGACCCAGCTTCCGTACCTGATCCGCGCCCCGGCGCAACCAATCAAAATCAACATTCCCGGGTTTACTTCATGAATACGACAAGCCAGGAAACGTACAACTACACCGTGGTGCGCCAGTTCGCGCTGATGACCGTCGTCTGGGGCGTGGTGGGCATGCTGGTAGGCGTACTGATCGCCGCCCAGCTCGTCTGGCCCGCGCTCAACTTCGACACCGCCTGGCTGACGTTTGGCCGCCTGCGCCCGCTGCACACCAATGCGGTGATCTTCGCCTTCGGTGGCAGCGCGCTGTTCTGTACCTCGTACTACGTGGTGCAACGCACCTGCCACGTGCGCCTGGCATTCGGCCCGCTGGCGGCGTTCACCTTCTGGGGCTGGAACCTGGTCATCGTGCTCGCGGCGATCACACTGCCGCTTGGCATCACCACCACCAAGGAATACGCCGAGCTCGAATGGCCCATCGACATCCTCATTGCCGTGGTCTGGGTGGCCTACGCAATCGTGTTCTTCGGCACCATCCTCAAGCGACGGATCAAGCACATCTACGTCGCCAACTGGTTCTTCGGCGGCTTCATCCTGACCGTGGCGATCCTGCACATCTTCAACAACCTGGAAGTCCCGGTCAGCATGACCAAGTCCTACTCGATATACGCCGGGGTCCAGGATGCCATGGTGCAGTGGTGGTACGGGCACAACGCTGTGGGATTTTTCCTCACCGCCGGTTTCCTGGGGATCATGTACTACTTCATCCCCAAGCAGGCCAACCGGCCGGTGTATTCCTATCGCCTGTCGGTGGTGCATTTCTGGGCGTTGATCTTTACCTATATCTGGGCCGGTCCGCACCACCTGCACTACACCGCGCTGCCCGACTGGGCGCAGTCCCTCGGCATGGTGTTCTCAATCGTCCTTCTCGCGCCATCCTGGGGCGGCATGATCAACGGCATCATGACCCTGTCCGGCGCCTGGCACAAGCTGCGCACGGACCCGATCCTCAAGTTCCTCATCGTATCGGTGTCGTTCTATGGCATGTCCACCTTCGAGGGCCCGATGATGTCGATCAAGACGGTGAACGCGCTCTCCCACTATACCGACTGGACCATCGGCCACGTGCATTCCGGTGCGCTGGGCTGGGTCGGCATGGTGTCCATGGGCGCACTCTACTATCTCATCCCGCGACTCTACGGGCGTGAAATCTACAGCGTGAAGCTGATCGATCTGCATTTCTGGATGGCTACGATCGGCATCGTGCTCTACATCACGGCGATGTGGATATCCGGCATCATGCAGGGCCTGATGTGGCGCGCGGTGAACGAGGACGGCACCCTGATCTACAGCTTTGTCGAGACCGTCGAGGCCATGCATCCCTACTACCTGGTGCGGTTCCTCGGCGGCCTGATCTACCTCTCCGGGATGCTGCTCATGGCATACAACGTATTCATGACGGTTGCCAGGGGCAAGGCCGCGGAGGCTCCCGTGCTTGCGCCCGCCCACTAACCCGCCATACGGAAACAAGACCATGTCCATTCAGCAGAAAGTTGAACAGAACATCGGGTTGATGATCGTGCTGACCATCCTGCTGGTCAGCGTCGGCGGCCTGGTGCAGATCGTGCCGCTGTTCTTCCAGGGTTCCACGACAGAGCCGGTAGAGGGCCTGAAACCCTACGATGCCCTGTCCCTGGCGGGGCGCGACCTTTACATTCGGGAGTCCTGTGTGTCCTGCCACTCGCAGATGATCCGCCCATTCAGGACGGAGACCGAGCGCTACGGGCATTACTCGGTAGCGGGTGAGTTCATCTATGACCGTCCCTTCCTCTGGGGCTCCAAGCGTACCGGCCCCGACCTCGCCCGGGTGGGCGGGCGCTACAGTGACGACTGGCACCGGATCCATCTCATCAACCCGCGCGACGTGGTGCCGGAGTCCATCATGCCGGGCTATCCCTGGCTCGAAGATACCCCCCTCGACAGCTCCACCATCCAGGCGCGCATGCGCGGACTCCGACTGCTCGGTCATCCCTATACCGACGAGGAGATTGCCGCGGCTCCCGCCGCCCTCGAGGGTAAAACGGAGATGGATGCAATGATCGCCTACCTGCAGGGTCTCGGCACCCTGATCCGCAATCAACGCTAGCGAGGAGGATCCGACATGACGTTCCATATCATCTGGACCATCGCATTGCTGGTCACCTTTCTCGGCATCATCGCCTGGGCCTGGAGCAGCCGGCGCAAGCAGGATTTTGATGAAGCAGCCAACTTGCCGCTGGAAGACGACTCCACGCAGTCCGTTCCGGTCGAACCCAACCAGGCGCGTACAGGAGACTGAACCATGCCCGATTTCGTCCATCCGTTCTGGAGCTGGTACATCATCATCCCGGTGGTGCTTGGCCTCGTCTTCTGCGTCGTCCTGGTCTATCTCAATACGACGTCGAAGCCTCCGGGTGAGACCGAGACCACGGACCATGTCTGGGACGAGGACCTCGAGGAGTACAACAATCCGCTGCCGCGCTGGTGGCTCAACATGTTCTACATCACCCTGGTGTTCGGCGCAGCCTACCTGTTGCTCTACCCGGGCCTGGGGAGTTTTCCCGGCTTCCTCGGCTGGACATCCAAGGGGCGTTACGACAACGAGGTCCAGGCCGCGGAGGCCTCCTTCAAGCCGCTGTACGACGCCTACCTCGCCACCTCGCTGGACGTGCTGGAGCAGGACGTCGCGGCCATGGGCACCGCCAAGCGCCTGTTCGCCACCAACTGCGCCCTTTGTCATGGCGCGGACGCGCGCGGCGCCACGGGTTTTCCCAACCTGCGCGACCACGACTGGCTCTGGGGCGGCGAAGCGGATGCCATCAAGACCACCATTGCCGGCGGACGAAACGCGGTGATGCCCCCCTGGGAGAGCGCCCTCGGCCAGAGCGGTGTCGAGCAGGTGTCGGAGTATGTCTACTCGTTGACGCGAGATCCGATCAACCCGGCGCTCGTGGCGCCCGGCCAGCAGCATTACAACACCCTGTGCGCCGCCTGCCACGGTCCGGAGGGCAAGGGCAATCCCATGCTCGGCGCCCCGGATCTCACGGACAATGTCTGGCTTTACGGCGGTTCCCTGGGTGCGATTCGGCAAAGCGTTGCCCTGGGCCGCAATGGCGTGATGCCCGCCTTCGAGGGACAGCTCAACGAGAGCCAGATCCACCTCCTCACGGCCTACCTCGGCAGCATCAGCGAGTCGGAGTAACGGGCACGACATGAAAAAGGTGCGTTCCACCCGGGGCAGGGGGCTGATCGCCATCCTGTGGCCGTCCTTTCTGGTGGCCGGGTTGTCGTCCGGGATCCTGTTTGCCTTCGTCGATCCCTGGACGCTGATGGACGAGGCGGGCATAGACGCGGGCTCGCGCCTTAGCGGCTACAGCATCGTTTTCCTGTTCCTGTGGCTTGGCGGGATCGTTACCGCCTTCTTTGCTCTCTACATATTTCGCACACCCGAACCCGGCGCCAATCAGGATCATCCCCGGGAGGAGCCGAGGCTGTAGATGGAAGGGAGCACCACCCCGCTTCAGCAGGAACTGTACGAGAAGCGCCAGACCATTCATCCCCGCCAGGTCACCGGCACCTTCGCCACCCTGCGCGTCGCAGCGGTGCTGGTGTTGCTTGGGCTCTATTACATCGTGCCGTGGATTCCCTGGGACGGTCGCCAGGCGGTGCTGTTCGACATGCCGGCACGCAAGTTCTATATCTTCGGCCTGGTGCTCTGGCCCCAGGATTTCATCTTCCTTGCCGGCCTGCTCATCGTCGCCGCGTTATCCCTGTTTTTCTTTACGGCGATCGCGGGGCGCCTGTGGTGCGGCTATGCCTGCCCGCAGACCGTGTGGACGGAGGTGTTCATGTGGATCGAGCGCCGCATCGAGGGTGATCGCAACCAGCGCATCAAGCTCGACAAGCGCCCGATGGACGCGCACAAGTTTCGCCTTCGCTTCACCAAGCATGGAATCTGGATCCTGTTCTCACTCTGGACGGGCTATACCTTCGTCGGCTACTTCACCCCGATCCTGGAGCTCGGGAGCAAGATCCTGACGTTTTCCACCGGCCCGTGGGAGACCTTCTGGGTGTTGTTCTACGCGTTCGCCACCTACGGCAATGCGGGCTGGCTGCGTGAGCAGGTCTGCATCTACATGTGCCCCTACGCGCGTTTCCAGAGCGCGATGTTCGACCGCAATACGCTCATCATTTCCTACGACGAGCGACGAGGCGAGCCCCGTGGCGGGCGCCGCCGGAGCGATGACCCGGAGAAGCTGGGGCTTGGCAGTTGCATCGACTGCACGCTCTGCGTCCAGGTCTGTCCCACCGGCATCGATATCCGCGACGGGCTGCAGTACCAGTGCATCGGCTGCGCCGCTTGCGTGGATGTCTGCGACCAGGTCATGGACAAGATGTCCTATCCGAAGGGCTTGATCCGTTACACCACGGAGAATGCACTCGAATCCGGCACCACCCGCCTGGTCAGGCCCCGGGTGATCATCTACGGGGTGATCCTGTTGGCACTGGTTGGCGCGCTGGTCTACGGCATGCTCAACCGCGCTCCGGTGGAGCTCGACATCATCCGCGATCGCAACGTGCTCTACCGCGTCACCGACAAGGGCCTCGTGGAAAACGTCTACACCCTGAAGATCCTCAACAAGCATCACGAGGCACACCGGTTCCGGGTCGAGGTGGAAGGTCTTCCAGGGGTCTACGTGAACGCTGACACCGACCGCGAGATCGGCTCAGGCGAGGTGGCGGAAATCACGACCAGCGTCCAGATCGACCCGGTGGACCTGAAGCGCCCGTCGACGGAGCTCCGCTTCCGGGTGGTGGCGGAGGATGATCCCCTGGTGGTCAACGAGGACGAGGCGCGATTTCTGAAACCGCTATGAATCAAGCCCCTGACACGTCCGCGCCGCGTCGCTGGTACCGCGAGCCCATGGTCTGGATGGTGATTGCCATCCCGCTGTCCGCGGTGGTGGTTGGCGCGGTGCTGCTTACGCTGTCGATACGCAGCTGGGACGGGCTGGTGGTGGACGACTACTACCGTCACGGCAAGGAGATCAACCGCGTCCTGGAACGCGACCGCCTGGCGAGGCAGCACGGCATCGAGGCCTCCCTCGCGGTGTCGCAACGTGATGTCGTCGTCGACCTCCGTCACGACGGCAAACTGCTGGTGCCTGCCACGCTGGAGCTTCGCTTCCTGCATCGGACGCGCTCCGGGCTGGACCGCTCGGTGCAACTCACCCTGGGTCCGGACGGACGTTATCGTGGCGCCCTGGATGGCGAAGCGTCGGGGCGCTGGTTCCTGCAACTCGAAACCGGGCGCTGGCGCGTGTCCGGCGAGGCGGAGCTGCCGGGTGATGTCATCGTCGCATTGCAGGCGATATGAGCGTGGACGGCCTGGTCATCATCACCGCGTTCATCCTGGGCCTGCTGGGATCACTGCATTGCCTCGCCATGTGCGGCGGCATCGCGGGGATGCTGCACGCCGCCACCGTGTCCGCGCCGGTCGACCACGCGCCGCGCCGGCGCTGGTCGATCACCCTGGCCTATCACGCGGGAAGGATCGGATCCTACATGGCTGCGGGCGGCATCGTCGCGTTCGCGGGAGTGACGCTGATGGGCCTTCTCGGCCAGGAAACCGCCCGCTCCGTGGCGCAGTTGCTCGGCGGTCTGTTCATGGTTCTCCTCGGCCTCTACCTGACCGGCTGGTGGAATGCGCTCGCGCCGATCGAGCGCCTCGGGCTGCAGCTGTGGCGGCGCATTTCGCCACTCACCAGGAGGCTGCTGCCGATCACGGGTTACCGCCGTGCACTCGGGGTGGGCGCGATCTGGGGATGGATGCCCTGCGGGCTGGTGTATTCAGCGCTCGCGCTGGTAATGGCGAGTGGCCGGCCGCTGACGGGGGCGCTGGCGATGGGCGCTTTCGGACTCGGCACGTTGCCGATGGTGATCGCGGCGGGCTACCTCGGAGGTGAAGCCGGGTTGCTGCGTAAACCGGTAGTAAGACAGGTCGCGGGATCGCTCATCATGTTGTTCGGCGCGGCGATGTTCACCGGACTGACGCTTTCACACGGATACCACCACCCGTGAACAATCCTGCCGCATCGGCCATGTCGCAAGTCACTTCGAGGATGCAGTTCGATTCAACGGAAATACGCGAACTCGTCAGTCGCTATCCGTCCATGGGGCCGCGCTATACCTCCTATCCCACCGCCGTGGACTTCGTCGACGGTTTCGGCGAAGCCGACCTGGCGCGCAGTCTTGACCAACCCGATGGCGCAGACCCGGCCGGCGACCTGTCGATCTATCTCCACCTGCCGTTCTGCCAGCACCTGTGTTTCTACTGCGGTTGCAACAAGGTGCTGACCCGCAATCGCGAGCGCGGAATCGAGTATCTCGATGTCCTCTACCGCGAAATGGATCTCTGGCGCGCAAGGCTCGGCGGTGCGCGACGGGTGCGCCAGTTCCACCTGGGTGGCGGCACGCCCACGTTTTTCGACAGCGGTCAGATTCGCTCGCTGGTGGAGCAGGTCGGCAGGCGCTTTTCCCTGGATCACGATGATCCTGATCACGACTTTTCGATCGAGATCGATCCGCGTACCGTGGATACTGCGGACGTTGGCGCGTTGGCCGATATCGGGTTCAACCGTTTCAGTATCGGAGTCCAGGACTTCGATCCGGACGTGCAGAAGGCGGTCCACCGGGTCCAGGATGCGGGGCATATTGCAGCCCTGGTCGCAGGCGCGCGCAGCGCGGGCGTTCGCTCCATCAATTTCGACCTGATCTATGGCCTCCCGCTGCAGACCGTCGGGAGTTTCCGCCGGACGATCGAACAGGTCATCGAATGCCTGCCGGACCGTTTGTCGATATACCAGTACGCGCACCTGCCGGAGCGGTTCGCGCCACAGCGAAGGATCGACGCCGCGACGCTGCCATCCGTGGAGGACAGGCTCGCGCTGCAGCAACTGACCATAGACATGCTGTCGGAAGCGGGCTACGTCCATATCGGCATGGATCACTTCGCCCTGCCAAACGATCCCCTGGTAAAGGCCCTGGACGATGGATCACTGCGGCGCAGCTTCCAGGGATACACGACGCACAGTGACTGTGAACTGCTGGGGATGGGAGTCAGCGCCATAGGCGAGCTCGGTGACTGCCTGTACCAGAACCGCAAGGACCTGCCGGCGTATTACGCCGCGGTAAACGCCGGCCATCTGCCGCTGGAGCGTGGCATCGCCATCAGCAAGGACGATCGTGTCCGGCGTGCGGTGATCATGGATATCATGTGCCACGGCAAGGTGGACAAGGTGGCCTTCGCCGCCGCCCACGGCATGACCTTCGAGGCGGCTTTTCCGGAAGCGCGCGAGGGGCTAACGCGGATGGCGGAAGACGGGCTGGTGGAATCCGGCGAGCGCCTGCTCAGTGTGACGCCACGGGGCCGGTTCCTGGTCCGAAACGTGGCGATGCTGTTCGATCGCTATCGCGGCACCGATGCACCGGCGAGGTTTTCCCGAACGGTATGAACCCCGAGCCGAAGCGCGGGAGACTGTTCAGAAAATCAGGCGCAGGAGATATACCCACGCGGCGGCGCAAAATACGACCGCGCCAACCTGGGCGCACAGCTTGAAGGTATTGAGGTTTCCAGGTTGTACGGCGGCGCGGGCCGGGCCGTCGTCCGTTACCTGACGGTTGTCGATGACGAGTTCGCTGCGCATTGGTCTTGTAATAGTAATATTTGTCATTGCGTGATGTTTCAGTAACCCCTGTTTGTCATAAAGCAAAATTCATGCCACGGACGACAATTCAAATGACAATTTAATTAGCATTAAAATCAACGAGATGTATCGGATGGCCGACAGCCGGTACATTTTGGCCGGCCAACGGCGCTGACAAAATTTGGCAAATCCAACAGAAAGTGTTGGGATACGGCGACAAATCCGGTTTGTGCCGCCCCGGAAACGTCGCGTCGCCTGGAGGGGCGGTGTCAGAGCGCGGAATCCGCGTGGCGCCCGCAATTTTCAGCGGATGTAATTACCGAATTCACGCAGCTTGCACATTTCGTTCATGCCGCGCGGCAGCACCATGACCTGGCGCTTGTTCCAGATGACGCGGATATGACCGTTGATGCCGGTGACCCAGGTCGGGGTTTCGTGTTCGATGGACCATTGCCGGGCCACCGCGCCATCTTCACCGCACCAGTAGCGCTTGGCGGAAGGCACCAGCAGGAATTCGGGATCGACCGCGTCGTAGAACGCGCCTGGCGGAGTGTCTCCGCCAGGCAACGGCGCCTTGAGGAACATCGATCGCAGATCCCCGCGCGATGCCAGCGCTTCTCCGAAGTTCATCCCGGGGTTGCCGCTGAAAAGCACGCTTGACCGTGGCAGCTCGAACCGCATCACGAGCGAAGCATCACCCGGGTGGTAGGTGACCGTCTCGGGTTCGCTGGCGCCGGCGGCGATGACGCGGATCCGGGTGCTGTTGGGAAGCGGCAGTATGAAGCCATCGGTTACCGGATGCATTTCCACGCCTTCTGCGCGTGCGTGATCCAGGTAGGCGTCAAAATACGCCAGAGCATCCATCACTTCTTGTGGGACTTCGTCGCCGGGTTTTCCATCCACTGCCTCGTCAACGGCCGGTTGCATGGCTTCGACGCCGATTTCTCCCACTACTGGCTGGTAGTACAGGTTCTCCACCGTGATGCCTTTCTCCATCACCGAGCCGAGGCCTTCGAAGAACGCCGGGTCGGGGTTGGAAATGAAAAAGTGGTCGATAGTCAGCGCGCCGATTTCATACAGGTAGGGGACGACACTGACGTAGCCGGCGGGCTGCAGGCCGGCATCGATCATGATCACCTGGTCACCCACAAGCAGCAGGTTGGCATCGCCCAGGTAGCCACCGGCATTGACGTTGATGACATGCCACTCCGCCACCGGTGGCACTTCGGGGCGGCGGAAACTGGGATGCAGGTAGCCCGAGATGACGATGAGCGCGATGGCGGCCACGAGCGTGACCAGCAGGGTGCTGTCGCGCCTGCGTCGTCCCGTCATGGTGGCGGGCGCCGGTGCGCCGGGTGCCGGCGATCAGTCGAAACGCGCCTGTTTGGGGATGGCATCAAATACCAGGTTGCTGGAATTGAGCGCAACGAAATGGCGGCTCTTGGCGCGGGCAATGAGGGTGACGCCGAGGTCTTCGGCCAGTTCGAGGCCCATGTGGGTAGTGCCGTTACGTGATACCAGCACCGGAATGCCCATGAGCGCCGCCTTCATCACGATCTCGGAGGTCAGTCGCCCGGTGGTATAGAAGATCTTGTCATGGCCGCTGATGTCGTCGAGCCACATCTCGCCGGAGATGGTGTCCATGGCATTGTGCCGGCCCACGTCCTCGACAAAGGTGAGTACCTCGCCGTCCTGGCACAACCCGCAACCATGCACCGAGCCGGCGGCGCGGTAGGTCTTGTTGTAGTCGCGGATCTGGCCAAGCACGTTATAAATGTCCGACTGGCGTATCTCGACGGGTTTGACGCGGTGCTCGTAGAGCTTGTCCAGGGTGCAGCTCAGGATCGTGCCCTGGCCGCAACCGGTGGTCACCGTGCGTCGGCTGGTGTCCACGCCGGTGATGCCCTTGCCGTCCGCGGTTTCCACTTCCGCCAGTTCACGGTCCCAGTCCACCATCACGGAACGGATTTCGCCCGGGTGATTGAACAGCGTCTGGTTGCGCAGGTAGCCGAGGACCAGCAGCTCCGGGCGCGCGCCCAGGGTCATCAGGGTGACCAGTTCCTGGCCGTCCACCTTGATCGTCAGCGGCACCTCGCCCACCACGTTGACGGTCTTGCGTTCGCCGTACTGGTCCAGCGCCTCCACCTCGTGAATGGATTCGAGCCCGGCATTGCTCATGCGCGGTCGGGCGCGGGCACCGTCTTGCGGTGGCCTCTTGATGCTGGATACGGTTGCCATGGGTAACTGTGGGTTACGAGTCAGGCGGGCAGGGGCGCGTCGGGTGGCGCTGAAAACCTCGCGAGCCGATATTATCCGACTATGTGGCGGGGCGGAAGATTTTCAAGCCGTCAGGCATCCGCCACGACGGAAGGCCCTGCTTCCCGGAGCTATTGAATACCGGTGATGTTACCCTCTATTCTCGGCCACCCCCCACTGGTTGCCAGGCTCACCCATGAACGAAGACGCACTCAATATCCAGATACGCAAGTTCCTCAAGAAAACCGGCATCACCTCCCAGCGCGCCATCGAGCAGGCGGTGCGCGACGGGTTGCGGGAAGGCACCCTCAAGGAGGGGGATTCCCTCGAGGCCACCATGAGCCTGTCCATTCGCAGGCTGGGCCTGGACGTCGACGTGGTGGAAACGTTGCGCATCGAGAGTTGATCACGCCGATGACGGCAACGCGACAATCCCCGGCCGCCGGAGACTGGGTGGAGACCCCGACGCGGATTTCCGTGCCCGTTGCCGTGACCCTGGAACGCCATGTCGACCCGGCGAAGAAATGGGGTTATCCCGAGTGGCGCGTGCACGCGGTGCTCGCCGGAGACAACCTCGCGCGCTCGGCAGGTGAATCGGTGATCGATGTCGACGAGCATACCCGGCGCAGCGTGCATACCGGCTTCACCCTGGACCTGTACCGTGACGGCAGCGAAGGCTACTGGTACAACCTGCTGTCGGAAATACCGTACCTGTTCGTGGTGTGTGATGGTGAGCAGGGCGCCATGGACATCCGCCCGCTGCTGGTCACCGCAAACCAGGACGAGGTCAACGGTTACCTCGAATCCGACGGGCACGTGCTGTCCGCGCCAATGCCCGCGGAGATTACCGCGTTGCTGGAGCGTTACGTCATCAGTCATTACCAGCCGGAGATCCGGCGAAAGCGCAAGCGTCGTGACTGGCTGGAAGATTCGCAGTACGTCAATCCCCCGGATACCGGGGATGCGGGGCAGGGCGGATGAGCCGGCAACCGGACGATGCCGCCCACGAGGGTTTCCTCACGCGCTGGTCGCGGCGCAAGCAGTCCGGAGATGCCGCGCCGGAAACCGGGACTGACGCGCCGACGACCGACGAAGACGGGCAGTCACCAGTCCAGCCGGCAGCGGCGAAACCATCGCCCGCTCCTCCTGCCGGCAGGATGATCACCGATGCGCCGCGTAGCGAGAGTGGCAGACCGGCGGCGGCCACCCCGGTGGAGCCACGCCCGGCACTGACCGATACCGACATGCCGCCGCTGGAGTCTCTCGATGAGAACAGCGACTACAGCGGGTTCCTCTCCCCCGGCGTCAGCGATCGCCTGCGCAAGGTTGCGCTGCGCAAACTGTTTTCCTCCGCCGGGTTCAACGTGCGCGATGGTCTCGACGACTACGACGACGATTACACCAGTTTCCTGCCGCTTGGAGATACGGTGACCGCGGACATGCGCCATCGCGCGGAGGTCGCCGAACGCCGCCGCCAGGAAGCCGAGGCCGCGGAGCGCGAGAAACGCCTCGCGGCAGAAGAGAAGGACGCCAGGACTTCCCCGGAGGGCTCCGCGGAAACCGGCGCCGAAAGCGGAGATCTGACCGATCAGGGGGAATCGCGAATTGCGCGGTCGGACGCTGGAGAGGGTAACGAATCCCCGGATTTCGGCGGAGCAACGGAGACGCAGGCGGAAGAATCCGCCACGGATGGCGAGAGCGCCGCTCCCGGAAAGCCGGAGCGGACCAGCTAACCCCCAAAAGTTCAGCACCAGATGTCCGATTACTTCGAAACCATCGGTCTCGACCTGTCCGCGCAAACGGAACGGGGCAAGGCGCGTCAGGCCGTACTTCAGGGGATGGCATGGAACCCCACGCCCACCACGCTGGTGAGTTACAGCGCGGCCAACCGTGTCCTGCTCGTCATGGACGAGGTCACCGCTGTCAGGCTCGAGAAGGCGCTCGGCGATCGCTTCGTCTGCTATATCGCCGTGCCGGGAGATGATGACGGTCTCGGTGCGCGCGCCAATGCATGGCGGGTGGACAACCTGGAACTCGTCGGATATCTCGGGCATTTTTCCGCGCGCCTGGGGGGCGACGGCGAGCGGCCGGAAACCGAAACCGACCTTGGCCGCATGATGGGGATCGCCAATGGCCTCTTCGATCACGTGATCGACGCCAGCGAAACTGCATTGATTTCCGCGCCCGTACCGCCGCCGGGATACCACCACGCCGGCACGGATCCCGGGGCCCTCGACGCCGCTGTCGCCGCGGTGACGGAGCTGGTAGGGGAATTCGAGAAACCGAGATACTTCCAGTACAACCCCGATATCTGCGCCCATGGCCGAAGTGGCGTCGCGGGTTGCACGCTCTGCATCGACGCCTGCCCCACGGATGCCATCATCTCCATCGGCGAACAGGTCGAGGTGAATCCGCATCTCTGCCAGGGTGGTGGGGCCTGCGCCGCGGTATGTCCCTCCGGCGCCATGACCTACCGCTATCCGCCGGTGGTCGAGCAGATCGAGTTCCTGCGCAAATCCCTGCGCGAACTGCGTGAGCGCCAGGGACCTGCCGAAGTGACCCTGCTGATCTATGACAGCGAACATGGCGCCGAGGCGGTACAGGAAGCCGCGGCGCGACTTCCGGAGCACGTCTTCCCATTCATGGTGGAGGAGATCGGCTCGGTGGGACCGGATCTTCTCGCCGCCGCCATCGCCCACGGCGCCGGCGACATCTGGCTGCTGACGCCGGCAACAGTCAGCGCGCCGGTGCGAGCGAGCCTGGAAGCGAATCTCGGGTTTCTGGACGTGATCCTGCGCGCCGCGGGTGAGAAATGGCAGGTGCGCCAGTTGCAGACACTCGACCCCCTGTTGTCTGCCCCCGAACCCGTGGCGACGCGGGAAACCGTGGCCACCTTCGCAGGAGTCGGCGGCAAGCGACGCATCCTGCGCACGGCGCTGACCTCCCTGCTCGAACAGGGCGATAGCACGGCAATCGTCCCGCTGCCGGAGGGAAGCCCCCTCGGACAGGTCCTGCTGAATACGGATGCCTGCACGCTCTGCATGGGTTGCGTCGCGGTCTGCCCCGGCAGCGCGCTCGAGGCCGGAGGAGAAACGCCGGCATTGAAGTTCATCGAGAGCAACTGTGTGCAATGCGGCATCTGCGTCGCGGCCTGTCCCGAGTCGGCGCTCACCCTGGAGGCGCGCTTTGATCCCGGTGACGGCGCAACTCGCAGCCGGGTGCTGAAAGAGGAAGAACCGTTCCGTTGCATCAAGTGCGGCAAGCCGTTCGCCACCCGGGCGATGATCGATCGCATGCTCGACAAGCTGGCGGGGCACTGGATGTTCCAGAAGCCGGAGCAGCGCAACCGGCTCCGGATGTGCGAGGACTGCCGCGTGGCGGACATGTTCGACGCTCCGGACGCGCTTCCATGACGGGAACCATTCCCTGCCGCCCGGAAGGACTTTTCTTTTTTCGGCGATTGCGAGAATAATTTTTCACGTATTGCGTGAGAATGATTCCCAGTATGCCGATTTTCCAATTTAAATTATTGTTTTTTCTGCATATTGGCTCCCGCCAATTCTATTGATGCCGGATGGAATGTCCAACCACCCCGATCCGGCTTGCTTGAACCACCCACGGGGCGGGTATATCTTACTGAAATACAAACAGCAGACCCCGCGCACGCCGGATTCATCGCTTCCAGCGCGCGACGAAACAAAAGGGTCCCGACAAAGCGCCACGACACCACTGAGGAAACCTGTTTGGCATCCATCCAGTCCTCGCCGAGAGACAACCAGAACGCCGCGGTCCCAGCATTGATTGCCGAGGAAGACCAGGCGCGCGCAGGTACCTACGCGATCCTGTCATCGCTGCTCAGCGATATCCCCGGGCAGGACCTGATCGACTATCTCTGTCATATCCCCGATCCAGGCGACGCGGAAGCACATGGCGACGTTGGCGAAGCCTGGCTCGCGCTCAGGGAGGCCGCGCGCAAGGCGGATGTCTCGCGCCTTGACGACGAGTTTCACGCGCTGTTCATCGGTCTCGGCCGTGGCGAGATGATGCCTTACGGCTCCTGGCATCTCACGGGTTTCCTGATGGAGAAGCCACTCAGTGAACTGCGCGACGACCTGCGCGCCCTGGGCATCGAGCCCGACGCCGCGCGCAAGGAGCCCGAGGATCACATTTCTTCCGTCTGCGAGACGATGTCCATCCTCGTCGAATCCCCCGAGCTGGAGGCGTATCGCCAGCGCCAGTTCTACCTACGCCACCTGCACCCCTGGGGAGAGAAGTTTTTCCGTGAACTGCAGTCCGCGCGCAACGCCGATTTCTACCGGGCCGTTGGCCTGCTCGGCGAGCGGTTCATGCAGCTTGAAAACCAGTACCTGAACGTGCAGCAGCACTGACGGATACGCCTTACCAACTTGACATGCCAATCGAGGTAAATGCCATGAAAAAGCCGGAGAAAACCAGGCGCTCCTTCCTCAAGGGGGCCGCCGTCACCACCGCCGCGGTGGGCACCGGCGCCGTCTCCAGCGGCGTTCTCGCCGACGCCGGAACGACGCCGAAGAAGGTGGAGAAGCAGGGCTATCGGGAAACCGATCACGTCCGCGACTACTATCGGCTGGCTCGCATCTAGCGCGACCTCGTCAACAATTTTTACGAATCGCATCGCGACTCAGGAGAACCGAGTATGAAACTCATCCGTAAACAGGTCGGCGCGGAAAGCGCAGCCGGTTCCGGTGCCGGCCGGGCCATCGACCGGCGAACCTTCCTCAAACGTTCCGGGCTTGCCATGGGCGCCGGCGCCGCCGCCACCACGCTGGCGCCGGGCCGCGTACGCAAGGCCCAGGCCGCAAGCGCGGCCAGCGGGGATATCGAGATAAAACGTAGTGTCTGCACCCACTGCTCGGTGGGTTGCGGCGTGCGCGCCGAGATACAGAACGGCGTCTGGACCGGCCAGGAGCCGGACTTCGACTCCCCGCTCAACCTCGGCTCGCATTGCGCCAAGGGCGCCTCGGTGCGCGAGCATGGTCATGGAGAGCGCCGTCTCAAGTACCCGATGAAACTGGTCGGCGGCCAGTGGAAACGGATGTCCTGGGACGACGCGGTCAACGAGATCGGCGACCACATGCTGAAGATCCGCGAGGAATCCGGGCCCGACTCGGTGTACTGGCTGGGCTCGGCCAAGCACAACAACGAGCAGTCCTACCTGTTCCGCAAGTTCGCCGCGCTCTGGGGTACCAACAACGTCGACCACCAGGCGCGGATCTGCCACTCCACCACGGTGGCCGGCGTCGCCAATACCTGGGGCTACGGCGCGATGACGAACAGCTACAACGACATGCATAACTCGAAGTGCATGCTGTTCATCGGCTCCAATCCCGCCGAGGCGCATCCCGTTTCCCTGCAGCACATCTTCCGCGCCAAGGAAAACGGCGCCAAGATGGTCGTCATCGATCCCCGCTTTACCCGCACCGCGGCCCATGCGGACCTGCACCTGCAGATGCGGCCGGGTTCCGACGTGGCGGTCATCTGGGGAATGCTCTGGCATATCTTCGAGAATGGCTGGGAGGACAAGGAATACATCAGCCAGCGCGTCTACGGCATGGACGAGGTCCGAGCAGAGGTGGCGAAATGGACCCCGGAGGAGACCGAGCGCGTTACCGGCATACCCGAGGCCACGGTAAAAGCTGCCGCGGAAATGATGGCGATGAATCGCCCGTCCACCTTCGTCTGGTGCATGGGCGGCACCCAGCACACCATCGGTAACAACAACACCCGCGCCTACTGCGCTTTCCAACTCGCCCTCGGCAACGTCGGCGTGTCCGGCGGCGGCTCGAATATCTTCCGCGGCCATGACAACGTCCAGGGGGCGACGGACATGTGTGTCCTGTCCCATTCCCTGCCGGGGTACTATGGTCTGTCAGACGGTGCCTGGAAACACTGGTCCGGCGTCTGGGGCCTCGACTTCGATTGGGTCAAGGCGCGATTCAGCCCCGAGGAAGTGGAAGGCGACAACGGCAAGCCGACCCACCCGATGAACTATCGCGGCATCCCGGTTTCGCGCTGGATCGACGGTGTCCTGGAAGACGATATCGGCCAGAAGGACAAGGTTCGCTGTATGGTCTACGACGGCCACGCGGTCAACAGCCAGACCCGCGGTCCCGAGATGAAGCAGGCCATGGCGAAGCTGGACCTGATGGTGATCATCGATCCCTATCCGACTCACGCGGCGGTGATGAACGATCGCACCGATGGCATCTATCTCCTGCCGGCATGCACCCAGTTCGAAACCTATGGTTCCGTCACCGCCTCGAACCGCTCACTGCAATGGCGCGAGAAAGTCATCGAGCCGCTGTTCGAGTCACTGCCGGACCAGACGATCCTGTACAAGTTCGCGAAGAAGCTCGGCTTTGCTGACGAACTGTGCAAGAACATCGCCGTGAACGATGACGAGCCACTGATCGAGGACATCACGAAGGAGTTCAACTCCGGCATGTGGACCATCGGTTACACCGGCCAGAGTCCGGAGCGGCTCAAGCTGCACCTGGAGAACAAGCATACCTTCAACACCACCACGCTGAAGGCCGAGGGTGGTCCCTGTGACGGTGACTACTACGGTATGCCCTGGCCCTGCTGGGGCACCGCCGAGATGAAGCACCCGGGAACCCCGATCCTCTACGACACCAGTAAACCGGTGGCCGAAGGCGGCCTCAACTTCCGCGCCCGTTTCGGGGTGGAACACGAGGGCAACAACCTCCTCGCCGAGGACTCGTGGCCGGTGGGCAACGAAATCCAGGACGGCCATCCGGAGTTCACCGCGGACCTGCTGAAGACCCTCGGCTGGTGGGACGACCTCACCGACGACGAGAAGGCCAAGGCCGAAGGCAAGAACTGGAAGACCGACCTGTCCGGCGGCATCCAGCGGGTCGCGATCAAGCATGGCTGCGCCCCGTTCGGTAACGCCAAGGCCCGGGCCATCGTCTGGACGTTCCCGGACCGCGTGCCCCTCCACCGCGAACCGCTCTATACCCCGGATCGCGAACTGGCGGCGAAGTACCCGACCTACGAGGACCGCAAGCGGTTCTTCCGCCTGCCCACGCGATACATGTCCATCCAGGCGGAAGACTTCTCGCAGGACTTCCCCATCATCCATACCAGCGGACGGCTGGTGGAGTACGAGGGCGGTGGCGAGGAATCCCGTTCCAACCCCTGGCTGGCGGAACTGCAGCAGGACATGTTCGTCGAGATCAATCCCAAGGACGCCAACGACAACGGCGTGAAGGACGGCGACATGGTCTGGCTGGAGAGCCCCGAGGGCTCGAAGATCAAGGTCAAGGCCATGGTCACCAATCGGGTCAGACCCGGGGTGGTGTTCACGCCGTTCCACTTCGGAGGCCACTACGAGGGCGTGGATCTCGCGGACAAGTACCCCGAGGGGACACAACCTTACGTCCGGGGTGAGGCGGCCAACACCGCCTTCACCTACGGCTACGATTCCGTAACCCAGATGCAGGAGACCAAGGTGTCTCTCTGCCGCATCTCAGTCGCTTGAGCCGGAGGATACGATCATGGCAAGAATGAAATTCCTGTGTGACGCCGAACGCTGCATCGAGTGCAACGGCTGTGTAACCGCCTGCAAGAACGAGAACGAGGTGCCCTGGGGCGTGAACCGCCGCCGCGTCATCACCCTGGGTGATGGCGAGGCCGGCGAGA
>JAUILZ010000026.1 GCA_030432755.1 Gammaproteobacteria bacterium | reverse complement strand
CCCTTCGGGATGTTCGATTTCACCCCGGTGGGACTGGTGGCGGCGGTGGTCGGGGTGATCTTCATCGTGCTCATCGGCTGGCGACTGATCCCCGTGCAGAATCGCGAGACAGGACCCACCGAAAAGCTGATCCAGCTTGGTGATTACATTGCCGAGGTCGAGGTGCCGGAGGACTCTCCCATCGTCGGCCGTCGGGTGCGCGACCTGGACCAGGAAGCCGAGGAAGCAGACGCGGTGATCGTGGGCCTGGTACGCGCGAGCAGGCGGCTTCCCGGTCGCGCGCGCTGGGAGGAGATTCGCGCCGGCGACCAGCTGGTGATCCAGGCCGGTGCGGACGCGATCGATGCCTTCGTGGGATTGTTCGATCTTCGTTACCAGAACAACGAGCAGCAGGAAAACCTCCTCGGCGAGGACATGGCGCTGATGGAAGTGGTGGTGCCGGAAGGCGCGCGCATCGAGGGACGTACCGCGACCAGCGTGCGCATGCTGAATCGCCACGGGGTATCCCTGCTGGGCGTTTCCCGTGGCGGCAAGTCGTTCCGCGATCGGGTGAGGAAGCTGACCATCCAGGCCGGCGACATACTCCTGCTGCTCGGCCCCACCGAGCGGGTCAATGACGTTGCGATCTGGCTGGGTGGCCTGCCATTGCAGGAACGGGACCTGCAGGTGGTGCAGCGGCAGAAGGCCTGGATCGCGGTGGGCGCGTTCGCGCTCGCCATAGGCCTCGCGACGAGCGGGGTGTTGTACCTGCCCACGGCGCTGTGCCTTGTCTGCATCGTCATGGTGGGCTTCAATATCGTGCCGCTTCGGGAACTCTACACCGCGGTGGAATGGCCGGTGATCGTGTTGCTCGGTTCCATGATTCCCATCGGCAACGCGCTCGAAGCGTCCGGCGGCACCGCGCTGATCGCCGCGGAGATCGTCAATCTTTCCGAGGGACATGGCCCGCTGGTGGTGTTGATCCTCCTGATGGTCGTGACCATGACCCTGTCAGACGTGCTCAACAATACCGCCACCACGGTGATCGCCGCACCCATCGCGGTGGACATCGCCCACCGGCTGGGCGCCAACCCGGATCCCTTCCTGATGGCGGTAGCGGTGGCCGCCTCCTGCGCCTTTCTCACGCCGATCGGTCACAAGAACAACACCCTGGTCATGGGGCCCGGCGGATATCGGTTCGGTGACTACTGGCGCATGGGACTGCCCCTCGAAATCCTGGTCATCGCGGTTTCCGTTCCGGCGATACTCGTATTCTGGCCGTTCTGATCAATCCTGCGCCCGTCCTGCCGGCGCTGCTCTCCAATTGACCGCAAGCCACCCGGTTCCTCCGGCCTTGATCTGGCTTGAATAAAATATGTAAAAATATACATATATACAGGGTAATATCGTCCGGATATAGTATCTCCAGTAAATAAATATGTAAATTTATACATAAATGTCACAGTTTGGTGACGCTGCCGGCACCGCGGTGGGGCTGGTCCTGGAGGCGGATCCCACCCTGGTGGAAATCGTGTTGCTGTCCCTCCGGGTCAGCCTGTCGGCCGTGGTCATTGCCGCGTGCATCGGCATGCCGCTCGGGGCCTGGCTGACCGTAAGCCGGTTCCCGGGCAGGCGGCTGGTCATTTCGGTACTCAACAGCCTGATGGGAATGCCGCCGGTGGTTCTGGGGCTGATGGTCTACCTGCTCCTGTCCCGCGCGGGGCCCCTGGGTGAATACGGACTGCTATTCACCCCCACGGCCATGATCGTGGCGCAGACCCTGCTGGTGCTGCCGATCATCGCCGCGTTGACCCGGCAGACATTGTCAGACCTGCACCGAGAATACGACGAACAGTTCCGCTCCTTCCGCATCGGCCCGTTTGCCGGCACCCTGATATTGATCCGTGAAGGTCGCTACAGCCTCGCCACCGCGCTGCTGGCCGGGTTTGGCCGCGCCAGCGCAGAGGTGGGGGCGGTGATGATCGTGGGTGGCAATATCAACCACGTCACCCGGGTGATGACCACCACCATCGCCATGGAGACGAGCAAGGGGGATTTCAGCCTGGCGCTCGGTCTTGGCATCGTGCTCCTGGCCATCGTTCTCGTGGTGAACCTGCTCGTCTCGATGTTGCAATGGCGCGAGAAACTCGCCTGATGAAATCGGACGGCATCCAGTTCGCTCCCGGCCAGGCGCCCCGATCCGCGACACCCGCGAAAGCCGACGCGGCGCATATTGCGCCTGCGGACCGGGCCGATGCGATCCTGCCGCTGGAACTCGTCGATGTCGGCTATCGCGCGGGTGACGCGGAGTTGCTAAGGGATATCAATCTCATTTTTGACGGCCGTGCGCCGAGCATCATCCTGGGCCCAAATGGCGCGGGCAAGACGCTGTTGCTGCGAATCTGTCACGGCCTCCTCGTGCCGACCACGGGGCAGTTGCGCTGGCGCGACCCGCAACTGGCGATGCGCCCGGACAGCCAGGCAATGGTGTTCCAGAAGCCGGTCATGCTCCGGCGCAGCGTGGCGGCCAACATCCGCTTTGCCCTGCGGGTATCGGGAGTTGACCGGGAACAGCATGCCGCGCGTGTCGCGCGCGCCCTCGAGGCAGCGGGACTCACGCCGCTGGCGGAGCGGCGCGCAAACCACCTTTCAGGCGGCGAACAACAACGCCTCGCCCTGGCGCGCTGCCTCGCGGTGCAACCGCGAATCCTGTTCCTGGACGAACCCACCGCCCACCTCGACCCGGCCGCCACGCGCCAGGTGGAAGCGCTGATCGCCCTGATCCGTGACGCCGGCACGCGCATCGTCATGGTCACCCATGACATCGGCCAGGCGAGGCGGCTGGCCGGTGACATCATTTTCATGCATCGCGGACGAATCATCGAATCCGGCGATGCCACGAGTTTTTTCGAGCGTCCCTCCACTGCCGAAGCCGCGGCCTACCTGGCAGGCGAGCTGCTCTGGTAACACTTTCGTCAATCTACCAACACCAACAGGAAACCATGAACAAGCCAATACACCGAATCACTCGCGCCATGCTGGCGGCAACGCTTTTCGTCTCCGCCGGCGCGATCCATGCCGAGGAACGATTCATCACCGTCGCCTCGACAACCTCGACTGAAAACTCCGGCCTCTTCGATACGCTGCTGCCACAGTTCCAGGAGGCGAGCGGCATCGAGGTCCGTGTCGTCGCCGTGGGTACCGGCAAGGCGATCAAGATGGCGGAAAGTGGCGACGCGGACGTGCTCTTCGTACACCACAAGCCCTCCGAGGAAAAGTTCGTTGCCGATGGTTTCGGCGTTGAGCGATTCGACGTGATGTACAACGACTTCATCATCGTCGGCCCGGGAGCCGATCCCGCGGGCGTCAGGGGCGCGGGCGTCAACGAAGCCCTGCAGAAGATCGCGGAGAACGGCAGCGTGTTCGCCTCCCGTGGCGATGACAGCGGCACCCACAAGAAGGAGCGCTCGCTGTGGTCCGCGGCGGGAGTGGAACCCGGCGGCGAATGGTACCGGGAAACCGGTTCCGGCATGGGTGCCACGCTCAACGTCGCCAGCGGCGTCGGCGGCTATGCACTCACCGATCGCGCCACCTGGCTCAAGTTTGCCAACAAGGGCGACATGGCGATCGTGGTCGAAGGCGACCCGGTGTTGTTCAACCAGTATGGCGTCATCCTGGTGAACCCGGCGAAGCATGCGCACGTGAAGGTGGACGACGGCCAGGCCTTTGTCGACTGGCTGGTCTCCGATGCCGGACAGCAGGCCATAGACGCCTATCGCCTTGAAGGCCAGCAGGCATTCTTCGCCAATGCCGGAGGCTGATACCAAGGCGGACGGACGCCCTGCCGCCGCGCAGTCGTCCGATCTCGAGCTCAAGCTCGACATTCGCTGGCAGCTGGGCGCCGGTTATCCCCGGCCGGTGCCCGAACTCCTCTTCAACCTGCTCTGGCTGGTGGAAAGCGAGGGCACGCTCAGCGCCGCCGCGCGCCAGTGCGGCGTGTCCTATCGCAGCGCCTGGAACCTGATGAACGAATGGTCGGACCTGCTCGGCAACGCCCTGATCGAGTCGCGTCGTGGCCGCGGCGCGGTGCTGAGCCCACTCGGCAAGAAAATCCTCTGGGCCAACTACTATGCCCGGGAGCAGTCACGCGTGGTGCTCAATTCCACGGAAGAGCGTATCCGCCAGGAGATCGGCAGCCTGGTGGGTCGCGCGGCCGGTTCCGCGCTACGCATCCGCGCGAGTCACTGCCTGAGCCACGAGATCCTGACGCGACTGCTTCGTGACGCGTTTCGTGGCGGTGTGGAACTGCAGCACGGTGGTAGCGCGCGCTGCCTCGCTCACCTGGTCGACGGCAGCTGCGACGCCGCCGGCTTCCACGTCGCGGAAGGCGAGCTCGGCGCGGCATTCATCGCCCGCTACCGGCAGCATTTCGATCCCGCGGACTGCCGCCTGATCCTGGGCGCGAAACGCCGCCAGGGACTGATCATGAAACGCGGCAATCCACTGGGCATTCGCGGCATCGAGGACCTTGCGCGCGACGACATCCGCTTCGTCAATCGCCAGGCAAATTCCGGCACCCGCATCCTGCTCGACCTGCTGCTCGCGGAGCGCGGCATGGACAGCGCTTCCATCCGCGGTTTCGACAACATCGAGTTCACCCATTCCGCGGTGAGCGCGCTGGTGGCCGGCGACACCGTGGATGTTTCCATTGGTAACGAGGCGGCGGCGGTGGCTTTCGATCTCGACTTCATCCCCCTCGCCACCGAGGCGTATTACTACGCGGTGCGCAAGCCGTCCTGGGAGCAGCCCGGGGTGCGCGCGTTGCGTCGGCTGCTTGCCGGCAAGGCCTGGAAGGCCGAGGCATCGAAACTCGATGGTCTCGACGTGAACGAGGCTGGGAGTACGGAGGAGGCGCTGGTCCTGTTCGGATAGCGCCGGACCGTCGCTTGCGCGCGCGGCATTTCAGCGCCGCCCGAGCCGGCAGTGGAAAGTGCCGAACAGGGCGCCGGTGATCGCGATACCGAGTATCAGCAGGCTCGCGTCGGTCCAGGCCGCGCCGCCGGAAACCACCAGGCCGAGAGCCGCCGGGCCAAGGACCTGGCCCACGCCCGCGCCCTGGAAGACCATGCCCGTCACCAGCGGCAGCGCCGCCTCCGATGGCGCGATGTCGCCGATGCTGGCGAACAGGGCGCCCGGCAGGAACCCGGAAAGGAGGGTAAAACCAAGCGCCGCGACAACCTGGCCCGGCAAGGGTAAGACACCCGCGAAAATCAGCGCGGCGCAGCCACCACCCCCCAGCAATGCGACCAGCAGGAGCCGGGTAAATCCCGTGCCCCTGCCCACCAGGTAGCCGGCGATGACGTTGCCGGCAATGTTTGCGGCCACCACCAGGGAGGCATAGAGGGAGGCATCGGCGATGGACAGGCCGGCCGCTTCATGCCAGAAGGTTGGCAGAAACGCCGCCACCGCCGCGAACAGGGCGGTGTAGCAGGTAAAAGCGAGGGCTACCAGCATGGGGCCGGGAGACAGCGCGCCGCCGCTCCGTGGTCCGGAGACGGGGGAGGGAGGCGGTTGGTCCCGGCGCGAGGCGTACAGGAACAAAAGTGCGAGCATCACGGACAGCACCGCCGTCAGCCACCACAGACCACGCCAGCCCCACAGGTTCATGGTGGCCGGAGAAATGAGCAGCATCAGGCTCATCGCCGCGGGTATGAAGGCACCCCAGGCGCCCAGCGCGAGTGCGCGCCAGGTGGGCGGGCAGACGCGGTTGATCAGCCCCGGCATGGCAACCGCGACGAGCAGGTAGCCGAGACCCTCGAGGATGCGCGCGCCGAGCAGCACGGGATACCGCGTGGTGAGCGCGCCAATGGCAGCGCCCGCGGCGGTGGTCAACAGCCCCGCGACGCCTGCGCGGCGCGCGCCCAGGCGGCGGGCAATGAGCCCCAGCGTGAGCCCGCCCAGGGCAGCCAGCAGGCTGAAGCTGGAAACCACCAGGCCGGTGTGGAACAGGTCGAGGCGGAAGTCCTGCCGTAGCGCAGGCAACGCGGCTGGAATCTTGCCCATGTGGAATGCCGCCACCAGGCCGGCCAGGATAGCGACCACCACCAACGGGCCCGCGCTTTCGCGCGCAGAGGCGGCGTTACTTCCCGGATTCATGGCGAGCAGGATGCCGTTGCGTCTTCCGGTTGACGCGCCGGACTGCCTGCGCCGGGCGCGCGCCGCGAACGCGTGTTGTGTCTTCTATTCTTCCGCCTCGAGCCGCGCCCTGTATTCTTCGAAATGTTCGAATTCTTCCGCTGGCGGCCTGGGATAGCTGATATCCAGGGATTCCAGGGTCTCGATGATGGTTTCCGCCACGAATACCCGCATCGCGGGCTTGTTGTCCGCGGGGATCGCGTACCAGGGCGCGTGTGGGCGGGAGGTCTCGTTGAGCATCTCCTCGTAACAGGCCATGTACGCGGGCCAGTGCTGGCGTTCGTTGACATCGGCGGCGGAAAACTTCCAGTTCTTCTCCGGATTGTCGAGACGTTCCAGGAATCGGTTTTTCTGTTCCTCGCGCGAGACGTTGAGCCAGAACTTGAGAATCACCGTGCCGTTGGTGGCCAGATGCAGTTCCTGGTCACGGATGGAGCGAAAGCGCGCCTGCCAGAAATCCTCGCCGCCGGTTTTACCCGGTATGCGCTGGCCCTGCAGGTACTCCGGATGCACCCTGACCACCAGTACCTCCTCGTAGTAGCTGCGATTGAAGATGCCGATGCGGCCGCGCTCCGGCATCCGTGCGCTGGTGCGCCAGAGAAAGTCGTGATCGAGTTCCAGCGTGGAGGGCTGCTTGAAGCTGAACACCTGGCAGCCGGCGGGATTGACCCCGCTCATGACCTTGCGGATGGTGCTGTCCTTGCCGGCGGCATCCATCGCCTGGAACACCAGCAGCAGGGCATAGCGGTTGTCCGCGTAGAGCACGCGTTGCAGGTCGTAGAGACGGTCATTGGCCTTCGCGAGGCGTTTCTTCAGGCGCCTGCGATGTTTCGGGTCGTCGTGATCGTCTTCCGGGAGGGCAGTCGTGGCGTCGGCGACGCGAAAGCTGCCGTCACAGGGCACGCGAAAGCGTTCCGGGAACTCCTGGTGCATGGGTGGTGTGGCGATTGCGGTTCCTTATAATACATTGGACGTCCACTGATTCCAGCCGGACACTGCGTGATTCACCGACAAACTCGTCCATCAACATGAACTGGCTCCACCGAATCGCCGGCATGCTCCTCCTCGCGCCCGCCTGCCTGGATGCGCTGGCCTCGGACTGCGTGCAAAGTACGCGTGGCATCGACAGCATGCATCGCGAACGCATCCTGCTGGACGACGGCGCGGGAACGCAGTTGGCGCTGGACGTACTGGTGGCGGACGATGGTTTTGAACGCGCCAGCGGCTTCCAGCATGTCTGCCCCGCGGTTATCGACGCCACCCTGATCCTGTTTCGTTATCCAGCGCCAGCGAGCGGGCAGTTCCACATGCAGAACGTCCATGCGCCGCTGGACATCGCGTTTTTCGATGACCGGGGGCAGGCGATAGAGATGTTTCTGATGGCGACCTATCGCGACGACCATCGCCCCCTGTATGGTCCCGGGGCGCCGTTTCTGCATGCGCTGGAGGCGCCAGCCGGCTTCTTTGCCGGGCATGGGCTGGATGCGAAGTCCACCCGGTTGCTGTTTCCATGACGTCGCCCGGGAGGAAAACGGAAGAGGTTCTTCCCTATGGCCTGTGGCCGGCGCCATTCAGCCCCGCGCAGCTTTTTGATCTGCCGGCAGAGCCCGCGCATCCGTTCAGTCTGCACGGCCGGCTCTACTGGATCCAGGCATTGCCTGACGAAGGCGGGCGCATCGTGCTGATGCGCAGGGACGGCCACACCGACCGCTGCCTGACACCCGCGCCGTTCAGCCTGCGCACCCCGGTGCATGAATATGGCGGCCGCTGTTTCTGCCTGCATGGCGACCGGTTCGTCTTCAACAATCACGCCGATGGCCGGCTGTACACGCAGCCACTGGGTCCGGATGACGCCGGCGCTTCCGAAGCGACGCCGCTGCCGCTCACGCCGCCGGATTCCAGGGTCGCGGGATTCGCCGACCTGGTTTCCCGTGGCGGACATGTCATCGCTGTCATGGAGTCCAGGGTGGACGGCGTCGAGAACCGGAACGAACTCGTCGCGGTGCGCATCGGCGCGGGTGAGGCGAGTCCGTGCGTGCTGGCGATGGGTAGCGATTTCATTGCCGCGCCGACGGTCTCTCCCGACGGACGATGGCTCGCCTGGCTGGAATGGAACCACCCGGACATGCCCTGGGATCGCAGCCGCCTGCTGCGCGCGCCGGTCGTGGAAGGAGACGCGCTGTCGCTGGGCGAGAGCGAGGTGGTGGTCGACGCGCCGGAGACCACCGTCAGCCAGCCCGGATTCCTTTCCGACGGGCGCCTGGTATTCGCCATGGACAGCCCGGACAGCGACTGGTCCAACCTGGTCTGCGCGGACGGTGGAAGGCTGCATGCCCTGACCGGCGAGGAAGGTGAATTCGGCGAGGCCCACTGGGTGTTCGGCAACGCGCGCTGGCGCCAGGTGTCCGCGGATCGCCTGCTGGCGGTCTGCACCGGTCATGCCGGCGACCGGCTGCTGTCGGTGGACATCGCTGGCGCGCAGCCGGCGCGGGAGATTCTGCGCGATGCGGTCCTCGCGCAGCTGTCGCTCTCCGGCGGGCAATTGCTGCTGGTGGCGTCACCCGAGGACCGCCCTTCCCGCATCCTGCAGCTGGATTCCCCGTTCAGCGAATCCAGGACGGCGGGGCCCGTCGCGGCGCCGTTGCTGGCTTCCGGTTACGCCAGCCCTGCTTCACTGTCCTGCGATACGGCGGATGGCGAGACCGCCTGGGCCTATCACTACGCGCCGTATCATCCCGATCACGAGGGGCCCGCCGGCGCGCTCCCGCCACTGCTGGTGATGGTGCATGGCGGACCCACCTCGCGCACCAGCCCCGCATTCCATCCGCTGCGCCAGTACTTCGCCTCCCTCGGATTCGCGGTGCTGGACGTGAATCACCGCGGCAGCACCGGCTATGGTCGGCGTTACCGTCAGCGCCTCATCGGCGGCTGGGGCGAGGTGGACGTGGCCGACGTGATTGCCTGCATCGACACGCTCGCCGAGGCAGGCCGGATCGACCCGCGCGCGGTGTTCATCCGAGGCGGCAGCGCAGGCGGTTACGCGGTGCTCCGCGCGCTGACGCGTTATCCCGACCGGTTCGCCGGCGGCGCCTGCTACTATGGCATCGGCAACCTCGTGACCCTCGCCGAGATCACCCACAAGTTCGAGAGCCGCTATACCGATCGCCTGGTCGGCGAAGACTTCGACCCGGAACGGGCGCGCCAGCCGGACAGCCGGTATCACGCCCGTTCCCCGGTGCACGAGATCGACCGGCTGCGAACGCCCCTGATCCTGTTCCAGGGGCTCGAGGACAAGGTGGTTCCGCCCGCGGTGTCGCGCGAGGTCGTGGCGCTGCTTGAGAAACGCGGCATTCCCCACGCCTATCATGAATACGCTGGCGAAGGACATGGCTTCCGCCAGGCGGCGACCCGGGTTGATTCGCTCGAAAGGGAAACCATGTTCTATCAGGAAATTCTGCGCGCGACCGATTCCGGCGGCGCCCGATAAAGCGTCCAGGCTTTTCCAAGGCATGTTCCAGAACCCCACCAGAGACCAGGTCCTCGCGCTCGCGGGGCTGTTCCAGTCCACCGCTCTCGTGCATCAACTCGCAACTCGCGATGACCACGACGAGAGCGCACTGGCGGCGTCCGCGGTCAGCGTCCTGCGGGTCGATGCGGATTCCGTGAACGAGGTGTTCGGTTCGCTGGATGATCTCCGTCTCGGCTGCGGCTCCCTTGCCAACCTGGTGGGCGGGCGCGCCGGGGATGCCTCGCGCGCGATGTTCCAGTACGCGGTTTCGATGCACCAGATCGCACTACGCCTGCCGTCGATGGACAGCGTCTCCGAATCGATCCACGAGGGGTTGTCCGAACTCGCCGGCCGCTTCCTGCGCGCGGATGAGCTGGTGGACGACAGCGATGAGAACCTCGAGGCGCTGTACGAATCACTTGCCGCGCTCTACTCCCGCACCATCAGCACCCTGACGCCGCGCATCATGGTGCAGGGATCGGAGGGCAGGCTGTCCAACCCGGCGGTGGTGCACCGGGTACGCAGCGCGCTGTTTGCCGGAATCCGCGCGGCCTATCTCTGGCACCAGCTCGGCGGCAGGCGCTGGCATCTCCTGTTCCAGCGCCGCAAGTACCAGGCGGTGGCGGGTCGTCTTGCCCGTATCTGAAGCCGACAGCCCGGCGCCGGGCCACGTAGCCAGCATAGCCGCGCGCCGCCCATGCCCGTGGGATAATGCTCCAGCCCGGGGGCATCGAACCTGGAGGACATCGCCATGATCGCCTACTTCGTCCTGCTGATCCTGCTCAGCATCGCCTTCGTGACACTGGACATGTCCCTGCGCACCTGGCTGATCGTCGGCGCCGTCGCCATGCTGTTCGGGTTTCTGTCGGGCGCGACCAGCTGGTGGCTTTCACTGTTGACGCTGGTGATCTTCGCGGCGCTGGCCGCGTTTCTCTACTTCCTTCCCGACGCCCGCCGACGCCTGATCAGCGCGCCCGCGTTCGAGCGCATGCGCGAACTGATGCCCCCGATCTCACCCACCGAGCAGGCAGCGATCGATGCCGGCACCACCTGGTGGGAGGGAGAACTCTTCAGCGGCAAGCCGCGATGGGAGCGGCTCATGTCCCTGCCGAAGCCGCGTCTCTCGCAGGAGGAAAGGGAATTTGTCGAGGGGCCGGTGGAGGAACTCTGCGCGCTCAGTGACGACTGGGATATCAGCCATCGGCGAGGCGACCTGTCACCCGCGACCTGGCACTACATCCGCGAACAGGGATTCTTTGGCATCAATGCCTCGCCGGAGTACGGCGGCCTCGGCTTTTCCCCCTTCGCGCAGTCCTGCATCGTGCAGAAACTCGCGAGCCGCAGCGCCACCACGGCGGTGACCGTGATGGTGCCCAATTCCCTCGGCCCCGCGGAACTGCTGTTCCACTATGGCACGCAGGAGCAGAAGGCGCATTACCTGCCGCGCCTGGCGAGCGGCGCGGAGATTCCCTGCTTCGCCCTCACGGGCCCCTGGGCGGGCTCCGACGCCGCGGGCATGCCCGACACCGGCATCGTCTGCCGCGGTACCCACGAAGGCGAAGATGTGCTGGGCTTTCGCGTTAACTGGGACAAGCGCTATATCACCCTCGGCCCGGTGGCCACGCTTATCGGCCTCGCGTTCCGCACCCGCGATCCGGATGGCCTGCTCGGCGAGGAAGAGGACCTCGGCATCACCTGCGTGCTGATCCCCGCGGATACCCCGGGTATCAGCATCGGCAACCGCCACCTGCCGCTGAACGCCGCGTTCCAGAACGGTCCGAACCAGGGCAAGGACGTGTTCGTGCCGCTGGACTGGGTGATCGGCGGCCGCGAACAGGTCGGCCAGGGATGGCGCATGCTGATGGAGTCCCTCGCCGCCGGCCGCGGCATCTCGTTGCCCGCCGCCGCTGCCGGTACCGCGAAACTGGCGACGCGCGCCTCCGGCGCCTATGCGCGGGTGCGTGAGCAGTTCGGCATCGAGATCGGCCGCTTCGAAGGAATCGGGGAGTGCCTCGCGAGAATCGGTGGGCTGACCTACCTGCTGGACGCCGGACGGGTCGTGATGGCGGGCGCGCTGGGCGAAGGCGAGAAACCCGCCGTGCTGTCGGCCATCGTCAAGCAGCAATGCACCGATCTGTCGCGCATGGTGCTGAACGATGCCATGGACCTCCACGGTGGCAAGGCGATCTGCACGGGGCCGTCCAATACGCTCGCCAGTGCGTATCAGCAGATTCCCATCGGCATCACCGTGGAGGGCGCGAACATTCTCACGCGCAGCCTGATCATCTTCGGCCAGGGCGCTCTGCGCTGCCATCCCTTCCTGCTGGACGAGATGCGCGCGGTGTCCGATCCTGACCGGGAGGCGGGGCTGGAAGCATTTGACGAGGCGCTCCGCGGTCACGTCGGCCATGTCCTCGAAAGCAAGATGCGCGCCTTCGTTCTGGGCCTCAGCCGGGGATGGCTCGGCAAGGGATTCGGCGCCGGTGCCGTTCGCCGTTACAGCGGACAAGTGGAGCACCTGAGCGCGTCGTTCGCCTGGCTCGCCGACCTCGCGCTTGTATCCCTCGGAGGCGACCTCAAACGCCGCGAGATGTTGTCGGGACGTTTCGCCGATGCACTGTCCAATCTCTATCTCGCCTCCGCGGCATTGAAGCGCTTTTGCGACAACGGTGAAGACCCCGCGGAGCAACCCCTGCTCGACTGGTCCTGCCAGTATGCGCTCCACCAGGCCCAGGAGGCGCTGGACGGCATCCTGCGTAATTTCCCGGTGCGCTACCTCGGGCCGCTGCTGCGCATAGCGGTGTTTCCCACCGGGCGCTACCTGCGCTATCCCGGCGATGAACTTTCCCGGCGGGTCGCCAGGCTATTGCAGACGCCCGGAGAAATCCGCGACCGGCTGACCGAGGATATCTATACCTCCGATGACCCGGCGGAACCCACCGCGCAGCTCGAAAGCGCGCTCGCGCTGGCCATCGAATCCACCGATCTGAGGAAGCGCCTGAAGAAGGCCGGCCACGATGCGGGCGGCGTGCTCGGCTGGGAGGCCTGGCTGGCTGAACGTATCGCGGATGGCGATGTCAATGAGCGTGAGGCTGACCTGCTGCGACGCTGGCGATCGGCCGTGGCTGCGGTGATCGCGGTGGATGATTTCGCGCCGGAGAGCGTGGCTTGCCAGGACAGGGAGTACGAGACGGATGATGACGACTGATGACTACCAGTATGCGGACACCTGGCCCGAAGACGCCCTCGCCGGCGCAACGGAATCCCTCGATGTTATCGACGCCGCGGCGGTGGGAACACTGCCGGCGGCTTTCACCGAAAGGTTGCGGCGCTCGGCCGATTCACCCGCCTACCTTCAGTGGACAGGCAGCGACTGGCGCGAATGGACGTGGGGCGAAGTCGGCAATGGTATCCGGCGCTGGCAGGCCGCTTTCGCCGCTGAGGGACTGGCGGCCGGAGAACGCGTTGCGATCCGGCTACGAAACTGCGTGGAATGGGTGCTGTTCGACCAGGGCGCGATGACGGGCGGCCTGGTGGTGGTGCCGGTGTTCGCCGAGGACCGGGACGACAACATCGCCTACATCATCGGCCAGACCGGGGCGCGCGTGCTGCTGGTGGAATCCGCCGCGGTATGGCGCGAACTGCAACCGGAGCTGGCGGCGAACGATCCGCTGAAACGCGTCGTGTTGTTGTCCGGCGGCGCCGACGGGGATGGAGGCCCGGACGATCGCGTTATCGCGTTGGAGGACTGGCTGGAGCAGGGCGTCGCTGCGCCCGAGGAAGCAACGATTTCCCCTGACGATCTCGCCACCATCGTCTTTACCTCGGGCACCACGGGCAAGCCCAAGGGCGTCATGCTGTCCCATGCCAACATCCTCGGCAACGCCCATGCGGGCCTCCGGAGCTTTGCGGTGCTGCCCACGGACCGGATGCTGTCGTTCCTCCCGCTGTCGCACATGTTCGAGCGCACCATCGGCTGCTACCTGAACGTGCTTGCCGGATCCAGCGTGGCGTTCAACCGCTCGATCCCGGAACTGCTGGAGGACATGGCGACGATCCGGCCCACGATCCTGATCACGGTGCCACGGGTCTTCGAGCGCGCCTACAGCCGCATCCGTTCCGGTCTCGCGGAAGGTCCCGCGTTTCGCCGCTGGCTTTTCGAACGCGCGGTCGAGACGGGCTGGGAGCGCTTCGAGGCGCGCCAGGGCCGGGGGCGCACAACTTCCCGCCAGTGGTTCTATCCGCTGCTGGACCGGCTCGTCGGGCGCAAGGTGCGCGCGCGTTTCGGCGGCCGCCTGCGCGCGGTCGTGAGCGGCGGCGCGCCGCTGGCGCCGCGCATCTCGCGGGTGTTCATCGCCCTCGGCGTCGATATCCTGCAGGGATACGGACTGACCGAGTCGAGCCCGGTGCTGAGCGTCAATACGCTGAAACACAACAAGCCGGAATCCATCGGCCTGCCGATGATCGGCACGGAGATCCGCGTGGCCCCGGACGGCGAACTGCAGGCCAGGGGCCCGGGGGTAATGCTCGGCTACTGGAACAATCCGGAAGCCACCGCGGAGACGATGACGGACGACGGCTGGCTGAAAACGGGGGACGTCGCCGCCATCGACGGCGACGGCTTTATCAGCATCACCGGCCGGATCAAGGAAATCATCGTCCTCGCCACCGGGGAGAAAGTGCCGCCGGCGGACATGGAGTCCGCGATCTGTGACGACCCGGTGTTCGAACAATGCATGGTGGTGGGGGAGGGGCGCCCCTTCCTGTCGCTGGTTGCCGTTGTTGACCCCGAGGCATGGCGCCGCGAGGTGGGTACGGCGGTACCCGGTAGAGTGGACGATGAAACATTGAAGGGAGAGCGGGCACAAGAGTGGGCGATCGCCAGGGTGGCGGAACTGCTTCATGAATTTCCCGGCTACGCCGACATCCATCGCGTGACCCTTACGGCGGAGCCCTGGACAGTGGAGGGCGGCGCGCTGACGCCCACCCTCAAGGCAAAGCGCCCGGTATTGCGCGAGCGGTTCAACGAGGCCATCGAGGAGATGTACGAGGGTCACTAGCGTCATTCGTAAATCCCTCATGCACTCCATGTACACTCCAGCCTCCTGATTAAACTCTCCCGCTTCGTATAGGCCTGGTTGGCGTCGTGATGGCTCCCGGGTCACCAATTCGATGACCGCGATTACCCTGCAGAAGAGCGCCTGGCTAGGCGCCATGGCCTCGCGTGGATTTTTCGTCTCCACCTTCCTCTTCGGCCTGCTGTTCGGCGCCGCGGCCGCGGCTGCCGGTATTACCCACTGGCAGGCGCTGCTGATGAGCGCGACGGTGTTCAGCGCGTCCGCGCAGTTCGCCGCGCTCGAGTTCTGGGTGGCGCCGCTGCCGCTCTTCACCATCCTGCTGTCGGTGTTTCTCGTGAGCACGCGCAACATTCTTCTCGGTATGTCCATGACCCATCACCTGGACGGGCATTCCCTCGGCCGGCGCATGCTCTGGCTCGCGCTGCTCACCGACCCCGCGGTGGTATCCACGCTGCGCCTCGACCGGCCCATGGAAAAGCTCGGCTACCTGACGGGTTTCGGACTCGCGCTGCTGGTGAGCTGGATACTGTCCACCATGGCGGGTTTTCTCGCCGCGAGTCACCTTGCCGTGGTCAATACCGAAAGCCTGCGCTTCGCCGGTCCGCTGGTCATGGCCACGATGCTGATGCTGTTCGCGCGCGGCAATGGTCGCCAGTTACCGGCGTGGCTGCTATCGGGCGTGATTGCCATCGTGCTGCTGGAATCCGGCGCGCCGGACTGGATGATTCTCCCGCTGGCGGTGCTGGCGGGCGCTTCCTGGACGCTGCTGCGGGAGGCGAGCCGTGCCAGATAACACCGATGTCCTGCTGGTCATCGGCGCCATGGCGCTGGTGGTGTATCTCACCCGGGTGAGCGGCTACCTGCTCGGCCTGCAGGTGCGTCACATCGGCAGCCTGCGGCCGGTACTGGAAACGCTCCCGGGCTGCGCCCTCGTGGCCATCCTCGCGCCCGCCGCCTGGCGCGGCTCGGTGGTGGAACTGGTGGCGCTTGCGAGCGTGATCGCGCTCATGTGGTTCACCGACAGCGTGGTGCTCGCCTCGGTGGTCGGGGTGGGAATCCTGCTCGGAGCGGATCCGCTCTCGGGGCTGTTCTTCGCCTGGGCCGGTTTCAGTTAACCGCGGCGAGCCTTCAACGCCCGCCGCGCAGGCTTCGGCGCGGCGACGCCGTCCTCCATGACCTCGCGGATGATGCCGACGATCTGGCGCACGCAGGCCATGCGGGGAAATCCGCGCCGCACCAGGGCGACGATCCTGCGCGAAGGTTCCGGGGACGCGAACCGGCGGTAGCGGATGCCGTTGTCGCGGCTGGGGTCCACCGCCAGTTCCGGCATCAGGGTGATGCCGATGCCGCTGGCGACCATGAAACGCAGGGTTTCCAGGCTGGTGGCGCGAAATCTCTGGTCTTCCCGTGCGCCGGCGGAGAAACAGTAATGCATCGTGTCGTCGCGCAGGCAGTGGCCGTCTTCCAGGGTAAGCACCTGGCGGTCCTTGAGGCTGGAGAGCCTGACCTGGTCCGCCTTCAGCAACGGGTCATCCGGCGAAGTCGCCAGCAACAGGCGCTCCTCGAACAGGTCGAAATGATCGAAGGCCTCCATCTCGCTGCGCCAGGGCAGGACCAGCAGGTCGAGTTCGGCATCGTCCAGGCGCCTGAGCAGCACCGCGGTCTGCTCCTCGTGCAGGAGGAACCTGAGTTGCGGCAGCGCGTTCACGAGCGACGACATGATCCGCGCCAGCAGGTAAGGCGCGAGGGTAGGGACGAGTCCCAGTTCGAGATTTCCCGAGAGCGGATCGCGCAGCGCCTCCGCGTGCTGTTCGAAGGCCTTTACGGACGCGAGGATGCCGCGGGCGCGTTCCGCGAGCTGGAGTCCCGCCGGCGTCATCACCACCTGGTGGCGGTTGCGTTCCACCAGTTGCAATGCGAGCTGGTCCTCGAGTTTCCGGAACTGGCCGCTCAGGGTAGGCTGGCTGACGAAGCAGGATTCCGCCGCGCGGCCGAAGTGTCGCTGCTCATCGATAGCCACGAGGTACTGCAGTTCGCGCAGGGTTACCATCGTCATCACCTGTTGAATCTCTGATAGTCAGAGATATTACCCCGGTGATTCACGGGTGGCGACGGAGAACACCCGCGCGTTGGACATTTCCTGGCAGCAGCTCAACAGGATCAGTTCACGGAACAGCCGCCGGGTCTCGCTGTCCGCGCTCGCGTTGCAGCCACGCCAACGCAGTACCGTGCGGCCGGTGATGGCATTGCGAATGACGAGGTCGGGCGTCCCGTGGTCGACGGTGGCAAAAATATGAAAGCTCATGATGCATCATCGGATCAGTTGATGCAAATGATAATCATTATTATAACTATGAGCAAGGCATGCCCTTGCCTGTTCCGCGGGCTCGCGATTCAGTGTGCCGAGTTTGCCCTCGTACGGTAACGCCCGCGGTCATCCACCTCGAAGACTTCCGGGATCTGGGGATGCCGGAGGGGTGTTTCGCGTTCGTCCGGCAACAGGTTCTGCTCCGAGACGTAGGCGATGTACTCCGTCTGGTCGTTCTCGGCGAACAGGTGATAAAACGGCTGGTCCTTCCGCGGGCGGATATCCTCCGGGATGGACTGGTACCACTCTTCCGTATTGTCGAATTCCGGATCGACATCAAAGATGATGCCGCGGAAATCGTATACGCGGTGACGCACGACCTGGCCGATCTTGTACTTGGCGCTTCGAATCATCGGACTGGATTCGAGAATTTGCCGGGATCATAGCAGTTTGATTCGACTCGCAACACGCAATCCGCGGGATTCTTGCCGTACCCCGGAGCCGGTCTGAAAGACGGAAATCGCCCGTTACACCGGTTCCGGCATGCTTGATCAACCCCGTGGGCTGCATTAGCATTTTCCAATGTTTCGGGTTCTCCGGTAGCGATGCATCACTTCTCACCAGCCAGGCAATACCCATGAAAGGCGAGGGTCCGGACCCGCTTCTGACGCCATTCCAGCTGGGCCCGCTGACAATCCGCAATCGTATCGTCAGCACGCCCCATTCGCCCGCGTTCGCGGAGGACGGCCTGCCCGGGGAACGTTACCAGCGCTACCACGAGGAAAAGGCGCGCGGCGGCATCGGTATGACCATGTTCGGTGGATCGTCCTGCGTCGGCCCGGATTCGCCGCCGGTGTTTGGCCAGCTGGACGTGGGCAGCGACCGCGTCATTCCATTCCTGCAAAGCCTGGCCGAACGCGTCCATCGACACGGCGCGAAGACCATCTGCCAGATATCCCATCTCGGCCGCCGCAGCACCTGGAACGCCGGCGACTGGTTGCCGCTGGTGGCGCCGTCACGGGTGCGCGAACCCGCGCACCGCGGCTTCCCGAGGGAGATGGACCGCCACGATATCCGCCGCGTGACGGACTACTACGCCGAGGCCGCCCGGCGCTGCCGTGACGGCGGTCTCGACGGGATCGAGGTGATGCAGAACGGCCACCTCCCCGGTCAGTTCCTGTCGCCCCATACCAACCTGCGCACCGACGACTACGGCGGTTCGCTGGCAAACAGGGCGCGCTTCATGCTCGAGGTGCTGGAAGCGGTGCGCGATGCCGTGGGAAGCGACTTCGTGGTGGGGGCCCGGGTCGACACCGACAGCCGGCGCGCGGATGGCCTCAGGCCCGAGGAATCCCTGGAGGCATTGCGCCTCTACGAGCAGCAGGGATGCCTGGACTATTTCAACCTCAATGTCGGTCGATTCGACAACGACTGGGAACTCGGCTGGTTCGCGGTACCGGCGATGTTCCAGAAGCTCGCCCCGTGGCTGGAGATCGTGGGCGCGTTCCGGCGTGAACTGAAACTGCCGGTCATACATGCGACCCGGATCATCGACCTCGCCACGGCGCGCTACGCGGTATCGGCGGGCATCGTCGACCTGGTAGGGATGACCCGCGCGCAGATTGCCGATCCCTGGCTGGTGCACAAGCTCGAAAGCGGCCAGGAATCCCGCATCCGTCCCTGCGTCGGCGCCGGTTATTGCATCGACCGGATTTACGGTGAGGGCGAGATGGTCTGTATCCACAACGTCGCCACCGGCCGGGAAAACTCGATTCCCCAGCAGATCATGCCAGCGGACGCTCCGGGACGCCGGGTGGTGGTCGTGGGCGGAGGTCCCGCCGGACTCGAGGCCGCCCGGGTGTCGGCGGAACGCGGACACCGGGTGGTGTTGTTCGAGGCTTCGGGCGCGCTTGGCGGGCAGGTGCTGCTCGCCGGACGTGCGGAGTCGCGACGCGACCTGCTGGGCATCACGGACTGGCTCGCGGCGGAGGTCAGTCTGCTGGGGGTGGACATCCGCTGGAACACCTTCGCGGACGGAGAACTGGTTCTCGCCGAACATCCGGACGTGGTGATCATCGCCACCGGTGGCCTGCCGGACACGTTGCTCGTGCCTGGCGCGGAACACGCCATCAGCACCTGGGACGTACTCGCCGGCGGCGCCCTCGGCGGCAGTATCCTGGTGTACGACGATCACGGCCAGCACCAGGGAGCATCCACCGTGGACCAGCTGTCGCTGGGCGAATGCGAAATCGAGCTGGTTACCCCGGACCGCCACGCCTGCGCGGAAATGGGGGCGTCGAACTTCCCGATGTACCTGCGCCGTTTCCATCAGCGCGGTGTGACCATTACCCCGGATTATCGTATCCGCCGCGTCGAGCGGGATTCCGACCGGCTGCGGGTGGTTTTCGAGAACGAGTTCGGTGGCGACCGGTTCGTCGATCGCCTGGTGGACCACCTCGTGATCGAGCATGGCACCGTCCCCAACGACGAACTCTTCCAGGCGCTTCGCGGCGCGTCGGTCAACGACGGGGTCACGGATTACGACGCGCTCCTGGGCGGATTGCCGCAACCGGATGCGGGCGGCTTGGCGCTCTATCGCGTGGGTGACGCCGTGGCCAGCCGCAACCTCCACGCCGCGATCCTCGATTCGCGCCGGCTCTGCCAAGCGCTTTAGCTTGCCGGAAATCCATGGAAGCCGCCGGTCGGCGCCTGCAATCCGGCGGCCCCGCCACTGACAAATTCTGGCTCTCCAGGGGAGTAACTGGCAAATTTTGCCCGCCGGACAATGCAATACGCGCGCCCGGAAACTCCACCTTACCAGAAACCGGATGGTTAAATTTCGTTGAAACAGCAAGTTAGAAATAATTATTCAAGTGATTGCCGTGAAGCGAAAAGTTGGAATCGAAATTGCTAAGAGAGGACTGTTACACTACACGGCAAGGGAACGTAGCGAACGGAACCGGACATCCCCGCGAAAGCGCTTGTGGGATGGTCTGGATTCGGTTCAAATAGACCGGCGCGGGCCGGATGGAACGGCCGTCGGCGCATGAGAAATCGTAAAAATTTCACAGAATCCGGAGGCGGAGCGGCGCGATAATGGCCTTCCAGTGCACAACACGGGGTTAACGGGCGGCATGCCGTGTCCTGCCCGGCGACTAGCGACAATGACACCAACAATGCGAACCGAGCGCGAAATGATCCGGGACGGAAAGTACCCGAACGGATTCTTTCAGCCCGCGACGCCGGCAGTACCGGCACAGGCCGAGCGATTCGGGTTGGCAACAGGGTTCGGGAATTTACCCGTCGTGGCGGTGCGTCATTCGTGGCGGCGCATTCCGGGTTCCAACTGCCTTATTCGGGCGATTTACTGAGTCCGGATGGCGCTCACATGAGCGCACTCTCCCGCCAATGATGCGGAGGGGCCGCTGGTGTGCGTTTTATTGATGACGGGAGGATCATCGTTGACACGGTGAGGTGAGGTGAACCCGGTGGCCAATTCCGCGGCCCAGGCCACAGAGGCCTGGCAGCCGCTGTTCTATTACCATCTCGGCAGGGTACTGCTGGCGCTGGTATTCCTGTTCCTGTTGCTGCTTGGCTTCGTCGGCGCGTTCGGCAGGCTGACCGTGCCGCTGGTCTTCGCCTGGTTCTGCCTCGCTTTGTACGGCGTCTACCAGGAAATCCAGCACGGTCCGCGCCGGTCATCGCACGGCCATGTGACCGTGGTCATCGACCTGGTCATGCTCGGCGCCTTGTTCCTTGCCGGCTTGCCGGCCACGCTGGTGGCGATCGGCCTGCACGTGGTGATCCTGTTTGCCGCGCTGTTGTTCTCACCGCTCGGCGCGGTGCTCTACGCGCTCCTCTGCGTCGCCATGATGATGGCGATCCTGTTCTATCTCTCGGGCCATGACGCTGGCGACTTCAGCGGCCTGGTGCATCCCCTGATCAGCAGTACCGGCGTTTTCGTCGCCGCGATGGCGTTCGGCTTCGTGAATCGCAGCGCGCGGCTGGAGGCATCGAAGCTCAGCGAGAATCGCATGCGGCTCGCCAACCTGCAGCAGATCAACCGCCTGATGATCGAGAAACTGGACGTCGGCATCGCGGTACTCGACAGCACGCTCAACATACGCCAGATCAATGACAGCGCGCGCGCCATGATCGGTTCGCTGATCCGCGACGACCGCGTGGGCGGCAAGCTCGCGCACAGCCTGATTGGCGCGGTCAACGCGGCAAAGCCCACCACCATCACGACCAATGTCGGCCACGGCATCCTCGAGATCAATACGGTGCCGTTGCATCGGTCATTACTGGTCACGGTGGAAAACAAGACCGACCTCGCGCTCAGGATGCGCGAGACCCGGCTCGCGGCGTCGGGACGGCTGGCGTCGTCCATCGCCCACGAAATCCGCAATCCGCTGAATGCCATCAACCATGCGGCGCAATTGATGGGGATGGAGGCGAACCACGGTTCTGGATCGACCGCGGCCCTCGGCGAGATCCGTTCCAATGCCCAGCGCATCGACCGCATCGTCGAGTCGGTGCTGCAACGCAGCCGTACCGGGCTCGGCGAGGCGCGCCAGCTCGACCTGCAGGACTGGCTGCGTGGATTCGTGCGCGGCTACGAGGCGGATGGCGAACGCGAGGTGGAATTTCGCGTGACCGGAAACCCGGTAAGCATCGTGTTCGATCCCATTCAGCTGGAGCAGATCCTGCTGAACCTGTGCCGCAGCCTGCTGGAGCACAGCAACGCGGTGCAGCCGTTGTCCGAACTCGAGCTTCACACCCGTATCGATCACCTGGGCGCGCCCCATCTTGAGGTGATCGAGCATGGCCGGCCCGTCGGACCTGACGAGATCAACCGCCTGTTCGAGCCCTTCTCCGACAAAGGCGCCGACGCGGATCTCTACCTCGTGCGCGAGATCTGCACCATCAATGGCGCGCTGGTGAACTACTTCCACGAATCCCTGCGTGGCGGATTCCGGGTGTCCTTTATCGCCCAGGACAACCAGCCCGACCGCTAAATCCGGATTCAGATTTGCCTGCGCCCGGCGGGTTGCCAAACCGGTCGAGGTGAAAGGGATCAGGCCCTGCGTTTATAGATCGTGTTGACCAGGCGCGAATCGTCTTCCAGCGGGGCTTCCCGAACCACGGCCCAGTCCGCCGGGTTGATGGGGGGAAACGTCACTGCGTCCGGGCGGGACACCAAGTCCGGCACCCAGGTGACGTCCAGCAGGTTGAGCCGCGGCATGGCGGCGCGATAGACCTGGCCGCCGCCGATGATCCAGGCATCGGCGTCTCCGCAGGCATCGAGGGCGGCATCGAGTTCCCGGAACCATTCCCCCTGTTCGCCTCTCGCCGAGCGGCTGACGACGAGATTGCGCCTCCCGGGCAGAGGCCTGGCGCCGATGGATTCCCAGGTGCGCCGGCCCATCACGACCACGCAGCCCATGGTGCGCTCTTTGAATCTCCTGAGATCGGCCGGGTAATGCCAGGGCAGGTCGCCGTCCACGCCGATCACCCGGTCCCGGGTCATGGCGACGATGGCCCCTCGAAGCGGCTGTTCACTGGCGGCCATGTCCTGGCGCGTCTCGCCGCGGATCAGACCGCGACCTTGAAGTTGATCGCCGAGTGGGGGTCGTAACCGTGCAGCCGGAAGCGCTGCATGATGTCATCGGTATCCAGCGACAGCAGGGGTTCGATGTCATCCAGGGAGCGGATCGAGGGATCGATCTCGAGCCGGGGGAGGGCGCGTGGCGCGCGTTTCAGCTGGTCCCGCAGGCCCGGGATGTGATCGTATTCCGCCATGCTGCCATCGGCGCGCGTGGTGTAGATATGCGCGTCGATCAGGGTATGGCCGAAAATGCCCGCGGGAATGCCGCTGAAGCGCGCGAACAGTTCCATCAGCAGCGAATAACCGGCGATGTTGTAGGGAACGCCGAGGGCGATGTCGCAGCTTCTCTGGGTGAGATGCAGGCAAAGATACGGATTGCCATCCGCGTCGTTCTGCACGTTGACCACCCAGAAGGCATGGCAGGGTGGCAGGGCGCTCGTCTGGGCATTGCCGGGCGCCCAGGCCGAGACCACCATGCGCCGGCTCATGGGGTTGTTGCACAGCTGGTCGACCACGTAGGCGACCTGGTCGTTCACGTCGTCACCGGGCAGGGGGAAGCTGCGCCAGAAATTGCCGTAGGCGCTGGGCACCTTGCCATCCGCGTCCGCCCAGGGATCCCAGAACTTGCAGCCGTGGCGCCTGAGCAGATCGATATCGGTGCGCCCCGAAAGAAACCAGAGATTCTCGATGACGATGTTCTTCCAGGAGATCTCCTTGGTCGTCAGCAGCGGGAATCCTTCCCTGAGGTCAATCTCGTAGTTGATGTTGAAGGTGGACAGTGTGTCCACCCCGGTGCGGTTTTCCTTGCGCGTTCCCTTCTCCAGGGTTTCCCTGACGGCATCCAGGTATTGTTTCACGGGGTATCGGTCAGGCTTCCGGGGGCGGTTGAAAATGAAATTCCACGAGTTCCCGCGCCAGCCGGCCGGACTTCACGTACCACTTCTCCTTGTTGATGCAGAGCGCGGCGAAGGCGAGGCGACGCTCGCCGCGCTCGGCGAAACCGACGAACCAGTCGTAGCGGCCCTGGGGATCGTTGCCCGTCAGTGAGCCGGTCTTGCCGCCGACGACCACATCGGCATAGTCACCGCGGTGGAATCCTCGAAACGGCTTTCTCGCCGAGCCGCTCTCGACGGTCTGGATCATCAACTTCTTGAGCTTGTCGGCTGTCGCCGCATCCATCGCCGGGGACACCGCCGGCTGGTCGTAGACGTAAAGCGGAATGCCATGGGGGCCGAGCACGCTGTCGACGATCGCGGGCGCCACCATGTTACCGCCATTGACCGCGGTGGCGCCGAGGGTGGCGGCATGCATCGGTGAGAGGGTATTGCGGCGGGTATAGCCGGACGCCGACTCCGCTACCTCCCAATCGTCGCTGGTGTCCAGTTCCACCGCGCCATTGTCGAAGGGAAAGTCCGAGGTAAAGCGGGCGTTGAATCCCATGCGCTGGAAGTATTCCAGCAGGGTCTCGCCACCGAGATCGACCGCGCCGAGGCGGCCGAACACCGTGTTGTTGGAGCGGCCGAAGGATTCGCGCAGGGTGTGATTGCGGGTCCACTTGTTGTTGCTGTGCTTGAAGACGTGCTTCTTGTACAGCGTGGTGGTCTTGCCGTTGAACGGGATCACGGTTTCCACGTCCGCGATGCCCTGGTCGAGGGCCGCCACCGCGGTGACGATCTTGGACACCGAGGCCGCGGGGAACGTGTTGCGCAGGCTCAGGTTGCCTCCACCCCAGTAGTCGCGTGTACTTTCCGCCATGGCGAGCACCCGACCGCTTTCGGGCTCCAGCGCAACCAGCACGCCGAAATCCGGGTTGTAACGCTCAAGCAGGCGCTCAGCCTCACCCTGGAGGCCGGGATCTATGGTGTATCGCACCTGCAGGTCGCCGTCGATGGCAACCCCCGCCAGGCGCAGGCGATCCGGATAGGTGTCGTGCGCCACGTCATCGCCGATCGCCGCGGAGAGGGTCTCCGGGCTGATGTCAAAGTAACGGGTCTTCTCGGTGCTGACCAGGCTCATGGCGGCGGGCCACATGGAGGCCAGCAGGAGCCCCAGCAGGGCGGACACCTTGAACCAGGTTTTTGGGCTGTGCCGGAACAGGGTAGTACCTTCCGTTGCGTGCGGTCGGTTGCGGGATGCGCGTATTCTAGCGTATCCCCCGGATTATTTTAACCTTGTGGCGGCTGGTGGGCGCTCAGGACATGCCGTCGAGCAACACCTTGCGCGCCTGGTTGATGCTGCGCGCGAGATAGTCGGAACCGCCCTTGTCGGGATGCACCCGGGACATCAGCTTGCGATGCGCCTCGACGACCTCGGTGCGCCCGGCGTCCGGGCCAAGCCCCAGGATCTCGAGGGCCTCGTCGCGGGTCATGGACTCGATGGGCCTGGCGCTTTTCTGTCGGCCCTGGGCGCCACCCGCGTCAAATCCGGGCCCGGCCCCGGGCCGGAAACTGGTCCACAGGCGTTGCATGGTCAGCGCGCGATTGATCCAGGGCACCGCCGCGCTGAACAGTGCGAACAGCCAGGGAATGCGGCCGGTCACCACCAGCAGGAGGAGACCAATGCCGATGCCGTACAGGGTCGCGGTGCGCAGAGACCGGCGCCGCGCCGCGGGATCGGCGCGCTGGTACCAGGCCAGGTACCACATGATACCGGCCACGGCGACCAGGGCGAGAAATATGCGAACGGCCATCAGGGCGAGTGGAGCGAATTGATTGGGCTCACGGTAGAGCCATAGCCGGCGGATATGCTACCGTCCCCGCGAGGTCGGCGCCTCACGCGACGCGCGACGACCAACAACATCATTGTACCAGTTTCCCCGTCCACGGCATTGCCATGAATGAAACGATAGACAGCATCCTGACCTACTGGTTCGGCAACGGCACCTCCGCCAGGGAAATCCAGGAGGAGCGTGGCAAGCTCTGGTTCGGCAAGAGCGATGACGTCGACCGCGAGATCAGCAACCGTTTCGAAAAGGTTGCCGAAGCGGTGTATGAAGGCAAGCTCGATCACTGGCGCGAGTCCCCCGCGGGCCTGCTGGCCAGCATCCTTTGCTGCGACCAGTTCCCGCGCAACATGTACCGCGGTTCGGCGCGCGCCTTTGCCCGGGATGACGTCGCCCTCGGGATGGCGGACCAGATGGTGGCCACCGGAATGCATCTCGAGCTGACACCCATTCAACGCCTGTTCGCCTATCTGCCGTTCGAGCACAGCGAGGAACTGGCGATGCAGGAGCGATCGATGGAATTGTTCGGCGCGCTGGCGGAGTCGGTGGATGACGATGAGCGTGACCTGTTTGACGACTTCGTCGACTATGCCCGCAGGCACCATGAAATCATCGCCCGATTCGGCCGCTTCCCCCATCGCAACGCCATTCTCGACCGTGTATCCACCGAAGAGGAAAAGGCCTTTCTCGACCAACCGGGCTCATCGTTCTGACGAAGCACCGTCCCGATAGACCGGCGCCCTGCTGGTTTCAGGGTCGGTCGGAGTCCCCCGACGACGGCGCGGGATCATTCCGAAGCCACCTGAGCAGGGTTCCCCGTGGGCGGTTGGCGCCGGTGATCAGGTAGTCCAGCAGGTAGGGCGAGGTGGTGACATTGACCATGCGTCGCTTGATCCGCGGATCGCCGGCGAACAGGATACGGTCATGGGCCTCGAGGGCGGCATCCTCGTCCGGCAGCAAGATGCGCTCGCGCCCGCGCTGTAACAGGAGAGCGACGCAGGGCAGCCTTTTCTTGCGGTTTTCCGGGTTGCGCATGAGGTGATGCAGTTTCAGGGTGACGCCGTCGGCGAACAACGCCATCACCGCCGGCGTGCGCTCCGGGCGAAGTGTCATCACCCACGTCGATGGCGTGTCTTCATCTACGCAGCCCACCAGTCGGCAGATCAGCAATCGGGACCATTCCTCCGGTTGCTGGCTCGCGAGGCGGAGGAAATCCGCCGTCAGCGGGGTATTGATGAGGGACAGCAGCGCTCCGGCGATGAGACGGCTGTGATTGCTCACGAGGTCGATCCCGGCGGCCTCGAAGATGTGGTCGTTGCTGGTGCGTTCCTGGCGCGCGATGCAGAACAGCTCATGCTTGACCTGGCGAGCGGTCATGATGATGGACAGGTTGTTGACGTCGTGATCGGTGCCCGCGATCACGCCGGCCGCTTCGTCGATGCCGGCGGCCTGCAGCACATCGGCCTCGGTGCCGGTGTCGATTACGCTGCCTTCCGGCGGTTCCGCGCCGTGGAAATCCTCGGCGATTACGGTAACAGGCAGGCCATGGGCGAGGAGCTTTTCATGCACCGCCTTGCCGAAACGGCCGAAGCCGCATAACAGCCACTTGCCGGAGGGGGGGAACACCGGCTCGACGAGGGGCGTGCCAGGGGGCGATGACAGCCACTGTTCCAGCAGGTAGAAGCTTGGCGTACTGAGGGCGCTGGATAGGTACTCGGAAAAGATGTCGTAGGGATGTATCACGTGGTCGGTGTCGAACGACGCCATGTTCGCCCCGGTGTCATGGGACTCCGCCCGGCAATAGACCTTGATGTCACGGTTCAGCAGCTTGCTGGCGATTGCGACCTTGAGGTTGACCTGGTCATCCCGGGTGATCGCGATGACACCATTGCAGAACGGGCTGCGCAGGCCCGCGTCGAGCAGGGCCTGGGTGTCCGCGGCGTCCGCCGCCAGTCCCGGCACCGGGAAGGGCAGCACCGCGAGTTCGAGCTCGAGCTCATTTACCCGGTCCACGGACTTTTCCACCACGACGCAGTGATTGCCGCTGTCCGCGAGGGCGCGCACCAGCGCCTGGCCTGTATCGCCGTAGCCACAGATGATGTGGAAAGGTTCACGGATGCGCGCGACCTGGCGGGTGAATCCGTGACGCGTCACCGCCGCGCGGAACATGGGCGACTGCACCAGCGCGATCAGGGTGCCGATGCAATACAGCCAGGCGATGACCGTGGCGTAGATGGTGAACAGGGTCCACAGGCGCTGGGCCCCGGTAAACGCGTAAGGCAGCTCGCCGAAGCCGATGGTGGAGCCCATGTAGCTGACGAAGTAGATCGCATGGAAGAAATCCATGACGTAGGGCACGCCGCTGTCGTCGCGACCGGGGATGAGCACGAAGCCGAGCACCGAGACGGCGTAGACGACGACAAGCAGGATGAGCGGCACGCGCATCCTGCGCATGACGAGGAAAAAGATATTCGGCATGGGACTGGTCGCGGACCGTGGGCGCCGCGCCCGTTTCCTCAGCGGCGGTGGACGCTGGTCTCCACGGCCAGCAATACCACGGAGACGACGTTCGCCAGCAATGCGCCGCCGGAGAGCGAGACGATGCTTGCCATGGCGTGATCACTGAGGGGTTGTTCGAGGCCGTATACCGCGACGCCCCAGACGATACAGGCGGCGATGAGCTGGAGATCCGCGACCAGGCTGGACGCCAGCAGCATGGTGCCCACATGGGACTTGTCGCCGAACTTCAGCACCGTGGCGATGATGCTCACCACCACCGCGGCGAACAGCTCGAACACGTTGTGATGGTCCGGGTTGGTCATGTCGCCGATGAAGAACCCGAAGTTCAGGGTCAGCGCCAGCAGGATGAAGAAGGCGAATATGACGCGTTCGGAATGCATCGCGATTCTCGGCGCCGGCGCCAGGCCGACGTCTTACAGGGAGTGGTCCATGTCCAGCGCGGGCTGCCTGCCGGCGCAGTCGCCCACCGGTCGCGCGGGGATGCCCGCCACGGTGCAATGGGGCGCGACATCGTCGAGCACGACACTGCCCGCGCCGATCTTTGCGCCCTCGCCGACGCGCACGTTGCCGAGGATCTTGGCGCCGGCGCCGATCAGCACGCCGCTGGCAATCTTGGGATGCCGGTCTCCCGCCTCCTTGCCGGTGCCGCCGAGGGTGACCTCGTGCAACATGGAAACGTTGTCGCCTATCACCGCGGTTTCACCGATGACGATGGAATGCGCGTGATCGATTAGTATCCCCTGGCCGATACGCGCCGCGGGGTGGATGTCCATGGCAAATATCTCGCTCACGCGACTCTGCAGGTAGATGGCGAGATCCTTGCGTCCGTGACCCCATAGCCAGTTGGCGATGCGGTAGACCTGCAGACCCTGGTAACCCTTGTAGTAGAGGAAGGGTTCCGAGTATCGGTTGCACGCGGGGTCGCGGTCACACACCGCGAGCAGGTCCTGGCGCGCCGCGGTACCGATCACGGTATCATCATGGAACGCGTCCAGGGTGATGCGCTTGAAACGTTCGCGCGGCAGGGTCGGGCATTCCAGCTTCTGCGACAGCAACGCGCCCAGCGCATGCTCGAAGTCCGGATGATCCAGCACCGCGGGTTGCAGGAACTGGCCCAGCAGCGGCTCTCCCGCAACCTGTTTCTCCACCTCCTCGCGCAGGGTATGCCAAACGCTGTCAGCGGCGGCGGGCATGGTCAGGGGTCTGTTCATGGCGGCATTATACGGAAATTCGGTTCAGCGGGTGGGTCTCCACCGGGTGGCGCCCACCGCGTGGCGCCCACCGTGTGGCCTGCGCACAAACAAAAACGCCGCGGGCAGTGCCCGCGGCGTTGATGCCGGTCACACCCCGATGGGGGGCCGGGAAAACGTTACTCGTCCAGGGGTATGGCAACGTAACGCACCCTGCCTTCGCGTTCCACCAGCAGCAGCACGGAGTTCTTTTTCTCGTCGATTGCCGCTTCGATGGCACTTTCCACTTCATCGGGCGAGGTGACGTTGTTGTTACCCACCTTGGTAATCAGCTCGCCCCGCGCCATGCCGCGTTCCGCCGCAGCGCTCTCGGGTTCCACCGCCACGACCAGCACGCCCTTGCTGTCGGCGCTGATATTGAACTGATCGCGGTTGGCGTCGTCCAGCGGTTCCAGGCTGAGGCCGAGCTTTGCCGCCTGCGGCGCGTCACTGTCCGCCGCCAAGGATGCAACGGGAGCGCCATCGGTGTTGCCACCCACGGAGACCTTGAAGGTCTTTTCACCTTCATTGCGCCACACCACGACGTCGACCTCCTTGTCCTTCTCGGTCAACGCCACGATCTTCGGCAACTCGCGCATGCGGTCGATGTCCTTTCCATCGAATTCGAGGATCACGTCCCCGGCCTCGAGGCCGGCCTCCGCGGCCGGGCTGTCCTCGATGACCTGGGTCACGAGCGCGCCACGCGCCTTGTCGAGGCCGAGGCTTTCCGCGATGTCTTCGGTCACGGTCTGGATCTGCACGCCGAGGTAGCCGCGCTGCACCGTGCCGGTTTCACGCAACTGGCCAATGACGTTGTTCGCCATGGCGGAAGGGATGGCGAAACCGATGCCGACGCTGCCGCCATTGGGCGAGAAGATCGCGCTGTTGATGCCGATGACTTCACCACGCATGTTGAACAGCGGGCCGCCCGAGTTGCCGCGGTTGATGGGCGCGTCGATCTGGATGAAATCATCCAGCGGGCCGGAGCGGATGTCCCGGCCGCGGGCGGAGATGATGCCCTTGGTGGTGGTGCCGCCGAGGCCAAAGGGATTGCCGATGGCGACCACCCAGTCGCCGACCCGGGCCTTTTCCGAGTCGCCGAACTTGACGAAGGGATAGGGCCCTTCGCCCTCGAGTTCGAGCAGTGCGAGGTCGGTCTTGCCGTCGGTGCCGCGCAGCTTCGCCGGCACGCGGGTGCCGTCATCGAACACCACCTCGATCTCGTCCGCATCCTCGATCACGTGGTTGTTGGTAACCACCAGGCCGTCGGCGTCGATGACGAAGCCGGAGCCCACCGCCGTGGTGCGGCGCTGGAACGGCCGGTTGTTACCGTCCGGCATTTCGAACTGGTCGCCGAAGAAGCGCTTGAAGAATTCCTCGAGCTCGGGATTCTGGCTGCCGCCGGGGCCCCGTTGGGGCGAGGACACGCTGCCGGTAACGGAGATATTGACCACCGCCGGTTTCACCGCGTCGACGAGATCGGCGAACCCGTTGACGATGTTGACTTCGGGAAGATCCGCGGCGACGTGATCGCTGTCGGCGTACACCGGCGCCTGGGCGGAAAGCCCGAGGAGACACAGGGAAAGCGCCGGCGCCAGGTAGTACTGCGCGCGTGCGCGGGTCAAAAATCTAGACTGGTTCAAGGAAGCACCTCGATGGAATTGTTGGACCGGCCGGACGGTATCAACCGGCGGCTTGCTGAAATCTGAACAGGCCATTAAGAAACCGTAATTTTGCCAGTGGAACTTTTTCCACCGGAATACCTATGGGGTCGAAGCGCGCGGAGACAACGCCGCGAGATGGATGCCTGTTCAGCCGGAAAGTTCGAAGACGGTTTGCCCGGCACGCAGCGTGCGTTCCACGCGCGCGCCGAGTTCCACGCCGAGAAAAGGCGAGTTCCTGCCCCGGGAATGCATCTTCTCCGGCGTGAATTGCCAGCGATGGGACGGGTTCACGATGCAGAGATCGGCGATGGCGCCGGGCGACAGGTGACCGGCATCGACGCCGATGATTCGCGCGGGATTGATCGTGAGCGCCGCGATCGCGGCGAGGCGCGGCAACGCGCCGCGATCCACGAGTGAGAGCGTGAGCGGCAGCAGCGTCTCGATCCCGGAGATACCCGCCGCCGCCTCGCTGAACGGCGCCAGCTTGGCGTCGGCGCCATGCGGCTGGTGATCCGAGCAGATCACGCCGATGACGCCGTCGCGCACGCCGGCGATGAGGGCGTCCCGGTCACGCTCGGTGCGCAGCGGTGGAATCACCTTGTAGCGCGTATCGAAGGCGCCGATGTCGCGCTCCGACAGCAGCAGATGGTGAATGGCGACGCTGGCGCTCACCGGCAGTCCGTGCTGCCGGCCCTCGGAGACCATCGCCACCGAGCGCCCGCAGGACAGGTTGGCCATGTGTGCGCGCGCGCCGCTGGTTTCGATCAGCGCGAGGTCGCGCGCGACGCCCACGGTCTCCGCCGCCTCGGGTATGGCAGGCAGTCCGAGACGGGTGCTGATCTCGCCCTCGTGGATCACGCCGTTGCCCATCAGCCACGGATCCTGGGGGGTGAGGAACACGGGGATGTCATATGTCGACGCGTATTGCATCGCACGCCGCATGACGAGGGTGTTGTCCACCGCGCGCAGGCCGTTGCTGACGCCCACGCAGCCAGCCCCCGCGAGCATCGCCATGTCGGTGAGTCGCTCTCCGGCGAGCCCCGCGGTGAGCGCGCCCAGCGGGTGCACCCGGGCGAAGCCGCAGGCATCCGCGCGCTGACGGATCATGTTCGCCATGGCCGGGGTGTCGATCAGCGGGCTGGTGTCCGGCGGACAGACCACGCGGGTGATGCCACCCGCGGCCGCGGCCTCGGTCTCGCTTGCGATGGTGGCCTTCTGCTCCTCGCCGGGTTCGCGCAGGCGCACGCAGAGGTCGACCAGGCCTGGCAGCACCAGGCGGCCCGTCGCATCGATTTCCTGGTCCGGCTGGAAGTCGTCCGGCGCGGCGCCCGTGAAGACGATGCGATCGTTCTCGATGGCGATGTCCGCAAGCCCGTCGAGCCCGTTTGCGGGATCCACCACGTGGCCACCGCGGATCAGCGTCTTCATCCCGTTTCCTCGCCGCCGTCCGCGCCGCCCATCAGCGTCGCCATGATCGACATCCGTACGGCGATGCCGTTGGTGACCTGGGAAAGGATCACCGAGCGTTCGCCGTCGGCCACGCTGGAAGCGATCTCGAGCCCGCGGTTGATGGGACCGGGATGCATCACGATGGCATCGCTCGCGGCATGCCGCAGCTTCTCCTCGGTGAGGCCGTAGCGGCTGAAGTATTCCTGCTCGCTCGGCACCAGCTGACCTTCCATGCGTTCCCGTTGCAGGCGCAGCATCATCACCACGTCGGCGCCAGAGAGACCCTCTGCCATGTCTGCGAACACCTTGACGCCCATGGACTCGATCTCCGTCGGAATCAGCGTGCGCGGGCCGATGACCCGGACCTCCGCCACCCCCAGGGTCGACAACGCATGGATCTGCGAACGCGCGACCCGGGAATGCAGGACGTCGCCGACGATGGCCACGCAGAGCCCGTCGAAGCCACCCTTTTCCCGGCGGATGGTGAACATGTCGAGCATCGCCTGGGTAGGATGGGCGTGGCGGCCGTCGCCGGCATTGATCACACGCACGTGGGAGGGCAGGTGACTGGCGATGAGATGGGCGGCGCCGCTGGCGGAGTCACGCACCACGAACATGTCGGTATGCATCGCCTCGAGAGTACGCACCGTGTCGAGAATGGTCTCGCCCTTGGACGTGGACATGCGCGCCGCGTTGAGGTTGATGACATCCGCCGAGAGTCGCTTGGCGGCAATCTCGAACGTCGTGCGGGTACGCGTGCTGGCCTCGAAGAACAGGTTGACCACGGTGCGGCCGCGCAGCAGCGGCACCTTGCGGATCTCGCGCTGGCCGAAGCTCATGAAGGACTCGGCGGTATCCAGTATCCCCGTCAGGGTTTCGCGCGGCAGACCGTTGATGGTGAGAAAATGGCGCAGGCGGCCAGAGGAGTCGAACTGGACCGCGCTGTCCGAGGGCATCATGCGCTGCCCCCGCGGCGCTCCCGGGTGAGGATGTCGAAGCGCAGGGCGCCGTCCTCGCCACGGGCGATCTTGGCCTGGCGTTCCGGCGTCAGTTCCACGCGCTGGCCGACAACGTCCGCCTGGATGGGCAGTTCGCGTCCTGGCCTGTCCAGCGCCACCGCCAGGCGTACAACCGCTGGTCGGCCCCAGGAGAATATTTCGTTGAGCGCGGCGCGCAACGTGCGGCCGGTGTAAAGCACGTCATCGACGAGGATCACCGCGCGGTCATCCACGCTTTCCGGCAGCGTTGATGAACGCACGCTCGGATTCAGCCCGACGCGGCTGAAGTCGTCGCGGTAGAAGGAGATGTCGAGCGTGCCGAGGGGGGAGGGCAGTTCGAGACGCCGGTGCAGTTCCTCCGCGACCCAGGCGCCGCCGGTATGGATACCGATCATGAGCGGCCGTTCGAGGTCGAGTGCCTGAATATCCGCGGCCATCTGGTCGAGGATCGGCGCAAGGAGGATCGGGTTCGTCACGGGCCGGGATTCTCCGCCAGGAAGCTCCTCACAATCAACTCCGCGGCGACGCTGTCGCGATGCATTTCACGCTGTCGCTGGCGGGACTTCCCCGGGCTGGCCCCAAGGCCCACCAGGTGATCCGCTTCCGCCGAACTCAGTCGCTCGTCGACCATGGCAACCGGCAGCCCGGTGCGGATCGCCAGCTCCTGCGCGAATTCTCTCGCAGGGGCGCAGAGCGCGCTCTCGCTGCCGTCCATGTGCAGCGGCAGACCCACGACCAGCTCGTCCGCGCGCCATTCATCGATGATTGCGGCCAGGCGTTTCCAGTCCGGACTTTCCCCGCGGCAGGGCACCGTCTCCAGCGGCTGTGTGGTGGCGGTGAGGCGGTTGCCGGTGGCGGTGCCGATCTTGCGGGTGCCGAAATCGAATCCGACGATGCGCCCCTTCACGCGTGCCCGACCTGTCCGGTGAGCTTGTTGAGGTCCATGCCGATCAGGTGGGCTGCGTGGTTCCACTTCTCGTCCACCCGGGTGTCGAACAGGATACGTTGCTCCACCGGTGTGCTGAACCAGGCGTTCTGCAGGATTTCCTGTTCGAGCTGGCCGGGCCCCCAGCCGGCATAGCCGAGGCTCATCAGGGTGCGATCGGGGCCGGAGCCGCGGGCCATGTCCACCAGGATATCGCGTGAACTGGTCAGCGCGAGTGAATCGCTGATCTGCAGCGTAGACTCCCATTGCTGGCCGGGGGCGCGGCTGTGCACCACGAGGCCGAACTCGCGGTGTACCGGACCGCCCTCGAACACTGGTTGGGCAGCGCTCTGGCGATCCGCGACGTCGATCTCGAGCTGCTGGTAGATTTCTCCCAGGGTATGGGCGCTGAGGCGATTGATGACGACGCCGAGGGCGCCGTTCTCGTCATGCTGGCAGATCAGCGTCACCGTGCGGGCGAAGTTGTCGTCCGCCAACTGTGGCATCGATACCAGGAAATGATTGCTGAGGTAGCCGTCCGCCATAGTCAGGATAGTCGGGGGCAGAGTTGCGTCAACGCAGGGTTAGCACCGGATTGGCGCCAGGCTAGCGCCAGCTCAACGGGTGACGTCGGTGACGGTATTGCGGCTGAATCTCCATGTCCGGATGATGTGCAGGATATCATAGTCCCTGCGCATCTCCTCGCTGAAAGGCTCGAACGGCGCGGCGATGGTGACGATGCGTTCGGCGCCGTCATCGAGCACCTTGTGGCCGGAGGAGCGCAGGATGTCGACGCCCTCGACACTGCCGTCCGCGCGCACCGCCACGTCGAGGACCAGCTCTCCCTCGATCCGGTCGCGGCGCGCGGCATCGGGATAGTTGAGATTGCCCACGCGCTCGGTCTGCAGGCGCCAGCTTTCCAGGTAGGGAGCGAGTTCCGATGCGCGGGTGCTGCTGTGGACGTATCGCTCGCGCGGCTGCGCGCGCGCATTCAGGAACGCGACATCGATCTGCTCCACCAGCGTTTCGCGGTTCTCGAGCGGCACGGCCTCGCCCGGGGTGGCGGATTCCTCCGGCGCAGGATTCAGCCAGGCATTGGCCTGTTCCTCCATGAGCAGGCGTTCGCGTTCGCGCTGGGCGCCCGCGCTGGCGGCGCGGGTGCTCATCGCCAGCAGTGGTGGTTCCTCGGCGTCTGCCTCGCCCACGCTGTCGCTCTGCGCCAGGGCATTCGCCTCGTCGGGGGCCTGTTCGGAGGGCGTGGAAACCAGCATGATCTTCATCGGCGGGGAAAAATCCCGGTTGCCCGCCTGGCTCGGCATGACGAAGGAAATGCCGAATACCACCACGACATGGGCCAGCATCGAGGCGATCAGCACCCAGCCGAACAGGTCCCGGGATCGTTGACGGGCGCCGCGGGCTGCCGCGGATTGGGAGGATGCGCTGGACACGCTTGAAATGCCGGAGGACTGTGTTAAATTGCGCCGATCTGGGCTATTATAGCCTTTGATTCGATAACAAAAAATGAGGCTAGATCGTTGACTGACCAACGAAAAGGCCCGACCACTTGACACAGAAAGTGCCGGATTCCGGGGGCGGCATCAGTACCCGGGCGCTGGCGAGGCGTCGGCAAGACGCGCTGACAGGACTAAGGGGGCCGCATGATCGGTCTGTTCATCGGGGTACGTACTGATTATGAAAAAGATTCTGGTGGTGGATGACAGCAAGACCATTCTGCACAAGGCTTCCCGCGTGCTGGAGGCCGCGGGCTACGAAGTGGTCACGGCGGAAGATGGTTTCGAGGCAATTTCCAAGGTCACGGATTTTCAGCCTGACCTGATGTTCGTCGACATCATGATGCCAAAGATCGATGGTTACCAGACCTGTTCGCTGGTAAAAAACAACAAGCAGTACCGGGAAACCCCGGTCATCATGGTTTCCAGCAAGGATGGCCTGTTCGACCGGGCGCGGGGCAGTATCGTCGGCGCCGAGGGACATATCAACAAGCCGTTCAGTGATGACGATCTCATCGGGGCGGTTGAAAAATACACCGGGGTCGTGGCGGCCGGATAAAGGTCGTAACGAATTCTTGAGCTTACTGTGGGGTATCTGAAATGACTGTCAATACTGTTCTGGTGGTGGATGATTCCGCTACCGACAGCCACCTGATTTGCAATGCCCTGGCGGCGGCGGGTTTTCAGACACTGTCGGTGGGAAATGCCGAGGAGGCGTTGGCGGTGGCCAAGCGGGAACGGCCCCAGGCCATCCTGATGGACGTGGTGATGCCCGGGACGAACGGCTTCCAGGCCACGCGCATGTTGCACAACGACCCCGATACCGCGGATATCCCGATCATCATCGTGTCGTCCAAGAACAAGGCGTCGGACAAGGTATGGGGACTGCGTCAGGGCGCCGTGGGCTATATCACCAAGCCGTTTACCAACAAGGAACTGATCGACAAGTTGCGCGACCTGTAACACGGAAGCCGGCTGGCGCCCGCGTGGACGCCAGCGGCGCGTTTCCCGATCCGTTCTCCGTCACCAAGGTACCCGAGCCATGAACCAGGACCAACCAGGCCCCCTCGAGCAGCTTCAGGCGCTGGCTGCGGGTTCCATGGGCAGCGCGGTCATCGGCATCCGGCAGACGGAGGCGCGCAGCTGGCGCGGCTTCACCATGCGCCTTGGAGAACTCAACCTGGTGTTTCCGTTCGCCGGCGGGTTCGAGATCCTGACCGAGCGCGAAATCCAGCCCATTCCCTGGGCGACACGCTGGTTGCGCGGGATCACCAACGTCCGCGGCGAGGTATACACGGTGGTGGACTTCGCGGACTTCGCCGGTCTCCCGGGCGTGACGTCGCTGCGTTCCGCAACGCTGCTCAAGCTGCCGGATGAAAACATCAAGAGCGCGCTGCTGCTGGAGCGCCGGGTCAACCTGCGTTCCTTTTCCGAGTACCTGGCGCAGGTCGACGACATGGAATTGCCCCCGGCGCTGGCGCCCGCGGTGAGCGTGGTGCTCGAGGACGGCGGTGAGCGCTGGGTAGTGCTGGATGTGAATGCTTTGTGCCGGATGGCGACGTTCCGTTCGATCGCCGGTACGCCGGACACGGTGCACTGAGACAGATATTGATAGAGGCCATAGCCAATGAACGACAAGACTGACCAAGACGCGATCAGGGAAATCTTCGAGGACCTGGATCCCGACGATGCGCAGGCGTCACGCGAAGCCATGGGGGAGTACGCCGGATTCGGCGAGGGCTTTGCGAATGATGACGATGCTGACGGCGACAATCCGCTCGCGGACCTGTTCGAGAGCGAGGGAGAGGAGGAAATTCCCGACGTCGGGACCAACTGGCCTGCCCTGTTCTGGGGCGTGCTGGTGGTGATTTCCACCATCGTGTTCCTTACCAGCGTGGTGCGGACCAACCAGGACCGCCAGGAAACCGCGGAACTGCGTAATGCGACGCTCGACCTCGATTCCGACATCAAGGACATCCGCTACCAGTCGCTTCGCGCGCTGGGCGGTAACCCCGGGGCTTTCGATCGTCTTTCCAGTCTGCATGGCGACGTGGAAAGCGGTCTATCCGTGCTTGGCGGCGGCCTCGCGACCGGTTACAGCGACCAGGTCGCCGAAGGCGTTCGCACGGTTTCAGACGCCTGGGCGGAGTTGGGACCGCAGGTGGAACTGCTGGCCGCCAACCAGGGGGTCGTGAGCGGCACCCTTGAGCAGGTGAAAGAGGTCAATGCGCTCACCCCGGACCTGCTCTCCCGCGCCGACAGCCTGGTGGATCGCCTGGTGCAGAGCGAGGCGCCACTGAATCTCATCAACGTGGGCAGCCAGCAGCGCTTCCTGAGCCAGCGCATCCGCGCCAACGCGAACGAGTTCGCCATGGGTTCCGGTGACTGGCGCGCCGCGGCCGACCGCTTCCAGCAAGACGTCGATCTCTTCGGCCAGGGCAACAGCGACATCCGCAGCATGGGCGGCGTCGCGGTAGCGAACGAGGTGGCCGGTATAGACCGCACCTATCAGCAGCTGGTCGCCAGCGCGGCGGGCATCATGGACAGCATGGGCGACTTCTCCGCGGTGCGTGATGCAGCGAGCGCGGTTGCCGGGCAGACCGAAGCGATGGAGACGAGCGTCGACGAACTCCTGGAAGGCATCGCCCTGGGGCATGATCGCCCGGGCTGGGTGGCAAACCTCCCTGCGGTGGCGGCCATCATCGGCGTGATCGGGCTGATCGGCCTGATCTGGTCACTGATTCGGCATGGTCAGCGCCGCGAGGAGGTCAACTCGCTGCGTACCCGGCGCGCGGAGGACGCGGTCATAAAGCTGCTCGACGAGATGGGCGACCTCGCCCAGGGTGACCTCACCGTGGAAGCCGAGGTGACCAACGAGGTTACCGGCGCAATCGCCGATTCGGTCAACTTCGCGATCGGCGAGATGCGCGTCCTGGTCAACGGTATCAAGGAGGCCTCCACCGAGATGTCCAACACCACCGAGGACTCCGACCAGTTGATCGCCGACCTGCTCACCAGTAACGACGCGCAGACGGAAGGCATCATGAACGCGGCGCGCAACATCGAGCAGATGAGCGCAACCATGAACCGCATGAGCCAGTCGGCAATGCAGTCATCGGAAAGCGCGCGGGTGGCGGCGCAGTCCGCGAAAACCGGTGCCGCGGCGGTGCGCGACACCATCGTCGGCATGAACAGCACACGCAACCAGATCCAGGACACCGCCAAGCGACTCAAGCGCCTGGGCGAGAGTTCGCAGCAGATCAACGAGATCGTCAATCTCATCCAGGACGTGACCGAACAGACCAACGTGCTTTCCCTCAACGCTTCCATCCAGGCGGCGATGGCGGGTGAGGCGGGCCGTGGTTTCGCGGTGGTGGCGGAAGAGGTACAGCGGCTTGCGGAACGTTCCGCGCGCGCTTCCAGCGAGATTACCGAGCTGGTCAAGACCATTCAGCAGGACGCCAACAATGCGATCCGCTCCATGGAAACCACCACCGAGGAGGTGGTTACCGGCGCCCGGGTTGCCGACCAGGCGGGCCAGGCGCTGGATGAAATCGAGCAGATCAGCGAGGAGCTGTTGACCGCCATCGAGACCCTGGCGAGGGAGGCAACCCAGGAATCGCAGAACGCGCATACCCTGTCCGAGGGTATGGGCGAACTGCGTCAGACCACGGAGCGCTCGGACCTCAGCGTGTCCCAGGTGGCGACCGCGCTCGGGCGGATCCGCGAGGTCGTGGACAAGCTCGACCGCTCGGTAGCGGGCTTCCGCCTGCCCGGCTGATCCGCAGGTGCGAAAACCCGACTGACCGGATCGACGAGCGCTATTCGACGTGACGATTCCCGCACCCCATCCACAGACGTTCGGCTGGATCAAGGGCGCCCTCAGCGGCTCCATGAGCAGCGTGATGTCGACCGTGATCGAGGCCGAGCGGGAGTCGAATTTCGGCCGCCTGAGCGAGGTGCCGCCGGAGTTGCACCAGATCCAGGGCTCGCTCAGGATGATCGAGCTCGATGCCGCCGGCCGCCTGGCGCAGGAGCTCGAGGATCTCAGCAATCACGTGCAGGACGCTCTCAGCGTGCGCGAGCA
>JAUILZ010000025.1 GCA_030432755.1 Gammaproteobacteria bacterium | reverse complement strand
GCCTTCCGTGGCGGACCGGGACATGGAGTACTACATGCGCCAGGAGGGCAAGGGCCTGCTGGTGGGCGCCTACGAGAAGGACGGCCGCTTCTGGGCCGAGAACGGCACCCCGCTGGACTTCGGCCACGACCTCCTCCCCGAGGACCTGGATCGGATCGCGGAGAACTACATGCGCGCCTGCGAACGCGTGCCGGCTCTGGAAGCGGCGGGAGTCAAGCAGGTGATCAACGGGCCCATGATCTGGACCCCGGATTCCTCCGCTCTGCTCGGCCCGGTACGGGATCTGAAGAACTACTGGTGCTGTAACGGGGTCATCCCCGGGTTCAGCCAGAGCGCGGGCCTCGGCCTGACGCTGGCGCAGTGGATCGTGGAAGGCGAGCCGGAACTCGACATGTTCCCCTGGGACGTCACCCGCTACGGGACCTGGGCTGACGCCAACTATGCGAAGGCCAAGGCGCTCGAGACCTACGGCACCCGGTTCAGCATCCATTTCCCCAACGAGGAGCGCCCCGCGGGCCGGCCCATCGGCAAGCGCCCGGTGTACGAGCTGCAGAAGTCGAAGGGCGCGGTGTTCGGTTTCTCCTTCGGTTACGAGCACCCGCACTGGTACGCCCCAGAGGGTGTGCTCCAGGAAGACGAGTTCACCTTCGAGCGCCCGCGCTGGTTCGACGTCATGGGCGAGGAGGCGAGGACGCTGCGCACCGCGGTCGGGGTGGTGGACACCTCCAACTTCGCCAAGTACCGGATCACCGGCCCGAATGCGGTGGAATGGCTGGACGGCATCGTCGCCAACCACGTGCCGAAGGAGAACGGTCGCACCTGCCTGACGCCGCTCCTGAGCCTGCGCGGCGGCCTGGCCGGCGACTTCACCATCGCCCGCCTGGCCGATGATTCGCTGTTCATGATCGGTTCCGGCATCGCCGAGGACTACCATCGCCGCCTGTTCAACCAGTACCTGCCCGCGGAAGGCGTGAGTTTCGAATCCGTCACCCGGGCGATGTGCGGTTTCAACGTCGCCGGACCCAATGCACGCGCGCTCATGGAGCGACTCACCGGTCTTTCGCTCGGCAACGACGATTTGCGTTTCATGCGCAACCGGGTGATCACGGTGAATGGCTACGAGGCGATCCTGATCAGGGTGTCGTTCACCGGTGACCTGGGCTACGAGATCTACGTCGCCGAGGAGAACCAGCTCGATCTCTACCAGGCGATCTTCCACCACGGCGAGGACCTCGGCATCCGCCCGGTGGGTTCCCGCGCCCTCGGTTCCATGCGCATCGAGAAAGGCTACGGCAGCTGGAGCCGGGAGTATTCACCGGAATGGTGGCCCACCGAGTCGCGCATGGACTTTCTCGTCAAGACCGACAAACCGAAATTCCACGGCAAGGAGGGCTGGCTGAAGATCAAGGACAGGCCGCCACGGCAACTGATGTGCTGGTTCCGCATCGCCACGAAGCCCGGCAGGGAAGGCGCGGATGCCTGGGGCGGGGAGGCGATCTTCCGCGATGGACGTTACGTCGGCCGGGTGACCTCGGGTTCCTACAGCTTTACCTTCAACACTTCCGTTGCCATCGGCTATGTCAACCGCGAGGACGCGGTGCCGGGAACGGACTTCAGCGTCGCGGTGCTCGGCATTTCGACGCCAGCGGAACTCCTGGAAAAGCCATTGTTCGACCCGGCCGGGGAGAAGCTGCGCGCCTGATCTCGGGACCCCGGGCAGGGATCCGATTCCCTCCCGCCGCGGTAACCATCCGCGCGGAATTGATTCCGCTCAATGCAAACCTGCACGGGTACCGGGTAACGTTGTCGGCCGAACCCACTCGAGGAGATAGCGGATGAAACGGAAAATCTTGCTGGCCACCGTCGTGGTCGCGATGGCCTCGCTTGGCGGATGCCAGACCCCGGCTGGGCAGAACGAGCAGGCGGGCATGATCATCGGCGGCGTGCTCGGCGGTGTTCTCGGCAAGCAGGTTGGCAAGGGCAATGGCAATGTCGCTGCCATCATCGTCGGTACCCTGGTCGGCGCCCAGATCGGCGGATCCGTGGGTCGCTCCATGGACGACACCGACCGCCTGAAAACCGCCAGCACCCTGGAGACCGTCCGCACCGGGGTCAGTTCGACCTGGAAGAACCCTGACACCGGAAACGAGTACGTTGTAACGCCGACGCGAACCTACGAATCCTCATCCGGGCCATGCCGTGAGTACACCGTGGATGCCAACGTAGGTGGCAAGCCGGAACAGGTCTACGGCACGGCCTGTCGGCAGGCGGACGGAAGCTGGAAAGTGCAGGGGTGACGTCGCAGGCGGTAGTTCCAGGGCTGTCTTCCTGCTGGTGGTCGGCTTTCCGGGTGAGCATTCCTCCGGTTGGGTCCCGCTCAACCGGCCGGTAACCCGCCTGCCTCGTGGCGGGTACGCGGTCCGGGTTTCTGCCGGGGGGGGGCTACTGCGTCATCTTCATCGGCAGCCACGTCGCGATGCCGGGCAGCAGCGACAGCAGGACGATGGCGAGCAACAGCAGGAGGAAGAACGGCAGCGCGTCCCGGGCGATGGTCATGATGTTGATCCGGGTGAGTCCCTGGATGACGAACAGGTTGAAGCCCACCGGCGGCGTGATCTGCGACATCTCCACCACCAGCACGACGTAGATTCCGAACCACAGAAGGTCGATACCGCTGCGTTCCACCATGGGCAGGATCACCGAGGTGGTGAGGACGACGATGGATATGCCGTCGAGGAAGCAGCCGAGGATGATAAAGAACAGGGTGAGCGCCACCAGCAGCAGGGCGGGGCTTAATTCCATCGCGGCGATGCTCTCGGCGAGGGCGCGCGGGATGCCGGTGAAGCCCATGGCGAGGCTGAGGAACGCTGCGCCTGCGATGATCAGGGTGATCATGCAGGAGGTGCGGGTGGCGCCAAGCAAGCTGTCGCGGAAGGTTTCCCGCGTCAGGTTGCCGGTTACCAGCGACAGCACCAGGGCGCCGAACACGCCGAGCGCGGCGGCCTCGGTGGCGGTGGCCCAGCCGGCGTAGATTGAGCCGAGCACGAACAGGATCAGCCCCAGCACCGGAAACAGCCGCCGGGTGGCGTAGAGCTTCTCCTTCAGCCCGAAGGTTTCGGTGTCCTCCGGTAACTGGTCACGATGTAGCAGCGACCAGAGCGCGGTGTATCCCATGAACAGCACGATAAGCATCAGTCCGGGCAGTACGCCGGCGATGAACAGCCGGGAAATGGAGATCTCCGCGGAAACCCCGTAGACGATCAGGATGATGGACGGCGGGATGAGAAAACCGAGAGTGCCCGAACCGGCGAGGGTGCCGATCATCATGCGCCGGGGATATCTTCTCGCCTCGAGTTCCGGATAGGTCATGCGGCCGATGGTGGCCGCGGTGGCTGCCGACGATCCGGATACCGCGGCAAAGATCGAGCAGGCGAGGACGTTGACGTGCAGCAGCCTGCCCGGAATCCGGTTCAGCCATGGCGTAAGGCCATGGAACAGGTCCTCCGACAGTCGTGTGCGGAACAGGATCTCTCCCATCCAGATGAACAGTGGGAGCGCGGTGAGCGTCCAGGTGGCGGAGGTGCCCCAGGTGGTGGTGGCGAGCAGCAGGCCGATGTTGCCCGTGTCGTTCAACAGCAGCGCGACGTAGCCCACCACGAACAGCGCGGTGGCGACCCAGACGCCGCCGAGCAGCAGGCCGAACAGGACCACGGCGAGAACGATGACCAGCAGCCAGGTATCCACTAGCCCTGTCCCTGTTCATGGACGCTGAATCCCGGGGTACCGCCGCGACAGACGAGGATGAAGTCATCGACAAGCGCTACGAGCAGCAGGATCATCCCCGCCGCCATCGCCGTCTGGGGGATCCAGATCGGTACCGGGATGTAACCCTGGGAGAGTTCGCCGAACTGCCAGGACTCGATCACCAGCCAGGTGGTGTACCAGGCGCCGTAGGCGCTGACCACGAGGAACACCGTGATGGCGAACAGCCAGCCAAGACGGACCCAGGGGCCGGACAGGTGTCGAACCAGCAGGCTGACGCGGATATGCCCGCCCCGGCGATAGGTGCTGGCAAGGGCGAAGAATGTCGCCGCGGCGAGAAAGTAGCCGGAGAAATCCTCGGTGGAGGGAATGATCACGCCGAACCATCGACCGACGATCTGCGCCAGCACCATGACCACGATCAATACGATAAAGGCGCCGGCCAGGTAGCCGGCGCCCTCGTAGGCCCGCTCGAGTAGTCGGCGCAAGGACTCAGTTCATCCTGTCGAGCACGGCCTGGCCCGCTTCCCCGGCTTCCTCCGCCCATTCCGCGGACATGGTGGCGCCGACGGCCTTCAGTTCCTCCACGAATTCGGGCGACGGGCTCGCCACTGTGATGCCGTTTTCCGCCAGCTCGTTGGTCTTGGCGGTGGTTTCCTCCACCGCCATCTGCCAGCCACGTTCCTCGGCTGCCGCGGCGGCATCGAGCACGGCCTGCTGCACCTCTGCGTCAAGACGTTTGAAGGCGCGCGCGTTGACCACCACCATGTTCTTCGGAATCCACGCCTGGGTGTCGGTGTAGTTGGTCACGTAGTCCCAGGACTGGCTGCTCACGCCGGTGCTCGGCGAGGTCACCATGGCGTCGATGATGCCGGTGGAGAATGCCTGCGGAATCTCGGGTGTCTGCACCGTGGTGGGGGTGGCGCCGAGCAGCACCGCCAGGCGCGAGGTGCTGGGGCTATAGGCGCGCATCTTGAGTCCGTTCAGGTCGGCGACGGAGCTCACGGGCTTCTTGGTATAGAAACCCTGGGGCGGCCAGGGTACGGCGTACAGGAGTTGGACCCCTGCTCCCGACAACGCCTCCTCGACGGCCGGACGCGAGGCGTCCCAGAGACTCTTCGCGCCATCAAAATCGGACACGAGGAAGGGTATGTTGTCCAGTTTGAACAACGGGTCGTCGTTGCCGAGCAGACCCATGAAGATCTCGCCGATTGGAACCTGCCCGGTGCGAACTGCACGGTAGATCTCCGGATGCTTGATCAGCGAGGCGCCGGAATGGACCACGATCTCCAGCTTGCCGCCCGTGGCGTTCGCCACGTCATCAGAGAACTGGCGCACGTTGATGGTGTGATGCACGCCGTCGCCATAAGGAGTGGGCATGTCCCACTTGTCCTGGGCCAGGGCGGTGGCGGACAGCAGTACGGTTGTGGCCAGTACGAATAGCAGACGAAGTGATTTCATTGTGTGACTCCCTGAGGGTTGTTGTTGGAAGACGTGCGGGTCAGTACGAATCATGCCGTGGATGTAGCGGCTGCTCACTGTCATTATACTCATTACACCCCGTGACTCCATGTGCGCGCCGGCCAGGGCGCGAGCCCATGCTCGATTGCGGGACGGGGTTGCGATGAGGGTATCGCGAATCCTGCCCTGACCTGTTACCTAGGCGGGGATTCCGGCGCGGGCGAGACCGACGGCATGATGGTCGCGATCGGCGGGATTCACGTAGTGCAGGGAATCCAGGTAGTCGCCCGTGGAGAATCCTGGCTGCCTTTCCATCAGGTTCCCGGCATGGCGAGCAGCTTCCGACTCATGGCCCAACCAGGAATGACTCGCGATCAGCAAGGTCAGCTCGTCCAGGTCTGGTGACTCGATATTCTCCAGGGCGGACAGGGCATCCTCGTACTGCCGGGAAACGAAGCAGGCGCGACCAAGATGCCCCCAGAAACGCGGCGGGTGAAAGGGATTGAGCTTCATCGCCATCCTGACATATTCGACGCCCTCGATGGCCTGCCCCATCCAGGTCAGCAGTTCGCCTTTCTGCACGATCAGCAGGTCGTAATTGGGGTTGATACGCAGAGCCTTTTCCAAATGCCTCAGGGCCTGGTCATGCTGATTCCTGATCAGGCTGATCGCCGACAGTATGCGGTAGACGTCGGCATCGTTTTCATCAAGCCGAATGGCGTTGGCGAGGGTGGTTTCGATCTCGACCACCGTTGCATCCGGATCATCGACCCAGCCGAGTTTCCATGCGCGGCCAAGAACACAGGCCCGCCAGGCCATGGCATGGGCGAACCCCGGATCGAGCGTGATGGCGCGGTCCAGCATATCCAATGCACGCTGGTTCTCCGCCTGCGAAGGACGACGATGCAGTACCTTGCCGGCAAGAAGCAGTTCGTACGCGGGCAGGTTTTCGGTTGGCCTGCCCCGCAGGCGGTTCTGGCTGTCAGCCTCGATGCGTCCGGGGAGTACGCCAACGATGGCGGTGGTGATCTCGTCCTGGATGGAGAAGATGTCCTCAAGGTTGCGGTCGAATCTGTCTGCCCAGAGGTGCCGATCCTCCGCACCATCAATCAATTGTACTGTGACGCGGACACGATTGCCGGCCTTGCGCACGCTGCCTTCGACGACGTAGCGCACGCCGAGGTCCCGCGCCACTTCCTTGATACGCACCGCCTTGCCCTTGTACGTGAACATCGAGTTGCGCGAGATGACGAACAGCTCGCCAAACTTGCACAGTTGGGTGAGGATATCCTCGGTCAGGCCATCGGCGAAGAAATCCTGCTCCGGGTCATTGCTCATGTTGTCGAAGGGCAGGACGGCGATGGACGGTTTTTCCCGCTGGCCTGACCACGTGCTGATCGGCCCGGAGGCGGCTGGCATCCCGGCACCAGACGGTTTCACCGAATAGACCTGCACCGGATGGGTAACGTGCTTGACCTGCTGCATGCCATTGTCGCGCCAGTCGACCGGGATGCGGTTGCGAACCAGCGCATGGATCTCGCCGGAGATACAGATGCTGCCTGGCTCGGCGATGTTCTCGAGGCGTGCAGCAACGTTGACGCCCTCGCCATGGATGTCCTGGCCATCATCGACGATGTCGCCGAGGTTGATGCCTATGCGGAAATCCAGTGGGCAGTCGGCGAGACCCTGCTGCAGTTTCAGGGCGCAGTTCACCGCATCCTGGGCCGAACCGAACTCGGCGAGGAAGCCATCGCCGGTATACTTGACGACACGGCCGCCAAATTCGGCGATAACGGGTTGTACCACGTTCTCGCACGCGGCCTTCCAAGCCGCCACGGTACCCGCGGTATCTTTTTCCATGAGGCGCGTGTAGCCGGCCACGTCGGCGGCCAGGATGGCAGCCAACCGTTGTTGGGTCACGCGCTTTGTCACCGGAATGGGTTTCGGGAAAGTCCGACAGAATTCTATGACAGGCGTCAAACTGACGCCAGACACCCGCCGAGCCTACCAGAACTCGAGCCGGCTGAAATCCAGAATGCCCGCCGTCACTGGCGCATCGCGGCGGTAGCGCTCGTGCAATGCGTCGCTGAAGCGCCAGAACTCCGGGTGATCACGTCCCACGCCCCAGCGCGCGGCGAGGAGAAGATAGTCTTCGGTACCATTGAGCCCTGCGATCGCGGCGGTGAAATCGGGCAGGTCTTTCGCGGGTACGCGGAAGAAGGCATTCGGATAGGCGCCGAGTACTCCGGGAAGCAATGTCAGGCTGCTCTCCCCGGGTACCAGCGCCCTTTCCTCTCCGAGCAGGTGAGAAACGTTGGCGTGGCCGGTATTCCGAAGCACGCTGTACGTGGTTTGCGCTTTCGGGGAACCGTCGTTTCCGACCACCAGTAATGCGGCTTCGGGAAACCATTGCAACGACTCGCCGCGGATCATTGAGAGAACTTCGAGGGCTTGATGGTGCGACGCGGGCGCATGCGAGCGCCAGTCGGCCTGGCCACTGGTATCCGGCCCGACGCGCTGCGCGATCTTTTCCATCAGCTCGAGGCGTGGATTCCCGCTGGTGTATTTTACTGCGCTATCGACGTTGAGAGTCGTCGCCGGTCCACCGTAGACCTGCTGGCGCACCTCCTCCTCTACATCGCGGTACCAGTAGTCGCGCGTCGGGATTCGATCGGCTTCGGGCAGCAGCGCGAGAAAGTTGAACTCGCCCTCGGCGCGCAGGTAATCCATGAACAGCCGTGAATTGGCCTGGTGACCGATGTTGCCGTAGACATCGAAATTCGCTACCAGCAGGTAGTGGATGCGTTCGAGCAGCGGATAGCCGATGATCCACGCTGTCTTTGGCGGCGAACCGGCGAAACCCCGGGTCACGCTTGCGCTGTCGAAATGACGAAACACGGTCAGCGCGGCATTCCCGTTGCGTCCCTCCACGTCGGGATCGCTGCCGTCCCACACCAGGTCGAGCCCTGGCTCGTCCTGCTCCGTGACTTCTGCCATCAACCGGGAGTGTCCGCTGCGATAGGCTTCGTTGAGCTTGCCGTATTTAAGCCAGGGCGCGAGGATGGCGGTATTGCTACTGCCGGTGGGCAGGCTCAACTGCGGCATTACCCTTTGCAGTAGCGAGTCAGCTGCAGAGTCGTACTCGTCAGAAGGCGCAATGAAGGCCACCCAGAAACGGTCATTGATCACATTGAGCGCCACCTGGCCGCGGCACACCGGTCCCTTGACGAACCCCATGATGGTGAACTCCGCCTCGTCGAGCATGAAACGATAGCGCGCGCCCACGGGAAGCGCGGCGAAAGTGGCAAAGGGATTGGACGCCGTGTCCTCGCTATAGCCTGGCAATGTATCGACGCGATACTCGGGATCGAGGAACAGTCGCGTCCAGCGCGCCATGCGCTCCCCGTCGAGGCGGTAGGGCATGTGCGTCTTTGCGACGATGGTTTCGCGCTCGGGCAGGAAGCGATAGAAAACACGCTCCACGCCGGGATCATCCACCGGGCGCGCGGTCGGGATGATGTCCAGTGGGCTGCCAGGCGGCGTCCGCGAGCGCACGAGACGGAAGTATTGTTGGCCCCCTCCATCGCCGAAATGGAGGTGGGCGAGAAACAGGTGTTCGTAGACGTAGCGCGCGAACAATCGTGTCTTGTTGTCATCGCCGTTGAAAAAGGCTTCCCACTGGTCGACCTGGGTTTGCAGGCCTTCGGGAATCGGCGCGTGTCCTTCCGCGGGCGCGCCGCTTTCGATCCATCCCAGCAAGGACTGTTGCTCTTCCGCTGGAAGCCGTGGTAGGCCAAAGGGCATGCCTCCCAGTGGCCAGGTCTCTGCATAGGCATCGATTTCCGTTTCCCCGGGGCACATGTTGGCGTGACTGGCGGTGACTTGCTTGTTTTCCGGTTGTGATTCATCAGTGGGCACATGCTGATCCTTCAGCGTCAGCAGTCGGTACATGAGCCCCAGGGTTCGGTTGGCCTCCGCGGTGGGGGCACGCTCGTTCAATACGGAGAAGAAGTCCAGCTCGCGCCACTCCGACGCCCGTGTGGCGTCAATATGCAGGCGCGAGGGACGCGCCGCGAGAAGGCGCGCGGCGTCGTAGACCGGCGTCTTGCTCGCCCCGCGTGCAATGCCTTCCCAACTGGTGGTCTGTAGCTGGCAGGGGGCGTCGTAGCAGGCATGGCAGACCACGCAGCGCCGGTCGAGGATCGGCTGGATATCCTCCGCGTAGGACATCCCGGGCGGCGGCGACTGCGGGCTGTCGAAGCGGGTCGGATCGGGTGGTCCATAGCGCTGGTCGAGGTGATTGACCGCGATCGTGGCGCAACCCGCGGCGAACAGTAGCGCGGCCAGCGTGATCAACGAGCGCCTGGACGGGAGGAATTTCATGCCGATTGCACGACCAGGTCTGCCGCCTTCTCCGCGACCATCATCACCGTGTTGCAGATGTTCACCGTGACCATGTCGGGGAACACCGACGCATCGGCGATGCGCAGCCGGTCGATTCCGTGAACGGCGAGGTCCGGGGTTACCACCGCGCGTGGGTCGTCGCGCGCGCCCATGGCGCAGGTGCCCGCGGCGTGATAGACCGTCTCGCAACTCTCGAGAGCGGCTTCCAGCAAGTCTTCATCGCTGGTGACTTGCGGTCCGGGGTGGATTTCCCGCGCGATCCATGCGCCCAGCGGTTCCTCCTGTGCCAACCTGCGCGCGAAACGAAGACCTTCCAGCAGTATCCTGCGGTCATGGCCTTCCGGGTCCGATAGGTAGTTGAGGTCGATGTTCGGTGCAAGGGCAGGATCCGGGCTCGCGAGGCGCAGGGAGCCCCTGCTCTTGGGCCGCGTGACATTGGGCGCGATCTTGATGCCATCGACGGACCCGTCATAGAACGTCCTGTCGCGATACTTTTCCCGAAGTGTCAGGACGAAGTGATACAGCAGCTCCGGGGCAGGGGCCGCGGGATCGATCCGCCGCATGGCGATGGCCTCGCATGGCGTGCGGTCCCAGGGCGGGCAGGGTTTTCCCAGTTCGCAGGCGACATTGGCGGCCACGTGGTCCAGCAGATTCTCACCCACTCCCGGCAGGTCGCAAATCACCGGTATGCCCATGTCCTGCAGGTGCATTCCCGGGCCGATGCCGGAGAGCATGAGCAGTTGCGGCGTATTGATACTGCCCGCGCAGAGGATGACCTCGCGCCGCGCGCTGATGACGCCCTTGTCGGTTTCGGCTCCACGGGCGACACCGTTTTCAATGAGCAAACTGCGCGCGGTGATTCCGGTGAGAACGCGCAGATTGTCGGGCAACCCGTTGAGGGGATGCAGGCAGGCGATGGAGGAAGACTGGCGCAGGTCGCCGCGGGCATTGAGGGGAAACCAGCCACAGCCGGCACCCGGGTTGGCGCGAAAGTCGCGTTCTGCCAGTCCCAGTTTGCGCGCGGTATCGACGAAGGCGCGGCTGAGGGCGTTTCCCGGCGGCGAGGACTCGATGTGGATGGATTCCTCGATATTCGCCAGGTGCGATGCCATATCCGCAGGCCCCCATCCGGTAGCGCCAAGCTCCACCCAGCGTTCCAGGTCGGACGCAAACGGCGCAATGAAGGCGCAGTCATTGTGATTGGCGCAGCCACCCAGCATCTTCGCCCGTGGATAGCCGATGGCATGACGGCCACCGTGGACGGGCCGCGCGTTATAACCCCAGTCATAGCTGTCGTCCTGCTCGTCCAGCCTGGACAACTGCGTTGCGCGGGGGTTGCCCTCATCTGAGGGTCCCGCCTCCAGCAGGACGACTTCATCGGTCAGGCGGTCGGCGAGGCGGCGGGCGACGATGCAGCCTGCCGCGCCACCGCCGATAACGAGGTAGTCGCAGTCCAACGGCGGATAACTCGCCGAGCGGTCAGCCCGCCGGGCGCTCAGGCCATCGCGCGGTCACGCCTTCGCCGCTGCGCCCAGTAGACCAGGCCGAGGATCAGCAATGCGGGCAGGTAAAACACCTCCTTGGGCAGCCGGTCCTTCTCGGTACGGATGGTGTCCACCCGCACCGGGTCGTCCGCGTAGTAGTCGTAGCTCTTGCCGATGGATTCGAAGAACGGCGTGCCGGGGAAGGGTTCCTCGATTCGCGCGATCCCGTCCTCCACCGTCACGGTCAGCCCCGCCGCCTCGAGGCGTTCCTCCGCCTCGGCGATATCGCCGGTGGGCACCAGGATGGTGGTGCTGGACTCCTCGCCCGTGTCGAAGTCGGGCCCGGACACGACGATAGTGAGCACGCCGTTTGCGGGCGTCGCGTCCACTACCTCGTAGATCCGGGTGGGATCGACGTCATGGTAGGGCGGATCCACGCGGTCGAGCCAGAAACCGGGGCGGAACAGGGTAAAGGCGACCAGCAACAGGAGCACGGATTCCCAGATGCGGTTGCGAACGAGCAACCAGCCCTGGGTGGCCGAGGCGAACAGCATCATCGCGATCACCGCGACCACGAATACGAAGATCGCCTTCATCCAGGAGACATCGATCAGCAACAGTTCGGTGTTGAAGATGAACAGGAACGGCAGCAGCGCGGTACGGATGTCATAGGCGAATCCCTGGATACCGGTCTTGATGGGATCGCCACCGGAGATTGCCGCCGCGGCGAAGGCGGCGAGGCCCACCGGCGGCGTGTCGTCCGCGAGAATGCCGAAATAGAACACGAACAGGTGCACCGCGATCAGCGGAACGATCAGTCCGTTGGCGGCGCCCAGGGTGAGAATAACCGGCGCCATCAGTGACGACACCACGATGTAGTTGGCCGTGGTGGGCAGGCCCATGCCGAGGATAAGGCTCATCAACGCTACCAGGATCAGCATGACGATCAGGCTGCCGCCGGAGAGGAACTCGACGAATTCGCCCACCACCTGGTGTGCGCCGGTGAGTGAAATCGTGCCAACGATGATGCCCGCGGCGCCGGTGGCGACACCGATACCGATCATGTTGCGCGAGCCGGCGATCATGCCGTCCACCCATTCGCAGACGCCTCGTCTGAACGCGGCGCCGATTTCCCCGGTACCTCGCATGACGGACTTCAGCGGGTGCTGGGTCAGCGATACGATGATCATGGCGATGGTGGCCCAGAACGCCGACAGGGCGGGAGACAGGCGCTCGATGATGATGCACCAGATCAGGATCACGATGGGCAGGATGTAGTAGAGCCCGGTGATCGCGGTGGCGCCTGCGCGGGGCAGCTCGGTGATCGGCGCGTCGGGTGGATCGACCACGAGATCCGGCTTCTTCGAGGCGAACCAGGCCAGCACGAGATAGATCACGGTACACAGGATCGCGACCACCAGGAACGCGGCATCCGGCGCCACGACCTTGATCCAGCCCATGCCGTAATACACCGCGAGTCCGAGTATGGCGATGCCGATAAAGCCGCTGAGAAAACCGAGTATCTTGTTGGCGAAGGTGAGCGAGGAGGGCGGTTTTTGCATGCCCTTGAGATTCAGCTTCATCGCCTCTAGATGGACGATATAGACCAGCGCGATGTAGGACACCAGCGCCGGCACCAGCGCATGCTTGATGATGGCGGTATAGGAGATGCCGGTGAACTCGGCGATCAGGAACGCCGCGGCGCCCATGACGGGCGGCGTCAACTGGCCGTTGGTGGACGATGCTACCTCCACCGCGCCGGCCTTCTCCGGGGTGAATCCGGTGCGCTTCATGAGCGGAATGGTGAACGTGCCGGTGGTCACCGTGTTTGCGATGGACGATCCGGAGTAGAGGCCGCTCAACGCCGAGGCCACTACCGCCGCCTTCGCCGGGCCGCCACGCAGGTGACCGAGCAGCGCAAAGGCGATCTTGATGAAGAAGTTACCCGCCCCTGCCTTCTCCAGGATGGAGCCGAATAGCACGAACAGGAATATGAGCGACGCCGATACTCCCAGGGCGACGCCGAACACGCCCTCGTTCTGCATCCAGAAATGCCACATCGCCTTGCCATAGGACGCGCCCTTCCAGCGGATTGCGTCCGGCAATGCCTCGCTGTGGCCGAAGAACACGTAAAGGACGAATACAGACGCCACGATCACCAGCGGCAATCCCAGCGCACGGTAGACAGTGATTCCGAGGACGATCATGCCGATGGTGGACATCACCAGGTCCATGGTGGTGGGCAGACCGGCGCGCACCGCGATCTCGTTGCGCATCACCACGATGTAGAGACAGGCCATGATGCCGAGGGCGGCCAGCAGCCAGTCGTACCAGGGAATTCGGTCGGTCACGCTGCCCTTGAACAGCGGAAAGGCCATGGATGCGAGGAACAGCGCGAAGGCCAGGTGAATCAGGCGCGCATTGGCGTTGGTGACCACCAGGCTGATGCCGGTCCACTCGGTCAGGAGGAAGGGCAGGTTGGAGGCGATGTAAAGCTGGAACAATGCCCAGATAAACGCCACCACGGGAATCAGATTCTTCTGCCAGCCTTGCGGATTGCGCCCACCGGTATCAACCTTTGCCACCAGCTCGTCGGCGCTGACCGCTTTCTTGTTCGCTGCCATGTCTCGTTGCACTCCGTATGATGCTTATTTGTGTTTCTTCTTGGATACCCCGAAACCTCGTCCGGGAATGCGCACAGGGGCGGCGCGCTGACCGACCCTGTGCGCAGGCGACGTTACATCCAGCCGCGTTCCTTGTAGTACTTCACGGCGCCGTCATGCAGTGGCGCGGAAAGACCGTCCTTGATCATTTCCTCTTCCTTCAGATGCTCGAAGGCCGGGTGCAGCTTCTTGAACTGGTCGAAGTTCTCGAACACCGCCTTGACCACGACGTAGACCACGTCTTCCGGCACGTCGGCACTGCTTACGAAGGTGGCGCCCACGCCGAAGGTTGGGATATCGGCATCGTTGTTGTACATGCCGGCCGGGATGGCAGCCTTGCGGTAGTAGGGGTTATCGGCAACCAGCTTGTCGATGGCCTCGCCTTCAACCGATACCAGGTGAGAGGCGCAGGTGGCAAGCGATTCCTGGGTCAGCGCAGAGGGATGACCCACCAGCCAGAAATAGGCGTCGATCTTGCCGTCGCAGACCGCCTGGCCCGTTTCCGCGGACTTCATTTCCGCCGCCAGTTTCAGGTCGCTGCGCTCCCAGCCAAGGGCTGCCTCGATGACTTCCCAGGTGCCGCGGGTGCCGGAGCCCGGGTTGCCGATGTTGAGTCGCTTGCCCTTGGCATCGGTCAGGGTGTTGATGCCGGATTCGTCCGAGGCGATGACCGTTACCGGTTCGGGATGCACGGAGAACACCGCGCGCAGGTTTTCAAATGCGCCCTGCTCCTCGAACTTGGAGGTGCCGTTGTAGGCATGGTACTGCCAGTCTGACTGGGCAACGCCGAACTCGAGCTCTCCGCTACGGATGGTGTTGATATTGTAGATCGATCCACCGGTGGACTCGGCGGAGCAGCGGATGCCATGTTCCTTGCGGTCCTTGTTCACCAGCCGGCAGATGGCGCCGCCGGTGGGATAGTAAACGCCGGTGACGCCACCGGTGCCGATGGAGATGAACTGCTGTTGCGCGGTGGCCGGCAGGGACATTCCGGCTACGGCCATTCCGGCGGCAACGACGGATGTCAGGATGGATTTATTCATGTTGAATCCTCTGTCAGGTTTTGAATTTGCTTTTGAGAGACATATGACGTGACACTCCGTTGAAGACGCCTGGTGACGACGCCTGTCAACGGCGCGAGCAGGGCGATTACTTTGCCGTGGATTGCCCGCGCGCCACGCTGTGCGGCAAGTAAACCCTATCCCGTCGGGTGTTGTCAAAGCGCGCCAGCGACGTGATATGTTTTGTTACGGTTTTTTAATGCCGTGCCCCGTTAATTTCCGCGGAGCAGGAGTGGATCGGGGGTCAGGCGGCGTCTGGCTGGACGGTCAGGACGACCTTGGGCGCGGCGCAGCGTCCCGCGTGCAGGTCGCGGAAAGCGTTTGCCCCGTCGGCGAGAGGGCGGGTCTCGATCCACGACAGGTCGCCCAGGCTTCCGTGGTGGAGCTTGTCGAGGGTAACGCGCAGATCCAGCGGCGTGTAGGTATAGCAGCCGATCATCGTGATTTCCTGAAGAGTCATGCGCCGGGTGTCGAGTTCGCCGCCGCTGTCCATGAGGCCGATATGCATGATCACGCCACCGGGACGTACGGTGGCCATGGCGGTATTCCGCGTCACCGCGCCGCCCACGGCGTCGATGACCAGATCGTGGGCGGAGTTTTCCAGGGAAATTTCCGCCGGATCGATGGTATCGATATCGCTATGGTGCGTCACGGTATCCCGGCGCAGCGCATTGGTCTCGACGATCGATACCGACGCGGCGCCCTTGTCGCGCAACAGGAGCGCGGCGAGCAGCCCCACGGAACCGGCGCCGATCACCAGCGCGCGCGCCTCGCTGACGGGCCGCGCGAGGACGCGCTCCGCGAGCGTGATCGCGTGCAGGGCGGTAGCGCCCGGCTCGGTCAGCGCCGCCAGGCTGGTGGGCATGTCGCCAGGCACGGGGATCAGGTTGCGTTCCGGGATGGCGATGCGCTCGGCGAATGCGCCCGGGCGATACATGCCGATCAGGTCACGCTGGGCACAGAGGTTTTGCCGGCCGTCCAGGCAGTCACGACAGGCGCCGCAGGTGACGAGGGGGTTGAGCACCACCCGCGATCCGGGGTTGCTTCCCTCGAGCACGGTGCCCACGGCCTCGTGACCGAGTATCAGCGGAGGCACGCGGCGAGAATCATGGCCCAGCCAGGCATGCATGTCGGAACCGCAGATGCCCACCGAGTGGATCGCCACGAGGGCGTCTCCCGGCCGTGGTTGCGGCTCGGGTTCGTCGCGGTAGGTAACTTCCTGGTTGGCGGTATAGACGAGTGCTTTCAAGGCAATCCGCTGCTTGGCCGAATGTGCGTGACCGAAATCATGGCACCGGCACGACGCGGGATTCAGCGCGCGGTGAATCCCCCGTCCACCGGCAATGTCTGCCCGGTAATATAACCCGAGGCGGGTGAGGCGAGAAATATCGTGGCGCCCGCAAGGTCCGTCATCTCGCCGTTGCGGCCAATCGCGGTCTGGCTCGCCGCCCACTGGCGTGAGGCCTCGTTATCGAATACCGCCGCGGTGAGGTCGGTGGGAAAGAAGCCCGGCGCGATGGCATTGCAGGTAATGCCGTAGCGTGACCAGGCTTCCGCCATCGCCCGCGTCAGCTGGCAGACGCCGGCCTTGGCCGCGCCATAGGGCAGGCCGTCGGGAAACGCGCGGCGCGACTGCAGCGAGGCGAGATTGATCACTCGCCCGTATCCGCGTTCGCGCATGCCGGGGACGAAGCAGCGGGTGAGGAAGAAGGGCGCCGCGAGGTTGAGGTCCAGGGTGAGGTCCCAGGTCTCGTCGCTGACCGCGTCCCAGGGTTTGCGCGGGTTGATGCCGGCGGCGTTCACCACGCCGTCCACCCGGCCAAAAACCTCGAGGCAACGCGTGGCTACCGCTTCCAGGGTCTCGCGTGCTGCGAGATCCGCGGGCACGACGGCGCTGTGCTCCGCGCCGATCTCATGCGCGGTCTCATCGAGCCGCGCGGCGCGCCGCGCCACCAGTACCACCCGGGCGCCGGCGCCTGCGAGGAAGCCCGCCATCGCGCGACCGATACCACTGCTGGCGCCGGTGACCACGAATACCCGCTCATCGAGACCGAACATCCCGCGCAACATATCCGTGGCGGTGTTCACGTTAAATCGTTGAAGAAGCTGGAGCCATTCGGCGCATCGCGTTCGGCGCCGTCAGTGTCCCAGGTCGAAAGTCTCACCCGGGAAGTACTTGCCGAGGCGGTCGTCGCCGGTGCGGGCGTGGCCCTCCATCCCCTCGGCGCGCGAGATCCGCGCGGTCACCGCGCCCACGTCACGGTTGGCTTCCTCGCTCATGCGCTGCCAGGTGAGCACCTTGATGAACTTGCTCACGCCGAGGCCGCCGGTATAGCGCGCAGCGCCCTTGGTCGGCAGGATATGGTTGGGTCCGGAGCACTTGTCGCCGTAGGCCACGGTGGTCTGCTCGCCGAGGAACAGAGAGCCGTAGTTGCGCAGGTTGGCGAGCCACCAGTCGAGGTCGGCGCCATGCACCTCGAGATGCTCCGGCGCGTAGTCGTCGCTGACGCGCGCGGCCTCCTCCCGCGTGTCGGCCACCACCACCTCGCCGTAGTCCGCCCAGGACTGGCGCGCGGTGCCGCGATTGGGTTCTGCAAGGCGGTCGATGTAATGGGGAACCCGCTCGATCACCGTTTCCGCCAGCGCGCGCGAAGTGGTCACCAGCCAGGCGGGCGAGTCCACCCCGTGTTCCGCCTGACCCACGAGATCCGAGGCCACCAGTTCCGGGTCCGCGGAATCGTCGGCGATGACCAGGATCTCCGTGGGGCCGGCGAACAGGTCGATGCCCACGCGGCCGAACAGGATGCGCTTGGCTTCGGCGACGAAGCGGTTGCCGGGTCCGACCAGGATATCCGCCGGGTGGCCGCTGAACAGGCCGAAGGCGAGGGCGGCCACGCCCTGCACGCCGCCCAGGGCGAGGATGGTATCGGCGCCCGCGAGATCCGCGGCGTACAGGATCGCCGGATGCACCCCGCGATCGCCATGGGTGGGGGAGCAGGCGACCACGTGACGCACCCCGGCCACGCGCGCGGTGGTCACGCTCATGATCGCCGAGGCGATATGGGCGTATCTTCCGCCGGGGATGTAACAGCCCGCGCTGTTCACCGGCACCAGCCGCTGGCCCGCGACGAGTCCCGGCGAGAGTTCTGTCTCGAACTCTCCCATACTCGTGCGCTGCGCCTCGGCGAAGGCTTTGACCCTGGCATGGGCGAAGCGGATGTCTTCCCGGGTCTGTCCCGGCAGGGCTTTCGCCGCGGCGTCGATCTCTTCGCGGCTCACCACGATATCCCGTTCCCAGCCGTCGAGATCGCGCGCATACTGCCGCGCGCGCTCCTCGCCGCCCGCCTCGATCTCCGCGAGCATCTCCTGCACTATCCTGCGGGTGTCGTCCTCGCCGCTGGACGGCGTCCTCATTGCCTTCTTGATGATATCGACAGCCATGGCGCAATCAGTTTTCGAGCACCCCGGGGAGCCAGAGCGCGATTTGAGGAAACAGCATGATGAGGATGAGCCCGATGAGCTGGACCACCATGAACTGCATCATGCCCTTGTAGATATCGACGAGGTCCCAGTTGGGCACCACGCCCTTGAGAAAGTAGGCCGATAGCGCCACCGGTGGCGATAGCCAGGCGGTCTGCAGGTTCACCGCCACGAGAATGCCGAACCAGATGAGGTTGAAGCCGAGCTGGTCCACCAGCGGCAGCAGGATGGGGACGATGATGAGCACGATGGGCACCCATTCCAGCGGCCAGCCAAGGATGAAGATCAGCGCCATGATCATCACCAGGATCGCCATCGGCGGCAGGTCCAGGGTGAGCAGGTAGTTGGTCAGCATGGTGGGCGTGCCGAGGCGCGAGAATACCGCGCCGAAGAAATTCGACGCCGCCACCAGTACCAGGATCAGGGCGGAGATCTCGAGCGTCTTGATCAGCGCGTCCTTGAAGCCGCTCCAGGTCAGGCGATGGTAGGCTGCGGTCAGGAGGAAGGCGCCGAATGCGCCCATGCCCGCGGCCTCGGTCGGCGTGGCGAAGCCGAACAGGATGCTGCCGAGGGCGAAGCCCACCAGCGCCGCCGGTGGAACGAGTCCAAGCACGAATTCCCTGAACACCGCGCCCATGGATTCCGGCTGCATGTCCTCCGGCAGCGGCGGCCCGAGTTCCGGGTTGAGCTGGCAGCGGACCAGGGCGTAGCCGGTGTAGAGGAACGCCAGCATGAATCCCGGGATGATGGCGGCAGCAAAGAGATCCGTAACCGGTACTTCGAGGATCGGACCCATGACCACCAGCATGATGCTCGGGGGGATGAGGATGCCGAGGGTGCCGCCCGCGGTGATGCAGCCGGCGGACAACTGCACGTCGTATTTCGACCGGTTCATCGTCTTCGCCGCCATGATGCCGAGGATGGTCACCGAGGCGCCAACGATCCCGGTGGCGGCGGCAAAGATGGTGGAGACGAACAGCACCGCGATATAGAGTGCGCCACGGGTGCGTGACAGCGTGAGCTGCACCGCGTTGAACAGGCGTTCCATGAGCCCCGCCTGTTCCATGAGTATGCCCATGAAGATGAACAGCGGCACCGCGGCGAGCGTCTGTTCCAGCATGACCCCGGAAAACTGGAAGGTCATGAGGTAGAACACCAGGTCGCCGAATCCCCACAGGCCGAAGGTCATACCCAGGAAGATCAGGGTGAACGAGATCGGGAAACCGACGAAGATGGCGAACAGCATCACGCCGATCATGACCAGCCCGATGTATTCGGGCGGCAGGTTGACTATGCTATCCCACATCAGAACGGCCACCTCCCCTTACGCGCGGCGTAAAGGCTTTTCAGCAGTTCGGAGACGCCCTGGATGAGGAGGAACAGGATGCCGATGGGCAGGGCGGTCTTGATCGGGCCCATGTAGGGCATCCAGGCGGTGTCCATGCCGCGCTCGCCGCGTTCGATGGCGGTCCAGGCATAGTCCACGGACATCCACATGAAGACCACCAGCCCGGGAAAGTAGAACAGGATGTAGAGCGTCGCATCGACGATGCCCTGCGCCCGCGGGGACCAGTTGCGGTAGAGAAAGTCCGCCCGGATATGCACCCCGACGGACAATGCATAGGCCGCGCCCAGGGTGAACAGCGCGCCGTACATGAAGCGGCTCATGTCGTAGGCCCACATGGTCGGGGCGACGAAGTACTTGCGCGCGATGACCTCGTACACCATCGCAAGGCAGAGCGGCACCAGCAACCAGCTTACCAGCCGGCCGGTCCACAGGCTCAGGGTGTCGATGGCGCGGATGGTCTTCGCCATCCAGGGCGCCATGTCCGCCGGTGGTTCCACACCGATGGAGGAACGCCGCTCGGCTATGAGTTCGTCCGCGACCTCGAGGTCGTCGGGATTGATGTCTTCCGCCATGTCAGGCCTCGGATGCCGCGCGGCGTTGAATGACGCCGGCGCGGGAGATGGGAACTACCCGGCGGGCGGCGTCACGAGGATGCCGTCCGCCGGGTACGGATACGCCGCGTTGGGTCGCGGCGAGTCGGGCCTATTTTTGTAGCTGCTTGGCGTAGGCCTGGCCGAGCGAGGCATTGGCCGATTGCGCGCCAGCCCAGAAGGGCACAGCCACGTCGGCGAACTCGCGCATCGAGTTCCAGACCTTGGCGAAGAACTCGTTCTCCGCGGCATTCTTCTCGAGGCTTGCCTTGGCGGCATTCATGTAGGCGGGGAAGTAGTCCGCCGGGGTGTCGTGGAGGATGACGCCGTGGTTCTCGGTGAGATCCTTGAGCGCCTTGCCGTTCTCGTAGATACGATAGCTCATGGAACGCATCATCGAGGCGTCTGCGGCGATCTCCATCGCCCGGCGCTGCTCCTCGGTCAGGCTGTTCCAGACGTCACCGTTGATGTACATGTCGGCGTTCACCACCACCTGGTGCAGGCCCTGGAGGTAGTAGTGCTTGAGCACTTTCTGGAAGCCGAACACGCTGTCGGGCTTCGGGCAGCACCATTCCGCCGCGTCGATGACCCCTTTCTCCAGCGCCGGCAGGATGTCGCCGCCACCCATGGCCACGGAGGCCACGCCGATGTCGTTGTAGGTCTGACCGGGAATGCCGGGAGGGGTGCGGAAACGGTACTTGCGGAAGTCGTCCATGGTCTCGATGGGCTCCTTGAACCAGCCAAGGGCCTCCGGACCGACCGGCTGCAGCATGAGACCGTGCACGTTGAGACCCATCTCGCCCCACAGTTCGTCGTACAGTTCCTTGCCGCCGCCGTACATGAACCAGGAGACGAAGGCGATGTTGTCGATGCCGACGCCGGCGCCCGCCACGGGCGAACCGAACAGCATCGCGGCGGGATGTATGCCTGACCAGTAATGGGTCCAGGCGAAGCCCGCTTCCACCAGGCCCTTGTCCACCGCGTCCATGATGTCGCGGCCGCTGACGATGGCGCCGTCAGGCAGGACCTCGATCTGCACCTCGTTGTTGGTGAGCTGCGCCACGTTGGCGGCGAAGTCTTTCAGCATGACGATCTCGTCCGCCTTGGTCGGCAGTACCGACTGCACCCGGATCTTGACCTCCGCGAAAGCGGCGCTGGTCGCCATCAGGGCCAGGCCGGCGGTGGCGCCGGCCACCAGTTTCTTCATTGGTAGCATGGTTGGAATCTCCTCGATTGGTTGGTTTGCGTAGTAAGTGAGCGATGGCTCACGGGTAAAACCTTTTCGTAGTAATGGTGGTGATTGGCATCACCGGGGCGGAGTCGGCGGGGACACCGCTCGCGCCGGATCAAGCGTATCACGGCGCACCGGATACGGGATATGCGCATGGGCCTCATGGCGCCCAGTCCGCCTTCACCATGTCCGCGCATTTCTCGCCGATCATGATCGCCGGGGCGTTGGTATTCCCCGATACGATGCTGGGCATGATGGAGGCATCCGCGACGCGCAGTCCCTCGACGCCGTGTACACGGAGTCGATGATCCACCACCGAACGGGGGTCGTCCGCCCTGCCCATGCGGCAGGTTCCCACCGGGTGGTAGATCGTGGTGGCGGTGTTGCGCGCGTGCTCGAGCAGTTCGTCGTCGGTGCGGACATGCGCGCCCGGATCGAATTCCTCGGTGATCAGCGGCTTGAGCGAGGGCATCGACGCGATCCGCCGGGACACCTTCATCCCACCGATGGCGACCTGGCAGTCGAGCTCGGTGGCGAGGTAGTTCGGCTGAATCGAGGGATGCTGCTCCGGATCCGGTGACAGGATGCGTACCCGGCCGCTGCTGGTGGGGCGCAACTGGCAGACCGACGAGGTAAACGCCGAGAACCTGTGCGTACCCTCGCCGGGGTTGTCGGAGCTGAGGGGCTGGAAATGGAACTGGATATCCGGCCTTTCCACCCGCTCACCGGAACGGGTGAAGATCGCCACCTGGCTTGCCGCCATGGCCATGGGTCCGCTGCGCGAGGCAATGTACTGAAGGCCGATCATCATCTTGCGGATCGGGTTGCTGACCTCGTCGTTGAGCGTTGGCTGGCGGCACTTGTAGACCGCGCGAATCTGCAGGTGGTCCTGGAGATTGGCGCCGACGCCGTCGAGTTCCGCGACCGGGGTGATACCCATGTCCTGGCAGAGCGAACCGGGACCGATGCCGGACAATTGCAGCAGTTGCGGCGAGCCGAGGGCGCCGCTCGAGACGATGATCTCGCGCCGGCAGCCGGCATGGCGGATACCCCGGTCCCGCAGGTACTCGATACCGTTCGCGCGTTTGCCGTCGAACAGCAGGCGGGTGGCATGTGCGCGGGTGACGATGTCGAGGTTGGGGCGTGATCGCGTGGGGCCGAGGAATGCCCTTGCGCTACTGCAGCGCCAGCCGCGGCGGGCGGTGAGCTGGAAATAACCCACGCCTTCCTGGGTTGCGCCGTTGATGTCGTCGTTGCGTGGAATGCCGGCTTCCACCGCGGCGTCGATGAAGGCGTCGGTGATCTTGCGCCGGAGACGGATATCTGAGACCGCGAGAGGGCCGCCGGCGCCATGGTACGGCCCCGCGCCGCGTTCCTGGTCCTCGGACTTGAGGAAATAGGGGAAGACGTCGTCCCAGCCCCATCCCGGGTTGCCGTCCGCCGCCCAGGACTCGTAGTCCTGCGGCTGGCCGCGAACATAGAGGAGTCCATTGAGTGAACTCGATCCGCCAAGCACCTTGCCCCGCGGCCACTTGAGTCGCCGCCCGTTGAGGCCGGGATCCGGGTCGGTGACGTAGCACCAGTCCACCGACGGATTGTGCATGGTCTTGAAGTAGCCCACCGGAATGTGAATCCAGGGATTGCGGTCGGGGCCACCCGCCTCCAGCAACAGCACCCGAACCGAGGCATCCTCCGACAGGCGAGCGGCGATGGCGCATCCCGCCGAGCCGGCGCCGACCACGATGTAGTCATACTCGGTGGAGGGTTCGGCCATGGCGTGCTGGTACGGAAATGGCTAAAATGGAATGAATCGTCCCATTATAAACAACATGTGCATGGATTCGACAACCTTTCGCGAGTGGATTGCCCGTCCGTGGAGAAAGTGACGCGGGACCGGGGCAGCACCGTTGAGCGGGTGCTGGGACTGATCGAGGAAATCGGCCGCGCGCAAGGCCCGACAAGCCTGCAAAGCCTGGCGGACGCCATCGACGCGCCACGCTCCACCACCCACAGGCTTTGCGCATCGCTCGAGGAGCGCGGCTTTCTCCAGCGCGATCTCGACGGCCGCCGCTACCTGCCGGGGCAGGCTTTGCAACGGCTCGCCACCGGCTTCCTTTCCGGTTCGCCGCTACGCCTCGAGCGTCATGCGGTGCTCGAGAACCTGTCCCGGGACCTGGGGGAAACCTGCAACCTGACATTTCCCGACGGCACCGCGATGGTCTATGCGGACCGGGTGGAAACGAAATGGCCGCTCAGACTGCAGTTCACCGTGGGCTCGCGGGTGCCACTGCACTGTACGGCGAGCGGCAAGCTGTATCTGTCCACGCTGGGAAAACGACGCCTGCGTACGCTGCTGAACCGGCTGGACCTGGAACGCAAGACGCCCGACACCATCACCGGGATGGAGCGCCTGGCGGATGAACTGGAGAAGATCGCGCGCGCGGGCTATGCTCTGGACCGGGGGGAATTCGTCGCTGGCATGGTGGCGGTTGCGGCGCCGATCATGGACGCCGCGGGACGTTTCTGCGGCTGCATCGCGGTGCATGGTCCGGACGTGCGGATCGACCTGGATGCTCCGGGGCTGGTGCCGCGGGTGCAGCAGGCCGCCCGGGACATGGGAGAGATACTGGCGCGGGAAACGGGGATCTGAACCCCGGTGACAACGCGACGAACTGCCCGCTCTCAGCGGGTGAAGCAGGCACTGACGGGAAAGCCGCGTGTGAGTGCGCGGCTTTCCGGAGACCGGCGGATCAGTCCAGGCTGATCAGGCTCTTGAGGCTGCTTTTGCGCTTTTCTTCCTTGGCGTCGTATTCCGCCATGCAGCCACCCTGGGTCACCATGGCGCATTCGAGATAGTCGACGATTTCCACGACCGCCGCGCGGATGGCCTTGCCGGCCGGGGTTTTCTCGTACCCGCCGAGGCTGCCGGAAAACCCGTTGCGCGACAGGCCGAAATTGAGACCGAAGCCGCCGGAGCGCGCCTCGACGGTGCGGTTGTAGGCAATCTCGCCGGTGGTGGTGTCCACCACGCGCAGGTCGATCGCCATGTAGGCCTTGTCGTTCTTGCCGCCGATGCTGATACCGGAGAACGAGAAACCGCCACCGGTGCCCTTGGTATTCTCCTCGTAGGCGGTGACTGTGCCGAGTACCAGGTACTGGGCCCCGGTCACCTCGCCGATTTTCGCCCCGGTGCCCTGGGAAATGCGCCCGGAGGCGGCAAGGTCCTGTTCGCCCAGCACCGCTTCCAGGTTACTGCGCTCCACCACGCGGAAGCTGCCGTTGTTGGCGAGTTCGTTGGTGACCATGCTGGAGAGCTCCCAGCCGACACCGCCGCCCCACCAGTAGGCGCCGGAAGTATTGCTGAACTCGGCAACCCCAACGCGCGGCGATTCCGCGAGCGCGACGGCGGGCAGGCACAGGGCCATCAGGATCAGTTTGCGGATTGACTGGATTGCGGTCATGGATTCACCCTCGAGCGGTTTGTGGATTGAGACATGCGACGAAGTATAGAGATTCCCGCGCGCCCGTTCTGTGATCTATTCACCAGCCGACCCGGGGCAGGGATTGCCCGAATCCGGTCAGCATCCCGACCGCGGCGCCTGTTGATTGCGACCTCGGCAGCCCTATATATTCAGTAGACCATTTCGCCCGCCGCCACCATGCAAACCGATATTTCCATCAGCGATGCCGCCGTTGGCCGGATCGGCCAGTTGCTCGCCAACAAGGGCAACCCCGACCTGATGCTGCGCGTCTTCATCCAGGGTGGCGGTTGCTCCGGGTTCCAGTACGGTTTCCAGTTCGACGAGGACATCCAGGAAGACGATATCACCATCGAACAGTCCGGCATTCGCATGCTGGTGGACATGCTGAGCCTGCAGTACCTCGGCGGCGCGGAGATCGACTTCAAGGACGACATCATGGGCTCGCGATTCCTCGTGAACAACCCCAACGCGTCCACCACCTGCGGCTGCGGGTCCTCTTTCTCCATCTGATGCCGTGTCCGGGAGTATTGCGGGCAGACCCCGCATGTCTTCCCGTTCGCCCCGTTCGCGACGGATCGCATGACCGGGTAGAAATACCCGCCCGGCGCTTGAGGTGTGTGCCGGGCGTCCCCACTTTGCGACAGGATTCTCTCTTCAACGCCCGTAAACCATGACCGTCAAGAACGCTGATTCCGATCCCCGGCAGGAAGATACCGCCGACGCGCCAGACATCGAGCAGTCCACGGACACTGCCGCCGGTAAAGTCGAGCCCGACGCCGGGCAGCCCTCCGACGATCCGGTGGACGTTCCCGGCGAAAGCGCCGAGGACCTCGCCGCAGCCCTCGCGGAAGCTCGCGAGCGGATCCAGGAAATGCGGGACGGCCACCTGCGCGCCCAGGCGGAGGTCGAGAACATCCGCCGCCGCAGCCAGAACGAGGTCGTCACGGCACGTAAATTCGCCCTCGAGGCATTCGCACGCGAGTTGTTGACGGTGTTCGACAGCCTCGACCAGGCCGCCCAGGTCGACCTTGGCGCGGTGGAGAGCGATGCGGTGGAGCAGATGCAGGAGGGCCTCGCCCTCACCCTGAAACAGCTCACCAGCGTTTTCGGCAAGTTCGACGTCACGGAAGTGGAGGCCGGCCCGGGGGTGAAATTCAACCCGGAACATCACCAGGCTATCAGCATGCAGCCCGCCGGGGAGATCCCCGCGGACCACATCATCAGCGTGATGCAGAAGGGCTACCTGCTCAAGGACCGGCTGCTGCGCCCCGCGATGGTCGTGGTCGCCAGCTAGCCTGAATACCCGGGGCTGAAGAAAAGGGTCACGGACAACCTTGTATTCAGCAGGGTTATCCACATATTCCATGGCAGATTTTGATTACTGACAGCTTTTACAGAGGAACACTGAAAAATGGCTAAGATCATCGGTATCGACCTCGGTACGACCAATTCCTGCGTCGCGGTGATGGAGGGAGGCAAGCCCAAGGTCATCGAGAACAGCGAAGGGGACCGCACCACGCCGTCCATCGTCGCATTTACGAAAGACGACGAGGTGCTGGTGGGGCAGTCCGCCAAGCGACAGTCCGTCACCAATCCGGAAAACACCGTGTTCGCGGTGAAGCGCCTGATCGGTCGCCGTTTCGACGAGGACGTGGTACAGCGCGACATTGGCCTGATGCCCTACAAGATCATCAAGGCGAAGAACGGAGACGCCTGGGTCGAGGCCGGTGGCAAGCAGATGGCGGCACCGGAGATTTCTGCCCGCATCCTGCAGAAGATGAAGAAGACCGCCGAGGACTACCTCGGGGAAACCGTCAGCGAGGCGGTGATCACCGTACCGGCGTACTTCAACGATTCCCAGCGCCAGGCGACCAAGGACGCCGGCAAGATTGCCGGCCTGGACGTCAAGCGCATCATCAACGAGCCCACCGCGGCCGCGCTCGCCTATGGCATGGACAAGGCCAAGGGCGATCGCAAAATCGTGGTCTACGACCTCGGCGGCGGCACCTTCGACGTCTCGGTGATCGAGATCGCCGAGGTGGAGGGCGAGCACCAGTTCGAGGTGCTGTCCACCAATGGTGATACCTTCCTCGGTGGCGAGGACTTCGACCGTCGCCTGATCGACTATCTCGCGGACACCTTCAAGAAGGAGCAGGGCATGGACCTCAGGGGCGACCCGCTGGCGATGCAGCGCCTGAAGGAAGCCGCGGAGAAGGCCAAGATCGAGCTGTCCTCCAGTACCCAGACCGAGATCAACCTGCCGTACATCACGGCGGATTCGAGCGGCCCCAAGCACCTCAACCTGAAGCTTTCCCGCGCCAAGCTGGAATCCCTGGTGGACGAGCTGTTGCAGAAGACCCTCGAGCCCTGCCGCATCGCGCTCAAGGACGCCGGCCTCGGCGCCTCCGAGATCGATGACGTGATCCTCGTGGGTGGCCAGACCCGGATGCCCAAGGTGCAGGAACTGGTGAAGGACTTCTTCGGCAAAGAGCCGCGCAAGGACGTCAACCCGGACGAAGCCGTGGCCATGGGCGCGGCGATCCAGGGCGGCGTACTCGGCGGCGACGTCAAGGACGTCCTCCTGCTCGACGTGACCCCGCTGTCCCTCGGTATCGAGACCTACGGCGAGGTGATGACCAAGCTGATCGAGAAGAACACCACCATCCCGACCAAGGCGACCCAGGTGTTCTCAACCGCCGCGGACAACCAGAGCGCGGTCACCGTACACGTGCTCCAGGGCGAGCGCGAGATGGCCAGCGGCAACAAGTCGCTGGGCCGTTTCGACCTCACCGAGATCCCGCCGGCGCCCCGGGGCGTACCGCAGATCGAGGTCACCCTGGACATCGACGCCAACGGTATTCTCCATGTCTCGGCAAAGGACAAGGCCACCGGCAAGGAGAACAAGATCGTGATCAAGTCCAGCTCTGGCCTTTCCGACGACGAGATCGAGCGCATGGTGCGTGACGCCGAGGAGCATGCCGACGAGGACCGCAAGGCGCGCGAACTGGTGGATGCCCGTAACCAGGCAGAGGCCATGATCCACGGGGTGAAGAAATCCATGGAGGAACTCGGCGACAAGCTCGACAGCGGCGAGAAATCCTCCATCGAGAGCGCCATCGCGGATCTCGAGGAAGCCATGAAAGGCGACGACCGGGAAGCCATCACGAGCAAGACCGAGGCGCTCACCCAGGCGAGCCACAAGATGGCGGAACAACTCTACTCCCAGGGAGCGGAAGCGGCCTCCGGGGCGGAAGAGAGTGGCGGCAACGACGCCGATTCCGCGGGCAACGACGATGTCGTCGATGCCGAGTTCGAGGAAGTGGACGACGACAAGAAGTCCTGACCGGGCAGGTCCCGGTATGCATTAACCCGATGCAATCACGAAATTGATTTTATCGGGGACTGAAACCGGTAGAAAAGCGGGATCGCATTGATCCCGCTTTTCCTGTGTAATAGCCAAGAGAATGTCGAAACGAGATTATTACGAGGTGCTGGGGGTGGACCGGGGCGTCGGCTCGGATGAGCTGAAGAAGTCCTATCGCCGGCTGGCGATGAAGTACCACCCGGACCGCAATCCGGGCGACTCCGAGGCCGAGTCTCATTTCAAGGAGGCCAAGGAAGCCTACGACATTCTCTCCAATCCGCAGAAACGCCAGGCCTATGACCAGTTCGGCCACGCGGGCGTGGACAACAGCGCTGGCATGGGTGGCGGCGGTGGATTCAGCGGCGGCGTGGGCGACATCTTCGGTGATATCTTCGGCGACATCTTCGGTGGTGGCGGCGGCGGTCGCCGGCAGAGCCGCGGCGCCGACCTGCGCTATAACCTGGAGCTGAGCCTGGAAGAAGCGGTCAGCGGCATCGAGAAGAAGATCCGCGTCCCGCGCATGGCGGAATGCGCCACCTGTCACGGCTCCGGCTCGCGCCCGGGATCGGAGCCGAAGAGCTGTGGCACCTGTCACGGGCAGGGCCAGGTGCGTATGCAGCAGGGGTTCTTCTCCGTGCAGCAGACCTGTCCGCAGTGCCGCGGGCGTGGCAAGGTGATCACCGATCCCTGCGGTAGCTGCCAGGGCCAGGGCATGGTGCGGGACGAAAAGACCCTCTCCGTGAAGATCCCGGCGGGCGTGGATGAAGGCGACCAGGTGCGGCTCTCCGGGGAGGGCGAAAGCGCCGGCCCCGGCACCCGTCCCGGCGACCTGTACGTGCAGGTGCGCCTCAAGCCCCACGATATCTTCGAACGCGACGGTGACAATCTCCTCTGCGAGGTGCCGGTGCGTTTCGCCACCATGGTACTCGGCGGCAGCATCGAGGTGCCCACGCTGTCCGGGCGCGCGACGATCAAGATTCCCCCGGAAACGCAGTCGGAGAAGGTGTTTCGACTGCGTGGCAAGGGCGTGCGCAATGTGCGTAACGGTCACCAGGGTGACCTGTACTGCCGCGTGTCGGTGGAAACCCCGGTCAGCCTCACGCGCAAGCAGAAGGATCTGCTCAGGGAGTTCGACGAGTCCATCGCCGAGGGCGGCGACCGCCATTCGCCGCGCCACGAAAGCTGGACCTCGCGCATCAAGTCGTTTTTTGACGACCTTGTCACCTGAGCCGGATCCCGGCCCTTTATAATCCGGCCCTCGCCAATCACCGGATCAGTCGTTTTGCGGGTTGAAAAAACCATATTGCCAGGCGTGATGCTCGTCACGCCCACGGTGCACGGCGACGAACGCGGTTTCTTCATGGAAACCTATAACCAGGCCGCCTTTGCGGAGGCCGGGCTGCCGCACCAGTTCGTCCAGGACAATCATTCCCGCTCCGCGCGGGGTGTGCTGCGCGGACTGCATTTCCAGTATCCCCAGTGGCAGGGCAAGCTGGTTCGCGTCATCCATGGCGAAATATTTGACGTCGCGGTGGACGTGCGCATGGATTCGCCAACCCATGGCCAGTGGTACGGTGTCAACCTGAGCGCGGAAAACCGCCAACAGATCTACGTCCCGCCGGGCTATGCCCATGGTTTCTGCGTGGTGAGCGAGAGCGCGGACGTGGTCTACAAGTGCACTGCCCTCTACAAGCCGGAGGACGAGATCAGCGTACGCTGGGACGACCCGGCGATCGGTATAGACTGGCCGGTCAGCGACCCGGTCGTCTCCGCCAGGGACCAGGCGGCCGGCCTGCTGGCGGACGTCCATATTCGCTGATCACGGGATGCGGAAGCTGCTCATATTCGGCTGCGACGGCCAGGTCGGCAGCGCGCTGGTATCCCTGCTGGCGCCGCGGGATGACGTGCAGGTCACTGCGCTGGATATCGGCGAGGTCGACCTGACGGATGATGCCGCCACCGCCGCTGCGGTGCTGGATAACGCCCCTGACTGGGTCATCAACACCTCCGCCCATACCGCCGTGGACCGGGCGGAATCGGAGATTGAACTCGCCCACCAGTTAAATGCCGTGGCGCCCGCGGTGATCGCGCAAGCGTGCGCCCAGTGCGGCGCCGCCATGGTGCATTACTCCACGGACTACGTTTTCGACGGCGACGCCGGCAGACCCTACGTCGAGAGCGACACGCCGAACCCCAGGAGCGTTTACGGCAGGACAAAGCTCGATGGGGAGCAGGCGGTTGCCGCCGCGCTGGAACGCCATGTCATCCTGCGCACCGCCTGGGTTTACTCTCCCGGCGGAAAGAATTTCGTCAACACCATGCTGAACCTGGCTGCCGATCGCGACGAACTGCGCGTGGTGAAAGACCAGTTCGGCAGTCCCACCCTGGCGGAAGACCTCGCGCGGGTAACCCTCGACATTGTCGACCAGGTGGAATCCGGCGGCGTGGCGTCACCCTGGGGGATAACGCATGCCACTGGCAGTGGCGTGACCAACTGGGCGGAATTCGCCGCGGCGATCCTGGAAACCGCCGGGGTGGACGGCGTCCGCGTCACGCCCATTCCCGGCAGCGAGTATCCGACACCGGCGCCGCGCCCGGCGTACTCGGTGCTGTCCAACGACCGCCTGCACGACCTGTTCGGACTTGCGTTGCCGCCCTGGCGGGACTCTCTCGCGCGGTGCCTGGCGCAGCGGTAAGCGCCGCCGCCACGCTGGCGGAGGGCGGACCGTTTCAACGTGACGTGCCGGGCTTCGTGCCGCGCGCATCGCAGCAGGAAATGGCCGGGGCGGTGGAGGAGGTGCTGCGCGACGGTGGTACGCTGGTGGCGGAGTCCGGCACCGGAACCGGCAAGACCTTCGCCTACCTGGTGCCGGTGCTGCAACAGGGCAAGCGGACCATCGTCTCCACCGGCACCCGCCACCTTCAGGACCAGATATTCCACCGTGACCTTCCGCGCGTGGCCGCGGTTCTTGGTCAGCAGGTCAACGCGGTACTGCTCAAGGGGCGCAGCAATTACCTGTGCCGCTATCGCCTGCGCCAGCAGAACGCGCAGGAAAGTTTCGCCGGGAGCGCGGTCGCGGGCCTTGACATCATCAACCGCTGGGCCGCATCCACCCGGGAGGGAGACATCGCCGAGGTGGAGAACCTGCCGGAGCAGTCCCCGGTGTGGCGCCAGGTTACCTCCACCAGCGACAACTGTCTCGGCGGCCAGTGCCCGGACCACGCCAACTGCTTCGTTACCCGGGCGCGACAGCGCGCCTTCAAGGCCGACGTCGTGGTGGTGAACCATCACCTGTTCTTTTCCGATCACGCGCTCAAGGATGCCGGCTTCGGCGAATTGCTGCCGACCTGCGATGCGGTGGTATTCGACGAGGCCCATGGCCTCGGCGAGGTGGCCTCGGGTTTCTTTGGCTTCGCGCTTTCCAGCTACCAGCTCGAGGAACTGGGGCGAGACGTACTTGTTGCGGAACGCGATGCCGGCAGCGCGGTGGACTTCGCAAGGGTCGTGCCGTCTCTGTCGCTGGCGACCGGCCGGCTGGCCACACTGCTCGAAGGGAGCAGGGATCCCGTGCTTGATAGCGGCATTCTCGACGATGCCGGCTTTCGCGCGCAGATTGAAGCGCTGACCGCCGCGCTGGAGGGTCTACGCCGGGCGCTGGATATCGCGGCCCCGGTCCACGAGGCGCTGGCAAAGTGCCTGGAACGGGCGGAGCTGTTCCAGGCGAGACTCGACGACTGGTGTGAAGGCCGCGATCATGACCTGGTGCGCTGGCTCGCCCACGGAAAGAACTGGTTTCGCCTGCAGGCGACGCCGCTACGCATCGATCGCCAGTTCAGCGGCATGATGCAGCATGCCGCAAGCTGGGTCTTCACTTCCGCCACCCTGGCCGTGGGGGAGGATTTCCGCGCCTTCCTCGACCAGCTCGGCATCGACGGCCAGCAACGCCGCTGGGAAAGTCCCTATGACTTCGCCAGCCGTACCCTGTTATACCTGCCGCCGGAGATGCCTGATCCGCGAGAGCGCGGCTACGCCGAGCGCCTCGCCGAACTCGTCGAGTCGGTGACCCGCGCCAGTCGGGGGCGCGCGTTCTGCCTGTTCACCAGCCACGCGATGATGCAACGTGTCCACAGATTGCTCCGTGGCCGCCTGGCATGGCCGCTGCTGGTGCAGGGCGAGAGTCCCCGCGGAGAACTCATTGACCGTTTCCGGCGAGAAGGCAACGCGGTGCTGCTTGGCACCGCCAGTTTCTGGGAGGGGGTGGATATCCCCGGTGAGGCCCTGTCCTGCGTGCTGATCGACCGGCTGCCGTTTGCCGCGCCATCGGACCCGGTGCTGAAGAGCCGCCTGGCGGCCTGCGAGGAAGGAGGCGGCAATCCGTTCATGGATATCCAGGTACCTTACGCGATCCAGGCGCTGAAGCAGGGCGCGGGGCGGCTGATCCGTTCCGACTCCGATCGCGGCGTGCTCGTGCTTTGCGATCCGCGCGTCCGCACCGCGCGCTACGGCGAACTGTTCCTGCGTAGCCTGCCGCCCATGCCGCGTTCGGATCACCTGGACGACGTGCGGCGTTTTTTCCAGGAACCCTGATGTGAAGATACTTGCCATCGATACCGCGACCAACCACTGTTCCGTGGCGCTGTTGCTGGATGACGGTGAGTGCCGCCAACGTCAGCAGGAGGCTCCCTCGGGACACTCCAAACTGGTGATCGGAATGGCCCGTGAGTTGCTTGGAGACGCAGGCCTCGCACTGGCGGATCTTGACCTGTTGGCCGTGGATATCGGTCCGGGATCGTTTACCGGCCTGCGGGTTGGTATCGGCGTGGCACAGGGCCTGGCCTACGGCGCAGGCCTGCCTGCTGCCGGAATCGTCTCCCTGGCCGCACTGGCGCGGGATTTGCCCGGGGTGCCGGTCATCGCCGCGCTGGATGCGCGCATGGGGCAGGTTTACTGGGGCGTGTATCGGGATGGTGAAGCACTGATCGAACCGCGGGTGGATGACCCGACCGTGCTTGCCATGGCGCTGGAGGAGATATCCTGGGAGGCAAACCCGGTGGCGGTGGGCAATGGTTGGTCATCCTACGAATACGTCATGCCGCGACAGGTCGCTGGACATGCGGTGGAGAGATCCGGAGTGCTGGTCCCCGAGGCGCACCAGGTGGCGCTGGCCGCCGCTGATGCAGGGAAGGGCGGTTCGCCGCTACAACTCGGCGCCCTCTACGTGCGCAACCGCGTGGCGGAGAAACCATCACCGGTTTGACTATGTCAACGCCGCACTAGTCTGAAACTGCTCTCAAAATCGACCGAGCGCAGTTGAGACAAGGCGAACCTGGCCGAAAAAGCGCAGTGTACAAACAGTACATGAGCATTTTGAGGCCAGGTTTAACGAAGTATCACCAAGCGCAGGTCATTTTGAGAGCAGTTTCAGCAGAGTACCTGGAACTTTTGTTCTGACACCACCTTCCCGTTGATCTGTACCTCCGCGGTCCAGTCGCCGATAAATTCCTCCATGCCGAAGGAAGGGTCGAACATCTGGCCGATGATTGCACCGGTTGGTCCGTTCAATTGCAGCCAGGCCCAGATATGGTTGGCGATGTCAGAGCCCTGGAAGGGAAAACGGGTGAGTTCACGCTGTTCTCCGAGGGGATCCAGCCAGCGCACCGTGAGTTCATGCTCGCCGGTACCCAGCCCGGCGGCTATCACCACCACGTAGATGCGGTCCGAGCAGTCGAAGCGGGTCATGCGCTCGTCCTGCGGTCTGCCGTCCTTTTCGACATTGGTCAGGTAGATATCGAATCCGCGGGCCGCGTGCGCCGGCGTGAAAGCGCAGAGGGATGCTGCGAGCAGACAAGAAAAAAGCAGCCAGATCGTTCTGGCTGCTTTCCGTGGGAGCATTGCGTGGGGTGAGTTCCGCATCGATGCCCGGATTTTCCTCCCCTGTGCCCTAGGCCCCGGTACAGCGATCGAAGTCGCCCATTTCGAGGAAGGTCTGGGCGCTGACCGCGATGGGAGTGCCGTTGAACTCCTTGCCGTAGTAAACGACCGTGATGTTGTAACTGGCCGCGCTCCCGGAAGTCTGTCCCGCGAATTCCTTGATCACCTGGTTGAGGTCGGCAAGTATGACGGTGGTCGATCCGGTCGATGTGCCGTTCGGCAAGGTGAAGGTCTTGTGCCAGACGCGGTCCCGCAAATTGGGTGCATTGGGAGTAGCCGCCTTGTAGCGAACCCGGTAATGATCGAAGACCACGCCCTCGGCGAAGAATTCCACCGGGGTCAGGCCCGACTCGTCCACCAGGTCGCGGGAGGTGACGGTAAACGTCCCGGTCGCAGTGGTAAGCCCGCTTTCGGTGGTGACTTCGCCCTCATCGTCAATGTCGCAGACCGTCTGGATGGCGTCCACGCTGAAGGTGCTGTCGACCTCGAGGCTGGCCAGCAGGAGAATATTGGTTTCCGTGGTCTGGATACCGAGGCCTTCCCCGCTATCCACCGTGCCGCCGTTGCTACTGCAACCCGACAACAGGTACAGCGCGACGAGCAAGGGCGATAAGAATTTCATTGAAAGTCCCCCAAATACCTTAAAAATTATCGCGTTAACGATTTATTTACCACTGTTTTCTGAAGTGGAAGATAACTGGAATGATGCCCCGGGTCAATGACTCAGGACAAGATTATCGTTGTCACGAACCGGGTCCCGAAATAAGCCAGGACCAGCACGGTGAAGGCCGCCAGTGTCCAGCGTGCCGCCACTTCTCCCCGCCAGCCGTAGATTCTATGCCCTGCGAGCAGCGCGCAAAAGCCCAACCAGGCAACAAATGACAACAGGATGTGGTGATTGAATTCGAGCGCGTAACCATATCGGGCGCGGAGGAACAGTATACCGATGATCAGGTTCACGGTCAGTAGCAGCGCGCCTATCTGGGTAAGACGAAAGAGATTGTTTTCCATCGTCTGGATCGCGGGCATCGCCGGCAGCAGGTTGCCCGTGCGATGGCTGTGCAGGTGGCGGTCCTGGAAAATCAGCACCAGGGCCTGGGCCGCGGCGATGCAGAGTATGCCAAATGCAAACAGGGCCACGCCCAGATGCCACCATAACAGTGGCGGCGCATCCTGGATCAGAAGCGGGCGACCACTCAGGAACTGGCCCACCACCAGTCCGGCGATGCCGAGCGGCATGACCAGCAGGCTGAGGCCGCGCACGTCACGCGCCAGCGCAGCCAGCAGGAACAGGACTACGGTCATCAGGGTGACCAGCGAGAACACGTTGCCAAGCGCGAGATTGAGCGTGTTTCCGGGTAACATGCCAACTCCCAGTAACCACCCGTGAAGGAGAGCGGCGACCCAGCCGGGCAGCAGCAGGCCGGCGCCGTTCACAGCGCCCCCGCCAACCCGGAGGATGACACGCCAGAACCCGATCATGGCGACAATGTAGGCGGCCATCGCGATCAGAAAGACGAACAGCATGGATGGCGTGGCGGGAGCGGGATCAGGTTGGGTGATGGTTCCGGTTGGACTACAATCCGGTGACTCCAGCCACCGATGCAATCGCTGGCAATTATACACCCCGCCCCGGCAGGTTCCGGGCGTTTGCAAAACCCATCCCAGGCAGCATGTTCGAACAACTCAGTGACAAACTCCGGTCGACGTTTCGCAACCTGAGCGGCAAGGGCCGCCTGAGCGAGGACAATATCGCCGAGGCGATGCGCGAGGTGCGCGTCGCGTTGCTCGAGGCGGATGTTTCCCTCGAGGTGGCGCGAACCTTCGTTGGCAAGGTGCGAGAGCGCGCGATCGGGCGCGAGGTGCTCGGCAGCCTGACTCCGGGCCAGGCGGTCATCCGCGTGGTACAGGAGGAACTCGAGGCGCTCATGGGCAGCGCCAACGACGCGCTCGACCTCGCCGCCAGGCCGCCGGCGGTGATTCTCGTGGCCGGCCTGCAGGGCGCGGGCAAGACCACTACCGTGGGCAAGCTCGCGCGGCGCCTGATCGAGCGCGAGAAAAAATCCGTCCTGGTGGTGAGCGCCGACGTGTACCGGCCGGCGGCGATCCGCCAGCTCGAGACCGTGGCGGGATCCGTGGGCGCCGCGTTCCATCCGAGCGACCCGTCCGAGTCGCCGCTCGATATCGTCGAGGGGGCGCTCACCCAGGCGCGCCGCTCCGGCGCCGACGTCCTGATCGTGGATACCGCCGGCCGACTCCACGTCGATGGCGAGCTGATGCAGGAGGTCCAGGCCATCCATGCTGCCATCGACCCGGTGGAGACCCTGTTCGTGGTGGACGCGATGACCGGCCAGGACGCGGTCAACAGCGCGCGTGCATTCGACGAGGCGCTGCCACTGACCGGCGTCATTCTCACCAAGACCGACGGTGACGCCCGCGGCGGCGCGGCGCTGTCGATCCGCGCGGTGACCGGCAAGCCGATCAAGTTCCTTGGTATCGGTGAAGGCATGGACGCGCTCGAGGCATTCCACCCGGACCGGCTGGCTTCGCGCATTCTCGGCATGGGCGACGTGCTTTCGCTGGTGGAGGAAGTCGAGGCCAAGGTCGACAGGCAGAAGGCCGAGAAGCTGGCGAAGAAGCTGGTCAAGGGCAAGGAATTCGACCTCGATGATTTTCGCGAGCAGATGCTGCAGATGCAGAACATGGGCGGCATGGCCGGCATGCTCGACAAGTTGCCCGGCATGGACAGGGTGCCGCAGAAGGCGCTCGACCGGGTTGGCGACCGCCAGGTGGCGCAGACCATTGCCATCATCAATTCCATGACGCCCCATGAGCGGCGCTTTCCCGCGGTGCTGCGCGGCTCGCGCAAGAAACGCATCGCCGCGGGCTCCGGCACCCAGGTGCAGGACGTCAACCGGTTGTTGAAGCAGTTCATGCAGATGCAGAAGATGATGAAGCGGATGAAGAAGAAGGGCGGCATGCGCGCGATGATGCAGCAGATGAAGGGCGGCGGGATGCCCGGGATGCCGTTCTGATTTCACCGCGCGATGCGCTACTGGGGTTACCACGTGCTGTCACCGGAGCCGCTGGTGGTCAGCGCCTACGGGGTGTACTACGACGCGGGCGGTGTGCGCGCCGATCCGTTGCCGGTACGGCCGGCGGGCTTCCACCCGGCTCTCCTGCTGGAGCACGCGAGTTGGCACAGCAATGACTGGCTGATGCAGCGTCACCTCATGCGCCAGCGACGATTCCGCGACGACGGCATCGAGCACCTGCTGGCGTTCAATGCCAGCGAGGAATTGGAACGCGCGCGGCGCGCCGGTGTCCACTGCATCGCGGGTGGACACAACTGCTACACCGATCCCGACGTCATGCGGGTCATGCCCGGGACAAGGCAATTCGACGCGATCTATATCGCGCGCCCGGTGGCGATGAAACGCATCGAGCTCGCGGCCGGCATCGGTTCGCTACTGCTATTGCCCGGCAGGGAAAGGCCTGCCCGCGGTGAACTGGAACCCGCCGCGGTGGTGATGCCCCGCGGCGCCAGCGTGATCTGGCGCAAGCTGACCGCGAAGGAGGTGGCGCGGCAGATCGGCCGTAGTCGCGTCGGACTGTGCCTGTCCGCGGAGGAGGGAGGGATGTTCGCCTGCATCGAATACCTGCTCTGCGGGTTGCCGGTGGTATCCACTCCCAGCGTCGGCGGCCGCGACGAGTACTTCGACGACACCAACTGCATCGTCGTCGAGCCGGACGCCGAAGCGGTGCGCGACGGGGTGGCGGAATGGATACGGCGCGATCCCGATCCGGCGCAGATCCGGCGCGGCGTCATGGAGCGCCTGGCGCGCAATCGCGCGGCGTTCCGGGATGCGTTGTACGACCGGATGGCCGCCCACGGGGCGGACCCCGGTCGGGATACGTTGTATCAGCGCCTCTTCGATCCGGCGGCCCGCGACGCGCTATTCGTGCGCCAGGATGACATCGCCGGGCGGCTGCTTGCATCGGGTGGGCCGCGGGCCACAATGTAACCGTGCCGGCCAACGGGTTCTGCGGTGCGCGAGGATGCCACCGCGCCTGCTACACTAGCAACGACCTGATGTTGGAGACGCACCATCCATGTTGCCGCCGCTGATACGACTGCCGTTTCTCTGGCCGCTGCTGGCCGTTTTTCTCGCCGTCCATGGTCCGCTCCATGCCTCGACGCTTTCCGATACCGCCAAGGAAGGACGCTGGGCGGAGCAGATCATCGAGACGCTGTTCGATGGCGAACCGGTCTGGCTCGATGCGGCAGGTCATGAATTCCTTGCCATCGAGATGGAGGCGGTCGACGGAGACGCGACGCGCGCCGCGATCGTGGTCCATGGCCTCGGCGTGCATCCCAACTGGGACCAGGTCGTGCTCCCCCTCCGCGTCGGGCTCGCCGAGCGCGGCTGGCATACGCTGTCGATCCAGATGCCGATCCTCGCCAACGACGCGGAGATCATGGCCTATGTGCCGCTGTTCGACGAGGTCTCGGCGCGCTTTGCCGCCGCGGTGGAGTACCTGCAGGCGCAGGGATACGAAGACATAGTGATCGCCGCGCACAGCATGGGCGCGGCGATGACCACCCGGTACCTCGCTGAAAACCCGGAGGGGCCGGTCCGTGGCGCGGCGCTGGTAGGGCTGAGCGCCGGGCGGGAACAGATGCCGGAAGACACGGCGGCCAACCTGCGGGCTATCGGGGTTTCCCTACTGGATCTCTATGGCGGAGAGGATTTTCCCGCCGTCATGGATTCCGCACCCCGGCGCGCCAGCGCGGCCTTCACCGCCGGCAATGCCGGCTACAGCCAGCAGGTGGTGCCCGGAGCGGATCATTTTTTCGACGGCGAGGAGGCGGAATTGCTCGATGCCGTCGGCGGCTGGCTCGATACGATCGTGACTCCCTGACCCGGCTCGCCCGGGAGGGCCCGCGCGAAGGGTTCCGTCCAACCGCCCGCGGTACCCGTAAATCCGCGCCATGCCGCGGTTTTCGTTTGGATTCCCGTTGTCAATCTCGCTATACTCGCGGGTCCATTTTTTGACCCGACCCGCCCGTTGCGGCGGTTGTATTCCGAGGTGAACCGTGCAACTCACTGGCGCTGATATCGTCGTCCGCTGCCTGCAGGACGAAGGTATCGATTACATTTTTGGTTATCCGGGTGGAGCGGCGCTCCACATCTACGACGCGCTTTACAAGCAGGACAAGGTCAAGCACATCCTGGTGCGTCACGAGCAGGGAGCGACCCACGCCGCCGATGGCTATGCCCGCGCCACCGGCAAGGCCGGGGTGGTACTGGTCACGTCAGGCCCGGGGGTGACCAATACGATTACCGGTATCGCCACCGCCTACATGGACTCCGTGCCGATGGTGGTGCTCACCGCCCAGGTGCCTTCCCACCTCATCGGCGACGACGCCTTCCAGGAAGTGGATACCGTGGGCATCACCAGGCCCTGCGTGAAGCACAACTTCCTCGTCAGCGATGTCAACCGGCTCGCCGAGACGATGAAACGCGCGTTCTATATCGCCGAGTCCGGGCGACCCGGCCCGGTGGTGGTGGACATCCCCAAGGACATCACCGCCGCGATGGCCGAGTACCACTATCCCGAAGTGGTGGACATGCGTTCCTACCAGCCGCGCACCCGCGGCCATGCGAAGCAGATCAAGCGCGGCCTCGAACTGCTCACCCAGGCGAAGAAGCCGATCATCTATACCGGTGGCGGCGTCGTCCTCGGCGATGCGGCGGAGCCCCTGCGCAAGTTGACCGGCAAGCTCGATTTCCCCGTCACCAGCACCCTCATGGGTCTCGGCGCGGTACCCCATGACGACCCGTCGTTCCTCGGCATGCTCGGCATGCACGGCACCTACGAAGCCAACATGGCGATGCATGGCTGCGACGTGATGTTCGCGATTGGCGCGCGTTTCGACGACCGGGTAACCGGCGAGCTGAGCAAGTTCGCTCCCGGGGCGCGCATCATCCAGATCGACATCGATCCCTCCTCCATCGGCAAGAACGTACCGGTGGAAGTGCCCATCGTCGGCGACTGCGGCCAGGTGCTCGAGCAGATGCTGGAGCACCTGGATGGCTACCTGGAGAAGATCGACCGCCCGGCGGTGGATGCCTGGTGGGAGCAGGTGGATCGCTGGCGCGCGGTGCGTTCGCTCGACTACAAGCCCCAGGAAGACAAGATCGTTCCCCAGTTAGTCGTGCAGCGCCTGATGGAGATCACCGGCGGCAACGCCTACGTCGCCTCCGACGTCGGCCAGCACCAGATGTGGGCGGCGCAGTACTACGGCTTCAACCGGCCTCGGCGGTGGATCAACTCCGGCGGCCTCGGCACCATGGGCTTCGGCCTGCCCGCGGCGATGGGCATCCAGCTTGCCTTCCCGGAGGAGACCGTCATCTGCATCACCGGCGACGCCAGCATCCAGATGTGCCTGCAGGAGCTCTCCACCTGCCTGCAATACGGCCTGCCGGTGAAGGTGATCAACCTCAACAACCAGTACATGGGCATGGTGCGCCAGTGGCAGGAGTTTTTCTACGACCGCCGCTATTCCCATTCCTACATGGACGCGTTGCCGGACTTCGTCAAGCTTACCGAGGCCTATGGACACGTCGGTATGCGCGTGGAAGACCCGGCGGAACTCGACGATACCCTGGAAAAGGCGTTTGCGCTCAAGGATCGCCTCGTCTTCGTCGACGTGATCACCGACCCCACCGTGAATGTCTACCCGATGATCGCCGCCGGCAAGGGCCACAACGAGATGGAACTGCATCCGGGGCAGGGAGAAGTGCAGGAGCGGGAGCTGGCCTGATGCGGCGAATCATTTCCCTGTTGCTGGAGAATGAATCCGGCGCGCTGTCTCGCGTCGCCGGGCTGTTCTCCGCCCGTGGTTACAACATCGAGTCGCTCACCGTGGCGCCCACCGAGGATCCTTCGCTGTCGCGCATGACCATCGTCACCCGTGGCACCGACAACATCATCGAGCAGATCACCAAGCAGCTCAACAAGCTGGTGGACGTGGTCAAGCTCATCGATCTCACCGAGGGCCAGCATATCGAGCGCGAGCTGCTGCTGGTGAAAGTGGTCGCCAGCGGCAATGACCAGCGCGAGGAGGTCAAGCGCCTGGTGGACATATTCCGCGGCCGCATCATCGACGTCACCGACAGCACCTATACCCTGGAGATGACGGGTAACGGCGACAAGGTGGATGCCTTCATCCAGGCACTCGGCCAGGTGGACATCATCGAGGTGGTGCGTTCAGGCGTATCCGGCATCGGTCGCGGCAAACGCGCCCTGAGCGTTTAAACCGGCCTCAAAATTACCTGCGCTTGGTGATACTTCGTTGAATCTGTCCTCAAAATGCTCATGTACTATTTGTACACTCCGCTTTTTCGGCCAGATTCGCCTCGTCTCACCTGCGCTCGGTAGATTTTGAGACCGGTTTAAGCCCTGCAATACTGTGTATAATCCGGCGCCCCCGGCGCCCCGCCTTCCGAAAGCCCGGATACCAATATCACGCCGTTTTGAAATTCAAGGCGTAACTGTTTGAAAAGTGGAGTAATTTATTCAATGCAAGTTTTCTATGACAAAGACGCGGATCTCGACCTGATCAAGAGCCGCAAGGTTGCC
>JAUILZ010000024.1 GCA_030432755.1 Gammaproteobacteria bacterium | reverse complement strand
GTCCTGCCCGCTCGGACCAGTTCGACAATCTGCTGGCGAAATTCTAGTGGGTAGGGGTTGCGTGACTTTGGCATAGTGGATACCTCCTCCGTAGAGTGTAAGTGTCCACAGAACCGGGTCAACTCCAGAGTACAAGTTTTACAGTGTCTTGCGTTAAGCGCCCCGCCCGGACCTGTTTAGGCACCCTCGCCACTGCACCCAGCATATCAGCGGATTGGGTTACGTCTTTCAGAGAAACGTAAAGGCCACCAACGGGAACCATGAGCTTTTCAGGGCAATCTCCACCGTAGGTGTCATAACCACCCTCCTTGAATCCGCCATTGGCCATAATTGAACCGAGCCCCAGCAGTGCCGGGCCTGGTTTGCCTACCAAACTGCCCTTGTAGGTAGTTCCACGCTGGAGTTCGACAAAGTCACCCACAGTGCTTGAGACTGCAACATCAGTCATGTTGTGATCCTTAGAGCAGTGAGCGTGCTCACAATTTGGGAGTCGAGGTCGTGCCCTCGCTCAATTTGCTTGGATAATTCAGAAGCAAGAGAGCCCATCTTCTCGTCAAACGGCACCCCATCATCTTCCGCATCCGGAATCCCAACATATCGCCCAGGGGTCAGCACATGATTGTGCTTCAGCACCTCGTCCAGTGAGGCAGCCTTGCAGAAGCCCTTCTCGTCTTCATACCCGCCGTCCTGGTTGCGCCAGGCGTGGTAGGTGTCCGCGATACGGGCAATGTCCTGGTCGGAGAAGTCGCGGTTCCGGCGGGTAACCATCTCGCCCATATTGCGGGCATCGATAAACAAGACCTCGTCCTCCCGGTCGCGGAAGTTGTGGTTCTTGCGGTCCCGGGAGATAAACCACAGGCAGGCCGGTATGCCGGTGTTGTAGAACAACTTGTCCGGTAGGGCCACGATGCAGTCCACCAGTTTGGCCTCGACAATGGCTCTGCGGATGTCGCCCTCGCCCCCGGAATTGGAGGACAGCGAGCCGTTGGCCAGCACAAGCCCCAGCATCCCGGTGGGGGAGAGGTGGTAGATCATGTGCTGCATCCAGGCGAAGTTGGCGTTGCCGGTGGGCGGTACGCCGTATTGCCAGCGGGGGTCGTCGCGCAGCAGTTCGCCGGACCAGTCGGAGTCGTTGAAGGGCGGGTTGGCGATGATGAACTCGGCCTTCATGTCCTTGTGAGCGTCGTTTAGGAAGCTGCCCTCGCCATTCCAGCGCACGTTGGAGCCGTCGATGCCGCGGATGGCCAGGTTCATGCGGCACAGGCGGTAGGTGGTCTGGTTGGACTCCTGGCCGTAGATGGAGATGTCATCGATACGGCCCCGGTGGGCCTCCACCAGCTTCTCGGCCTGCACGAACATGCCGCCTGAGCCGCAGCAGGGGTCGTAGAGGCGCCCCTTGTAGGGTTCCAGCATGTTGACCAGCAGCTTGACGATGCTGACAGGGGTGTAGAACTGGCCGCCCTTCTTGCCCTCGGCAGCGGCGAACTCGCCCAGGAAGTACTCGTACACGCGCCCCAGCAGGTCCTGGCTCTTGGATTTGGAGTCACCCAAGGCGATGCCGGCGATCAGGTCGATCAAGGCGCCCAGGCTGGCCTTGTCGAGGTTCTGACGAGCGTACTGCTTGGGCAGCACCCCCTTGAGGGTGGAGTTCTCCTTCTCGATGGCCTCCATGGCCTCGTCCACGTCCTTGCCAATCTCGGGCAGCTTGGCGCGGGCCTGCAGGTGGTTCCAGCGGGCGTTGGCGGGCACGAAGAACACCCGCTCGGCACGGTACTCGTCCGGGTCCTCGGGATCGGCGCCCTCGTAGTCGCCCTCACCGGCCGCCAGCTTGGCGTGAAGTTCCTCGAAGGCGTCGGAAATATATTTGAGGAAGATCAGGCCGAGCACGATGTGCTTGTACTCGGCGGCGTCCATGTTCTTGCGCAGCTTGTCGGCGCTTTTCCAGAGAGTCTTCTCCAGTGGCTCAGTGGCCTTTGGGGCTTTGGCTTTTCTTGGCATTGGCCAGCTTTCAGTAATACCTCGCGGAGGGGCGTTAGTGTAAACGCATTCTGCAAGCATCCCGACCTGCACTGTATGCGCATCACCAAAAGCAACCGCACTGTTTATCTGGACAGCAAACATACCCGGTCGTGGCTACGCACGCCTGACCGACTGCATGCTTGCAGACATCACTTGAAGTGTTGTCCGCAATCGACAACAGTGGCAACGCTAGAGGAATAACTGTCGCCAGTTCGCATCGACCAAGTGCATTTCGCATTGGTACCGTATGCGTGCCACATTTTCCCCGCGAGTGCGGGGAAAATGCTGGCGAAGTGGCCTTTCGGGCCTTTCAATAGCTCCAGAATATAAACTTAAGCTATTGTATTTTTTATAGTTTGGCGCGCCCGGAAGGATTCGAACCTCCGACCACCTGGTTCGTAGCCAGGTACTCTATCCAACTGAGCTACGGGCGCGTGATTGGTCTAAAATTTTTGGCGGAGAGAGAGGGATTCGAACCCTCGATACGCTATTAACGTATACGCCCTTAGCAGGGGCGCGCCTTCAGCCACTCGGCCACCTCTCCGCGGACGCCGAGTTTACACCAGGCGACCTGGATTGGGGGATTTTACCCCGGGTCGAGCCTCAGGAGTTATGGGGATCGCCGTAGTCCTGCATTTCCTGGTGGTCGTAGTGGTTTCCGTTGCCGTTGTAGCCCTGGTCGTAACCGCGGTCTCCATTTTCGAAATGGTTGCCGCCACCCTGCTCATTCTTGATCCGGTAGTAGATTTCCTCCCGGTGTACCGGGACGTCCTTGGGTGCGTTGATCCCGATCCGTACCTGGGTCCCGCGGACGCCGAGTACGGTCATCCGTACTTCTTCACCAATAAATACGGACTCACCGATTCTACGAGTAAGAATTAACATTCGCTCTGCTCCTGTTTTTGCAGGATACGCCGAGTCCATGACCCGGTTTTTCCCGCGCACTGATTACTTGATGTGGATTGAATTAAGAAGCCGGTTCTCTCTCCCTGGGCAAACTGTGAAATGTTTCGACTGCACCTCACAAACCTCACAACTTCACCTCGGTTCCAGCTTCGATCTCTAAGCTAATCGTTTTCGCGTCGAGTTACAACCCCGAAAACGTATATTTATGTCATATTTAATAACAAGATACCGTACCTGACAGGCAAATTTCGCGTTCGGTCATTCTTCCAGATTAAAGGCCTTATGCAGGGTACGAACGGCCAGTTCCGCGTACTCAATGTCGATGGTGACGGATATCTTGATTTCCGAGGTGGAAATCATCTGGATGTTGATTCCCTTCTCCGACAACGCGCGAAACATCTCCGTGGCAATGCCCGCGTGGGAGCGCATGCCCACGCCGACCAGTGAAATCTTCGCCAGGTTGGTGTCACCCACGACCTCCGTGGCGCCGAGCTCCTCCACCACCGGTTCCAGAACTTTCAGGCAGCGCTTGAGGTCGGCGGCGCCAACGGTGAAGGTGAAGTCGGTCATGCCGTCGAGACCGATGTTCTGCACGATCATGTCGACATTCACGTGGGTATCGGAGATCGGCCCCAGGATGGCGTAGGCGATGCCCGGCTTGTCGGGCACGCCCCGTACTGTGACCTTGGCCTCGTCGCGGCTGAGCGCGATCCCGGAAATCAATGGTTCTTCCATTGCGTCTTCCTCGTAGGTAATCAGGGTGCCCGGGCCCGGCTCGAAGGAAGACAGCACCCGTAGCGGAACATTGTACTTGCCGGCGAACTCCACCGAGCGGATCTGCAGCACCTTGGCGCCGGCGCCGGCCAGTTCGAGCATCTCCTCGAAGGTGATGCGGTCGAGGCGGCGCGCCTCGGGTACGATGCGCGGGTCGGTGGTGTAGACGCCATCGACGTCGGTATAGATGCGGCACTCATCGGCTCTGAGCGCAGCGGCCATCGCCACGGCGGTGGTATCGGAGCCACCCCGCCCCAGGGTAGTGATGTTGTTCTCTGCGTCCACGCCCTGGAATCCCGCCACCACCACCACGCGGCCCTTCTCGAGGTCGTTCTGCACGTTGGCGGCGTCGATGCTGCGAATCCGCGCCTTGCCGTGGATCTCGTCGGTGAGGATGCGGATCTGCCCGCCGGTGTAGGAACGCGCCGGCACGCCGATGGCGTCCAGCGCCATGGACAGGAGCGCGATGGTGACCTGTTCGCCGGTGGAGACCAGCACGTCGGATTCCCGCGCCGGCGGATTGGGATGTATCTCTTCGGCGAGGCCAAGCAGGCGGTTGGTCTCCCCGCTCATCGCCGAGACCACGACGATGATCTGGTGGCCCTCGCGCACGGACGCGGCGACGTTCGCCGCCACCGCCTGGATGCGTTCGACGCTGCCGACGGACGTGCCGCCGTATTTTTCAACGTAAAGTGCCACTGGATCGCTGTCGCGGAACGTCGCCCGGAGGAGAAAATCGGGGCGCGATTATATCCGGAAATCAGGCGTGACCTTCGACCCACTGATAGGTGGCGTTGACGAGGTCATCCACCGCCTCGACCCGGCTGCCGCCGCCCTGGGCCAGTTCCGGCTTGCCGCCACCGCGGCCGTCGACCAGAGGGGCCAGGTGCGCCACCAGCTTGCCCGCGGGGAAGCGCTCGGCGAGGTCCTTGCTGACCCCGGCGATGATCGTCACCTTGCCCTGGTTGGCGCCGGCCACCATGACCAGCCCGCTCTGGAGCTTGCTGCGCCAGCGATCCACGGTGAGGCGCATGGTCTTCGCGTCCGCGTCGTCCTGGCGTACCGCGGCCACGCGGATACCGCCGACGTCGCGCACCGCGTCGCCCGCGCTGCCGCCGGTGGCGATCTTTTCCTGCAGCGACTGGATCTGCTTCGCCTGCTCCTTCTGCTGCTGGAGCAGCGCGGCGATCCGGTCCGGCAACTGCTCCACGGGCACCCGCAGGGCTCCCGCCGAGGATTCAAGCAGCTCAAGCCGGCGTCGCATCCACTCTTCCGCCGCCTTTCCGGTCACCGCCTCGACGCGGCGAATGCCGTTGGCGATGCCGGTCTCCGAGATGATCTTGAACTGGCCGATATCGCCGGTGCGGCTGACATGGGTGCCGCCGCAGAGCTCGAACGAGAACTCGCCCATGCGGATGGTGCGCACGTCATTGTCGTACTTCTCGCCGAACAGGGCCTCGGCCCCGGCGGCGCGCGCGACGTCGAGCTCCATGACCTCCGCGGTCACGGCCTCGTTGCGGCGGATCTCGTTGTTGACCAGGGTTTCCACCGCCCTGATCTCCGCGGCGGTCATGCCCACCTGGTGCGAGAAGTCGAAGCGCAGCCGGCTCGGTTCCACCAGGGAGCCCTTCTGCTGCACGTGGCCGCCGAGCACCGCCTTGAGGGCCGCGTGCATGAGGTGGGTGGCGGAATGGTGGTTTGCGCTCCCCTGGCGATGGTCGGGAGTGACGCTCGCCTCTCCGGAGTCGCCGACGCGGATCTCGCCCCCGGCCACCCGGCCGACGTGGGCGACCACCTTGCCCGGAAGATAGCGCGTGTCCTCCACCTGGAAGCGAACATCGCCAAAGCGGAACTCGCCGCGGTCGCCGACCTGGCCACCGCTCTCGGCGTAGAACGGCGTCGCCGACGTGACCAGCATGCCTTCCTCGCCGTCGGCGAGGACGTCCACGGATTCGTCGCCGCGCAGCAGCGCCACCACGTCGACGCTCTCGGACAGGGTGCCATAGCCGTCGAAGCGGGTGGCCTCCACGCCTTCGAGGCGAATCTCCTCCCCACGGGCGAACTTGCTCGCCGCCCGGGCGCGTTCGCGCTGGCCCGCCATGGCGACGTCGAAGCCGGCCTGGTCGATCTTGAGACCGCGCTCGCGGGCGACGTCCGCGGTGAGGTCCACCGGGAAGCCGTATGTGTCATAGAGGCGAAACACCAGTTCGCCGTCCAGGGTATCGCCCTCGAGGGATTCCATCTCCCTGTCGAGGATCTTCAGCCCCTGCTCCAGGGTCTCGTTGAAGCGCTCATTCTCCACCCGCAGGACCCGTTCGATCATGGCCTGCTCGCGGCGCAGCTCGGGATAGGCGTCCCCCATCTCGTCCGCGAGCGGTCCCACCAGGCGATGGAGGAACGGCTCCTGGCAGCCGAGCTGGTAACCGTGGCGCACCGCGCGGCGGATGATCCGTCGGAGCACGTATCCCCTGCCCTCGTTGGACGGCACCACGCCGTCGAGCACGAGGAAGGCGGTGGAGCGAATATGGTCCGCCACCACCCGCAGCGACTTGTCCTCGCGGTCGTCGGTACCGAGGACGCGCGCGGCGGCGTCGATGAGATTGACGAACAGGTCGATCTCGTAGTTGCTGTGCACGCCCTGGAGCACGGCTGCAATGCGCTCGAGGCCCATGCCGGTGTCCACCGAGGGCTTGGGCAGTGGCTTCATGGTGCCGTCCGCGCTGCGGTTGAACTGCATGAACACCAGGTTCCAGATCTCGATATAGCGGTCGCCATCCTCTTCCGGCGTCCCGGGCGGGCCGCCGGCCACCTCGGGACCGTGGTCGTAGAAGATCTCGGAACAGGGGCCGCAGGGGCCGGTGTCCCCCATCTGCCAGAAGTTGTCCTTGGCGCCGATACGGGTCACGCGGTCCGCGGGCACGCCGATGCGGTTTATCCAGAGATCCTCCGCCTCGTCATCCTCCTCGAATACCGTCACCCAGAGTTTCTCCGGTGGCAGGCCGAATTCCTTCGTCAGCAGTTCCCAGGCGAAGTCGATGGCATCGCGCTTGAAATAATCTCCAAAGCTGAAGTTCCCCAGCATCTCGAAGAACGTATGGTGACGGGCGGTGTAGCCCACGTTCTCGAGATCGTTGTGTTTACCGCCGGCGCGCACGCAGCGCTGGGACGTGGTCGCGCGCAGGTAGTCCCGGGTTTCGTCGCCCAGGAAGACGTCCTTGAACTGCACCATCCCCGCATTGGTAAACAGCAGGGTGGGATCGTTACCGGGCACCAGCGGACTGCTGGGCACGATTTCATGGCCCCGCTCGCGGAAAAAGTTGAGGAATCGGTCCCGGATTTCAGAGGTTTTCATCTTTGCGGCAGCAAACGTGCAGGGGCGCGATGATACCCAAGATCGGCCCTGAAATGTATGCGCCCAAGGGTAGACGGCGGAACTGGCAGACCCTGTCCGCGGGATGAAATTACCTCAGTCGTCCCGGAACGAACCGATCTGCTCGCTGGTGAATCCGCGCTGCTGGAGGAAGCGCGCCTGGCGCGCCCATTCGCGGTAATCCGCGGGAGACTCCGGGCCAAATTTCTTCCGCCGCACCCGGTCGGCCAGCTCCCGCCAGCCATCGGCATACCGAGACATTACTGCCTCCACCAGGGCATCGTCCAGGTGATGTTGACGGAGTTCCTGCTCGAGGACTCGAGGACCCTTGCCGGCATTGAATCGTGCTACTCCCAGCTGCTCGGCAAAGCGCTCATCGGAGAGCGCACCCTCCTCGACCAGGGCAGCCAGCAAACCGTCCAGTTGGTCGTGGGCATCGTGGGACGCGAGCTTGCGCCCGAGTTCGTGCCGGCTGTGTTCCCGCCGCGCGAGGAGGCGGTAAGCGCGGTCGCGGAGATTGGCCAGGGCCTCCCGTTGCGCGATTTCCGTCAGCTGGCTGGTCTCTTCCCGGGCTCCGGTCATCTTGAAGGGAAAAGCGCTAGGCCCGGCACCTGCGTCAAAGAGCCCTCGCTCGGCAGTTCTTCAGCCCGGTTCTGTTCCCAGGTTCTGTTCAAAGCGCCGCGAGACCGGGTGGATGCTAGGGATCGATGTCCGCGTCGGCGGCGAGATCCTCCGCGACATCCGCTTCACCGGTCTTGCCGCGTCGACCCGCCACCACGAGACCCTTGCGCTCACGGATGGTGAGCTCAATTTCCTCGGCCATGTCGGGGTTCTCCTTGAGGAATTCGCGCACGTTGTCGCGGCCCTGGCCGATTCGCTCGCCGTTGTAGCTGTACCATGCGCCGGACTTGTCGACGACCCCCACCTCAACGCCGAGATCGATGAGCTCGCCCTGCTTGGAGATGCCCTCGTTGTAGAGGATGTCGAACTCGGTCTGCTTGAACGGCGGCGCAACCTTGTTCTTGATCACCTTCACCCGGGTCTGGTTGCCGAGCACCTCGTCGCCCTTCTTGATCGCACCGATACGGCGGATGTCGAGGCGGACCGAGGAATAGAACTTGAGCGCGTTGCCGCCCGTGGTGGTTTCGGGATTGCCGAACATCACCCCGATCTTCATCCGGATCTGGTTGATGAAGATCACCATGGTATTGGACTTCTTGATGTTGGCGGTCAGCTTGCGCAGGGCCTGGGACATCAGCCGCGCCTGCAGGCCGACATGGGCGTCGCCCATCTCGCCCTCGATCTCCGCCTTTGGTGTCAGCGCGGCCACCGAGTCGACGATGATGACGTCCACCGCGGCGGAGCGCACCAGCATGTCGGCGATCTCCAGCGCCTGCTCGCCGGTATCCGGCTGCGATACCAGCAATTCGTCGATGTTGACGCCCAGCCTCTCCGCGTAAGACGGATCGAGCGCATGTTCCGCGTCGATGAACGCCGCGGTGCCGCCCAGCTTTTGCGCCTGGGCCACCACGGAAAGGGTCAGCGTCGTCTTGCCGGAGGATTCCGGGCCGTAGATCTCGATGATCCGCCCGCGGGGCAGACCACCGATGCCGAGGGCGATGTCCAGCCCCAGGGAGCCCGTGGAATAACTCTGTATGTCCTGGGCCACCGTGGAATCACCGAGGCGCATGACAGATCCCTTGCCGAACTGGCGATCGATTTGACCGAGCGCCGCATCGAGCGCCTTGCGTTTGTTCTCATCCATAATATGGAATGCCTCTTCGGAGTATGTTTGTCGGGGGAATGGCGGACGACGTGACCGGGCCTCTCCGCTGTTCTCTATTTTGAGAACATATCAGAAACCCGCCGGCCAATGCAAGAGCCTGGTGAGTCCGAAGCTAGAGATCCTTCGGCCGCTGGAGGAAGCGCAGCCTGCCCGCGCCCGGCGCGGGATCATCGATAACCGCCGCGGTGGCGGTTGGCATCAGCTTGCCGTCGGCAGGCGTGTCCACGTCGGGGCAGTAGTGCAGCAGCGCCATCTCGAAGCCCGGATTATGCCCTACCAGCATGACGCACTGCGCATGCCGAAGTTCCTCCTCGGCAATGGCGACGATCTCCGATTCGTTGGCGAGGTAGAGATCACCGACGAACTGGATCTCAGCCACCGACAGGTCCAGTTCGCTGCCCGCGAGGCGCAGGGTCTCCCGGGTGCGCGTGGCGCTCGAACAGCAGACCGTGTCCGGCCTGAGTCCGTTGAACTGCAACCAGCGCCCCATGCGCGGCGCATCGCGCCGGCCGCGCGCGCTCAAGGGACGTTCGAAGTCACTCGCGGCGCCGCTGTCCCAGTCGGACTTGGCATGCCGAAGCAGGATCAGGCAACGTGTCGCCATGTCATACCACCGCCTATACAATACGCGCTCATTTTACCTTCTCACTCGCCCGTTCATGGGAAAAAAAGACAAACCACCACGCAAGGGGACACTCGCCTACGAGGCCGACCGCCATGCCTGTTACGAGGAGGCGGTGCAATGCGTCGAGTCGGAAATAGACTTCGTCGATGACACCTATAAAAAGTTGCGCCGGCGGCGCGCGAAGGTACTGCGCGAAGACTTCTGCGGCACCGGCAACACGAGCTGTGAATGGGTGCGCAGGCGCAAGACCAATACCGCCATCGGCCTCGACCTCGACCAGGAGGTACTCGACTGGGGCCGGCGCAACCGGGTAGAAAAGCTCGAACCGGAACAACAGTCACGCATCCGCCTGCTGAACCAGGACGTGCTCGCCGCCGACTGCGAAGCCGCGGACGTGATCCTGGCGATGAACTTCAGCTACCAGCTGTTCAAGACCCGGGACGCGCTGCGTGAGTACTTCCGCCGCGCACGCGAAGGTCTCTCCGACGACGGCATCCTCTTCATCGACGCCTACGGTGGCCATGACTCCTACAAGGAGATCGAGGAGAAGACGAAGCACAAGGGATTCACCTATTACTGGGACCAGGCGAAGTTCAACCCGATCACCGGCGAGATGCTCTGCCACATCCACTTCCAGTTCCGGGACAAGTCCTGGCTGCGAAACGCGTTCACCTACGACTGGCGCATGTGGACCCTGCCCGAACTGCAGGAGATCCTCGTCGAGGCGGGATACCGCAAGGTCCAGGTCTACTGGGAAGGCACCGACGAGGAAACCGGCGAGGGCAACGGCGAGTACTTCCCCACCAACGAGGGCGAGGACGATCCGAGCTGGATCGTATATATCGTCGCCGAGAAGTAGTCGGGCGGCAGACCGATCAGACCGCCGGCGACGGGGTATACATTACCAGCATGAGCGCACCGTCCCTGCTGTAGGCGCTGTGCACTGCCCCGGGTGCACGGACGATATAGTCGCCGGGGCCGTAGGCGTTCTCGCCGTCATCGAAATGCCCTTCGAGCAGGTAGACCTGCTCCAGTTCCGTATGAGAGTGGGGCGGCGAATACGCGCCGGGCTCAATGCGCATCAGCCAGGTGCGCGTGCCGCTGGCCTCGTCGCACATCAGCTCTCGATAGGGGAAGCCGTCACCGTGGTCTATCCAGTCCGGCGTGCCGGTTTCGGCATGCAGGGACCCCTCGCGGGGAAGCGGCAGTGCACCTGTCCCGGATGTCATGCCCCTGTCCTCGGCCGTTCAGACGCGGGATCCCAGACCGGCTCCGCCAATACCTTCACCCTGCGCCGCGCGCCCAGCAGTTCCACGTCGAAGGTCGCGCCGGGGGAAGCATACTCCGGCGGCACGTAACCGAAACCAAGACTCCTGCCGGTGTAGTGGCCGTATCCGCCGGAAGTGGTGATGCCGATCACGCGCTCGCCATCCATTAGCGGCTCGCCACCGACGACATCGTTGTCGCCCGCTGCCACCTCGAAATAGACGATGCGGATGGCCGGCCCGGCCTCGCGCATTTTCAGCACCGCGTCGCGGCCGACAAAGTCGGCCTTGTCCTCGCGAAAGAACCGCTCCATCTCCGCCTCGATCGGCGTGATCTCGTTGGTGAGTTCCGCGCCCCAGCCCTTGTAGGCCTTTTCCATGCGCAGGGAATTCAGCGCATAGGTGCCGAAGGCGGCGATTCCGTGTTCTCTCCCGGCAGACCACAACGCCTCGTAGACCGCGGTCAGCGCGTCCATCGGACAATGCAGCTCCCAGCCGAGTTCTCCCGTGTAGCTCACGCGAAGCGCGCGTACGCCCCGGCCCGCCACCGTGATCTCCTTCCCGCTCAGCCAGCGGAAGGATTCGTTGGAGAGATCGGCATCGGTACAGTGCGCCAGCACGTCGCGCGCCCGTGGCCCGGCAAGCACCAGCACGCCGTAGTCATTGGTGACGTTCTCCACCCGTACGTGATCTCCTTCACGGATGCCCCGGCGCAGGATCGACAGGTCGCGTTCCTCGCAGTTGGCGCCGGAGAGCACGTAGTAGTGATCGTCACCCAGGCGGCAGACGGTGGACTCTCCGTTGAGCCGACCCTCCGGTGAGAGATAATGGGTTAGCACGATGCCACCAACCCTGCGCGGCATGCGGTTGGCGCTGATGCGGTCGAGCATCGCGCCGGCATCCTTTCCGATGACGTCGTACTTCGCGAAACTCGACAGCTCCAGCAGCCCCACCCGTTCGCGCACCGCGCGGCATTCCTCGGCGACCACGTCGAAGATGTTGTTGTGGCGAAACCCGATCTCTTCTTCGCGTCCGTCAGGTGAGAACCACTTGGGACGCTCCCAGCCATTGGCCTCGGTGAACACGGCGCCCCGGTCAGCGAGACGGTCGTAAAGTGGCGTGATGCGCGCCTTGCGACCCGCCGGGCGTTCCTCCCCCGGCAGGTGCAGCTTGTACATGTGCTCGTAGTCCTCATGGGACTTGGCGCGGGTGTAGTCGCCCGGGGCGAAGTCGCTGAAGCGGCGCGGGTCCACCCCGGCCATGTTGATCTCGGCGTCGCCGTGGATCATCCACTGGGAAAGGTACTTGCCGGAACCGGCGCCCGCGGCAATGCCGATGGAGGCGCCATTGCAGTGCCAGAAGTTGCGCAGCCCGGCGGCGGGCCCGAGGAACGGATTGCTGTCCGGGGTATGGGGAATCGCGCCGCAGACGACGCGCTTGATGCCGAGCTCTCGCCAGAACGGCATCCGCTCCATCACCCGTTCGACGTAGGGCATGATGTTGTCGAAGTCGGGATCGAACAGCTCGTTCTCGGACTCCCATTCCGGCCAGCCGCCGCGATGGGTCCAGCACTCCTTCGAGTTCTCCATCTCGTAGATGCCGATGAGCGCCGACTTCTGCTCCTGGCGATAGTAGGACGATGGATACGGGTCGCGGATCACCGGCATCTCCTCGTCGCGCGCGGCGAATTCGGGCACCGTGTCGGTGACGATGTAGGTGTGCTGCATGTTGATCATGGGGATGTCCGTGCCCACCATGCGCGAGACCTCGCGCGCATAGCAGCCGGCGGCATTGACCACGTGTTCCGCGATCACGCTGCCCTGCCCGGTCACCACCTCCCAGTCGCCGGACGGGCGCGGGCGGATATCGAGCACCCGGTTGTGAGTCACGATGCTCGCGCCGAACTGGCGCGCGCCCTTCGCCATGGCATTGCATACGCCGGCCGGATCCACGTGGCCGTCGTGCAGCGTCCAGGCGCCGGCGAGCACCCCGTCGATGTTCGCCCATGGCACGAGCTGGCGGATCTTGGCAGGGTCGATGATCTCGCAGTCGAAGCCGATCAGCTTGCCCACCGAGGCCACGCGCTGGAACCATTCCACCTCGGCCGGCTTGAGCGCGAAACGGATGCCGCCACAGCCATGCCAGCTCACGTACTGACCGGTCAGGCCTTCGAGCTTCGGGTAGAGATTGACGCCGTGGTCATGGATCTTCGCCATGTTGTAGTCAGCGATGAAGCTCGGGCACTGACCTGCAGCATGCCAGGTGGAGCCAGAGGTCAGCTCGCCCTTCTCTATCAGCAGGCAGTCGGTCCAGCCTTCCTCGGCGAGGTGATACAGGAGGCTGGCGCCCATGATGCCGCCGCCGACGATGACCACCCGCGCCTGGCCGGGCAAACTGTTTTCACTCATGACTTTGTACTTTATCGAGCTGTTATCCAGCCCGCATTTTGTCGCGCGGGATGCGGATGTCAAACTGCGCCCGGATTCGCGCGTCCACTTCCTCCGGGATGTGACTCGGGAAATGGGTCTCGAGAATTGCCATGGTTTTACGCCGCGCGCGCACGTCCGCCGGCTCCGCGCCGCGGCCGATCCACTCGGCGGGCGTGAGGCGATCACCGATGTCCGGGTAGACGTAATCGCGCTGCATGCGCGACAACGTGGCCTGGTGGCCGAGGAAATGCTCCGGTCCACCTATACAGACCTCGCGGATGGTTTCCAGCGCGAGGCTCGCGTCGTCCACCTCGACGCCGCGCACGGTGCGGTTGATCGCGCCGAGCATGTCGTTGTCGATGGTACAGCCCTCGAAGCTGAAGCCGAGCAGGCTCGCCTGCATACCCGCGGATTCATAGATCAGGTTGGCGCCGGAATGCCCCGCCAGTGTGAGCGTATAGGATTTCTCATAACCGGACTGCGCATCGGGGATCTTCGAATCCGCCATACCCGCGGCGATGCCGGTGGGCAGGTCGTAATAACGCCCGACCTGGCCGCAGGCCGCCATCAGCACCGCCTGTTCCCCACTGCCGCCGCTCATCGCGCCGGTGCGCAGGTCGGAGACGAAGGGCCACGGCCCGCAGATGCAGGGATGCCCGGGAACGATGGCATTGGCATAAACCAGCGCACCCAGCACTTCCGCCCATTCCTGCACCACCGATCCGGCGAGGGAGGCCGGGCTCGTGGCGCCGGCCTGGCCAGCGGCCAGGAGCAGGATTGGCATGCCGCCGCGGATGCACACCTCCATCACCCGACAGGCATCCTCGGCGAAGCGCATCGGCGGCACCACGAAGCAGCAGGACAGGCTCGCGAAGGGTCTCTCGCGCCATTTCTTCTCGCCTCCCGCCACCTCGTGCAACAGCCTGAGGCCCTCCTCCGCGTGCGCGGGATCGACGTAGCTGACGCCGCAATGCTTGCGCGTGCCGGACACCGAGGCGTAGGTGGTGTTGAGGTCCATCAGGCGCGGACTCTCGATGTCCCGCGCCACCATGCAGCGCTGGAAGAAATGCAGGTGCTCGAGGCTGTCGACCAGGCGCGCCGCGTCATAGAGGTCCTGGGCGGTGGACTCGCGGTAGAGACCCTTGCCCGGGTAGGCGTCATGGGTTTTCCAGGCATCCACCACGTGCACCGCGGCGCCGGCGGTGCCGAAATGCACCCGGCTGCCGCTGAGCTGCAGGTCCCATTCCGGCACCTGCGCGTGAAGAGTGAAGTCCCGTGCCGCGCTGGCAATGGTGTCTTCCACCAGCGCGCGCGGGAAGGTCAGGCGACCGTCGCGGTAGACGCCGCCCACCGAGGTCACCGCCTCGATACAGCCCGGGATCGCGCGCGAGAAACCGATCTGCTCCAGCAGGTCGAGGATGGTGCCGTGCACCCGATCGAGATCGGTGGCGGTCAACGGTTGGTAACGACCGCCGACGAGACCGGGCCTGACCGGCTTGTCCGCTGCGGGAAGTGGCGCGGCGCGTAGCGCCTGGCGCGCCACCCTGCCGCCTGCTCTGCGACTGCTCATGGGGTACGGGAATCCCGCGGGATACTGCGCGAAGTATGCGCCAGCGGCGTAAACCCCAAAATACGGAAATACGACGGTAACTTTCTCGCCGGCGTACCGATCAGCCGGTTTCCGGTTGACGTGGAAAGATTACTGCGCCTTGCGTGACTCCCTCGGGGTGACGCCGAAGCTGGAGTAATAGCGGCTGCTGAAATGTCCCGCGGACTTGAAGCCGCAGGCGATGGCGACGTCGATGATCTTCATCGAGCTTTTCTCCAGCATGCGGCGCGCGGTTTCCAGGCGCAGTCCGAGATAGTAGCGCGCGGGGGTGGTGTTGAGATAGCGCCGGAAGAGTCGCTCCAGCTGGCGCTTGGAGATACCGACGAGGTCCGCCAGCTCCGCCGGGGTGAGCGGCTGCTCGATATTGGCCTCGATGAGTTCGATGCATTCGATCAGGTCCGGGTGGGTCACCCCGGTGCGCGACTTGATATCCATGCGCTGGGGTTCGCTGCCGTGGCGGATATGCGGATGGATCATGCTATCCGCCACCGAGGCCGCGAGTTCGTGGCCGTGGTGCTGCTCTATAACATAGAGCATCATGTCCATGGAGGCCGCACCGCCGGAGCAGGTCAGGCGCCTCTGGTCGACCTCGAACACGTCCATGGACACGCGGTGATCGGGCCAGGTCTCGCGAAACTGGTTGAAGTTTTCCCAGTGAGTCGTGCAGTGCAGGCCGTCGAGCAGGCCGGCCTCCGCGAGCAGGTGGCAACCGGTTTCCAGTCCCGCGAGCACGGTGCCCTTCTCCGCCAGTTTACAGAGCCAGTCGAGAACCGCCGGATTGTCGAACTTCTCCGGGTAGAACGGGCCGGAGACCACGAGCAGGGAATAGTCGCCCGCGTCCGCCAGCGATCGGTCCACAAGTTGACGCATGCCGCTCGAGGACACCACCTCGCCACCGTCATCGCTGATCGTGCGCCACTGGTACAGGCGCTGTTTCGACAGCCGGTTGGCGATGCGCAGGGGTTCCAGCGCCGAGATGAACGGCAGCATGTTGAACGTGTCGGGGAGATAGAACCCGACGGTGCGCTCCGCGCCCTCGAACACGCGGCCAAAATCCAGTCGTTCCATACCAGAACAAGGTCACCAATGGAGTGGAAAAGCGAGCGTATTATCTTGCCCGGTTTCGGCGAGAACAAGACACGAAACCGCCCCGGTTCCTCCCGCTGGCGTCAGTCGCCCGCGCCGCGGACGGCGAGAGCCTCGTCGAGGGCGACGACATTGCGCGCCATGCGGATCGAGGCGATGTCCACCATCTGACCATCCACCGTGGTCGCCCCCTGGCCGGCCTCGGCGGCGCGGTCCATGGCATCAAGTACCGCGCGCGCCGCCGCCACCTCCTGCGGTGTCGGCGTGAACACCTCGTTCGCGAGCGGCACCTGGCTCGGGTGGATCGCCCACTTGCCGACAAAACCGAGCGCGGCCGCGCGGCGCGCGGCGGCGAGGTATCCCTCAGGGTCACTGTAGTCGCCGTAGGCGCAGTCCACGGGCTGGATTCCATTGGCGCGGCAGGCCATCACCAGCCATTGCATCACCGGATGCCAGGCATCGCCCGGGAAATCGGGGTTGAGACCGCCGATGTTCACGGTGCGCGCACCGCAGCTCGCGGCGAAGTCACCGGCGCCGAAATGGAGCGCCTCGAGACGCGGACTCGCGGCCGCGATCTCCGTCACGGCGAGACCGCCGCGCGCGGTTTCGATGAGCGCATGAATCGCGATGCGATGGGAGATGCCGGCGCTCGCCTCGATCTGGGTGAGGAGACGATCCAGCATGTGGATATCCCCCGCACCGTCCGCCTTGGGCAGCATGACGCTTTGGATACAGTCGCCGGCAGCCTCGAAGATGTCCACCAGGTCGCGGTACATGAACGGAGTATCCGGGCCGTTCACCCGCACCATGAGCGTCTTGCCCTTCCCCGCCCAGTCATGTTCGCGCGCACCGGCAATGACGTTCTCCCGCGCCTTCGCCTTGTCCGCCGGGGCGACCGAATCCTCGCAATCCAGCATGATGGTGTCCGCCGCTCCCGCCAGGGCCTTGGGGAACAACGCCGGGTTGATCGCCGGCACTGACAGTACGGAGCGATGGGCGCGAATGCCGCCCACCATGGTCGCAGCGTCGTTCACTGGATCGCGTCCTCTCGTTCAGGCCGATCGAAGCGAATGCCCAGCGCCACCGCGCCGAGGACCACGTCGCGATAGACGCAGTGGCCGGGGTCCTCTCCCGCCGCGCCGGCGGCGACCATCAGCGGCAGGAGGTGTTCCTCCCGCGGATGGACGTGGCGCGCCATGGGCGCGGCTTCCCAGCCGCCCAGCGCCGCGGCGCGCTCGTCGGCGGGTAGCGCGGAAACCTTTTCCAGCCACTGGTTGAACGCCGCCGAGCCCTCGAGTTCGGTGTTGCGCATCATCGCGCCGAGATTGTGACTGCTGAGCCCACTGCCGACGATGAGTACGTTTTCATCGCGAAGAGGCGCCAGCGCGCGGCCGATCTGGTGGTGCAGCGATGGATCCAGCCCGGGATCCATCGATACCTGGACGATGGGGATGTCGGCGTCCGGGTAGATCAGCTTGAAGGGGATGAATATGCCGTGGTCGAAGCCGCGCGCGGTATCGAGATGCGGGGTGAAACCCGCCCCTTCCAGCAGGTCCCGCGCCCGCGCCGCCAGCGCCGGGGCCCCCGCCGCAGGATAGGTGATCTCGTAGGTATGCGGCGGAAAGCCGTAGTAGTCGTAGATCAGTTCGGGCGCGGCACCGGCGGTGATGCGGGGTCCGGCCGCCTCCCAGTGGGCTGAAATCACGAGAACTGCGTCGGGCCGTCGCGGCAGCGTCGCGGACAGGCCGCGCAGCCAGTCCGCCATCCGGTCCCAGGTATTCGCGGGGCCGAGGGTCCAGTCCATGAAAAAGCAGGGTCCCCCGCCGTGGGGAATATAGAAAACGGGTTGCGGCGTGGTGCTCGGGGTCATGGACGGATTATAGGGAAATTCGGCGCCGCACCAATCCTGGTCCGGGAATGCGCCAGGGGAGGCCGGAAATTCACCGCCATGCCGCCGAAAGCGTTTGAAACTCCGGCCACGACATGATAAAAATCGCGGTTGTCGGAGGGCAGTTGCAGCACGACGCAGGGCTCCATCCAATAACTATATCCAGGCCCGCGGCACCCTCCCGACCATCCGCCTCATAAAAAGTTTGGCCTCGCCGAAAACTCATCCGGGTTTCGGCCTGGGGGTAATGTCAATTTGTGATAACAACGGGAGTTAGCGATGGCGAAACGTGGATATTTCAACAGTCTTCGCGGAAAGATCACCAACCGTGCCCTGATCCTGGGCATCGTACCAATCCTGCTCATGGGGATCCTGTCCTACAACAGCTTGTCAAAGCTGATTGGAGAGGTCGACCAGGGATTGAATGAGAGCCGCGGCGAAATGCTCGACCAGGTGGTCGGGGCCAACCTGAGCGCCACCGCAATGCGCATCGTGCAACAGGTCGACGGCTTCATGCTCGAGCGGATCTCCGACGTGGTCACCTGGGCTTCCGCGCCCAACGTGGTCGAGGCCGCGCGTAATTCCGCGGGCTTTCATCGCAGCCGCGGTTTCCCCGGCATGGCGACCGAGGAAGTCGAGGCGCTGTTCACGGATCAGAAGAGTCTCAACCTGTTCCCCGATACCGATCGCTACCTGTCCCAGCAGATCGAGCGTTCACTGCACTTCGGCGAGGTATTCATCACGGATGAATACGGCTACAACGTGGCGCTGACCAACCCGACCTCGGATTTCGTCCAGAGCGACGAGGACTGGTGGGTTGATGCCATGGACCAGGGGATCGCCGTTGGCCAGGTGGAATTCGATGAGTCGGCGAATATCTGGTCCATCGAGATCTCCGTGCGCATCGACGACGACCAGTCCGGTCGCCGCCTCGGGGTAATGAAGGCGGTGCTCGGGGTGAGCCTGATCCAGGAAGTGGCCGACCTGCGCGCCGCGGAAATTCCCAGTGGCAACGTCACGGTGGCAACCCGCGACGGCCTGCTGCTCGCGGAAACCGCCACTGATCACAACATCGAGCGCATCATGACTCCCGCTGGCAATCTCGGCGACAGCGACAATGATTCGATCAAGTCTGCGCTGCAAAACGAGGTATCCGGGTTTGCCATCGGCGAGGCGGAAGTCCTCGGCCATGGATGGACCGCGGGGAACGACCTGTACGGCGACGTGGTGGAGGGCTTTGACGGCTTCCACTGGATCGTGCTGGTACAGCAGCCCACGAGCGTTGCCCTGGCGCCGCTGGAGAACCTGAACGCCGTGCAGGACCAGCTCCACGCGTCTCGCGAGAACACCCTGCTGATCGTCGGTATCGCCACCGCGCTGTTCGCGCTGATCGCATTCCTCGTCGCCACCACGCTGTCGAGCAGCATCGTCAATCCGCTGTTCGAACTGCAGCAGGCCGCCGAGCGTGTCGCCAAGGGCGACACCTCCCAGTCGGTGAGCATCAAGTCCAACGACGAGATCGAGGACCTGGCGAAGATCTTCGACCGCATGCGTAACAGCGTCGCGATACTGATCACGCGCTACAAGAAGATGCAGGAGTCCCGGCGCTAGTCGGGATCACTCGCCCGGCTTTTCTTGCCGGGCGTATTCCCTCTGTTCGGCATGGATGCCAGCCTTCGCTGGCATTTCGTGTCGTTGTCAGCGCCGGTACTGGACTGCACAGTAGACCACCTTATATTTGCAGTCTTTCGACATAATCCCAGCGAAGGCTGGGATCCATGTTACAGGGTTGAACCGACCTGCATCCCGGCTCGCACCAGTCAGAATTTCCTAGCTGTTCCGAAGTGGTCAGACCAGGCCCGCGGCAAACGCCGCGATACGCCGGCAGGCCTCCTCCAGCACGTCGTCCGCGGCAGCGAACGACAGACGGAAGTATCCATCGGTGCCGAACGCCGAGCCCGGCACCAGGGCGACGTCCCCCTCCTCCAGCAATGCCATCACCCAGTCGTGGTCGGTGGCGAGTTCCTTTCCTCCCGCGCTTCTCCGCCCAAGCTGGTCGGCGATGGACACGAACAGGTAGAACGCGCCCTCCGGCGGAAAGCAGCGGATTCCGGGGATGGCGTCGAGCGCCGACATCGTCGCGTCGCGGCGCCGGGCGAAGCGCTCGCACATCATCCCGGTCGCATCCTGCGGGCCCTCCAGCGCCGCGACCGCCGCCCACTGGGTGATGGAGCAGGTATGCAGCGTGGACTGCCCCTGGATCTTGTTCATCGCCCGGATCAGTTGCCGGTCCCCTGCGCCGTATCCCAGCCGCCAGCCGGTCATCGCATGGGACTTGGACAGGCCATTGATGGTCAGGGTGCGATCCGCGAGTTCCGGAACCACCGCGGCGAAGGTGGTGAACTGGACGCCACCGTATACCACCGTCTCATAGATGTCGTCCGTCATCACCCACACATCGGGATGCATTGCGAGCACCTCCCCCAGCGCCCTGAAGTTTTCCCCGGAGTACATCGCGCCGCTCGGGTTGGAGGGTGAATTAAGCAGGATCCAGCGGGTGCGTGGCGTGATCGCTGCCTCCAGTTGCCCGGCTGTCATGCAGAAACCATCCGCCTCCGTGGTCTCGACGATCACCGGTTCGCCGCCGAACAGGCGCACGATATCCGGATAGCTCACCCAGTAGGGCGCCGGAATGACCACCTCGTCACCGGGCTCCAGGGTCGCCATGAAGGCATTGAAGATCACCTGCTTGCCGCCGTTGCCGATGGTGACCTGGTCGGGCGTGAAATCGAGGCCGTTGTCCCGAAGGAACTTGTGGCACACGGCGCGCCGAAGCTCCGGGATCCCCTCCACCGCGGTGTAATGCGTATGGCCGTCGCGTATTGCCTGGTGCGCCGCCTCGCGGATGTGATCCGGGGTATCGAAATCCGGTTCTCCGGCGGACAGGGCGATGACATCGCGGCCTTCCTGCTTCAGTTCCCGGGCGCGGGAAGAAAACGCCACCGTGGGCGATACGCGGACCTGGTCGAGCCGGCTGGCCAGTTGAATTTTGCTCATTATTTTCGTGAAGGATGATCGTTATATTGTTAAAACTATTGGATATATTGTTAAGCCGCTACTGCCGCTGACGCCTGACATCGAGTACGTTCTGCACCCGCGCGAGCCGCGAGAGAGTCCTGCTCAGGGTCTTCAGCCCTGACACCTCGAGTCTCAGGCTGAGCCGCACCAGGTTCTCGTCGTCGGTTTCCATGTTGACCTTCATGACGTCGATACCCGCGTCACGGATGACCTGGGAAATGTCGTGCAGAATCCCGCTGCGGTGAAACGCGGTGACTTCCACCTCCACCGGGTAGGCATTGGATTCCTGCGCGCCCCATTCGACGTCGATGAGACGGTTCTGCTTCTCCCCGGTCAGGGCCTGGACGTTGCGACAGTTCTGGTTGTGGATGGTCACGCCGCGGCCGGTGGTGATGTAGCCGACGATGGGATCCCCGGGCACCGGCTGGCAGCAACGCGCCATGGTGGTGAGCAGGTTGCCGACGCCATTGACGCGGAACTCGCCGGGCTGTTCGCCGGACTGGCGTCGCTGGGTCTCGAGCACCGGCTCGGCGCGCCGTTCCAGTTCGCGGCGAAACGGCAGGAGTGCGCGCGACAGCTTGTAGTCTCCCGCGCCGAGAGCCGCGAGCAGGTCCTCGGGCCGGGCGTAGGGCGTGTGGCTGACGATGCGGTCGTAGCCCAGGTCCTCGAGGCCGAGACGCCCCAGTTCCTTTTCCAGCATCGCCCGCCCTTCCGCGACGTGGTGATCGTGATCCTTTTGCTTGAACCACTGCTGGATGCGGGATCGCGCTCGCGGGGTACGGATGTATTCGAGCTCCGGCCGCAGCCAGTCGCGGCTCGGCGTGCCGCCCTTCTGGGTCTGCACCTGGACCTGGTCGCCGGTCTGCAGGTGATAGCCGAGCGGCACCATGCGCCCGTTCACGCGCGCCCCCCTGGCGGCGTGACCGACCTCGGAGTGGATCGCGTAGGCGAAGTCGATGGGGGTCGCGCCTTCCGGCAGGTCCATCACCGTACCCTTGGGCGTGAACACGTACACGCGCCGGTTCTCCGCGCTCTCCTGCAGAGCCTCGGCCACCGAATCCGATTCCTCCAGCTCCTGCTTCCATTCGAGTAGCTGGCGCAGCCAGACCACCTTGTGATCGATGCTTTCGTCCTGGCGGCGATTCTCCTTGTAGCGCCAGTGGGCGGCCACGCCGAGTTCGTTTTCCTGGTGCATCTCGCGGGTACGGATCTGCACTTCGACGCTCTTGTCCGCCGGGCCGATCACTACCGTGTGGATGGAGCGGTAGCCGTTCGCCTTGGGTGTCGCGATGTAGTCATCGAATTCCCCGGGCAGGTGGCGCCAGCGGGTGTGAACGATGCCGAGGGCGGCGTAGCAGTCGGCGATGGAATCCACCACGATGCGCACCGCGCGGATGTCCCACAAGTTTTCGAAGGCGAGCCCCTTGCGTCGCATCTTCTTCCAGATGCTGTAGATGTGCTTGGGCCGGCCCTGGACCTCTGCCTGGATTCCGGCCTCTTTGAGCGCGGACTCCAGCGTGCTGGTCAGGCCTTGTATGTACTGCTCCCGATCGCCCCGCTTTTCATCCAGCAATGCCGCCAACTGGTGATAGGCGGCGGGATCGCTGTAGCGCAGTGACAGGTCCTCGAGCTCCCACTTGATCTGCCAGATTCCCAGGCGGTTGGCGAGCGGCGCGTAAATGTCCAGGGTCATGCGCGCGAGGGCCTGTTGCACGCCGGCTTCGGCATGGCGCGCGTCGCGCAGCTGGCGCAACTGGTCGGCGAGCTTGATCATCACCACGCGCACGTCGTCCACCATGGTGATCAGCATCTTGCGCAGGTTGTCCTCGTTGGCTTCCGCGTCCACGCGGAGATCGCCGTGGCGGGAAAACGACGACAGTCGCGCAAGGCGGGAGACGCCGCGATAGAGAGCCTCCGCGTCCTCTCCGTAGGCCGCCGCGAGATCAACATCCGCCAGCTTTGCGGGCTCGTCGACGCCAAGGAGCAGACCGGCCACGCAGCCATTGTCGTCCATACCCAGCGCGCGCAGGATGGCCACCGTGGCCAGGCCCGCCTCAACCTCCGCCGGCGAGACACCGGGAAGCCCCTCCAGCCAGCGTGCGCAGCTTTCCACGCCCGGGAGCAGGGGCAATTCGGCGGCCTGGGTGGCAATCATGAACGGGGCGCAAGCGGCTATAATCGGGACATTGCATTGTACCCCTTCGCCTCACCGGGATCAGCGGCGCGCCGCTCCCGTCACACGCGCCTGCTTCCAATCACGCCATGCTGGACCAGATACCCCGTACCGCGGACGGTTTCGAACTCGAGGAAATCGACGGCGAAATCCTGCTCTACTCCCCGTCATCGACCCGTTCGGTCTATCTCAATGCCACCGCGTCCCTGATCTGGCGGCTGTGCGACGGCTCGGTCAGCGTTGGTGACATCGTCCATCAACTGGAGGACGCCTTTCCCGAGGCCAGGGACAATATCGCCGGGGATGTCACGCGCTCCATCCGCCTGTTCGTCGACAACGGCGCCATGGTCCTGGAACCCGTTGCCTGACTGGACGGGCCTGACGGGACGGAGCTTCACTTGCCGCATTGCCTGATACGTTTTGACGGTCATGCCGTCTGCGTCTCCCACGCACATGACGCTGCGGATGAACTGCTGACATTCCTGTTCCGCGACATCGAGCGTGAGCAGGTGGAGGAAGATTCTCTCGATCCCGGCGTCACCCGCTTCAACATTGACCGGGCGGAGAACAGCAAGACCTGGGCGCTGGTGCGCAATGACACGCCGCTGTATCGCGGCGAGGATCTGAATGGTCTCGGCAATATTCTCATGGGCGAGGCGCTGTTCAATCTCATCGAACACAACGACAATGGCATGGCCATTCATGCGGGAATGGTGTCGGGTCCGCGCGGCGCCTGGCTGTTACCGGCGGAAAGTGGCTCCGGCAAGACCTCGGTCACCACCTGGCTTCTCACCCGGGGCTTTCGCTACCACACCGACGAACTCGTCATCCTGAAACCGGACGATTCCACGGCAACGCCGTTCACCCGGCCGCTCAACGTCAAGAAAGGCGGCCTCGAGGCCATCGGCTCGATAGTCGACCTCGACGCCCTCGCGCCGGATATCCGCAGCTCGGGCATGGTGACCATGATCCCCCATCGCCTGGTCAACCCGGATTTCCAGGCGCAGGTACCCGATCTCGACGCGATCATCTTCCCCCATTACTCGAGCGACAATGAGCCCATCCTGCAACGGCTCTCGGGGGCCGAGGCAGGCCTCGAACTCATGCGCAGCAATGTCATCGGCCGTAACCTGCCGGGGCATGGATTCGCCGACGTGGTCAGGCTGGTGCGTGGCCTGCCGTCCTACCGGCTCTACTATCGCCACTTTGATGACCTCGAAGCGCTGTTCCAGGCGCTCGACTGAAAACCCATGCCCGCCGCGAGCGATCCGCTGACGGCGCTACTCCGGCACGCCGCCATCATCGCGCCGGACCCCGTGGCGCTGGCGCTGATCCGCGACTGCTGGGAACGTCTCGATGACGCCTCGGAACTCGTCAGTGCCGCGGAACGCCACGGCCTGTCGAACCTGCTGGCGCGCCACCTCGGGGACGCGGGGATCACCCTGCCCGAAACACTGCGCCAGCAGCTCACCGGGCTCAAGATTCGTCACCGGCGCGCCAACCGGGCGCGCATGGCGGCACTGGCGGAGATGCTGGACGCCTTCCGAGATGCCGGCATTCCCTGCGTTGTGCTCAAGGGGGCTGCGCTGGTGAACCTGGTATATCCCTCGCCGGAACTTCGTCCCATGGGGGACATCGACGTGCTGGTGCCGGGCCACGCCGCCCGGGCGGCGCAGCAATGCCTGCGGGATCTCGGTTATCGTGGCGAGGATCGCAAGCATGGCGTGATGAGTGAACACCATCACCTGCCTGCGGCGACGCGCGTCGACGACGGCATCGCGGTGGTCGTGGAGGTGCATGTCGACGCGTTGTCGCGCGACACCGGCCGCTCGCTCGGCTACGACGACATGAAGGCGGAACTTCAGGCCTTCGAGGTCGAGGGCGTAGCCGGGCATGCCCCGGGGGACGTGACGATGCTGCGACACCTGTGCCAGCATGCCTTCGAGCCGGCGGAGTCATTCAAGCTGGTGATGCTTGCCGACATCTACGGTTACGCGCAACATTTCCACGCGCGCATTCCCTGGGATCGACTCAGGGCGGAGCTACCACTCACCTACAACGGCATCGCCATGCTCTCCAGCCTCGCGCCGCCACCGGCAGCAGTAGCCGAACACCTGCCACCCGACGGCGGTCAATACCCCGCGGATGCCGGATCGGGCTATCCGCCCCTGTCCGTCTCCCTCGCGCGCCGCGCTGGACTCCTGAAGACCACCAGGGATATCTTTTCCGCCCCCGACTGGTGGTTACACTGCTACTACGGCGTACCCGCCGACAGGTCGCTCGCAGGCACCCGGCTGTTCCGCCACCCGGTGTCGGTACTTGGCTGGCTCTGGCGCCGCGCGCGCGCCGGGATCCGCGACCGGATCCGCTGACTCAACTGTCAGCCAGCAGGTGGACCGTCACGTGACGCCGATGACTGCCCGCGCGATGTTCCCAGTGATAGATCCCCTGCCAGGTGCCGAGTGCAAGTCGGCCTCCGGTTACCGGAATGGACAATGAACTCTGGGTCAGCATCGCGCGGATGTGCGCGGGCATGTCGTCCGGCCCTTCCGCGACGTGGGTATAGAGCGGGTCATTCTCCGGAACCAACCGGTTCATCCAGGTCTCCAGGTCGCGTCGCGCGGAGGGATCGGCGTTTTCCTGGATCAGCAGCGATGCCGAGGTATGGCGGATAAACAGCGTGCAGAGACCGTCGCCAGATAGCCGCCGTGTCACCAGTTCCTGCACCGCGGGGGTGATGTCGCGCAGGCCCTGCCCGCGGGTACTGATTTCGAGGTCCTCGATCATCGCCGTTCAGCCGCGCGGATGGTGGGATGCATGCAGGGCGTGAAGTCGCGCCTTCGCCACGTGGGTGTAAATCTGCGTCGTCGACAGGCTGGAATGGCCGAGCAGCAGTTGTACGCTGCGCAAGTCAGCCCCGTGATTGAGCAGGTGGGTGGCGAAGGCATGCCTGAGCACGTGCGGTGACAGCGGCGTGGAAATGCCCGCCTGCAGTGCGTAGCGGCGGATCAGTTGCCAGAACGCCTGGCGTGACATGGCAGCGCCGCGCCGCGTCACGAACAGCGCCTCGCTGCTGCGGCCGCCGAGTAACACGGGGCGCGCGTCGACGAGATAGTCCCTGATCCAGTCACATGCGGAGGCGCCCAGGGGAACGAGGCGTTCCTTGCTGCCCTTGCCGGTCACGCGGCAGACCCCGGCGTCGATATCGGTCAGCCCACGCTCCAGGTTCACCAGCTCGCTTACCCTGAGGCCGGTGGCGTACAGCGTTTCCAGCATGGCGCGGTCCCGCAGTCCGAGATCAGTGGTAGTATCGGGCGCAGCGAGGAGTTCCTCCACCTGTTTCTCCGACAGGGTCTTCGGCAGCGACTTGCCGAGGCGCGGCGACGCCATCTCCGCGGCGGGACTTGTACTACACAGGGATTCCGCTACCAGGTGACCGTAGAAGCGCCGCAGCGTCGACAGGCTGCGCGCCGCGGTGCGCCGGCTGCCCTGGCGAGCGCGACGATCGAGGTAGTCGCGCAGGTTTTCCCTGGTGACCTCTTCAACGGTCAGGTTCCGTTCCGCGAGAAAACGGCAGAAATGCAGCAGGTCGGCGCGGTAGGAACGAATGGTGTTGGCGCTGAGGCCCGCCTGCAGCCAGACCGCGTCGAGAAAGCCGTCGACCAGCTCTCGTGCGGCTTCCGACGGCTCAGCCGCTTCCACCGGCCCCTTCGCCCCCGCCGAGATTCGATTCCCGCAGCCAGAGCTGTTGCAGCTTCTGCTGCAGGCCCTGGATGCGGTTTTCATCCTTCGCGCGCCGGAGCAGATCCTCGAGAAGGGTGCGCGCATCGGAGAAGAAGTTGCCCGCGAGCAGGGCATCCGCCGCGCGATAGCGCGCCGACTCGCCCCACTGGTCGAAGCCATTGTCCTTCTGCATCGCCGAGAACAGGAAATAGTCCGCCGCTGTCATGTGCTCGCCCAGGGCCTCGTGGGACTCCGCGATCCAGAATGCGATCTCACGCACGTAGCGACCACCGGGTGAACGCGCGTCGACCAGTTCCAGCAGTTCCAGCGCGATGGCGTGCTGGTCCACGGCCTGGAGATCGAATATCGGTTGCAGCACGTTGTCGGTCTGCTCCGGCGTCAGCCGCTCCTGGCTCTGCAGCCAGGAACGCAGGCGCTCGGCTCCCTCGTCGTATTGACCGGCGATGATGGAGATGCGCCCGGCGTAGAGCAGCCAGTCACCGTAGGACATCCCGGGTGGCGGTCCCGAGACATTGCTGTTGGCGAGGGCGGCGAGCTTGACCTCGCCGGCCTCGATGGCGGCATTGGAGAGCCTGAGCGCGGTGGCGGGCGAAATCACCAGGTCTCCCAGGGGCAGACCCTCGCCGAACAGCAACGGAACCAGCGCCATGCGTTCGCCGTCGAGCGCGGCATTGACCCACTGGTCATTGGCGAGACGGCGCGCTATCCGGTCGTCGCTGTTGCGCGCGATCTGCCCCCAGACCACACGCCGCATCACGGTTTCCTCGACCGGCAGCAGGCGGGCAAAGTCGTCCCAGCCCTGTTCTTCGCCAACGAGCAGACCCGCGGCATTCGCCGCGTTCGCCGCGATGGACGCGTACGTCGCGACGAGATCCTCGACCGAATAGACCGGGAGGCTGCGGTACACCACCGGTTCCAGGGGGGGGTCCGCCAGGAGGTAGCGCTCCATCAGCGCGGCCTGGTCAATGCGCTTGTCGCCCGTTCCCGCCGCGCGCGTCATCATCGCCAGAAGCGGTCGCTGGAGTGATTCGTAAGCTTCGCCTTCAGCGAGCGCCGCCGCGCGTTCGAATGCCTCCTGGGGATCGACGCTGCCATCCTGTATCCGACCCCAGAGCCGCAGGATGCGCGCCGCCGGATCGTCGAGGGGCGCGAGCAGATTTACCGCGCCAGAAGGGTCGCCGGATTCGAGGGAGATGCGCGCCGCAAGGAGCAGCCATTCACGATCCTGTGGGCGGTAGTCGGCCTGGAAAACCCGCGCCGCGGCATTGGCCTCCGCGAGCCGGCCTTCCACGAGGTAGCTCTCGATCACCTGTCGGCGCAGGGGTATGCGTTCGCGCTCGCTGATGCTCTCGTCCAGGAGATAGCGGCGCAGCAGGCGGCGCGAGCGGACGCCATCGCCGAGGGCATTGTACGCGCTGATGGCGACGAGATCGGCCTCTTCGTGCACCGGGGCGGGGAATGCCGGCGGGATGGCCTGGATCCTTTCGATCAGGCGCTCCCAGTGACCCCGCGACTGGTAGAGCGCCCAGAGCTGGCGCTCCCAGTTGAGCCATTCACCATTGGGCAATTGGGGCGGGCCCTGGCGTTCCATGATGCGCTCAGCCAGGTCGAGGACGTTGGCGCGCACCAGGGTGCGGACGCGCAGCAGCGCAGGGGAGGCCACCTCCGGCGGGATCGCGCCGTCCTGGGCGGCGGCCGGCGCCGCCGGCAGCGCCAGGACGGCGAACAGCAGGCAACCGGTAATACATGAAAAACGGGCCCGCCTGGGGCCCGTTTCCGGAACATGCGCCCGGGACACGGGGCGTTCGTTTTTCGCCATGCGTCTCCGGGGTCCCTTTCTGTGGCGGGTCAGCGGCGGATTTTTTCCTTGATCCGCGCCGCCTTGCCGGTGCGCTCTCGCAGGTAGTAGAGCTTCGCCCGGCGGACATCGCCGCGACGCGCCACCTCGATGCCGGCGATCAGCGGGCTGTGGGTCTGGAACACCCGCTCCACGCCCTCGCCCGCGCTGGTCTTGCGCACGGTGAAGGAGGAGTTGAGGCCGCGGTTGCGCTTGGCGATGACCACGCCTTCGTAGGTCTGCAGGCGCTCACGTTCGCCCTCCTTGACCCGCACCTGCACCTTGACGGTGTCGCCCGGGCCGAACTCGGGAATGTCGCTCTTCAGTTGTTCGGCTTCCAGTTGTTGGATAATGTTACTCATCGTTCTGCTCCAGATCCAAAGCTTTCAACAGTTCTTGCTCAAGTTCATCGAATGGGCGCCGCGCCAGCAGGTCCGGCCGTCGCGCCCTGGTCCGCGCCAGGGCCTGCTTGAGCCGCCAGCGCGCAATCTCCGCATGATTTCCCCCCAGTAGCACCGGGGGCACCGCCATGCCGCGGTAGTTTTCCGGCCGCGTGTAATGCGGATGGTCCAGCAGCCCGTGACTGAAGGAATCCTGCGCCGCGGAATCCGCGTTGCCCAGCACCCCGGGCAGCAGCCGCAACATGCATTCGATCAGCACCATCGCCGCCAGCTCACCGCCGGCCAGCACGTAGTCGCCGATCGAGATCTCGCGATCCACGCGCGTTGACACGATGCGTTCGTCCACACCCTCATAGCGCCCGCAAAGCAGCCCAATCGCGGGCAGCGCCGCCAGTTCGGCGGCCAGCCCCTGGTCCAGCGTCTCTCCCTGGGGAGACAGGTAGATCAGCGGCCCGTCATTTTGCTCGCGCAATGCATCGATGCAGCGATCCAGCGGACCCGGCAACATCACCATGCCCGGCCCGCCCCCGTAGGGACGGTCATCCACGCTGCGGTAGGCGTCGTCCGTGAAATCGCGCGGATTGTAGCATGACAGGCTCGCTGCCCCGCGTTCCAGCGCGATGCGGCTGACCCCGTGGTCACGCAACGTATCGAGCATCTCCGGGAACAGCGTGATCACGTCGATTCGCATGCTCATGTCCGCTCCCGGCATCGCCAGCTTGCGGCGCCCTCGCGCCGCACGCAGAATTTTTTCAGTAGTCCAGGCCCCATTCCACCAGCAGGCGTCCGGCCTCGAGATCCACGCGCCGGATCACGTTCGCGGCCCAGGGCAGCAGGCGCTCCTCGGACTCACTTCCGGGCAGTTCGCGGCGCACCACCAGTACGTCGTTGGCCCCGGTTTCGAGCAGGTGATCGACCTTGCCGAGGTCTTCACCTTCCAGGTTGATCACGTCCAGGCCGATCAACTGTTCCCAGTAAAACTCTCCCTCCGGCAACGCGGGCAGTTCGGCCCGCGGTACCGCGATATGCGCCCCGATCAGGGGCTCTGCGTCTTCGCGACTGCCGATGCCGTCGAGGCGCGCCAGCAATCCATTCTTCTGTCGCCGCGTCTCGACGACGGCTACCAGCGTGCGGGCCCGCGGTCCGGACTGCCCGCCGCGCAGTCCGCGGCGTTCGCCTGGCACAAGCGTCCAGCGCGCATATTCCAGTATTTCCTCCGCCGGGCGGGTATGGGAACGTATCCTGACCCAGCCCCTGACGCCGTGATGGGCGCTGATCTCGCCGAGGATGGTCAGTGTGCCGTCATCGGTCCGCGATGACTCGTCGACCGGGTAGGCTGCGGCGACCATGCCCGCTATTGCCGTATCAGTCTCGCGCCAGCGCCGAAATGACGCCAGCGGATGCGATCAGGACGCGGCCTGGTCCTGGGTCTGACCCTGGGTTTGACCCCGGGCCTGGCGATACAACTGGGCGGCGCGCTCGCTCGGGCGGGCGCCGTTAGCCACCCAGTGGTCGTAGCGCTCGGTGTCCAGCTGCAGGGGCCGATCCTTGCCAGCGGCCATCGGGTTGAAAAAACCAACGCGCTCGATGAAACGGCCGCGGCTGGAGCGGCGCTGATCCGCCACCACGATGGCGTAAAACGGGCGTTTCTTGGAGCCGCCGCGGGCGAGTCGAATAGTTACCATGGGAATCCGTCTGCTGCTACGAGTGAGTGCAAAAATAAGGGCGCGGATTCTATCATGAAAACAAGGGGATAAAACAAGGGATTGGACAGATTTTCGCCCGATTCCACGCCATCTCCCCGGAGAGCCCGGAACGGCCCCAGGCGTTACAATACCGGCCCGATTCCGCCATTCAGCAAACGTGAAACCAGACCCGGGAATCCCTTGCAGCAGGCTCCCTCGCCCATATTACTGGCTCTTCGCGGGTCTTCTGGTCAGCCTGTTGATCTCGGGCTGCGCCTCCCGCCCGGATACCGAACGCGACGCGGCGCCAACGGAAAATCCCTCCATCGTGGTCGCGCGCGCGGATCTCGCCGCTGCAAAGGCCGCGGACGCTGAGTGGATGGTGCTGGAGCCGCGGGTGGACCCGCTGCCGGTGACGCTGACAACCATCCTTGCACGCGCCGAGGCAGCACAGGCCTCCGGGGACGTCATCCTCGCCACCGATCTTGCCGACAAGGTTTCCCGCTTTGCCCGCCTCGGCCTCGAACAGGCGGCGTCCCAGGAGGGCGCGGCGCCCTACTATCCGCAATAGGGCGTCGCGTGGAACCGGGTCAGGTCTATCGCGTCGGCGCGCTGGTCACGGAGCTGCGCACCCTGCTGGAGGCGAGTTATCGCAACGTCTGGGTCGAGGGCGAGATCTCCGGCCTCGCCACGCCGGCCTCGGGTCACCTGTATTTCTCGCTCAAGGAAGAAGGCGCGCTGGTGCGCTGCGCGTTCTTCCGCAACCGGCGAGCGGGGTCGGAGACGCCGACCGAGGGCATGCAGGTACTGGTTCGCGGCCAGGTCTCGGTGTACCCCAACCGCGGCGACCTGCAACTCATCGTCCATCACCTCGAGGCCGCGGGCGAGGGCGCCCTCAGGCGCGCATTCGAGGCGCTGAAACGCAAGCTCTCCGCCGAGGGTCTGTTCGACGCGGCGCGCAAGCGCCCCCTGCCCCGCTATCCGCGGATCATCGGCGTCATCACTTCGCAGTCGGGCGCGGCCTTGCATGACATCCTGGTGACCCTGCGACGACGTTATCCGGCGGCGCGGGTGGTCGTGTTTCCCGCGCTGGTCCAGGGTGCGGGCGCAGCGAACGAACTCTGCGCCATGCTGGAACGCGCCGGGGACTTTCCCTCGATGGAGGTGGTGATCCTCGCCCGTGGCGGCGGGTCCCTTGAAGACCTGCAGGCATTCAACGAGGAAAACGTCGCGCGCGCGATCCATCGCTGCGCGGTGCCGGTGGTGAGCGGCGTGGGTCATGAAACCGACATCACCATCGCCGACCTGGTGGCGGATCACCGCGCCGCCACTCCCACCGCGGCGGCGGAACTGGTGACGCCGCTGGCGGCGGAGATCCTGCAGGACCTCCGGCGGCAACAGGTGCTGCTCCTGCGGGCGCTCGAGCGTCGTCTCGACGAGGCGCGCCAACGGGTGGACCACGCCGCCGCGCGCCTGGTGCATCCGGCGGAACGACTCGCGCGGCATCGACTGCAGCTCGACGGGCTGCTCCGACGACTGCAGGGCCATACCCGCGAAGTGCTGACCAATGGGCGTCATCGCCTGCGTCTGTGCCAGGACAGCCTGCGCGCGAACAATCCCCGCCGCGCCCTTGCCTGGCAACGCCAGCGCCTCGTTGAGCAACACCGGCGCATCGCCTATCTCGGGCGCGCCTCCCTCGCGGATTTCCGCCGTCAACTCGCGGGTTCCATCGACGCGCTGCGACTGCTGGGTCCGGGGCAGACCCTGGCGCGGGGATACGCCATCCTGCGAAACGCAGACCAGCAGGTCATCACTTCCGCCCGTGAGGCAAACACCGGGCAAAACCTGGACGCGCTGCTCACGGACGGCACACTCTCGCTGACGGTTACCGGGAAAACGCCGGAATGAAGATCCAGGGCCTGTCGTCATGCGCAACCGGACGGCGATGGGTCCGCGCAGCACAATTGCTGGCCTCGCTGGCGCTGACCTGCATCAGCGCGACACCGGCGCTGGCGGAGCTTCCCGTCCATCGCCCGGTGGCCGGCGGGGTAGCCGTCGTGCCACTGCCGATCGCCAGCGAGGAAGCGCCGCGCGCGCGCTTCGGCGAACGGCCGGTCCATGTCGCCCGCCGGAACGCGCGATGGGTGGCGCTGGTGGGGCTACCCTGCGACATCCTGCCGGGGAACTACATACTGTCGCTACCGGACATGGAGCCGGAACAGTCGAGCGTGGAGTTTGGCGTCCTGCCCCAGGATCCCGGCATCCGCAGCGCCGCCGGAGAAGACAGCACGCCGCAGCCATCACGCATCGCCCTGCCCCTGCCCCCTGGCATCGCGATAGACGGCGTAGTCAACCCGGCGATGGCGCGATCGATCGCCTACGATGCAGCGCTGGTGGGTGATGTGACCCCGGACTTCGAATTCAGCGCGCCGGTGGAGTCCAGGGTTCATCTCGGCTATGGCCGGCTCGCCGCCAGGGAAGCCCCGGACTGCCACGACTATCTCGGCTTTTTCACCGCCTTCGGCAGCCGCGTGTACGCCCCTGCAGCGGGTGTTGTCGTGGCCATTCCCGGTGGCGCGGACGGCGCCGAAACGCTGCTGATCGCCCACGGCGGCGAGGTTCTGTCCGTGCTCGGCAATCTCGGCGAAGTGCTGGTGGAGGCCGGGACACTGCTCGACCAGGGAGAGGTGGTCGGCACCGCGGGCAGCGCCGAGGCGCCCACCGGGGGACGGGTCGACTGGGCGGTGTCGATGAACGGCTACCGCGTCGATCCGCTACGACTTGCGGCGGCGCCCTGATTCACGCTTGCCGGCGCGCGATTTCGAGCCCCCGGCAGGTTTCCCGCGGCCGGGCGTGGACCGCTCGGCATAGGGGTTCTCGCCACTTCGGGGAATGACCCGGATGCGGGTGCCGCGCAGGCGATAGGCGTTGGCGAAATATCGCCCCAGGTAGCGGATATAGGAATCCGGCAGGGATTCCACCTGGTTGCCGTGGACCACCACCACCGGCGGATTCTTGCCCGCCTGGTGAGCGAACTTGAGCTTTACCGGGCGGTTGTGGCGCATCGGTGGCGCGGTCTGCGCCACCGCCGCGGCGAGGGTGCGGTTGAGACTGGCGGTGCCGAGTTCCACCATGGCGGCATCGAGGGCGCGGCGCACCGCGGGCATGACCTCGGCAAGGTTGGAGCCGTGCAGCGCGGAGACGAAGAGGATTTCCGGGTCGGGGAGGAACGGCAACTTGCGCGCCAGCTCGTCGCGGATCTTGCGCCGCTGGCGCCCCTCCAGCCGGTCCCATTTGTTGACCACGATCACGAGTGATCGCCCGAGGTCCTGGATCATGCCGGCGATGGTGGCGTCCTGGCCACCGATCTCGCTGCTCGCGTCGAGCACCAGCACCACCACGTCGGCATCCTCGATCGCCTGCAGGGTCTTGACCACGGAGAACTTCTCCACCGCGGCGTCAACCCGTGCGCGCCGGCGCACACCGGCCGTGTCCACCAGCATCCAGGGCTCACCGTCGATCTCCAGGGGAATGCGTACGCTGTCGCGGGTGGTGCCGGGGATGTCGCTGACGATCACCCGCTCGTCTCCCACGAGGCGGTTGGTGAGGGTGGACTTGCCGACGTTGGGGCGACCCACGAGGGCAACGCGCGGGACTTCTTCCGAATCGTCTTCCCGCTCCCCGGCGACCGGAGGGAGGGCGCGATCGAGCAGGAATTCGAGCCCGTCACCGCGGCGCGCCGAGATTGCCACGGGCTCACCGAGGGCGAGTTCCTGGAATTCCGCCGCGGCGATTTCGGCTGACTCCCCCTCGCTCTTGTTGACCGCCACCAGCACGTGGCGGCCCGACTGGCGCAAGCGGTCGGCGATCTCCCGGTCCCGCGGCACCATGCCTTCGGAGAAGTCGACCACCAGCACCACCACCTGGGCTTCCTCGATGACCAGTTCGACCTGCTTCAGGATCTGCGCGCTGAACGGACCGTCATCGGCCTCGAGCCCTCCGGTGTCCACTACCAGGAAGGGCCGCTCGCCGATCCGGCCACGGCCGTACAGACGGTCCCGGGTGACACCGGGCTGGTCATCGACGATGGCGTCGCGGCTGCGGGTCAGCCGATTGAACAGCGTCGACTTGCCGACGTTGGGGCGACCGACGAGAGCGATGACCGGCAACATGGCGAGAACGGGGGATGGGCTGGCGGATGCGGACGATCCGCCGGGGATCAGTTGTCGTCCGTGCCGACCATTACCACCGCACCATCGGCGGTAAAGGCCAGCAGGCTGTCACCGAGGCCGATGAGGCTGACGACCGCGCCCCGGTCGATACGGCTGGTCTGCAGCAGGCTGCCATCTTCGCGGGCGAGCAGGTAGAGGTTGCCATCCGCGTCCCCCACCACGACCCGCTCGGCAAGCGCCACGGGGTTGCTCATGCCGCGTCCGCGGAAGATGTCGGTTTCCCAGAGCACCTCGCCATCGCTCGTGGCAAGCGCCACGACGTCTCCCAGCGCGCCGGTGACGAACAGGGCGTCGCCATCCACTTCGAGCGGCAGGCGGGTGGAAACCGCGCGCCGCCAGCGAATCGATGACGTCTGGATATCCACCGCCACCACGTCGCCCTGGTAGGTCGCGGCATAGAGTCCCGCGCCCTGGAGCACCGGCGAGGCATCGATGTCCGTCAACTGCTCGAGCTCGTTGGTGCCGCCGACGAAGGACAGGTCGGTCTCCCAGAAATCCCGTCCGTTGACCACCGCGTTGGCCATGATGCGGCCGTTGGCCATGCCGGTAATGACGGTGTCTCCGGAAACCAGTGGCTTCGAGTCACCATGCAGGCTGAGGCCAGGCACCGTTCGTTGTACCGACCAGACCTGGTCGCCGTCAGAGGGATCGATGCCGATCACCATGCCGTCCGCGGTGCGCACGATCACGCGCCCCGAACCCGCCACGGGGATCGCCGAAATCTGCCGCCGGATGGAGGACTCCCATTGCGGTTCGCCGCTGCCGGCGTCGAGCGCCACCAGGGTGCCGTCATCGAGCCCGGCGAACACGAGCCCCTCACCCAGGCCGACGCCTGTATAGATGCTGTGGTCGAGGTCGCGTCGCCAGACCACCTTGCCATCGGCGGGATCGAGTCTGAGCACGTCGCCGGCGCGGTTGGCGACGAATATGCCGCCATTTCCGATCGCCGGCCTGATGATCGCGTAGCCGTCCTCGCCGGAATCGCCGATGTCGCGATTCCAGTTCACCGTGAGCTCCCTGACGCCGGCCGACTGGGGCAGCTCGGTGCGCTCCACCGGTTCGTTATAGACGCCCCACTCGGTCTCCTTCTCCTTGCCGCCACAGGCGGACAGCAGGAGCGCGCAGGCCAGCGCGGGCAGCGCCTTCATTGCGCGCGCCTTCATAACTTGCCGAGATTATCGAGCTTGAGTTGCAGCAGGCGCGCCGCTGGATCGCCCACGGGGAGGAGTTCCAGGCTCGTTTCCCAGGCCTTGCGCGCGGCCTCGATTTCCCCGCGGGCCGCCTCGGCATCACCCGTCAGCTCCTGGTAGCGCGCGGCGAACGGGCCAGACTGCGCCGCGGCACCTGCCGCGCCGAGGGTATCCAGTGCGCCTGCTGCATCGCCCTCGTCGAGGGCGACCTGGGCCAGGCGCAGGCGCGAGACATGGCCGAGGGCTTCATCCCCCGCATGCTCCAGCGCCCATTTGAGGTAACGCCGCGCTTCCGCGGGATCGCCCGCCTCCACCGACTTCTTCGCCATCATCAGCGCGCCGTTCACCGCGTAGGGAGAACCGGAATAATCCGCCATCAGGTCTTCCGCCAGGGACGCCGCGGCGGACAATTCGATATCGTCCGCGCGCAGGTTCTGGTACAGCATGGAGGCGTCCTCGCCCTGGCTTTTCTGCCAGATGTTCCATCCGTTCCAGCCACCGATCGCGCCCACCCCGAGGACGATGCCGGCGATGATGGAGCGCCCGTTCTCCTTCCAGAAGGCGCGCGCGCGTTCGAGATCCTCGTCCTCGGCAAATTGCGGATTGGGCTCTTTCACCATGGTCGTATTCACAGGTTGTGCCGATGTTATTCGGGTCGTGTTTGAATTGTTCCGGGGCGCGCCCGTCAGCGCGCGGTATCGTCAGCGGTCATCCGACGCAGGGTATCCGCCAGTTCCGTGCGCGCAACGCGCTGCTGTCCGCCGTCGCCCCTGAGGTTCTTCAATTGTACACTGCCGTCCGCGACTTCCTCGTCGCCGATGATGACGGCAAAGCGGGCGCCACTCTGGTCCGCGCGTTTCATCCGGTTGGCGAGCTTGCCGCCACCGCAGTGTTCGCAGACACGCAGTCCGGCATCGCGCAGCGTCTCGCCGATGGTTACCGCATGCTGCTGTTCCACCAGGGAAACCAGGTAGACGTCGAGCCGCGCGCTGTCGTCATGGGCGGACTGCACCGCCATCAGTTCCACCAGGCGTTCGATCCCCATGGCGAAACCCACCGCCGGCGTGGGACGACCGCCGCGTTGTTCCACGAGGCCATCGTAGCGGCCGCCGGCGCAGACCGCGCTCTGCGCGCCGAGCTGGTCGGTAACCCATTCGAATACCGTGCTGGTGTAGTAGTCGAGGCCGCGCACCAAACGGATATCGATCACCGGATCAAGGCCGGAGCGGGTCAGCGAGTCGCAAAGCGCTTCGAAGTCCGCGCGCGCCCGAGGATCGAGGAAGTCCATGATCGAGGGCGCCTTGTCGACGATCTCGCGCGTGGCAGGCGCCTTGCTGTCGAGAATCCTGAGCGGGTTGCGTTCGAGCCGGCGCAGGCTGTCCTCGTCGAGCGCATCGCGGTGATCCTGGAAATAGGCGCTGAGCGCATCGCGGTAGCGCGCGCGGGCGTCGGGAGAACCGAGCGTATTGAGATGCAGGCGCACGCCGCCCACGCCGAGCTCCTGCCAGATGCGCGCGCCCACGCGGATCACCTCGGCGTCGACGTCCGGTCCCGGCCAGCCGAAGGCCTCGATACCGAACTGGTGGAACTGGCGATAGCGGCCCTTCTGCGGTCGCTCGCGGCGGAACATGGGCCCCATGTACCACAGGCGTTGCTGGCGATTGTGAAACAGGCCGTGCTCGTTGCCGGCGCGCACCGTGCTCGCGGTGGCCTCGGGACGCAGCGCGAGGCTCACGCCGCCGGCATCCTCGAACACGTACATCTCCTTTTCCACGATATCCGTCTGGTCGCCGATGGACTGGCGGAAGAGTTCCGTCTTCTCCAGCACCGGGGTGCGTATCTCCTGGTAACCGTAGCGCCATGCCACGTCGCGCAACACCGCCTCCACGCGGTGCCAATGTTCTATCTGCCCGGGCAGGAGATCGTTCATGCCCTTGACTGCCTGGATTTTCGTATTCATGCGTCGATCGGTGGCGCCGGCGGCAACGGCCGGCCAGATGAAATGCGAGGGGAGTTTACCCGCGGTGGTCGCGGTGGTTACTGCGCGCCCACCTCGAATCTTGCGAAGAGGCCGCTCTCGTGCACCTTGAAAGGCACTTCCCTGCCCTGGTAAAGCACGCTGACGCCTTCCGCGCTACCGATGAAGACGTGATACGGCGGCACCCCGGCCAGGCGGATGTCCTCGCCGCGATTCACCGTGCGGTAGATCAGGCGTTCGCCACTCGAGTCACGCACGTCGATCCAGGACTCCCTGGAAACCTGGAACGCGATCCGGTTGTCGCCGGTGGTGGTCGGCTCGGGGGCGGCGGGGGGTTGCTGGGGCGCGGGGGCAGTGGCCACCGTGGCCTCGGTGGAAGGCGCGGGCGCAGTGCTGGCCGGCGCGGGAGTGCTGACCTGGTTGCCGGTTGCCTGGGCCGGCTGAGCACCGCCCGCGGGCTGTTCTGTTGTCGCGGCACTATCGGTTGCGGCAACGACCGCGCCCTCCGGGGCTTCAACGGGTTCGCTGCGCTGGTACACCAGGTCCGGGCGTGACAGTGGCAGTTCGGCGACCAGCACCTCGTAGCCACGGGTGTTGATTTCCACCGTCTGCTGGTCTTCCTCGCCGGTAAAATTCGGCTCGGGAAGTGCGAGGATGGACTCCTCGACGGGAGACACCGGTTCCGGAACGGGGGCCGGCGCTACCGCCGGTGTCGTGTCGCCTGGAACAGGTGCCTCGCCATTGCGATTCGCCAGGTTGTCCATGCCGGCGCCAATCCAGTGGGACAGGTCGGCGTCGGGATCCTGCCAGTACCAGACCGCGCCCAGGAAGGCGGCCAGCAGCATGCCGAACAATACCGCCGCGCGCTTGCGCGAACGCTCGTCCTTGCCGTGATCTTCGCCATGTCCCCTGGCCAGCGTGATCGAACCCTTGACGCCACTCAGGTTGGCGCGATGGACCTGGACGGAGGCCTCGATGGGAATGTCGAGCAACTGCGCATAGTTTCGCCAGTAGCCCATGACGTAGGTCTTGCCCGGCAGGTGCGCATAGTCGTCGCGCTCGATGGCCTCCACCTGGCGCTCGGACAGATGCAGCGCCCGCGCTACCTCGCGGATCGACCAGCCGTACTCTTCACGCCGGGCTGAAAGGAGAAGGCCCGGCGACGGGATGCCCAATGCCGGTGAGTCGCTTTCCAGGGGCTTGTTCACTGTGTGGCGGGCAGCGTGCTGAACGCGGCAAGCGAAGTCGATTCCGGATACAGCCGGCGCAGTTCGGCGACATACTGCTGCGCCTTTTCCGGATCGCCGAGCTGAAGCTCCGTATTGGCGCCGGTTACCAGGATGCGTTCAGTCATCGCGCCGGTGGACATGTAACGCTCGACGAATGCGCGGGACGAGAGGAACCTCCCCTCGCGGTACGTGATGTCGGCCATCAACTCGAGAGCCTGGGGAAGTCCGGGATTTACGTCGAGTACGCGGCGCAGATATTCCTGGGCAATGTCCAGCTTTTCCGCGCGATAGTGACACAGTCCGATCCCGAGCCAGGTATTCGCCCGAGAGCGATTGTCGGCACGTTCCTGGATCGGGTTAAGCACCTTGAGGCCGGCGTCGTACTGACCCTGTTGACAGAGAAAGATGCCGTAGTCGTTGACCGCGACATAGTTGTAGGGATTGAGGCGCACGGCCCTGGCAAATCCTTCGCGCGCCTCGTCGTCGTAACCGGTCGTCGCCAGCAGCAGCGCCTTGGCGTGATGCGCGCTGTCGGAATTGGGATCGATGGAAATCGCGAGATCGAGTTCCTCGCGGGAGACGTCGTACTGACCGCGCCGCAGGTAGTCGAGGCCCAGCGCGACGTGGGCGTCGACGCGTCGCTCGGGATCCCACTTTTGCGGCGCCTGGGACCCGGTGGTGGCGCAGCCCGCCAGCAACATCGCCAGCATGGCCGCGGCCGGCGCGCGCAATGACCTGGTCCGCAACATCCGCTTCAACGCACCGGCGCCGCCACCCGGCGCAGCCGTTCGGAGCGCCGGGTGCGGTCGATGAAATCCCCGGCCAGCTGACCACAGGCTGCGTCGATGTCGTCGCCGCGGGTGCGCCGGGTCACGGTGAACACGTTGCGCTCCAGCAGGATGTCGCGGAACTGGTCGATCACAGCGCCGTCGCTGCGCCCGTATGGCACACCGGGGAACGGGTTGAACGGGATCAGGTTGACCTTGGACGGGATGTCTCGCAGCAGTCCCGCGAGCTTGCGCGCATGCGCCGGGGTGTCGTTGACCCCGTCCAGCATCACGTATTCGAAGGTGATGCGCTGGCGACCGGAGTCCTCGACGTAACGCCGGCAGGCGTCGAGCAGCACGGCGATCGGATACTTGCGATTGAGCGGCACGAGCTCGTCGCGCAACTCGTCGTCCGGCGCGTGCAGCGACACCGCGAGACTTACCGGGCAGGTCTCGCGCAGGCGGTCCATCGCCGGCACCATGCCGGCGGTGCTGAGAGTCACCCGGCGGCGCGACAGGCCGAAGCTGAAGTCGTCCATCATCAGGTTCATCGCCGCGACAACGTTGTCGAAGTTCACCAGCGGCTCGCCCATGCCCATCATCACCACGTTGGTGACCGGCCGGCGGTGATCCGACACGCCGTGTTCCGCGGCATTGGGGTGACGATACCCGAGTGCCTCGAGGGCGTCATTGGCGATCCACACCTGGCCGATGATCTCGTCCACCGTCAGGTTGCGGCGGAATCCCTGGCGCGCGGTGGCGCAGAAGCTGCAGTTGAGGCTGCAACCCACCTGGGAGGACACGCAGAGCGTGCCGCGGTCATCCTCGGGAATGAACACGGTCTCGATACCGCTGCCGTCGTGCAGCCTGAGGAGCCACTTGCAGGTGCCGTCCGCGGAAACCTGCTGGCTCGCGATCTGTGGCAGCTGGACGCAACTGTGCTCCGCGAGGCGCGACCTGAGCGCCTTGCTGAGATCGGTCATGTCGTCGGGGCGAATCACCTTGCGCTGGTAGATCCACTGCATGAGCTGGCGGCTGCGGAACGGCTTCTCCCCCATGCCGGCGAAGAACGCCTCCAGTCCCCGTCGATCCAGGGAGAGGAGATTGGTACTGTCGGCGTTCATCGGTCGGGGGCGTCAGGGATGCGTGATCAGCGGGTGCGCGGACAGATCTGGTCGTCGGCGAAGAAGAACGCGATCTCCTGGGCGGCGGTTTCCGGCGCATCGCTGCCGTGGACCGCGTTCTCGTCAACGGTCTTCGCGAAATCTGCGCGGATGGTGCCCGGCGCAGCGTCCGCGGGATTGGTGGCGCCCATGACCTCGCGGTTCTTCGCTATGGCATTCTCGCCCTCGAGCACCTGCACCATCACCGGGCCGGAAATCATGAATTCCACCAGGTCATTGTAGAACGGGCGCTCCTTGTGTACGGCATAGAAATCCTGCGCCTGCTCCCGGCTGAGGTGCACCATGCGCGCCGCGACGATGCGCAGACCGGCGTCCTCGAAACGCTGGTAGATTTTGCCGATCACGTTCTTGGCGACTGCGTCGGGTTTGACAATGGAAAAGGTGCGCTCGATGGCCATCAAATACTCCGGTAAACAGGTGAAAGCGCCCACCGGGAATCATCCCGGAAAGCAGGAAAAATGCGCCGCCGATTGTACCCCTTAGGCCGCCCCACGGGCAACGAGCACGCCGTGGCGGAATCCTGTGATTTCAATCTCTTGCCAGTCATCCGACGTGGCGGTGGCCGGCAGCTGGCAGGTAAAATAATTGTCCGCGCGCCCGCTCAAGCCATCGCCCTCGCTCGCGCCCTGCCGTTCCACCAGCACCGGCAGATGCCGACCCACCAGCGCTGCACCCACCCGGTCGCGCACGCGCTCGCCAGCGGCGCGCATCGCCACCGCGCGCGCCTTTTTCTCGGCAGGCGGCACCTGGCTCGGTATCCGGGCCGCCGGGGTGCCCGGGCGCTTCGAGTAGGAGAACACGTGGGGAAAAGCGATGTCGAGGGATTCGACGGCGTCCAGTGATTCGCGGAAATGCGCGTCGTTCTCGGTGGGAAAACCCACCATGACATCGGCGGAGAGCACCGCCGACGGCAGCGCCGCGCGCAGGGCGCCGACGCGATCGAAGAGGATCTCGCGCGTGGCGCGGCGGCGCATGCGCTTCAGGATCAGGGTATTGCCGCTCTGCATCGAGAGATGCAGGTGCGGACAGACGCGGTCGGGATTGCCCGCCATCAACGCCACCAGCCGGTCGCTGACATGGGCGGGATCGATGGAGCTGAGGCGCAGACGGAAAGGCAGCGGGATCGCAAGCAGATGCTGGAGCAGGTCCTCGAGTCCCTCCCGTTCACCTCGATCCTCGCCGTAGGAGCCGATGTCCACCCCGCAGAGCACCACCTCGCGATAGCCGTTCAGCACGAGGCGTTCCACCTGGCGACGGATCATGTCCCGGTCGAACGACCGGTTCGGCCCGCGCGCAGTGTGAATGATACAAAAGGTGCAACCGCGGTCGCAGCCCTGCTGCACCTGGACGAAGGCGCGGGTGCGGCCCTCGAAGCCGCTCACGAGCTGGTCCGGCAGGCCGACATCGGCGTCGACGTCGTCCACCATCACCGGCGGCAGGGCGCGCGCCATCATCGGTGCGAGGAGTGCGGGTATCTCGAGCTTGCGCGCATTGCCCACCACGAGATCGACCCCCGGGATCGCTGCGCAGGCCTCGGGATCGGTCTGCGCATAGCAGCCGGTCACCACCACCCAGGCATCCGGGTTGTCGCGGATGATGCGGCGCACCTGCTGGCGCGCCTGGCGATCCGCCTCCAGGGTGACGGTGCAGGTATTGATGATGCGCACCTCGGCAGCCGAGGGATCGACGGCGCGGCGAAAGCCGTTGTCCGCGAGCTTCTCCTCGATGAGTGCCGATTCAAAGGTATTGACCTTGCATCCCATGGTCGCCACCGCAACGGACGGGCCTGCGCCGACGCGCATCGCCGGAGGAGCAACAGGAATACTGGTCATGCCGGGAAATGCCGCGGAACTGCGCCGGGAACGTGATCCCGGCGCGAAGGTCAATGGTTCGGCGCGTCGGCCGGAACGCGCCGCGCGACCGTCAGTTGACGGTGAAGCTCTCCCCGCAGCCACACTGCTCGGTGACATTGGGGTTGCGGAAATGAAATACCGAGGACAGTCCGTCCTCGACGTAGTCGATCTCGGTACCCTCGAGGAACTTGAGGTGATCCGCGTTGACGACCACCTTCACCCCGCGGCTCTCGAACACACGTTCGTCGTCGCCAGCCTCCTCGGCGAAGTCGAGGACGTAGGCGAGGCCGGAACAACCGGAAGTCTTCACCGCCAGCTTGAGCCCGAGTATTCCCCGGCGGTCTGCCAGTTGCTGGGTGACGCGTTCGGCGGCGGATTCGGTAAGGGTGATGGACATTGTCAGGTGCTCTTGGATCGGGAAGCGCGGACATTTGCAATGTCCGGATTCTAGCATTCGAGTGGGTCTGCGCCCATGCTGTCAAGGTGGGTCCAGGCCATGCGGAATCAAGCCCGCCGAGGGGCCGCGTGATCCGGAATCGCTGCATTTCGCGCCGCCACGGGGTCACTGAACACGCGCCCAAAGCCGCCCGGCAAATCGGATAGAATACGCCCCTTTTCTGGAGCCCGGAGCGCCGTCCCGGAGTGGACGCTCACGGGGCGTATTCAAGCCGCCCGTTCTGGCGACCCGATTCCCCAATCCCCCCCTGATGAACAAGAAAGCGTTTGGCGTCTTCAGTATCGCCCTGGCCTCCCTGCTGCTGGAACTGGTGCTGATCCGGGTCTTCGACGTCCTCTGGTACCCCAACATGGCCTACAT
>JAUILZ010000053.1 GCA_030432755.1 Gammaproteobacteria bacterium | reverse complement strand
ACCATCCCGCCGCTCCACTACGACACCGTGTATCGCCTCAAGCAGGATTTTCCCGAACTGCGCTTTTCGCTGAATGGCGGGGTCACGGACCTCGACCAGGCGCGGTCGCATCTCGACCGGGTCGACGGCGTGATGATGGGGCGCCAGGCCTACCTCGATCCCTGGCTGCTTACCGGCGTGGACGGGCAGTTGTTCGACGACCCGAGCCGCGATGCACCGAAGACCCGATTCGACGTGGTGCGGCGGTTCCTGCCCTATATCGAGGACCAGCTTTCCCGTGGCGTCTACCTGCGGCACATGACGCGTCACATGCTGCAATTGTTTCATGGCGAGCCGGGAGCCAAGGGCTGGCGCCGGCACCTGTCCGAGTACGGGCCGCGCAAGGGCGCCGGTATCGAGGTCATCGAGCAGGCGCTGCGGTATGTGTCGGTGGCAGATTCGGATGACGCACGCTCGCCCGGCCCGGTAATTGCGCGAAACGCGGTCGGTCAGGCGATTGCGCTTTGACCAGGTCGAGAGCCAGGGTGCGCCTGGCAGTAACGGGACCAGTAATCAGTAAACTGTCACCAATTTCAATTTGATGAAAAAGCTGCGAATCGTCCTCTGGGTGCTGATGGTGCTGGTGGTGGCGGCGGTCGGCGGCGTGCTCGTGCTGACCCAGCTGGTCGATCCCAACGACTACAAGCCCGAGATCGCGCGCATGGTGGAGGAACGCACCGGGCGAAAGATCGATCTCCAGGGTGAACTCCAGCTCACTTTCTTCCCCTGGATTGGCGTGGAGACCGGAAAGGTCGCGCTTTCCAATGCGCCGGGTTTTGGTGACGAACCCATGGTGGCGGCGGAAAACCTGCGGGTGCAGGCGAAACTGCTGCCGCTATTGAAGCGCCAACTGGAGGTGGACACCGTGGTGGTGGACACGCCGGTGATCCGGTTACTGACCGACGCCGACGGCCGCACCAACTGGGAGGACCTCACCGGAGGCGGCGACGCCCGGCAGTCGCCGGAAGAGCAGGGCGCCGCCGCCGTTGCCGGACTGGCGGTGCAGGGGGTTTCCATCGTCGGCGGGCGGGTGACCTGGCGCAACGACCAGAACGGCCAACTGGTGGAACTCGCGGACCTCGACCTCACCACCGGGACCCTGGTGCCCGGCGAGCCGCTGGACGTCTCGCTGTCGGTGGACGTGGACGGCAACGTACTGCCGGAGCCCGCGCGCCTCGAGCTGGATTCCAGCGTGACCCTGAGCGGCAACATGACCTCGGTGGGCCTCGCCGGGACGCGCCTCGCGCTGGCATCGGAATCCCATCGCGCCGAGCTCACCATGGAGAAACTGTCCTATGCGCTGGAGGCCGGCCTCGCGGCGGTGACCGGGCTGAATGCCGACATCCACTACCTCGGCGTCGATTCGAACCTGGTGGTGCCTTCGCTCAACGTGAACCTGTCCGACGAGACGGTGGAGCTGCCGTCGCTGGAGATCACCCAGGGGGACGATGCGCTGAGCGCATCGCTGCGTGCCGCCGGGTTCCTGGTGCCGGGCCTCGAGGGCAAATTCAGCCTGCGCGCCGGTGACGTGGCCGCGCTGCTGGAACGCAACGGCATCGACGGCATCGAGCTGCCGGCCAGCCTGACCGCGGTGGATGGCGGCGCCGCGTTCACGCTCCGTGACCATGCCCTCGAGCTGCGCGATATGGCGCTCTCCGCGACGGTCAACGATCAGCCGACCCGGCTCGAGGCCGCGGCGCTCGGCTATCACCTGCGTGAGGAGACGTTGTCGCTACCGGCGGTGCAGCTCGAGCAGGGCGACTTCCGCCTGTCCGCCAGCGTGGACGGGAATCACCTGGTATCCGATCCTGCCGCGAGATCGCTGTCAGGTACCCTCGACCTGGCGCTGGTGGATATCGCCGAACTCCTGTCGCGTAACGGCATCCCCGCGGACCTGCCAACGATTCCGGTCGGGAATATCCAGTTGAAGGGTGGCTTCGACCTGGCGGGCAGCCGGGTCAGCGCGAAGACGCTGGCCGCGAACTTCGACTACGCGGGGCAACCCACCCGGATCGCCATGCCATCCGTGTCGCTCGACCTCGACAGCGGCGCTCTGGAGATGCCGGAACTGGCAGTGGAGCAGGGGGATTTCACCCTGCGTGGAAGCGCGAGTGGCAGTGGCGTTCTGGGCGACCTGGCCGCCATGAACCTGGCGGGAGCGCTGTCATTGCAAACCGGCGATCTCGGCGATTTGCTGACGCGTAACGCATTCGTGGAGGAAGCCTTGCCGCCGGCGGCGCCCAGCTCGATTCAGGCCGGCTTCGATTACTCGGTCAGGGAAAACACCGCCGACCTGTCGAACCTCGAGGCGGCGCTGGATGACATGACCCTTGCCGGCAGCGTCAGGGTGGACGACCTGTCGGCGCTGCTGGCGGCTCCCTCGGATGAAGGCGCATCCGTGGCGCAACCGGGCTACCGCTTTGATCTTCGGATCAACCGCCTCGATCTCGATGCCCTGCTGGCCGGCGAGGAGGTCCCCGAGGCGGAACAGCCCGGCACCGCGGAACAGTTGCTCCTGCCGGTGGCGCCGCTCCACGGGCTCAACGTGGCGGGCCGAGCGCGCATCGGTGAACTGATCACCACAGGGCTCACCCTGAGCGAGGTGGACCTGCGTGTCACATCGCGCGATGACGCCCTCACCCTGGCGCCGGTGAGCGCGAACCTGTTCGGCGGCGTCATCGAAACCGAACTCACCTACGACGTGAGCGGGTCCGAGCCCGCGATGCACCTGGCCGCGGAGAGCCGCGGGGTGGACACCGGCGCATTGCTCCAGGCGCTGGAAGTCACGGACAAGGTCGAGGGCCGCGGCAGCCTGGGCGTGGACCTGCGCGGCCAGGGGGCCGACGTGGACCAACTGCTCGGCGCCCTTGGCGGCAACATCCTCTTCGAACTTCGGGACGGCGCGATCAAGGGTTTTGACCTGCAGGCGGCCCTGCTGGAGCTGGAGGAGCAGGTGGCGCGCTACCGCGGCGAGGAAACGGAGGTCAGGCCGAAGCCCGAAGCGGAGACCCGATTCGCGGAACTGAGCGGAAGTTTCCGCGTCGATCGCGGTGTGTTCCACAATGACGACCTCGCGCTCAAGGCGCCCCTGTTCCGCGTGGGCGGGGAAGGCGACATCGATCTTCCCGGCGACCGTATCGACTACCGCCTCGACGTCAACGTAGTGGAAAGCGTGGAAGGACAGGGCGGCAAGGCGCTGGATGAGCTCCGCGGTGAACGCATCCCGTTCAAGATCTATGGGCCCATTGCGAGCCCTTCCTATACACTTGACCTCTCGTCCCTGGTGAAGGAACAGGCCAGGGAGGAAGTGAAAAAACGTATCCTCGAGGAACTCGGCGTAGAATCGGGACAGGATGCCGCGCGGCGCGAATCCTCCAACGACACCCGCCGCCAGGAGCAGCCGGAGGATCCGAAGAAGGCCCTCGAGAAGCAGTTGAAGGAACAACTCACCGAAGGGCTGCTTAAAGGCCTTGGATTCTGAGGCGCGCGTCGCAGGGATCCGGGTCACGACACGACGGGGCGTATACTGCGTTCCCGAACAACAACGCCGGACTTCCGGCGCGACACCAAGCGAGGAGACCCATGCACGACGATGCCGACTGTATTTTCTGCAAGATCCTGCGCGGGGAGATTCCCTGCATCACCCTCTGGGAGGATGAAGCCACGCTGGCCTTCATGGACATCAATCCCGCCAACGACGGCCATGCACTGGTCATTCCGCGGGAACACGCGAAGGACGTGCACGCGGTTTCCGAGGTGGCGATCAGCGCCACGGTGCTGACGGCGAAGCGCGTGGCGGCGGCGATCGACGCCGCGCTGAAGCCCGATGGCATCAACCTGCTGCAATGCAACGGCCCCGCCGCGGCGCAGTCGGTGTTCCACTACCACATGCACGTCCTGCCGCGCTACGAGGGCGACGACCTGAAGATGAACTGGGGCATGAGACCAGGCGACATGGAAGCCATCGGCAAGTTCGCCGAGCGGATTCGCGCCGAACTCGGCTAGCGGTCGGCGGCCGCCGGCAGCGCTCGGTTACAATCCGGCCGGTTTCAGCGCAACAATTACTCCATGCAGGCCACTGGCTATATCGACGGTTTTATCGGACCCATCGACCAGATCCGGGTACCGGTGCTCGACCGCGGATTTCTCTACGGCGACTCGGTGTACGAGGTGTTCCGCACCTACGAGGGCATTCCGTTCCTGTTCGACGAACATTACCAGCGGCTGCTCCATTCCGCGGAGCTGTCCGGAATGCAGATCAGCCAGGGGCGGGAGGAACTGGTGGACGCCATCCAGCGCACCATCGCCGCCAGCGACAACGCCGGAAGCGAGGACGTCTACGTCCGCTACCAGATCACCCGTGGCGAGGGACCGGTGGACCTGGCGCCGCCCGCGGGGCTGACGTCGCGGCTCATCATCATCGTCAAGCCGGTGCCGCGCTGGGAGCCGAAGTTCTACGAGGTCGGCATGACCATGTCGGTGCCGCGCCAGCGCCGCAACGCGGTGAACACCCTGGACCCGAACATCAAGGGCGGCAATTACCTCAACAACATCCTCGCCCTCGCGGAGTCCCGCGCCGCGGGCAAGGACGAATGCCTGATGCTGGATGGCCGCGGCATGGTCACGGAGTGTTCCAACAGCAATGCCTGGTTCGTGATCGACGACACGCTCGTCACGCCGGCAGCGGGTAACCTCGTCGGGCTCACCCGGCGGAGCCTGGTCGAGTTGCTGAGCGAAGCCGGAGAGCCATTCGCCGAGCGTGAACTGCCCGCGGATGAACTCCCCCGGGCGACGGAATGCTTCGTCACCTCCGCCACCCGCGAGGTGATGCCGGTGCGTTCACTCACCCTGGAGGATGGCACCGAGCTGTCATTTCCCGAGGGCGGCGGCCCCATGACCCGGCGCGCGCGGGCGCTATACAGCGACATGATCCGGCGTTTCATCGAGACCCACCGTGACCAGGCATGGTTCTAGTCCCGGGGCTGCCCGGCTGGCTGGACCCAACCGACGCGATACGCCTGCAGGCCTTCGTCATGGTGTTCCTGCTGCTCGCAATGCTCGAGCGCGCGATTCCTGCGCGCGATCATCATTGGCGGGGCAGGGCGCATTCCCACGGCGGGCTGCAACTGGTGAACGCGGGCCTGGTCCTCGCGATCTCGTTCGCCGCACCGATCGCGCTCTCGGCGGTGACGCTGGCTGCCCAGTTCAACCACTTCGGCCTGTTCAATCACGTCGAGCTCGGTCTCTGGACCCGTATCGTCATCGCCTGGCTGGTGCTCGACCTGGTGTCATACTGGTGGCATCGCGCCTGGCACCGGGTGCCCTTGCTCTGGCGCTTCCATCGCATACATCACCTGGACGCCGCGCTCGACATCACCACCACGTTCCGCACTCACCCCCTGGAAACCGTCGCCACGCTGCTCTGCAAGGCTGCCGTGGTCTACTTCCTCGGGGTGCCTTTGCTGGGGATCATCCTCTACGAGGTCATCGTGATGACCATGGCGCTCTGGTGTCATGCGAATATTCGATTGCATCCCGTGCTGGATCGCCCGCTTGGTCTCATCCTGGTGACGCCGGCAATACACCGGCAACATCACGCTGTCGATGCGCGGGAAGCAGGGCGCAACTTCGGCCTCGTGCTGACCACCTGGGATCGGCTGTTCGGCACTTTTCGCGCTCCCGGCACTCCGGTCTCCGGCCCCGGTCTAGCCGATTCCCCGCGCTACGAACCTGCGGGACTGCTGACCCTGCTAGGATTGCCCTTCACCCGCTCCGCAACTTCCATGGAGTCCTGATATGACGGTCGACCGCAAACTGCTCGAAATACTCGTCTGCCCGGTGACCAAGCAGCCGGTTTCCCTGTTGCCCGCGAACCGGCTCGAGGCGTTGAACAGCAAGATCTCTGAAGGCGAGGTAAACAACCATGCCGGCAGGGCGGTTACCGAACCCTGGCGCGAGGCGCTGATCACCGCCAACGGGACATCGATCTACCAGGTCATGGACGACATTCCGGTGATGCTCGAGGACGAGAGCATCGACACCGCCACCCTGGGCGACTGGTAGCGGCTGGTTTCCGCGCTATCTCCCGCTCAAGGCCGGGAAAACACGACCTTGACGTTGGTCCCGCCAAAACCCATCGTTCCCGCGAGCGCATCGCCATCCGGGGCAAGTTCGCCGCTCCCCTGGCAGAGCGCTCCACCGAATCCGAGTTCCACCACCCCGTTTCCCATTGACCGCATGGATACGGGCGCGCGGTCGCAGGCAAGACGCTGCGCATGCATGGCGCCATCCAGGGTGCGCGTTACGCGTCCCCGCGCCGCGCCACCGCTTACTTCATCCAGGGTGAACCAGATGCCCGAGCGGAACTGGTTGCCGGGTCCCACGTAGTAACCGGCCCAGTCCCCCAGCAAAGCCTCCGTGCCGTTGGTATCGCCATGGACGAGAGCGTAGGGAGCTGCCGCCAGAGTCGCTCCAGTCCAGAGCGCGCAGAAGCGCTTCCGAAAAATTTTCCTTCGCTGGTGGATCACGGTTTTCCTCTCCTGCCGGCAACAGTCCGGCACACGCGGCCGATCAAACCGTCAACGAAGTGAAGCCAGCGTGAGATCCGCTCAGGATTGTTCGCGTATACCAGCCGCTCAGTTGCGCTTGCGTAGTCCGACGCCCCGCATCAGCTTCTTGTGCTGCTTGCTCTTCAGCCGCGCCTGGGCGTACTCGGCGAGCAATAGCTGGCAGCCGATGTCCGCGGGGGACTCGGGCTGTCGCTGGTTATAGCTGCCGTCGGCATGCATGTCCCAGGCATTGCGGTGGTCGTCGAGCAGGGTGTCCAGGATCAACCGCAATTCCTTTTTCAGCGCCTTCTTCACTACGTCGGTGACCACCTCGACCCGGCTCTCCAGGTTACGCGTCATCAGGTCGGCCGAGCCGATCAGGTACTCGTCCTTGCCGCCGTTGCGGAAATAGAAGATGCGGCTGTGCTCAAGGAAACGGCCTACCACGCTGATGACAGTGATGTTTTCCGACAGACCGGGCACTCCCGGACGCAGGCGGCAGGTATCGCGCACGATGAGTTCCACCTTTACCCCGGCCATGGAGGCGCGGTAGAGCGCACGCACGATGTCGCGGTCTTCCAGCGCATTGGTCTTCATCTGGATCAGCCCGGGACGGTCAGCGCCATGCAGCTCGATCTCCCGGTCGATCTTCGCCAGCAGCGCGCGTTTCAGGTGCTTCGGCGCCGGCAGGATGCGGCGGTAGTGGCGCTTCGGCGTATAGCCGGTGGTGAGGTAATTGAACAGCTCGGTAACATCGTGGCCGATGTCCTCCTCGCAGGTGAGTATGCCGATGTCGGTGTAGATGCGCGCTGTGCCGCCGTGGTAGTTGCCGGTGCCGATATGAACGTATCGCCGCAGGCCGGAGAAGTCCTGCCGCACGACCAGGATCACCTTGCTGTGGGTCTTCAGCCCCACTACGCCGTAGGTGACGTGAATGCCCGCCTGTTCCATGCGTTCCGACCAGCGGATGTTGGCCGCCTCGTCGAACTTGGCCTTCAGCTCCACCACCACCGCCACCTGTTTGCCGTTACGCGCGGCGCTGATGAGGAGATCGACGATACGGGTTTCCTCGTCGGTGCGGTACAGCGTCATCTTGATCGCGCGCACCTTGGGATCCCTGGAGGCCTCCTCGAGAAAGCGCACCACCGACTGGCTGAACGACTCGTAGGGATGCTGCAGGAGCAGTGCTTCGGCCTCGCGGATGATGTAGAAGATGCTGCGCTGGGTGTCCTGAAGCCGGTGATGTGCCGCCGGGTGATGCGGCGGATCGTGGAGTTCCGTGACCGGCAGGTCCACGAGCTGGAACAGGTTGCGTTGGGCCATCAGGGTGGAGGTATCGAACACGTCCGTCTCGCCGTTGAGGCCGAGTTCAGCCGTGAGCAGGCCTTTACGCACGGCATCCATGCCCTCGTTCACCACCACCCGCACGATGGGGGCGATGCGACGGTCGCGGAGCTCGGATTCGATCAGCTCCAGCAGGTCGTTGGCGCCCGACTCCGCGCGCTCCGCGGCCGCGTTGCGTGCGACGAAGAAGAAATCGTGGTCGAGGATCGTCACCTCGGGAAACAGGAGATCGAGGTTGTGGGCGATCACTTCCTCCAGTGGTACGAAGTGATTGCTGTCGGAGAGCTGCAGGAAGCGCGGAATGCCGATTCCGACCGGTACCTTGACCCGGGCGAGGTTGGTGTCCTCGCCGGGAGCTCCCTGGATCGACACCAGGATGTTGAGCGACAGGTTCGAGATAAACGGGAAAGGATGCGCCGGATCCACCACCTGGGGCGTGATCAGCGGAAAGATGTTGTCGAGGT
>JAUILZ010000023.1 GCA_030432755.1 Gammaproteobacteria bacterium | reverse complement strand
CGGGGATACGGTGCGCGAGGTTCGGACCAGCTTCCCTTCTTCGCCTCAGGTAATCAATTTCCTTTCGAGGTATTCCAAATGGCACTGACTGCCGAAGACAAGGCCGCGGTGGTGAAAGAGCACCAGCGTGGCGAGGGAGACACTGGTTCTCCCGAGGTGCAAATCGCCCTCATGACCGCGCGGATCGAGGATCTCTCCGCGCATTTCAAGACCCATATCCATGACCATCATTCCCGCCAGGGACTGCTGCGACTGGTCAATCACCGTCGCAAGCTTCTCAGCTACCTGCGGAAGACCGACATCGAGCGCTACCGCGCCCTCATCGCAAAGCTTGGCTTGCGGAAATAGAACCTCCGGGTTCATCACGCGCCAGGCGCTGGAGACATATAGTGAGTAAAGTAATCAAGACCTTTCAATACGGTCAGAACGAGGTGCGCCTTGAAACCGGCGCCGTGGCGAGGCAGGCGGATGGCGCCGTCATCGCCAGCATGGGCGATACCGTGGTGCTGGTCACCGTGGTCGGCCGCAAGGAGCGGGGCAATCTCGACTTCTTCCCGCTGACGGTCGAATACGAGGAGCGGACCTACGCCGCCGGCCGCATTCCCGGCGGCTTTTTCAAGCGTGAAGGACGTCCCTCCGAAAACGCGATCCTGACCTGCCGCCTGATAGACCGTCCGATCCGCCCGCTGTTCGCCGACGGTTTCATGAACGAGGTCCAGGTCATCGCCACCGTGATGTCCGTGGATCCCGAGATCAATCCGGACATCGTCGCCATGATCGGCACCTCCGCGGCGCTGGAGATTTCCGGCCTGCCGTTCAACGGTCCCATCGGCGCCGCTCGCGTCGGCTACATCAACGGCGAGTACGTGCTCAACCCCACCCGCACCCAGCTGCGCGAGGAATCGCGCCTGGACCTCGTGGTGGCGGGCACAGAGAGTGCCGTACTGATGGTCGAATCCGAGGCGGACATTCTCTCCGAGGAGGAGATGCTGGGCGCCGTCATGTTCGGCCACGAGGCCAGCCAGGCGGTGATCCAGGCGGCGAAGGAACTGGGCCGGGAGGTTGGCAAGCCGAAATGGGACTGGCAGTCGCCCGAGCGTGACCTGTCCATCGCCGAGCGCGTCAAGGCTGTCGCCGGCGACGGTGTGGCCGCGGCATTCAGCATTTCCGACAAGGTCGAGCGCCAGGACGCGGTCGCCGCGGTCAAGGAAGCACTGCTGGCGGAGCTCTGCCCGGAAGGCGCCGAGGAGGATATCTCCGACGCGGTCCTGGGAGAGTTCAAGACCCTGCAAAAAGATATCGTCCGTGGTCGTATCCTGGACGGCAATCCACGCATCGACGGCCGCGACACCAGCACGGTGCGCCCGATCAGCGTCGAGACCGGCGTCCTGCCACGCACCCACGGTTCCGCGAAGTTCACCCGCGGCGAGACGCAGGCCGTCGTGGTCGCCACCCTCGGCACCGAGCGTGACTCCCAGATCATCGACGCACTCGACGGGGAGTACCGCGACAGCTTCATGCTGCACTACAACTTCCCGCCTTACTGCGTTGGCGAGACTGGCCGCGTCGGCAGCCCCAAGCGGCGCGAGATCGGCCACGGCCGCCTCGCCAAGCGCGGCATCCTCGCCGTGATTCCGACCCAGGAACAGTTTCCCTACACCATCCGCGTGGTCTCCGAGATCACCGAGTCCAACGGCTCCAGCTCCATGGCCAGCGTCTGCGGCACCAGCCTCGCGCTCATGGATGCCGGTGTACCGGTGAAATCCGCCGTGGCCGGCGTGGCCATGGGTCTCATCAAGGAGGGCGACCGCTTCTCCGTGCTCACCGATATCCTCGGCGACGAGGATCATCTCGGCGACATGGACTTCAAGGTGGCCGGTACCGACCAGGGCGTCACCGCGCTGCAGATGGACATCAAGATTGACGGCATCACCCGCGAGATCATGGAACAGGCGCTGTCCCAGGCGCGTGACGGCCGGTTGCACATACTCGGCGAGATGGCGCAGGTGATCTCCAGCGCGCGTGCCGAGATGTCGGACTACGCGCCGCGCATCGTCACCATCAGCATCAACCCCGAGAAGATCCGCGACGTGATCGGCAAGGGTGGTTCCACCATCCGCGCCCTGTCCGAGGAAACCGGGGTGACCATCGACATCGACGACGACGGCACGGTGAAGATCGCCTCCACCGACAATGCCGCCGCCCAGGAATGTATCCGCCGCATCCAGCAACTCACCGCGGACGTCGAGGTCAACTCGGTGTACACCGGCAAGGTCGTGCGGTTGATGGACTTCGGCGCCTTCGTCAACATCCTCCCGGGCCGTGACGGTCTCGTGCACATTTCCCAGATCTCCAACGAGCGCGTCAACCAGGTCAGCGACGTGCTGAAGGAAGGCGACGTAGTGACTGTGAAGGTCCTGGAAGTGGACAAGCAGGGCCGCGTGCGCCTCAGCATGAAGGCCGTGGACGGGGCTGCCTGATCCCCCTCCCGGACCAGGAGAAAAGGGAAGCTTGCTTCCCTTTTTTTTTCACTCCAACCTCCGTATACTGAGTCCCGCCTTATCCGGCGCTTTACGGATATTCCGTAAGTCGCTGAAAAATATAATGCAACCTGCCCAAACCCGCGGTTCTTCCCGGCGGGTGGGCCGCCCGGCCCGTATCCCTCGCCGGCGGATTCCACAACGGCAGGCACCTCCACAGCAGGCACCACTTTGAACGTCAGCACCATGAATGTCCCCGATTTGACGGAACCGGTTCCACAGCCCGCGACCTCGCCGGGCCAGGCGCTCGCCAACCGGCGAGAAGACTGGGGCCTCACGACCCAGGACGTGGCCGCCAATCTCAATCTCGGGGTCGACACCATCGAGGCCATCGAGGCCGACGACTATTCCCGCCTGCCGGGATCGACCTTCGTCAAGGGGTACATCCGGTCCTACGCGCGCCTGCTCAAGCTGGACGCCGAGGACCTGCTCGGCAGCATCGACCTGCAGCCCGAGCGCATCACCGAGATTCCCTCCAGTCGGGCGGAGCTGAAGAGCAAGGGCAAGACCCGACCGCGGGAAAAGAAGAAATCCGGACGCGGCTTCTTGCGCTGGATACTGCTGTTGATCATCATCGGCATCCTGGTCGCCTTTGGCCTGGCGCAGTTGCCGCGCCTGGGCGTCAACCAGGTCTCCGACCTGTTCCCGGTGAGCGATAACGGCGCGCCCGCGTCCACCGGCGATCCGCTGCAGTCGCTGCCCCAGGCGGAAGAAGGTGGCCAGCCGGCCCCGGCCACGAACTCCGACCAGCCGCAAGGCGCCCTGATCCGCATCGAGTAGACCGGTTCCGACCAGCTCCTGCGCCAGGTCGGTCAGGCGGCCTCGGGCAGGGAGGTATCCACAGTTTCCACGCGGTGTCGCAGGGGGAAGCGCATCACCGTCTTGAGCCCCGGGTAGTTGTCCATCAGGCGAATCTCGCCGTTATGCATGGTGACCACCGCCGATACCATGCTGAGACCGAGGCCGTTGCCTGATGTCGAGCGGCTGCGGTCGAGGCGATAGAAGCGGCGGAACACGTTCTCCCGTTCGTCCTCCGGAATTCCCGGGCCATTGTCGGCGATGGTGATCACCGCCTCGTGGTGCACCTGGGCCAGGGTGATGGTGATATGGCCGTCGGCCGGGGTGTACTTGATGGCGTTTTCGATCACGTTGGCAAGCGCCTGGAACAGCAGGTCGCGATCTCCCATCGCCTCGATGGTATTGCCGAGATCCACCACCAGGCGCTGGTTCTTCTCTTCCGCCAGCGGCTCGTAGAATTCCACCACGTCCTGCAGCAGGGTGCGGAAATCCAGTGACGCGAAGCCTGCGGTGATCTGTCCCGCCTCGATGCGCGCGATGCGCAGCAGGGCGTTGAAGGTGGTGAGCAGCGAATCCGCCTCGCGAATTGCGCTTTCCAGGCGGTTGGCTGATTCCTCTTCGGGATTCGCCTGGCGGCGCGCCTCCTCGAGGTGCTGGCGCAGGCGGGTCAGGGGCGTGCGCAGGTCGTGGGCGATGTTGTCGGAGACCCGGCGGATGTCCTCCATCAACGCCTGGATGCGGTCGAGCATCCGGTTGAGATTGTCGGCGAGCTGATCGAAATCGTCGTTGCGGTTGGTCAGTTTCACCCGGCGGGAAAGGTCGCCGGACATGATACTTCGCGCGGTCTGGTTGATGCGCTCGATCTTGCGCACCGTGCGTCGGCTGAGCACCAGGCCGCCGATGAAGGCGAGCAGCACCATCATCGCGAGTCCCCAGGTCAGCGCCTGGATGATGCGCAGCTTGGCCTGTGTGAGCTGGTGCACGTCGCGGCCGACGAGAAGGCCGTAGCGGCCGGGCAGGCGGAAGATTCGCGCGCGCGCCAGGTGGGTTTCGTTGGTGTCCTCGTTGACCTCGAGCTGGAACTCGAGCCAGTCGTTGTTGATGGAGGCATTGCGCGGCCAACGGTCGAGGTTGCCAACCAGCGGCTGCAGGGTATAGGTGGTGAGCAGGTAGATCGAGTTGCCCGTGGCCTGCTGGCGGTTGACCCGTTCCGCGATGAGGCGGGTAAGTCCCTCGAGGCCCTCGCTGTCATAGCGCTCGGCGAGTCCCTGGATCTCCGCCTCGATGGTGTTGTCCATCTGCTGCGTCATGTAGGACGCGGTGAACAGGTAGAAGAAGTAGAACAGGATCAGCGTGGAACCGCTGAAGATAAGCGCATACAGCAGCGCCAGGCGGAACGTGTAGCTGTGGAACAGTTTACGCTTTGCTTTCACGCAGGATATAGCCGGCACCGCGGACGGTGTTCAGCATCGGGGTATCGAAGTTCTTGTCGATCTTGCCACGCAGCCGGCTGATATGAACATCGATGACATTGGTCTGGGGATCGAAGTTGTAGTCCCAGACATTTTCCAGCAGCATGGTGCGCGTCACCACCTGGTTGCTGTGCCGCATCAGGTACTCGAGCAGGCGGAATTCCCGGGGCTGCAGGTCGATCTGGGTTTCGCCGCGCCAGACCTCGCGCGCCAGCAGGTCCATGCGCAGGTCGCCCACCGCGAGGGAGGTTTCCTGGACCTCGGTGGCATTGCGCCGCACCAGGGCCTCCAGGCGCGCCAGCAGTTCCGAAAACGCGAAGGGCTTGGTGAGATAGTCGTCGCCGCCCATCTTCAGGCCTTCCACCCGGTCGTTGACCTCGCCCAGCGCGCTCAGGATCAGCGCCGGCGTCTTGTTGCCCCGGCCGCGCAGGGTGGCGATGAGGGCCAGGCCGTCGAGATTGGGCAGCATGCGGTCGATGATGAGGGCGTCATAGCTGCCCTGGGTAGCCATTTCCAGTCCCCGATCTCCCGCGGCGGCGATATCCGAGTTATGGCCTGCCTCGGAAAGCCCCTTCTGGACGTAGCTCGCGGTGGCTTCGTCGTCTTCGACAATGAGTAGCTGCATGTAGTGTGGCAACCGGTGAAACGGCTCGGACGGCTATTGTAATTCAAAACCCCGGGGCTTCAGGGTTGCCCCGTCGTGGCGACAGGTCGAGGGTCATGAATGTGCTGTTGGGATCAGGCACATAGTCCGCGAACGGGGCGCAGGCGACGAAGCCATAGCGCGCATAAAGCCGGCGCGCGGGCTCGAACGCTGGCATGGAGCCGGTTTCCAGGCTGAGGCGACGATATCCCCTGGCGGCCGCCTCCATGAGGATGGTTTCCAGCAGTCGGGCGGCGATACCCTTGCGCAGGAAGGCTTTCGCGGTCCGCATGGACTTGATCTCGCCATGGCGCGCGTCGAGTTCCTTGAGCGCGCCGCATCCCGCGAGCCTCCCGTCCACCCAGGCGCTCCAGAAAAAGATGCCGGGCTGGTCCAGACCACTGCCATCGAGCGCATGGCAACTCTCCGGCGGCGACAGTTCCGCCATCGCCGAGAGGTGTTCGCGCAGCAGGGCCTGTACTTCGGGGTGGTCCAGGCCGCCTGGGCTGATGTCGACGGAATGATCGGTCATGAATCGGGACGCGCGGAGCAGCGCGAATGGTCGCACCGAAGCGCCGGCAGGGAAAGCCCCTCATGGGGGTGGACAGTTGCCTGGGGCGGTTCGCGGAGCCCCTGGCGACGGGGATAACCTGTGCCATAATGGTCGCAACCAACTACCGTCCGCAACCGATGAAAAGCAATTCAATTCGCGTACTACAGGGAGTTTTCGCCGGCAGCCTTCTGGTCCTGTCGAGTTCGGTCGCCGTTGCGCAGGACAACGCGGAACTCGCCAAGCAACTGGCGAACCCTGTCGCGTCGCTGATCAGTGTTCCCTTTCAGTTGAACTATGACCAGGACTACGGCCCGCTGGACGAAGGCGAGCGCTACACGCTGAACATCCAGCCGGTGGTGCCGATCTCCCTGAGCGAGGACTGGAACCTCATCTCGCGCACCATCGCGCCGGTGATCTGGCAGGAAGACATCATTCCCGGCGAAAGCCAGTCCGGCCTCGGGGACGTGGTGCAGAGCGCGTTCTTCTCACCCAAGGCGCCCACCGACAGTGGCTGGATCTGGGGGGTCGGACCTGTTGCCCTGTTGCCCACCGCCACGGAGGATGTTCTCGGCCTCGACTAGTGGGGTCTTGGTCCCACGGCGGTGGCGCTGAAGCAGGCAGGACCCTGGACCATGGGCTTCCTTGGTAACCACATCTGGTCGCTGGAGGACGACGAGAACAAGCCGGATGTCAACGCAACCTTCCTCCAGCCCTTCCTCTCCTACACCACGCCCAATGCCGTCAGCATCACGCTCAATTCCGAGTCCACCTATGACTGGGAATCAGAGCAATGGAGCGTGCCGGTTCACCTGGTCGCCACCAAGGTGGTCTCTCTTGGCAGCCAGCTCGTCAGCGTGGGCGGCGGACTGCGTTACTGGGCGGACGGGCCTGACAATGGTCCCGAGGGGCTGGGATTTCGCCTGCTGGCGATTTTCCTCTTTCCCAGGTAACGCCGTTACTACGACTGGTTCGGACCCGGGCAAGACCCCGGGCCCGAACGGAAGACGCTACTTCGCAAGCGATGCGCGGCGCTCAATGCGAAGCGTGCGCCAGTTTGTGACAGCTTCCATCATGCCCGCGCGGAGGTCATTGCAATAGCGTCTCTTGCCCCAGGATTCTTCGCAGAGACTGCCCTGGCCGATGTGGAGCCACCAGGCCGAGTCCGGTCCCACACTGGGCCGGGGCTGTGCGCAGTGCTCCAAAGTTCCGGCGCAGCCAGACCCTCAGTGGTTGAGAATCTGGCTCAGGAACAGCTTCGTGCGTTCATGGCGCGGGTGCTCGAAAAATTCCGCCGGTACGTTCTCCTCGATGATCTCGCCGCCGTCCATGAAGATCACGCGGTCGGCCACGGTCTTGGCGAAGCCCATCTCGTGGGTCACGCAGAGCATGGTCATGCCTTCGCGGGCGAGTTCGATCATGACGTCCAGAACTTCCTTGATCATCTCCGGGTCGAGGGCCGAGGTGGGTTCGTCGAACAGCATGATCCGGGGATTCATGCACAGACTCCGGGCGATGGCCACGCGCTGCTGCTGTCCGCCCGATAACTGGCCGGGAAACTTCTTCGCCTGTTCCGGGATCTTGACCCGCTCCAGGTACTTCATCGCGGTGGCCTCGGCCTCCTTGCGCGGAATCTTGCGCACCCAGATCGGCGCGAGTACGCAGTTCTCCAGCACCGTCAGGTGGGGAAACAGGTTGAAGTGCTGGAACACCATGCCGACCTCGCGGCGGATGGCCTCAATGTTCTTGAGGTCGTTGGTGAGTTCCACCCCGTCGACGATGATATTCCCCTCCTGGTGCTCCTCCAGGCAGGTTGACGTTCTTCAGCACGTGGAACTGGCCGTACCACTTGTGCATGTTCTGGATGGTGATGGCGACTTCCGCGCTGGTTGCGCTTTCTACGGGTGAATGTGTCGTCATGGTTGTGCCTGTTTACCGTTTGTGTCCGGTTTCGAGTTTCTTCTCCAGGTACAGCGAGTAACGTGACATGAAGAAGCAGGAAAGAAAGAAGAAGATCGCGACGAAGAGGTAGACCTCGTTGGACAGCCCGGTCCACTTTGTATCTGACAGCGAAGCGCGGCCGATCCCAAGGGGGTCGAGCAGGCCGATGATGATCACCAGCGTGGTGTCCTTGTAGAGGCCGATGAACGTGTTGACGATGCCGGGAATCGAGATCTTCAGCGCCTGGGGCAGTACGATCAGGCGCATCGACTGCCAGTACTTGAGCCCCATGGCGTCCGCCGCCTCGGTCTGGCCCTTGGGGATCGCCTGCAGGCCACCGCGGATGACCTCCGCCATGTAGCCGGAGGCGAACAGCGTGACCATGATCAACACCCGCAGCAGCAGGTCGAAGTTGCTCCCCGGCGGCAGGAAGTAGCTCAGCATCGTGGATGCCACGAACAGCAGCGTGATCAGAGGGACGCCGCGTATGAACTCGATGAACGCGACGCAGAACACCTTGATGATGGGCAGCTTCGATTGTCGGCCGAGCGCGAGCAGGATGCCGATGGGCAGGGAGAATGCAATACCCGTGATGCCCACCACCAATGTGAGCATGAAGCCGCCGAACTGCGTGGTTGGCACAGGGGTCAGGCTGAGGAACAGGAAGTCTCCGCCCAGCAGCAGGTAGCCGGCAATAAATGGGTACGCCGCGGAGAAGTACAGCCCGTACTTGCGGAACGGCGTCTTGTCATAAAGGATCGGCACCAGCGCCGCGATCAGCAGGATGAAGGCCAGGTTTACCCGCCAGTGCTCCGACTCCGGGTAGAAGCCGTAAGTGAACAGCTTGAAGCGTTCGCTGATAAACGCCCAGCAGGCGCCGTCCCCCTGTGCGCGACAGGCGTTGCGGTCCTCGCCTGTAAACACCGCGTCCAGAAAAGCCCAGTCGAGTACTGGCGGAATCACCTTGATCAGGAACCACACACACAGGAAGGTGAGTACGATGTTCGTCGGCGAAGACAGCAGGTGGTCGCGCACCCAGGCGACCGGACCCACCAGGTTCCTCGGCGGCGGCAGGTCAGGATGTTCGCCCGGCTTGTATTGTTGTGTCGTCTCGTTCATGGCCACCTCCTACCTTTCCACCAGCTTGATACGCTTGTTGTACCAGTTCATGAATGCCGAGATCAGCAGCGAGAACGTGAGGTACAACAGGAGCACGATGGTCATGCATTCCATCTCCCGGCCCGTCTGGTTCAGCGAGATGCCGCCAATGGTGGCGACGATGTCCATGTAGCCGATGGCGATGGCGAGAGAGGAATTCTTGGTGATGTTGAGATACTGGCTGGTAAGCGGCGGCACGATGATGCGCATCGCCTGCGGGATCACTACCAGGCTCAGGGTGCGGCTGCGGGAGAGGCCAAGTGCGTAGGAAGCTTCGGACTGTCCCCAGTTCACCGCGGTGATGCCCGCGCGCACGATCTCGCCGATGAAGGCGGCCGTGTAAAGCGACAATGCCAGCCACAGGGCGATGAATTCGGGCCGGATCACCATTCCGCCCTTGAAGTTGAAGCCGCTGAGTTCCGGGATATCCCAGGTCAGTGGCATGCCGAGCACGAGGAAGGCCAGTAACGGCACGCCGACGATGGCTCCGAGGCATATCCAGAACACCGGGTAGTGCTTTCCGGTGGCGTCCTGCACCTGCTTGGCATACTTGCGGAACCAGAAGGTGAAGGCAATGCCGAGCATGAACAGGATGATCACCCCCCAGAACAGCGGTTCCATGGAGGGTTTCGGCATGAAGAAGCCGCGATTGGTGAGGAACGCGGTATCCGATACGTTCACCGCGTTCTTCGGCAGCGGCAACGAATGCACGATCAGGCCGTGCACCAGCAGGATATGCAGCAGTACGGGTACGTTGCGCACGTACTCGATGTAGACGTAGGCCAGGCGATTGATGAGAAAGTTCTTCGACAGCCGGAATACGCCGAGCAGGAAACCGACGATGGTGGACAGGATGATGCCGCACACCGCCACCAGCAGGGTGTTCAGGATGCCCACGATCATTGCCCGAAAATGGGTGTCGCGGGAGTTGTAATCGATCAGCGACTGGCTGATGTCATAGCTTGCCGGCTGCCACAGAAAACCCAGGCTGAGGTCTTTGCCGATGGCTTCCAGGTTGATGATCGCGTTTCGCACCATGGCGAAGAAGAACGCGAATATCGCTGCGAATGCGATGACCTGGATGATGACGCTGCGGGTTTCCTTGTCGTTCCACAGGCGGGATACAAGGTTCCGCTGGGGTGGCTGGGCAATGGCCACTTCGTTCATGGATTTACCTCGCTGACGGATGTTTGCCGTTGCCGTCTGAGCTCTTGTAATTGTGGTTTGCCGGATTCCGCGCGGAAGAAAAACCTGGCGGGGCGGGGGATACCGGGGGAACGCGGCTCAGTGGCGTCCTGCATGTTGCACCGCCACCGGGGCAGTCCATGGGTATCCAGCGGCCTGGTCCGGAGCTGAAATGAGGGTAGAAAAGAGTTGGGGCGCCGTAGCGCCCCAACCCGTTACCGTATCGCCGTTAGCGAATCGGCGCGGCATAGAGGATGCCGCCGTCCTTCCACTGCGCGTTCAGACCGCGCTCGAGACCGATGGGTGTATCGGGACCGATGTGGCGATTGAAGGACTCGCCGTAGTTGCCCACCGCGGAGATGGCGCGCACGGCCCACTGGGCGTCGAGACCCAGCATTTCGCCCATGTTGCCCTCGGTTCCGAGGAGGCGGTTGATGTCCGGGTTGTCACCGGCGGCAGCGGCCAGTTCAGCCACGTTGGCCTGGGTCACGCCCGCTTCCTCGGCGGCGATGAGAGCATTGACCACCCACTTGCCGATGTCGGCCCACTGCTCGTCACCCTGGCGCACGGCGCCGGCGAGCGGCTCCTTGGAGATGATCTCCGGCAGGATGATGTGCGCGGACGGATCCTCCAGCGCAGCACGGGTGGAGGCCAGGCCGGAAGCATCCGTGGTGTACACGTCGCAGCGGTTGGCGCTGTAGTTGGCGATGCCTTCCTCGTTGGTCTCGATGGCCACCGGCTCATAGGAGATGTTGTTCACGCGGAAGAAGTCGGCCAGGTTCAGCTCGGTGGTGGTGCCGGTCTGGATGCAGATGGACGCGCCATCCAGTTCCTTCGCGGAGTTCACGCCCAGTTCCTTGCGGATCAGGAAGCCCTGGCCGTCATAGTAGTTGACAGGCAGGAAGGTCAGCTTGAGGTCCGCGTCGCGGCTCAGGGTTTCCGTGGTGTTGCGGAACAGGATGTCGCCCTCGCCGGAGTTGAGCACCGTGAAACGGGTCTTGCCGGTCGTGGGGATGAACTTCACCTTTTCCGCATCGCCCAGTACGGCTGCGGCCACGGCGCGGCAGAAATCCACGTCGAAGCCTTCCCAGCGTCCGTTTTCATCCGGCGCGGCGAAGCCGGCGACGCCGGTGGTCACGACGCAGTTCAGCTCACCGCGCGCCTTCACGTCGTCGAGTGTTGCCGCCTGCGCGGTCATTGCGGTCATTGAAACTGCGGCAGCAATTGCCGCCATGGAAGTTGTTCTCATCTTTACCTCTGGTTCTATTACGTTATGAAGAAACCGCCGGCAACATGGAGAATCTGATGTTTCCCTTGAAAAGTCGCCGGCAATCGAATGATGGTGGAGCAAGTATAGCCCGAAACCCGGGCGTGGCAAATAGAAGACAGCCCGGTCACGATTTTTCTCCAGCGTAACAGGGATTTAGCGCGGGGTTCGCACCATTTCGGACAGCAGTTGCACCGTGTCATGCTGCAATGCCGCATGGCGTGCCGAAACGGTGCATGACACGATGCCAGCGTCAGTAAACCGTTGCCGTCAATGCACGCGAACGGTTCGCGAGATCGGTCAGTCCCTGGTTGTCGAACTGGCTGGAAGCCTGGCCGAAGTAGTTGCGCGCCAGTTCCATCGCGCGATTGGAATCGTACAGCACCGCCAGTACGTCGGCGTGACGATGATAGAGCGTGCGCCGATTGGTACGCGCAAGCGACTGGCTCGAAAGCAGGCGCAACTGCCAGGCGCGTTCGTTGTCGCCCGCGGCGAGATAATGACGGTAGAGACGCTGGTAATCCCGCGCGCGTTCCATCAACGCAACGTCGTTGCGAAACCGTGCCGAGAGAGAAGACAGTTCACTCGACAGCCGATGAATACCACCTTCATCGATGCCGCTGCGCTGGAGTTCGCGCAGCACCAGGCCGGCGCGCTGGTCGGAGCCGGCGCTGGCGTAGAGCCTGGCCGCCTCCACCAGCGCCAGCTCGGCGAGGTAGCCATCGTGCAGCGCCCGGTACAGCGACGCCAGGCTTTCATAGGCGCTGGCCGCGGCGCCGTAGCGGCGAATGGCGAGGTTCTCCTCGATCACCCGTGACAGCTTTTCCCCCGATGACGCGTAGTCTCCGCGATCGAGTTCATTGCGCGCCACCAGTAGCGTATCGTATGCCTGGCCCGCCTTGCGCGCGAGCTGGCGCGCGCGAAGATGCGTGCGGCCGAGTTCGTGATTGACATGGGCCATCGCGCGTTCGTCACCGTGTTCCCGGGCGAGGTCCAGCGCCTCGAGGAGAAAGACTTCGGCGGAGTCGAGATCCTGCTCGGCGACGGCGATACGTCCGAGTTGCAAAAGGTTCGCGCCCAGCGCCCGGTGATCGTTGGCGGTTGCCGCGGCTGCGGCGCGCTTCATCAGGATGGCGCTCGCGCGGCGGAATTCTCCCGCGGCGACAAGGTCCGCAAGGACGTTGCCTGCATCCGCGGAACTGCGGGATCCTTCCACATCGGTTGCTGCTGTTGCCGCGTCCTCTGGATTCACCGCGGCTTCCTGCGCGGGGCGGGGAAAGACGATCACTATCGGCGCGGCGTCATCCGCGGATTCGTCGTCTCCAAACCAGTCCTGCCGGGAGACCAGTAGTCCGGTCAGCAGGATGCTGCAGGCCGTGATGGCGCGCAGCGTTTTCGGGTTATGCCGGTAGGGTTTCGATTGCATGCTGCGTTCCCCGTCCGGCTCATTATAGCGCGCTCCTGTCGCGTCTATGTTCCGGGGTCGCCGTGTCCCGCCTGCAGGTCGGCGTGGTAGGAGGAGCGCACCATGGGCGCCGACGCCACGTTGTCGAATCCCATTTCCTCTCCGCGTACGCGCAGCTCGTCGAATTCCTCCGGCGTCCAGTAACGCTCGACGTTGAGATGGTGGGCGCTGGGCTGGAGGTACTGGCCCAGGGTCAGCATCGATACACCGTGCTCGCGCAGGTCCCGCATGACTTCGAGCACTTCCTCGCGGGTTTCACCCAGGCCCAGCATCAGGCCGGACTTGGTGGGCATGTCGTTGCCGATCGCGCGCGCGCGACGCAGCAACTCCAGCGAGTAGTGATAGTCCGAGCCCGGGCGCGCCTGGCGGTAGAGCCGTGGCACGGTTTCCAGGTTGTGATTGAACACGTCAGGCGGTGCCTCGGCGATGATGTCCACCGCCACGTCCATGCGGCCGCGAAAGTCCGGCGTGAGGATCTCGACCTTCGTCGTCGGGCATTGTTCACGCACCGCGCTGATGCAGGCGCGGAAATGCGCCGCACCACCATCGCGCAGGTCGTCGCGATCCACGGAGGTGATGACGACATACTTGAGCCGCATGAGTGCAATGGTTTCCGCCAGTTTCCCCGGTTCGTCGGGATTGAGCGGGTTGGGACGGCCATGGCCGACGTCACAAAACGGACAGCGACGGGTGCAGATGTCGCCCATGATCATGAAGGTGGCGGTGCCGCCGCCGAAACATTCGCCGAGATTGGGGCAGGCGGCTTCCTCGCAAACCGTATGCAACCCCTGGGAACGAAGGATCTTCTTCAGATCGGTGACGGCCTTCGTGCCGGGAAAGCTGGCGCGGATCCAGCGTGGCTTGGGCAGGCGTTCCTCGCGCGGCTTGACCTCCACCTTGACCGGTATGCGCGCCGTCTTCTCCGCGCCGCGGAGTTTTTCACCGCGCACTACCGGTCGCGGCGCAGGTCGCGCGGCAGGGGTATCGGCCGGCGGCAGGCTGCCATCGCGTTCGCTCATCTCAGGCCGCCTCCCCGGCATCGTCCTCGTAGGCCGCCAGTGGCGGGCAGGTGCAGACCAGGTGGCGGTCGCCGTAGACATTGTCCACCCGGCCCACCGGTGGCCAGTACTTGTTTTCGCGCGTCTCGCGGGTGGGGAAGAAGGCCTTCTGGCGGGAGTAGGGAAACGGCCAGTCGTCCTCCACCAGCAGGTGATAGCTGTGGGGCGCGTTCTTCAGCAGGTTGTTCTCGCGTTCCGCATTACCGTTTTCGATCTCCTGAATTTCCCTGCGGATCTGGATGAGCGCCTCGCAGAAGCGATCGATCTCCTCCAGCGACTCGCTCTCCGTGGGCTCGATCATGAGCGAGTCCGGCACCGGCCAGGACATGGTGGGAGCATGAAAGCCGTAGTCGACGAGGCGTTTGGCGACGTCCTCCACGGTGACCCCGCTGCTGGCCTTGAGGGGCGCCAGGTCCACCACGCATTCGTGGGCGACGCGACCATTGGCGCCGCGGTACACCACCGGGTAATGGGGGTCCAGCCGGTGGGCGATGTAGTTGGCGTTCAATATGGCCACGCGGGTGGAGCGCGACAGCCCGTAGGTGCCGAGGAGCCGGATGTAGGACCAGGAGATCAGCAGGATCAGCGGCGAGCCCCAGGGCGCCGCGGACACCGTGCCGAGGGGGCTGGAGCCGTGGTTGTTGCAGCTCACCACCGGGTGGTCCGGCAGGAACGGCACCAGGTGTTCGCGCACGCCGATGGGTCCCATGCCCGGCCCGCCACCGCCGTGAGGGATGGCAAAGGTCTTGTGCAGGTTGAGGTGCATGACGTCGGCGCCGATTTCCGCCGGGCGGCAGACGCCGACCATGGCGTTCATGTTGGCGCCGTCCATGTAGACCTGGCCGCCGTGCTCGTGGACGATATCGCAGATCTCGCGGATGGACTCCTCGAACACCCCGTGGGTGGAAGGGTAGGTCACCATCGTGGCGGCGAGGGCGTCGGCGTGTTCCTTCGCCCGCGCGCGGAAGTCGTCGAGATCGATGTTACCGTCGCGATCGCATTTCACCACCACCACCTTCATCCCCGCCATCACCGCGCTCGCGGGATTGGTGCCGTGAGCGGAGGAGGGGATCAGGCAAACGTTGCGCCCGGTCTCGCCGTGCGCATGGTGGTACGCGCGGATGCAGAGCAGCCCGGCGTACTCTCCCTGGGAGCCGGCATTGGGCTGGAAGGAGAATGCCTTGAAGCCGGTGATCTCGCACAGCATGGATTCCAGTTCGCGGATGATGCGCTGGTAGCCGCGGGTATGTTTCTCCGGCGCGAACGGGTGGATATGCGCGTACTGCGGGTTGGAGATCGACTCCATCTCGCTCGCGGCGTTGAGCTTCATGGTGCAGGAGCCGAGCGGGATCATCGAGCGCGCCAGGGTTACGTCCTTGGCCGCGGTCTTGCGCAGGTAGCGCATGAACTCGGTCTCGGACCGATAGCGGTGGAAATGGGGGTGCTCCAGGTAGACGCTCGTCCGGCGCAGCGCTTCCGGGATCGACTGCGGAAGATCGCGGTCGAAGATGACGCCGCTGACCCGTTCGGGTGTGCTGCCGGCGAACACGTGCACCAGGCCCTCGGCCTTTTCCCGGTTGATGGTCTCGTCGAGCGTGATGCCGACGTGATCGGCGTCCACGCGGCGCAGGTTGTAGCGCGCCTGCTCCGCCTTGTCGACGAAGTAGTCGGCGCGACCAGGTGTGTGCACCAGTAGGGTGTCGAAGTATTCCTGGTGGACGATCTTGAATCCGATCTCGCGCAGGCCCTCGGCCAGCGCCCGGGTGATCCGGTTCACCGACTTCGCGATCCGGTCGAGCCCCTCCGGCCCGTGGTACATCGCGTACAGGGCGGCCATGATGGCGAGCAGCACCTGGGAGGTACAGATATTGCTGTTGGCCTTGTCGCGGCGGATATGCTGCTCCCGGGTCTGCAGCGCCATGCGGTAGGCCGTGCGTCCGGCGCTGTCCACGCTCACCCCGATCAGGCGCCCGGGCACCTGGCGGCGATGCGCCTCGTGGGTGGCGAAATAGGCGGCGTGGGGGCCACCGAACCCCATGGGTACGCCAAAGCGCTGGGTGCTGCCCACCGCGATGTCCGCGCCCAGTTCACCCGGCGGGACGAGTTGGGTGAGGGCGAGGATGTCCGCGGCCATGACTACCAGGCTGCCGCTGGACTTGAGCTTCTCGATCGCACCGCGAAAGTCGCGTATACGGCCGGAACACCCGGGATACTGCAGCAGCGCGGCAAAGCAGGTTTCGTCGTCGAAGTCGTCGATGTCAACCACCACGACCTCGATGCCCATGGGCGCGGCGCGGGTCTCCACCACCGCGATGGTCTGCGGCAGGCAGTCGGCGTCGACGAGGAAGCGGTTACTGTCGCTTTTACTCACCCGCCGCGCCATCATCATGGCCTCGGCGGCGGCAGTGGCCTCGTCCAGCAACGAGGCATTGGCGAGGCCGAGGCCGGTGAGATCCACCACCATCTGCTGGAAGCAGGTCAGCACCTCGAGCCGCGCCTGGCTGACCTCGGGCTGGTACGGCGTGTAGGCGGTATACCAGTCCGGGTTCTCCATCACGTTGCGGCGGATCACCGGCGGGGTGACGGTGCCGTGGTAGCCCATGCCGATCATCGAGATCGCCGCGGTGTTGAGCGCCGACACCTGGCGCGACAGCTTGTTGAGGCGGTTCTCGTCCAGCGCCTCGGGCAGTTCGAATGGCGCGTCGCTGCGGATGGACGCGGGAATGGTCTCCGCGATCAGCGCGTCCATGGACTCGACGCCGAGGGCATCGAGCATGTGGGCGATGTCAGCGGGATCGGGACCGATATGACGGCGGGTGAAGTCGTCGGCTCTGGGCATGGTGATTTGCGCGCCTTCCGTTCTGGTTCAGGCCAGGGAGGCGAGCAGAGCCTGGTAGGCGTCGTCGTCGAGCAGCGCGTCGAGCGCCGACGGATCCTCGGGGCGGAGCTTATAGAACCAGCCCTCGCCGGCAGGGTCCTCGTTCACCTTCTCGGGATTGTCGGCGAGCGCGTCGTTGATCTCCACCACCTCGCCGGCGAGCGGCGCCTTGACCTCCCCCGCGGCCTTGACGGATTCCACCACCGCGGCTTCCTCGCCGGCGGAAACCGTGCGTCCCACGTCGGGCAGTTCCACGAACACCACCTCGCCGAGTTGCTCCTGGGCATAGTCGGTGATCCCCACCACCACCAGCTCACCTTCCTGGCGGGCCCATTCGTGATCGTTGGTGTATTTCGTGCTCATTATATATTCCTCTGATTTCGTCGGTTGTGTCGAAGCTTCTGTTGTGAACCTGTTACGGGCGCCCCGCGCGGCCGGTTCGTGTCAGCGCGCATAGCGCCGGGGAACGAACGGCATATCCACCACCCGCACGGGCAACGCGCGGCCGCGAACCTCGCCGGACAGTTCGGTTCCGGGCACGGCGTGGGACGCGGCGACATAGCCCATGCTCAGCGGCCGGTCGATGCTGGGGCCGAAGCCACCGCTGGTAATGGCGCCCAGCGGGTTTCCCTGGTTGTCCGCCAGTGGGGTGCCGGCACGCATCGGCGCGCGGCCCTGCGGAAGGAGTCCCACCAGCCGGCGATCGGCGCCATTGGAGACTTCCGCCAGGATGCGTTCCGCGCCGGGAAAGCCCCCGGGGCGTTCGCCGCCAGCACGCCGCGCTGGTGAGATAGCCCATGTCAGCCCCGCTTCCACCGGGCTGGTGCCGGTATCGAGATCCTGTCCATAGAGACAAAGCCCCGCTTCCAGGCGCAGTGAATCGCGCGCGCCGAGTCCCGCGGGCTCCACCGCGGGATGGTCGAGTAGTGATTCCGCCAGTTGCAGCACGGTGTTCGCGGGTACGGAGATTTCGAAGCCGTCCTCGCCGGTATATCCGGAGCGTGACACCACGCAGTTCATGCCGTCGAGGCGGAGGTCCGCCACATGGAGAAATTTCATCGCCGCGAGCACCTCCGGCGAGGCGCCAAGGGATTCCAGCACGCTGGCGGACTCCGGTCCCTGTAGTGCCACGAGAGCAAGGTCGTCGCGCAACGTGAAACGCAGGCGGTCGCCGAGTCGCTGCTCCAGGTATTCGAGGTCGGCATGCTTGCAGGCGGCATTGACCACCAGCAGGAAATGATCGCCGCGATTGATGGCCATCAGGTCATCGCGGACGCCGCCGGCATCGTTCAGCAGCAGCGCGTATTTCTGCCGTCCGGCGGCGAGGCCCAGCAGGTCGACCGGGAGTTCGGATTCGAGCAGCGCGGCGGTCTCATCGCCGCGAACCTCGATCTGCCCCATGTGAGAGACATCGAACAACGCGGCGTGCTCACGGGTATGGCGATGTTCCGCGAGGATGCCCGCCGGGTAGCTGACCGGCATCTCGTAACCGGCGAACGGCACCATCTTCGCCCCCAGCCGGCGATGCAGCGCGTTGAGGGGGGTGGTGGCCGGTTCGGTTTGCGGGTTCATCGCGACAGAAAATCCTGGGCCGCCGATGATATCGGGTTTCAATCGCCGAATGAAACCGGCTGCCGGGTCAGGACGCGCTCTCGCGGTAATGCTCGCACTTGTCGAGGAATGCCTGGGTGCTTACCGGCATGGGTACGCGCACGCTGGCGATCCAGGTCACGAGGTTCTTGCCGCCACGCAGGAGCAGGGTACCGCGCTTGATGTGGCGCTCGAGTTCGTTGCTCGCGCCGCGCGGGATCGGTGCGAGGAACTCGGTCAATTTTTCACCGTCGGCCACGAATTCTGGCCAGACCCGGTAGTATTCGACGTCGCTGCGAAATATCTCGCATTCCTTCTTCGCGATGGCGATGAAGTCGTCGATCAGAGGAATCACGGCAGCGAAGCTGCGATGAATATTGAGCGTCGTCTTGAGCGTTTCGCCGATCTGGTCGATGCCACGCATCGCCTGGGCGATCTTTCGATAGCGGCTGGTGTAGTAGTCGGCGATGGGCATGGTGAACACCTTGACGGGTTCACCCCAGAGTTCGTCCACGCCTTCCTCGCCGCTGTGGTGGAGGACGTTCTTCGACAGGTCCAGGGCCTCCATGAAGTACTCGGAGCACTGCTTCATCAGCGCATTGTCCCGGGTAATGGTGATGCCTTTCTCCTCGAGGTTGACGATGCTGGTGAAGATGTCCGTGGCGCGGTTGAACAGCGCGCCCGCCAGCATTGCCGCATTGACCCGCTTGCGCTGCGGGTCGGTTTCGCGTTCGTAGCACTCGCGCGCCAGGTCGAGTTTCTCGCCGGGAGTGTTGATCCCGGCCTCGGTATGGTGAAAGGTGCGCTTGGTGAGCGCGTCGATCAGGCGCTTCTTCGCCGCAAGGGTATCCTCCGGCGGCTTGTAATAACGTATCCAGTAGCCGTCGTAATAGATATAGGGCTTGTCACCGTCTTTGCGGATGGCGCCGTTTTCCGGTTCTGCCGCATCCTCCGGCGCGATTGCCGCGGGTTGGGAACACATGATTTCTTCGCCTCGCTCCCGGGGGAGAGAAGCGGATTGTAGGCAATGAAACTGTCGGTTTCTAGTGCCCGCGAAGAACGGTGTTGGCCTGGTCCAGGCTGGTGCCGAGCTTGTCCATGAGTTCATCCACCTGCTCGCGGGAGATGATCAGCGGCGGGCAGAGGATCATGGAATCACCCATGGCGCGCATGATGAGGCCGTTGTCGGCGCAGGCGCTACGGCAGGCGATGCCGGCCTTGCCGCTGTCGTCGAACTTCTCTTTCGTGCCCTTGTCCTTCACCAGCTCCAGCGCGCCGAGGAAACCCTTTCCGCGCACTTCTCCAACCAATGGATGATCCGCCAGTTCGCGGAAGCGTGACTGCAGGTAGTCCATCACCTGGTCGCGCGCGGTTTCCACGATTTTTTCGTCGCGCAGGATCTGCAGGTTCTTGAGCGCCACCGCGCAGGCCACCGGGTGACCGGAATAGGTGTAGCCATGGGTGAACTCCTTGCCCTCGCGGTCGATGACCTCGGCAACCCTGTCGGAGATCATCACCGCGCCGATGGGCTGGTAGCCACCGGACAGGCCCTTGGCCATGGTCATCACGTCGGGCTCGATGGCGAAGGTCTGGGAGCCGAACCATTCGCCGGTGCGGCCAAACCCGCAGATCACCTCGTCCGCCACCAGCAGGATGTCGTACTTCCTGCAGATGCGCTGGATCTCGGGCCAGTAGCTGTCCGGCGGCACGATGACGCCTCCGGCGCCCTGGATCGGCTCGCCGATAAACGCGGCAACCCGGTCGGCGCCGAGTTCGAGGATCTTCTCTTCCAGCGAACGCGCCGCCTTCAGGCCGAATTCATCGGGGTCGAGGTCGCCGCCCTCGCGGTAGTGATAGGGCTGGTCGATGTGCTCGATGTCGGGAATCGGCAGGCCGCCCACCGCGTGCATCGCCTGCATGCCGCCGAGGCTGGCGCCCGCCATGGTGCTGCCGTGATAGGCATTTTTACGGCTGATGATGACCTTGCGCTCCGGCTGGTCGTTCAGTTCCCAGTAGTAGCGCACCAGCCGCACCACGGTGTCGTTGCCGTCGGAACCGCTGCAACCGTAGAACACGCGGTTGAGCCCGGCCGGGGTGACTTCGGCGAGCATTTCCGCAAGCTCGATGGCGGGCACGTTGGAGGTCTGGAAGAAGGTGTTGTAGTAGGGCAGCTGCTCCATCTGGTGCTTTGCCACCTCGGCGAGTTCGGTGCGGCCATAGCCGATGTTGGTGCACCACAGGCCCGACATGCCGTCGAGGTACTTGTTGCCCTCGGAGTCGTACAGGTAGATGTTCTCCGCGCCGGTGATGATGCGTACGCCTGTCTTGTGCAGGTCGTGGTGGTCGGTAAACGGGTGGACGTGGTGGCGCGCGTCGAGCGCCTGCAATTCCCGGGTGTCGTAGGATTCCATGGGCGGAGAAAAGGGGCAGAAATTTGTGATCACATATTGTATCCGCTCCCGATTCCGGGCTCAATAATTTGTGATCACAAATTCTTTTTTCAGGCCACCTTCCGCTGGTGTCGCCGATGGTCCGCCGGTATAGTGAGGGTCATGGGAGACAGATTTCGGGAACGATGACCGACACGCGCGCGACACGCGCCAGGCGCCTGCCATGACGCGCCGCCGGCAGGTCGCGGCGCAGACCATCCAGGAGCAGACCTACCAGGCGCTCCGGCGGGCGATCCTGGACGGTGAGTTCGTTCCCGGGCGGGCGATGACCATCCGCGGTATCGCCGAGGACCTCGACATCAGCCCCACGCCGGTGCGCGAGGCCCTCAGGCGGCTGGTGGCGGAGCGCGCGCTGACGTTGTCCGGTACCGGCCGGGTGAGCGTGCCCGTGATGGACCGGGAGAAACTCGCGGACCTGGTAAAGGCGCGCATCTGCCTCGAGAAACAGGCCGCCATGGATGCCGTGCCGGGAATCACGGCGGCGGAACTTCGCCGGCTGGTGCGTCTCAACGATGCCATCGATGGTGCCATCGCGGCGGGAAACCAGCGGCGCTACCTGGTCACCCATCGCGACTTTCACTTCAGTCTCTACCGGCTGGGTGGTGGCGGCGTGTTCCTGCCATTGATCGAGAGCGTCTGGCTGCAGTTCAGCCCGTTCCTCCGCTACACCCTCAGCCAGGAACACCTCGCCCAGTACAACGCCAGCGACCGCCACGTGGAGATCATCGCTGCGGCAGAGGCGCGCGACGCCAACGCCCTCGGTTTCGCGGTGGAGGCGGATATCCGCCACGGCCTCGGTGCGCTGGTGGAATCCGACTGGTCCGCCCACGCCGCTGAGGGTGACGTGGTGGCGGCGCCGTGAACACGAGCGGGCATGGGGCGGCGATGGTCACGCGCATCACCGATATCGATCCGGAGTCGTTACGCACCGGCGAGAGCGACCTGGTGGTGGGATTCGCCACCCGCAACGAACTGCAGGCGGTGGTATCCGCGCTCCTGCGAAGCGCCGCTCACGAGATCCTGTATCGCAACCCGCGTCTCGACGCCGATCATCTCGGCACCGCAGATGCCATCAGGGGCATGGAAAGGATGCTTACCGAAAACCGGTCGGCATCGCTGCGTACCCTGGTGGATTCGAGCCAGTCGCTGGTCGCTTCCGGTCACCGGCTGGTGGAGACGCTGCGCCGGTTCATGCCCCAGGTGGAGTGCCGGATACGCCGTCCCGGCCTGGTCGACGGCCCTCCCGCCTATCTCGTGGTGGACCAGGTCGCCTACCTGCTGTTGCCGGACCCCGATCGCCATGGCGGCACCGCGGGTTTCAGCGCGCCGGGCACCGCGGCAAGGCTGCGCGACCTGTTCGAGCAGGAATGGGAACTCGGCCAACCCGATCCCGAGATGCGACCGTTGGCTATCTAGCGCCAGCCTGGAAGCGTCGCTCAGACGTTCAGCAGCAGGTGCTCGCGCTCCCAGGCGCTGATGACATTGAGGAAGGTGTTGTACTCGTGGTGCTTGATGCTGGCATAGAGGCGCACGAAGCGGTCACCAAGGAGTCCGCGCAGCGGTTCGCAATCCAGTAGCTCGTCCACCGCCTCGCGCAGGGTGTGGGGTAGATAGCGCTCGTCCTCGTAGGCATTGGCGCTGGTGGGCGCGCTGGGCTTGATCTGCTCGGTCATGCCGAGATAACCGCAGGCGAGCGAGGCCGCGAGGGCGAGATAGGGATTGACGTCGGCGCCGGCGATGCGGTTTTCCACCCGCCGCGCCTCGGGGGTGGATACCGGTACGCGCAGCCCGGCGGTGCGATTATCGTATCCCCAGGCGGTATTGATCGGCGTGCCCCACTGGTCCGGCGCGAGCCGGCGATAGGAATTCACGTTGGGCGCCATCAGCGCCATCGCCGCCGGCAGGTATTTCTGCAGGCCGCCGATATACCAGCGGAACAGGCGGCTCTCGTTACCGCGCGTATTGGAGAAAACGTTGCGCCCGGTCTTTGCGTCCACCACGCTCTGGTGGATATGCATCGCGCTACCCGGTTCCTGCTCCATGGGCGCGGCCATGAAGGTGGCGTAGATCTGGTGGCGCATCGCCACCTCGCGCAGTCCGCGCTTGAACAGGAACACCTGGTCCGCGAGGTCCAGCGCGTCGCCATGGAGCAGGTTGATCTCCATCTGCGCGGCGCCGGATTCGTGGATCAGGGTCTCGATGCCGATCTCCTGGATCTCGCAGTAGTCGTAGAGGTCCTCGAACAGCGGGTCGAACTCGTTCACCGCGTCGATGCTGAAGGCCTGGCGGCCGCTTTCGGCGCGCCCCGAACGTCCCACCGGCGGCTCCAGCGGGTAGTCGGCATCGGTATTGGGCTTGACCAGGTAGAACTCCACCTCCGGCGCCACCACCGGTTTCCATCCGTGCTCCTGGTAGAGCGCGAGGATGTTGCGCAGCACCTGGCGCGGGGCGATGTCCACCGGCTTGTCATCGAAGTAGTGACAGTCGTGGATGACCACCGCGGAGGGATCAGTCGCAAAGGGCACCAGGCGCACGGTGGCCGGATCGGGCTTGAGAAAGATGTCGCTGTCGGTCTCGCCGAGAACGTCCCACTGCGAAGGGTAATTGCCGTCCACGGTCTGGGCGAAGATGGTTTCCGGCAGGCGCAGTCCCACCTCGTCCTCGTATTTCTTCGCCGGCAGGATTTTTCCCTTGGCGACCCCGGTCATGTCGGGTACGACCGCCTCGATTTCCTCGATGTTGTTATCGTCCAGCCAGGTGCGCAGGGTACCTGGCATTTCCGGCGTGCGCCGGGGGTTGCTGGGCCGTCGGGATGGCATGCGTGTTGTGAAGGTTCCGGAGGAGCAGCTATGATAATCGTTTTCCCGAGCGGCCGGCCAGACAATGACCGCGCCGGATACCTGACGTGCGCCAACGAGATCGTGAAACCGCGGATTCCTGGTACGAGGCCACGCGGGAATACCGGGTGGATGCCCCGCGCCCCGAGGGCGACCTGGCCGCCGACGTGGTGGTCATTGGTGGCGGTCTGACGGGCAGCGCCGCCGCGCTTTGTCTCGCGGAAAAAGGTGTCAGCGTCACCCTTCTCGAATCACGTCACTACGGCTGGGGCGCCTCGGGCCGCAGTGGCGGGCAGATCATCGCCGGCTATTCCTGTGATCCGCGGGTGCTGGAGAAGCTGGTGGGGCAGGATACCGCGCGCGAACTCTGGGACCACAGTCTCGCCGCCCTGGATTTCACCCGCGATCGTATCCGGCGTCACGATATCCGGTGCGATCTGACCCAGGGCTACTACCATGTCGGGGTCAAGCCGCGCCATGCGCGCGAACTTGCCGAATGGGCCGAGCATCTCGACAAGGTTTATGGCTACGGCGTACTGGAATACCACGAGGGCGCCGCGGCGCGTGCCATGGTGAATTCCCCGCTTTACAGCGCGGTAGTCAGTGACCCCGGCAGCGGCCACCTGCATCCGCTCAACTACAGCGTCGGCCTGTCCCTGGCGGCGCAGGCGGCCGGCGCCAAGCTGTACCAGGACGCCCATGTCGAAGCCGTGCATTCCCGTGGCGGTGAATACGAGGTCCAGCTTGCCGGCGCGAAGATCCGCTGCGGCCAGGTGATCTACGGCTGCAATGCCTATATCGGGGACCTGCAACGTGATCTGCGCCGCACCATCATGCCGGTGGGCACCTGCATCATCGCCACCGAGCCCCTCGGGGAACGGGTGGCCGAAAGCCTGATCGCCGGTAATGCCGCGGTGTCCGATACCAGTCATGTTCTCGACTACTACCGCCTGACCCGGGATCACCGCCTGCTCTTCGGTGGCCGGGTGACCACCCGCGGGCTCGAGCCGAAGCGGGTGGCGGTATCGCTGGCCGGGCGCCTGGCGCGGGCTTTTCCCCAGATCGCCGGCGCGCCGGTCGCCCATGCCTGGGGGGGATACGTCGCAATCACCCGCAATCGCGCGCCCCATATCGGCCAGTTGGCGGACGGCGGCTACTATGCCCAGGGGTTCTCCGGACAGGGCATGGCGCTTGCCGGCTACGCGGGTTCGTTGCTGGCGGACGCGGTCACCGGCGACACCTCGCGGCTCGATTGCTTTCGCCGGATACCGCACCGCCCGTTTCCCGGCGGGTCGGCGTTGCACACGCCCTCGCTGATGGCGGCCATGGCCTGGCATCGGTTGCTGGACTGTCGTTGACACTCCCGGAGTAAAGATGGCCAGGCAGGAGTCCGGTGGGCCCCGCGCCCGACTGGTGACCGCGGGTTCTGACGACGCGGGCCAGCGCATCGACAATTTTCTCCTGCGCCAGTTGAAGGGGGTGCCGAAGACGCGTATCTACCGCGCCCTGCGCAAGGGCGAGGTGCGGGTGAACGGTTCGCGCGCAAAACCGGCCTACCACCTGGTGGAGGGTGACCGGGTGCGCATTCCTCCGATTCGTCACAGCGAAGCCGGCAGGCCCGTGGTGCCGGACAACCTGCTCGACCATGTGCCGGTGCTGTTCGAGGACGACCACCTGCTGGTGGTGAACAAGCCCGCCGGCATCGCGGTGCATGGCGGTAGTGGACTGGCCTTTGGCCTGGTGGAAGCGCTCCGCCAGTTGCGCCCTGAACTCGGCTTCCTGGAGCTCGTGCATCGTCTCGACCGCGAGACCTCCGGCTGCCTCATGTTGGCGTTATCGCGCCCGGCGCTGGTGGCGCTGCAACGCCAACTGGTGGAACGCGACGGCATTCGCAAGCATTACCTGGCCCTGCTCAGGGGCAAGCTTGAAGGGGCTCCGCTGAACGTGACCGCGCCGCTTGCGCAGACCCGCACTGCCGAAGCGTACCGGCGCGTGGTCGTGGATGCCGCTGGACAGGAAGCGCACAGTCGCTTTGGCGTGCGCACGGCCTTGCGGGATACCACCCTGGCCGAGGTGGAACTTCTCACCGGTCGCATGCACCAGGCCCGGGTACATGCGGCCCATATCAATCACCCCATCGCGGGTGACCGGACCTATGGCGACCCGGCGTTCAACGAATCGCTGCGCAAGCTCGGCCTCGGCCGCCTGTTCCTGCATGCGGAGCGCCTGCGCATCCGCCATCCGGTTACCGACCAGCAGCAGGACCTCTACGCGCCACTGCCTGAACCACTGGAACGCATTGTCGACCTGTTGTAACCGGCATCTCGCGTCCGTTGCGTGGCCCCGTAAACGCGGTATCGGGGAAGCGTTGTCCGGTGCGCGTCAGGGGAAAGTGGCGTGATAGAATCCGGCCACGATTTTCTTCCGCACCCACGTGCCAGCCTCCCGCAGTAAAAAATCTTCCGCGAAGTCGAATGCGGGAAGTTCCGAGCCCTCATTCTCCCTTCCCGGCAACCTGGGCAGGCTGCTGCGCGAAACAGGTCTCCTCGCGATCATCGGCTTCGCCGGCTACCTGTTCATCTGTCTGCTGTCCTGGTCGCCCACGGACCCCGGGCCGAGTCATACCGGCGGCAGCGTGGACATCGCCAACTGGGGCGGCAGGGTAGGCGCATGGTTCGCGGACGTGATGTTCAACCTGTTCGGCCGCATGGCCTACCTGCTGCTGCTGCTCTGCGCCGCCCTCGGCTGGCGGCTCTACCGGCAGGGCGCGGACAAGGAAGGCGCAAGCCTCTACTCGTTTCTGTTGCCGGCCACGGGATTCGTACTCGGCATGACGGGCGCCTGCGGCCTCGAGCAGCTGTACTTTCCCTTCACCCGCCCGGACGCGGTCTACGCCGCCGGCGGCATCCTCGGCCACTATTCCGCGACCGCGTTCAGCGCCAATTTCGGCGCCATGGGGGCGACGCTGATTCTGCTCGCGCTGTTGATTACCGGCATTACCCTGGTCACCCACGTGTCCTGGTTCAGGCTCATGGATCGCATTGGCTACCAGGCATTCGCGCTCGTTGGCTGGATCGGTTCGCGCTTCGAGGAACGCGGCGACCGGCGCAAGGGCGCCCGGGTCAGGCGCGAGCGCGAGGAGTCGGTCAAGGAGATTCGCAGCGTGATCGCGGAGAAAAGCCCGCCGCGCATCGAGCCGCGTATCCAGGCGCAGACCGAAGCGCCCGCTCCGCGCAAGGAGCGCCAGTCGAACCTGTTCCAGGGCGGACCGGGGGGCGGCGAACTGCCAACCCTGTCGCTGCTGGAGACGCCCAGCGATGACGGCACCGGCTTCTCGCGCGAGGCGCTGGAATCGATGTCCCAGTTGCTGGTAAAGAAGCTCAAGGACTTCAACGTCGACATCACCGTCGAGGCGGTGCAGCCCGGTCCGGTGATCACCCGCTTCGAGATCCAGCCGGCGCCCGGTATCAAGGCGAGCCAGATCGTCGGTCTCGCGCGCGATCTCGCGCGCTCGCTGACGGTGGACAGCGTGCGCGTGGTGGAGAACATTCCCGGGAAGAACGCCATGGGCATCGAGGTGCCCAACCAGAACCGGGAGATCGTGCGCCTGGTGGAGGGCCTCGCGTCACCGGAATTCGAGAAAAGCACCTCGCCGCTGACGATGGTCCTCGGCAAGGACATCGCCGGCAACGCGGTGATCGCCGACCTGATCAAGATGCCTCACGTGCTCATCGCCGGTACCACCGGATCGGGCAAGTCGGTATGCATCAATGCCCTGATCCTGAGCCTGGTGTACAAGTCCACGCCGGAGCAGGTGCGACTCATCATGGTGGATCCCAAGTTTCTTGAACTCTCGGTCTATGACGGCATCCCACACCTGCTGGCGCCGGTGGTGACCGACATGAACAAGGCCGCCAACGCGCTTCGCTGGTGCATCACAGAGATGGACCGGCGCTTCCGCGTGATGGCGGAGATCGGCGTGCGCAACATCGCCGGCTACAACAAGAAGGTGGAAGCCGCGCGCAAGGCGGGCGAACCGCTGGTGGATACGACCCTGGACCTGGACGAGGGTGAGGAACCGGTCTACCTGGAAACGTTGCCTTACGTGGTCGTCATCGTCGACGAACTGGCCGACCTGATGATGGTCGCGGGCAAGAAGATCGAGGAGATCATCATCCGCATCGCCCAGCGGGCGCGCGCCGCCGGTATCCATCTGGTGCTCGCTACCCAGCGACCCTCGGTGGACGTGGTCACCGGCCTGATCAAGGCCAACGTGCCGACGCGGATCGCGTTCCAGGTCTCGAGCCGCGCGGATTCGCGCACGGTGCTCGATTCCATGGGTGCGGAATCTCTTCTAGGCCAGGGCGACATGCTGTTCCTGCCGCCCGGCAGCGGATTCACCCAGCGGGTACACGGCTCTTTCGTCTCCGACGAGGAGGTCTCGCGCGTGGTGGCGGACCTCAAGCGCAGCGGCGCGCCGGTCTACGTGGACGAGGTCACGGAAGGTGGCGGCGACGCGGGCGGTGGAGCCGGGAGTCCCTTCGCTGACGCCGACGGTGATGGTGAGTCCGATCCGCTGTACGACGACGCGGTCCGCTTCGTGACAGAGAGCCGCAAGGCGTCCATCTCCGCGGTGCAGCGCGCGCTCCGGGTGGGTTATAACCGCGCCGCGCGCATGATCGAGACCATGGAGGAGGCGGGCGTGGTATCGCCCGCGGATAATGGCAAGCGGGAAGTGCTCGCACCGGAGCCTCCCGGGGACTGACCCGGTGCGCGGCCGCGTATGGCAACACTTCGGCTACTGTGAACACATGACGATACTGATGAAATGGTTGGCGGCGTCAGCCTGCGCGCTGGCGAGCATGGGAGCGTTGGCGAGTCCGGGACTCGACTCGCTGCGATACTTCTTCGAAGAGATCCAGACCTTCGAGGCCAACTTCGGCCAGCAGGTTCTTGACGAATCCCTGCAGAGTCTTGACGATGGTCGCGGTCGGGTCTGGATCAAGCGCCCGGGCAAGTTCCGCTGGGACTACGATCCACCGGACGCGCAGGAAATCGTCGGCGACGGTGAACGGGTGTGGATCTACGACATCGAGCTCGAGCAGGTCACCGTGCGCGACCAGCGCACGGCGCTCGGCCGGACCCCGGCGATCCTGCTGGCCGGCGCAGAGGACACCGAGAAAAACTACACCATCATCGACATCGGTACCCAGGGCCGCTTCGACTGGGTGAACCTCATCCCGCTGGACGAGGACAGCAGCTTCACCGAGGTGCGCATCGGCTTCGAGGACAATCGCCTGCGCCTGATGGAGCTGGTGGATACCCTCGGCCAGCGGACCCGGATGAGCTTCGTCGACCTGAAGGAGAACGAGCCCATCGACGACCGGGTATTCGATTTCCTGCCGCCCCTGGGCGTCGACGTCATCGACGAATCCGGCAACTAAAGATTTGCTGCACCCGGCGGTGAATACCGTGGAGCCCGCGCTGTTCTCCTCTGGCCAGGCGATCACCCCGCTCGCGGAGCGGATGCGACCGCGGGACCTGGCCGGGTTCGTGGGCCAGCAACACCTGCTCGGTCCGGGCAAGCCGTTGCGCCGCGTGCTCGAGGGCGGGCAATTGCATTCGATGATCCTGTGGGGACCTCCCGGTAGCGGCAAGACCACCCTGGCGAGGATGCTTGCGGAGCACGGTGGCGCGGAAATGCAGACGCTGTCCGCGGTCACCAGCGGGGTACAGGACATCCGCAAGGCGGTGGCCCACGCCGCGCAACTCCACGACGCGGGCGGCCAGGTGCTCCTGTTCGTCGACGAGGTGCACCGATTCAACAAGGCGCAGCAGGATGCCTTCCTGCCACATATCGAGAGCGGCGTGATCGTGTTCGTCGGCGCCACCACGGAGAACCCGGCCTTCGAGCTCAACAATGCGCTGCTGTCGCGTTCCCGGGTCTACCTGCTGCAGCCGGTGTCGGTGGAGGACATCGCAACGCTGGTACGGCGCGCGGTGGAGGATACGGATTCTGGCCTGGGCAATCTTGGTCTGGCCATCGATGACGATGCGGTGGAGTTTCTCGCCGTGGCCGGTGGCGGCGATGCGCGCCGCGCCCTGGGATTTCTGGAAACCGCGGCGGATGTCGCGCGCGAGGACGGTGCCGGGGGGGAGGGCGGCGGTCGCCTGACGCTGGAGCTGATCCGCCGCGTGGTTACCGATCGCCGGGTGCATTTCGACAAGCGCGGCGATCATTTCTACGACCAGATCTCGGCTTTGCACAAGTCCATCCGTGGTTCCGACCCGGACGCCACCGCCTACTGGCTCGAACGCATGCTGCTCGGTGGTTGTGACCCGCATTACGTGCTCCGGCGCCTGCTCCGGGTGGCGAGCGAGGACGTGGGCAATGCCGATCCGCGCGCGCTGGCGATCACCCTGGATGCCTGGGAAACCTTCGACCGGCTGGGATCGCCGGAAGGCGAGCTCGCGATCACCCACGCGGCGATCTATCTCGCGGTCTGCGCGAAGAGCAATGCGGTGTACAGGGCGCAGAAGCTCGCGCGCAAGGCCGCGGCGGATCATCCCGACGCGCCGGTTCCCCTGCATATCCGGAATGCTCCCACGAAGCTGGCGAAGGAGCTCGGTCACGGGGCCGGCTATCGCTACGCCCACGACGAGGAGGACGTGTTCTCCGCGGGGCAAAGCTATTTCCCCGGGGAGCTGGGGCAGCCGGAGTTCTACCAGCCCGGCAATCAGGGGCTGGAGCAGCGCATCGCCGAGAAACTGGCCGAGCTGCGGCGCCGGCACCGCGCCGCTGGCAGGTCAGATAAATGACGTCGCCCGGAGTGCTGCTGGCGATCGCGGCGGGCGGCGCGCTGGGATCCGTTTTTCGATACCAGGTGGGCGGCTGGGCCACCCGCCAGGTCGATGCCTGGCTGCCCGGTCACGGCTTTCCCGTGGGCACCCTGGCGGTAAATGTCGTCGGTTCCTTCTGCATTGGCATCGCTTTCGCCTGGCTCGAGCAAGGAAACCGCGATCCCGTCCTGCGCGAAGCTCTCATGGGATTTCTCGTGGTTGGGATGCTCGGCGGGTTTACCACGTTCTCGGCTTTCTCGCTGGAAACCGTGCATCTCATCGGCTCCGGTTTCTGGGGGCGGGTGATGTTGAATATAATCGTGTCCGTCGTCGTCTGCATCGGCGCTGCCTTTGCCGGTCTGTCCCTGGCCCGGTCGTTGATGACGGCGTAAACCACACCACCACCAGGGCGTTCCCATGCTGGACCCACAACTTCTGAGACAAAATCCCGAAGCCGTCGCGGCGCAACTGGAACACCGCGGCTATACGCTCGACGTAGCCCGCCTCACCGACCTGGAATCGAAGCGCAAGGCGCTGCAATCTTCCGTGGAATCGCTCCAGGCGGAGCGCAACGCCACCTCCAAACGCATTGGCGCCGCCAAGGCGAAGGGAGAGGACGCGCAACCGATCATCGATTCGGTGGCGGACCTCGGCGATCGGATCAAGGCGGAACAAGCGGAGCTATCGACCCTGCAGGAGGCCCTGCACGAGATCCATGCGGGCATTCCCAACCTGGCCCACGAATCGGTGCCGGTGGGCAGCGACGAAAACGCCAACGTCGAGGTACGTCGCTGGGGTACGCTGCCTGCTTTCGATTTCACCCCGCGCGACCATGTCGATATCGGCGAGGCGCTCGGGATGATGGACTACGAGGCCGCCGCGCGCCTGTCGGGGTCCCGCTTCGTCACCCTGCAGGGTGGTATCGCGCGCCTGCACCGGGCACTGGCCCAGTTCATGCTCGACCTGCATACGTCGGAACATGGTTACGTCGAGACCTGGGTGCCGTTCCTCGTGCTGCCGGAGGTTCTGTTCGGCACCGGCCAGTTACCGAAATTCGAAGAGGACCAGTTCAGCACCCGGGATGATCCGCCGTTCTACCTGATTCCCACCGCGGAGGTGCCGCTGACCAACCTGGTGGCGGATTCGATCGTCGAGGCCGATATGCTGCCGATCCGACGTGTGGCGCACACCCCGTGTTTCCGTCGCGAGGCGGGCTCCTACGGCCGCGATACCCGCGGCATGATCCGCCAGCACCAGTTTGAAAAGGTGGAACTGGTGCATATCTCCAGGCCCGACGAATCCTACGACGAGCTCGAACGGCTGACCGCCAATGCCGAGACCGTGCTTCAGCGGCTCGAACTGCCCTACCGGGTGCTGACGCTGTGTACCGGCGACATGGGATTCGGCGCCGCCAAGACCTATGACATCGAGGTCTGGCTGCCGAGCCAGGGCCAGTACCGGGAGATTTCCTCGTGCAGCAACTGCGAGGCGTTCCAGGCGCGCCGGATGCAGGCGCGCTTTCGCAATCCTGAAACGGGCAAGCCTGAGCTGGTGCATACCCTGAACGGGTCCGGCGTGGCGGTGGGCCGCGCCCTGGTGGCGGTGCTGGAGAATTTCCAGCAGGCCGATGGCTCCGTACGGGTTCCGGCGGCGCTGCAACCCTACCTGGGTGGCGCGGACCGTATTGCCGCAAACTGACGAATAATAGTCATTGAAACAGGGCTTTAAAGTTGCTGTTTTCAATGCGAAAATACTGCAGATTCGACACGTCGATCGTGCCCAGGCATGGGATGATCGTGCGATGAGGGGGGGGACCACCGGCCGGAGCCGCATGAATCGATTGCGGGCCCGGGTTGTATCTTTGCCTGGTAGATCTCTGCTAAAATTTTCGGGTTCCGGCACCGAAGCGGTGGCCGTCGGGGATTCTTGCCAGGTACATAATGCAGGCAAACTCCGGTGGCGCCCAAATTACAAATCAATGTCGTGCCGGCGGAGGTGGAAAATACTTTGCGAGTAAGAACCAGGAGTCCCCGGGTTCGTCACGGGCGTGCGCTTGTTCGTGCACCCTTACGGAGGCCGGCGATCATCTTCGCGCTATCCGGACTGTTGTCCGGGCTCGGCGTGGCCCAGGCGCAGGAGGCGATGTATACCAACGTCGCCCGCCTGCTCGGTAGCGGCTATGCGCCGGAACCGATCTTCAATCACGAGGTGGCCAACGGCAATGCGATCTTTCGCATCGTCGACGCCGCGGTAAACGCCGATCCGGACCGCGAGGCGGAATTCCGCCACGCGGCGCTCAACATGCTCTCCGGACTACCGAATTCGGCCTGTCTCGGCAACAGCCACCAGCCGATTCGCGAGTGGAACACGTTTGCGGGCAGTGACGTGCAGCCCGCGTCCGTCGCAGAAGCAGCGCGCATGTTCTTCGAGGACGGTCACGAGGTGAACCGCCTGGACGGGAATGACAGCCATGGCAGTTACCCGGTCAGCGAACTCCTCTCCCTGGGCAGCCCCGACAGTTACTGGTACCGGGTCCTGCCGGTGCGGGATCATCCCGTACCCGACGCGGTGTTCGTGTCGCTCTATACCGAGGGCAGTCGCGTTGTCGTAGATGACAACCTCGGCCGGCTCGCGCAGGCGCAGCAGAACGGCGAGGAAAGCGTGCCGGTGGTGTTCCACTACTACCGTGGGGGCACCGTACCGTCGAGCGATTTCACTGGCGACAGTCCGGCAGATGCCATCATCGAGGCGCATTCGGCAGATAACGTCAAGGTAAGCCCGCCGCCCAACTGGAAATCCGGCGACTACAATGAGTCGATCTCCATCGAGGACATCAAGTCACACGCGGATATTCCGGAACGCGAGGACGTGGATCCCGGACTGTGGCAAGAGATCGAGGACGATATCCGGCAGAACGGCTTCAGTTTCCCGGTTTCGCTGCTCTTGGGCGGTAACCAGCTCAACCTGCACAATTCCGCCGAGCGGGTCGCGGTAGCCGAGTCCCTGGGACAGACCTCGGTCCCGATCGCGTTTTTCTACCAGCCTGCCGAGCGCCCGCTACAGTTGTCCGGCTGCGCGCGGCTGATTGCCGGCGAAGGGGAGGGTGCGGTGCCCGGCATCGATTCGATCACCGGCGCTGATCAGCGTCCGGGCAATCCCGGTGGCCCGCCCCCACCGCCGCCTCCACCGCCAACGCCGCCCCCACCCACGCCGCCGCCGCCACCGCCGCCGCCACCCGCGCCTCCGCCGCCTCCACCACCACCAATGGCGCCGCCGCCGCCGGTGAGCCCGTGACGCAGAACAGGGGCCGTGATATGAAGCATTACCGTAGCGGAATTGCCGGATGGGGCAGAAGTGACTGCCGTCCGGCATCAACCAGGCTGATCATTACCCTGGCGCTGTTGCTCGCGCTCGGAGGATGCGCGGGTAGCGGTGGAACAGGCATTCCGGCCGGCGATCCGCTGCCGGCGGCCGGTTCGGACGATGGCGCAGCGGAGTCGCAGCAGGGAGAGCCGGAAACGGGTGATGACACGGAGTACGTGGATACCCTGTCCCTGCCCACCGTCGCCGCGCCGGTGGTCATCGGAACCGCGCCGCAGACCACGGCGCCGGTTGGCAGGAATACCCAGGAGGCCGTCAGCCCGCCCCAGGGCGCGCAGGTGAATTCCAATCTCGGGTTTTTCCCCAGCCTGACCATCAGCGCCACCCGGCGTGACAACCCGGCGCGCGAACATGGCGAGGACGAGCAGGAAGACACATCCTGGTCCATCGTTCCGGTGCTGAAGTACCGCGGCGCGATCCGCAACCGACATGTCTATGAGCTGGGTGTGTCCGCGGCGACGGAGACGTTTGACGAGCTGGAAGAGCTGGATAGCGACACTCTCAATTACAACGCGGCGCTGCGTCTCGACATGACCGAGAAGCTCAAGGTCGACCTCTACGGCAACCACGCAAAGAGCAGTGACACGCGCGGAGCCACGGGGGCGCGCCTCCTGCAGCCCGGAGAGGCTAACGACGAGTACGAGGAAACCGCGTTCGGCGGGCGGGTGACCCTTGGACGGCGAACCAACCCGCTGCAACTGGTGCTCGGCGCGCAGCAGGGGGACCTGGATTTCACCAACAACAACCAGGATGCGCGCGACCGCACCGACCAGCGGATTCATGGCGGCGTATACGTCAATATATCACCGAGAACATCCTTCTTTCTCAATGCGGGTCAGACCACGATCGACTACGCGGAGGATGGCAGTGCAGGGTTCGACAGCACCAATACAGACATCAACCTGGGCGTTGGATGGGAGCCGAGCTACACCACCTCGCTGCTGCTCCAGGCCGGCACCATCGAGAAATCCTACGATACGCACAGCTTCGACGACCAGGACACGAACAGTTACCTCGGCAAGTTGAGCTGGCTGCCCACCGAGTTTACGAGCCTGAACATGTACACCTCGCGCACCTTCGAGGAAACCACAGATCGATCCTCGCCGGTGACGGTCTCGGACCTCGTCGGCCTCAGCATGGATCATGCGTTCACCGATTCCATTCGCGGCCAGGTCTATTTCAACCTGATCGACGACGACCTGGTCAACGTGCGCCAGGACGAGACCACCGACTACGGCGTCGGCCTGTTCTATGATTTCAATCGCTACCTCTCCCTCGGAGCCTCGTGGAGCCGGACGGATCGCAGTTCCACCGATCCCGCGGCGGACTACGACTCCGATGCGTTTTCCATCACCGCGTCGATCAAGCCGGCCCGTTCAAGGGACTTCGGCGAACCGGAGATTCAGACCAGCGATGGCCTGAGAAGCGCCCAGTGAACGCGCGCCCGGAAGCCATGGACAGGGCGGTACGGATTTCCGCGCGACTCAAGCGGATGCGAGGCGCCTGCGCGGCAATCACTCTCGTCATGCTGACGCTGGTCGCCCACTGTGCCACCGCCCAGGAGCCCTATCGCATCGCGCCGGGGGATCGTATCTCCATCAACGTGTACGGCGAGCAGGATCTCAGCTTCAGCGACATCCCGGTACCGAGTTCGGGTTTTATCACCTATCCCTTTCTTGGCCAGGTGAAAGTCGAGGGGCTGAGCGAGGTCGAACTCGCCAACGAGCTTCGCCAGGGCCTGCTCGACGGATACCTGCTTCAACCCCAGGTATCCGTGGCGGTGATCCGTTATCGGCCGATCTATGTCGGGGGCGCGGTTCGTCAGCCGGGACAGAAGGAATTCTCCATCGGCATGGACGTGGAGCGTCTCATCGCCCTCGCAGGCGGGTTCTCCGAGCATGCGAACGAAGACGAAATCGTGATCCAGCGGCGCGGGGATAACGGCCGCTTCGAGATGGCGGTTGGCTTGTCAGAGGATGTCCTGCCCGGTGACGTCGTCACGGTGGGCGAGGAGATCGTGACCGAGCGTGCGGAGGAATACATCTACCTGCATGGGGAGGTTCGCTCGCCGGGTCGCTACGAATACAGCAGCGGCCTGACCGTGGAGCAGGCTATCGCCATTGCCGGGGGTTTTGGCCTTCGCGCCTCGCAGCGCAAGATTTCCATCTCCCGCGGGGAAAACGAGGATGACCTCGACCGAGTGGACCTCGATTTCCCGGTACAGGCCGGGGACGTGATTACCGTGGGCGCGAGCCTGTTCTGAACCTGAGCAGATGATGTGTTGCCAATCGACCAGTGCCTGTTGCAGCGCATTTCACATGGTTGCGCCATGGCGCGACGCCTGACACGAGATGTATTGTCATGGAAAGCAAAGTCATTGACCTGAAACAGCCGGGCCAGCAAAAGCTGGCGCGCCTCGAACAATCCTTTTTCGGTGAACCCGACAAGGAGCGGGATACGATTGAATTCGACAAGCTGTTCAAGTTTCTCAGGCGGTACAAGTACCTGCTGCTCCTGTTCACGTTGCTGGGCGCTGGCGTGGGATACCTGGTGGCGATGGGCGAGACGCCGCTCTATCGCGCAAGCAACAGCATCGTGGTGGAGCCGGAGAGTTCCAATCGTTCGGAATTTCTCGCCCAGCGCCTGAGCTACTACGTCCCGCGGAGTTATTACGAGACCCAGCAGGTAGTGATTTCCAGCCCGCTGGTGCTGGAAAAGGCCGCCGCCTCGCTGAGCCCGTCCATCGTGCAGTTGATGTTCGCGCCGCCAAAAGGGAACTGGTTTACGCATTACCTGGAGGACCTGAATCAGCGCGTGCGGTCCTGGATCCGGATTCTCGATCGGGAGGGAATCAGCCGGGTGCCGGCTGCAAGCGAAGCGCCGTCATCCGTCGAGGAGTCACTACCGTCAACGGCCAGCGTCGCGCGCAAGATTGGCTCAATGCTGTCCGTGGGCTTTGGCCGTACCGACCAGATACAACGACTCACCGTGACCGCCACGGATCCCCTGGTGGCGGCGGTGGTCGCCAACGCCGTGGCGGATGCCTATCTCGCCCACCTGGTGGAGTCGCGGGTGTCCCAGACGGAGCGCGCTGGACAATGGCTCGCGGAAAAGATCTCGGAGTCCAAGGTCAAGCTGACCCAGGCGGAAGACGAACTCAAGGAGTACCAGCTGCGCAACCAGGTGCTTGACCTGCAGATGGTGAAACAGCTGTCGTCGAATACCCTCGACCAGGTCAACAACGACCTGCTGGAGGCGCGTCGCAGTTACGCGGAACTCTCCAAGCGCTACGGCCCCAAGCACCCCGCATTGATCGAGGCGAAGCGCAAGCTGGATATCGCCGAGTCACGTTATGGCAGCGCGTCGCAAACGGAACTCAGCACCAACGAGGACCGCTTCGAATTGACCAAGCTGGAGCGCTCGGTGAATTCCAACCGCGAGCTGTATGAACTGTTCCTGTCGCGCTTCAACGAGGTGGAACTCGGCATCGACTCGGTGTCCAGCAATACCAGCCTGATCGATCGCGCCTCGGTGCCGGGGGATCCGTTCAGCCCGGATATCAACAAGCGTACGTTCAGTGGAGCGGTCATGGGACTCATCCTCGGCCTGTTGCTGCTGTTCGGCCGCGATTTCCTCGACCGTACGTTCAAGAACCAGGTCGAGGTGGAGGAACGCCTCAACCTGCCGGTGCTCGGTGTTTTGCCGCTGTTGTCGTCGCGCAAGTTCCGTCGCGACGGCTCGATATTGCCGGAGAGACACTACCTCCGGGAGTCCAGGTCGGGGTTTGCCGAAGTAATCAACCATATCCGTACCGGAATTCTCTACTCGAACTTCGACCAGCCACCCAGGGTGGTGCTGGTCACCTCCGCACTGCCCCACGAGGGCAAGACGACCTGCTCCACCAACCTGGCGCTCGCCTTCAGCAAGCTTGGCAAGACCCTGCTGATCGACGCGGACTTCCGCAAGCCACGCATCGCCAAGATCGCGCAGGTCGAGAACACCACCGGACTGACGGGCTATGTCGCCGGCCAGAATACGCTGGAGGAATGCCTGTTCCAGGACCCGGAGTCAGAAACCCTGCAGATCATGCGCAGCGGGGAGGTGCCGCCCAATCCTCTCGAGTTGCTGTCCTCGGAGCGCTTCCGCCAGACCCTGGTGATGATGCGTAAGAGCTTCGACTACATCGTGATCGACAGCGCGCCGATCCTGCCGGTGAGCGACGGCGTGGTGCTGGGGCGCATGGTGGACGCGGTGCTGATGGTGCTGAAGGCCGGCTCGACCAGCCACCAGGTGGCGGAGGCCGCGATCAAGCGCTTCGCCGCCGCCGGTATCGCTCCCACCGGCGTGGTGTTGTCCCAGCTCAACTACAGGAGCTCGCACTACTACTATGACAAGTACCACTACCACAACAAGGAGTACTACGGTGGCGGGTACTGAAGTGAGCGATAGCCGCCCTTTGCCGGCCGTAGGGGCGTGATCGCGGCGCGACTACTGGTCGCGGGCTGTTTCGCGGAAATTCCAGAGTGGAAATAAGCGTTGTAATACCGACTTACGGCCGCGAGCGGGTCCTGGTGGACAGCGTTCGCCAGTTGTTGCCGCAGGCCGGTAACGCCGAGCTCATCATCGTCGACCAGACGCCCGGCCACGAGGCGGAAACCAGTGATGCACTCGAGCGCTGGTCGATGGAGGGTTCGATCCGCTGGATCCGGCTGGATGCCCCGTCGGTAACCGGCGCCATGAACCGAGGCCTGGTGGAGGCCAGGGCCCCGCTGGTGCTGTTCCTGGACGATGATATCGAACCTGCTCCGGACCTGCTTCTCCAACACGTTGCGGCGCACCGTGAATCTGACGCCGCCCTGCTGGCGGGGCGCGTGATCCAGCCATGGGAACGAGGTCAGCCTGCTACCCCTGCGAGCCTTTTCAATGCCTGTGAACCCGGACCACGAGAAGAGTTCATGGGAGGCAATTTTTCAATCAGGCGGGAGGTTGCGCTGGACATTGGCGGATTCGACGAGAACTTCCGCTTCGCCGCCTATCGTTACGAAAGGGAGTTCGCCGACCGCCTGCTCGCGGCAGGCCGGAAGATTCTCTACACGCCCGATGCATGGATCTACCACCTGCAGGCGGAGCGTGGAGGTGTGCGCAGTTATGGCAATCACCTGACGACTGCCAGGCCCGGCCATTCACTCGGCGCCTACTACTATATCCTGGGAGCCGGCGAACATCGCATACGGCGGATCACGCGGCGGATGGGCCGCGCGGTGTCAACCCGGTACCACCTGCGCAATCCCTGGCACATGCCGCGCACTTTGTGGGCGGAACTGCGGGGGCTGACCCTTGCCGCAGCTATGTGGCGCCGCGGTCGGTCCCTCCTGAGCAATGACGTTCGCGCGCAAGCGGTCGTCGACGACTGACGATGAATTCTTCTCGACCGGTTCGCCTGCTGGTGGTATGTACCCACCCCGTGCAGTATGTCGCGCCCTGGCTGCGCAGTCTCGCGCGGCAGCCTGGTCTCGATCTCATGGTCTGGTACGCGACCATTCCGGACCCGGTTCAACAAGGCGCTGGCTTTGGCACGGCATTTCAATGGGACATACCCCTGCTGGAAGGCTATACATGGCGTGAGCTGGACAATCACGCGCGAGATCCCGGGCCGGGGAGGTTCTTCGGTACACGATTGCGCGCTCCCGGCGCCGAACTGACAAAGTCCAGGCCGGATGCGGTTCTGGTGACCGGCTGGCATCAATATAGCCTGGTACAGGTTGCTGTCGCTGCCCGCCTTCGTGGCATTCCGCTGTTGCTAAGGGGAGAATCCAACGACATTTCGCCGCGGCCTGCCTGGAAACGCCGGCTGCAGGGCCAGTACTTGAAGTTGTTCCAGCGTTTCCTCTACATCGGTGAAGCCAATCGCCGCTACTATCTTGCGCGTGGTGTTTCCCGGGACACGATGAATTCATGTCCCTACTTCGTGGACAACGAGCGCTTTGCCTCGTGCGTTATGGATGGTGAAGCGAAACGTCAGCACCTGCGCCAGGAATGGGGTGCGAATCCAGGTGATACCGTCTTCCTGTTTGCCGGCAAGTTGCAGGCGAAGAAACACCCCGATCACCTGCTGGAAGCGTTCCTGAGCTGGCGGGAGCGTGCGGCGCATGACACTGGAGCCGGCGGGGGAAACCCGGTCCTGGTCTTCGTGGGTGATGGCGAGATGAGGTCTGCTCTCGAGGCCAGGTCGGCTTCGTTCGAGTACCGGGTGCATTTCGCCGGTTTCACCAACCAGCAGGAAATCGTGAATTGCTATGCCGCGTCCGACTGTCTCGTGCTGCCTTCAGACAGCGGCGAAACCTGGGGGCTGGTGGTGAACGAAGCCATGGCCTGTGGTATACCGGCAATCGTCTCTGATCAGGTGGGCTGCGCCGAAGACCTGGTTGTTGATGGTCAAACCGGACTACTTTTTCGTTTCGGTGTGCAGGAGGCGCTGATTGCCGCGCTGGAAGCAATGTATTCTGACCCGGATGCCCGTCGCGGGATGGGTAGAATGGCGAGCCGACGCGTTGCGGGTTATTCGATGAACGCTGCCAGCGAAGGACTCGAAAAGGCGCTCGATTCCCTCGGCCTCGTAACCACGGAGCCGCTGTCGTCGCAACTGCTCGCCGCCCATCAGAGATGATCGCACGGTTTTCGTTCCCTTCATCTGTCGGCCAGGTGAATCCAGGGCGATGGATAACTTCAGCGCCGGTTCGATGGTTGCTGGCCGTGTTGTTCTTGTTGCTCTCCTGGCAGGCGTTTCAACTTGCGGCGATCGACCTGGCACGGCAGTCATTGCGCGTGGACATGCAGGCGCTGCAGTCGGGTGGTGACGTTACGCGGGAGGAACTCTCGGCCCGTGCCAATGCGCTCGTTGACCGGCCATTTGACGGTGCGCAGGCCGATGTTCGGGCCGATGCCCTGGCACTGGCGGCATATGCTTCGCGCGATGCACAAGGAGACATGCCTGCCCACACGGATGCCGCGAGGACGATTCGTGACTACCGTCTTGCCCTCACGGTACGACCCGCTGATGGGTCGCTCTGGGCGCGATACGGATACTTCCTGTCCAGTCTGCATGACGCCGACCAGGAAGTCGCGATCCGTGATGCCTTCGATCAGGCCCTGGAATTGTCGCCACGTGACTACAACACCATGCGACTGCTGGCCGACCTGGGTATCCGGCTATGGCCAGTGCTTGGCTGCGCATCGCGAGAGGCCCTGGTTTCCCTGCTGGACCATGCGGCGAAGATTGATGACCACATCCTGTCGCGTTGGAACACGGTGTTTGGCCAGCGACCCATGGCGCGTTACCTGGACGAGTTATACAGCCACCACCAGTTCAGCATTCGCTGGGCGCGTATCCAGGCCGCGCAGTGCGCGTCGGGGGGCTGATGCAACGCCTTCTGGAAAGAGTCGTACTCGTGCTCACCCTACTGGTGTTTTCCCTGGTAACGTGGATGGACGGTGCGCGCAGCCCCTCGGTGGCGCTCGCGTTTTCCGGCGCCTTTGCCGCTTTACTGGCGTTGCGGCTCATATTGCCACAACCACGGGTAGGCCCTTCAGGAGCACGTGGCAACTGCCGACTGGCCATGGCGGTATCGATTCCGCTCATGGCCTGGCTTCTTCTCACCAGTCTTCAGGCTGCCGGCGCCGGTCTCGACTCGGTGGATCCGTACCAGGCGCGGATAGCATTCAGCAGGGGTGTCGGCTATCTCGCCGCATGGGTCCTGTTCATGAGCCTGCTGGACAGCACGGCGAGGCTGTGGCAACTCGCGGCGGTCATTGTCGGCGTGGCGTTGCTGCAGGCGGGATTCGGTATCGTAAACTTTTACGGCGACGATGCGGTGTTTGGCTGGGCGCCCACCCATTACGCCTTTCATCGAGTGACCGGCACCTACGTCAATCGCAATTTCTTCGCCAACCTGCTGGTGATGGCGGTGGGGTTTCCTCTCGTGCTGCTGCTCGCGCGGGATCGAGATCCTGACCGTAGCGATACGGATGTTTCGCTTCACGGGCTGTCGTGGTTGATCGCGCTGCCGGTCCTGCCCCTGCTGCTCGCCGGTCTGCTGCTTTCCGGTTCGCGAGGCGCGATGCTGTCATTCGTCGTCGCGACGATGTTGCTGCTACTTCTGTTGTCCGTCATGCCGAGAGTCAGGCTGTCATTCTGGCCCGTGGTCCTGTCCATCGGTGGAGCCGTGGGCCTGTTCGGCGCCGGTATCCTGCGCTTTCGTTTCGCCAGCCTGGATGTCGACTCGTCGGATCGTCTTGAACAATGGCGCAGCACCCTGGAAATGATCGCCATTCGGCCCTGGACCGGGTACGGCGCGGGTGCATACGAAACTGCGTTTCGAAACCGCCAGACCGGTGACCTCGGCCCATTGACCTACAATCACGCCCACAACGACTACCTCCAGCTACTGCTGGAACAGGGCATTGCCGGCCTGATTCTCGCCGTGATCCCGGTGGCAGTCGTTCTCCTTGTCGCATTGCGTTGTGCCTGGCGTTGCGGTAGTCAGCGCCGCAAGCGCTGGATACTGTCAAGTGGATTCGGCGTGTCGGCCATGTTGTTTCACGCCCTGGTGGATTTCCCTTTCCAGGTGCCCGCCAATGTCTGGGTTTTTATCGCCTTGATGGCGATCATGGCGAGCGCTACAACCATCGAATTTGCTCCCGGATCGAACACTCACCCGGGTCACCGGCCCTCTCCCGGGCGATGACGGAGTTTCTCGTATTGGCAATGGTTGCGGCGTGCTGCCTGGTTGCCCTGCAGCGCTGGCAGCTTGGTGTCTGGCTGTGCATCCTTGTCGGATTTTTTCAGGATCCGCTGCGCAAGCTGGTGCCGGAGGAGCCGCCGTACATGGTGGTCCTGTGCGCGGTGGTATTTGTCGCCGTGCTCGCCGGCCTGGTGATCAGGCGCTACCGATTCGATGTCACCCGCGTTCCGGGTTGGCGGCCGGCAGTGGCCAACGGTCTGATCCTGCTGATCGCGGTGGTGCTTATGCAGCTCGTGCTGGCCTACTACAATTCCAGGAGCCTGACCGTGGTGGCTCTCGGCATGCTGACCTATTTCATGCCGATCCTGGCGATCCTTACCGGTTTCTACTTTGCCTGCCGGGTGGGCGAGGACGGCGTGGTGCGTTTAATGTTCTTCTACAGCATCATCTGTATCGCGTTCACCGCGGGGATCTACCTCGAGTATTTCGGGGTTTCGTGGCGCGCCCTGGGGGAAGTGGGCGAAGGGCTGAAGATATATGATGTGGGCACCGTGCTGAAGGGCTATTCCGGGTTCTTCCGCTCATCGGAAATAGCCGCCTGGCACGTCGTACTTGGATCCTGTTTTCTCCTCATCCTGGCTACCCGAACCCGTTATGTCAGCGCGCGCGTGCTATGCGTGCTGGGAATCGTGTTTCTGATCGCGGCGGGCATTCTCACGGGACGGCGCAAGCTGATCGTCTCCGCGGTGATCTTCCTGACCTGCTACTGGTTCCTCATTACCGTCTACTATCGCCGGTCTTTGCGGGTAGCAATCGTGGTGGTGCTGTTGGGGGTGACCGCCTTCTGGATTGCCGCGCACGAGTACTACGACAATGAAGCCCAGACAGGCGCCTATGACCTTTATGTGGAACGAGCCAGCAGTGTCTTCGGAGATGTCGCGGAACGCGGCCGCCTGTTTGGAATCAGTGCGGTGATCTCAGCCGTAAAAAAACATGGCCTGATCGGCCTGGGTGCCGGGATCGCGGGGCAGGGCTCACGATACACTGACAGCCGGGACATTGGCAGCCACTACGAAGCGGAAGGCGGCCTCGGCAGGCTGGTCACCGAACTGGGCCTCGCCGGTCTGCTGGTGGTGCTCGGCGTCATCGTTGCGTTTGCCCTGTACCTGTTGCGGGTCATGCGCTACCTCTCCGCGCGTGGAGGGACCTACGGCTATATCTGCTACGGGATGATCGGCATCCTGCTGGCGAACCTGGCGCATTTCACCGTGGCTTCCCAGGTTTTCAGCGACCCCATGGTGCTGATCCTGCTCGGGTTGTTTACCGGCATCATCGCCTCGGGGCCGGTGCTCGTGCGCCCACGCCGCAGGCAGGTCGTGGTGGCGGGCTGATTCATGGTGACTACGAAATGATCGTCATGGGTCTCAATGCCTGGCACGGCGACGCTTCGGCCGCCCTGGCGGTGGATGGCCGCGTGGTGGCCGCGGTGGAGGAGGAGCGGTTCCGCCGGGTCAAGCACTGGGCGGGGTTTCCACTGGAAGCCATCCGGAGCTGCCTCGCCATTGCCGGCGTCGAGGCCGGCGCGGTGACGCACTGGGCGATCAACAGCGACGGCGCGGCCCATCGCTGGCGCAAGCTGGCTTACCTGGCTCGCGGCGCCGCGCGGCCAGGCCTGGTGCTGTCGCGACTCGGGAATCGCCGACGTCGACGTGGAGCGCGGGAAGAGGTCGCGGAATCGTTCGGCCTCGATCCCGCCGCATTGCGGGTTCATCCGGTGGAACATCATCTCTGCCACCTCGCATCGGCGCGTCATCCCGCGGGCTTCGACGATGCCTGGCTGGTGTCCGTCGATGGCTTCGGAGACTTTGCCAGCGCGGCCTGGGCCAGGCAGCGGGGCGGTCAGGGCGGTGCGCTGGTCACGGGAGGGCAGGTGTACTTCCCGCATTCGCTCGGCGTGTTCTACCAGGCCATGACCCAGTACCTGGGTTTCCCGGCTTATGGAGACGAGTACAAGGTCATGGGTCTCGCTTCTTACGGCGAGCCTGCCATGGTGGAAGACCTGATGCGTCTCGTGACCCTGCTGCCCGGAGGCGGGTTCGCTCTCGATACGGATTACTTCCGCCATCACCGGGATGCGATCACGTTTTCCTTCGACAATGGCACGCCCGAATTTGCGCCACTGTTCTCCGGCCGACTGGAGCAATGGCTGGGCCAGGCGAGGACTCCGGGTTCCGAGATAACCGGTCGGCACAAGGATCTCGCGGCGAGCGTACAACGCATCTACGAGATGGCGTTCTTTCACCTGCTGAATGCGCTCCATGAGAGGGATCCCTGTGACCAGCTTGCCCTCGCCGGTGGCTGCGCGCAGAACTCCGTTGCCAACGGGAGGATCAGGAGCGAGACTCCGTTTCGCAGTGTCTACGTGCAACCGGCCGCGGGCGATGCCGGCGGCGCCCTCGGGGCCGCGCTGGAGATAAGCCGACGCCTCGGCGCGGTGCATCCCGAGCCAATGCCGAACGCCTATCTCGGGCCGTCATACCACGATGCCGACATCGCTGAGTTGATCGATCGGCAACGTGATGCCCTGGCTCGGGCCGGCTGCCGGGTGGACGTCCTCGCGCAGCCGGAGCTACTGGATACCGTGCTGACGGTGCTGGAGGAGGGCGGCGTGGCTGGGTGGTTCCAGGGGCGAATGGAATGGGGGGCTCGGGCGCTCGGCAACCGTTCGATACTCGGAGATCCCCGGCGCACCGACATGCAGGAAATTCTCAATCTCAAGATCAAGCGGCGCGAATCATTCCGCCCGTTCGCGCCCTCCATCCTGCGCGAGCACGTGGCTGACTGGTTCGAGACCGACGACGATGTACCTTACATGCAGAAAGTCTATCCAATCCGCGCCGAGCGGCGCGCCACGATCCCCGCGGTCACGCACGTGGACGGCAGCGGCCGGCTGCAGACCGTTTGCCGGGAGCAGAATCCGCTCTACCACCGGCTGATCTCGCGCTTCCACGAGCGCACCGGGGTGCCGCTGCTGCTCAATACCTCGTTCAACGAAAACGAGCCCATCGTCTGCCAACCTTCCGAGGCGCTGGACTGTTTCCTTCGCACCCGCATGGACCTGCTGGTCCTGGGCAATCACGTCATCCGGAGAAATCCGTCGTGAGCGCCGCGCTTCCAGCCTTCGCGCTTTCCGCGCTGCTCGGACTCCTGCTGGTGCCGCTGTCCTTTCCCCTGGCGCGCCGCTGGGGACTGGTGGCTGCTCCCGGCGCGCACCGCCGGCACGAGGGGCAGGTGCCGTTGAGTGGCGGCATTGCCATGGGGCTGTCGGCGATGCTGGCGGTAGTGGCGCTTGGCATCAGCGCGGGGTCGGGACTTGCGCTCGGGCTCCTGCTACTACTCGCCGTGGGAATCCTCGACGACCGCTTTGCGTTGCCCTACTGGGTGCGTTTCGTTTTTCAGATCGGCGCCATGCTGTCGATGATGTGGCTGGACGGCGTACGACTCGTCGATCTCGGCCACGTGTTCAGTACCGAACTTGCCGGTCTCGGCGCCTGGAGTGCCTTCCTGACGGTGTTCGCCGGCGTCGGCGTGATCAACGCGATCAACATGGTGGACGGCATGGACGGCCTGTCCGGCGGCCTCGCCATGGTCTGCCTCGTGGCCGGGGCGTGGTTGCTGGACCAGGCCGGCGCGTCGGGCATGGCGCTGATCCTCGTCACCGCGGGCGCCCTTACCGGTTTTCTCGCCTACAACATGCGTCTTCCCGGATGCCCGAAGGCGCGCGTGTTCATGGGCGACGCGGGCAGCATGATGCTGGGGCTGGTGCTGGCCTGGATGCTGATTGGCCATAGCCAGGGCGCAGGCGCCGCCTTTCCGCCGGTAGTGGCATTGTGGCTGCTGGCGCTGCCGCTGTACGACGCGGTGGGCGTCCTCCTGCGGCGTCCGCTCAACGGCGGGTCGCCATTCGATGCCGACTGGCGTCATACCCACCACCTGTTGCAGCGGCTCGGGTTCGGCGTCAACGCGACACTGGCCGCCATGGTCGGTATCGCCGCGCTGCTGGCAGTGATCGGCATCGCAGGTTGGCGCCTTGGAATTGCCGAGCATCACCTGTTCTATGGTTTCATGGGGCTGTTCGGTCTCTATCTCGTACTCATGGAATGGGGCGAGCGGCGCGCGCCGCCCGAGGAACGGGCGTGACGGCAGCACGATCAGGAGGCGGCGCGCGTCACTACATCGTCACGGGCGGCAGTTCCGGCATCGGCGCGGCGGTGGCGGGGCGGCTGGCAGGGGCGGGCCATGCCGTCACCACGATCGCCCGGCGGGAATATGCCGGGGACACGGAAAACGTCCGTTCACTGCGCTGCGACCTCTCCAACCTCGACAGGCTGGAAGCGATCCTGGCGCCGCTGGCCGATGGCCCGTCGCCGGATGGCGTGGTGTTCTGTCACGGGCGCGGGGATTTTGGCGCACTGGAGCAGTTCAGCGCGGCGCGGATCCGGGAGCTGGTGGACCTGAACCTGACATCCACGCTGATGGTTGCCCGCCTGCTTTTGCCGGGGATGAAGCGCGCGGGACGCGGTGTGCTGGTGTTGATGGGATCAGAAGCGGCGCTGCGCGGCGCGCGCCGCGGCGTGGTCTATTGCGCCACCAAGTTCGCCCTGCGCGGCGCCGCCCAGGCGTTGCGCGAGGAATGCTCGACAAGTGGCGTGCGCGTCGGCATCGTCAATCCCGGCATGGTGGAAAGCGCGTTCTACGACCATCTCGACTTCGCCCCGGGGGAGGACGACGCCAACCATCTAACGGTGGAGGACGTCGCCGACGCGGTGCTGCTGATACTCGATGCGCCCGCGCACGCCGTCATCGACGAGATCAACCTCTCGCCACTGAAGAAGGTCGTGCGCCGCACCTGACGCGGGCGGGGCGCCGGTATAATCCGGCGGACATCTCTACGACCGAATCGCATGACCACCAGAATTGCCGTATCCGGGGCATCGGGACGCATGGGGCAGGCCATCATCCGCCTCGCCGCCGCGGATCCGGAACTGGCCATAGGCGCCGCGCTGGAACATCCGCAAAGCAGCTCGCTCGGAATGGACGCGGGAACCCTGGCGGGGACCGATCCGCTCGATGTCGCCGTTGCAACCACTGCCGACGCGGAGGACTTCGACGTGATGGTGGAATTCACCACCCCCGCGGCCACCATGGCGCATCTCGCGCTCTGCCGCGAACAGGGCAGGGCGATCATGATCGGGACCACCGGGCTTTCTGCCGCCGAGCGAGAGGAGATTCATGCCGCCGGTGAACAGATCCCGGTGGTGCTCGCGGCCAACACCAGCGTGGGCGTCAATCTCTGCGTCGCGCTGCTGGAGATCGCGGCGCGCGTGATCGGTGAATCTACCGACATCGAAGTGATCGAGGCTCATCACCGTCACAAGGTGGATGCGCCCTCCGGTACAGCGCTGCTCCTGGGAGAGACCATCGCGCGCACGCTTGGCCGGGATCTCGCCACCGACGGCGTGTTTCAGCGCGAGGGCCATACCGGGGCGCGGCGTCCCGGCAGCATCGGCTTCTCCACCATCCGCGGCGGCGACATCGCCGGTGAGCACAGCGTCATGTTCATCGGCGAGAGCGAGCGACTCGAGATTACCCATCGCGCCACCGACCGGCGCATATTCGCCAGCGGCGCGCTGCGCGCGGCGAAATGGCTGGCGCAGCGCCCCGCGGGCTGCTACGACATGCGTGACGTGCTGGAACTTCGTTGAATCGACCACCCCGGAAAGGTACAATCCGCGCCAACAAGCGGTGGTGTGGCCCGAGGCTAGCGAACGACAGCACGTCAGTAGTCCCGAAAGGGAGAAACCCCAGGGTTTCTCCCTTTTTTTGGGCGCGCGAATGCCACCCGACCTGAAACAATATGTTGGCCCGGAGTACGGCCTGGAGAGTGGTTTGAGTCATAGCGCGTTGCTGGTCCTGGAAGACGGAAGCGTGTTCCGCGGCCGTTCCATCGGCGCCGAAGGCGTCAGCGTCGGCGAGGTGGTGTTCAATACGTCCATGACCGGCTACCAGGAGATCCTCACCGATCCCTCCTACGCGAGCCAGATCGTCACCCTGACCTATCCCCATATCGGCAATGTCGGCGCCAACGGCGAGGACGAGGAATCGGAACGCGTCTTCAACGCCGGCCTCGTGATCCGCAGCCTGCCGAAGGCGCATTCCAGCTGGCGCGCCGCGGAATCCCTGCCGGACTATCTCGCCCGCCGCGGCGTCGTCGCCATCAGCGACATCGATACCCGCCGCCTGACCCGCATCCTGCGCACGAAAGGCGCCCAGGCCGGCTGCCTCGTGGCCGGCGATGCGCCAGACGCCGACGCGGCGCTGGAAAAGGCGCGCGCCTTTCCCGGACTCGGTGGCATGGATCTCGCACGCGAGGTCACCACCGCCGAGGCGTATCGCTGGAACACCGGCAAAGCCGATGGGAGCTGGGATCTCGAGACCGGGTACACCGCGGCCCCGGGCAAGCCCTTTCGCGTGGTCGCCTGCGACTACGGAATCAAGCGCAACATCCTGCGCCTGCTCGCGGATCGCGGCTGCGACATCCGCGTGATGCCGGCGGAGAGTCCGTCCACTGAAATCCTCGCCGACAGCCCGGACGGGGTGTTCCTCTCCAATGGTCCCGGCGACCCGGAACCCTGCGACTACGCCATACGCGCCATCCGCGAGGTGATCGAGAGGGGCATACCGGTATTCGGCATCTGCCTCGGTCACCAGTTGCTCGCCCTCGCCAGCGGCGCGCGCACGGAGAAGATGAAGTTCGGCCATCACGGCGCCAATCACCCGGTGCAGGACATCGACAGCGGCCGGGTGCTGATCACCAGCCAGAACCATGGCTTCACGGTGGACGAATCCAGCCTGCCGGATACCGTGCGCGTCACCCATCGCTCGCTGTTCGACGGCACGGTGCAGGGCATCGAGCGTCTCGACCACCCGGCCTATTCCTTCCAGGGCCACCCGGAGGCGAGCCCGGGTCCGAAGGACATACACCCGTTGTTCGACCGGTTTATCTCGATGATGGAAGCCCGTCGCGGAGGTGCGGCATGAGCCGGCGCGAGGACATCCGCTCGGTGCTCATCATCGGTGCCGGACCCATCATCATCGGTCAGGCCTGCGAATTCGATTATTCCGGGGTCCAGGCCTGCAAGGCGCTGAAGGAGGAGGGCTACCGCGTCATCCTGGTGAATTCCAACCCGGCCACCATAATGACCGATCCGGACTTCGCCGACGCAACCTATATCGAGCCGATCCACTGGCGCACGCTGGAAAAGGTCATCGAGGTGGAACAACCCGACGCGTTGCTGCCCACCATGGGCGGGCAGACGGCGCTCAACTGCGCTCTTGACCTGCATCGCCTCGGCATCCTCGAGAAGCATGGCGTGCAGATGATCGGCGCCACCCGCGAGGCCATCGACAAGGCGGAGGACCGGGACCAGTTCCGCCACGCCATGCGGCGCATCGGCCTGGAGACGGTGCGTGGCGACATCGCCCACGACCTCGACCGAGCGCGGGAGATCCTCGAGCGGGTCGGTTTCCCGGCGATCATCCGGCCGTCCTTTACCCTCGGCGGCACCGGTGGCGGCATCGCCTACAACCACGAGGAGTTCGACGAGATCTGCCGCCGCGGGCTCGACGCGTCGCCCACCAACGAACTCCTGATCGAGGAGAGCATCCTTGGCTGGAAGGAGTTCGAGATGGAGGTGGTGCGCGATCACGCCGACAACTGCATCATCATCTGCTCGATCGAGAACTTCGACCCCATGGGGGTGCATACCGGGGATTCCATCACCGTGGCGCCGGCGCAGACGCTGACGGACAAGGAATACCAGATCATGCGCGACGCGAGCATCGCGGTGCTGCGCGAGATCGGCGTCGATACCGGCGGCTCCAACGTGCAGTTCGCGATCAATCCCGAGAACGGCCGCATGATCATCATCGAGATGAACCCGCGGGTTTCACGTTCCTCGGCGCTGGCCTCCAAGGCCACCGGCTTCCCCATCGCCAAGGTGGCGGCAAAGCTCGCCGTGGGCTTCACCCTCGACGAACTGCGCAACGAGATCACCGGCGGACTGACGCCGGCATCGTTCGAGCCGAGCATCGACTACGTGGTCACCAAGATCCCGCGCTTCGACTTCGAGAAGTTCCCCCAGGCCGACGCCACGCTGACCACGCAGATGAAATCCGTGGGCGAGGTGATGGCCATCGGGCGCACGTTCCAGGAGTCGTTCCAGAAAGCGCTGCGTGGGCTCGAGATCGGCAGCGACGGTCTCGACGACCTGGTGCTGGAGGCAACCGGGGATTCGCTCAACCTGTTGCTGTCCTCCCGCCTCAGGGTGCCCGGGGCGCAGCGCGTCTGGTACATGGCGGAGGCCCTGCGTCATGGCATGAGCCCGGAGGACGTGCACCGGCTGACCCGCATCGATCCCTGGTTCCTGGCGGAATTCGCCGACCTCGTGGATACCGAGACGCGCATACGGGGCAGGATACTGGAGGACGTCGACCCCGTCGAACTTCGTGGCTGGAAGCAGCAGGGTTTTTCCGACCGCCGGCTCGCGGTGCTGCTGAATACCGGCGAAGAGCAGGTGCGTGAATACCGTTTCAGGCAGGAGATCCATCCGGTATTCAAGCGCGTGGATTCCTGCGCGGCCGAGTTCGACACCTCCACGGCCTACCTGTACTCCAGTTACGACGAGGAGTGCGAGGCGGCGCCCACCAGCGAACGCAAGATCATGGTGCTGGGCGGTGGTCCCAATCGCATCGGCCAGGGCATCGAGTTCGACTACTGCTGCGTGCACGCCTCCATGGCGCTGCGCGAGGACGGTTACGAGACCATCATGGTCAACTGCAACCCGGAAACCGTTTCCACCGACTACGATACCTCGGACCGGCTCTACTTCGAGCCTCTGACGCTCGAGGACGTGCTCGAGATCATCCGCGTGGAACAACCCGCCGGCGTGATCGTGCAGTACGGCGGACAGACGCCGCTCAAGCTGGCGCGCGGCCTCAAGCAGGCGGGCGCGCCCATCATCGGCACCTCGCCAGAGTCCATTCACCGCGCCGAGGACCGCGAGTTCTTTCAGAACCTGCTCAACGACCTCGACCTGCTGCAACCCCCCAACCGTACCGCGAGCACCGCGGAGCAGGCGCTCGCGCGCGCGGAAGAGATCGGCTATCCGCTGGTGGTGCGCCCGTCCTACGTGCTTGGCGGCCGCGCCATGGAAATCGTCCACAACGCCGAAGACCTCGAGGCTTACATGACCTCGGCGCTCAGGGTGTCGTTCGACTCGCCGGTGCTGCTCGATCGTTTCCTCAACGACGCCACGGAGGTCGACGTGGACGCGATCTGTGATGGCGAGCGGGTGATCATCGGCGGCATCATGGAGCATATCGAGGAAGCAGGCGTGCATTCGGGGGACTCCGCCTGCTCCCTGCCGCCTTTCCATCTCGGTGAAGACCTGCAGGCTGAACTCACCCGGCAGACCAGGGCCATGGCGCTCGCGCTCGACGTTGTCGGCCTGATGAACGTCCAGTTCGCGGTGAAGGGCGAGGACATCTACGTGCTCGAGGTCAACCCGCGCGCGTCGCGTACGGTGCCATTCGTATCCAAGGCCACCGCCAAGCCGCTGGCGAAGATCGCCGCGCGTTGCATGGCCGGCCAGTCACTGGCGCAGCAGGGTGTCGACGACGAATGGACGCCGGACTTCTATTCCGTCAAGGAGGCGGTGTTCCCGTTCATCAAGTTCCCCGGGGTGGACACCGTACTCGGGCCGGAAATGAAAAGCACCGGCGAGGTGATGGGCATCGGCCAGACATTCGGCGAGGCCTTCGACAAGGCCACCCAGGGAGTAGGGCACTTCATTCCCCGGGAAGGCACGGTGCTGATCAGCGTGCGCCGCGAAGACCAGGCCGCCGCCGTTCCCATCGCCCGTTACCTCGCGGAAGCGGGCTTCGAGATCGTCGCCACCGACGGTACCGCGCGGGTGATTGGCGAGGCGGGCATCGATGTCACCCGTGTCAACAAGGTGGTCGAGGGGCGTCCGCACGTGGTGGACCGGATCAAGAACGGCGACTTCGTGATGATCGTCAACACTACCGCCGGCAAGCAGAGTCTCCGTGATTCCTATACAATTCGTCGGGAGGCCCTGCTACGCAAGGTGACCTATTTCACCACCATGGCCGGCGCACGGGCAGCGGTGGAAGCTCACCGGGCCGCAGGCAAAATCACCATCAACAGGCTGCAAACCCTCCACCGGCGCGACGCCGCGCACTGAACGCGCGGACGCGTGGAGCCGTTGTCTGACGGCAATAGACACGGGATGCGGAACAGGGCCTGGAAGAGCCCGTGAAGGCATGGCATGAATAGCGAGAGAATCGTATTGACCCGCGGCGGCGCCGACCGGTTGCGCGCGGAACTGAAGAACCTCAAGAGCGTCGAACGGCCAAAGGTCATCGCCGCCATCGCGGAGGCGCGTTCCCATGGAGATCTCTCCGAGAACGCGGAGTACGACGCCGCAAAGGAACAGCAGGGATTCATCGAGGGACGCATCGCCGAGCTCGAGGCCAGCCTGTCCAAGGCAGAGGTGATCGATCCCGCCAGCATCGCCGTTGCCGGCAAGGTCGTATTCGGTGCCTTCGTTCGGTTGTATGACATCGACAAGGATGCCGAGGTGAGCTACCAGCTCGTTGGCAATCTCGAGGCCGACCTCGAACAGGGCCGCATCTCCATCGGCTCCCCCATCGGCAAGGCGCTGCTCGGCAAGGGCGAGGGCGACGAGGTGGAATTCGCCGCGCCCGGCGGCCAGCGCACCTACGAGGTGCTGGAGATCAACTACGAGTGACTCCGCAGACCCCGTAACGGGGGCGGGCGTCACCGCATAGGCCGCAGGGATCGTGACCACCGATCAGGTACTCCTTTTCAGCCTCCTGGGCCTGGTGTTCGGCTTTCTGATCTGGGGCCGCATCCGCTACGACCTGGTGGCCTTTGGCGCGCTCACCGTGGCGGTAGTCATCGGCGTCGTTCCCCAGGAGCGCGCATTCGAGGGTTTCGGACACAATGCCACGGTAATCATCGCGCTCGTGCTGATTGTCAGCCGTGGGCTCTCCAATTCCGGCGCAATCGAACTCATCGCGCGTTTCGTGATCGATGCCGGCCGTTCCCTGTTCGCCCATATCGGCATCATGTCCGGCGTGTCGGCCGCGCTGTCCGCGGTGATGAATAAC
>JAUILZ010000058.1 GCA_030432755.1 Gammaproteobacteria bacterium | reverse complement strand
TCGACGGCGCCGCCTTCGACATCGCCATGGCGAACCACGACCCGGTGGCGTTCGAGGGTGAGGCGGAATAGCCGACGGTCCAGTGGACCGTCGGCCCGCAGAACGCGCGCGAAGTCGGGTTCCTCGGTTTCGGCTTCTACCCGCGCTCGGGCTTCATGCACGTCGATCTCGGGCCCGCGCGCCAGTGGGGCGAGCGCTTCCCGGTCCGAGCGACGGCATTTGCAACCGAGAAGCCTCCCGCGCGCGAGGTGCTGGCGGAGAGCCGGACCATGAGGGCAGGGGGCGCGGCGGGGGTCGCGACGCTGGGGGCCGCCGGGGTGGCGGTAGCTCAGCAGGTGCTGGCGGAGACGCAGACCGCCATCCTGCCGCTGGTTCCGTATCTCGACACGCTGCGCTGGGTATTCATCGCAGTCGCGCGCGGCGGGATCGCGGTCACGATCTACGCGCGGTTGGACGACTGGAAGCGGGGGTGGCGGTGATCGGTGGGATTGTCGCCACGCTCGTCGGATCGGCATGGGCAAGCACAGCGCTCCGCTACGCCGTCGCCGCCCTCGCGATCCTTCTGTTCCTGTTGGCCCTGCGCCGTTCGGGCGAGCGCGCCGGTCGCCTGGCGGAACGCCTAGACACCAGGGAGAAAGCCAATGAAGTTCAGCGAAGGATGCTGGAGGCGGCGGCTCGCCGTCCTCGTAATCGCGACGAGCTTGTTGACCGGTTGCGCGACGGCGGGTTTTGAATCTGGCGGCGTGGCAGCATGTCCGCCGGTCGTGGAATACAGCAGGGAGTTTCAGGCGCGCGCGGCAGAGGAACTGGCGGTCTTGCCGGATGGGTCGGCGATCGCGGAGATGATGGCCGACTCCGCCGTGATGAGAGAGCAGGCGCGAACTTGCGGCAACCTATGACTCAGTATGTTGAGCAACGGCGGTTTATCCTTTGCTTTGAAGGAAAGGCTACTCCTCTTATTCGATTGGCTCGGTGCCTCCGGCATAAAAGGGTGGCCATTTTGACAGGTTCGATGAATGGCTCATGTCGGATAGTGATCACTCCAGGATAAATCGCCAAACCGGTTGCACGGCTTCCCGGACACGCCCACGTTGATAGCGAACAGGGCACCTTCGTGCGGGTTCTCCTCAAGGTGTCTCTCTGACATGGTGAAGCGAGCGGAGGTCACATAGAGGGTATCAAGCGCTTTACCGCCAAATGCGCAGCTGGTTGGCCATGAACACGGCAGATCGACAACGCGGTCGATTTCCCCAGACGGTGAAATCCTGATCAGGCAGGCTCCGCCCACGACACGGCAATTCCAGATGAACCCCTCGGCATCCATACAAGACCCGTCGGGTAGTCCCCTGGGAAAGTCGGAGACGATGACCTGGCGGTTTCCAAGCGCCGATCCGTCATCGGACAAGTCGAAGCGGTAGATTTCGTTTTTCAGTGTATCGGCAGTGACCAGGTGGCCGTTCCCGTCCCATACTAGTGTGTTGGTGATCCCGAACCGGTCTTCACATAGAGCGCTCACCGCTCCGTCCGCCGTGCACCGGTAGAGCCGGCCGGTATTGGCGGTGATATCCAATGGCGTGCCGTCTGGCGCGATATTATTCTGCATAGTGCCGATCCAGAATGCGCCGTCCGGGCCGACGACACCCTCGTTCAGCCGATTCTCAGGAACTGTGTGTTCCACGTTTGCCAACGCCCTGAAGT
>JAUILZ010000052.1 GCA_030432755.1 Gammaproteobacteria bacterium | reverse complement strand
AACTCATCGGTTGCGGAATTCTGCCGACGTCAAAAGTTTCACGTTGGCTCGATTGAGAATCAAGCAGTTAGCGACCTGCCAGGGAACGTTCTTCGCACGAAACCCCGTTTTTGACCCGGCACTAAAGATCATCCAGGACGATGGAGAACCCCGCGTGTTCGCGCTCCGCGAGATAACGTCGCAGGGTGGCCTCGACCACCGGAAACGCGAGATCCTCCCACGGAATTTCCTCCGCGCCGAACAGTCGCACCTCCAGGCTTTCCGCGCCGATCCCGAAACCGTCCTCGCTCAGCAGGTCTCCGAGGAACATCACGTAGACCTGGCTGATGCGGGGCAGGCTGTAGACGCCGTAGAGCCGCACGTTCTGCATCCCGGCGCAGGCTTCCTCGCGGGTTTCACGCATGGCGCCCTCTTCGACCGTTTCGTGGTTTTCCATGAACCCGGCCGGTACCGTCCACAAGCCGAAACGCGGTTCGATCGCGCGGCGGCAGAGCAGGATGCGGTCACCCCACACCGGTACGCATCCCGCTACGATCTTCGGGTTCTGGTACTGGATCTCGCCGCAGCCCTGGCAGACATGACGTTCGCGGTTGTCGCCACTCGGCACCGTGAACGCGACATCGTCGCCACAAACGTTGCAATAGCGAATCTCTGGAGGAAGGGGCATGGGACGATAGTATCGGTTTCAACGCGTGCATCCAATGCAAGGAGACCGGGGCTCAGTTCGTGTCCAGAAACCCCAGCAGCAAACCCGCGAAAACCATGGCGCCGAACCAGTTGTTGTTGAGAAACGCGCGGAAGCAGAGATCCCGGTCGCGGCCGCGGCACAGGTATTGCTGATAGATGGCAAAGATCCCGGCCGCGACGAGTCCTGCATGGAAATGCCAGGACAGTTCCCTTTGCCAGCCGAGCAGCGCAAGCATGATCAGGGTGGTTGCGTGCAGTAACCCGACAACCAGGTTGTCGGAGCGGCCGAAAAGGATGGCGGTGGACTTGACGCCGATGCGAAGGTCGTCCTCCCGGTCCGCCATCGCGTACTGGGTATCATAGGCTACGATCCAGGCGAAGTTGGCGGCGAACAGCCACAGTGTTTCCAGCGACAGGCCGGCGCCGGTGGCGGTATAGGCCATGGGAATGCCCCAGGAAAACGCGATGCCGAGCACCAGTTGCGGCAGGTTGGTGACGCGCTTGGCGAACGGATAGAGCGCTGCCACAAGCGCGCCGCCGAAAGAAAGCAGCACGGTGTCGCGGCCGAGCAGGAGCACGAGGCCAAAGGCCACCACCAGCAACACGCCGAACGCCACCAGCGCGGCGGACGGCGGCAACTCACCGGTGGCAAGCGGCCGGCCGCGGGTGCGTTCCACGTGGCCGTCGAAATCCCGGTCGGCATAGTCGTTGATGGCGCAGCCGGCGGCACGCATGACAAACGTGCCGACGATGAAAATCACCACCACGTTTGCGTCCGGCTGTCCGTCCGCCGCCAGCCACAATGCCCACATCGTGGGCCAGAGCAGGAGAAAGGCGCCGATCGGCCGGTCGAGCCGAACCAGTCTTAGCCAGGCCCAGAGCTTGCCGAATGGTGTCGTCAATGGTTCAGACATTGGCGTAGATCTCGCGCTCGCTGATCCAGCGATCCACCAGCGGGTCAACGGCCTCCGGGAAATCCTGGCGCAGTTTTCGCGACAGTGACTCCACCCGCGGCAACAGGTCTCGGTCGCGCGCCAGGTCGGCGATGCGCATTTGCTGCAATCCGGTCTGGCGCGTGCCCAGCAGGTCCCCCGGCCCGCGCTGCTCGAGGTCTTTCTGCGCGATCACGAAGCCGTCGTTGCTCTCGCGGAGGAGCGCGAGCCGCTCCCGCGCCTGGCGCCCCAAAGGCGGCTTGTAAATGAGCACGCAGTTGGCCTGCTCCGCGCCGCGCCCCACCCGCCCGCGCAGCTGGTGCAACTGCGCCAGGCCGAGCCGTTCGGCATTCTCTATCACCATCAGGCTCGCATTGGGGACGTCCACGCCCACCTCGATTACCGTGGTAGCCACCAGCAGATGGTACTCCCCCGCGCGAAAGGCCTGCATGACCTGGTCCTTCTCGCGCGCCTTCATGCGACCGTGAACGAGTCCTACGGCGATATCCGGCAGTTGCTCCGCAAGCAGGTCCCGGGTCTCGGTGGCGGCCTGGGCCTGGAGGTTTTCCGATTCCTCGATCAGGGGGCAGACCCAGTACACCTGCTGGCCCTGGAGGCAGACCCCGTGGATCCGCTGCATGATCTCTTCCCGCCGCGCGTCGGGCATTACCACCGTGGTGACCGGCTTTCGCCCCGGGGGAAGTTCGTCGATGCTGGATATGTCGAGATCGGCATAGAAGATCATCGCCAGTGAACGCGGGATCGGCGTCGCGCTCATGATCAACTGGTGCGGCACCGCGCCGCTCGCCTCACCCTTGCCGCGCAATGCGAGTCGCTGACCCACGCCAAAGCGATGCAGTTCGTCGACGATGACGAGACCGAGGCGATGGAATTCGACGCCCTCCTGAAACAGTGCATGGGTACCTACCACCATGGCCGCCTCACCGCCAGCGATACTCTCCAGCGACGCGCGCCTCGCCGCCGCGCCCATCCGCCCGGCGAGCCATTCAATCCGAATACCGATCTTCTCGAACCAGGTGGAAAAATTGTTGCGATGCTGCTCCGCGAGCAGTTCCGTGGGCGCCATGAGCGCCGCCTGGTAGCCGCTGTCGATGGCGTGCAGGGCGCCCGCGGCAGCGACCACGGTCTTGCCGGAGCCCACGTCGCCCTGCACCAGGCGCAGGGAAGGACGGGACCGTGACAGATCAGCCACGATTTCGTTGACTACCCGCTCCTGGGCGCTGGTAAGGGAAAAGCCGAGCAGAGGCTGTAGCCGTTCCCAGGAGGACGAGTGCGTACCGAGCGCGGGTGCGCCCAGCCCCTCCCGCCGCTGACGAATCTGGTGCAGCGCGAGATGGTGGGCGGTGAGTTCCTCGAGAGCCAGGCGGCGCTGCATCGGATGGATGCCCTCGGAGAGTGCCGCAACGTTGGCGTCCGAAGGCGGGTGATGCAGGTAACTGATGGCTTCCCTGGTATCTACCAGGGAAAGTTCCCTGCGCAACGGTTCCGGAAGGGCATCCGTGACGGTTTCGAGGTCCTTTTCCAGTGTTTCGGAGACGAGCCGTCGTATCGTTCCCGGTCCCACCCCCTCGGTGGCGGGATACACCGGCGTCAAAGACGCCTCGCCGGGCATCTCGGGTTGCTGTTCGCTGATCCGGTACTCGGGATGCACCATCTCGATGGTGGCCGGGCCGGGGCGCGCCTCCCCGTAACAGGTGATCCAGTGTCCGCGGACGAAGGCGTTCTGCTGCTGCTTGCTGAAGTGAAAGAAGCGCAGGGTCAAAAGGCCGGTGTCGTCGGATACCTGGACCAGCAGGCTGCGCCGCTTGCCGAAGCGGATGTCGGCGAGTTCGACGCGCGCCACGACGACCGCGTCGCTGCCCGGTCGCAATGCGCCGACTGGCGTTATCCGGGTGCGGTCCTGGTAACGCAGGGGCAGGTGAAACAGCAGGTCCCGGGGCTCGCGGATACCCAGGCGCTCCAGCCTGGCGGCAAGCTGGGGACCTACGCCACGCAGACGGGTGAGTGGATGTGCGCCCAGTTGCCCGGAACCGGTCTGGAGTGACCCTGCCTGGAGTGACCCGGTCCGCGGGACCCGGTCATTGCGTGACCCGGTCAACCGCGACCCGTTCAGTCCCCGAGGACGAGGACCGCCTCGATTTCCACCGGCACGCCTTTTGGCAGGGCGGCAACGCCCACCGCCGCGCGCGCGGGGTAAGGTTCGTCGAAGAATTCCGCCATTACTGTGTTTACGGTAGCGAAGTTGGACAGGTCGGTCATGGAGATGTTGATCTTGACCGCGTCGTTGAGTGATCCACCGGCGGCCTCGGCAATTGCCTGCAGGTTGCCGAATACCCGCCGCGCAGCCGCCTCGAAGGTTGCCATGTCCGGCTCCATGGTCGCCGGGTCGAGTGGGATCTGGCCCGAAATGTAGACGGTATTGCCGGCGCGGACGGCCTGGGAATAGGTGCCGATGGCGTCGGGTGCAAGCGCGGTGTGTATGGTTTGCCGGTTGGTCATGCTGGCGATCTTCGGGTAAGTGCTTCGGGATCGCCGTGAAGTGTAGAAGGTCGCGCCGGCAATGTCATCCGCTCTACTGCGTTGCCGGTCGTGCGGCTTCCGGCTCCCCGGTAATGGGGCTTTCCACGGGTTCCGCCGATTCGTCTACACCCTGGTCGTCTTCGATAGCGTAGCCGGCGAGGTCCACCTCGGCGTAGGTATCGAGATCCTCGATCAACTCCGCGGCTTTTTCCCGAACGTCTGCATTGCCGTGTTCGGTGAGAGGCACGATGTACCGGCGAATCGTGGGGTCGCGCCAGACCTCGAGGGATGCCAGAACCTCGAGAAGTATCACCGGGTTGTCGTGACCCAGCGCCTCGAGCAGTGCCCAGCGGGCGCCGAATTCCTCGCCGATTTCCAGCCGCCGAATCGCCTCGATCAGCAGATCCTCATCCTGCGCGGTTTTCAGCACGTGGTCGAGGAAGGCCACGCCGCCGGTGGTGAGTTCCACGTCCATGATGGCCATCTTCCGTGCTTCCGGGTCTCCCTCGTTGTATTGTCCAAGGAGCATGCGGACGAATGGCTCGCCCCCGTCCACGCTGCCGTCCGCTGTTTGCAGCGGTGAGGCCAGGGCGATTCCAGGGACTTCCGGCATCGCCGCCGTCGCGGCATCCATCGCACCGTCTCCCAGCCACAGGGTCTGGAGGCGCGCCCGGCCGCCTTCCCGGTGCTCGAAGCGCGCCTGGTAACTGGCGCCTGCGAGCAGAACGCCCAGCGCTTCGCCCATCGTGGCGTTTTCCATGTGTATATCCAGCGTGCGGTCGATCAGCGGACCGCCATGCCGGACCGCGCCATCGTGCGCGACGAGCTGGGCGAGTATGTCGTTCCGGCTGAGCCCGCTGCCGACCAGACTGATGCCCTGGTCATCCACGGTAAAGACATCGCCGGCAGGCTTCTCTTCATTACCGCATCCCGCGACAAGCACCGCGATAGCAATGACAGCAATGCCTCTGTTCAAGCGTCTACAGTACATGATGTCCACCGCGGCTATCGTGTTTCCGGCTTTCAGGGAAAATACACCGCGCCTGCAATGCTCGCGCGGGAAGCCCCGGTCACCGAGGGAATCGTACAGGCACGCCGCTCCATCGTGGCCGCGGCCATCCAGGCAAACGCCGCGCACTCGATCCATTGCGGCGGGATGCCGAGATCGCCCGTGTCTCCCACCGGCAGCCCGCTCTCGTTGGAGATGCATTCGCGCAGGAAGCCGTTCTCCGCCCCGCCGCCGCAAACATGGATCACGTCGATTTCAGTGGGGAGCCCTTGGGCAATGGTGCGCGCGGTAAGCGCCGCAAGCGTGGCCTGGACGTCCACCGGCGCGATCGATTTCCCGGATTCCCGGAGATGGCGATCGAGCCATTCGGCGTTGAACAGTTCACGCCCCGTGCTCTTGGGTGGAGAGAGTGCGAAATAGGGATCCGCAAGCATTTCCTCCAGGAGTCCCTTGTGAACCTGGCCCTGGCGCGCCCAGGCGCCATCGCGGTCATAGGGTTGATCGAGATGGCGCTGGATCCAGAGATCCATCAATCCGTTGGCGGGGCCGCTGTCAAATCCTGTGATGCCGCGATCTCTGCCGGGCGGGAGCAGGGTGACATTGGCGATGCCACCCAGGTTGACGATCGCGCGGCCATCCCCCTCATCGTGAAACACGTGGTGATGAAAGAAGGGCGCGAAGGGCGCGCCCTGGCCACCGAGCGCCATGTCGGCGCTGCGGAAGTCGGTCACCACCGGGATGCCGGTACGCGCGGCGATGACGGCGCCGCTGCCGAGCTGGAGGGTGAAGGGATGCTCTCCCCCGGGGCGATGGCGAACGGTCTGACCATGGCAGCCGATCACCGAAATCCGGCCGGGATCATCCGCGAGTTCGAGCGCTACCCGGGCATAGGCTTCGCCCAGCGCCACGTGGAGATGGCCTGCGAGATCGATCTCATTCTCTCCCGGCGCCATCAGGTCGAGAATTTGCGCGCGCAAATCCTCGGGAAAGGGCTGGCTGGTAGTGGAGAGGAGTACCGGGTTGCCGCTGTCGGACAGGTCCAGCAGCGCGGCGTCGATGGCGTCCACGCTGGTTCCGGACATGATGCCGATGGCCAGGGTCATGGAAAGCCGGACACCGCGTTATTCCGGGGCGCCGCCTGGACGGTCAGGGATCGAGGCGCGCCAGCGGGATTCGATCGGCGTCCTCGAGCGCTGCCACCCACCGATTGGCGTTCTTGCGAAAATCTTTGAGGTAGCGCGGGTCGATAGGAAGTGACTTCGGCAATTCCACGGTGAGCGGATTCATGTGCTTGCCGTCGACGCGAAATTCGTAGTGCAGGTGTGGACCGGTGGCCCAACCGGTGCGGCCGACGTAACCGATGACCTCGCCCTGTTTCACGCGGTCGCCCTTGCTGAGACCCTTGCGGAAATGGTTGAGATGGGCATATAGGGTTTCGTACTGCTCGCCGTGACGCAGGATGATGGTGCGGCCATAGCCCTTGCGGGTGCCGGCAAAATGCACCACGCCATCGCCGGTGGACAGCACCGGTGTCTTCATCGGCGCGCCGTAGTCTACGCCGTTGTGCGCCTTCCACTTGTTCTGGATCGGGTGCAGGCGTTTCTTGCTGAACTTCGAGGTGATCCTCGCGAACTTGACCGGGGTGCGCAGGAACGAACCCTGGAGACCGGTGCCGTCAGGACTGTAATAAGTGACCTGGCCATCCCCGTCCTCGTGCCGAATCGCGCGCAGGGTTTGCTTGCCCGTTACGAGCTCCGCCGCGACGACTTCGCCTTCGCCCACGATGTCTCCATCGAGGACGAGCTCCTCGTAGATCACCGTGTACTGCTCGCCGCCCTGGATATCCTTGGCGAAGTCCACCTGCCAGCCGAAGATCGTGGCAAGTGAATAAACCACGTCCCGGGGAATGCTGGCTTCCCTCGCCGAGCCGAGCAGGCTGTCCCAGATCGTGGCCTGGGCCGAGCGGTAGCGGATCTCGGGCTCGCGCCGGATGATATCGGTGCGGAATCCATCGTCCGAGCGCTGTACCAGCAACGTGGAGAAGCGATCAAGACGGTACTTGAGCCGCTCGAGCCGGGCATGCTTGTCACCTTCCGGGGCAGGAGTGGTGATGAGATGGATCTCGTCTCCAGGGCGGATCTTGTTGAGCGCGTCCGCGTGTTCCAGTTTCACCAGCGCATAGGCTTCGCTGATGCCCAGCCCCGCGCGCTCGAATACCTGCGACATGGTGTCTTTCTTGCGCACCGTCTCGACCGTCCAGTCGCCCTCCGTGAGCGCGGCTTCCAGCGGATCTTTCGCCGCTGGCGGCAATGGAGATGCGGTTTCCGCGGCGCCGGCTGCGCCCGGAGAGATCGCGCGCATTACCGCGGGATCCGTCAGCAAGGCGTCGGTGCGGATGGATGCCAGTTGCAGCGCGTCGGGAATCTCCGTAGTGAATGTCGCCGGATCGGCTATTACCGGGGAGGACAGCCGATTGCGGCGCTCGAATATCGGCATCGGCGCGAGACTCGCAAGCTGGATGCGCAGTTGACGCGACACCGAACGGTCGTCCGGGTATACCGCTATGGATTCAGGTTCCGAACTGCTATCATCCGCGGCGCCGTCATTTGCCGGTCCTTCTGCGGCAGCTTCGTCAGCGGCTGACCGCCTGGCCATCTTGTACTCGATTGCGGTTTCCAACCCGGTTGCAGGCAGTCCGGTTTCGGTGAGCGGACTCGCGCTCCCGGGTTTCCGCGTTGCAATAACGGCATTACGGATGTTGATGGTGTCGATGGTCTCGAGCTTCGCATCTGTTCCAGCGATGTTCTGACTGGTGACTTCCGGTGAGGCGCTCCTCGGTGTGACCGCCACAGGAGCCATGCGTGATTCGACGGTATTCGGCGCAACCTGATCTATTGCCCGCTGGATGCCCGCCGTTCCGGGGATGTCGAGGTTGGCCACCGAGGCCGACGGGCTGTTGATCGATATGACCGTGGAAATCAGCGCGATGACCGAGACGGTCACCAGGCCAATTCGGCCGATATGTGGTCTGGAGGATCGAGGGGTGAGATCCTTGAGATCGAGATTGAGCGTGGAGCGCGTCAAAGGCGTCATTGAAAACTGATAAATGGCAATTTAGTAACCAGCGCCCGGGGTCGGTCGTGCCGCACCCGAGCAGGATCATAACGGCGGCCGGCTTCCCGGCTACCGCATTCCTGCGACTGGTCGAAGTAACTGTTAATAATGCTTGCCCGAACTGATCATTCGTTATTGAGTGCCGGGAGACTGACCGGCACCCGCCGGAATACCGGCGGTTTTCCTCACCAGGGCCGCAAATGCGACCCGGCGCGCAAGGCGCCATTGGTAACTTCTTGCTCGGGGGCCGCTGGTTCTGCGGCTCATGCCAGAATAAAACATTCCGGCGCGACGCTTGCCGTTAACAAGCAACGCCTTGCCATTGACGTGCAATGCCATGTGCATCGCGGCTTCAATCGCACCCAGCTTGATCACACTCTTGATCGCACTAGGGAGGGCAACCGATCATCCTGGATCAAGTCTTCCACGACCAGATCGGGCACAATGTCCCCTGACATCATGTCCCTGATCATGGGTCCCCCAACCTGCCCGCGCACGCGCGCGGACAACCTGAACCAGAACCCCGGTGTCCAGCCATCAAATACGGCCCCATCGAAAATGAATTTTCGGGCAAGCCCGGCTGGGCGTGTACTTTACCCATTCAGGGCATCGAGGTCAAAGCCTCTGGCAATCAACCAGAGACGTATTAACAAACTGTAATCCGTAGCTTACGGTTGTATCCTGCGAACGAAATTATGTACCCGAACGACGAAGTCCTGGCGGAACTGGCCCGCGGCACCGAGGAGATCCTGCTGGGGGACGAGCTGCGCGACAAGCTGGCCCGCGGCACCCCGCTCGTGATCAAGGCGGGATTCGATCCCACCGCGCCGGATCTCCATCTCGGCCACACCGTGCTGCTCAACAAGATGCGCCAGTTCCAGCAGTTCGGGCACACCGTGGTCTTCCTGATCGGCGATTTCACCGGACTCATCGGCGATCCGAGCGGCAAGAGCGTGACCCGTCCCGCACTTTCCCGGGAACAGATCGAGGCTAACGCCGATACCTACCGGCGCCAGGTGTTCAAAATCCTGGACCCGGATCTGACCCAGGTGCGCTTCAACTCGGAGTGGATGAATGCCCTGGGGGCGGCGGGCATGATTACGCTGGCGTCACGCTACACCGTGGCGCGCATGCTGGAGCGCGACGATTTCAAAAAGCGCTTTGCCGGCAACCAGCCCATTGCGATTCACGAGTTT